>NZ_ATUW01000004.1 GCF_000420405.1 Winkia neuii subsp. neuii DSM 8576 | reverse complement strand
TATTCGCTCGTCTTACTCACTACGACCCCATCCTCCCTCGGCGCAAAAAAGACGGAAGCTCCCGCTCCCGCCTTTTTGACCTCACTCGTCGGGGTGACAGGATTTGAACCTGCGACATCTTGCTCCCAAAGCAAGCGCGCTACCAAGCTGCGCCACACCCCGCGGCCCGTACAATATACCCCAGATAGGCTGAAACTAAAAAATCCAAGCCAATTAGCAAAATCGGAAGCAGTACGCTACACTGATCCAGTCGCTAAAGAGCGAACACGCGAGTGTAGTTTAATGGTAAAACCTCAGCCTTCCAAGCTGATGACGCGGGTTCGATTCCCGTCACTCGCTCCAAGGGCAAGAGCCTAGCCCATCAACCCATTTGTGTGAATCAGCGGCATACCGCAATCTGGCAAATGAACTACAAATGCCGCAAAATCTGCACAGCATGCTGGTCTGCTTGAAGAAGTCTGCCGGCGGAGAACTTGCGGGCGAACTCTAAGGTGCCGTGGCAAGATATGTTTCTGCTGGTCAAGTGTAAAACGAAAGCGATTGTGACCTTTCCAACGAAAAACAGAAAAAGGTAAGGCTTACCTTGCTTTTTTGCTTGGGAGTGGGCCACAATCTTTTTGTCTATGCCAGACTGCGAAAGAGAAAAAATGAAAACTAAACTCATCGGAGCTATTTCCCCAATAGTTCTGGGAATCTTGATTGCAATTGCACCTCGCACCTTTGCCCCCGTGTGCCAGGGAGAACCGGGCAACTATATGGCATGCCACTGGACCGCCCAGGCATCATTGGGAATCGGCATCGTGATTGCGCTACTCGGCCTCCTGGCCTTCTTCGTTTCGACGAAGGTCCGCGCTGGACTTTCCCTTGCGGTGGTACTGGTCGGCGCCCTCGAGATCGCAATCGTTACGAAGCTGATCGGGGTGTGCGGGATGGCAATGATGCATTGTCATTCAGTTACACGGCCGACTTTGCTGGTGCTTTCCGTGCTCGCGATTGTCATCAGCGCTGTAGTTGCCTACTTCGACCTGCGCGCTGGGTCTGAAACGAAGTAGATATGTCAAACAACCTGGTCACCTTAGGTAAGCTGCCGCAAAAGAATCTATCTGCCAAGCCTGCGCGCACTGCCGGCTTGTTAATTGTGGTGGCTGTCCTTTCCTTCGTCTTTTTTGGAGGCTCGCTAGCTGCGCTCAGCTTGAAGGCAGGGCTTACTAGCGTTCAAGAACGCATGGGCGCCGACATCATGGTGGTGCCCAAGGGGGCTGAAAAGGAAGCTGCGGGAATCTTCACGAAGGGAAATCCGGGTACCTTCTACTTCAAGAAGGATCCTACCTCTTCAGTGAAGAAGGTGGCCGGGGTCAAATCCGTTACCACGCAGACATACATTTCCTCGCTCAAGGCTAGTTGCTGTGCCAGCCAGCTGCAGATCATTGGGTTCGACCCCAAGACCGATTTCGTAATAGCCCCTTGGATTCGCTCGCAGTATTCGAAGACGCTCGAAGACGGCCAGGTTATTGCAGGAGCGAACGTGGTTCCATCAGAGCGGGGGAGTATAAAGCTTTTCAACCATGAATTTCCGGTCGCGGCTCACCTAGCACCCACTGGCACCAGCTTCGACAATTCGGTGTTTGTGAATAAAGCCACTACCGCTATGGTGGTGTCCTACTCGGCGTTGGTGGGCCATCCGGCAGTGCAAAATGTCGACCATGCCGTATCTAATGTGCTGGTTGAGGTCGAAAAAGGCTACCAGGCCGAGGACGTTGCGGCTTACATCAACGCTATGGGAGACATGCGCGAGGTAGGGGCTGTAACTCCGGCGGGAATGACTTCGAAGATGAAGGCTTCACTGGCCAGCACCACCAACTACCTATTTGCTTTTCTTGGCCTGTTTTGGCTCACCGGAACGATCGTGCTCGTTGCCGTGTTTTCGGCGATGACCAACGAGCGTGCGAAAGAACTCGCCACCCTTCGCATTCTGGGAGCCCGGCGCCTAGAATTGGTGAAGCTGCTCATGAGTGAATCGGCAATACTCGGTTTGGCAGGAGGGCTAATCGGAGTCTTCTTGGGAGCCCTCCTGATGTATCCGTTTGCCACCCTCATACAGGCAAATATGCAGCTGCCCTATTTGCCCACAGGCTGGGCAGAAGGCATTGGTTTAGGTGCCGCCTGCCTACTGTTTGCAATGTTGACATCCGTGATTGCGGCAGCGCTTGCCGGCGCGAAGATGCTTTCTAAAGAAACGTATCTGACTTTGAGGGCAGGAGACTAGGATGATTTTACAGGCGCGTGGGCTCAGCCGTGAGTTCGAAAGGCGCGGGAAGACTTTCGCGGCGGTAGATTCTGTAGATTTGCAAATAGACGAGGGCGATTTTGTAGCTGTCGTGGGCAGGTCCGGCAATGGGAAAACCACCTTACTCAACCTGCTGACTGGAATATTGGAACCGACTGCAGGCACCGTACGTATTTGCGGCCAAGAGCTATCCGGCCTAACCGATCGGGAGATATCGCATTTGCGCAACTGCGCAGTCGGATATGTAACTCAGCAGTCTAGTCTGTTGGGATCGCTCACCATACTGCAAAATGTGCTCTTGCCGGCTGCTATTGCCGGCCGAAGTGAGGGGGAAGTGCTAGATCACGCCCTCGAACTGTTAAAAGCCTTGAAAGTGGAAGAGCTTACACTCGCTAGGCCCAACGAGCTGTCGGGCGGGGAACTTCGGCGCGTGTCTATTGCTAGAGCGCTTGTGAATGAGCCGAAGCTGATCATTGCCGATGAGCCGACCGGCGACCTGGATGCAGAATCTACTGGGCTGGTGATGGACCTGCTTGCTAAGCAAGCCAAGAGAGCCAGCGCGGTTTTGATGGTCACCCACGACTTGGAGGCATTGCAGTGGGCCCGTTCGATATACAAGATTGATAGAGGTAGACTGTCAAAAACTGACCCCTGTGAATAGAGGCTTCTTGCTAAACCGTCTCGAGAAAGCAAATACCGTTGCCGAGTTGGCGAAGAATCTGGAACTTTCCGGCCTGAGTGTTGAGGAATTGGCAGCCCGGGCGGGGCTAGATCTGCGCACTACCCGGGATACTCTCAGGCTCGAACCGGGGTGTAATCCGGCTTATGTGTGGCTTTTGCGAGACAAGCTAGAAACAGCTGTTAAAGAGGGCGGCGGCGAACCTTACCCATTTTCAAAACTAACTGAGGAGGCTCGCCGCGCCGCGCGGGGCTGGTTTGGGGTTCGGGACGAACACTAAGTATCGAATCTATATGTCGAATACTGACAGAAATTGCACGATGCGTTCGTCGGTTGAGGTAAAGAACTGATCAGCTGTGCCTGAAAAATATAGCGATCCGTCGATCAGAAACAGGATGTGGTCGCTGACTCGACGAGCGAATGACATGTCGTGAGTCACTACCACTAGCCCCTGCCCGCGGCCGGATAGCTTGGTGAGTACCTTGGAGACTTCGGCGGCCAATTCTGGATCTAGCGCCGAGGTGGGCTCGTCGCAAAATAAATATTTCGGCTCTAAAGCCATGGCTCGAGCAATAGCGGCGCGCTGGGCCTGCCCTCCCGAAAGCGAGGCCGGGTAGGCGTCTGCTTTCCCTGCCATGCCCACGTCCTCCAGTAAGGACAGGGTTTGAGTGGTCAGCTCAGTGCCGTGCAGGCGGGGAGCGAGTTCCACGTTTTGCCGCACAGTGAGGTGGGGGAAGAGGTGAAAACCCTGGAAAACGGTTGCAGAATGCTTGCGAATTTCGGCTTTTTCTGCCCGCGTTACTTTGTGGGGAAAACGTAGCGTAGTGCCTTCGACAGTTAGCTCGCCCTCGTCGGGTGTCTCGAGTAGATTTAGCGTTCTAAGAAGGGTAGATTTGCCTGAACCTGAAGGACCCACTATGACCGTAGTTTTCCCGGGCTCAAAGTTAGCCGAGACTTTGTCGAGGGCACGTATTTTTCCGCCAAAAGTTTTTGACAAGTTTTCCAGTTTAATCATTGGTTATCACATACCTCGAGGTTCTCTTTTCTAAATATGCCTGTCCCCAGCTAAGAGCCGTACAAATGAGCAGGTAGATAAGTGCCACTTCGGTGTAAAGGATTAGTGGCTCGTAGGTGCGGGCCGTTATCTGCTGGCCGATTTGGAGCACGTCTGACAGAGTAATTACAGATGCTAGGGAAGTGGATTTGACTAAATTCACGAACTCGTTGCCCAGAGGCGGCAGCGCAATGCGCCAAATTTGGGGTCCAATAACGTAGCGCAGCGTTTGCCAGTGGCTCAGCCGCAGCGTAGAAGCAGCCTCCCACTGGCCTTTGGGAAGAGAAAGTTGGGCCCCGCGCACGCCCTCGGCAATATAGGCGCCAGAATTCAACGAAAAAGTTATTATTGCCGCCGCCCATGCAGTAAGAGAAATTCCTATCTTGGGGAGGCCGAAAAATGCGATGAATAACTGGACGAGCACGGGGGTGCCCCTGAAAATCCATACATAAAATCGCGCTATGGTTCGCCCCACCGCAAACCTTGACAGTCGTAGCTGAGCGGTAGCTATCCCCAGCACTAAGGCAATCGCGAAACAAATAAGTGAAAGAGGAATAGTCACTTTTACAGTTGCTGCCAGCAGCTGAGGGAATGACTCAATCCAAAGCGAGATTGTATGCATGGTGAACCTTACTTGGGCGAAATATCTTCGCCGATGTATTTGTCGAATATCTTGGCGTAGGAGCCGTTTTGCAGGCCCTTGGTGATGGACTCGTTAAGCTTCTTCTTTAGCGAGTCCTGCTTCTTAGCGAGCATGATCGAGATTTTTACCGGTTCGGCCTCGGGGACGGATACAGCCTCTAGGGGCTTGTCTTTGTTCTTCTTCAGATAGTCGGCAATGGTCACCACGTCGTTTACTGTGCAGTCAGCCTGGCCATTTACAAGTAACTGCGTGGATTCGGAAAAGCCCTGCGAAGGAACAATTTCAGCGCCTGCCTTTTTAGCGGTCTGGCCGTAGTCGGAGGACGGAGTCTGTGCGCACTTCTTCGATTTCAGATCGGCGAGCTTTGTGATTCCAGAGCCCTTCTTCACCAGGATCTGTGGGCGCGAAATGGCGTACGGAGTGGTGAAATCGTACTTTTGCTTGCGCTCTTCAGTAGGGTTGATGTTGTTGATAACAATGTCGTACTTGTTGGTGTCTAAGCCGGCGATCAGGGAATCCCATTTTGTTTCTACAAAATCGGGCTTTACCTTTAGATCTTTGGCTATGAGCTCGGCGATTTCAACCTCGAAGCCAACTAGTTTGCCGGAATTATCGTGGTAGCCATATGGCACGAAAGTACCTTCGATGCCCACCCTTATTTTTCCTTCTGATTCAATCTTTTTGACTGGATCCGAGGCGTTGGAAGAGCACCCGCTCAGCGCTATGGCAGCTACTGCTCCAGCGGCAAAAAATCGTAGTATTTTTTTCATTTTTCCTCATTTATTTTTCTGGGGTTACAAAAGACAGCGCTCCGGCTAAATCGGCGCGCAAATCTGCTACGTCCTCGATTCCTACGGCGAGTCGCAACAGCTGATCCGAGATCCCTGCCTTGGCCCGTTCGGCGGGAGTCAGGTTTTCATGGATCATAGTGGCGGGATGGCAGATAAGGGTTTCTACCGATCCCAATGAAACGGCAAAACGAATAAGTTTCAGGTGAGCAGCGAAGTCGAAAAAGTTGATCCCCTTTTTGAGCTCGAACGAAAAGAGGGCACCGTCGCCGCGGGATTGCCGCCGGTGAATTTCCTTTTCTTGTTCCGAGAACCATCCGGGTGCTAAGACCCGTTCTACCGCGGGGTGGTTTGCTAAAAATTTGCGCAGTTCGAGAGCGTTTTGCTGGGCTCTATCGAGGCGTATTGCCAGTGTTTTTAATCCTCGAATTACTGAATATGAATCGAACGGTGAGAGGGGATTTCCCAGGGCTTTTGAAGCTATTTTGAGGGATTCGTACCAAGTGTGGTCGTTGGTCAAAATGAATCCGGCGAGCGCATCTGAATGCCCTGCCAGATACTTAGTTCCCGAGTAGACGACCGCGTCAACGCCCTCTTTTAGGGGGTCTTGAATGTAGGAAGTGGAAAACGTATTGTCGACAACCACTTTGGCGCCCGCTTGTTTGGCCAGCTGGACAACGTGAGCGATGTCGGTGACACGCAACGTGGGGTTTGTTGGCGTCTCTAGGAAGATCAGGCCAGTGTCTTCCGGAATCGTTTGCAGAGAGTTGAAGTCTTCCACAAAATCAGCGCTAATCCCGCGGGCTGCGAAAAATTGTTGGGCAAATAGGAAGGTGCCGCCGTAGACGGAAGAGGTTAGCAGCACTCGCTGATTGGTGTGTAACGAAGAGAAAATAGTTGCGCTCGCAGCCATTCCAGTGGCAAAAGCTAGGCAGTGCCGGGCGCCTTCTACGTAGGCGAGGGCGGATTCTACTGCTCCGCGGGTAGGGTTTCCGCTGCGCTGGTAACCGTAGACGGGGCTGGTGCCGTCGGTAGGCTGAGCAAAGGTAGAGGCCAGGTAAATCGGGGGAATGACTGCCCCGTATTCTTCGGAGGGGCGGCTTGCGGAGTAGTCGTTGACGACGCGGGTAGCGAAGGACAGGGGAGTATCGGGTATAGGCATGGTTGTAGTCCAGTCTTGGTAGGGGGAAGCGCGCGGATACACTAGTCCGGCGGCTGGGGGAGAAAAGTTAGGCTTATCGCCTGTAAGAGCTAGGAAAAATCAACTAGCGGCACATTCGGCACTGACACATACACATGCACATGCAGGAGTTCATAGCCGAGCCGGCAAACTGCTGTGCGAAGGTGTTCTTAGCCATGCGGACAATGTTAGCGACGCAAAATTGCTCGTGCAACCGTCTGTCTCGATAAAAGGACGCGGACCAGGCCGGCATACTGCTATTAATTAAGGGGCTAGAAAAAGGCGTAACAGATCACACTGCTAGTTCTCGTTTTCGCATAGGGGTGGTTTTGCTTTAGTATCAGAGGGATTGGCAGTTTAGCCGGAATAACGTAAACACATTTGGAGTTCGAAACTGTGAAGACCACTGTTGAAAACCTTGCGAAGACCAAGGTCAAGCTGACCGTCGAGGTTCCAGCTGAAGAGCTAAAGCCCGCAATGGATAAGGCATATAAGGAGATTGGCCAGCAGGTCAATGTTCCTGGCTTCCGCAAGGGGCATGTGCCTCCACAGATCATCGACCGGCGCATTGGTCGCGCCTACGTGGTGGAGCAGGCTATCAACTCGAAGTTGTCGGATTTCTACGGCCAGGCTCTTTCCGAGGCTGAAGTGCAGCCGCTGGCACAACCAGCCATCGAGGTAACCGACATTCCTACTGGCGAGGGTGAAGACCAACAGCTGGTATTTACCGCTGAAGTCGAGATCATGCCCGAGTTTGAGATTGCTTCGACTAAAGATCTTTCGATCAAGGTTGACTCGATCTCGGTTAGCGACGACGATGTCGAGGAAGAGCTCGATCGCCTACGCGCCCGCTTCGGTACGCTGAAGGGTGTTGACCGGCCGGCGCAGAAGGGCGACTTTGTTTCTATCGATATGAACGCTTCTGTCGACGGTGAGGAAATCGATTCGGTTTCTGGCGTCTCGTACGAGGTTGGCTCTGGCTCCATGATGGAGGGTATGGACGATGCCCTAGAGGGCATGTCTGCCGACGAGGAAACCGATTTCGACACCACCATGCGTGGTGGCGAGCACGAGGGCGAGGCTGGCAAGGTTCACCTGAAGCTGCGTTCTGTCAAGGTGCGCGAGCTGCCCGAGGCGGACGACGATTTTGCCCAGCTGGCTTCCGAGTTTGACACCATCGGCGAGCTGCGTGCGGATTTGCGCAAGAACGTCGAGAAGGGCAAGGCTGGCGAGCAGGCCGTGCAGGCCCGCGACAAGGTTCTGGAGCACCTGCGCGACAATACTGAGGTGCCGCTGCCCGAGGATATTTTGAAGGCTGAGCTCGAGGCTCGTGTGAAGGATTCTTCCACTGACGAGGAAAAGGAAGAGGCCAAGAAGGCTATTGAGGCTTCTTTGAAGGATCAGCTGCTACTCGACAAGTTGGTTGCTCAGAAGAACGTTCAGGTTTCCCAGCAGGAGCTGCTTCAATTCGTTTTCCAGACTGCGCAGGCTTACGGGGTGGATCCCTCCCAGCTGCTGTCCGGCGACAACGCTCAGCAGCAGATGTCTGCGATGGCAGGCGACATGGCTCGCAACAAGGCACTGGTTGCGGTGCTGCGCGAAGTAAAGGTCGAGGACGAGGACGGCAACGAGGTGGACCTGTCTGAGTTCACTAAGGACCCGGCCGAGGAAGAGGCCAAGGCGACTGCTGAGGCAGCTGCCGCCGCAGCTGCCGAAGAGGCTGCGGAAGACGAAGAGACCGAAGAGGAAAAGTAGGCTTTCGATAGAAGGTGGGGGTTTAACCCCCACCTTCTTTGTGCCTGAACCCTGGCCTGTGCCAATAGCGAAAAGCGGGGCTCTGGTTCATGAAAAGGGCTCTGATGTAGGTACCGTATTACCTAGCGATGAAATAGACCTATGGAGGATGCACGTGAGTAATCCAGTAGCTGCCGATCAACCGGCTCCGGGGGCGCCTGGGAGCGCTGTTTTTGAGCGTTTACTAAAAGAACGCATTATCTGGCTCGGTTCTGCTGTCGAAGACGAGAATGCAAACGAGATTTGTGCCAAGATGTTGCTTCTAGCTGCCGAGGATCCCGAGGCGGATATTTTCTTGTACATCAACAGTCCGGGTGGTTCTGTTACAGGTGGTATGGCTATTTACGACACCATGCAGTTGGTGCAGCCCGATGTGGCTACTGTGGCAGTGGGGCTGGCGGCCTCCATGGGGCAGTTGCTGCTAACTGCGGGAGCGCCCGGAAAGCGTTACATTACTCCTCACGCTAGAGTTATGATGCACCAGCCTTCGGGCGGAATCGGCGGTACAGCAGCGGACATCCGCATCAACGCCGATCTGATCTTGCAGATGAAGCGCACTCTGGCTCAAATTACCGCTGACCGCACTGGCAAGTCGCTCGAGCAGATTGAGCTCGATTCTGATCGTGACAAGTGGTTTACTGCCCAAGAGGCACTTGAGTATGGGTTCGTAGATCACGTGGTGGAGCACGCCTCTGCCATCAACGCTGGTACTACCAAGTAGGGGGCAAAAATGAACAATATGGAATTTGCAGCTTCGTTGCCGCAGGCCCGCTATGTGATGCCGCAGTTTGAGGAGCGCACAGCCTACGGTTTTAAGCGCTCGGATCCTTACACGAAGCTGTTTGAAGATCGCATCATTTTCCTTGGAGTGCAGGTCGACGATGCCTCTGCCGACGATGTGATGGCACAGTTGCTCGTACTCGAATCGCAAGATCCCGATTCGATGATCACTATGTACATCAACAGCCCCGGCGGATCTTTTACTGCTATGACGGCTATCTACGACACGATGCAGTACATCAAACCCGAGATTCAGACTGTGTGCCTCGGTCAGGCTGCCTCGGCGGCTTCGGTACTGCTGGCTGCTGGCAGCCCTGGACGTCGTCTGGCGCTGCCTAATGCTCGAGTTTTGATCCACCAACCGGCTCTTGCCGGCCAGGGAGGGTATGCACAAGCTTCCGATATCGAGGTGCAGGCTAACGAGATAGATCGTATGCGCGAATGGATGGATCAAACTTTGGCGCGGCACTCGAATCGCACCGCCGAACAGATTCATGCTGATACTCAACGCGACAAGATTCTCACCGCCGAGCAGGCTAAGGATTATGGTTTGATCGACCAGGTTTTGGCCTCGCGCAAAGTGAAGCGCCTGCAGGATTAAAACATTGCGCTGATTGGCGGGTGAAGTGCGTGGCATCTCGCACTTCACCCGCTTTCTGCGTAGTGTAGATCTTGACGATAGGGAGGGGAAAAGGTGGCCACGTCCGCTGAAAGCGTTGATCTTCTGAAATGCTCGTTTTGCGGCAAATCTCAGAAGCAGGTTCGCAAGCTCATTGCGGGGCCGGGGGTCTATATTTGCAACGAGTGTATTCAGCTGTGTGTCGAAATTATCGAGGAAGAGCTTAGCCACAGCGAACCACAGGATTTAAACCGCATCCCTAAACCGCGCGAAATCTACGATTTTTTGAACCAGTACGTTATTGGCCAAGACAGTGCCAAGCGTTCTCTTGCAGTTGCCGTATACAACCACTACAAGCGGGTGCGTGCACGCGACGGCGGAAAAGACATCGATCTGGATATGACCAAGTCGAACATTTTGATGCTCGGACCAACTGGAACAGGGAAAACCCACCTAGCTAGATCGCTGGCCCGCATGATGCGGGTACCTTTCGTTATTGTTGACGCTACGGCTTTGACCGAGGCGGGCTACGTTGGCGAAGACGTCGAAAATATTTTGTTGAAACTGATTCAAGCCGCAGATGGCGATATCAAGCGTGCCGAGCGCGGCATAATCTACATAGACGAAATCGACAAGATCGGCCGCAAGGGTGAAAATGCTTCCATTACTCGCGATGTCTCGGGTGAGGGCGTGCAGCAGGCACTGCTGAAGATTATAGAGGGCACAGTGGCTTCTGTGCCTCCGCAGGGCGGACGCAAACACCCGCACCAGGAATTCTTGGAAATCGACACGTCGGGAATCTTGTTTATTGCTGCGGGAGCATTCGCGGGCATTGAGGATATAGTGCAGGAGCGTCTAGGTAAACGCCGGACCGGATTTGGTTCGGATCTAAAGTCCAAGGCTGAACACGGGGATCTGTACGCGCAAGTGACCACCGAAGATTTGCACAAGTTCGGTATGATTCCCGAGTTTGTGGGGCGCCTGCCCGTGCTCACAACCGTGAGCGCGCTCGACGAGGCAGCCCTTATGCGGGTACTCACGGAGCCAAAAAATGCGCTGGTTAAACAGTACGTGTCGCTGTTTGCGCTAGATGACGTAAAACTTACGTTCACTACCGAGGCACTCAGGGAGATAGCTAAGTTGGCGTCGGCGCAGGGCACTGGTGCGCGCGGTCTTTCTTCGATTATGGAATCAGTTTTGAAAACTACCATGTTTGAAGTACCGTCAGATCCCACAGTAACTGAAGTGGTTATTACCCCCGAGGTAATCACCAACGGAGAAACCGCAAGACTTGTGAGGGAGGATCCTTCGGTCAGGCGGGAAGAACGGAGCGCGTAGTGAGTGCCGATAGGACTCTGAAAGAGCCTGAGGATATTCCCCCAGAGCTGGTGCAATTGAGAGCCACAATCGACAATATTGATGCTGCCCTGGTGCACATATTGGCAGAGCGTTTCCGGTGCACCGAAAAAGTGGGAGTTTTAAAGGCTAGGCTAGATCTGCCCCCGGCTGACCCGGACCGCGAACAACGGCAGGTGGCTCGGTTGCAGGAGTTAGCTGCTGAGTCCGGCTTAGATCCCGAGTTTGAGAAGAAATTTTTGCGTTTCATAGTGGACGAGGTCATCCACCACCACGTGCGTATTCGCGACGAGGTAGCTAAGAAATAGTTTTTTTGGGGGGAGCCAGTGCTGGCTCCCCCCAAGAACTCTGTTTATTTCTTCGAGGCGTAGATTTCGGCGACCTCGTCTGCGTAGCGTTTCAGGACCTCGTTTCGCTTTACCTTCAAGGACGGGGTTAGCAGCCCGTTTTCCACAGTAAAGTCGGTTAACAGTACCTTTATTTTCCGAATCGACTCTGCCCGCGAAACCTGTTTGTTTGCTCGGGCAATGGCCCGGTCGAGCGCGGCGAGCACTTCGGGGTGGCGGGCCGCGTCGGTAACGTCCATAGGCGGCAGTGACCTGTTTTTGAGCCACTTGGGCAGCATCTCGGTATCTAAGGTAACCAGTGCCGAGATAAACGGCTTTTGGTCGCCTACCACCATGATTTGGCTAATTAGCGGGTGCCCGCGCAGCGAATCCTCCAACGTGGAAGGAACCACATTCTTGCCACCGGCAGTAACAATAATTTCCTTGGCGCGGCCGGTAATCGATAGGTAACCGTCCATGTCCAAAGAACCAATGTCACCGCTGCGGAAATACCCGTCCTCGGTGAAAGACTGGCGCGTCAGCTCAGGAGCGTTGTGGTAGCCCCTAAAGACAGACGGGCCCTTAACAAGCACTTCGCCATCGTCTGCGATACGGACCTTGACGGTGGCAATAGGCGGGCCGACAGTGCCGATCTTAGTTAGCCGGGGAGTATTTACCGCAAGAGGAGCGTTAGTCTCGGTGAGGCCGTAGCCTTCCAAGATGGTTACCCCAATGCCGCGGAAGAAATGGCCGAGGCGGCGGCCCAAGGGAGCTCCACCCGAAATCACGTATTTGGCGTTGGGCCCCAATAGTTTAGTGATCTTGTGGAAGACCAACTTATCGTAGAATTCCCGTCGCGCCTTAAGGCCGCGGGAAGGGCCCTCTTCGGTATCTAAAGCCTCCGAATATTCAATAGCGGTCTTGACCGCCCCGGCAAACATGCGCCTAGTAATTGTATGTGCATCAGCTTTGGCCTCCGCAGCATTGTAAATCTTCTCGAGAACTCGGGGAACCGCCAGAATGTAGCTAGGGCGGAACGATGCCAAATCCCCAAGCAAGTTAGCTGTGTTGGGAGTGTGCCCGAGCACCCCATTGCCGGCAACCTGGAACATCTGCAGAAAACGTGCGTAAACGTGTGCCAAGGGCAAGAAGAGCAACAGCCTGGAGGATTTGGGAGCCGCGATCTCGGACATCCACTTCATGCCGTTTAAGGCCAAGTACGAAAAATTGCCGTGGGTCAGCTCGACGCCTTTGGGACGCCCCGAAGTACCAGAAGTATAGACAATAGATGAAAGATCGTCGCAAGTGAGCTCGGCAACCCGCTGGTCGACCTCTTCAGGAAGCACCTTGCGTCCCACTTCCAGAATCTGGATGATCGCCGAATCGTCAAAAGAAAGTATCTTCTTCAGAGACTTTCCCTTGTCTTTCACGGATAAAACCAGTCGCTTGAGCACGGTAGTTTCGGTAACTACCAAAGCGGGATCTGCGTCCTCTAAAATCCAGGCAATTTGCTCGGCCGAATCGGTCTCGTAAATCGGCACCAACACGAGCCCGGCGCTCTGGGAAGCAAAATCCAGCAGAGTCCACTCATAACTGGTATGCGCCATAATAGCCATGCGGTCGCCGGGCTGGAGCCCCATCCCAATCAGACCCGCAGCCACCGAGTTGACCTCGGCAAGGAATTCCGCTGCTGACAAGTGGATCCAAGAGCCGCCAAGTTGCGATTTGCGGTCGATTAGCACCTGGTGAGGAGCTCTCTCAGCACGGTCTCGCAGCAGCCAGGGTACGGTCTGATCCGGTTCTACTTTTACTAAAGTGGGTCCGGTCCACTCGACCACTTCGGTAAGTGGTTTAGTGCCGGGTGCCTCTTCGTCGGACTGGAACTGACTCATGCAGTTACTTCCTGTTCCGCTTGGCAGGAGGTTCGCCAAGCTCAAAGTCGCCTGTAGTTACGGACTCGTTCTGCGAGGGCGCAAGCTTTAGTTCGCCCTCAATCTTAGCGGAGGCCACGATATCTGTGCGTACTTCTTCGAGTGCGGACATCATATCTGCAGGTACTTCCAGGCTTACCCGCAGGTACGGGGTGCGCTGAGAGACCTTCGATTCAGATTTGACCTTGCGCAGGGCGGCCATAGCCTGGCCGGCAGCCTCAAGCAAGGTCACGTCACCGCCGATTCCCTCTAGCGCAGAAGTTACGGGCCACGGAGAATTGTGCACTGAACCTTCGCGGTACCACGACCACACCTCTTCGGCGGCAAAAGGAATGAAGGGCGCAAGCAGGCGGCACACGTTGTCCACCACTATGGCGAGGGCGCACCGGGCAGAAGCAACGTCGGCCTCGGAGTAGTTGCCCTCGAAATTGTTCGCCCTATCCTTCACAAGTTCCAGGTAGTTGTCGCAGAAAGACCAGAAGAAGGTCTCCGCCTGTTCCAAGGCTCGCGTGTGGTCGTAGGCCTCGAAAGCCTCGGTTGCCTTGTCGATAACCTGAACTAGCCTTGCCAAGATTGCCCGATCGGCGGGCAGGGTGACTTTGGCCGGATCTAAATCGATGTGGTCGCCAGCCATAGACAGGGCAAACTTTGAAGCATTGAGCAGCTTCATGGCCAAACGCCGCCCAACCTTCATTTCGGCCTCTTCAAAAGCCGCATCGGTACCAAGACGCGCCGAAGAAGCCCAGTAGCGGACCGCGTCGGAACCATGCTTGTCTAGCAGACCAGCAGGAGTTACAACGTTTCCCTTAGACTTGGACATCTTCTTGTGGTCAGGGTCCAAAATCCAGCCGGAAATCGCGGCATGCCTAAACGGCAGAGCATCAAATTCCAGGTGCGCGCGGGCAACCGTAGAGAACAGCCAGGTACGAATAATGTCCTGCCCCTGAGGGCGCAGATCCATGGGATAGACACTTGCAAACAATTTGGGATCCGACAGCCAACCGGCAGAAATTTGTGGGGACAAGGAGGAAGTTGCCCACGTGTCCAAAATGTCTACCTCACCGACAAATCCTCCGGCTTGCCCGCGCTGGTCGGCACTGTAGCCTTCGGGAACATCTGTAGAAGGATCTATAGGGAGGTTTTCTTCCGACGGGGTGATCACCGCGTCGTAGTCTACATCGCCGTTTTCCTTGACCTTGTACCAAAGGGGAATGGGTACTCCGAAGAAACGCTGCCGAGAAACAAGCCAGTCGGTGTTTAGCCCACGCACCCAGTTGTCGTAGCGCACATGCATAAACTCCGGATGAAAATCCAGTTCGTTGCCACGGCCGATGAGTTCTTCGTTTAGAGTCTGCTTCTTCCCCTCACGAGTGTAGTCGCGTCCGCCGTTGCGGATGTACCACTGCCGGCTCATCACAATTTCTAGGGGCTTGTCGCCCTTTTCGAAAAAGTTAGTCATGCGCTGGGTGGGTTTAGGATCGCCAATCATCTCGCCGGAAGCTGCCAGCGCCTCAACCACTGCCTTGCGAGCACTGAAGGTAGTCTTGCCCGCCATTTCCTTGTACAGTTCGCGCCCAGAAGCGGTAGTGATCCATTCGGGAACTTCGGCTATGATGCGCCCGTCCTTGCGCAAAATATTGCGCGTGGGCAAGTCTAGTTCGCGCCACCACTGCACGTCGGTCAGATCGCCGAAGGTGCAGCACATGGCAATGCCCGCACCCTTGTCGATCTCAGCGGCCGGGTGCGCTAGCACCGGAACCTCGACCCCAAAACCGGGAGAAGTTACGGTCTTGCCGAACAGGTGCTGGTAGCGTTCGTCGTTGGGATGGGCAATCAACGCGCAGCAGGCGGCTAGAAGTTCTGGCCGGGTAGTTTCGATAACTACGTCCTCGTCCGCATCTGTGCGGTGGAAGGCCAGCGCGTGGTAGTTGCCAGGGTAGTCGCGGGCCTCGAGTTCGGCCTGGGCAACTGCGGTCTGGAAGGTAACGTCCCAAAGCCCGGGCGCTTCAGACTGGTAGGCCTCCCCGCGTTTGAGGTTGCGAAGGAACGCTGCCTGAGCAACTTTCTGTGCCTTCTTGCCTATAGTCTGATAAGTGTGCGACCAGTCGACGGAAAGGCCTAGCTGCCTCCAGAGAGCTTCGAACTGTTTTTCGTCCTCTTGAGTTAGCTTCCAGCACAGCTCGATGAAATTGCGCCTGGAGATTGGCACCTGGTCGCGCATTTTGATGGATTTCCCGGTACCGTTGTGCGGCGGCACGAAGTTGGGGTCGTAAGGCAACGACGGGTCACAGCGCACCCCAAAGTAGTTTTGTACGCGCCGCTCTGTAGGTAGGCCGTTGTCGTCCCAGCCCATCGGGTAAAACACGGAGTATCCGCGCATGCGCTTGTAGCGAGCGATCAAGTCAGTGTGGGTGTAGCTGAAGACGTGCCCCACGTGAAGTGAGCCCGATACCGTGGGTGGGGGAGTATCGATCGAATACACCTTGGTGCGGTCGGCGTTGTTGTCAAAAGCATAGGTGCCGTTTTCGTCCCAAACTTTTGCCCATTTTTCTTCGAGCCCATCGGGGCTCACTTTGCCGGGTACCGCAGGATTTGCCAGCATCTTCAGTTCAGTTGTCAAAATACACTCCGTGAATAGGGCGCGGGGGTGTTCCGCGCTTCGGCGTTTTCCGGTCTAGTGTATCGCGGGGGTAGAAAAATTCAGCTAAATCCTCACGGTGGTGACTGTGGGATTAATCGTTCATAGTTCATCCACAGGGCCGACCAAGTAAGACCTAAGTGAGTCCAGATAGAGTTAGGGGGAAAGGGAGGAAGGCATGTCACATTTACCTCTTCACGAGGACGGGAGCTCCCCACTGGTGCTGATTGCTGACGACGAGCCTATGCTGGCTGATCTTTTGTCGCAGGCGCTGCAATCGCGGGGGTGGCGTACCCACGCTGTTACGGATGGTTTCGCGGCGGTGCAGGCGGCACGCAAAATAGGCCCGGATGCGGCGGTGCTGGACATCATGATGCCCGGAATGGATGGGCTCGAAGCTATGGAGCGTATCCGGCGCGAAGATCCTCACTTGCCTATCTTGCTGTTGACCGCCCTCGATGCGGTCGAGGATCGAGTTGCGGGACTTCGCTCGGGGGCCGACGACTACGTGGTGAAGCCTTTCAACCTTGACGAGGTGGAAGCTCGCCTCGAGGCTTTGGTGCGCCGTTCCGGGGGGTTGGCCACCCAGGAGGCAGAGACTATTTTAGAAGTTGGCGACTTGGTCATGAATGTTGACCGACATGAATTGCGCCGGGCCGGAGAGGGAATAGAACTCACTAAGACAGAGTTCGACCTGTGCGAGTATCTGATGCAAAATGCCTCGAAAGTCCTTTCAAAAGCCCAAATCTTAGATGCCGTGTGGCATTTTGACTTCGGCGGAAAAGCTAATGTGGTGGAGCTTTACATTTCCTATCTGCGCAAGAAAATTGATGCCGGCAGGGAGCCTATGATTCACACTGTGCGCGGAGTGGGCTACGTAATGAAACCGGCGGGCGGCGATGGCAGGGCGTAACTACCAGTCACTGGGAGTACGTCTTCCCGCCCTCGTATTGGTAGTGGGAATTTGCCTGCTGCTATTTGTTGGAGGATTAGCCGGGTTGACACTTCGGCAGGTGCTCTACGGCCAGGTAGACGACACTTTGCGCTCCTCGTTGGGGCAGGCCGAGACTAAGGCCGACCCCACCGGTTCGGAGGGTTCCCTGTCTCACTCTCTGCTAAATCCCGGTATGTCCCGAGGGTCGGTGCACATCATCCGCAAAGGGGAGTTAGTTCTAGCTGGGAAAGTGAACGCGGATCTGACAATAGTCGAGATCTCGAAAAGTCAGGCGGACGAATTTACTAGTGCCGCCCGCCCCGGGCCCACTTCTACTTGGATTAGCGGAATGGGACACTACCGCGTGCTGAAGGCAAAAATGATTGCTCCGGACGGGAGCGCCGTTGCGGTGGTAGCCGGAGAACCTTTAGAGAAGGCTGACAACGTACTGGTGTTTTTCGGGGGTCTTTCCGCCCTGTACGGCATCGGGGGGCTAGTGTTGGCATGGTTGCTGGCACGAGTGCTCGTGCGCCGTGAGCTGGCGGGCATCCGCACGGTGACAAAAGTTGCCAGGCAAGTCACCACTCAGGATCTGTCCGGGGCCGTACTCTCGACGCGAGCCCCAACGGAGCTTGCATCCTCCCAAACTGAAGCCGGTGAAATGGCCAAAGCCTTGAACGTCGCCCTCGAACATGTCGAGAAGTCTCTGGCTGCGCGTGCAAAAAGCGAGGACAAGTTGCGTCAATTCGTAGCAGACGCCTCCCATGAGCTGCGCACTCCGCTGGCGACAGTGGGGGGATATGCCCAGCTTTTGTCCGCTCAAGGGTTAGAAGGGCAAACGGGACAGGCGGTCTCTAGGATTGCTTCCGAGGCAGAACGCATGCGAGCCCTTGTAGAGGACCTGCTGTTGCTTGCCCGCATAGATTCGGGGCGGAAGGTAGAAGTGAAAAATATTCCTCTGGCCGGGCTCGCCGTAGACGCGGTAGCTGACGCCGCCGTCGCCGCTCCAGATCATGAGTGGGATTTGAATCTTGCCGAGGGCGCCGAAGATATCGAAATCAAAGGCCACGAGGCGGGACTACGCCAGGTTTTTGCCAACCTGACTGCAAATGCTTACCAGCACACCCCGCCTGGCACTCATGTGCGCGTCAGCCTGCGCGGGGATGGGCACAGGGCGATATTGACTGTTAGTGATGACGGGCCAGGAGTGCCCCCGAGTGAGCGCCAAAAAATATTCGACCGTTTCGCCCGCGCCGATTCAGCGCGCCGCCCGGGCGAATCAACGGGACTCGGCCTATCTATAGCCCACGCCATAGTCGAAGCTCACGGCGGCAGCCTCACTCTTGCAGATGAAGCAGAACTGGGAGGGGCTACCTTCGTGGCCAGCTTCAAACTTCTTTCCCAGGGGCCAAGGTAAACTGGATCCGTGCGTTACGTATCTACCCGCGGCGGCGGCAAACCCCGCTCTTTTACCGATATTTTGCTTGAGGGGCTCGCCCCCGACGGAGGCCTTTACCTACCCGAAGAATACCCCCAACTGGATAAACGCACGCTTAGCGATTTTTCGAAACTACTCTCCCAGGAAGGCTACGCTGCCCTGGCAGCCAAAGTACTCGCCCTCTACATCGACGACATGGACGAGCTCACTCTAGCTAGACTCTGCGAGGGCGCCTACGGGGGCGGAAAATTTTCTGCCGCCGACATTGTTCCGGCCACCCAAATAGGGCAGCAGATGTGGTTGGGGCACCTCTCCTACGGGCCCACAGCCGCATTCAAAGATATGGCAATGCAGCTGCTAGGCGAGCTCTTCGAAGAGGTACTGTCCCAGCGCGGGCAGGTACTCAACATATTGGGTGCTACCTCCGGAGACACTGGCTCTTCTGCGGAATACGCAATGGCTAATCGTCGGGGAATAAAGGTATTCATGCTCACCCCCAGAGGGCGCATGAGCCCATTTCAACAAGCCCAGATGTTCTCGCTCACCGATCCGAATATTTTTAATATTGCAATTGCCGGAGTCTTCGACGACTGCCAGGACATAGTCAAGGCAATCTCGGCAGATCTAGAATTCAAGCGAGCCCACCATATAGGGGCGGTAAATTCAATCAACTGGGCCCGTCTGCTTGCCCAGGTGGTGTACTACATTGGGCTCTATCTACAAGTGAGCGAAAAAACCGGGGCAGAAAAGGTCTCCTTCTGCGTGCCCACTGGCAACTTTGGCAACGTGTGCGCGGGTCACATTGCCCGGCAGATGGGATTGCCTATCGACCGGCTTATAGTTGCCACAAACGAAAATAACGTCCTCGAAGAATTCTTTACTACTGGCCGCTATCGAGTGCGCTCTGCCCAGCAAACCCTGGCCACTTCATCCCCGTCGATGGACATTTCCAAAGCCTCAAACTTTGAACGCTTCATCTTCGATCTGCTGGGACGCGACGGGGCCCGTTGCCGGGAACTGTTTGCAAACCAGCTTCGAAACTCCGGCTACTTTGAGCTGCCAGAGGCAGTCTTTGCAAAAATTTCCGACTTCGGGTTCCAAAGCGGATCCTCGACCCACGCCAACCGCCTAGAACAGATTCGCCTGCTAGATCGTGAAGGGATCGAAATAGACCCCCACACCGCCGACGGAGTACAGGTAGCAAAGACCCAAGGAGCAGACTTGACCTCGCCCATAGTGGTATTGGAGACCGCTCTGCCCGTGAAATTCTCGCAGACCATCCGGGAGGCAACAGGACACGGGCCAAAGGTACCCGGCCGGTTTGCCGATATAGAAAAAGGACCCCGCCGGGTTGTAGACCTGGAAAATGATCCCGAAGTGGTAAAAGACTACCTTCGCGAATTCGGTTTATAGCGGACCGCCGGCAGTATTTAGGTCTAGGCGGCGATACGCCCTCGGGAATAGGCAAGCGGCCCAAAGAGCAGCCACGGCCGCTACTGCGACGGTGGCCCACATAGCCCCAGCTAACCCCACAGTGGCCGTCAGGCCCGCGACAAAAAGCGGGCCGGCTGCTGAGCCCGCCTGCGTGATCGCCGTCCACCACCCTAAAAAGCGCTCGCGGTAGATATCTGGAGACATGTCGACGCCCATGGTCATTACTATGCCTGAGCCGAAACCGTTGCCGAATCCCACCAGGGAGGCAAACAATACAAAGGCCACCTTTCCTGGAAAGAGCACTAGTCCCAAAAATCCGGTGCCCATAATCAGATAGGCCGGCAAAACCGCAACTAGGCGCCCATAGCGGTCCTGCAGGCGGCCGGCCGGGTAGAACATGGCAACGTCTAAGGCTGCAGAGATTGCGAAGGTAGCCGAAATTAGAGTGGGTGAAAGGCCCAGATGGGTGCCCCACAGTGGGATTAGCACGTTCCTGTTCGCCCTCACTATTTGCATAGACATTCCGGCGTAGGCCGTAATCGCAGTGGAAATGCGGTCGGGCTTGCGTCGTAGAGGGCGGCTGAGCCTATTAGCTTTTTTAGCTGACTTGGTACCCGCGGAGGCGGGTACCAAAAATACTGCGACCATACCCCCGGCTAGCAAAGCCGTGAGCAGGTGTAGCCAGAAAACTGCAGGAATACCTCCAAATGCCACTATTGCGGTACCCAGGGCGGGGCCGGCCATAACCCCTAACCGCATCATCCCTCCGAGCATAGAGAGGGCGGTCGCGCGGTATTCGCCCGAAATATTGTCGGCCAAGTAGGACTGCCTGGCTATTGCCCACACTGATGCCGCTATGGCTATTCCGGTAAGGCCCGCCACGTAGCCCACCTTCGCCAGCATGCCAGGACTGTAGAGGGCAGCCAGCGAGATTCCCAGCGAAAGTGCAGCAATTGCGGTGGCTCCCTCGAGGCCCCTTTTGTCTGTGGTGCGCAGCAGGACGTGGCCTACTAGCGGGGCGGCAACGACTCCTACCACGCCGTAATAGGCCATGACGGTGGAGGCATGAGAGGAGCTAAAGCCAATTCGCAAGGCAGCCAGCACAATCATCGGCGCTACCGCACCCGAGCCCACCGCGAAAATTATAGTGGGGGCATATATCGGCCAGATTAGTTTCCGGAGCGGACTCACTTGGCTTTAGCCAGTTCGTTGTCCCTATCTACAGCCGCTTGCACGGCAGCGGTAGCGCTGCGGGAAAGACCCGCTTCTTCGGCCGCCAGTAGCCCTGCTACCGTAGTACCAGCGGGCGAGAGCACCGTATCCACTAAGGCTGCTGGGGAAAGGCCGGAGGCCGCGGCATTCTTTTCTACGTTCTCGGCGCTGCCCGCCATGGCAGTGGCAACTATCCGTACCGCCTGGGCTTTGGGAATGCCCTGAGCTAGTCCCGCACGTGCGAACGAATCGATGAGTTGAAAAATCCATCCGGGCAAGCAACCGGCTAGTGCCGCGAAGGCGGGAAAGAGCGATTCGTCGATTACTTCGCAACTGCCGCAGCAGTTGAAAATCGAGATAACCTTTTCCAGATCGGCTTTGGCAGTGTTAGCGCTGGCAGCAAGGCCCGACATGGACCTGCCTATAGAAGCGTTGACATTTGGCATCACGCGGACTAGCCCTGCCGGGCAGGCAGGCAGATCTTCGCTAAGAGTTTGCAGGCTCCGGCCGGCGGCCACTGAGACAATAACGGTTTGCGAGGGATCGGTAAGATTCGAGAGCACGCCGTTCATCTGGTGGGGCTTTACGGCTACTACGGTCACGTCGCAGCTAGCTACTAGTTCGTCAGCGCTTTTCGCCACTTTGGCGCCCAGCTCCTGGGCAAGCGGCTCAGATGAGGCGGTGCGGCGCGCGTACAGGTGGAGCTCGAACTTGTCGGCCCCGTTTGCTGCGATTCCCCTGGCAATGGCGCTCCCCATCGAACCGGTTCCTAAAATGCCAACTTTTAACATGATTCCTCCTTAGAGCGGCGCTTCCAATCTACCAAGGTTGCTACTGCGCTCTAAGCGGCGGGAGGCGGCACGCCTGCTTTATGATCCAATAAGCAGAGGCGTGCTCATGCCGAACTGAGAATTGCCGGCGTCCTCACTAAGGCGGCCAAAGGCTTGCTCGGCAACCGAGGTAGTTCCAGGTTGGCGCACGTGCTGTAGCCTCGGTAGTACTAGGGACTGCCTCAGCTCGAGACTCGCGTGTGGCTTGCAAAAACTTGGTGTTGAAAAACACAATCCCAATGGGCGAATTTGGTTTCTTAGCCAGTAGAGCCCTGGCTAGACTGTAGGGGCGTGGATCCGGCAATCACCGGGGAGCACCGGGAAGAACGGGAAACCTAGTAGAACCCGGCGGGTAAGCCCGACACAGCTACAATGAGCGGCTGCCTTGGCGCAGGGTTAAGGTGGCAAGCGAGGTGGTACCGCGGCTCTAGTCGTCCTCGAAGCAGAGGACAAGGAGACCATGAGCAAGGATCCGCAAAAGGCAAAGCGGGGGACCTACCCACGCCACCGTGATAGCGCAGTCGAGTCATCTCCGAACTTTCCCAAAATGGAAGAGGACACCCTAGCCTACTGGAAAGAGGATGACACCTTCCGCAAATCCGTTCGCAACCGCGATTCGGGTGAGGGCGGCTCGAACGAATTCGTGTTCTACGACGGGCCGCCGTTTGCGAACGGGCTACCGCATTACGGCCATCTTCTGACTGGGTATGTAAAAGATTCGGTAGCCAGGTACCAGACCCAAAAGGGCAAGCACGTAGAACGTCGCTTCGGTTGGGACACCCACGGGCTGCCGGCAGAGCTGGAAGCTGAACGCATACTGGGCATTGAAGACAAGTCTGAAATCGAAGGGCCGGGCGGAATCGGGATCCAAAAGTTCAACGACACCTGCCGCTCCTCAGTGCTGCGCTACACCGACGAATGGCAGGATTATGTCAACCGGCAGGCACGCTGGGTAGACTTCGACAACGACTACAAAACTCTAGACGTCACCTACATGGAATCGGTCATCTGGGCTTTCAAACAGCTCTACGACAAGGGCTTGGCCTACGAAGGGTACAGGGTATTGCCATATTGTTGGCACGATCAGACCCCGCTATCCAACCACGAACTAAAGATGGACGACGACGTATATCAAACCCGGCAAGACAACACGGTAACCGTGGGGTTGCGCCTGGAAACGGGGGAACTCGCCCTCATCTGGACGACCACGCCGTGGACGCTGCCGTCCAACCTGGCTATAACGGTTGGTGCAGACATCGACTACGTGACTATCCAGGTCGATCCAGAACTCGACTCCCCGGTAGCCGGCGAGAAAGTGATCATCGCCAAGGCGCTGGCAGGTAACTATGCCAAAGAATTGGGCGAAGACCCACAGATCGTTGCCACCTACAAGGGCAAGGAGCTGTTGGGACGCCGCTACAGCCCGATCTTCGATTACTTTGCCGACGGCGCCAAAGAGGGCCAGACTCCAGGGCCCAACGCCTTCACCGTCGTAAGTGCAGACTACGTTTCCACTGAGGATGGCACCGGCCTGGTGCACACTGCTCCCGCTTTCGGTGAAGACGATATGTTTACGTGCATGGCTGCTGGTATCAAAGCGGTTGTGCCGGTGGACGAGGCCGGCAAGTTCACCTCCCAAGTGCCCGAATACGAGGGAGTGCAAGTATTTGATGCGAATAAGCTAGTTATTCGCGACCTGCGCCGTGGCCACGAAGATAACGAGGGCCCGCTGGCGCGCATTCCTGCCGAAAAACGGGCGGTGCTGGTACGCCAACAGTCTTACGCCCACTCTTACCCGCACTGCTGGCGCTGCCGCAAACCGCTTATTTACAAGGCGGTATCTTCGTGGTTCGTGAAGGTCTCTGCTTTCCGCGACCGCATGGTAGAGCTGAATCAGCAGATCACCTGGGTGCCCGACCACATCAAGGAAGGCCAGTTCGGCAAGTGGCTAGCCGGGGCGCGCGACTGGTCTATCTCGCGCAACCGCTTTTGGGGAAGTCCGATCCCTGTGTGGAAGTCTGACAATCCCGAATACCCACGCGTAGATGTGTATGGTTCGCTAGCTGAGCTCGAACGCGATTTCGGAGTGGAAGTAAAGGATCTGCACCGCCCCTTTATCGATACTTTAGTGCGCCCGAACCCCGACGATCCCACGGGTAAGTCTATGATGCGCCGCATTCCCGACGTGCTTGACTGCTGGTTTGACTCAGGGTCTATGCCCTATGCGCAAGTGCACTACCCGTTCGAGAATCAAGAGTGGTTCGAAAATCACTACCCGGGCGATTTCATAGTCGAATACATCGGGCAGACCCGCGGCTGGTTCTACACCCTACACGTGCTTGCCACCGCGCTATTCGATAGGCCTGCCTTTACCTCTTGTGTGTCGCATGGCATCGTGTTGGGCGACGACGGGCGCAAGATGAGCAAGTCGTTGCGTAACTACCCGGACGTTAGGAAGGTATTTGACTCCTACGGTTCCGATGCCATGCGTTGGTTCTTGCTTTCGTCCCCGGTAGTGCGCGGAGGCAACCTCATTGTTACCGAGAAGGCGATTCGCGACACTGTCCGCCAGGTAATGCTGCCACTTTGGAATTGCTACTACTTCTTCGCCCTCTACGCGGGTACCTGCAATGGCGGAGACGGCTACACCGCCAAGCTGCTTGACTTTGCCGACGCGCAGAAGATCGCTTCGCTGCCGGTAATGGATCGGTATCTGCTCGCTTCTGTGAAGAATCTGTTGGAGCGGGTGGCCGCCTTACAGGATGGCTACGACGTTGCCGGGGCGGCTCATGAGGTCGAGCGTTTTACCGACGTGTTGACTAACTGGTACGTGCGCACTTCTCGCCAGCGTTTCTGGGACGAGGACGAGCGTGCTTTCGACACGTTGTACTCGGTGCTCGTGTTGTTGATGCGGGCAATTGCTCCGTTGGCGCCCCTATTGGCTGAGGAGATTTACCGCGGTCTTACGGGCGAAGAATCCGTGCATCTAACTGATTACCCGAGCCTGCCCGATACCTGCGCAGATGCCGAGCTCGTAGCTACGATGGACGAGATTCGCGATATTGTGTCTGCCGCACACGGGCTGCGCAAGGCGAATAAGCTGCGCGTGCGTCAGCCGCTGCAGACGCTAACTGTGGTTTCCGAAAACTCGGCGGGCCTTGCAGATTTCACGGCCCTGGTGCAAAGCGAAGTCAACGTGAAGCACGTTTCGCTAGTTCCTGCTGCGGAATCTGGCCTCGAGGTGTCAAAGGAACTATCTTTGAACCCGCGTGAGTTCCCTCCGCAGGTGCGCAAGCACACCTCGGACTTGTTCAAGGCCCAAAAATCGGGGCAGTGGAGTGAGCTCGAGGGCGGCAAGATCCGCTTTGACGGAGTTGAAGTAGATGGCGAACCAGTGGTTTTAGGTCCGGGACAGGTTTCTACGTCAATTAAGGTAACTGCCGAAGAGGGGCAGGCAGCAACAGTGTTGGCAAACGGCACCTTCGTAGTGCTAGATACCACCGTAGACGCCGCCCTGGAAGCGGAGGGCTACGCTCGCGACGTTATCCGCGTGGTGCAGGATCAGCGAAAGGCTGACGGATTGCACGTAGCCGACCGCATCAATTTGGTGTTGTCAGTTCCCGAAGAACGCATCCCAGACGTGCGCATGCACCAGCAGATGATTGCCGCGGAAACGTTAGCAAAGGCCATTTCGTTTGACGCAAATGATTCCTCCGACAGCGAGGTGCACGCCTCGGTGACGAAGATCGAGAAGTAGATAAATGTTGGGCCCGGCTCCTGCCGGGCCCAACATTTATCTAGCCGCCTCTAAATCTTTTCTGGCTCTATCTTCCATACCTCGCGAGCGTAGTCGCCGATGGTACGGTCGGAGCTAAAACGGCCCGAGTTAGTGATGTTCTTCCAACACTTGGCCGCCCACTGCCTAGAGTCGGCGTAGTCGGATACAAGTTGGTCGCGAACCTTACGGTAGTCTGCGAAATCCCCCAGCACGTAGTACATGTCGGCCGGTTCGTATCCGGGCGATTCCAGAAGGGATCTGCGCAGGTCGTAAAACATTCCGGTGCCACCGTCGTCTAGAGTGCCATCGACCATGGCGTTTACCACCCGCTCCAAGCCTTCGGTTTCGTGCATAGTGCGCACCGGATCGTAATTTTCGCGCAGCTGGTTCAGCTCTTCGACGCGAGCCCCAAAAATGTAGGCGTTTTCAGTTCCCACCGCTTCCACGATCTCGACGTTAGCCCCGTCCATAGTTCCCAAAGTGAGCGCGCCATTCATCATGAACTTCATGTTTGACGTGCCCGAGGCCTCTTTTCCGGCCACAGAAATTTGTTCCGACACATCTGCAGCAGGGATTATGTTCTCGGCGGGGGAGACGTTGTAATTCGGCACAAACACAACTTGCAAGATCTTTGAAACCTCTGGGTCAGAGGCGATCAATTCAGAAACTGCGTTGATGAACTTGATGATGGCCTTTGCCCTCACATATCCGGGCGCAGCTTTCGCCCCAAAAATGAACACGCGAGGGGTATATTCGCCCTCTGGATGGTCTTTGATGCGGAAGTACAGATCCAATATGTAGAGGGCGTTTAGCAGCTGGCGCTTATATTCATGCAGGCGCTTGATCTGTACGTCGAAGATCGCCTCGGGATTTACTTCGATGCCGTCGCGGCGCTTTATCCAGTCGGCAAAATCCCTCTTGTTAGCAGCTTTGATTTGCATCAGTTCGTCCAGTACCTGCGGATCAGAGGAGAAATGCTCCAGCTCTTTCAGCCTGTCTAGATCTCGTACCCATTCGTCGGAACCAAGTAGACGCGTGAGCAATTTTGACAACCGCCTATTGCACTGGCGCAACCATCTGCGCGGAGTAACCCCGTTGGTTTTGTTGTTGAATTTTTCCGGCCAAATGTCGTGCCAGTCGTGGAGCGTGTCCTCTTTTATGATCTGCGTGTGCAAGGCGGCTACACCGTTTATCGAGAAGGAGGCATAGCAGGCAATCCAGGCCATGTGTATTGCCCCATTTTGTATCGGGGCCATGTAGTCGATCTTGCCCTGGTCGCAGCCCCTCTGCGCGAGTTCTTCGCGGAAGCGTCGATCAATTTCGGCCACGATCTCGAGTACGCGTGGAAATAGCCGTTGGAAGATTGAATATTCCCAGGTCTCGAGTGCCTCTGCCAGCACGGTGTGGTTGGTATAGGCGAACGTTTCGGTGACGATCTTCCAAGCTTCGTCCCAGCCTAGGTGGTGCTGGTCCATCAGCAGACGCATGAGCTCGGGAATAGCGAGGACAGGGTGGGTGTCGTTCAGCTGGATGCAGTTGTATTTAGCGAAGTCGCGCAGGTCCTGCCCATGCTGGTGCACGTAGTTGTCGATCATCGTCTGCAAAGAGGCCGAGACAAAGAAATACTGTTGGCGCACGCGCAGAACTTTGCCTTCGTAAGTGGTGTCGTTTGGGTAGAGCACACGGCACAGGTCGGCTACGCGTTCGCGCTCTATGATCGCGTCGGTGAAGCGTTGCGAGTTGAACGCGTCGTAGTCGAATTCTTCCATGGGCTCGGACTTCCACAGGCGCAGTGTGCCCACGTTCTTAGTACCGTAGCCGGTTATTGGCATGTCGTAGGGAATGGCCCGCACGGTCATGTCGGCGAAGTTGACTATGCGATATTCTTCTTCGCGGCGGATTACGAAGGGGTAGCCCTCTTCCATCCAAGGATCCGGGTGTTCGCGCTGGTAGCCGTTTTCGAAAGACTGTTTGAAAAGACCGTAGCGGTACAAGATGCCGTAGCCAGTGACAGGTAGATTCATAGTGGCGCAAGAATCTAAGAAACACGCCGCTAGTCGGCCTAGCCCGCCATTGCCTAAAGATGCGTCGGGCTCCGATTCGAGCACGTCTACTAGGTTTATGCCGAAAGCATTGGTGGCTTCGCGGGCAAGGTCCACCAGCCCCAGGTTGGTCAGATTGTTCAGCATTGCCCGGCCCATCAAAAATTCTGCCGAGAAGTAGTGCTCACACCTGCCTGAGGCAAATTTAGAGGCGGTCTTTTCCCAATTGTCTGCAATTCTGGACACCACCGCCTCGGCAAGTCCCGTCCACATTTCTATGGGGGTGGATGCTTGCGGCCTGCGCCCAGAGACTGAACGCGTGAAGGATCCCAGTTCTTCCGTTAGGTCTGTTGTCATTACTTGTCTCCAGCTTCTGTGGCCGAGCCACTGCTTGGGGCGGAAACCGCCGGTACACGTTTAAAGGATATGGTCCGTGCGAATAAAGCTCTATCGGAGACCGGATTTGGATACACCATTTTGTGCTCAGTCTTTGCCGCCCCCAGGGAATTGAGGTGAATAAGAAGGTGCCAGTTTAGCTGGGTTAGCTGGCACCTTCTTGGTTATTTGGCGTTGTCGGGTATTTCACCTCGTACCATCGAGGGCGCAGAGGTGGAAATTCGCCCTTGGAAGTAATCAATTGTGAAGCCGACCAAGGCCAACACCAGGGCGGGTACAATCCAGCCCAGGCCTGCCTTGCCCAGGGGCAGCAAATTCCAGATGGAATCGGCAAAATTTTCGTACCCTGCCACGGAGCGCACCGAGTCGACGATTGCGAAGGCGGCTGCAGTCCAAGCCCCCGCTCTATAAGTCCACTTCATGTGCCCGGGAACAACGATGTCTAGCAAACAGACGAGGGTAAAAATGATCGTAATGGGGTAGACGAAGACGTTGATAGGGGCCACTACCTGCAAAATTAGCTCCAAGCCCAGGTTCGAGAGCGCTGCCGCTATGAACACGTGAATCATAACCATTGTGGGCATTGCTACCGACGGGAACAGCCTGCAAAAGTACTGTGAAGAAGCACTCACTAGGCCGGCTGCCGTAGTTAGGCAGGCCAGAAATACTATGCCTCCGAAGATCGCCATGCCGGCTCGCCCGAAAAGCACGTGAGACATCGTCGAAAGGGCTGCGGCTCCGTTAGAGATATTTGTGTCTGTAACGCGAGCACCGAGTGCGGCCAGCCCTAGGTAAACGACTGCCAGGATTAGTGCTGCAAAAATTCCGGTCAGCACCGTCGCCCCAAACAGACGTCTGCCTTGGCCGAAACCAGAATTTTGTAGAGACGAGATAATTACGCCACCAAAGACGAAAGCTGCGATCGCGTCCATTGTGAAATAGCCCTGCAAAATGCCACTAGCTAGAGCGTTGGAAGCGAATTCTTCTGCGGGGGCATGCGAAACGGGAGAGAGAGTGAAAATGCCTACAACTACTACGACCGTGATCAAAATTAGCAAGGCGGGAGTCAAAATCGCCCCGATACGATCGGTGAGCTTTTGGGCATTAATACAAACTAGGGCCACTAGTGCGAAGAAAACTACTGTGTACACAGCTAGGGAGATGCGGTCAAAACGGTGCGGGAAGAACTGTTTCACCGACATTTCGTAGCTTACTGTTGCTACGCGGGGGATTGCATATAGAACGCCGGTGGAAAGGAAGACGATGAGGGTATAGAGGAAACCAAAACGGGTTCCCATTCGCCTGGAGGAACTAGTGATTCCCTCGCGAGAGGTGGCGGAGGCTACAATAGCCATGGCAGGCAGGGCGACGCCAGTACATAGAAATCCGAAAATCGCTGAATAAAATGCACTTCCGGAATTAACCCCAATCATGGTTGGGAAAATTAAGTTGCCCGCGCCAAAAAACATGGCAAATAACGCCAACGACGTAACTAATATGCTCTTGAAATCGCGCCTCGAACGCAATATCGACTCCGTTTTAGCTTTCATACAGGGATTATGGCAAAATTTGATCTCCTTCGAGCCTCGTATTCACTTTGTGATATAGGTGTGCGCAGTATCTGGCAGGTGGGCTTAGAAACTGGGGGCGAATCGCACTAGCATTGAGGCGATGAACAAAGAACACAATGCGGACCACTCGAGCGCGGCTGACGCCTTTCTAGCAGCAGTAGATGCGGCGGGACACTCAGGGATTGACCCCGAACTCTTGCCCTACCTGGAAGAGGCCGACGATGCGTCCGAAAATAAACAATTACCTCTAACCGACGTGAGCGGTGAGCGTGAACAGCGAAAAGCTCTAGAGAATCTGGTCGAAGCTTCCCTGCTTGCGGGGCCCCTTCCCGAGATCGTGCAGGAAGTGCGTGCCGAGGACGAAGAGGAAACTCACCGCCGCCTGCTTGAAGATGCTGCTCAGGAAGCCGCCCTCGACAAAGAAATAAGCCAAATTTACGCCTCCATTATTGCGCGCGCTCCGGAACACAAAGTCCAGCCTTCCCTAGACCGAGTGCGAATGGCAATGAACTATTTGGCGGATCCGCAAAATGCCTTCCCCGCAGTTCACATAACGGGGACCAACGGGAAGACCTCCACCGCCCGCATGATCGATTCACTAGCTCAAGCTACCGGGTTGCGAACCGGGCGTTTTACAAGCCCCCACCTACACACGGTGCGCGAGCGCATAAGCTTGGACGGGCAGCCCATTTCAAAGCAGAGCTTTATCTCCGCATACCAGGACGTAGCCCAAATAATTGAGCTAGTAGATCAGAAGAACCGGGAAACCGGTGGGCCCCGCATGTCCTTTTTTGAAGTATTCACAGTGATGGCCTATGCGGCTTTTGCCGACTACCCGATTGATCTGGGCGTAATCGAAGTTGGCATGGGCGGACGCTGGGATGCCACGAACGTGATCGACGCAAAGGTGGGGGTAATTACTCCAATTAGTAAAGATCACGAGAAATGGCTCGGCTCAACCGTGGGCCAAATTGCTTCCGAAAAAGCCGGGATTATCAAGGATTCCATGGTACTGATTTTGGCGAAACAGCCCGAAGAAGCACGCAAAATTATTTTGGAAGAAGCTGCCCACAAAGGAGCCACAGTGCGCGAGTACGGAACTGATATTGAGGTACTTTCGCGCCAACAGGCCGTGGGAGGCCAGCTCATAACTGTGCGCACCCCCGCGGCAGTCTACGAGGACGTGTACGTGCCCCTGTTTGGCGCCCACCAAAGCGAAAACGCCGCCCTCGCCATAGCAGCGTTCGAGGCTCTTTCGGGTGGGACGGCCCTAGAACCGCGCCTGCTAGAAAATGGGATGGCCAACGCCACCTCGCCCGGGCGGGCCGAGATTTTGCGTTCGTCGCCAACCATCATGGTAGATGCTGCACACAACCCCGGAGGGGCCGCGGTATTGCGTACCACCTTGGAGGACGATTTCCCGTTCACGGACATAGTGGGTGTCTACTCGGCTATGGCAGACAAAGATGTCGAGGGCGTACTCTCGGAAATGGAACCGCTGCTTGCTTCTCTGGTACTCACCCAGATGCCCGGGGAGCGGGCCATGGAGCTAGAAGAACTGGTGCGCATTAGCACCGAGGTCTTTGGCCCCGACCGCGTCTTTACTGCCGAGGATACGGCGTCGGCTATCGACAAAGCCGTAACAGCTGCGGAAGAAGGCGGCGCTCCGGCTCCTAATACGGCTGTCGTAGCTTTCGGTTCGGTAGTCTTTGCTGCACATGTTCGAGAAGTGCTCGGAGCAGGTAGGCCTCCCGCCGAGAACATGCCAAGTAAGATGTAGACATCGAGTTGAAAGGATAAGTCGTGTCCCAAACTGAACGCACCTTGGTGTTGGTAAAACCCGAGGCTTTTCGGCGCGGCCTAACTGGCGAAGTTATTAGACGTATTGAAGCTAAAGGTTATGTTCTGGAGGCCCTTGCCGTCGTCCAGGCTAACGAGGCGAAGCTGCGCGAACACTACGTAGAACACGTCAAAAAACACTTCTTCGCAGACCTGGTCGAATACATGTCCTCGGGCCCTATGACCGCAATTGTTGTACGTGGGGAAAGGTGCATCGAGGGAATGCGTATGCTTGCCGGAGCCACGGACCCCACCACTGCTGCTGCAGGCACGTTGCGCGGGGATTTCGGGCGCGACTGGGGATCGAACAATATCGAGAACGTGGTGCACTGCTCGGATTCTCCTGCCAGTGCCGAACGCGAAATTAAGATCTGGTTCTAACTAGAGCGTGTATCTAAAAAATCTCACTCTGCGCGGGTTCAAATCCTTTGCTGGTGCTACCACCATGCGCTTGGAACCGGGAATAACCTGCGTGGTTGGCCCAAATGGCTCAGGCAAGTCGAACGTCGTGGATGCCCTTGCCTGGGTCATGGGGGAGCAGGGGGCGAGGGCGTTGCGAGGCAGCGCCATGTCAGACGTGATTTTTGCGGGCACCTCGGGCAAACAGGCTCTAGGCAGGGCTCAAGTTACGCTAACAATAGATAATTCCGACGGCGCTTTGCCGATCGACTACGCAGAGGTCACGATCTCCCGAACCCTCTTTCGTGGTGGCGGCAGTGAATACCACATAAATGGTACCCAGTGCCGGCTTCTAGACGTCCAGGAGCTGCTATCCGACACCGGCATGGGAAGGCAGATGCACGTCATAGTCGGGCAGGGGCAACTGGACGCAATCTTGTCTTCCACCCCCGAGGAACGGCGAGGCTTCATAGAAGAAGCCGCCGGAGTACTAAAGCATCGGCGGCGCAAAGAACGAGCACTATCCAAGCTCAACCAAATGGCAGGCAACCTTGCCCGCCTCGAGGACCTAACCGACGAGATACGCAAACAACTCGGCCCCCTAGCCAGACAGGCTGAAACCGCACGCAGAGCCGACATAATCAGTGCGAACGTGCGCGACGCAAAAGCTCGTCTATTAGCAGACGATGCAGCCTCCATCACAGAGCGACTTACGTCCCTGTCCGAATCAGCCACCGAGGTAGAGCAAAGGAAGAAAAAAGCCACCGACAAGGCAGAGGCAATAGCCGAACAGCTTGCCCAGGCAGAACGCGAAGAGGCCGAAGGCTCGCCGGAATTGGAGTCCCTCACCACCGGCTGGCAGCGCCTGACCGCAGTGGCTGAACGCTTGCGCTCCACCCAAATCCTGGCATCCGAGCGCGTCAAATCTCTTTCCGTGCCCCTTACCTACCACGGCGAAGATCCCGCCCAGCTGCAAAGACGAGCAGACGCCGCCACCGAGGACGACCGGCGGCAAATGGAACAAATCCAGGCCGCCCTGGGTTACCTGCAGGAAATATCTGCTTCGAAAGCAGATGCGGAAGCCGAACGGCTGCGCCTAGAACGCGAACTCGCCCTCGCCAAGGCAGTGGCGGGCAAACGCAACAAAGTGCGCGAACGCCTAGAACGCGAACTGTCCTCTGCGAATTCACGGCTCGAAGCGGCCACTGCGCACCGGCAGGGGGCGCTGGAAGAACTCGCCTTGGCTAACTCGCGTCTGGAGGCGGCCAAAGAAGGCAGTGCCGAGGTGTCCTTGCCCAAGAAAGACGTACTCGCAGCTAAAGCACACGAGGACGCCTCCGCGAAAGTACGCCAGGCGAAAATAGAGTTAGACGAGGCGCGCGCCCGCCACCAAGAAGCTTTAGAGGAAGAACTGCGCTGGACTTCCCGGCAGGAGGCGCTAGCTTCCACGGTGGCCCCAGCCGACGCAAGCGCCACCTTGCTCGACAAAAATCTGGAGACAATCTTAGGTTCCCTGCCGCCACTACTATCCGTAGAACCCGGATACGAGGACCAGGTAGCCCTCGCACTCGGAGAACTTGCAGGAACCGTAGTTGCCGACTCCCTCGAAGGAGCCTTGCAGGCAGCCGACGTGGCTGGCGGTCCCGTAAAGATCGCCGTTGCTGGGCCCGTAGAGGGAAAACCTGCCCTGGGAAAACTCTCCGAGGCGGTGTGGGCTCGCCAGGTAGTACAGGCTAGAGAAGGCACTATGGAGGGCTTTCTAGACCGAGCGCTCGCGGGGGTGGCGTTGTGCGAAAACCGCGCTCAGGGGCGTCTGGCATTGCAGAACCCACAGGTCAGGATCGTAATTACGGCCGAGGGTGAGGTGCTGGCGGCGCACAAGGTGGAAACCGGCGGGGTGGGTACCGATTCAGTACTGAGCTTGCAGGCCCGCCTCGACGAAGCGGCACAAAAGGCGTTAGCGGCGTCGCGGGAAAGTGTCGCTGCTAAAACTAGGCTAGATACGAAAAGCAAGGCTTTAGAGAAGGCGGAGGCGGCCGAAGCACAAGCCTTGACCAGGCTTCGCGAAGCCGATTCGGCCTATGCTAAGGCGGCTCAGGAGGCAGGGGCGCTCAAGGCGGCCCTTTCTGCCGCGCAGGCTGAACGGGATCGTGCAGCCGCCCAGTGCGAGCGCGCCAAAACCGAAGAAGACGCATTTAAAACCCGCCAAGTCGAGGCTAACAGGGCGCTAGAGGAATTCTTACAGGCTCCCGCCGAGGGAGTAGGGGTAGAAGAAACAGAGCAGGCGCTAGCCGAGGCGCGCGCGCAAGAGTCCGCTTTGATAAAAAGTGAAACTGAGGCCCGCCTTTCCCACCGCAGCGAAGAAGAAAAGGGCCGCCACCTGCGCGAGCGTGCTAGTGCGCTGCGAAAAAATGCGGCGAGACAAAAAGAAGAGCGTTCCCGCACGGCCATAGCGGAAAAGAATCGGAAAAAGAAGCTTGCGGCGGCGCTCAGAGTATCTGAGGTATGCGAAGAAGCCGTTCAGGCGGCGGAAGCTGCGTTAGAACGGGCGCGGCTGGCCCGGGCAGAGGCTGACGAAGCAGCAAAGGCTCGTTCTGGCCACATAAAACAGATTCGTACCCGGCTCGAGGAAGCCCGCCAGCTGCTTGCCGCCCTAACCGACAGCGCCTACAGGTCGGATGTGGCAAAGGCGGAACTGGTAGCCAGACGCGACCAATTGGCAGCCAGTGCTCACGACGAACTTTCGTTGACGCTCAAAGAGCTGCTTGAGCACTACGGGCCCCACCTGTTAATCCCAAATCTGGAAGATCCGGAGGGAGAGGGCTACCCCTACGTTCGCACCGAGCAGGAAAAACGTCTCCGAAAGGCAAATCGGGAGCTGCGCGCCCTCGGCAAAGTAAATCCGCTCGCCCTCGAACAACACCAGGCCTTGTCGGAGCGGTACAAATTCCTCGCAGACCAGTTGGCAGATTTGCGCTCGTCGCGCGACGATTTGCTGCAGATCGTAGCCGACGTCGACGCGCAGGTGCGCAGGGCATTCGAAGAGGCTTTCGCTGACACTCGCGACGCCTTCCATCACGTGTTCGAGATGCTCTTCCCGGGCGGTCAAGGAGATCTGGTACTGACCGACCCGGATAACCTTCTCACCTCTGGGATCGAGATTGAGGCGAGGCCGGCTGGCAAAAAGGTCAAGCGGCTGTCTTTGCTTTCCGGTGGGGAGCGTTCGCTGGCAGCGCTAGCGATGTTGGTGGCAATTTTCAAGGCGCGGCCTTCGCCCTTCTACGTTATGGACGAGGTCGAAGCGGCATTAGACGACGCCAACTTGGCTCGCCTTTTAACAGTGTTTGAGGAATTGCGCCAAACTTCCCAACTCATCGTTATCACGCACCAGAAGCGGACCATGGAGAAGGCAGACGCCCTCTACGGAGTCACAATGCAAAATGGGGTAACGAGCGTTGTTTCACAGAAACTGTCCAAGGAATGAGTCGCTAGCTGCCGTGAATGTTATGTTTTGGTCACGTTTTTCCAAAAGAGACCTTTCCGGCGCAAGCGGCCAAAATTTCATGGCAAAATCATAGACATGGACGCGTCCTTGTTGCTTGTGTTTGCGGTGTTGATCATCACCGTTGCGGTGGCGTGCGTGGTTATGGCTGTGGTCATCCGAATGCGCCGTCCCGATGGCGGACTCACTAAGTGGGTGCGCGAAGCTACCGCGGCTTGGCAAAAACGCGAGCTGACACATATAGGGACCCAGCACCCTACAGATTCCAAGCTCGTCTCTATTTTGTCTGCCTCGATGCCGGCTCCCGCTACTCCGCAGGTGCTAAACGACACCGAGGATTTTGCTACTGCTGCGAACGAAGTAAAAGAGATTACCCTTTCTGAAGCTCGCGAAATTTCCAATTCGCGTTTGGTGCGGCGATTTACTCGGACGGCTGGGGAAAAGGCATTGGCCGACATCAAATCTGATGCGCTGCTCATCGACAACGGCAAAGATTCCTTGGGGAACGTACTGCCGCCCTCGTTTGCCCCCAAGATTTCCAAGTCGGCCCATGCTAAGGAAGCTCCCGCCAAGTAGAGGTTTCGCATCTGGGCCTAAAATAGGCGATGATTAGGGCATGGAACAGATTCTGCAGGTAATCTCTAGGCCCGAAGTTTGGATCCCCGTCCTTGTTGTTTTGGTTGTGTTAATTGGGGGCGGAGGCATCTATGCCCATAGGCGCAACCAGATCACTCCGCCTGTTTCCAAACCGCAACTGCCACCAGAGCGAGCTGAATCTACTCCTACTGCGGAAGGCGACACAAGCCCTGCCTCCGGGGGCGGAGAAGAAAAATCTGTAGAGGTCGAGCCCAGCCCCAAAGAGGAAGCGATTGTTAGGCCCGAGGGGCGCATGGCGAAGCTCCGTTCCCGGTTGGCTAATTCGGGAAAACTAGGTTCGGCGCTTCTGTCTGTTCTGGGCAAGGGCGACTTATCGGCCGCAGATTGGGAACAAATCGAAGATACCCTGTTGATGGCGGATTTGGGACTCGACGCTACGGAAGAGGTAGTTCGAAAGCTGCGGCGCGAGGTGGCAGCGGACGGCACACACGATCCTAAGCGCGTCCGTCAGATTTTGCGGGCGGCCCTGCTGGAACAGGTAGATCCTACTCTGGAGCGTTCTTTGAATTTAGAGGGCGAGGGCGCACCTGCCGTCATGCTGGTAGTAGGGGTCAACGGTACGGGTAAAACCACGACAATCGGCAAGATTGCTCGCATAGTCAAGGCCAGTGGCAAGTCGGTGCTACTTGGGGCGGCGGATACTTTCCGTGCGGCAGCTGCCGAGCAGTTGCAGACCTGGGCCGAGAGGGCAAACGTAGATCTGGTTCGTTCTGAAAAAGAGGGCGCCGATCCTGCTTCGGTTGCTTTCGATGCGGTTAAGACAGGTAAAGATAAGAACACTGACGTGGTAATTGTCGATACTGCAGGGCGCCTGCAGAACAAGGCAGGGCTGATGGATGAGCTAGGCAAGGTTGCGCGTGTAGTTCAAAAGCAGGCTCCGCTAAGTGAAGTGCTTCTTGTACTTGATGCCACGACCGGGCAAAACGGGATGCAGCAGGCACGAATTTTCAACGAGGTGGTGGGCCTAACCGGCATTGTGCTCACTAAACTTGACGGTTCCGCAAAGGGCGGCATCGTGGTTTCTGTGCAGCGCGAGTTGTCTGTTCCAGTAAAGCTCGTGGGCCTCGGGGAGGGGCTGGACGATTTAGCCCCGTTTGATCCTGAAACGTTTGTAGATGCAATTCTCGGTGACTAATGGATTTACTTGTGCCCCCGCGTGGGTTGCTGGCTGATGCGTATTCACCCAGCTTTGGGATTACCTACAGGGGTGAGCTCGTAGCACAGCGACAGAAACAGATAGCTAGCCTGGTAGGTCCTCAGGCTACATTTGCTGTTGGCTTTTTAGGAGATCTAGGGCGCGCTAACGCTGGCCCTGCTGCCCCTTTGGAGCTTGCAGTAGCCGGCGAGGGCAGCCAGGCCGGCGCTGAGCTTTTGCGGGCCAAGTTGGGGGCGAAGGTAAGCGTACTTACGAAGCAGACGCTTGCAGGCGAGGACCTATTGCATTCCCTGGCGTTGTTGGACTTGCGCTACGCAGGGGGAAAAGTTGGTCTGATCGAGGCAATAAAGAAGGAATACCTAAATATTTGGCGCCTAAAGGCCAACGCTTTCATACCAAGACTTGCCGAGGAGGCAATAGCCAGGTGGGCTAAAGAGGGCGAATTGGCCCACCTTAGTGAGCCAGATTTGGAACGTCCCCGAGGCGGTATCGCCGATTTGAGATTACTGGGTTTTATCGAGTCTTCTTGGACGGCTGCAGCTAACCGCTCCGGTTTAGACCGGGCGGGCAATTTGCTATTGGACGTGCGTGACGCCGTCGAGTACGTAAGTGGCGACCATATTTTGCGAATCGACATTGAAGATGCTGTTTCTAAGCACCTTGGAACTACCCCCTACCAGTTGCGCCATGCCCTCGCCGCGAGCGCTTTAGCTATCGAAAATGCGACCTCGCGAACACTGGAACGGGCCGAGGACGTAGCCAAAGGCCCGCGGAAGGTTATTCCCAGGGTGGTGCGTGGGATCCGAAAAGCTCCCTCGTTGCAGATAGTAGATAAGTCTGTGGCCATTCATTCCGGCCAGATCGTGGCCTCCTCTAAAAGGGCGCTGAATGATCCGCATGCGATTTTGCGACTGGCACGTGCAGGCGGCCAAAAACAAATGTTTTTAGGAGCCTGGACTGTGACCGCCATGCAAAATGCGCAGCTGCCGACTTCTTGGGATGAGACAGGGCTGCAATTACTGCTGGACTTTTTGACCTCGCCGGGATTCCGGCAGATTTTCGGTCAGCTGGACAGGGTGTCAATTCCGTCGAAGGTTTTCCCCCTGTGGGAGAAACTACGTTTTCGCCCTCGAAAGGGGCAACGTTTAACGGACGACTATTTCCAGATTGAACTCACCTATTTTGCCTGCGGGCTGGCTGAGCGCCGAATTAAATCGGTCATGCCGGCGCGCCCTCTGGCCCCCCATCCCGCGGGCGGGGTTGTGGCACTTAGTGCACTGCTGAGCGGATTTTCGGCAGCTGATATCGACCATATTTGTGCCAGCTTGAATATTGACGCAGACTGGGAAGATGACATTTTGGAGGCAGCCGAAAAGAAATCGCTGTTGCTAGATGCTAGTTCGGGTTCTGAAATAAGTGCTGAGGTAATAAGCCAGACGAACTCTAAGATCGGTGGTTCTAAGCACATGCTGTCGCTACTGGCGTTGCTTTCTGAAGCGAATTTGCTAGCTACCGGGGCAAAACCGGATCGTTTTAGTGCTCTCGCCGACCTGGTCTACATGGTGGACGAAGCGCAAGTCTTGTCGGGCCAGGATCCCACTAGCCGATAAGGTGAAACAATGAATTTGCTGATTGACATTTCCTTTGGCGAAGATCTGGTGCTTTGGCCTAGAAAGGTGCGGTTGGCTGCCGGAGTAGAGCGTTTAGGGGACCTGCGCGATCGGCATGTGCGCGAGTTTTCCCACGCCCCGGATCCGCGTGAGCTTGTTGACCGCGAGCTGATCATGGAAACGTTGCGCGATTCTGTGCGCAAGAGGGAACGGTTGTGGCTGCTCACTATGACCGACGAGCAGATGGAAGCTTGGAAGGAGTGGGTCAGTAGCGACCAACTCCATGAACTCGGGCCTGTGCAGGCCTACGATGGCCAGCAGATCACGCCCGTTGGAATTGCCCCTCGGCTTTTGATCGATTTTTTGCTGGAACGGAAAAGTCCCGAGGACATAAAGTTCCTTTCCGGAACGCTTCACGGCCTTGATGCGTTGCTGGTGTCTGCTCGGGCTGCGAAACAGGCTGAGCAGGTGGGGATTGCTATGTCCCCTCGCTCTTTTTTAACCAGGCTGTTCACAAATCCCAAATTCTTGGCTTACGCAGTGGTGTTGGCGTATTCCGCGCTTCGAGTCCTGCCGGTCATGTTCGTGCGGGAATTCGAAGGCTCGCTGGTTACCCTCTGGGCGATCGACCTGGGTACTGCTATTCCGTATACCTGGGGTTTGCTCACAATGGTTACGGCGCCGCGTTTTGCAAAGCGAATGGTGGGGATGGTGGTAACGGTTGCCACGTTTATGGCCCCGTACGTGTACTTTGGCATGCACGGGAAGGGGTATCCGCCCCATGTGATTGGCATTATAGCCATGCTGATTATGGGGACTTTCCTGTTAGAGGGCGCTAAGGCGTGGTTGGATAGGAAAGTTTACAAGTCGCTGGCAAAAGTCGCCCCTCCTCGCCGGAAGAAGTCGCGCTGGAAGCGCCCGAAGGGCAGGCGCAAGCACTTGCTGCGCTAGCGTGTAGAGGGGCCAAAGATAGTTCTAGCCGCCGAGATGGCAAGGATCCACAAACCGGAAACTAGCCACGCAGCTGCCACCCAGAGCGGGCGGGTGGGAGCAATTATAGTCAGCCAGGCGGTAGAGGCCACCCACACCACAGCGGCAGTGGCGTTTATAGCCCGTAGCTTTTTCACCCTGAAGGGGTGCACCCATTTCCAGGGCACCACGGCAAGTACGGTGAACACGACGATGACAAGCCAGTTAAAGAGGGCGGGAGTGGCAAACAGCCATAAAATTATTGCCACGATGTTCCAGGCTGCAGGGAAACCTACGAAGTACCAATCGGCAGACTTCATCTTGGTGTTGCAATAGCAGAACATTGACGAACCGAGGGCGAGGGCAGCAGCAACGATGGGCAGAGGTTGTGGGCCCAGCGGCAGATGCAGAGTCATGAAGATGGCCGGTACGAAAGTCCAGGTGAGGTAGTCGACCACATTGTCCATCATCACTCCCGAGAACCAGGGGACGACTTTAGTGACTTCTGCCTTGCGGGACATAGGCCCGTCGGCGGCGTCGACTACTAGTGAGATGCCGAGCCAGAGCCACATAGTTTTTACGTGCCCGTGGTAGAGAGCTGTGATAGCTAGGAGCGCCCAGAGTAGGCCAGTCATAGTGAAAAAATGGATGCCCCACACGCATACGTAGCGTTTTAGCGACCATTTCTTAGAGTCAGTACATGCAGTCAAGGTCGTGAGCTTTCTCGATCGATTCAGATGGCACAAGCATAAAACCAAAAGTGAGTGACCAATGACAACCCGGGCCCAGCTGTGAGCAATTTGGATGAAAAGGTAGGGTATAGAGCAGATCGATCGCACTGGAGGAGTACGTGTTCAATTCGCTTTCTGACAGACTGACCAATGCCTTTCAGTCCCTGCGGGGCAAGGGAGTGCTTTTAGAGGCAGACGTAGATAAGACTACGTCCGAGATCAGGCGTGCTTTGCTCGAGGCTGACGTGGCCCTTCCGGTGGTGCGGGAGTTTATCGCCAATGTGCGCGAGAAGGCCTACGGGGTGGCCAAGTCGCGGTCGCTGAATCCCGGTCAACAGGTAATCAAGATTGTAAACGAGGAACTCATCCAGATTCTGGGTGGGAAGGCGCGCGAACTTCACGAGGCGGATCGCGGTCCTACTATCTACATGCTTGCGGGCCTTCAGGGCGCAGGTAAGACCACCCTAGCGGGCAAGCTGGGCAAGTGGCTTACGGAACAGGGCAAACGCGTTCTGCTCGTAGCCTGTGACTTGCAGCGTCCCAACGCCGTAAATCAGTTGCAGGTGGTAGGCGAGCGTGCGGGAGTGGAAGTGTGGGCACCCAACCCGGGCAACGGAGTGGGGGACCCAGTCGAGACCGCGCGATCGGGCGTGAACCACGCCATTTTGAACGGTTTCGACACGGTAATTGTCGATACGGCTGGTCGCCTCGGCGTAGATGACGAGATGATGAGCCAGGCGAGGGCCATCAAATTCGCGGTAGAACCCCACGAGACCCTTTTCGTCCTCGATTCCATGATCGGGCAGGACGCTGTTACTACGGCGCAGGCATTCCGCGATGGCGTGGGATTCACCGGGGTGGTGCTCACTAAGTTAGACGGTGATGCTCGAGGTGGTGCCGCCCTTTCGGTACGTGGGGTTACAGGCGAACCAATTTTGTTCGCTTCCACGGGCGAGGGGCTCGGCGATTTTGAACGTTTCCACCCAGATCGCATGGCTTCGCGAATTTTGGATATGGGCGACGTGCTGACGCTGATCGAAACAGCCGAGAAGGCTTTCGATGAACGCGAAGCTCAGGATATGGCAAAAAAGCTGGCCAAGGGCAACTTCACGTTCGACGATTTTCTGGCGCAAATGCAGCAGATGCGCAAGCTGGGTTCGCTGAAGAAAATCCTGGGTATGATGCCGGGAATCGGCCAGTATCGAGAGGCACTCGAGAACTTTGACGAACGCGAGATAGGGCGCGTAGAGGCGATTGTCAGGTCAATGACTCCCGCCGAGCGTGCAGACGCTTCGATTATTCGAGGCTCACGACGCAAACGCATCGCTGCTGGTTCGGGTGTCACCGTCGCCGAGGTGAACGGGCTCCTCAAACGTTTTGAAGCCGCACGAAAGATGATGCAGCAAGCAACCCGCACCGGCCAAATCCCGGGCATGCCTGGCATGGGCGGAATGCCAGCCGTGGGTGGAGGTCGGAAGAATCGACGCAAAGCGTCCAAGGGAAAGAAGAAGCGCAAATCTGGGTCCCCGGCGAAGCAAAACGTTAAGAAGAAAAGCGCTAGCCCTGCAAAGAACGCTCCGCAGCCCGGATCGGCATTTGGAGCGATTGCTCCCAAAACGCAACCTCAGATGCCTTCCGTTGACGAGCTGCCTGACGATTTGAAGAGACTCTTGGGAGGTAGGTAATGCTTCTTGCTGGCAAAGTTGGTCTCGTTTGCGAGGGGGAACTGAAGTTTGTTCCCTCGGGGTTGGGCGTAGCGGACGGAAAGCTTTCTTTGCCAGATACCGACCACGACGGCGAGACGTGGATTTTGCCGGGCATGGTGGACGTGCACTGCCACCTGGGCATGGAAGGGGTTAGGCCCCTTTCCCGCCAGGACACACTCATTCAGGGGGCCGCCGACCGCGACAGTGGAGTCTTGGCTATCCGCGACTGCGGTGCGGTTAGAGACAATGGCTGGGTAAAAAGTGAATCCTCTATGCCAAGGCTAATTCGCTGTGGCAGGCATGTGGCCAAATACAAGCGTTACATAAAGGGGTTGCCGGTAGACGTCGACAACCAGGCTGATTTACCTGCGATGCTAGCTTTCCAGGCGTCCCGCTCAGACGGGTGGGTAAAACTGGTAGCCGACTGGATAGATCGGTCCTACGGCGCCCAGGCTACCCTGCGCCCTCTGTGGCACCCCGAAGTTCTGAAAGAAGCTATAGCTGCCGCCCACGAGGCCGGCGCTAGGGTAACGGTTCACTCGTTTTCGCACGAGGCTATTACTCCATTACTCGAAGCTGGTGTCGATTGCATCGAGCATGGCACTGGGATGGACACAGATCAGATGCAGGAGGCTGCCTCTCGGGGCATTGCAGTAACGCCGACCCTGTGTCAGGTGGGCCAGTTCTTGAATTTTGCCGAACCTGGCAGGCGGAAGTACCCGGCCTACTACCGCCAGATGGAAACCATGCATAGGCGCCGCTACGAGCAGGTATCCCAAATGGTTGAGGCAGGTATACAAATAATGGTGGGGACCGACACTTCTGCTCGGCCTCTGCACGGAGGCATAGGGCAAGAGCTAGCCGAACTCCGAAAAGCTGGCCTGCCCGCAGAGCAGCTGGTAGCTGCGGCTACGTGGCGCACTCGCCAGTTTTTGGGTCTAGATAACCTAACTCCCGGCGCTAGCGCAGATTTTCTGGTCTACCGCAAGAATCCCCTGGCTAACCCAGAGGTTCTAGCTGAACCAAGCCAAATTTATTTGCGAGGGCGACGGTACAAGTGATTTTGCTCGCCTCGGCGGGAGCAGGGTTAAAAATGCCTTTCAAATGTGGCAGAATAGGTCGCTGTACCCGGCGCATTTGCCGCCCTCTCTGTAAATGCGACGTGTCCGGAACTGCTAGACCAGACCCGAATCCCACCGGCGAGGCGTGCAGTCCACCCGATTATATTTAGGAGAACCACACAAGTGGCAGTTCGTATTCGACTCAAGCGAGTTGGCAAGATTCACCGTCCCGTCTACCGCGTCGTAGTTGTAGACCAGCACAAGAAGCGTGATGGTCAAGTTATCGAGCGCGTAGGGCAGTATGATCCGAACCCGGATCCGTCGGTGATTAAACTGCAGTCCGAGCGCATCCAGTACTGGCTGGGCGTCGGTGCACAGCCGTCCGACAGCGTTAAGCGTCTGTTGGTCCTGTCCGGCGACTGGGCCAAGTTCAAGGGTGCGAAGAACACCGAATCGCGCATCAAGGTCGCCGATGCTGATGCTGCTTCCAAGCAGGCTGAAGAAGCCGTAAAGGCCGCCGAGGCCGATGCTGAAAAGCGCAAGGCCGCTGCGGCTGAAGCCAAGGCTAAGGCCGAGGCCGAAGCCAAGGCAGCTGAAGAAGCTAAGGCTGCCGAGGAAGCTGCCGCATCCGAAAAGGCAGAAGAAAGCGCTGAAGCTGAAGCTCCGGCCGAGGAGGCCTAATGCTAGCGGACGCCCTCGAACACTTGATTGCCGGAATCGTTGACAATCCGGACGATGTCCGTGTCAGCGAACGCAATATGCGCCGCGGCAAACTTCTTGAAGTACGCGTGAATCCAGACGACCTGGGGCGCGTAATTGGCCGTTCTGGGCGTACCGCTCGTGCACTTAGGGCAGTCATGTCGGCGCTGTCGAAGCGCGGTCCGGTCCGCGTTGACGTGATCGACACCGACCGCGACTAAGAAAAGCTGAAAGTGGGCTCTCTGCCAGTTGGCAGGGAGCCCACTTTTATGCCGTTAGACTAGAGGGCATGGAAAGCTTTGACGAATCTGTACTGCAAGATCTTTGCGCCCCCGAATTTCCTATTAGCGGGGTGCTTTGGGATCTAGACGGTACATTGACCGATTCCGCGCCGGTTATTTTGCCAGCGTTGGCCGAAACCCTGGCCGAAAAGCTGAACATCGACCGCGAGCCGGCCTCGTTACACAGGTTTATTGGTCCGCCGCTGAGGTATACGTTTCATCACTTCGTTCCCTCCGCAGACGAGGAATTGATTGATGAGCTGATCGCTACTTACCGCAACAAATATTTGGCGCAGGCTCACAATACAGTGCTTTTCCCGGGCCTAGCGGAGCTGGTAAAGGGTTTGTACGAGCGGGGCATCAGACAGGCGATTGCCACTTCCAAACCCGAAAAACAGGCCGTCAAGGTTGCGCAGGGAGTTCAGATTGCCTATGCGATGTCTGCTATTTGTGGGGCTGACGAGACCGAGTCACACTCGGACAAAGGGAAGATTGTGTCCAGGGCGCTAAAGGCCGTCGGGACTGAGCAGCAGAACACCATTATGATCGGCGACCGCCATTACGATATTCACGGAGCCGGTCTGAATGGGCTTTGTACTGTACTCGTAACCTGGTCTGGAAATGCTGCCCCTTGGGAGGCGGATAAGGCTTGGGCAAGTGCGGATTCGACTGGCGAGTTGCGGAAGATTTTGGAGCTTTAGTGGACGAGAACTTGATGACGGTGGGCCTGATTGGCCCTGCTAAGGGGCTAAAAGGGGCAGCTATAGTCGATATTCGCACCGATGCTGTTGCCCAGCGTTTCAAACCTGGTAGTGAGCTGGTGCTCAAAGGCCGGTCTGTTACAGTGCGCAGTTTTTATCGCTCGGGCAAGCGTTGGGTGGTGGCCTTCGCCCAGATCACCACTCGAGAGCAGATTGAGCAGCTGCGGGGACAAGCTCTCTGCGTTGACGTGTCTAACGAGGAACTGCGCGAGGACGAATTCTATGCCAGCGAGCTGCAGGGCTTGCCTGTTGTAGATGTAGAGGGCAACGAACTAGGCCACGTTGCCGGCCTCGAGTTTGGCGTGGGCCAGGATAGGCTTCAGGTAACCACTGCCACGGGCACTTATTCCGTCCCCTTTGTGAAGGCAATGGTGGATGTTGACCTAGAGGCCGGGCGGATAGTGCTCGACGCTCCCGCCGGTTTACTTGGGGATTAGCAATGCGTTTCGATGTGCTCACTATTTTTCCAGACTACTTTTCGGTCTTAGATCTGTCGTTGCTGGGCAAGGCCGGTGAAGCTGGTCTCATTGACGTGCGGGTGCACGATTTGCGTGACTGGGCCAGCGGCAAGCATCGCAGTGTCGACCATGCTCCTTACGGTCCGGGGGCTGGAATGGTTATGCGTCCGGATGTCTGGGGGCGAGCTTTAGACGAGGTAATAGGCGGCGACGAGGTGATCCTTGCCGTGCCTACGCCCTCGGGGGAGCAATTTACGCAGCGTAAGGCAGAGGAATTGGCAAGGCACAAGCGCATCGTGTTTGCCGCTGGGCGGTACGAGGGGATAGATGCGCGTGTTATGGAACATTACCGCAGCGTGGGCAGGGTTACGGTGATGGAGTTTTCTATTGGCGACTACGTGCTAAATGGGGGAGAAGTAGCCTCCTTGGTAGTTATCGAAGCCGTCGGCCGTCTTTTGGACGGCGTTATAGGTAATCCCGCCTCACTTGTTGAAGAGTCCTATTCTGAAGCCGGACTTTTGGAATATCCAGTGTTCACCAAACCAGTGCAATGGCGTGGTCTAGAGGTTCCCGAGGTGTTGCGCGGGGGAAACCACGCCAAGATAGAGCGGTGGCGGCGCGATCGGGCTTTGGAGAAAACCTGTGCCCGCAGACCGGATATGATTCAGAAACTAGCTCCCGCCCAGCTCGACGTTTCAGACCGCGAAGTGATAGCAGCCTCTGGATATCTGGCCCCACCCGGCGCCGGCAGGGTGGTATTGGCAAAGGCTGGCCTCGAGCAAGCGCACGCTATAAGTGAGTTGGCTGCCCGAACGTTTCCGGACGCCTGCCCGCCACATCTTAGTGTTGCGGGCATTTCGGACTTTATTCAGAAAAATCTCTCTGAGACGGTGCTTCGATCAGCTATCGAAGCTGAGCAGGTATACGTGGCAACAGTAGATTCACAACTCGTTGCCTACGCGTGGATAATTAGGTCGGGCCCTAACGAATTTGTCGAGGACCGAGCCTTAGCCAAGCTCATGCCTGCCGGCAGCGCCTACCTTTCTAAGCTCTACGTAGAGTCTGCCTACAGGGGGCAAGGTATTGCAGGAGCACTGCTAGAAACTGCCATTGAGTCGTTGCAGGGGTGCTCCCAGGTGGTACCAGCCGTCGGGCTTGGCACTAACCAGAAGAACAAGCGTGCGCAAAAGTTCTATCGCCGTCACGGGTTTAGAAAACGGGGGACGCGCAACTTCCTGGTCGGTGGGCAATTGAACCGCGACGTTTGCATGGTGCGTGAACTCACAGGTGACTCTAACGCCTAACTGTGCGACAATGGTGCGGTCTGTGACGTGGGCGAAGCCTGCCACGGGGGGCCGCCAATGCGCTTGCAGACGCCATGAAGTCGCCGGGGTTTTCCCGGCCAACGGCTGGCGGTGACCTGTGGCACCGGTAGCTTGAAGGATATCTGATGCAGAAATTTGATCAGCTTGACGCCGCGTCTATGCGCGATGACATCCCTCAGTTCCGCGCTGGCGATACCGTAAAGGTAAACGTCGTTGTTACTGAGGGCAACCGTTCTCGTGTACAGGTCTTCCAGGGCCTCGTCATTGCTCGCCGCGGCGGCAAGGGGCTGGGCGCTACCTTCACCGTTCGCAAGATTTCGTTCGGTGTTGGTGTTGAGCGTACGTTCCCACTGCACGCACCTACCATTGATTCGATCGAGGTTGTTACCCGCGGCGACGTTCGCAGGGCAAAGCTTTACTACATTCGCGATCGTCATGGCAAGGCTGCGAAGATCAAAGAAAAGCGCGAAAACGCCTAGCGTGTATTCGTAACAAAAAGTGTGGGGCAAAAGCCCCACACTTTTTTTATTTGCGTCCTCGCACAGAGGTTATTCCTAGCGCGCCTCCGGCTCCTAGCAGAGCGGCTCCGGCGAGCGTGAGTAGTTGCTGAGTGTTTTCGGAGGAACCAGTTTTTGCTAGCGGGGGCCTATAGGGTTTTGAACTGACTGTGGCGGCCCCTGCTGGAGACGACTCTCCAGCCGTGTTGCCCTCGCCCTCGGCTGCCTTCGGAGAGGTTATCTGTGCACCGGACTTTTCAGCTTTGCTTGCGAGGGTAGGGCCGGGTGACGGCTTCCCCAAGCCAGCAGGACCGGTCTCCGGCGCTACAGTTTCGTCAATTTCTTGCTTGCTAGCGGGATTTTCTGTGGGCCCGATATCGGCCGCCCCACCCTTGGCGGCGTCCGAGTTTGCCGGATCGGTAGCTGGGTCAGTTTTTTGTGCCTGATCCACTGCAAAACGTAGGGGGTACCACTTGGTTGCCCGCTCGGTTGCCCGGTCCACCGCGCGCACCTGGAGCAGGTAGTGTCCGGGTTTCGAAAAAGCCCACACCAGGTGCGAGTGGATTCTTCCGGTAGTGGAAATGGTAGAAGTGCGATCAGAAGCGGCCATGATGGTCCCCAGGCCGTTCAGATCTTGGGTAAATGCCCACCAGGCTCCTCCTTTAGGAGCTTTGGCGGGGCGGACCTGAATATCAATTCCCTTTGGGTATTTTGAGTAGTCCACAGACTCGGTGGAAAAGCCCGGCCATACTAGTCCGTTCCTCTGATTTTGGGGAAGCACGTAAAGTTGGGTCCCCTTCTTGCCTAGGAAGTCAAAGTCTTTAGAGGCGAATACATGCCCCCGGCGGGTTACTAGAGCTTGTTTTGGTACGGCGAGGGTCACTTTGTCTAGAGGGCGGATGAGGGTGCGTTTTTCTTCCGTTCCAGAATCGTCACCAAGAGCCATTGCTAGCCCGTTTTGGTCTGTTACTCGCACGTCCACGTGTCCGTCGGAGATCGTGGCTTGCGCCTTTGAAATTTTCTCAGTATTTGTTCCTGTCTTGCCTGGGTTTGCTTCTGTTTCTGCGGGGCGAGTGGGGGAGGGGGTAGATTCTGTTAGCTCGTGGGCGGCAAGCGGATCGCCTTTACGGATTACAGAAGGCGGATTTGTGAGCCTAGTTTCGGCGCTTTTGGGAAGAACAGCCTTGCCTAGGGAAATATCTTTCGCTCCTGCCAAGGTACGGGAGTTTGGTTGCAGGCGCAGTTTGAGCGTGTAGCTGCCGTCGTTGCATCCGTCCCAGGGCACCTTTATTTCGCGTTGGGCAGGGGAAGAAATAAATTCTACCTCGCAGCTAGGATTATTCCCGTCCGGAGTGTCGTAGAATCCGCCCGTGACGCGCAGAGTCAAGTTTTTGTCCGCGGGGATGGCTGCGATGGAAGCATATTCGTTATCGAGCTTTTTTGCAGTTACAGATACCGCAGGGTCTGCGATCTTTTGATCGCCATTGTCGAAAGTGGGTAGAGCGCGGGTAGGGCTTTTGCGTGGAAAGCTCCCGGGCTGGGTGGTGCTCACTGTTCCTTGGGTGCGGTTGTAGCTGAGGGGGCTGGATATCCACTTTCCCGGCCCTTGCTTAGGAATGAAGACTACCTGGAAGCTGGAGGTTTCGGACCCGATCATCTCGCTCCAGGTAGCTCGCCCGTCCTTTAGAGGCACTTCCGCAAGGTAGTAGCCGTCGATGTAGAAGATGGCTGTGCCGGCAGTAGCGGTGGAGGTAGTAAATTCCATGTCGGTTAGGTATTCGTCACCGTCTTTTTCTCTTCCTTCGTGGGGGGTTATGGTGAGGCGCGCTTCGCCCTCGGCCCCGGTGTTTTCGGCTTGGTCGTAGGCTCGAGCGACGTCTTTAATACCGTTCGGAGCGGGCTTGGAACCTCCCACCTGCCAAGTCATTGTTTGCGGAGCGGAAGCGACGAAGCGGCCGGATTTGTCTCGGGCCGATGCTCGGTATTGGATGTGGTAAGTACCGGGCTTTGTAAAAGTGGTGATGTTGTGGGTGTGGGTGCCTGGTTTTATCCAAACTGAGCGCATGCCGGGGCTGTGGGAGGAGGCCATCCAGTCGTCGTAGCGGAACAGGTCCATTTTCCCGGGCCCGTCGAAGGCCACCATGTCTAGGTTGAAGGAGCCGTCGCGGAACTTTTCGGCCGGAATTTTTAGGTCCGCTCCAAAACCTGCCCAGATTGGAGAGTTGGCGAGGCCCGGCAGGATGGGGGCTTGATAGAGCAGGGTTCCTGGTTCGCCCAAGTTGGGGATGCTGTTGTTTTTGGGGACTTCGTAAACGTACTGCTGCTGCCCGGTGTTTTTGTATCCTTTGCCTACCCAGTTGACGGTTTTCTCTAACTTGTGCTCTTTGCCGTCTACTTCGGCATTTAGGGTAAAGTTCCTACCCTGCCAGAACACTTTCGGCGAATCTACGTGCGCTTGGCTGGCTACTATCAGGTCGTCGCTAGGGCCGGCTAATGCAAGGGCGGGAAGAAGGGCGAGGGCGACTGCCCCAGCCAGGGCGGAAAGTGTCTTTAGGGACATCGGGCCCCTCCTGTTATAGAAAACGGTTGTCATTAACGATTGTCTGGTATTGAGGCTTCGACGTCAACTGCCTTTTGCGGCGCTTCCGCTTGGAAGAATTTGTGGGCGCAGGCATTCAGATCGGCCTTAAATCGCGACATTCGCCCAAATATTATTTTTCTCACTTCCAGCTTTTTGGGAAAATAAATTGAAATTTTATGTGAGCCGGGGAACTAAAAACAGTAAAAAAAGCAAATGGTAAGTAAAAACTAATCTGGTTTTTCGTTGGAGCGTGCCAAACGAGTCGGCGAGGTAGTAACGTCCTAGCAGGTCAGTGGCGGATTTGCCGCAAAAAACGGGGGGTGGAAGGGTTGCATACTCGCAATTGTGGACGTAAGTCCTAGATTTGCTTTAGTGGTGTTGGGCACATGTGAACGCCCCCCTTGATGCCTGCGTTAGATCACGTAAACTCAGAATTGACAACTGATACTGAGCGTCAAAGCAAATAAGGAGTTAGACGTGTCAAACTCAGAAGAAACCTTTGAGGGTTGGGAAGGGTTCAAAGAAGGATCCTGGTCCAATCAGATTGATGTCAGGGATTTCATTCAGAAGAACTACACCCCTTACGACGGTGACGAGTCCTTCCTGGAAGGGCCCACTGAAAAGACCCGGCGCGTTTGGGACACTCTAGACAGCAAGTACCTCTCGGTCGAGCGCAAGCAGCGCGTCTACGACGTTGACACCGACATCCCGGCCGACGTTGACGCTTTCGATGCTGGCTACATTAGCGAAGACGACAATGTAATCGTCGGTCTCCAGACTGACGTTCCTTTGAAGCGTGCGATGATGCCGTTCGGCGGTTGGCGAATGGTCGAGACCGCTATCAAAGAGGCGGGCAAGGAAGTAAATCCTGAAGTAAAGAAGATCTTCACCAAGTACCGCAAGACCCACAACGATGCGGTGTTCGATATTTACACCCCGCGCATTCGCGCAGCTCGTTCTTCTCACATCATCACAGGTCTTCCCGATGCTTATGGTCGCGGCCGCATTATCGGCGACTACCGCCGCGTTGCCCTCTACGGCGTTGACAAGTTGATCGAAGAGAAGCAGAAGGACAAGGATCGTTACATCGACAAGCCCTTCTCCGAGCACTGGTCTCGTTACCGCGAAGAGCACGCCGAGCAGATCAAGGCTCTGAAGAAGCTGAAGACCATGGCTTCCAAGTATGGCTTCGACATTTCCAAGCCTGCTACCACTGCTCAGGAAGCTGTCCAGTGGACCTACTTCGGATACCTTGGCTCCATCAAGTCTCAGGATGGCGCGGCAATGTCCATCGGCCGCCTGTCCGCTTTCTTCGACTGCTACTTCGAGCGCGATTTCAAGCGCGGCATACTAGATGAAAAGGGTGCTCAGGAGATTATTGACTCCCTGGTCATCAAGCTGCGTATCGTGCGCTTCCTGCGTACCGAGGCTTACGACCAGATCTTCTCGGGCGATCCCTACTGGGCAACCTGGACTGACGCGGGCTTCGGCGAGGACGGACGCTCGCTCGTAACCAAGACCTCCTTCCGCTTGCTGCAGACCCTGGTAAACCTCGGGCCTGCTCCGGAACCGAACATCACGATCTTCTGGAACGAGAAGCTTCCCGAAGGCTACAAGCGCTTCTGCGCTAGGGTCTCTATCGAGACATCGTCGATTCAGTACGAAGCTGACGAACAGATTCGTCAGCAGTGGGGTGACGATGCAGCAATTGCCTGCTGTGTTTCCCCGATGCGCGTTGGCAAGCAGATGCAGTTCTTCGGCGCTCGTGTGAACGCTGCTAAGGCTCTGCTGTACGCAATCAACGGTGGCCGCGACGAGGTCTCTGGCAAGAAGATCATGGAAGGCTACGAGCCCATCAAGGGCGACGGCCCGCTGGACTTCGACGAGGTCTGGGAAAAGTACGAAAAGATGCTCGACTGGGTAGTCGGCACCTACGTAGAGGCCTTGAACATCATTCACTACTGCCACGACCGCTACGCCTACGAGGCAATGGAAATGGCATTGCTCGACTCGGAGCTAGTGCGCACTATGGGCTGCGGCATTGCTGGCCTGTCCATCGTTGCGGACTCGCTGTCGGCGATCAAGTACGCGAAGGTCACTCCGGTTCGCGACGAGACCGGTCTGGTAGTTGACTACAAGACCGAGGGCGACTTCCCGCTTTACGGCAACGACGACGACCGCGCCGACGATATTGCGGCAACGATCGTTCACACGATCATGTCCAAGATCAAGGCCATCCCGATGTACCGCGATGCGATTCCGACTCAGTCGGTTCTGACCATTACCTCGAACGTCGTTTACGGCAAGGCTACAGGCGCCTTCCCGTCGGGCCACGAGGCTGGCACCCCGTTCGCACCTGGTGCAAACCCGGAGAACGGCATGGACACCCACGGCATGCTGGCATCGATGCTCTCTGTTGGCAAGCTCGACTACAAGGATGCCCTCGACGGCATCTCGCTCACCAACACCATCGTTCCGTCCTCACTCGGACGCACTGAGGATGAGCAGATTACCAACCTCGTTGGTATCATGGATGCTGGCTTCATCAAAAAGGGTTAGTCAAAACACAAACGTCCTATAAGCAACCAAGAGAAGGAGAATAGGAATGGCAGTTAAGACTTTCGAAGAGCGTATGGAGTCGATGAAGGCGGCCCGTCACGACAACGGTGGTGTAAAGGGCCTTTACCACGCCAACATCAACGTCCTGAATAAGGAAACCCTCGAGGATGCCATGGAGCACCCCGAGAAGTACCCGCAGTTGACCGTTCGCGTTTCCGGCTACGCAGTCAACTTTGTGCGCCTGACCCGTGAGCAGCAGCTCGACGTGATCTCGCGTACCTTCCACGCAACTCGGTAAGTTTGGTTCTACCACTTACAGCTCGGGGCGATACGAGCTGGGAGAGCGAAGGCTCGACCGGTGAGTATCGCCCCGAACCGCTAGAGTACGAGGTCCCCCGTCTGCAGGGGGCCGGGCTCGCAGGCGTTACCGATGCGCCGCAGATGAACCGTCAGGAACATCTGATGGCGGTACGAGCCGGAGAAATAGGGTCGGTACACTCCTGGGAGCTAGTGACTGCGGTCGATGGCCCTGGTACGCGCTTGACTGTTTTTCTCGCAGGTTGTCCGCTGAGGTGCGTTTATTGTCACAATCCCGATACTTGGAAGATGCGTGACGGCACCGCAGTGCGCGAAGAAGATTTGATCAAGAAGATCGTACGGTACAAGCCAGTCTTTGATGCCACCGGAGGAGGAGTTACTTTTTCTGGCGGCGAACCGATGATGCAGCCGACTTTCCTCAAGCGGCTGCTTCGCGACTGCAAGAAGAATGGCATACACACGAACATCGACACTAGTGGCTTCATGGGTGCCAGCTTCTCAGACGATGATTTGAATCTAATGGATCTGGTCATGATGGATGTCAAGAGTGGTGACCCTGAAATCTATAAGAAGGTCACTGGTCGTCCCTTGGAGCCTACGTTGAAGTTCGGTCAGCGCTTGGCTGACAACGGCAATAGGGTGTGGATTCGTTTCGTGGATGTTCCTGGCTGGACCGACCAGAAGGATAATGTCGAAAGAGTAGCTGACATTGTGGCTCAGTGGCCAAATGTGGAGCGCCTTGAGGTGCTGCCGTTCCACCAGATGGCTCGCGACAAGTGGGCGGATCTGAATATCGATTACAAGCTCGAGGACGTGGAACCGCCTTCTAAAGAGGCCGCCGAAAAGGTTAGGGATATTTTCCGCAGCCGCGGATTGACCGTTTACTAGGTCGCAAATTAGTTGGGCGTCGGCATTTGGCCGGCGCTCAATTTGTTTAAAGGCTGCCATGTTGACAGTGAGACTCGGCGGCTTTACCCTATTAAAACGATAACCGTTTGCAATAGGGATTTTAGAAAGGCACATCGTGGCCGTAAAACAAATACTTGCTGCCCTTGCCTCTGGCATACTGGCTCTTTCACTGTCGCCGAGCGCTAGCGCAGCGCCCAACTATATCGACCAGGGGCACGCGGACATATTCACGGTCTCGGCGACCGAAAATACCCTTACCCTCAACGCCCACGTGGATCCCACAGACAGGTTTGAGGGCGGTACCTTCAAGCCCGAAGAACTTATTTTGGGTGTCAAAGACGCAGCCTGGCAGACAGAAACGACCTCTATAAATGACCTTGGAGTTCCCGGCTACTTACTTCCGGAAAACTCGAGCGCCAACTTACTCTGGCCTGGATGGGACACCAAGGGGGTAGCAAAGGCGGGCTACGAAAAGGTTACTCTGCAGTTCCTTGAAGTAGCTGGGCCCGGGCGAGTATTCGCATTCCAAAACGACTTAGGGGCTTTGAAGGCGGTGGCCAATGGGGGCTTTGCCCTCACTTCGGGTAGCGAAATCGTGCAAGAGAGGCCAGGTCACACCCACGCTAGTTGGCTGTTCGAAAAACCGGGGCGCTACACCATGAAAGTCGTGGCAAAAACCGAAAAGGAAGGGAAAACGCTCACAAGCCGCCCGCACGTATACGCTTGGCAAGTAGGAGGTGCGGGGCTCGACCGTAGCGCAGACAGCAACAAAAATGAACGCAACGGCAAATCCGCCACACCGGCGCCGCTGGCGCAAGCGGGGGCAGCCGGGACTTCCGAAAATGCAGATGCTAAGCCGACCTCCGCTGCAACACCCAACCAAAGTGCAACTGAAACTGCCCAGAAAGACGCAGGCGGGGCAGAAGAGGCCCAAGGTGAAGATTGCAAGCTAGTCGAAAACTCTGGAGAAAGCCTTCAAGCTGTGCTAAAAGACGACCGCAGCGCACCCGCCAAATGGGTGGATCCTAGCTCGATAGTATTTCCGCTAGGGCAGGCCGCTCGGCGAAATCTCCCCACCCAGATGGGCCCCGTACCAAAGGGAACCGTCTGGATGATAGGGAGCACCCAGACAAAGAACGTGCCCTGGCTAGGGGCGAATACCATGCATGAGTCGCTCCTGGAAAAGACTACCGGGCCGGTTCGCTGGAAACTGTCTTCATTCTCAGGACCCGGAAACATGTACGTGTTTACTTCCGGCAATTTCGGCGAAGTAGTGGGACAAAAGTGGTTCACCGGAGCGAACAATACTGCCACGGGCCAGGTTGAAATTCCTCACAACACTCACGTGCACCCAAATTGGATCTTCACTAAACCTGGGCTCTACAAAGTAGGCATCACCCAGACCGCGAAAAGCAAGGACGGCAAAGAAATGAACGCACACACAACCTTGCACTTCAAGGTGGGCGAGGGAAGTATGCACGGGCACTTTGACCTAGGTGCCAAAATTGGCACCGGCGGAAAAGTCTGGCGCAACTCAAAAGGGGAGGAGTGTACGCCGCCCTCAGGTCTTGCCTCCACCGGTTCGTCTGCACTCACCGGCCCACTGGCAGTTTTTGCTGCGGGTCTTGCCGTCTTCGGGCTGGGCGTTGTGGCGCGCCGCAAATGCGCAAACTGATCGCGCTCGTTTTGCTGTGCTGCGCAGGCTGTACGGGCTGCACGCCTGCCGCGCAGAACGAAACGTTGCAGGTAGTAGCCACTACACCGGTACTGGCTGACATTGCTCAAAATGTTGCCGGTGACCGGGCCCAAGTCACCTCTCTGGTAAAGCCGGGGGCAGACCCACACACCTACGAACCCACGCTGCGCGACGTGCGGGCCATTGCGAACTCTTCGCTGGCGCTAACTAATCATCTGCTGCTCGAAGAACAAGCTCTTGTCCGTACAGTTATCGAAAACTCCCGCTCGCAGGTGGTCAAGGTTGCCGAGGAAACCCCAAAATATGGAGTAAAAATGCTTCCTCTGGTAGAAGATGCAGCTTTAGACACTGTGTGGTTGGGGATGCGCGTCGAGGGCGAAAATACTCGCCTTTCACTGGTAAATAAACGGGGGCCAGGCGAGGTAAGCACCTACCTAACCACCTCCTTTGGAAGTCCCCAGGTGTACATAAATTCCGCTGACGGAATCGATCGCTCAGATGGCGTAGATCTGCCTGCGGGCGCGCATACGCATCTGAGCTGGGCCTTTACGAAGCCAGGAATTTATGAGTTGACCTTCGCTTCGGCTCGGGCCAAGGAAACTTTTACCTTTGCCGTAGGCGTGGATCCCGCCCGCTACAGGCAAACTAAAAACAAATACCCACTCGAAGGGGGACACGAAGACATTACGGCTACCGGGGGGCGCATCTTAATTGTCGGTGATGGCAAAAACGGGGAGCCTAAGGCCCAGTTTGACCCCGCAAAGACCGTAATTGTGGTGCCTCCCTCCGCCCTCGCCCAAATTCCTCCAGACCCAAGGTTTAGATTCCTTGGCCGGCCGGGACACGAAACTTACATGCTAGCCCAAGGGGTAATAGGTAAACACGTCCACGGGGAGGTGGACCCCCACATGTGGCAAGACGTGAAAGCGGGTATTGCCTACGCCAAAGTGATCCGCGACCACCTGAAAGAAGTAGATCCTGAGGGCTCGGTCCAATACGAAAGAAATACGTCCCAATATGTCGGGCGACTCGAAAAGCTAGATAGGTATGTGCGCAGCCAGATTGCGGCCATAGACACCTCTGCTCGGCATCTCGTTACTACACACGATGCCTACGGGTACCTGGCTGCCGCCTACAACATAAAAGTCGCCGGGTTTGTCAGTCCCAACCCGGGGGTGGAACCCTCCACCCGAGACCTAATAGCGCTCACCAGAACGTTGCAAAACCTGAAGGTGAGGGCCGTATTCCTAGAGCCGAATCTAACGGAGCGATCCAAAGATCTAACCGAAACGGCTAAAAGACTAGGAATTAAGGTTTGCCCCATTTACGGGGATAGTTTTACGGAAAAAATCAACACCTACGAAAAGATGATGACCGCTAATGCCAACTCTTTGCGCAGGTGTCTGGAGAAACAATGAAAAGAAAACTGCTACTAATTTTTACGGCTTTAGCCCTGAGTGTCGCTAACCTGCCTCTAGCTCAAGCTGACGAACTAGATCAGATAATTTCAGAAGACGAACAGGTTGCCCCGCTAGGCGAGAATAAAGTATTTGCTGCGGGGCATGCGGACATGGGGGTGCGGGTGCAGGGCGGCAGTGCCCAAATTATGGTGCGCGACGATTCGCAGGATGTGCCCGTATGGAGGCATCCACAAGACGTTACTTTTGCCCTGTCGGATAAGGCACTGCAAAATTTACCTGCGGGCACCGAATACGATTTTACGGGTGCATCCGCTGGTCAGCGAGTGTGGGTGATTCCTCAGGCTCAGATTGCGGGAGTTCCCTGGCTAGGTTGGTCTAGCGGGGATCCGGCCTTGGCGAAAGAAGCTGCCAGGGGAGTGACTATAGAATATTGTGGCCACAAGGGTCCCGGCCAATTCAGTGTCTTTGAACAAGATGGGGGATTTTCTAAACCGCGTTTGTTATGGAGTTCGCAAAAAAATAAGGCCCAACCCATTTTCACTGAAATTGGCTCCCATGCACACGCTAACTGGGTTTTTACAAAGCCGGGAGTACACCTAGTGGCAATTCGAATGCGTGTCGAAGGGCCTAAACCAAAAACTTACGAAACGTTCTTGCGCTTTGCGGTTCAAACTGATCCGCTAGCTGCTGCCGGGCAACGTTGGACTGGCAAAATGTTGGACTCGTCAACTTCCAAAGAACCCGCTAGACCGGTAGCTTCTCGAACTAAGAGTTTCCCCTATGGCTACGCAGTTTTGGGATGCGGTGTAGTTGTAGTCGTAGTTGGCGTTTTCTTGTACGTGCGCGCCAGTAGAAAAGAACGCCAGAGGGCAGAAGAAAGATGAGTGGGATACGCGTAGAAAATCTGCACGTCAACTTCGGAGGGCGAACCGCGCTAGACGGGGTGAGCTTTAGTGCCCAGGGTGGGCAGCTGATAGGTTTACTGGGACCGAATGGCGCCGGCAAAACCACTCTTCTGCGGGCGATACAAGGGCTCATTCCCAGTCGAGGGCGCATAGAGGTTTCGAAGGGGAATATTGGGTATGTTCCCCAGCGGCGGCAGTTTGAATGGGATTTCCCTATCGACGTTACGGGCGTTGTCCTATCGGGGCTAGCACGCGAAATTGGTTGGTTTCGTTTTCCTAAAGAACGTCACTATAGAGCCTGCCGGCAGGCGTTAGAAAAAGTGGAGTTAGGCCACCTAGCTAAGCGCACGGTTGGAGAGCTTTCGGGGGGACAAAGGCAACGCGTTTTAGTTGCACGCGCACTGGTCGGACGCCCTCAAATACTGCTGCTAGACGAGCCTTTTACCGGCTTAGATATGCCGGCTGCAGAATCTTTGCTGAAACTGTTTCGTTCCCTCGCGGATGCTGGCACTACCGTGCTGCTTTCAACTCACGATTTGGCTGGAGCTATGGACCAGTGTGACAAAATTCTTTTGCTGCGCCAGAGTGTATTTGCCTTTGCGCCACCGGCGGAGCTATTAGATCGGCACCTGTGGGCGAGGGCTTTTCAAGTTGGCCCCCACTCGCCGCTGTACAGAATTGTTGGTGCTAAATGATTTCTCTACTCGATTTTTTTGCTGATTTAACTAATCCTGTGCTCGCCTTCTTGCCGCGGGCGCTAATTATTGCAGTCGCTTCCTCGTTAGTCTGTGCGGTTGTGGGCACCCACGTCGTACTCCGGGGTATGGCTTTTATCGGAGACGCGGTCGCCCACGCAGTATTTCCAGGTATCGCCATAGCTTTCGTGTGCAGTTTTTCATTACTTTTGGGGGGAGCTCTAGCGGGGGGAAGCGTGGCTATTTTGGTTGCCGTGCTGTCACAGAATCGAAAGTTGCGTGAGGAAACACTCATTGGAATCTTGTTTGCGGCCGCCTTTGCTCTGGGACTAGTCATTATCTCGAGGGCAGAGGGGTATACGGCATCCCTGTCCAGCTTTCTGTTTGGCTCAATTACCGGCGTGTCTGACCGGGACATATGGCTAGTTTCCATCATTGGAGGTGCAATAGTGTTGGCGGTGCTAGCCCTCAGCAAGGAGCTCGTAGCTGCTTCACTTGACCGCGAGATGGCCAGAGCGTTGGGGCTGCCGGTGTTTTGGCTAGATTTGCTGCTCTACTTAGCTGTAACGGGGGCAGTGGTCATATCAGTACGCACAATTGGAAACATACTGGTTTTGGCTCTGCTGGTAACGCCCGCGGCTACGGCTCGTCTGCTAACAGACCGTTTGGCCTCAATGATGGCACTAGCGGCAGTGTTCGGAGTATTGGGATCGTTTTTTGGGATCTATTTTTCGTGGGCTCTTGATCTTCCCACGGGGGCGGCAATCGTCTTGACCGTGACTGTCATGTTTTTAGCAGCCTGGACGTTTGCGGCTATGAAAAAGTCCCCCCGGCAGGGCTCGAACCTGCGACAAACGGATTATGAGTCCGCTGCTCTAACCGACTGAGCTACAGGGGGAACGGCAATAGTTTATACGGAAGTTCTGCCTAAGTCACATCGCCGACGTACCTTAGAAGTATGTTCAACAAAGACCACACAAAACCGAGTGCTGAATTGACCGCCCTGCTTCTCCCAAAAGAGAAGGTGTTGCACGTAATTTCGTTGGCGACGGGACAAGCAGCAGCAACCCGCAGGGGTTTAGTTGTGGTAGATAACACTAATTATTTTTCAGCAGCTTGGCATGAAGTGAAGCAGGCCGTATACCGCGACGACGAGTCGTCCATCACAATTACCTTTCAAGATCCCGCCCGTGAAAAGGTGAGACTGCTCACCGAAAAATCAGATCCGATCAGGTTTATGGATGAGATTCGCGAGGGGGTGGAGGAGGCTCAGGTGGCCTCTCTGGCGCGTTCTCTGCCGAATGGGACACGCGTGAGTGTGGCGATTTTGCGGCATGATAATGGGAAATTATTTTCGTTCGTGAGTGCTGACGGGTATGTGCCTGAAAAATATTTAAGCCGGGTTGTAGCTCTGGAAAGTGAGCTGCGCGACCAAGTGGGGATGCCGCTTCGCCCCTCTGCGGACGAGCCGACCCTCGGAGCCGATTAGACGTAGGTAGGGAAAGTCTGCTAGATTCTTTCTCGTCGCGATCCCGCGTAGCTCAATGGCAGAGCATTCGACTGTTAATCGAACGGTTGTTGGTTCGAGTCCAACCGCGGGAGCTCTTAGAGGTTGTTAGCCGCCATCTGGCTGGCAGATAAAAGACCTGTAAATATATTGACGGATCCCAGTTTCCGTTGCTATTTAGCCGTTTTCAAGCATCACGCTTGCGTTGTTGTGGCGATGTATGGGGCGGCGAAAGCTCTACCGTCACTATTAAATTGTGTTTGAGTCCCCTTCTGGGGCTGTTCGGGTGTACTTTGGCCCGGAATTACAACGTTTTCGCCTCCAATCGCGGTCCGTATGTGCCAAGTAGTATAACCTACGTCACGACAATCACCGACAGGTGCCGACAAATAAAACGTCAATAAAACGTCAGTAGAAACAATAAGGCCCCTTATAATTCTGGGTGTAAGAAAGCCTGTAAGCCGGCTGGCCTACAGGCTAAGAGATTGCTTCGACCCCGGGGGCCTCACGAAGAAAACGCCGCTTTTGCGTAATCCATAGTGACCGCCTCGATAGCTTCAAAAGCTTTCGGATCAAGGTCACGAAAGTCTTGAGCGCGTTCTGCAGCATTTAGGAACTCCATCCCATATTTGATCCACTTCTTTCTCCACTCCTCATTGTCTGCGGTCAGTGGCCCCCAAGACTGAATCTGGTCGGGCGTGTAATCCTGGCTTAGCCGGCGAGTAATATAAGTTTGCATCCCGGCTAGGTCTTCGTTCGTAGTCATAATAAGTATCCCTTTAGGTTAGGTTTCATTCTGCACTGCTAATACAGCCAAGCAGGCGAGAAATGACATCCTCAGCCTCCTCACCCGTAATCGAGAAGGTCCTGCGTAAGACTGCGCGAATCTGGGCAAAAGAATCCCCTCTCATGGCCCCTTTAGCGGCCCGCAGCCCCATTACCGCCTGAGTTAGTGGGCGCATCGCAAAGGCTGCACAAATATAGTCAGGCTCTTCTTCCTGGCGGGGTTGGATGATAGTGGCTCCATCAAGTCGGGCCTTACGCACTCCGGCGGCTTCCTTGAGAGTTATGAGCGCGCCCTGCTTGGTGGGGTTTTTGACCTTAGCCCGCTGCTGGGTATTGAAATCCTCAACCGCCTCCCTGACTGAGGCGTAGGAACTCTCGCTCATAAAAGCTTCAAGTTTGCTCTTGCGCCGCACCAATCCGATGACCCCGCTTGCCGGGTGGGTGAGACGTATGATTTCGCGGTTTACAGCATCTTTGGCACCAAAGTGGGTGAGAGCAAAGACATCCCTGATCCCCATCGCCCACTCGGGGTTCGAGGCCGCCTCGTGCAGGTTTTTCAGGTGCTGCATGGTTACAATTTGCAGCACGTCATCTTCCAACCAGTGATTACCTTTGCAGATTCGATTTAAAGATCTGCTGACTCTAAGAAGGTTGCCCCGGGCTTTGTATAGATGTTTGGCAATTAGGGCGGGGGCGGCATCTACTCCAGCCTTGGCTATTTCGTACAGGTCATCTTTGCTTCCATCCACCCCCGGCTAATACAGCCTGAATCAGAACGCCAAGCCTTAGCTACGGTCTTTGCGGGTACCCCAATAAGGGTTCATCTGCTGGGGATGTCCAACCCCGTACTGTATCTAGATACTGTTGGTCCGGTTCCCGCAAAGGTAACCCCTCCCACGGGGCTGGGGTGCCGTGGGCCATAGCGTTAGCTAATGCCACAATACGGCGTGAGTTAGTGCGCCCATCCACCAGCCACGCCAGCGATCTCGCCCGGTATTAAAGGGCTCGAAACCCCGTTGAACTAGCTATTATGATGGTGAAAAGTCTTGGACAACGACTAGGTGAAATCAAGCAAGACGCATCCCATGGGCGCGCAGAGGTGCGCGCTCCCATTCACTATCTCGAAAGAGAAGCTAGCAAGCGTCGCCGGTAGTCTTGTTCCAATTACCGGAACCGGGCCGGGACTTATTCCAAGCGTCAATAGTGGAAACTAGCCACCCTTTGACGGGACGCTTGACCCCAACAATAATGTCCGCCTCGGGTAACATACCCTTAGCCGCATAGCCGCGAATAGTGCCCGGATGCACGCCTAAGTAGTCGGCTATGTCCCCGCGAGTCAAATATGTTTCCATCAATACCGCCTAACCTTTGTTAGAGAAACCCGGGGGCCGGGCTTGCCAGCCCCCGGCTAGCCGTTCCTACTTCTTACGTAGGTAGTTAATCAACTCAATGACTGCTATCATAGAGGAACTCAATGACTGCTACCATAGAGGTAGGAAGAGCTAGGAGTACTGAGATTATCGCTAGGGTTAGCATCTCAGCCTCCTTTTCTCTATGGCCACCGGGTTGCCGCCCGGTGGCATTTTTATGTTGAAGCGGGATTGCCCCCCCCGGAACCGTTAGGCATACTTTGCCAGCCAGCTTCTTTCGATCCCAGTCACTCTAGTCTGCGATAGCTATTGGGAGCTTTTACTATCATCTGATTCTAGGTAGGGCAGTGGGATCTGCTCGTGAGTGAGTTCAATCTGGGCTTTGTAAATAGCCCCGAGCGTTTGAGGAACTTGCCACCGTGTAGCATCCTCGGCGGTGATCAACCTCATTTGCCACTTAGCCGCATTTTCTAGGGCCTTTTTTGCGACACTTTTAGCTTCACCGGCGCTCGGGTAGGAAGCCTGTCGTTTGTCCTGCCCGCCCGCGTTAGCGAGCGCGTCAACTTGCTTCGAGATCTTCTCTGCGGCATCCACAAGAGCTCCGTTCTCGTCCAAATTAGCTGCCGCCCACTGCAGCTGGTAGCGTGACTGATCTAAGCCCGCCAACAGGTCTTCTGGGAGCGAGCCCGCATATTCAGAATTGGCCTTCGGAGCACTAGATTGCGCATCGGTAGGTGCGTACTTACCCGTGGTGCGGTTTAGGCGGAGCGCCTTGGATGCAGAGACTTCAACTTTGGGGAGTGAAGCTGAAACAACGTTAGCGAGGGCGACCCCTTCGGCCTGCCGAGCAACAGAGGCCGAAAGTAAGAGCTTGGCGAGAGAAGGATCTTTCACGGCGCTGCTATCCGCTCCAGCTTGGGCGGCGCAGCGCGAATATTCCCTTAGTGTTTCGGCAATGTCGCTAGGTGCGGCTGGTCTGGGCGGTGGGGTCGCTCCGCCTTCAGGGCGTTTCCGAGACCATCCTCTCCATACCTCACCGAAAGTGCCCAACCTCACTTTTGCGTCTCTAGTGTTAGTTTTCGCTAGTTCTAGCCCGCTTTCTCCAATGTGGAGTTTGGGTAGGGAAGTGGCGATATTTTGCTCGCAGATGGCAGCTGCGTTCCTGGCCGCGTCGTCAATCGAAAGATCAGGCAGAGGAGGGATGCCGGTGTCCACCCGAAGGTTGCAGCCCGAAAGAAGAGCCGTAGCTACAGAAAAACATAGGCACGTAGCAAAAAACTTTTTCATGGCGCCATCATTGCACGGGTAGGATTGGCTTAAGTGAATTTAGGGGAGGCGCCGTGCAAAAGGACCGGTATGAATCTTTACGACTTGAATTCGATCAAGCGGTTAGTCATTTGGGGCTCACAGTCCTACAGGTTGAAAAGATTCCCGCCGGTAAACACTCGCGTTTGCGAGTAGTGCTGGATCTAAACGATGGTCCCGGGGGAGTGGATTCGAAGGCGCTCACGGAGGCAACACACATAGTTTCGCAGATTCTCGATCGCGTGGATCCAATTTCTGGACAGTACACTCTTGAGGTGACCACGCTGGGGGCCGAGCGAGAGTTACTAACCGATCGAGACTTTCGTCGCGCGGAGGGCCAACACGTCGAACTTGAGGTGGGAAACGCAACCTTGGCAGGTAAACTGGTCGGAGTTGGCCCAGATCCGGTTCGGATTATGACCTCGGATGGGCTTCGGGAAGTGGATAGGGCCCAGATCTCTGCGGCACGCACCGTAGTGATGTTCTTTTAGGGAGGACGATCAATGGATATTGATATGAGCGCCTTGCGCGCCGTCGAAAACGAGCGCGGCATCAGCCTGGACCAGCTGGTGGAGGCCATTGAAGACGCGCTACTCAAGGCCTATCACAACGTTCCAGGGGCCCTTCCCAAGGCGCGGGTCGAGATCGATAAACATGGTCATGTCGTTGTCATGGCTACCGAGGAAGACGAGGACGGAAACCCAATTGGGGAGTTCGACGACACCCCCTCGGGATTCGGGCGCATTGCCACATCTGTGGCTCGTTCGATGATTGTCCAGCGCTTGCGCGAAGCCGAAGATGCGCAGGTGCTAGGCGAATTTTCGGATAAAACCGGCACGGTAGTAGCTGGCCGCGTGCAGCAGTCGCGTAATCCGCACATAGTTACGGTCAAAGTTGGTGATTACGAGGCAATCCTTCCTGAGGGAGAACAAATCCCGGGCGAAAAGCTACCGCACAATACCTTGATTCGCGCCTACGTGGTTAGGGCGGTCCGCACCGAAAAAGGGGCTCGAATCGAACTGTCGCGTCGCCACCCCGAGCTGGTGCGGCGCCTGTTTGAGCGGGAAGTGCCTGAGCTGTCCGACGGTGGTCTGAAGATTGAATCCATTGCGAGGGAGGCCGGCTATCGCACTAAGATTGCAGTGAAGCCGCTGCAAAAAGGTGTAAATGCGAAAGGTGCGTGTATTGGGCCCATGGGCGCGCGCGTACGAGCAGTTATGAGGGACCTGGGTGGCGAGAAGATAGACATAATCGATTACTCAGACGATATGGCTACGTTCGTAGCGAACGCACTTTCCCCCGCCCGTGTGTCTTCTGTCACTATGGCCTCTAGTGGGGAAGCTATGGCCAAAGTGTTAGTTCCGGATTTTCAACTGTCTCTAGCCATCGGCAGGGAGGGTCAGAATGCGCGTCTTGCCGCCCGTTTAACTGGTTGCAAGATCGATATCAAGTCCGATACCGAGGAACTGGGGCGGCCCCTGGCTTCTAGTGAATCGAGACCAGATACACACCCGGTGAACGGGGGCGGCGCTGTAGATTCGGCCGAATGACCGCTAAAATGGGACCCGTGTGCGATCGAGCGTCAGACAAGGTCCGCGCTCGAGCGCGCACGTGCGTAGGTTGCAGAAACCAGGATGCTAGGGCCAATTTGGTTCGTCTGGTTTCTGATGGGGAGCGGGCTACGGTTTGGTCCCCTTCGACTCGCAGTGGCAGAGGTGCATGGATTCACCCGGATCTTAAGTGCTTGCACCGGGCAGTCAAAACTCGGGCTATCCCCAGAGCGCTTCGAGCGGCCGTCAAGGTCGATTCGCAGCAGCTGGGTGCGCTGCTGCAGGTCGCAAATAAGAGCATTCAAGGCGGCAAGGTCCTTGAAGCACGAGACGAAAGCGGGTTGGAAGCTGATGGGCACCCGATGAGTACCCAGCGATGAGCTGCCAGCAAAAGTAAATTGTCCGTCCTGTTTGGGGCGGACCCAGACAGGAGAATTGTGGCAAAACTGCGCGTGCATGAGCTTGCTAAAGAGCTCGGTACCACCTCTAAAAATCTTCTTGGAATCTTGAAGGAGCAGGGTGAGTTCGTAAAATCTGCGTCCTCTACAATTGAGGCGCCGGTGGTGCGAAGGATCCGAGAGCAGTTCCCCAAGGGCGTCGCAGACGACAAGAAGTCTGCTTCGGCCAAGGGAACTAAGAAGCCTGCTAAAAAGGAAACTACTTCTAAGGGCACGGCTAAGAAGCCTGCTGCTTCTAAAGCTAATGCTCCCAAGCCTGGGCCGAAGGCTAAAAAAGTTGACTCTGGCGCAAAGGCTGCGGCTAAACCAAAGGCAACTGCGAAGCCAAGGAATGAAGCTAAGCCTGCGGCTAAGACCAGCGCGAAACCCGGTCCTAAGCCGGCGGGTAAGAAGGCGGCTTCTACCGAAAAACCGGCTCCCAGGAAGCCGGCTCCTAAACCAGGTTCCCATATTCCTACGCCTAAGGCGGCAGTGAAGTCCGCTCAGAAGGCACATGAACCTCGTCCGGGCAACAACCCGTTCGCTTCTTCGCAGGGCATGCCACGTCCGGGAGGTAGTCGTCGTCCAGGCCCGCGGCCGGGGCCACGCCCGGGCAATAACCCATACGCCTCCGCCCAGGGGATGCCCAAACCCGGCGGCAGAGGTCGCAACAACAAGCCTGGTGGCGGAGCTAAGAACAGGCGTCCGTCCGGGCCACGTCCAAATCCGAACATGATGCCGGAGCGTTCCAAGCTTGCTGAAGCACAGGCGCACGCCGGGCAGAACAATAGGCCCGGCAATCGCGATTCTCGCCGAGGGGGTCGCGGGGGTGGCCCTCGCGGCGGCTTTGGTGGACCACGTGGTGGTCGCGGTGGACGCGGCTCCACACAGGGGGCATTCGGCCGCGGTGGTGGCTCGAAGCGTCGCAAGTCTAAGCGTGCTAAGCGGCAGGAATTCGAACAGAAGGCTCCAACTATTGGCGGCGTTCAAGTACCCCGCGGCGACGGCACTACCGAGGTGCGCATTCGCTCGGGTGCGTCCTTGGCCGATTTTGCCGACAAGATCAACGTCAACCCGGCAGCCTTGGTAACCGTGATGTTCCACTTGGGCGAAATGGTAACCGCGAATCAGTCTCTCGACCAGGACACCTTCGAGGCACTGGGAGCCGAGCTTGGGTACGTAGTAAAGATCGTTTCCCCCGAGGACGAAGATCGGGAGCTCTTGGAGTCATTCGATATAGATCTGGAGGCCGAAGAGGCTGATGATCAACAGAATATGGCTCCGAGGCCGCCAGTGGTTACTGTTATGGGCCACGTCGACCACGGTAAGACTAAGCTGCTAGACGCTATTCGCCACACGGACGTTGTTGGCGGTGAGCATGGTGGCATAACCCAGCACATCGGCGCCTATCAGGTAAAAGTGTCGTTGAACGACCAGGAGCGAGCCGTTACCTTTATCGATACTCCCGGGCACGAAGCATTCACCGCTATGCGTGCCCGTGGCGCCCAGGCAACGGATATCGCAATCATTGTGGTAGCTGCAGACGATGGGGTTATGCCCCAGACTGTTGAGGCGATTAACCATGCGCAGTCGGCCGAGGTGCCGATTGTGGTCGCAGTAAACAAGATCGATAAGCCAGGTGCTAATCCGGACAAGATCCGCGCCCAGCTCACCGAGTACAACCTGGTTGCCGAAGAATACGGTGGCGACGTAATGTTCGTCGATATTTCTGCTAAGCAGCGCACCGGTATCAAAGAATTGCTCGAGGCCGTGCTACTTACAGCAGATGCCGCCCTCGATCTAAAGGCAAACCCGGATGCGGAAGCTCGGGGTACTGCCATTGAAGCAAATCTGGACCGTGGCCGCGGTGCGGTTGCGACCATGCTTGTTCAGCGTGGCACCCTTCGAGTGGGCGATGCGCTGGTTGTAGGCAATGCACACGGTCGCGTGAGGGCCATGTTCGACGATCGTGGTAACTCTGTGGAAGAGGCTGGGCCTTCTCGCCCGGTTCAGGTCCTAGGCCTCACTTCAGTGCCGCGTGCAGGCGATTCATTCCTCGTCGCTCCCGACGACCGGACTGCTCGTCAGATTGCCGACAAGCGCGAGGCTGCGGAACGGCAGGCTCAGCTCGCCAAGCGCCGCAAGCGTATCTCGTTGGAGGACTTTGACGAGGCCCTCAAGGAAGGCAAGGTTGAGACCCTCAACCTCATTATCAAGGGTGACGTTTCTGGTGCCGTGGAGGCCTTGGAGGATTCGCTTCTCAAGATTGACGTATCGGACGAGGTACAACTGCGTATCATCCATCGCGGTGTCGGCGCTATTACCCAGAACGACGTAAATCTGGCTACTGTCGACAACGCAGTGATTATTGGCTTCAACGTGCGGCCTGCAGAGCGTGTGGCTGAACTCGCTGATTCCGAGGGCGTAGATATCAAGTACTACTCAGTGATCTACGCTGCAATCGAAGATGTCGAGAATGCTCTGAAGGGTATGCTGAAGCCCATTTATGAAGAGGTCGAGCTAGGCAAGGCCGAGATTTTGCAGGTCTTCAAGTCCGGTAAGTTCGGCAACATTGCTGGTTCCATTGTCCGCAGTGGCAAGATCAAGAGGGGTGCGAAGGCACGTCTAATTCGTGACTCTGTGGTTGTCGCTCCCGATCTCGAGATTGCCTCGTTGCGTCGCGAGAAGGACGATGTGACCGAAGTCCGCGAGGGCTACGAGTGCGGTATAACGCTCGGTCACAAGGACATTCAAGTTGGCGACATCATTGAAACTTGGGAGATGCGCGAGAAGCCTCGCGATTAAACCCACCAGGGGCGGGCTCGGGCCCGCCCCCTTTGGGAGGTAGAAATGGCAGATGAAGCACGTCAGCGCAAGGTTGCTGACCGTATTAGGCAAACGGTAGCGCGCCTTTTGGAGCGTCGCATAAAGGACCCTCGGATTGGTTTCGTTACGATTACCGATTGCAGAGTTACCGGGGATCTGCAGCACGCTTCTGTTTTTTACACCGTTTTCGGTGACGAGGCTGCTCGCAGTGGGAGTGCTGCCGCGCTGGAATCGGCTAAGGGGCTTATTCGCTCCGAGGTCGGGAAGGCTCTTGGCATCCGACTAACTCCAACCTTGGAATTTATTCCGGATGCACTTCCCGAGGCTGCGGCCTCTATCGAAGAGGCACTCGCAGCAGCTCGTGACCGAGATGCCCAAATTGCGAAACAGGCCGAGGGAAAGGCATATGCTTCCGAAGCGGATCCATATAAGGCTCCCCGCGTAAAAGACGAGGCATAATAGTGCGTTTAGAAGTACCCCGGGGGCAGTTTCCGGCTGCCCCCGGGTTTGTCGTAATCGATAAACCCGCCGGTTGTACGAGCCACGACGTAGTTTCGGCGGTGCGGAGACTGGCCTGTACTCGGAAAGTCGGCCATGCAGGCACTTTGGATCCCGACGCTACAGGGGTGCTCTTAGTAGCGGTGGGTGCTGCTACTAAGCTGCTCAAGTACTTTAGTGGGGCTGACAAAGAATATGAGGCAACGGTGCGCTTTGGGGTTACAACCAGCACCGAGGACGCCTCCGGGGAGATAGTTTCTCAGCGGGGAGCCCGCCTGCGGATTGAGCAAATCTCCCAAGTACTGCCTAAATTCACTGGCAATATTATGCAGGTTCCTTCTGCGGTTTCTGCTCTAAAGGTGGGTGGAAGACGCGCCTATCAGCTCGTGCGCGAAGGCAGGGAGGTATCTCTCGCGGCTCGCCCTGTGACCATTACCGAGTTAGAGCTGACCTCTGCGGTCACCGTCATTGAGGGGCCAGTTCCCGTCAGCGAGGTTTCGCTGCGACTTTCTTGTTCTTCAGGAACCTACGTCCGTGCGCTTGCCCGCGATTTAGGTGAAGAGCTCGGTTGTGGAGCTCACCTGCGGAAATTGCGGCGGACTCGCGTGGGTTCTTTTACCCAGTCCCAGGCGCTGACCCTACCCGAGGCATTGACGGATGGGAAACTACCCACTGTCGACATGCTTACAGTGGCAAGCAAGCTCTATCCCTCGCTAACTCTGAGCGATGAACAGGTTGCGGACGTGCGCTGCGGACGCCGCCTTCACCTAGATTCCGGCTCAGAGGGGACATGGGCACTTGGCGATGGTGCAAACAACCTAGTTGCTATGGCAACATTGACTAGTCAAGGCAGTGGGTGGCGTTTGCAGCCGCGCACTGTGTTCCCTAAGGAGGGCCTAGATGGCTGAAGAAAAGAGTGCCTGCTCTTGCGGCGGAAAATGCAGTAGTAACGGACACGGCAATAATTCCACTGCCCACAAAGTACGGGGATCTATGGGCGTTGCCCCGGCTGGAAGAAAAGAACTAGGTCTTCGAGGGCAGGCGAAAGAACAGTAACTATGCGAGTCTGGCACGGCTTGGAGGAAGTCCCCGCCGATATTGAATCAGTGGCCACGATTGGTATTTTTGACGGGGTGCACCGTGGGCATCAGAAGATTCTCTCGACAGCGGTGCGCGATGCACGCCGACTGGGAGTGTTGTCGGTAGCTGTTACCTTTGATCCCCATCCCGCGGTAATACACCGCCCAGAGGGGATCGAGCTCATTATGCCCCTGTCTGACCGCCTGGAGCAGATTGCTGCGCTCGGCGTCGATGCGGTGTTAGTAGCAAAATACGACTTGTCTTTAGCCTCTTTGAGTCCCTACGATTTTGTGCAGAGATTTTTTGTCGACGCTCTTGGAGTCTTAGAGGTAGTTGTGGGCGAAGACATGCGCTTCGGCAAGGGCAACGCTGGGGACGTCGCTACACTGCACGAGTTAGGGGATAGATTCGGATTCGACGTTACCGAGATCGTCGACGTTGAGTCTTTCGAGGGGCGCCGTTGGTCATCTACCTGGGTGCGGCAGGCTCTAGCCGCCGGAGACGTCTCTTTGGCAAATCGTATTTTGGGTAGAAATTACCGATTGCGAGGGCATGTAGAGCACGGCTTCAAACGAGGTCGCCAGCTTGGTTTCCCAACTGCAAATTTGAATTCTCAGGGCGTGGGTTTTGTTCCCGCTGACGGCGTCTATGCCGGACTGATTGTGAGGGCGGTAACGGGGACGCGTGCTTGTGAAATGCTGCCCGCTGCAATTTCCGTTGGCACAAATCCGCAATTCGACGGTGAGGAACGCACCGTCGAAGCACACGTTTTAGGCAGGTCCGATCTGAACCTGTATGGCGAGGACATAGCGGTTGATTTTATAGCCCGTATTCGCCCCATGAAGCAATTTGATTCAGTTGAAGAGCTTTTAGAACGTATGGATGCCGACCTCCTCGAAGCAGCTAGAGTCTTGGGGGCACCGCCAACTGGGCGCATTCGCCCGGAAGAGGTTACTGCGCAATAGTGTGCTAAGTATCATACAAGATGTTTTTGCGTGGATAAATTAAAGTTTATTAAAAGTAAAGGAAAAAATTTTAATTAATTTCCGCGCACTATTTTGCTCAAGAGTGCTGGAGAGAGAGTAGAACTACAAGTCTTTTCAGTTCGTATTCCGCCGAAAAGATGAAAGAATATTAATCAGGTGCTGGAGGGCTGATTTTCATATAGTCGCATTGAAGATCCCATTTTCTCAGTAAGGATTTTTTATGCGTAGAAGATTTGCATCCGCTCTCTTGGGGATGTCTCTGGTGCTTTCCGTTGGTGCTTTGGGCGCGCTTACTCCCCAGAGTGCGCAGGCGGAGGAAAACCAGTTTTTGGCCGGCCGCGGTATGGCCGACATGACCGGTGAACCCGGCGAGAATGGCATGATGGGCTATGGTGACTCGCGCCAGCTCAGTGAGGGAATCCATTCACGCCAATTTGCTCGCGCCTACATCGTGCAGGATCCCAACACGAACAAGCGGGTTGCTTTCCTCTCGGGGGACATGCTTTCGGGTACTAATTTGGAGCGCGAGCTGCTACTCAAGAAGCTCAAAGAAAAATATGGTGACAGGTACAACGACGGCAACGTGCTGATTGCTGCCACCCACACTCACGCCACCCCGGGCGGTACTACTGATTATTCGCTCTACAATGTGACCACTATGGGCGTCCACAAGCAGTCGTTGGACGCAACTGTGGACGGTTTCGCTAAGGCAATCGAGCGGGCCGAGGCCGACATGGCGCCCTCGGAAATTTCCTTCGGAGCGGACAAAGTAACCGACGCCGGAGTGAATCGCTCTCTAGACGCGTTTATGAACAACCCCAAAGAGCTCCGCGACAAGCTTCCCGGTAACCGCGACGCGCGTTCGGACACCATGGCTATCTCGCGCAACGGCAAGGTCACAGGGTTCGTGAACTGGATGGCTACCCATGCCACCACTCTTCCCACAGAAAACAAGCTGATATCTTCGGACAACAAGGGCTATGCCGAATATCTGGACGAAGTCAAGGAAGCAGGGGATGACTACACCAAGTTGGACAATCCGGCGATGGTTGCTGCCTACGTGTATTCCAACGGTGCAGACCAAACCCCTAACCTTGGGTTGAAGCCGGCGACGGGACCGTCGAAGGATCCCTATAAGAGCGTCGAGATTATGGGCAGGCGCATCCACGACGGCGCCTCTCGTTCTCTTGCGAAATTAACGGCTCAGCGCGACACCACCGTGGATTACCGCATCGTTTGGGTCGATATGCAAAACCAGCAGGTCGCCCCGGAGTTTTCCACCACAGGCAAGGAGGAGAAGACTTGCCGGGCGATAGTTGGGGCGCCTTTCGGATCCGGCTCTGAAGAAGACGGTGGCGGTGGGGTCACCTTCCTCGGAGAGGGGCTCGACAAGAATGAGCTCATGGATTCGCTGACTAAGACTACCTACGAGGCCACGCCCGGGTTGAGGGGCTGTCAGGGTCCTAAAAAGGTGTTGTTCGAATCCGGAATGGTGGATGGCGTTCAGACTAAGCTTCCGGTTCAGGTACTGCGCATTGGCGATCGCTACATTCTAGGTATGCCTGGCGAGGTTACCTCGGCCTCTGGGGTGCTTATGCGTGAGGCCTTCGCTAAGACCGCAGGTACTACCGTCGATAAGGTCATGATCTCTTCTGCAGCCAATGCCTACGCCCACTATTTCACTACTCCGTGGGAATATGACCGTCAGAACTACGAGGGCGGAGCCACTATCTTCGGCCGCTATACTGTGCCGGCGCTAAACCAGGTCTTAGCGGGCATCGGGAAATCTTTCAAGACTGGGGGTAAAGAAGTAGTTGGTGAGGCACCGAACATTCGCCCCTTCATCTACTCTGCGTACGGTCGCGTCCTTCACGACACTCCCGGGGGTAAGCACTATGGGGACGTCTTGATTCCAGTCCGTTCGGCATATGAGCGCGGCAGTGTGGTCAAAGCGGTCTTCCAGGGTGCTCACCCGAATGTGAATATCCGCCATGAGGGCACTTACATGCAGGTTCAAAAGCAAGAGGGCGACAAGTGGGTAGACGTCGCTAAGGACTCTGACTTTTCTACTAAATTCATTTGGAAACGCAAAGGAATTTCGGCTTCCGAGGTCACCTTGCAGTGGGACACTGCCGAGGCGGAGCCTGGGACATACCGAATGGTTTACAACGGTACCTCCAGGGCGCCGGGCAATCGCGACAGTGAATTCCAGGGGGCCACTGGCTCCTTCCGCGTCGAATAGTTGCTGTGCAAGGGTGACCGCTTCAAAAATTTGGGGCGGTCACCTTCGCGTATTATCGGAATATGTCGTTGAGTTTCAGGAGGGCAAGCCCTGCAGATTTGCCTAGACTCATGCAAATGTTTTCTGAAGGACAGCAGCAGCTTTTGTCTTTAGGGGCGTTTCAGTGGCAAGAGGGCGTGTACCCGAATGAGCAGATTGTTTTAGATGATATTGCTGAGCAGGTGTGCTTTGTAGCTTGCGAGGGCGGGGCAGTGGTGGGCACTTTGGTTATAGATCCCAGGCCGGAACCTTACTTTGCTCAGCCTCAGTTGCGGTGGAGATACCCTGCGCAGAGCTCGCTGGTGTTGCATCGGTTAGCAGTGGCGAAATCGGCGAGGGGCCGTAAGGTTGCTCGGGCGCTTTTGCAGTTTGCGGCGAAAAAGGGGCCTCATTTGCGTTTGGATACCTCCCCGCAGAACTTGCCTATGGTGCATTTGGCTGAGTCCGAGGGCTTTGTGAAGGTTGGGACACTAATCTATTCCGACTATGGGGGGATCATTTGCGATTGTTACGAAAAGTAGCGAGTGCCTCATTTCACGGCTTGAGAGGTGTGGATGGGCGCCCATTCTTGATACGATTGCCTTTGCCGTCATGCCGGCCACGGTAGCGTCATGCTCGGGTGAATGGGCCCCGGTGCTCCGTGCAACAACAATCAGAAAGAGGGACGAAGTGTCGCTTAGCAAAGAAGAAAAAGACCAGATCATTGCCGAATATGCTACTCACGAGGGCGATACCGGTTCGCCCGAGGTGCAGATTGCGCTGCTGTCGAAGCGCATCAAGGATCTGACCGAGCACTTTAAGGATCACAAGCACGATCACCACTCGCGTCGCGGCCTGCTGTTGCTGGTAGGCCAGCGCAAGCGTCTGCTCGGTTACCTAAAGGAAATTGACATCGAGCGTTACCGTTCCCTGATTGAGCGTCTCGGTCTGCGCCACTAGTCTTCTTCATTTCGGCCCGGGCATAAGCTCGGGCCGAAAGTCTATGTTCTGGCACTAGTTAAAAAACCGAATCTAACCGTTAGACTAGCTATCGGGAACCCGATCGCGTCGGTCTTCGGTAGTGGCTTCCGGAAATCTGGTCCGTGAGTCTCGATCGATGACCGCCATGTGGGTTCCTCCGATACCTAACAAGAAGGAAACCATTTTAGTGTTTGAAGGAAATGACATCACTGCTGCCGAGGCAGTAATTGACAATGGGCGCTTTGGTAAGCGCACCATCCGTTTTGAAACTGGGCTTTTAGCCAAGCAGGCTGCGGGGTCTGCGATGGCATATTTGGATGGCGAGACCGCTATTCTTTCGGCCACTACGGTTGGCAAGCATCCGAAGGATCAGTTCGATTTCTTCCCGCTAACTGTCGACGTCGAGGAACGCCAGTACGCAGCTGGCCGTATCCCGGGGAACTTTTTCCGCAGGGAAGGCCGTCCTGGCACCGATGCGATCTTGGCTTGCCGTCTGATCGACCGTCCGTTGCGCCCATCGTTTGTCAAAGGGCTCCGCAACGAGGTCCAGGTAGTCGAGACCGTGCTGGCGGTACATCCCGACGATGCGTATGACGTACTGGCCATCAATGCCGCCTCCATGTCCACCCAGATCGCGGGCTTGCCGTTCTCGGGTCCCATCGGGGGGCTGCGCCTGGCTCTGATCGAGGACCAGTGGGTTGCTTTCCCGCGCTTTAGCGAAATGGAACGCGCTACCTTTAACATGGTTGTCGCAGGGCGCGTGGTCACTCGAGCCGACGGCGAGGACGACATTGCGATCATGATGGTGGAAGCTGGCGGCGGCGAAAATGAGGTAGCGCTCATTGCTAATGGCGGTACTAAGCCCACCGAGCAGGTAGTTGCTTCGGGCTTAGAAGCTGCTAAGCCGTTTATCCGCGAACTTGTGCGTGCTCAGCAGGAAGTTGCTGACAAGGCTTCGAAGCCTACCGCGGAGTTCGAACTGTTCAAGGATTACACCGAGGAGCAGTACAAGGCAGTTGAGGCTAAGGTTGCAGACAAGTTGCCCGAGGCTATTTCGATTGTCGAGAAGCTTCCCCGCGAGGCAAAGCTCGAGGAAATACGCGATGAGGCGCTCGCCGAATTAGAGGAGGAGTTCCCCGAGCAAGAGAAGGATTTGAAGGCCGCATTCAAGGCTATCGAGAAATCCGCCATCCGTTCCCGTACCCTGCACGAGGGCGTCCGTATGGATGGACGTGGCTACACTGATATCCGTACCCTTTCGGCCGAGGTCGAGGTACTGCCTCGCGTACACGGTTCGGCTCTGTTCCAGCGTGGGGAAACTCAGATTCTGGGTGTTACTACCTTGAACATGCTGCGCATGGAACAGCAGATTGACGGGCTCACTCCGGTAACGCACAAGCGCTACATCCATCACTACAACTTCCCACCGTATTCGACTGGTGAAACCGGAAGGGTAGGCTCTCCCAAGCGCCGCGAGATTGGTCATGGCGCCCTTGCTGAACGAGCCCTTGTTCCTGTGCTTCCCTCGAAGGAAGATTTCCCTTACGCGATCCGACAGGTTTCTGAGGCGCTAGGGTCCAATGGATCAACTTCCATGGGCTCTGTGTGTGCGTCGACCCTGTCACTGATGCAGGCCGGCGTGCCGTTGCATGCACCGGTGGCCGGCATTGCTATGGGCCTGATGAGCGAGCCCACCGAAGATGGCAAGACCAAGTATGTTGCGCTGACTGACATCCTGGGTGCCGAAGATGGCTTCGGCGACATGGACTTCAAGGTTGCTGGTACCCGTGATTTCATCACTGCTCTGCAGCTCGATACCAAACTGGACGGGATTCCCTCTGATGTGTTGGCCGCGGCACTGTCGCAGGCCCGCGACGCTCGCTTGCACATCTTGGATGTGATGGCTCAGGCTATAGACACTCCGGATGAACTGGCTGCTACTGCGCCGCGCATTATTACCGTGCAGGTGCCTGTCGACAAGATTGGCGAGGTTATCGGGCCCAAGGGCAAGATGATCAACCAAATTCAGGAGGATACCAGAGCCGAACTTACCATCGAGGACGACGGCACTGTCTACATTGCCTCCGACAATGGCGAGAGCGCGGAGGCCGCCCGGGCTACGGTAAATGCGATTGCTAACCCGCAGCTGCCCGAGGTAGGCGAGCGGTACGTGGGCACGGTTGTAAAAACTACCTCTTTCGGTGCTTTCGTTTCTTTGACCCCGGGTAAAGACGGTCTGCTGCATATTAGTCAGATTCGCCGTTTGGTGGGTGGAAAGCGGATCGACTCTGTCGAGGACGTGCTGAATGTTGGCCAGCAGGTTGAGGTCGAAATTGCCGAGATTGATGCCCGCGGAAAGCTGTCGCTGCACGCGGTGGTTGAGGGCGAAGAAGACGGCGACAAGGCCGACTCCGATAAGGACGGGGCCGGCCAGGACTCGAAGTCCGAGGCGAAGGATGAGGAGCGTCCCCGCCGCCGCCGTAGGCGCGAGGGGGGCAGCGGGGAACGCCGCCAGCGGCGCACTCGCAGCCGTAGCCGCTCGCGTTCTCGTTCCGACGAAGAATAGTCGTAGCTAACTAGCAGTTTGGGTCGCAAGATTTTCTTGCGACCCAAACTCTTTAACGCGCTCGGCGTTGGTACAGTTTCGTAGTGGTCAGCCTGGAGCTACTCTTTTGAGACGGGTTGCTTGCGAAGGAACACAATAGTGTAGCGGCGCCAATATTCGGGCACTAGCAAGATAATGTCCGCCACTCGCCCCATGTCTTTATCTATTTGTGCCGTGAACTCAACTTCCTCTTGGCTACATATTGGCTATGTGTCTAAAGTTGTGGCGTCTGGGAGTATGGTTGGCCTTCTTCGGCAAGGGCAATAGAATAAGAGACCTATGGATACCGGTAGCTATGAATTGCCACGCGTAAGTTATGACCAACCTGGAGCTGACCTAGCGGTTAGCGAAGACGGGACTTTGCTCCGAAGAACTGTCTTGCCTGGCGGGATACGCGTGCTTAGCCAAAATGTTCCTTCTGCGCGCTCAGTTTCGCTGGGAGCTTGGATAGAGGCAGGTTCGCGGGACGAAGCTGAGGGGCATCACGGTTCCACCCATTATCTTGAACATTTGCTGTTTAAAGGCACCCATAGCAAGTCTGCGCTGGATATATCCGCCGCTTTCGACCGGGTGGGAGGCGAATCGAACGCTGCCACTGCAAAGGAATACACCACCTATTACGGCAGAGTCCTAGCCGGAGACTTACCAATGGCACTGGACATCATCCTGGATATGGTATCTAGGGCGAAGCTGAGCCGCGAAGACTTCGATATGGAACGGACAGTCATCCTGGATGAACTGGCCATGGCTGCCGACGATCCCACGGACCTAGCCCACGAGAAGTTTGCACAAGCGATCTTTGCGGGGCACGACCTAGGGCGTCCAATCGGAGGTACCCCTTCGTCCGTGAGTGCCACCCCTTTGGAGGCTGTGCGCGAGCACTACCTGCAAACTTACGTCCCGTCAGGCATCACCATAGCGGCAGCAGGGGGAGTAGATCACGACCGGTTATGCGACCTAGTATCGGAATTTCGCTCTTCGGGGGCGTGGGCAGAGCGGAGCGGAGCGGATGGGCAGGCTCCGCGACCTGCGCGTTCTATGCGAGAAGTAAGGCCTACGGAGGCTGCCTCGCTTCACATTACCCGTCCTATAGAGCAAGCTCATCTACTAGTTGGAGGGCGGGGCTACTCTATTGCTGACGAACGCGGCTATGCCGCTACACTAGCTACCACTATCTTGGGGTCGGGCATGTCGTCGAGACTGTTTCAGCAGGTGCGGGAAAAGCGGGGGCTGGCATATTCTACCTTTGCTTTCCAATCCGCCTATGCCGACGCCGGCTACTTCGGAATGTATGCAGGTTGCCAGCCAGGCAAGGTGGAAGAAGTGCGTAAGGTCATGCTCGGAGAACTCGCCGACCTGGCATCTGGTGGGGTGCAGCCGGAAGAAATAGAACTCGCCCTAGGCCAGTTGCGTGGTGGCACTGCACTGGGTATGGAATCGATGTCCGCGCGCATGAATCGGTTGGGACGGGCCGAAATTGGCAGGCACAGGCTAGACACTTTCGATTACACAATGAGTAAGTTGGAGGCCGTTTCATCCGAGCAGATTAGTAAAATCTGTGCGGATCTTGCAAAGCAAGCATGTGTGGAAGTTGTCGTCGGCCCAAAGGTAGGCTAAAAATATGATCAAAGTTGCGGTAGTTGGTGCCTCCGGCAGGATGGGCTCAACAGTATGTGAAACTGTTTTAAAACAATCCGACATGGAGCTAGTTGCTCGCCTAGATGACGGCGACGCCATAACAAAGGATTCGCTAGGCGGAGCCCAAGTTACCGTGGATTTCACAGTTCCCGACGTAGCTGTGGCCACCGTCAGCGCGGCATTGCGAGCCGGCAGTCACTCGGTGGTGGGAACTACTGGTTGGGATGAAGACAAATACCAGCAGATTCAGGCTGTGTGCGGTGAAACCGGCCAAAATGCGTTGATAGCCCCAAACTTTGCTCTCTCTGCGGTACTTACAATGAAATTTGCTGAACTGGCGGCCCCGTATTTCGAGAGCGCTGAAATTATTGAAATGCACCACCCCAATAAGGTTGATGCTCCATCGGGTACTGCGGTAGCCACGGCAAAGGCGATCTCGCAGGGGCGCAATGGAAAAGCTTCTCCGGATGCAACTCAGATTGATCCGCAGGGCGCGCGTGGAGCCGTTTACGATGGGGTATCTGTGCATTCGGTGCGTCTGCGTGGGCTCAATGCACACCAGGAGGTGCTCTTCGGCAATCCGGGTGAACAGCTCTTGGTTCGTACAGACTGTTTTCAACGGGTTTCCTTCATGCCAGGGGTTATGCTTGCCTGCCGCAAGGTAGCCGATCTTGAGGGCCTTACCGTGGGGCTGGACAAGGTCCTTGGCATATGAGGGCGGACAGATCTGTCCGCCCCGCAACCGTAGCCGACGCTAGCGAGATAGGGCGGATTCAGCTGCAGGCGATGAAGGCCGAGTTGGCTGCCGGGCTCGAAAACCCCTCTCCAGCGTTGCTTGCCAGTTTGCCCGAAGAACAGTTCGTGCAAACTTGGCGTACGTCCATTCAATCCCCGCCCGACGGCCGCCACCTGGTGCTAACCGCACTGGACGGAGCCAGAGTGGTTGGATTCGCTGCGATTGCCCCTGCGGAAGATCTCTCGCAGGCAACTGCGCTGCCCTCCGGGCCTGCTCCTCTGCAGGAAGAGCCAGCCCAGGGGCAGATTGTTGCCCTCGAAGTCGGTGCCAAGGAACGCCAGCGAGGGCATGGGTCTAGGCTGTTGGCAGCCTGCGCAGATATTTTCAAACGCACGGGTGCCCGGCGTGTCCAAGTGTGGATAAGTGCGGGCGATTCGGCAAGAATAAAATTTTATTCAGAGGCGGGATTTGCTCCAGCTGGGCTCAGACGGAAGCTGGCTGTTGGTGGGCAGTCCCTAATCCAACATGTTTGGTATACAGACATAGATTCTTAGACCGAATGTTGGGACGACGAGCCGGCAGTGTAAAAACGGCCTAAAGTTCAGGTTATGACACTACCTACCTTTGGCACTTTAGCGACGGCGATGGTTACCCCGTTTCACTCAGACGGAACAGTTGACTACCGGCAAGCGGCAAAGCTCGCCAAGAAGGTAGTAGACGACGGCTGTGACGCGGTCTTAGTATCTGGCACTACCGGGGAATCGCCAACTACCCACCAGCCCGAAAAAGCCGAGCTCATACGCACCGTGAAGGCTGCTGTGGGCAAGAGAGCGATAGTTTTCGCTGGGGCTTGCTCAAACGATACGGCACACGCAGCCCGCATGGCGGAGGGAGCGCAGGAAGCCGGGGCAGATGGTCTGCTGGTATCTGCCCCCTACTACAACAGGCCTTCTCAAGAGGGGCTATACCGGCACTGTCTCGAGGTAGTGAAGGCCACCGATTTGCCTATTATGCTCTATGACATTCCCGGTAGGACTGGACTGGCATTCGCCGACGAGACTATCGATGCGCTCGCCAAAGTAGACCAAATTGTCGCCCTCAAAGATGCCACTGGCAACGTGGAACGGGCTGCTGAACGCATGGAGCGCACCGGCCTCGACTACTACAGTGGCGACGACGGACTAAATTTTGCCTTCTTGACTCACGGGGCGACAGGCGTGATTTCGGTAGTTTCTCACGTCGGGGCTGCCTACTACCGAAAAATGATCCAGGCAGTGCAAAGTGGAGACTTAGCTCTGGGCAGGCACCTCACCTCGGTGTTGCGACCTCTAGTGAAAGCAATCATGGGGGGCGGACAGGGGGCCGTAATGGCAAAGCACGCGCTGGTGCTGGCGGGGATTTTGGACCAGCCCACCGTTCGCTTGCCCCTGGTGCCTGAGCCGCAGGAAAAAGTGCGAAAGTTGCAAGAAATAATGTCCGAACTGGGATTATGTTAATTTTTCCAGTACTGCTCGCACCAAAAAGTGAGTCTTTTCCAATTTAGATGACACAATAAGAACGTGAACTCTCTTTACCCTGACTTACCCACCCCACCAAAGCTGGCGAAGAACACCCTGCGGGTGACTCCGCTCGGCGGCCTAGGTGAGGTCGGACGAAACATGACCGTTTTCGAGATCAACGGAAAACTGCTTATTGTCGACTGTGGCGTGCTGTTTCCCGAAGAGATCCAGCCTGGGGTAGATCTGATCCTGCCTGACTTTTCGGCTATTGCTTCTCGCATTGACGACGTTGTGGGACTCGTCCTCACCCATGGGCACGAGGACCACATAGGAGCGGTTCCGTACCTGTTGCGTTTGCGTCGGGACATCCCAATTTATGGGTCTCGGTTGACACTGGCGTTCTTGGAGCCCAAATTAGCCGAACATAGGTTGCGCGACTGTGACTTGAATGTAGTTGCCGAGGGAGATTCGGTACAGCTGAAAGGTTTCGAATGCGAGTTCGTAGCCGTGAACCATTCGATTCCTGATGCGCTTGCTGTGATGATCCGTACGAGGGCTGGCAACGCTCTTATTACCGGTGATTTCAAAATGGATCAGTTGCCGCTAGACCGCCGGATTACCGATTTACGCTCTTTTGCCCGTTTTGGCGAAGAGGGCGTCGACCTGTTCCTCGTGGATTCCACCAATGCGGAAGTGCCCGGGTTTGTGATGCACGAGCGCGAGATTGGTCCGGTTATCAGCGCGGTTTTTGGGAAGGCACAAGGGCAGCTGATTGTGGCTTCCTTTTCCTCCCATGTGCATAGGGTCCAGCAGGTACTCGACGCTGCTGCCGAGCATGGCCGCAAGGTGGCGTTCGTGGGCAGGTCTATGGAGCGCAACATGCGCATTGCCATGGAGCTTGGCTATTTGACCGCGCCCGAGGGCGTAATAGTTTCGTCTCGCGAGATCGAGAATCTTCCGCCCAGGCAGCGCGTGTACATGGCTACGGGCTCGCAGGGCGAACCTATGGCGGCTCTCGCCCGGATTGCCAACGGTACCCACAAGTTCATCTCGGTTGGTCCCGAGGACACGGTTATTCTGGCGTCTTCGCTTATTCCGGGCAACGAGAACTCGGTGTACAGGGTTATCAATGCACTTATGCGGCTGGGCACCAAGGTGGTCCACAAGGGCAATGCCAAGGTACACGTTTCTGGCCATGCCGCCGCCGGGGAGCTGCTTTATTGTTACAACATTGTGAAGCCCGCAAACGTGATGCCTATTCACGGCGAGATTAGACACCTGGTCGCCAACGGGCGCCTGGCGGTGCAGACCGGGGTGCCGGCCTCCCATATTGCCCTTGCAGAAGATGGGGTTGTTGTCGACTTGGCCGACGGGCGCGCCACTGTAGTTGGGGCTGTGCCCTGCGACTACGTATATGTAGATGGCGGTTCTATTGGCGAAATATCCGAGAGCGAACTCCACGACCGGCTAGTGCTCGGCGAGGAAGGCTTTGTCACTGTTTTTGCTGTAGTGGATCTCGAGATGGGGCAGGTTCTCGCAGGCCCGCACATTACTGCGCGCGGTATGGCCGAGGACGATGCGGTATTTCGTGAGGTGCTTCCCGACGTGGCCGAGGCTCTTGCGAAGGCTGCTGCACCCGGGCATGTCGATGCCTATTCGCTGCAGCAGGCAATGCGGCGAGCACTGGGGCGTTGGGTTTCGCGCCGGCTGCGGCGCCGTCCGATGATCGTTCCAGTAGTTATAGAGGGTTAGTTCATGGCTGGTTCTCTGGTCGCGGTTGCGTCGGTAATTTTAACAATGCCGATGCACGTGCCGCATTTTCCTGATCGAGGTGGGGAAGTAACAGCCACGATGTCCTCCGTAGGGGTCGGGGGCGCTTTCCCAGTCATGGTTGCTGCCCGCCGTCAAGGCGTCGAGGTCTGGTCTGCCGCCTGTATGGGGACCGGGCCTAACTCGACCATGGTTGCTGAGGAATTGGGACGCGAGGGAATACGCGTGATTTCCTCCGACGTGGTAGGCGATATCGGCATGAAGCTGGTTTTAGTAGAGGCCGACGGGTACATTTCGTCGGTAGTAGCCCCCGGCGTCGAGGCAGAGCAAGAACTCGGATTCTTGCGGCGCATTCAAGTAAGTGCAGGCGATATGGTCTACATTTCTGCTTCGGATCTGGTTTCGCCGGCTTACCAGAGTGCCCTCGAGGGGTGGCTGCCTGAGCTCACCGACGGAGTTAGCTTGACTTTGGCGTTGGGGCCGCAGATAAAAGAGGTGGATCCGGAGTGGCTGGCCAGAATCCTGCCTAACATCGACTTGCTCACAATGAATAGGCGCGAGACCGATTTGCTCAGGAACGTGTTGGGGCGCGAGACATTGCACGAGGCACTTGAGCAGGTAATGAAACCGAGTGCGGTAATTGTGCGCCGGGAATCTTCCCGGGGCTGCTGGGTTACTGTGGGGCCGTCCTCGAATCCAGTCGAGGTACCGGCTTTTCCCTCGAAGGTGCGTGATACCGCCGCAGTAGGGGATGCCCACACAGGCGTACTTTGTGCTTCTTTGCTGCGCGGTTTCGATCCGATCACTGCTGCCAGGCGTGCGAATGCTGCGGGAGCAATAATGGTGGGTCGGCCCGGGGGCCGCAATCTTCCCGATAGTGAGGCTGTAGAAGAACTGATGCGCCAGTCTTCGCTCACATAGCATTGCTTGCGGCGTGGGGGCCTGGGGGCCAACACATAAGTAGGTACCCTGAGAAGCGCTATGGTTACACGCAAAAAATCATCAAAAGCACCGACGCCCCCCAAGGAATATACGCCCTCGTTGGCCCGGGACGGCCTTGCCTTTGCAATAATTGGGCTAGCTGTCGTTATTGCATTGCGCGAATGGTTCGCGCTTTCTGGATTGGCCGGGGACGTGATTCACCACCTAGCGGCCGGTGCTGTTGGTGTTTTCTCAGTGGTTTTACCTTTGGGTGCCATTTGGGTGGCTTTGGGTATCTTCCGTAACCAGGGCCCGGTGGGGGCCAAGGCGCACGTTATTGTGGGTTCCGTTGGGGCTACTGTCGCAGCCACCGGAATCGTGCACGTGGGGCGGGGAGCGCCCTCGATGCAAAATGGGTTTGCCGGTCTTGAGCGAGCTGGAGGCGTAATCGGCTGGTTCTTGGGCCACCCGCTGTCAATCTTGTTTACTCGCGTGGGGGCGGCACTACTGCTCGTTCTGATTTTTGCATATTCGGTTTTGGTTATCACTGAAACGCCGTTGGCCAGTGCTTTCGGAACCGTGAAGGCTTGGGCGGGAGCGGCCAACCAGAAGTATGTCTCTTGGCGGAAGAGCCGTATCCCCAGGGAAGATAAACCGAAGAAGTCTTCGCGTTTCGCCCGCTCTAGTGCTTCCTCCGGCAGCGAACTCGATTCTTACGATGGCGATGAGGCCTTCCGCACCCCGGTGCATTCGGACACGCCGGCCGAACCTACGCGAGTCATTTCGGAGCCAGTGCCGATTGTGCCCGCATTTTCTGCAGAGCCAAACCAGGAAGCTCGCTCTGGCCCCGACCAGCCGACGCGAGTGATGACTTCTACCGAGGGCAACCAGGTAGTGGCTGCCGAAGCAGAGGCGGACCACTCGGCTCCTTCAACTCCCGCACCGCAAGATTCGCAACAGAGGCAAGAGAAAGCGGCGCCTGGCGAGGAAGATACCTCGGACGAAATTAACTTCCGGGCAAATGCTGAACAATATCCCTACGATTTGCCCGACGAATCGCTGCTAGTGCGGGGTGCCCCACAAAAGTTGCGCTCTAGCGCAAACGACAAAATAGTGGCGCAATTGCAAGGGGTACTCGACGAATTCAAAGTTGACGCGAAGGTTACAGGGTTTTCGCGTGGGCCTACTGTAACCCGCTACGAAGTCCATCTCGGCTCGGGAGTGAAGGTAGATAAGATTACCAATCTCGAGAAGAACATTGCTTATGCAGTAGCCAGCGCCGATGTGCGTATTTTGAGCCCGATCCCAGGCAAACAGGCCATTGGCGTCGAGATTCCTAACAGCGATCGCGAAACGGTCGTTTTGGGCGACGTATTGCGCTCTGAGGTTGCGAAGAAGAATAAACATCCACTTGTGGTGGGTCTTGGGAAAGATATCGAGGGCGGATTCGTGGTTACTAATATCGCGAAGACTCCGCACTTACTGGTGGCTGGTGCTACCGGCTCCGGTAAGTCTTCGTTCGTGAACTCGATGATTACCTCGATTATGATGCGGTCTACGCCTGCCCAGGTACGCATGATTTTGGTGGATCCGAAGCGGGTAGAGCTGTCTATTTACGAGGGCATTCCCCATCTGATAACGCCAATAATCACCGATCCTAAGAAGGCAGCCGAGGCTTTGGAGTGGGTGGTTAAAGAGATGGATGCCCGCTACGACGATCTGGCGCGCTTCGGATTTAAACATATAGATGACTTCAATGCGGCTATTGAGGCGGGCACTATTCAGTTGCCGCCGGATTCGAAGCGCAAGTTGGAGCCGTACCCATATTTGTTGGTGGTGGTAGACGAGTTGGCGGACTTGATGATGGTTTCCCCACGCGATGTGGAAGCTTCGATTCAGCGCATCTCACAGCTGGCGCGTGCAGCAGGTATTCACCTGGTGCTCGCTACTCAACGTCCTTCCGTGGATGTGGTGACCGGGTTGATCAAGTCGAATATTCCCTCCCGGTTGGCGTTTGCGACATCCTCGCTGGCTGATTCCAGGGTTATCTTGGACCAGTCGGGTGCCGAAAAGTTGATTGGCCAGGGTGATGCGCTCTATTTGCCGATGGGGTCTTCGAAACCTTTGCGCGTACAGGGCGCTTGGGTAAACGAAAGCGAAATCCACAAAGTAGTCGCTCACGTGAAGTCCCAGCGCGAGACCAGCTACCGCGAGGACGTAATCCCGGCAGAACCCACGAAGCGGGTTATTGACGACGATATTGGCGACGATTTGGATGTGTTGCTGCAGGCAGCCGAACTGGTGGTGTCTACGCAACTGGGATCAACCTCGATGTTGCAGCGCAAGCTCAGGGTTGGATTTGCGCGAGCCGGTAGGCTTATGGACTTACTTGAGTCTCGCGAAATCGTAGGACCGAGCCAGGGGTCCAAGGCCCGCGACGTTCTCATTGCACCCGAGGAATTGCCGCGCGCGCTCGCCATAATTAAGGGCGAACCCGTTCCTGAAGATAAAGGCAGTGATCAGGCTGAGGCTCCCGCTTCTGGCCCGGATATGCGACCTTTGGAAGAGCAATATCCTGATCTTCCCGTAGTGGATAAAGATAGCGAGGATGCGTGGGAACTGACGGGACGCTGAAGCGAGTGTAAAATACTCTGAGGTACGGCAATTTAGCAGATGGGCGAAATAGTGAGTGAACAAGCGGAACCAAAGGGGAAATCCTTCTCTAATCTGAACGTTGCCAATGTGCTGACTATTGTTCGGCTGATTTTGGTCCCGGTGTTCATTGTATTGATGCTGGTGCAGGACTCGCTCGCTGCCCGCGCTTGGGCAACTGTGGTGTTTTGTGTCGCTGCAGCCACCGATCATCTAGATGGGATGTTGGCTAGGCGGTTGCAGATTGTCACTAACTTCGGAAAAATTGCCGACCCCATCGCCGACAAGGCTCTGGTGATTGGGGCCTTCATCATGTTGTCTGTTGTGGGGCAGCTGCCAGTGAAGTACTACTGGTGGTTTTTAGCCATGATTATAGGCCGCGAGCTTGCAGTGACGCTTTTGCGTATGCAAGCGTTGAAGAAGGGCGTGGTGATCCCTGCAAATCGGTGGGGCAAGGCTAAAACTGTTACTCAGCTGCTGCTCATTTTCTTGATGCTCATACATGTTTTTTTCGAGGGCGGGGCGTTTACAGCAATGAGCTACGTGATCCAGGTTCTGCTGGTTGCCACGTTTGTTATAACTGGGCTTTCGGGGTTTATTTACTTCCTCGATGCTCGTAGTAGTGTCAAAGCGGACGTTCAGGCCGATCCCAGGAACTCGAGTAATAATTCGTAGTAGAAAACGGAAGAAGATCCTAACCACGGTTAGTCGCTATGGCGTAAATCACGTAGGTAATGTGCGCTAGCCGGGAATGAATTAGAGGAATGGAGTGTTGACAATTAACGTGACGAAGAAACTTACTAACACGGAAATCAAGTCGACTGTCAACCCAGCTCGTGGAGCATCGATCGGTCGTGTCTCAGTTCCGTTGCTACGGCACGAGGTCGGCGATGTGCTTCGCATGATCCGTCAGTCGCAGGGTCGTACTCTACGCGAGGTTTCGGCTCAGGCGCAGGTTTCTCTGGGGTACCTCTCTGAAGTTGAGCGCGGGCAAAAGGAGGCCTCTTCTGAGCTTTTGGAGGCTATCTGCCAGGCGCTCGAGCTGCCTATGGCTACCTTGCTGCGTGAGGTTGCCGACAGGTTCGCTCTTGCCGAGGGCGTGGGCTTACCGGCCATGCCAATGTCGCTTCACGTGTGATGAAGCATTCGCAGTTCTGGAAGAATTTAGAGGAAGTTTTTGGCTCGGCCTACGGGCGCTCGCTTGCTTCTGACCTGGTGCTGGAGCCTTGGTATAAGTGTGCTCAGGAGGCTATCGGCTCTGGAGTGGAGCCGCAGCAGGTCTGGGAGGCGCTCATAGACGCCACTGCTCGCCCTGCGGAGCTGAAGTGGCTCCACATGTCAGATAGAAAAAAGAAATAGAGATTGGCGTGCTTCGGCGCGCCAATTTTATTTCGAACATTTGTTCGGAGTATTGTTTCCACAGGCGGGTGAAGCACCCTGTAATGGCGATAGCTGTGGGCGGGGTCTTCATATGTCAGTGGCCGGGCATAGTCTCGCTACCAGAACCCCGGAGAGGGGGAACGGCAAAGGCCAGTTCTGCAGGTACTAGAAGGAGTAGGTTATGGCTACCCAGGCAAAAGATCGTTCAAAAGCTTTAGATGTTGCGTTGGCGCAAATTGACAAGGCGTTCGGCAAGGGGTCCGTGATGCGTCTTGGGGATCAAACTCACCGCGCGGTGTCAGTAATCCCTACGGGTTCGCTGGCGCTAGATATTGCCCTCGGGGTGGGCGGTTTGCCTAGGGGAAGGGTAGTCGAGATCTACGGTCCTGAATCATCTGGTAAGACCACTGTTGCGCTGCATGCGGTAGCCTCTGCGCAAAAGGCCGGGGGAAACGCAGCTTTTATCGATGCTGAGCACGCTCTCGATCCCGAATACGCAAAAAAGCTGGGTGTAAATACCGACGATTTGCTGGTAGCCCAGCCCGATACTGGCGAGCAGGCACTTGAAATTGCCGACATGCTGATCCGCTCTGGGGGCATCGATATTATAGTTATTGACTCAGTGGCAGCCCTGGTTCCCAAAGCTGAAATTGAGGGAGAAATGGGGGATTCGCATGTGGGGTTGCAGGCTCGACTCATGTCGCAGGCGCTGCGAAAGATGACCGGCGCTCTGTCGGCTTCTGGTACTACGGCCATATTTATTAATCAGTTACGCGAGAAGATTGGTGTCTTCTTCGGCTCACCTGAAACTACTACGGGGGGTAAGGCGCTGAAGTTTTATTCTTCTGTAAGGCTCGATATTCGCCGTATTGAGACTTTGAAAGATGCTGGTGCTCCGGTCGGGAATAAAACTCGTGTCAAGGTAGTCAAGAACAAGATGGCTCCGCCTTTCAAGCAGGCCGAATTCGACATTTTGTACGGCGAGGGCATTTCTCGCGAGGGCTCGCTCATTGATATGGGTGTCGAAACTGGAATTGTGCGCAAGTCCGGTTCCTGGTTTACCTATGGTTCAGATCAGCTTGGGCAAGGTCGCGAGAACGTTCGGCAGTTCCTAAAGGACAATCCTGAACTAGCCAACGAGATAGAACGCAAGATCCTGGTAGCTGTAGGCATAGTCGACGATGGCGCGGACGAGGCTGCCGCAGCAGCCACGACGGCTCCAAAAAAACGGGGGAAGAACTCTAAGAAGGATCCTGAGGACGGAGGCTTTTAGTGGTCTCGTACTTCGATCCAGAGGAAGTACAAGATGAGTTCTCCCGGCGAGGACGATCAGCTAGGCGGCGCGCAGACCGGCGGTTGCGCAATGCCCAGTTGCCGTTCGAGGAGGCTGTGGATGCAGCTCGGGAGGCAACTTTGCGGATGCTCGACAAAGCTGCTCAGCCAACCGCCAGGGTGCGGGCCAAGCTCAAAGATCGCGGGTTTATACCTCAGGTTGTCGATCAGGTAATAGCCCGTCTCGAAGAGGTTGGCTTGCTCAACGATCTGGAGTATGCCCAGATGTTGGTTAGGACAAAAACGGCAGAGCGAGCCCTGGCCGGCAGAGCGCTGCGACGGGAGTTAGCGAAGAAGGGGATTGCCCCTGCTACAGCCCAGAAAGCGATGGAAGAGGTTGCCGAGGTAGACTTCCAGGAGTTGGCGGATCAGTTAGCTAAGAAAAAGGTGGCTACACTGAAAGGGCGCCCACGCGAGGTTGTTATACGGCGTACTAACGCATTTTTGGCTCGCAAAGGCTATACGGCCGGGCAGTGTCAGCAGGCAATTAATCGAGCGCTGACGCAAGAGTAGAAAGGTGAACATGTCGGAATCGTCTACGAATCACTCCCTTGCCGCCCAACTAATTGAGCGCTGCAAAGAGGCCGGTTATACGGTAGCCGTCGCTGAATCTCTAACCGGGGGGTGGCTCGGATCATCTATCGTCGACATTCCTGGAGCTTCTGCGGTGTTCCGTGGCGGCGCTCTTACCTACCAGGTCGATACCAAGGCATCGGTGTTGGGGGTAGACAGCGACGAGTTAGCTGCAACTGGCCCCTACACCGACTCGGTAGCGAAGCAAATGGCTGAGGGGGCAAGTAAGCTCTTTCAGGCAGACGTTGCCATTGCCACCTCGGGGGTGGCGGGGCCAGGCCCCGATGGGGACCATCCGAGCGGTGAGGTTCACATTTGCGTGCTAACCCCCACGGCGCAGGTCGTGCGCACTGTAAATATTCACGGTGATCGCTCCACCGTTAGAGCTCAAAGTGTGATTCTTGCCCTTGCAGCGGCAAATACTGCGCTCGAAAACTAGTTCTTATAACACCAATGATTTAGACTGACCGGCGATGACTACACCACGCACTTATCACATTCGTACCCTTGGCTGCCAGATGAACGTTCACGATTCTGAGCGCATGGCGGGCTTATTAGATTCAGTTGGCTTGGTACCGGTTGAGCAGGTTCCTGCTGCTGCGGCGCGCGCTACTGAGGCCGGCGATGCCGGGGCAGACGTGGTAGTAATCAACACCTGTTCCGTCCGCGAGAACGCTGCGAACAAGCTTTATGGGAATTTGGGGCAGCTTGCGGCGGTAAAGCGCAAGCGGAAGGGCATGCAGATAGCCGTGGGCGGATGCTTGGCCCAGCAGGAAAGGGCTCGAATTTTGGAGCGGGCTCCCTGGGTCGACGCAGTCTTTGGCACTCACAATATTGACGTATTGCCTGCGCTGCTGGAACGCGCGCGCCACAATCGTGAGGCTGCAGTAGAAATTGAAGAGTCGTTGAAGACCTTCCCCTCAACTTTGCCAACCCACCGCGAATCGGCCTATGCGGCCTGGGTTTCGATAGCGGTTGGGTGTAACAACACCTGTACTTTCTGTATTGTGCCGCATCTGCGCGGGAAGGAGCGCGACAGGCGTCCGGGCGACATTTTGTCGGAAGTTCGGGCTGTAGTAGAGCAGGGGGCAATCGAGGTTACGCTGCTTGGGCAGAATGTGAATTCCTATGGGGTGGGCTTTGGCCAGCGCGGGGCATTCGCCGATCTATTGCGCGCAACTGGCAAGGTAGAAGGGCTCGAGAGGGTAAGGTTCACTAGCCCTCACCCGGCAGCATTTACACAAGATGTGATCGATGCTATGGCAGAAACTGAAAATGTCATGCCTTCTTTGCATATGCCCTTGCAGTCTGGTTCAGATCGGGTACTGCGTGCCATGCGCCGGTCTTATCGCAGGAAGAAATTCTTGGGGATATTGGATTCGGTGAGGCAGGCGATGCCCCATGCGGCCATTACTACCGACATTATTGTCGGCTTCCCAGGGGAGACCGAGGAAGATTTCCAGCAGACTCTTGAGGTCGTTGAACAGTCCCGTTTTTCTTCGGCGTTTACCTTTTTGTACTCAATGCGGCCAGGTACGCCCGCCGCGGATCGTCCAGATCAAGTTCCTGAAGACGTGAAGCTGGAACGCTACCACCGCCTGTTGAAGTTGCAGGAGCGGATCTCTACCGAGGAAAATCAAAAACAAGAGGGGCGAGACCTGAAAATTTTGATTGCCGAGGGCGAGGGGCGAAAAGATTCCGAGACCAGGCGCATCTCGGGGCGCGCCGAGGATAATCGCCTAGTTCACGTGGGGATTCCTCGCGGGGCCGAGGTGCCGCGCCCAGGCGATTTTGTTCGGGCTAGTGTAACTCACGGGGCTCCGCACCACCTGGTTGCTGATTCTGGTTTGGAAGGGGGGCTGTACCAGGTTATCCCCACAAGAGCTGGCGATGCTTGGCAGGCGAAGAATGCGGCCCCCTTGCCAAAGACTGCCGTTTCGTTGGGAATGCCGTTGGTGCGCCCGAAGTGATCATTGGGGTTGTTGGCGCTACTGCAACTGGAAAGTCTGCTCTAGCACTCGAGCTTGCCCGCGAATGCGGTGCTGAGGTTGTTTCTGCCGATGCTTTCCAGCTTTATCGAGGAATGGATATTGGCACTGCTAAGGTCACTAAAGCGGAGGCTGACGGCATAGTTCACCACCAGATCGATGTGCTCGACCTCAGTGAGCGGGCATCCGTGGCCGCCTATCAGCGGTATGCTCGCCAGGATGTGCGCGACATTCTCTCGCGCGGCAAACATGTGGTGGTCGCTGGCGGGTCAGGTCTTTACGTGCGGGCGTTGCTCGACGAACTGGAATTCCCAGGTACTGATGCTTCCATTCGGCAGGCCTACATGGAGCGTCTCGAGCAGGTGGGGCCAGCTCGTCTGCACGAAAAACTTTCCAGGGTCGATCCTTTGGCAGCGCAGAATATTCTCCCCTCGAACGGGCGGCGCATCGTGCGAGCTCTCGAGGTAATCGAACTGACGGGACGCCCTTTTTCGGCCACGATGCCAAAGAATACCTACCACTTCTCCGACACTTTTCAAATCGGGCTGCGCCTTCCAATGCAAGTGCTCCAGGGCCGGATTGCGCGGCGTTGCGAGCAGATGGTTGCCGACGGGTTTGTCGAAGAGGTCCGTGCCTTGCTACAAAAGGGGCTTGCTAGTGCCCCCACGGCGAGCTCGGCCACCGGCTACCCGCAGATGATCAGCTATTTGCGTGGTGAAATAGGGATTCAGGAGGCGATTGCCCAAAATATTGCGGCAACGCGTAAGCTTGCCAAGAAGCAGCTGAAGTGGTTCAAGCGGGATGCGCGGATTCGCTGGTTTGAGGAAGACCCCCAGAAGGCGCTGGAATATGCGTTAGAACGCCTTAATTAGCCGGGTGCACCTCGAGGATGCGAAAGCCCTTCTTAGAGGCGAGTTTTCTAGTGGCAAATCCCTTTTTCGTGAGCCACTTTGCCAGGGAATCGGCCCCTAAATTACGTGCTACTACCAGGTAGGCCACTCCGTCTGGGGCAAGTAAGCAGAGCCATTTTTTTAACATGGCATGGAGTTCTTCTTTGCCGATGCGAATAGGCGGGTTGGACCAAATAGTTTTCAGGGGCCTTCCCCTAGAGCTAAGTTCTTGAAAGGCGTCGTCTGCGTGGGCCACGGTCGCTCTAGGAACGTTGCGCCTGGTTAGGTCCAAAGCTCTTTGTGTAACGTCAACGGCCCAGACTTCCCCGTCGAGCTCATCGGTCAAGGCTAGTGCTATCGGGCCCCACCCGCACCCCAAATCTAGGGCGGGGGCAACCGGGGCGGGCGCGCCCTCGAGCAAGATCTTAGTTGCCTTGTCGAGCCCGTGGGCGGAAAACACTTTGGAGGCGATCTGCACCCGGTGGGGGGTGCCGCGCAAGGTAACGGAGATTTCTTCGATCTCGGCTTCGGGAGCCGGGCAAGCTTCGGTAAAATAGTGTTCAGTCATCGCCTCTAGATTATAGGGGCACGAAAGGTTATATGAAGGAAGATAACAAGTCCCGGGCCGAGGACGTGGTAGCGCGTATTCTGGCGCGTACGGGCACGGCTCTGGAATCCACCGAGGGCGTGGATACTTCCGCTGACGCGGGCGCTCTTGAGCGTGAGGAACGTAGAGCTCTACGGCGAGTAGCCGGCATAGGTACTAGGGACGACGCTATAGAGTCGGTTGAATACCAGCGGTTAGCGCTTGAACGGGTAGTCCTTGTGGGCATCTACTCGGCCGATCAGGCTGCGGCGGAAGCCTCCCTGCGGGAGCTTGCCGCACTGTCTGATACTGCCGGCTCCGTGGTGTTGGACGGGTTGTTGCAGCGTCGCGAGAAACCCGACCCGGGCACGTATTTGGGCTCGGGCAAGGCTAGGGAATTAGGCGAATTAGTTAGGACCCTCGAGGCTGACACCGTTATTGTCGACGGGGAATTAGCTCCTTCACAAAGGCGAGGTCTCGAGGACGTAATCAAGGTTAAGGTGGTCGATCGTACAGCGCTCATTTTGGACATTTTTGCCCAACATGCCAAGTCTCGCGAGGGTAAAGCTCAAGTTGAGTTGGCCCAGCTTGAATATTTATTGCCGCGCCTGCGCGGTTGGGGCAAGTCTCTCTCGCGCCAGGCTGGCGGACGTGCGGCAGGCGGTGAAGGCATTGGCTCGCGTGGCCCTGGGGAAACTAAAATCGAGATGGATCGGCGCCGAATTCGTACTAGAATGGCCAGGTTGCGCAAGCAAATACGGGCTATGAAGGCTGGGCGTGATACCAAGCGCTCTGGGCGTAAGCGTACCAGAACTCCCGCTGCTGTGGTCGTGGGCTACACCAACGCTGGGAAGTCCTCGTTGATGAATGCGCTGGTGGGCAGTCAAATCATGGTGGCAGACGAATTGTTCGCTACTTTGGATCCTACGGTGCGTAGAGCCCTTACCCCGGAAGGGCGTGCATACACCCTTACTGACACGGTTGGCTTTGTGGCGAACCTACCGCACCAGTTGGTGGAGGCCTTCCGCTCCACACTCGAAGAAGTCGCCGGTGCCGATTTACTGCTGCACGTGGTCGATGCTGCCCACCCCGATCCTGAGGCTCAGATTCGGGCGGTGCGTGCCGTGCTCGCGGAAATTCCGGGTGCTATGGATCGTCCGCAACTTATCGTGCTAAACAAAGCGGATCTGGCCTCAAAGGAACGCATTGCAGTGTTGCGCTCAAGACATGCCGATTCCGTGGTGGTTTCTGCGCGAACAGGGCAGGGGATCGAACAATTGCGCGACAAGATTGCCGAATTGTTGCCCCACCCTAACGTGCCTATCGATTTGGTGATTCCCTTCTCTAGAGGGGATTTGGTGGCACGAGCCCACGAGGAGGCCGAGCTGGATGCGGTCGAATATACGGGCAGGGGGACTCGGTTGGTGGGTATGGCCAGGTCAGATTTAGCGGGGCTCTTGCAGGATACAGCTGTAGATGAACAAAGGTAGCGAAGTTCTGCGCCAGGCAGTTGCGATCTTGGGAGGTAGCCCCAGGCAGGGGCAAACTCTAATGGCTCGTGCTATCTGGGAGCTGGAGGGCGAAGAAGTCCTCTTAGTTCAAGCCGGGACCGGGACGGGCAAATCCTTAGGTTATTTGGCTCCGTTGCTCGCCGAGGCAGTCGAAGAAAAACATCGGGTGATTATTTCTACCGCCACCCTGATCTTGCAGCGTCAGCTGATTGGCGGGGACATCCCCGCCGTGCGCAAAGCGGTAAAGGAAGTTACGGGTAAAGTCCCCGCGGTCGCCCTCTTGAAAGGGTGGTCAAATTACGTCTGCAAATTGAAAACTATGGCTCCTGAGGACCAGGGGGCTCTTCTTGAAACTCTGGAGGTAACCGATACCGGGGCCGAGGTGTTGCGCGTGCGCGAGTGGGCGCAAAACGCGAAAAGCGGCGACCGGGACGACATGCCCGCCGGCGTATCCGATAAAATCTGGCGGCAAGTTTCCGTTACTAAGAATGAATGCGTTGGCGAATCATGCCCGTTCGCCGATGAGTGTTTCCCCCGCCTGGCACGCAAACAGGCCGGCGAGGCCGACGTGGTAGTTACCAACCACTCCATCCTGGGGGTGCAAACTATGACCGAGGCTTCGCTGCTAGGCGACTTTGACGTCTTGGTAATTGATGAGGCTCACGAACTAGATTCGCGGATCCGTTCGCAGGGGAGCGTAGAAATTTCGGAAGCCTCCCTAAAACGTCTCGCCCGGTTGGTGCGTAGAGCTACCGGGGTGCCGGCTCAGAAGATAGAGGATGCAGCTAGTCAGTTTGGGGCTGCCGTTTCCGCGGCTCGTCCGGTTATGCTGGCGCAGCTGGGAACAGATTTGCAGCAGATTTTAGTTTCGGCCAGAGCCGCGCTGCGGGAGGCCCTGGAGACCGTGGGGACCAACGAAGCCAAAGACAATAAGAAGCGATTTGCCAGAGCAGAGCTAATTGCTGCTATCGATTCGGCCGACGCTATTTTGATAGACGATCCGCGCGTGAGGGTCAACTGGATTGGGGGCGAGGACGTGGAACGGCGCCGGCTCTATTCTGCTCCGCTCGATGTGGCTCGGCCTATTGCTTCGCGCCTATACGGCGGTCACAAGGTGATCGCTACCTCCGCCACCTTGAAACTGGGGGGCAGTTTTGAGGCAATGGCAACTCGAGTGGGGGCGGTGCTGAGCCAAAAATGGAAGAGTTTGGATGTGGGCTCGCCTTTTGACTATCCGCACCAGGCCATAATGTACACACCCAAACTGCCCCAACCAGGCCGTGACGGCCCGTCGCAGGAGCTGCTAGAGGAAATAGGTTCCCTGGTAGAAGCCTCTGGTGGGGGAGCCCTCTGCCTGTTTACTTCGCGCAGAGCAGCAGTTGCGGCAGGCGAATATTTGCGCGAGCACACCGAACTGCCAGTGTTAGTTCAGGGCGAAGACTATCTGCCAACGCTGGTGAAGCGGTTTCGCGAGGACGGAAATGCCATCCTAGCGGGCACTATTTCGCTATGGCAAGGGGTTGATATTCCCGGCAGAGCTTGCCGACTGGTGACCATTGATCGGATTCCCTTCCCCCGCCCGGACGATCCTATAACCTCGGCGCTCTCGGACGCGGCGAATGCGGCAGGCCGATCCGGATTTGCCCAGGTTTCACTGGTTCACGCTGCGCTCTTGCTGGCACAGGGGGCGGGGCGATTGGTCCGCCGCCAAAGCGACAAAGGCATGGTCGCGCTACTGGACCCTCGGCTCCGCGAAAAGGGCTACGGTAGGTATTTACTATCTTCTCTTCCCCCGATGTGGCCCACGTCCTCGCGGAAAGTAGCGCTCGCCGCGCTGGGCAGATTGCGCAAAGAGGATTAGGCCATTTAGCTCTTACCGTGGGGCGTTTAGCCAGATAAAATACTGCTACATACTGCTGCCGACTTGGAGGAACCAGATGTCAGAACGTGCCACTACCCTTTATCCCTCCGGATCCGAAGGACATCCTTCGAAAGTTGCAATTGTTGGGGCCGGAGCCGTGGGAACTGCGCTCGCATATGCTTCCGTTATTCGTGGAGATGCTCGCGAAGTGGTTTTGTACGACATTAACGAAAAGAAGGTCAAGGCCGAGGCCTTAGACATCGCGCACGGCATTCAATTTACTCCGGTTGGTTCTGTAGTTGGATCTGCTGACATCGAGGTGGTGCGGGGAGCCGACGTGGTGGTTGTAACTGCTGGTGCAAAGCAAAAACCTGGTCAATCCAGGCTCGATTTGGCTGCGGCTACCGTCGGACTTATGGAGAAACTGATCCCACAGCTACTCGAGGTAGCTCCCAATGCCGTGTACATGTTGGTCACGAACCCAGTCGACGTTGTCACCTATGCTTCATTGAAGATTTCTGGGTTGCCGCGCAACCAGATGTTTGGTTCTGGCACAGTGTTAGACACCTCGCGCCTGCGCTATCTAGTTTCGCAGGAGACCGGAGTGGCGGTCCAGAACATTCACGCCTACATTGCGGGTGAACATGGCGACAGCGAGATACCGCTTTGGTCATCTGCTGAAATTGGCAATGTCCCCTTGCGCCATTGGGGTAAGACACTGAACGATCGCCTCTTTGACGCAGATCTACGCGCCGAGATTGCCCAGCAGGTGGTGAATTCGGCATATACCATCATCGAGGGCAAAGGGGCCACAAACTATGCTATTGGGCTGGCAGCGACCAATATTGTGAGTGCGGTTTTGCGCGACGAGCATAGGGTGCTCACTATTTCGACGTTACTGGAAGACTGGCACGGTATCTCGGGAGTTTGCATGGCGGCCCCCACCATTACTTCGCGTAGGGGAGCGGGCCGGGTGCTAGTGCCGCCGCTTACCTTGCACGAGCGCGACGGCCTCACTGAATCAGCTCAGCGGTTGCGCGAAGTAGCCAGGAGTATCGGCTACTAACGCGGTTTTTACAAAGAGCGCAGCACCGTTACTACGCGCCCCATTATCGTGGCTTCATCGCCCGGAATGGGCGCGTAGTTTTCGTTTCGGGGCAACAGCCACTGGTGACCGTCTTTTCTGGAAAGTACCTTCACCGTTGCTTCGCCGTCTACTAGGGCTGCAACAATCTGCCCCTCCTCAGCATCGGGCTGAGAGCGCACTACTACGAAGTCGCCGTCGCAAATTGCGGCATCGATCATTGATTCGCCCTGCACCTGCAGCATGAATAGCTCGCCGCGGCCAGTTAGCTCCTGGGGCAGAGTGTAGACGCCTTCGACGTGTTGTTCGGCGGTTATTGGTGCGCCCGCTGCGATTCGCCCTACGAGCGGCACGGAGGTGGCGGTCCCCTCATCGGTGCTGGCGACGGCAATTGGCACCAGATTTGTTTTTCCCGGTGTCTGCTCGCGGTGGGCTAGCTCAATTGCCCGAGGGCGGGAGGGGTGCCTAGTGATGAACCCTGCCTCTTCTAAAAGATCTAGCTGGTGCTTTATCGATGAAGGCGAGCGCAGGCCGACTGCTTTGCCGAGCTCGCGCAAAGAGGGGGGATATCCCTTGGTCTGGATTGCCCGGGCAAGTGCTGCGTAGACCTCGCGGGTTCGGCTAGGAAGCGAATCTGGATCCAGGCTCATGTATCCCCCTTGTCACCATCTGTGGGTGGTGAGTGATTGGCTGCTTATATCAAGAGCTTACGGGCAGTTTTACGAACAAGCAAACATTTGTTCGAAAGAGTCTTGAAAAGCTTGCTCGGAAGCGTTATCGTACAAGTGTTCGACGAACAGGTGTTCGAAAGGTTTTGAAATGTCCGCTCTACCCATCAGCCCTCAAGCTCAGCCGGTCCGCCATCTGCAGCTCGTAGACCAGGCGTACATGATGCGACTGCGTCGGCGGAAAGATCGGGTAAGGGGAGTAGTTCAAGAACCTGCGGGCTCCGCTAGTGCGGCCAAGAAGCTGGGGGCACGCGTCGGCCTTGTCGTCTGCCTTGGCCTGGCCCTACTGCTGGGGGGCGGCATTGGTCTGTCCTTGCCAGGGGCAACGTATTCTGGTCCTACTGCCTCATATACGGTGTCTTCAGGGGAAACATTGTGGTCTATTGCAAAATACGTGGCAGGAAACGCCTCAGTTGCTGATACTGTAGAACACATAAAAGATCTAAATGGTTTGCGGTCCTCGAAGCTTTACCCTGGTCAACAGCTATCTGTACCTTCCAGGTAGGGGGGCCGCCGAATAACGGAGGTCCCCATTGCACTGTCCATTTTGTCAGCACCCCGATTCGCGAGTAGTAGATTCTCGCACCACTGACGATGGCATGGCAATTAGGCGGCGTAGGCAGTGCCCCCATTGCAATCGCCGTTTTACTACCCAGGAAACTGCGGGACTTACAGTGCTGAAACGGTCCGGTGTTATCGAACCGTTCTCGCGAGCGAAAGTTATATCGGGCGTACGCAAAGCCTGCCAAGGTAGGCCTGTAAGCCAAGATGATCTAGCGCTGCTAGCCCAGAAGGTCGAGGAAGATCTGCGTGGCTCTGGGCGCGCGCAAATAACCACCCAAGACGTAGGCCGCTCCATCCTGCAGCCACTGCGTGAACTGGATGTAGTTGCCTATTTGCGTTTCGCTTCGGTCTACCTGGATTACGACTCGCTCAACGATTTTGAAGAGGCCATCAAACAGCTGCGTGCGGAGCAGCAAGCGCGCTAGTTGCTGCTTAGGAGCTGCTCTCGCACCTCGCGGCGCAGCACTTTCCCCAAGTCTGACTTTGGTAAGTGATCCACCAGAAAAATCTTGCGCGGCATTGCGTAGTGGGGTATTTCGGCATCTATATGTTTCCTAATGCTGGCTAAACTTGGCGAGCATCCCGGGTGGGGGATAACTGCCGCAGCAACTATTTCGCCTCGCTCAGCATCCGGCAGGCCCACCACCGCAACGTCTTCGACCTCGGGGTGGGAGGCAATAGCTTTTTCTACGAGCGTTGGGTAGACGTTGAACCCACCGCACAAGATAAGTTCCTTTCGCCGGTCGGCAAGTGCCAGATAGCCGTCGTCGTTGACTGCTATGTCGCCGGTGCGAAGCCAGCCCTCGCTGGTGTACAGATTTTCCGTTTCGACTGGATCGTTCCAATATCCCTTCGAACAACCAGGGCCTTTTACGATTAGTTCTCCCGGTTCTCCGGCCAGGTCGTCTACGTCCCGGGTGGGGTCGTCTAAACTAACTAGGCGAACCTGTATCGACGGAAACGGTAGACCTAGTGTGCCCACCCGAGTTGAGCCCAGCGGGGAGCCGGTGACAATTGGGGAGGTCTCGGTCATTCCATACCCCTCTATAACAGGTGCGTCGGTTGCTTTGGCCCAAGCGGCAGCATCCTCTTTCTTTAGTGGCATAGCCCCCGAAATCGTGTAGTTGATAGTTTTTAGGTCTACCCGCTTTGCCTTGGCGGCTTTGGCTAAGCGGGCGAACATGGGCGGGACCCCAATCATGAATGTGCAGGGTCGCCTCCGCCAGGCGCTAAGGCAGAGGCTTTCGTCGAACTTAGGGAAAATAACCTGGCTGGCGCCTACCAAGATGCCCGATAGCATAACGAGCGTCATGCCAAAGGCGTGGAAGAAAGGTAGCACTGAGTAAATAACTTCGTGGTCGTGAAGCAGGGGAGTTACCCACTGGGCGGCTGCGCGAGTGTTAGAAACCAGGTTGGTGCTTGAGAGCATCACAGACTTCGGCGACCCTGTGGTACCTCCGGTGTGCATCATAACCGCGGTCTGCTCCGGGTCCACATAAACAGACTCTAAAATGGGCTTAGCCTGCGTAATCAACCGGTCAAAACTCGGCACCCCGGCAGGAACTTTTTGGCAAAGTTGGCGCCGCAAATTACGGGCCTTTGAGATGGGGAGTCTCAGCGCGAGGCGTGCGCTTAGCGGCAATGCCGCCGCCAAATCTACAGCCACAACTTTCGCTGGCGTATCCAGTACCTTTTTCACGGATTTTTGCCAGGCCAATACCACCTTAGACGAAACTCGCTCAATTTCGGTGTGCAGCTCCGAACTAGGAGCCAAAGGGTTGTGAGCTACCGCGATCGCCCCCAGGTGGAGGGCTCCGAAAAAGATGGTAAGAAACTGGGGGCAGTTGGGCATTATTAGGCTCACCCTATCGCCCTTTTCCACCCCGAGGCTGGCTAGTACCCCAGCCGCTTTGCGAGTTTGCTCTTCCAGAGACGCAAACGTGTAGGTGGAGCCCAGAAAATCTGTGGCAACTCGATCTGGCCACTTTCGAGCGGCCTCCTGCAACAGTGTTACCAAGCTAGCAGGGGTGGGGTCCACCTCGTGAGCTACTTTAGGGTCATATCCCTTCCGCAGGCGCCGGGTTAGGTCCGAGATTCCCTCTGCATCATTCACGCAAACACTCTATATGTTTACCAGGCAATAAGCACATCAAAAAATACTCATCAAAAGCAAAGTCTTCATATGGCTGCTGAAGCTCTTTCAATAGTATTTTGCAGGCGCCAGAGCGTCTCTAGATCGCAAACCCCTCCGGCAACCGCTCAGAGTAGACCACATCCAACCGTTTGGTAGGCCGTGTCATGGCTACATACAGATCTCCGGGGCGGCTCGCAAGCTGGAACGGCTCCACTAAAACAACTACGTCGAACTCCAGGCCCTTAGAATCTCGGGCGGGCATTGCCTGGATCCTGTCGTCGACGCAGTGAAAAGTGCGCGCCGCCTCACCCTCGGCAATAACCGCCACCTGCCCCTGACCGGGGCCGTGCTCGGCGTCTAATTCTGCACAGGCTGCTTCGGCCAACTCGCGGGCCTTTTCAAGGGGAGTCTGACTTTGGTGCAGTTTGAGGCAGTCGGCCAGATCGCGCACTGCTGTAACCGGGTAGTCAACGTGCCTGCCCAACTTGCGTGCCACCTTTTCGGCAGCATCCATTATGGTCTGCGGGGTGCGGTAGCAGATCGAGAGTACCGCAGTATCTGAGTAGGCCCGGGCAGCCGGCCCCAACACCTCTTTCCAGTCAGCAACATTCCTGCCCGTCCTCTGAGCTAAATCGCCCACCACCGTAAACGAGCGCGACGGGCACCGGCGCAGCAGCGCTGCCCAAGCCAGCGGAGACAACTCTTGGGCCTCGTCAACCACGATGTGCCCGTAGGTCCAAGAACGATCGGCTCGGGCCCTCTCAGACAAAGTAGAATCAGTACCCGCTCCCTCGGCCCGCTCGGCGAGCATCTGGGCGTTGACAATTCCCCCACCTAAACCATCCATGTCTAAAGCTTGCTGGGCTCGTCTACGAGCAGCATCTCGCTCGGCCTTTTGACGCTCGCGCTGGGCGGCGGCAAAAACATCGGAGGGGCCTAACAGCTCCGCCAATTCGTCTAAAATCGGGATGTCTTCAACCGTGAACGGAGCGTCCTTGGGGCGCTGGCAAGCCGCTACTTCGTCCTCGCTAAAGGTGGGTGCACAAGTTTTCAGCAACTCCGGACGCGTGAACAGTTTAACCAGTAAGGCCTGGGCAGATTCTGGCATCCAGCACAAGTTGATGTTCCGCTTGACTTCTACGTTTGTGCGCAACTCCTCGCGAACCCAATTCCTGTCGGATTCAGTAAGCGATTCGTCGGCTGCCAAAAATTTGTCAGTCAGCCGTTCCAAAAGTGTCAATGCGAAGGTAGTGCGGGCAACGTTGTGCTGCCTGGAAGCCTGCTTTGCACGTCTGGCGGCCACCTTCACATCCTGGGGGCTAAGCGAAAGCTGCTGTCCTGACACCCGCAGCTCAATAGGAGCAGTGGGAATCCTTCTTCTAGAGGCAACTGCCCGCTTGGCAATTTTTGTCCACTCCATGCTTCCCTTCAGGGCCGCCACGTTATCCGAATCATGCGTTGAAGTGGATAGCCCCGGAAGTAGCTCGCCCAAAGTAACTGAAACCACTCCAGTTTCTCCAAGGGCCGGCAAGACTTGTTCAATATAGCGGAGAAATCTGCGTGAGGGGCCCACTACCAAAACCCCCGAACGGGCAAGTTTCTCCCGCTGAGCATAAAGCAGGTATGCCGCGCGGTGTAACGCCACTGCTGTCTTGCCTGTGCCGGGCCCACCCTGCACCACTAGCAGCTCCTTCGCATTCGAGCGAATGACCTCGTCCTGCTCAGCTTGAATAGTCGTCACAATGTCGCCCATGTGCCCGCCTCGAGCGGAATTCATGGCGGCAAACAATGCGCCCTCACCAGCTAGAGAAACTCCTTCCGAGGCAGACACGTCAAACAGATCGTCCTCTAAAGAAATGACCTTCCGCAATCTAGTGCCAATGTGGCGGCGGCGCACAACGCCCTCGTGATTTGCCGGAGTAGCCCTGTAAAACGGCGTAGCTGCCTTGGCGCGCCAATCCACCAAAATAGTTTTCCCGTCCTCGGTCAAACCAACTCTGCCAATGTAGCGTGGGGAAGGCGAATGCCCCGCGGCCATATCCAAACGCCCGAACACCAGTTTGTCCTCAACCTGTTCCAACCGGCTTGCCTGGTCTCCGAAGTGGGCGGCGATCGCGTCGCGCTCAGAACGGGCTTGGGGGGAGCCGTGGGCTCCGGCCGCCTCAGCCTTGCGCTGGCTTGCCCTGTAACTATCGCGGGCGGTGTCCAATGCCCTATATGCCCTATCAACTGCGGGCTGTTCTTGGTCCAGTGGAGTAGAAGTCACGGCCATCCTTGGAATAAAGATCGAAGTTTACTGGTTACACGAAATGAAAGTTAACCTATTGTGTCAGACCAAGATGATAGTTGTTCGCGCGGAGTCTTCAACTATCGGGCCGAACCGATAAAGTAAGACTAAAGAAGGTGGAGGTAAAAATGACAAACATCATCTCTCAGATTGCTGACGTGCCAGTGCGCTCGCGGATTCTGCTCCACCACATGTACGGGGCGATCGACGCCGGGCATGCGGGTAGGTTGACGCTCGAGCAGCTTTTGCCGTCGCTACCTACCGAGAGGGTAGTGACTTTTGACGCAGATAAATTAGTCGACTTTAGAGCGCGGCGTCCGGTAGCCACCCTTTCGCAGTGGACGCTAACTGACATGGAGCCTCCAGAGATCGCGATCGACAAGGTGACTGATTACACGGGGCAAGAAATTTTGGTGTTGCACGGGCCCGAACCAGATCTGCGGTGGAACGAATTTGCCCAGGTGGTATCCGAGTATGCCAAGGAGGCTGGCATTGAAACAGCAATTAACGTTTTGGGTTTACCGGCGGCTACCCCGCACACCCGTCCGCCACTAGTGAACCAAACTGGCACTCGCCTAGATTTGCTTCCGCCACAGGACGAACAAGCCGGGATCATGCAGTTTTCAGCTTCTATGGGGATGTATCTGCAATATAGACTCGGGCAGGTGGGAATCGATTCGATCGGTTTGACTGTGGGAGTGCCTTACTACGTAATGGACGCCGACTACCCAGCCGGTGCCGCCGCCCTCATAAGTAGGATTAGCGACCTCACCGGACTGGAACTGCCTATAGGCGATCTCGAAGCAGCTTCAGACTTGATTTCAAAACGTCTGGACCAAGAAGCCAGTGAATCTAGCGAAATAGGCGGAGTCATTGCCCAGTTGGAGCAACGAATTGATTCTTTGGACATCTCGAAGTTGCAGGTGGGTGCCAATAAGGAGAAGATGCCGTCTGGCGAAGATTTGGCAGAACGTCTTGAAGATTTCTTGGCAGTTGTGGAACGCCAGCGCTCCGACTCTAGCGAGCCCGAGGACGTTAAAGAAGAGAGGCCGCGGGGCAGGCACAGGGCAGATGGGCCAGTAGATGGTCCGTCGAAATCTTCCTAAGTCATGTCCAACGCGCCAAGGTTAGCCAGTGCAAAGCGGGGGTGGGGCAGCGACGATTCCGCGGCAAATATTTTGCACGTTGACATGGACTGCTTCTTCGCTTCGGTCGAACTACTCCATCACCCGGATCTGCGTGGAAAACCGCTCATAGTAGGAGGCCATTCAAATCGGGGAGTAGTCACCTCGGCTACCTACGAGGCGCGTGCCTACGGTGTGCGCGCTGGAATGCCAATGGGGCAAGCGCTTCGAGCGTGTCCGCAGGCTTACGTGCTGCCGACTCGAAAGAACATCTATTCGCAGGTGTCCCGGGCAGTTATGGCGATTTTGGCCTCCTATACTCCCGCGTTTCAGAAAGTCAGCATCGACGAAGCTTACCTAGATGTGGCAGGGGTACGGCGTCTTTTTGGTTCTTCCACTCAAATTGCGGCTTCCCTGCGCCAGAGGATTCGGCGGGAGACAGGAATTGCAGCCTCGGTGGGGATTGCGCCCTCTAAATTAGTAGCAAAGATTGCTTCTTCGCATGCGAAACCGGACGGGGTGCTCTTAGTGCCGGAGAGTGCGGTAACAGACTTTTTGCGCGACCTACCGGTGGGGGCGCTGCCCGGAGTGGGGAGGAGGGCGCAGCAGGTTCTGCTTGGAAGTGGAATTAGAACTGTCGGCCAACTCTCCCAGGTGGAGGTAAAAGACTTGCAGCACAAGGTGGGTAAGGCGGCAGGCGCTAGGCTAGCGCAAATAAGCAGGGGAATAGATCTGTCGGTGGTCGGTGGTGAGGAGGCTGAAAAATCCATTGGCACGGAGGTAACTTTTGCAAGCAACATAGCTACTTTCGCGGATCTTGACGATGTTTTGCTCAGCCAGGCTCACGAGTGTGCAGCGAAACTTAGAGCAAAAAAGTGGCAGGGGCAAACCGTGGTAGTCAAGTTGCGGGGGGCGGACTTTTCTACTATCACCCGTTCGAAGACCGTGACCGCTACTGATGTGGGAGCCAAAATCTTTCAAGTGGCCAGAAACCTGGGGCACTCGGTAAATATCCCCGCGGGAGGATACCGACTAGTGGGAGTTAGAATTGAAGGCCTCATTTCTGCCGAGCTCGGCATTCAACTGTCTTTCGACGGCGAGGACGGGCGCAGGGCGGCGGAAAGCGCTATGGATGGGGTGACTGCTAAGTTTGGCGAAAATGTGCTATTGCCCGCATCGCTGCTTTCCGGGCCAACGGGAAAGAATGAGTTGGGGAAAACCCGCCCCGATGCTTTATCCTGAGAGTGTTTACACGTTTAGTAGTAAGGAAGGTTCACGTGGGACTGTCTGATTACGAAAAGCAGGTCCTCGCAGATCTTGAACAGCAATTGCGCGAGGGTGATCCTTCCTTTGACGCTGCCATGAAAGAAAAGCCTGCGCCCACCCCGCGCAAGACTCCGCCGCGTGTTCTAGCAGCGATGGGGGCCGTGAGCCTTCTAGGGCTGATTGTGCTGGTTGTGGCCGTATCGCTGGGGTACAACTGGGGCGCCATACTGCTCGCAATAGTGGGCTTTTTGCTGATGGTATTTGGTATCACGTTGCCGTGGAATAAGAAGATGGTAGGAAAGCTTACCGGCTCAGCTAAGAAACCGCGTCGTACTTCTAACTTTATGAACAAGCAGCGTGAACGCTGGGATAGGCACGAACCTGGCGATTCAGGCAGATATTAGTTATCCGAACCCCGGGGAAGGCGTTGGCCTTCCCCTTTTTTTATTTAAAGTGTCGTCGCTTCGCCCCCTGCTATGAGGATGAAATAGAAATTTTTACTCCACCTCACTCCACTTCTATTTATGCAGGTAAATAACCATTTTATTGCCGCTTGCAACGCGAAATCGGGGGCATCTCTTCCCTTTGTGGTTGAATGTGGAGTAAAGTGGAGGCGTGCGGTGAGGAGGTGCGTGTGTTCCTTGGTACGGCTGAACCAAAGCTAGACGACAAGGGGCGCCTTATCCTGCCTTCCCGCTACCGTGAGGAACTCGCTGAGGGGCTGGTCCTAACCAGGGGCCAGGACCGCTGCTTATACGTGTTTACTTCCCAAGAATTCGCAAACATGTACCAAGAATTACGCCGGGCACCTATTTCCAGTAGGCAGGCCAGGGATTTCATTAGGGTCATGCTTTCGGGAGCTACGGATGACAAACCTGATAAGCAGGGAAGGATCACTATTCCGGCGCTGCTTCGCTCTTACGCTGGGCTCAAGCGCGACGTGGCAGTGATAGGTGCTGGCTCCCGAATAGAAATTTGGGATCACGCTTCCTGGCAGACGTACCTTGCGGAGCACGAGCAGGCGTTCTCGGACACTGCTGAAGAAGTAATCCCAGGTTTGTTCTAAGGGTCATAATTTCGGTTTCTCTCCGATTTCTGAGGCCACTTCCCCGGTTTCAGAGAGCGGAGGGGGTCCAAGATTATGACCCTTTGGAAGGCGGTATTGATGAAAAATTACGGGCATGTGCCGGTAATGGTTGAACGCTGCCTAGAACTTCTTGCACCCGGGGTAGCAGATGGTTCCATAATCATTGACTGCACTGTTGGCATGGGGGGCCACAGTGAAGCAATTCTGCGCCGGTTTCCTTCAGTGCATCTGCTCGGAATCGACCGAGACAGTGAGGCGCTGGAAATAGCTAAAGAACGTTTGCGGCCTTTCGGTGACCGCTTTGAACCCTTCCACACTACCTACGATCAAGTGGGCGAGGTCGCAGATTCCGTCGGGGGGAAAGTGGCTGGGATCCTTATGGATTTGGGAGTTTCCTCTTACCAGCTCGACCAGGACGAACGTGGCTTTGCCTATTCGCGCGATACCTATTTGGATATGCGGATGGATACCTCTAAGGGGATCTCTGCAGCCGATCTCCTGCGCACGGCTTCCCAGGGGGAACTGGCGCGCATACTGCACGTTTACGGCGAGGAAAAGTTTGCTGGCAAGATCGCTCGCGCCCTCGTGAGGAAAAGGGAAACCGAACCGCTTACCCGTTCAGGGCAGCTGGCGCAATTGGTACGTGAATGCATCCCGGCCCCGGCTCGGCGCAAAGGCGGTAATCCAGCTAAGCGCACGTTTCAAGCTTTGCGTGTGGCTGTTAACAATGAGCTAACTATTCTCGAGGACGCGCTTCCGGCTGCCTTGGAGAGCCTGCGGGTGGGAGCGCGCCTGGTAGTCGAGTCCTACCAGTCTCTGGAAGATCGAATTGTAAAGCAGGCTTTCAAGGATGCTTCGACCTCTGGAGCTCCACCTGATTTGCCCGTAGTGCCAGAAGAACTTCTTCCAAATTTCAAGTTGGTTTTTACGGGTGCGCAAAAGGCAGATGCAACAGAACAAAGTTCTAATCCGCGCTCGGCTCCAGTGCGGCTTCGGGCAATCGAACGAGTTAGCGAAGGAAGGCAGCGGTCATGACTCAGGCAGCATTGGGACGTCCGCGCAGGCAACCAAGAAGAGCTAGCCGCCCGTTGCTTTCGGTCGTGGAGACGACGGCGCCTGCAAAATCCCCAATACTTTCTTGGGTTGGCGTGGCCTTGGCATTGTTAGCACTGATTGTGATGCCCATAGCGATCAACACTCAGATGGCGATGCTGTCGTATTCGATGCACGAGGACCAGGTGGAATTGGACAGAATGGTGGAAGCAAATCAGGATTTGCAGGTGCGGGTGCAATCTTTGTCTTCTCCGGATTCGCTGCGCACTTTTGCGCTTTCGCACGGTATGGTTCCTGGCGTGGAGTTAGGTTATGTGTCTCTCGGTTCTAAAACAATCGAGGGTGGCAAGGCAGCGCAGTAAGCTTGTCGGCCATAACTAACTTTTTTGCGCGGCTGTGGCGGCGCTTTGAGCTTGTCGACCGCATCAAGAAGCTCGCGCTGGTGCTCGTTGCGGGCATGGTTCTTTGTTCCTTGGCGCTGGTCAAGATTCAGGTTGTCGACGGTCCTGCTCTGTCTTCAGAGGCAGCCAAGATGCGTACCGTAACTTATCCGATACGCGCGGAACGCGGCAAAATTACTGACGCTCGAGGCACAGTTTTGGCCACCTCTACGCAGAGGTACAACGTTGTTGCCAATCCCTATCTGTTGCGCACTTACGTTCACAAGGAAATCGTGAACGGGGCCGGTAAAGTCGTAACGAAAACAAAAGCTGCCGAGGGCGCCGACGCTAAAGAGAAGGTAATAGGTACTGGTCCAGTCGAGGCTGCAAAGCAGATAGCCCCGATTTTGGGTATGGATCGGGCGGAAGTCGGTGGCATGATGGTGGCCGATTCCGGTTATCAAATCCTGGCTCGAAATGTCGAGGCGGGCAAGTGGCGCAAAATTAAGGCGTTACAGATTGAAGGCATAAGCTCTGAGTCGACCACGTTGCGCACCTATCCTGCGGGCAATACTGCTGCGACTGTAGTGGGATTTGTTAACCAAGACAATGTGGGCGCTGCCGGGGTTGAAGCTTCTCAGGAAAAGACCTTGGGTGGAAAGGACGGCCAACGCACAGTCGAGATCGCTCCAACGGGACAGATTATTCCCGATGGAAGTGAAACTACCCAGGAGGCGCAATCGGGCCAGGCGTTGACACTTTCACTCGACGCTGATTTGAATCAGCAGGCGCAGACGAGTTTAGACAACGCTGTGAAAAAAACGGGGGCAGCCTGGGGCACAGTGGTTGTTATGGAAGTAGCAACCGGGCGTGTTTTGGCGTTGGCGGATTCTGCCACCTTAGCTCCGATGGAGGCGCGCGAGAAATCGGTCTCTACTAAGTCGCGTGCTGTGCAATCCGTTTATGAACCGGGTTCTACCGGCAAGTTGGTTACCTTCGCTAGTGCGCTCGACGAGGGCAAGATAACCCCGCTAACCCCCTTCCAGATTCCTTACAAAATTACGATGAAGAACGGGGAGTCGTTCGTCGACTCGCACGAGCACCCGGTCCAGCAACTAACCGCGGCAGGGGTACTGGCAGAGTCCTCAAACGTCGGCACTGTTCAAATTGGCGATCTAGTTTCAGATAAATCCCGCCACCAAATGATGAAGAAACTGGGCCTCGGAGAAAGAAGTGGAATTGAGATGCCTGGCGAAAGTGCGGGGATTTTGCCGTCACCCGCATCTTGGGACGGTAGGCAGAGGTATACGACAATGTTTGGCCAGGGTATTGCTACTACGCCGTTGCAGGTGACCCAGCTGATGGCAACCGTCGCCAACGGAGGGGTGCGCATGCCGGCGCGCATAATAGATTCGTGGACCGATAGGAATGGGGCAGTTCACAAGGTGGATGCGCCTAAGGCCGTCCGTGCCATGGAACCGGACACTGCTGCCACGCTAATGCGGATGATGGAATCTGTGACCGGAGACGATGGCACCGCCCAGCTTGCACGGGTGCCTGGGTATCGCACCGCCGGCAAAACGGGCACCACCGAGATCCTCTCGGGCAAGGATTCAGGGGGAGTAGTGGCTTCTTTCGTGGGGGCAGCCCCAGCCGAAAAGCCGGTTGTGGCAGTTTCAGTAGTGTTAAATAAACCGCAAACATCAATCTATGGCGGCGTCGTGGCGGCCCCGGTGTTTTCTGAGGTCACCGGTGCTGCACTGCGGATGTTGGGCGTGAAACCCTCTACGGAAAGCCCCAAACTTTATCCTCTCCATGTTGGCGACAAATAACTAAGGCTCTTCTAGGCGCATACAATGGCAACTATGACGTTAGATGCTACGGCGTTGGCTAATGCGGTCGGTGGACAGGTTCGCCGGTCGGCAAACGAGCCCATTACGCTTCAAGATGCAACCACAGACTCTAGGGAAGTACCTGCTGGCGGTGTATTCTTCGCTCGGATAGGCGAACAACAAGATGGCTTGGACTATTTGCCCCAGGCAGTATCCGCAGGGGCGGCAGCCGTAGTTACGCAAAATGCGGCCAAAGCCCTGGAGCTTTCCGCCGAGGTTGCGGTTATCGAGGTGTCTGATGTCACCACTGCCTACGGCAAGGCTGCTGCCTACTATCTGCGCCAGCTGCGTAGCCATGGTGAGCTCACCGTTATCGGGGTGACTGGCAGTGCAGGGAAAACTACAACAAAGGATTTGTTAGCCAGAATTTGCTCTGCTGCCGGGCCAACCACAGCGCCTATTGGATCGTTCAACAACGAGGTCGGATTACCCCGAACAGTACTGTCTGCCCCAGCTCACACGCGGTATTTGGTACTCGAGATGGGAGCTTCTGGCATAGGGCACATAAAATACTTAACTTCAATTGCGCCACTAGATGTGGCAGTTGAGCTCCTGGTTGGGAGGGCCCACCTTGGGGGGTTCGGCTCGCAAGAAGCCGTTGCGCAGGCAAAATCGGAGCTTTTAGATGGGCTTGTCGAAGGCGGGGTAGCTGTACTAAACGAAGACGATCGGCGCGTGCGGGCTATGGCCGAACGCTTGGGTCCAGACAAGAAGCTTCTCACCTTTTCTGCCGCCGGCAACAGGCAGGCAGACTTTAGAGCTACTGCCGTCAAGGTGGACGAGGCCGATAGGGCAGGTTTCACGCTCGAGCACGCGCAGTTCACCACGGCTATTCAGCTGGGTTTAGTGGGCGCGCACCACGTCTCAAATGCTCTTGGAGCGATAGCAGGTGCCGTCGCAGCTGGCGTCGACCTCCAAACGGCTGTGCACCAGTGCGACAGAGCCACTGCGGCGTCACCTCACCGCATGGACGTGCGTCAACTTTCCAATGGCGCAATAGTTATTGACGATGCGTACAACGCCAACCCTGATTCGATGAAGGCAGCGCTAAAGGCGCTTGAAAAGTTGGGGAAAGGTCGCAGAAAGATTGCGGTGCTTGGCGAGATGCTCGAGCTGGGCCCGGGCTCAGCCGATATTCATCGCGAGGTAGGCAAGCTTGCAGCTCTGGCAGGCGTGGATTGCGTGATAGCTGTCGGCGAGGGCGCAAAACCTTTGTTAGACACAGTTTGCGAACGCGCCGAGGCCATGTATGCGCCTAGCTACAGTGAAGCGGCTAGCCTGATAAAGGATGCCCCCAAAAGCGGGGATGCGATCTTGATTAAAGGCTCCAACGGTTCAGGCGTGTGGCGTCTGGCAGATCAGCTGTTGAAAGGGGATAGAGCGTGCTCGCATTAATTAGTGCGTGTGGTGTCGCGCTAATTGTTTCGTTGCTTGGTACCCCGGCTTTAATCCGCGTTCTGCGAGCGCGTGAATACGGTCAATTTATCCGCCAAGACGGCCCTACCGGCCACTATACGAAGCGTGGCACCCCAACTATGGGAGGCATCGTCATCATTGGAGCGGCAACGGTAGGTTGGCTTGTTTCAATGCTGGTTTCGCGGCAGGGCCCCTCGTGGTCTGCTGCCTTAGAAATGTTCTTGTTCATAGGTCTGGGGGTTATAGGCTTCCTAGACGATTTCATCAAGATATCGCACCAGCGTTCGCTGGGGCTAAACGCTAAGGCCAAATTTTTGGGACAGCTCGCGATAGGCACGATTTTTGCCCTGGGAGCTTCTGCATTTCCCGATCATACGGGCGTCCACCCGGCCTCAATGGCAATCTCGGTGGTGCGCGATAGCTCCTTCACTTTCAAAGCGCTAGGTATTGGCGCCCTCGCCATCCTGGCATTTGTAATCTGGGTGAATTTCATTGTTGCCGCCTGGTCTAACGGGGTGAATCTGACTGACGGCTTGGACGGGCTTGCCACAGGTGCCTCGCTTTTTGCTTTCGGATCGTACGCCTTGCTCGCGGTGTGGCAGTTCTACCAAAAGTGCCCTGGGTCAGATCCGGCGAATATGGCCGCTTGCTACGAGGTGCGAGACCCGCGCGATTTAGCAATTATTGCCGCCGCAATAGTCGGAGCCTGTTTCGGCTTTTTGTGGTGGAACACGTCCCCAGCCCAGATCTTTATGGGAGATACTGGCTCGTTGGCTCTTGGCGGTGCGTTCGCGGGCATGTCTATTTTGACTCGTACCGAGTTTTTGGCCGTCATAATTGGGGGCCTGTTTGTAATTATCGTCTTCTCGGACATAATTCAGGTTGGTTGCTTCAAGATCACCGGCAAGCGCGTATTCAAGATGGCCCCATTGCATCACCATTTCGAGCTGAAGGGCTGGCCTGAGGTAACTATTGTGGTTCGTTTTTGGATCATCGCTGGCTTGTTCGGAATTATAGGGACAATCATTTTTTACGCGGAGTGGGTATTGAGTATATGAGTGCCATTGGCGTTGCCGGCTTAGGCAAATCGGGTTTAGCAGCTGTGGAAGTCCTGTCTACGCTGGGCAGGCAGGTGGTGGCCCTTGACTCTTCTGATGAGGCACTCCAGAGCGTGCAGTTAGGGGCAAAGGTCCCTAGGGTCTTGGTTGAAAGCGCAACCCAGGTAGCCGAGGAGCTTAAATCTCACGGGGTTTCTCAGGTGGTGATGAGCCCCGGAATTCCCCCTGCAAGTCCCGTCTACGAGGGCGCCCGTCTGGCTGGCGCCGAGGTGCTTGGCGAAGTCGAGCTTGCCTGGCGCTTGCAGGCACGGCGCGGCGACACTTCGCCATGGCTGGCAGTTACGGGTACCAACGGGAAGACCACCACTGTCAACATGGCCGAAGCGATTTTGCGTGCTGATGGCCAAAACGCCTACGCGGTAGGTAACGTGGGTTCGCCGGTTGTTTTGAAGGCTGCCGAGGGCGGCTACGATGCGCTGGTGGTCGAGCTCTCGTCCTTTCAGCTTTATTCGACTTCTACCGTGTCCCCGTACGCTTCTATCTGTTTGAATGTTGCTTCTGACCACGTTGACTGGCACGGTAGTGTGCAAGCTTACAAAGCTGCCAAAGCGAAGGTCTATGAGCACACGCAAAAGGCTGCTTTGTTTCCCGTCTCCGACGAAAATGTGCGCCACATGGTAGATGGTGCAGACGTGGTGGAGGGATGCAGGGCGATCGGACTTTCGTTTTCTGCTCCTGCAGTTGGCCAGATTGGGGTAGTAGACGACCTGGTTTTGGATAGGGCGTTCATTGCCAATAGGTGGGCTGAGGCGACTCCACTGTTTAGCTTTGAGGCACTGCGGCACTTGACCGGGGGGCCGATTTCGCACCCGGTTTTGGCTGACGCGTTGGCGGCCGCTGGGCTGACGCGATCTTTGGGGGTAGATTTTTCTTCCGTGGCTAAGGGGCTTGAGGGCTTTCAGGCTGTCAAGCACAGGCGCACACCGTTGGGCATGGCTCGCGACGTAAAATGGATCGACGACTCGAAAGCAACTAATGCCCATGCGGCTCGCAGCTCACTTGCTGGGATGCCGCCCTCGTCGGTGGTGTGGGTAGCAGGTGGCGACACCAAGGGGCAAACCTTTGACGAACTAGTCGCCGCGGTAGCTCCTACCCTCCGTGGGGTTGTGCTAATCGGGAAAGATCGCCGGGCGCTCAAATCGGCTCTCGAAACTCAGGCGCCGTCAGTGCCGGTAGTGGAATGTGCTCCTCCCGACGACATAATGGGATCGGTCGTACACGAATGCGTGGCGCTTTCGCGTCCCGGCGACACTGTCATTTTGGCTCCTGCCTGTGCTTCCTGGGATCAGTTCAACAACTACGCAGAACGAGGCGACCTTTTTGCACAGGCGGTAGCAGGTCTGGAGGGCTAGGTGGCGAAAAGGCTGAGGCTGAAACTACCTAGGATCAAGGTGGTTTCGGACGACGACACGATTCTCGCTACGCGCTCGGTGATCCAAGAGCAGATGCGCACCAATCCCGTGCTTACTTTTTACATGATTTTGGTGTCCACGCTGCTGCTCACCGGGGTGGGGCTGGTGATGGTCTTTTCTGCTTCTTCGATTGGGGACCTTGCCCGCCAGGACAACCCGTTTGTTTCGTTTATAAAGCCTTTTAGTTACGCCATCATGGGGCTTTTGTTAATGTGGTTAGCTACCAAGGCAAGGCCGCAGCTTTATTTCAATCCGAAGGTTTCGGCGGCCGCACTCGTTGGTGCCATTGCATTCCAAACGCTCGTGCTGCCGTTCGGGCAAAATATTGGTGGCAATCAGAACTGGATTGCCATTCCTGGCATAGGAACCGTCCAGCCTTCGGAGTTTTTGAAAGTGGCGCTGATAGTGCATCTTTCAGCACTACTGGGGCACCGGATAGTAGACCTTACTGACTGGTCTTCGATAGCGCGCTATCTGGCCTGGCCCACGGTGGGATCGCTGGGCGCCATTATGCTCGGCGGAGACTTTGGCACCACAGTGGTAGTGGCTGGCATCATCGCGGCGGTGGTGTTCATCGGTGGCCTGCCCGGCTCAAAACTGGCGGCTCTTTTGGTAGCTGGAGTGTTCGGGGCTGCCCTGGCAGCCATGTCCTCCTCCTCACGCCGCGCCCGTATTCGGGCGTTCTTCCCCGGCGCCCCCAAGGATGAGCAGGGGATTGACCTACAGCCGCTACGGGCAAAGTACGGTTTGGGTACCGGTGGGCTCACAGGGGTAGGTCCGGGCGCCTCACGGCAAAAATGGAACTACTTGCCGCAGGCTGAATCGGACTTTATTTTTGCGATTTTAGGTGAAGAATTCGGCCTGGTAGGCACCTTGTCAGTAATAATTTTGTACGTAATCTTGGGCTGGTCCCTGTACAGGCTAGCAAGGCGGGCTAGGTCCAATTCGATCCGAATTGCTGCTTCCTCCACAATGGCTTGGATTGGCTTGCAGGCCCTGGTGAATATTTGGGTGGTGGTGGGGCTCATCCCCGTACTCGGGGTACCTTTGCCGTTCATATCTGCGGGTGGGTCGGCATTGGTTGCCTGTCTAATAGCTATGGGCATAATGCTTTCTTGTGCGCGAGCCGAGCCAGGGGCTAATAAGGTGCTAACTGCCCGCGAAGCTTCAATAAAACGTACTATTGCCGTGGTCGGTTCACGCAGAAAGGCAAAGAAATGAAGGTACTACTTGCCGGGGGCGGAACCGCCGGTCACATAAATCCGCTAATTGCTACGGCACAAAAACTGGTAGCAGCCGGTGCAGAAGTTGTGGCTTTGGGAACTGCAAAGGGGCTCGAGGTCGACCTCCTGCCGCGGGCTGGCATCCAGATGTTTCAGATACCCAAGGTGCCTGCTCCTCGCCGCCCTAACGGAGACCTAATATTCTTTGTGCCCCGCATGCGCCAGGCGCTGCGCACCTGCCGCGAGGTAATAACCTCCGAGCGCATCGACGTTGTGGTAGGGTTTGGCGGATTTGTGTCGACGCCCGCCTATGTGGCGGCGCAGCGCCTGGGCGTACCTGTGATTATTCACGAGCAAAATGCCCGTCCGGGGCTCGCCAACAAGTTGGGAGCTCGTTGGGCCGAGGGCGTTGCCCTCACTTTCCCTTCGACGCCGCTGGCAGCCCGAAAGGGCATAACCGAGGTTACCGGTTTGCCACTGCGGGAGCAGATCGAGAAGCTGGCTAAACAGAAGCTAGCTGACAGACGTGGCGTGCGCGAGAGGGGCGCGAGGGCTTTTGGCCTCGACCCAGAGCGCAAGATTTTGCTAGTAACCGGTGGCTCGCTGGGGGCAAAGAGCATAAATGAGGCCGTAGCCGAGGCCGCCCCTTACCGTGGCGACCTGCAGATTCTACACATAGCTGGCAAGGGCAAAGCCGCCCCCGTGCGCGAAAAGGTGGGCGAGCAGCCGGACTACAAGGTAGTCGAATACTGCACCAACATGGAGGACGCTTTTGCTTGCGCCGATATGGTATTAGCCCGGTCGGGGGCCGGCACGGTGTGCGAGATTTCGGCTTTGGGGCTTGCAGCTACCTACGTACCGCTGCCCATCGGCAACGGCGAACAAAAACTAAATGCGGCTGACGTAACGGCGGGCGGGGGTGCCCAACTGATTGAAGACAAGCATTTGGATGGGAACGCGGTTGTGGACAAAATTTTTGCTTTCCTAGCCGACGACCAAAAGCTGGCAGAGATGGGCGCAGCTGCACAGAAATTTGGACAGATTGAGGCCGCCCAGCGCTTGGCGGACATTATTTTGGGGGTCGCAGGAAAATGAGTCACTTTCATCTGATTGGTATCGGGGGAGCGGGCATGTCGGTAGTTGCCGAGTTGCTCGCAGATCGGGGTCAGCTTGTTACAGGATCTGATCAGAAAGACTCGGCAAACATTTCCCACCTAAGGTCTTTGGGCATTGAAGCGAAAGTGGGGCACGATCCGCAGACTATTTCTGCAGATTCCATAGTGGTGGTTTCCACTGCTGTGCGCGAATCGAATCCCGAGCTAGCCAGGGCGCGCGAACTGGGATGTAAGGTGCTGCACAGGTCTCAGGCGCTTGCTTTGGCAGCAGCCGGCATGGAATTTATTGCTGTGGCGGGAGCCCACGGGAAAACTACTACTTCGGGCATGTTGGCGGTGGCATTGTCCCATTTAGGGGCTGACCCTTCTTTTGCGGTGGGAGGCATCGTCGGCGGCTTTGGCTCCGGGGCACACCTAGGTGAGGGCAAGTACTTTGTAGCTGAGGCCGACGAATCCGATGCTTCGTTCTTGAACTACACCCCGACCGTCGCCCTCGTTACCAATGTAGAGCCAGACCACCTGGATCACTACGGTTCTAAAGAGGCTTTCGAACAGGCTTTTCTAGATTTTTCTGGCCTAGTCACCGACACGTTGGTAACCTGCTCCGACGACGAGGGCGCGCGTGCCCTTGGGGAGGCAAGCTCGAAAGATTTGCGTCATCTCACTTACGGTTTCGGGGAAGGCGGGCCCAACCACGTGAAGGTAAGTGAGTCAGGCTTTATCTGGCGGGGACATACTTATCCGGTGCGCCTGCAAGTTCCCGGTAGACACAACCTGCTAAATGCGGCTGGGGCTTTTGCAGTGTTAATCGCGCTCGATTTTCCCCCGAGCGATTGCGCCCAGGCGCTCGGACAGTTTACTGGGACTGGCAGGCGCTACGAATACAAGGGAACGGTCCACGGGGTCGAGGTACGCGACGACTATGCACACCATCCCACCGAAGTGGCCGCCCTCGTCGCCCAGGCCCGTGAGCAGACTAAGGGGCGGTTGCTGGTGCTGTTCCAGCCGCACCTGTACTCGAGAACGATTAATTTTGCAGCTCGCTTTGCGCGGGCGCTGCGCGGGGCAGACGTGGTGGCTTTAGCTCCAATTTATGGGGCTCGCGAGGATCCGGTAGAGGGCGTCGATTCATCGCTGATAGGTAAATCGCTGCCAGGCTCATATCTGGCCACCTCTTTGGAGGACGGAGCCGAGTACCTAGCCAAGGTTGCGCAGAGCGGCGATCTGATCTGCACCGTGGGGGCCGGTGACGTTACCACCATGGGTCCGCGCCTTTTGGAGCTGCTGTGAAGGAACGCGTCAGCTACGAATTTGCTGAGCGTCTTGCCGAACGCACTAGAGCTGTATCGCGCAGGCGCCGGTATCTGCTTGTCCTGGCACTAGCTGGGGTAGCTGCCGTCGCAGCAGTCGTAGCAGTGGCATTTTTGTCCCCACTCTTTGCCTATCATCCGTCTGCTGCCCAGGTAAGTGGGGCTACAAAGGAGGTTTCGGCCGAAACAGTAGTGCAGGCAACCGAACGGTTTGCGAACATTCCACTTCCTCGTCTGGATACCTCGAAGGTAGCTCAGGAAGTGCAGCGGGCAAACATACGCGTTGCGAGCGCCACTGTTTCCCGAAAGCCGCTGCATGGAATTCAGATAGAGCTTTCGCTGCGCACTCCGATCGGAATTGAAGATACGGGTTCCGGCCGCAAGTTGGTGGATTCAAAGGGAATTGCTTTTGCGAAGGCGGCAGGTGAAAACTTGAAAGAGCTCTCACTTCCCACTGACGAGGAACGCGCGCCGGCAGCAACTACTGTGGCCAAAGTGATTCAAGCGGTGCCCGCCGCCCTCATGCAGAAAGTTGTGCGCATAGAGGCGATAAATCGTGATCGGGTGCAGCTACTTTTAGATTCTGGAGCAACCGTGATCTGGGGCGACGATTCGAATGGGGAACTGAAGGCAAAAGTGGCTTCCGTTTTGCTGCAAAGAAATGCTTCCACATACGATTTAACCGATCCGCTGCGTCCCGTCACTAGCTAACTTTTAGGGCTGGGTGGCCATGTCGCAACACGCCGAGGGGGCGTCGGCGGATAGGGCGCTAAGACTAATAACGTGACAGATACCGGAAATATGACATAACGTTCAACCTTCAGTTGAGGTTGAGGGTTGGATGAAAGGGAAGGGGCCGAGGTGGCATCTCCTCAGAACTATCTTGCAACTATCAAGGTGGTAGGCATTGGCGGTGGCGGTGTGAACGCTGTGAACCGAATGATCGAGGCCGGTTTGGCTGGTGTCGAGTTCATTGCGATCAACACCGATCTGCAGTCTCTGCTTACCTCTGACGCAGACGTGAAGCTCGACATTGGGCGTGAGGAGACTCGTGGGCTGGGAGCTGGTGCAGACCCTTCGGTCGGGCAGAAGTCCGCTGAAGATCACACAGAAGACATCCGCGATGCCCTCGAGGGGGCCGACATGGTTTTCGTCACTGCCGGTGAGGGCGGCGGTACTGGCACCGGGGGTGCGCCCGTCGTGGCCCGCATTGCTCGCGAGCTTGGATCTTTGACCATCGGCGTCGTCACCCGTCCGTTTACCTTTGAAGGGCGCATGCGCTCGCGTCAGGCCGAATCCGGAGTCGAGAATTTGCGTAGCGAGGTAGATACGCTGATCGTCATTCCTAACGATCGCCTGCTCAAGATCTCTGACCCAAACATTTCTGTGCTGGATGCCTTCCGCAGCGCGGATAATGTACTTCTTTCCGGTGTACAGGGCATTACCGACTTGATTACCACCGCGGGGTTGATCAATGTCGACTTCGCCGACGTAAAGTCCGTTATGAAAGATGCCGGTTCTGCTCTTATGGGGATTGGTACCGCTAGTGGCGAGGACAGGGCGGTTCAAGCCGCCGAAATGGCGATTGCCTCCCCGCTTCTCGAAGCTTCTATCGAGGGCGCCCACGGGGCTTTGCTGTTCTTCCAGGGCGGTTCCAACATGGGCTTGTTTGAAATCCAAAAGGCGGCCGAACTGGTTCGCGAATCTGCGCATGAGGAAGCCAACATCATCTTTGGCGCTTCGATCGACGAGGCGTTTGGAGACGAGGTCAGGGTTACCGTTATTGCGGCTGGCTTTGACGATCCGGAGCTCAACGTGCAGAAGAAGGAGGAGGAAAATCAGGCTTTGCGCTCTCAGCCTGCTCCTAAGACTTCCGCTAAACCAGCTCAGGAATCCCCCCAACGGGACTTGGGCTCGCTACCTTCGCGGCCGCAGCATAGGGCACCGCTGGATGTGCCCACTCGTCCTCGGTCTAGTTCTCGGCCGGTGCTGCCCGAGGCCGTAGAACCCGAGACTGAGTCAGAACACGTCTCTACACATGTGTCTACGGACCCAACTCCGTCTTCGGAGCTGGAGCTTCCTCGCGTCTTTGACGATTCGGACAAAGACGACGATCTGGACATTCCTCCGTTCTTGCGCTGATGCGACCCATTGCAGTCGGAGGCGCGAAGGCCGTTTTCACAACCCGCACAGGTGGGGTGTCGAAGGCGGCCTTCGCTACGCTAAATACCGGCTTACATGTAGGTGACGATCCGGCGAGCGTGCTGCGAAACAGGCAGCTTTTGGAACAAAAATTAGATCGTACGATCGTGTGGATGAATCAGACTCACTCGGCGCGCGTGGAGCGCGTAGAGCCAGGTCACACCAACCAGGTGGTAAATGCCGACGGCGTCTTTGCGGTAGCGCAAGATTTCGCCAGTAAGCACCTGCGTCTTCCTGCCTTGGCTGTAATGGTTGCGGATTGTGTGCCTATCCTGCTGGCATCCTCCGGTGGGGAAGTGATGGCCGCGGTGCATGCTGGCCGGGCCGGTCTGTCGACGGGCATTATTCACAAGGCGGTAGTTCGACTGTGCGAATATGTGCCGGCATATTCTATCCATGCTGCGGTTGGGCCGTGCATCTGCGGAAGATGCTATGAAGTGCCTGAACAGCTGCGTGCCCAGCTTTCGGAGATCACCCCTTCGGCGTGGTGTCTTACTCGCTGGGGCAGTCCCGGTTTGGATTTGCGTGCTAGCGCTAAGTCGCAGTTGCAGGCCGAGGGGGTGCAGGTCGATTTTATTTCTAAACTTTGTACCTACGAGGACGAAAATCTGTACTCTTACAGGCGGGAACAGCTGACCGGTCGGTTTTGCGGATTGGTCTTTCCTACCTGATCAACACGCCGACACTAATGGGGCATAAATGTTCAGGTCGCGGCTAGTCTTTTAGCAGTTGCAGGTTCTAAGCAAAGGATGCGTTCATGGCCGGAGCATTTAGCCGTACGATGGATTTTTTTGGGTGGCGCGAGCCCGAAGATTCTGAAGAGGACGACTTTATTCCGCCCGCTGACGACGGGTTCCAGGATTCTTACGACGAGCCTGGCACCGGTGATGGGCTCGACTCCGCAGATACGTTTGCGCCTGCTCAGGTGACAGAATTCCCGCGCCCGGTGCGTTCTCAGAGTGCTGACTTGCGCCGCATTGTGACGTTCCATCCCACCTCATATGCGGATGCTCCCGCTATCGGCAACGCTTTCCGTGAAGGTACCCCGGTCATTATGAATCTGTCGGCTATGAACGACACCGATGCGCGTCGTTTGGTCGATTTCGGAGCGGGGCTGGTGCACGGCCTTTCTGGCCATTACGAACGTGTGACTAAGCGGGTTTTTTTGCTCACTCCAACTGAGGTTGCGGTCGAGGCCGGCTCTTCTGCGTCCGATAGCTCTGTGAGTTTTTAGCTAATGACAGCTATTGGGGTAGCACTGCGCATTATTGCCTACTTATTGCAGGCCTACACGGTCGTACTGTTGATTCGCGTGGTACTGGATTGGGCTCGCATTTTGGCCCGAGACTGGCGGCCGAGTGGCATAATTTTGGTTTTAGCTAATTTTGTGTATGCGATCACGGATCCGCCACTGCGCTATTTGGGACGCTACATCCCCCCGCTTCGGCTCGGCACAATAGCGCTTGACCTGGGATTTTTAGTCCTTTTCTTTGGGGTGTCATTCCTGATTAGGATTCTTTTTTATCTCTCGTACACGGTGTAGCGGTTAGCATTCTTGGCCTGTTACTGTTGTTGAGCGTGTTAAATAAGGCAATTTTTAGTATGATGAACGCGTTGCTTGGTTTTCGCACCAAGTTTGAATCAACCGGGGCCTAGTTGGGCCCACATTCGAAATACGAGGTGACCAATATGGCTCTGCTAACGGCGGAAGACGTCCATTACAAGACGTTTACCCCCACGAAGTTCCGTGAGGGTTACGATCAGGACGAAGTTGATTCGTTCCTTGACGAGGTCGTTCGCACACTTACTGCCCTTCAGGAAGGCGGCGCCGTAGCAAGCGAGAGCCCGGCTGAGGGGGCTCCTGCAACAGCAGATGATGGTGCTCTGCGTGCCGAAAACGACAAGCTACGCGCCGAACTTGAGCAGGCCCGTAAGCGCGCCGCCGAGGTCGAATCCGAGGCTGCTGAAGCTCGCAAGGCTTCCGGCGAGCCCTCTGAGGCCGAGGCAAAGCTGCGTGCCCAGATCGAGCAGCTGCGTGCCGAAAACGACAAGCTACGCACCGAGGCCGAAACTGCTCGTAACGAGGCCCAGAAGGTTGCTCAGGCCCCTGCCGCAGCCGACAATAACGAGCCGGAATCTGCTACCTCGATGCTGGCAATGGCTCAGCGTCTGCACGACGAGTACGTGCACGAGGGCCAGGAAAAGGGCAACAAGATTGTCGACGATGCGCACGCGCAGTCTCAGCAAATCTTGCGTGAGGCTAAAGACGAGAAGACGCGCGTTATCAACCAGCTCGACTCTGAGCGCTCCATGCTCGAGGGCAAGATTAATGAGCTGAAGGGATTTGAATCTGAATACCGCAGCCAGCTGCGTTCTCACTTGCAAAAGCTCATCGAGACTGTTGATGCAGACGACATAAAGTAGCTTGAACTGATCTTTGGCCCCGCTTTGGCGGGGCCAAAGTGTTTAACCGTTGCTGCTAAGTTTTTTTCTTTTGCGCCTCCAGTTAGAGTATTAGGGTGAATAAATGGTGCATTTGGGCCGGGGCTTCTGTGCTTGGGGTAGCGGTCGACTTTGCTAGTAAGGAATGGGCTCTTGGCGCCCTTTCGACCGGCCAAAAGATCCCGCTTTTAGGGAGCCTGCTTTCGTTGGAATTGGTTTTCAACGCGGGGGCGGCGTTTTCGTTCTTGTCTTCACACACCTGGGTTTTCACCGTTCTTGCGGCTCTCGCATGCCTAATAATTCCTTTCTTTGTGCGAAGGGCCCATTCAGGGGAACTTGCCTGTGCCCTCGGCCTGTTAGAAGCGGGCGCGCTGGGGAACTTACTTGACCGTCTGTTCCGCTATCCCGGTTTTGGCGAGGGACACGTAGTTGATTTCCTAAACTACGGAAATTTCTTTGTTGGAAATGTGGCTGACATTGCAATTGTGGCGGCGGTGGTTTGGCTCGCCTTAATTGAACTTACAAAAAAAGAGGTGAAGAAATGATCTCGCGCAGGCTGCCGGTGCCCGAGGGAATGGACGGCGAACGCGTCGACCACGCCTTAAATAGAATGCTGGGCATGTCGCGTGCAGCCGTGCAGAAAATGATCGAGGCCGGCGATGTTGCGTGCGAGGGGCATCTGCTGCGCAAATCCGAACGCTTGCGGGCGGGGACATTTTTGGACATTAGATTGCCCGAACCGAAAAAGCCGGGCATAAAACCCACCCCGTTTGGGATGGACATACTTTTCGAGGACCAGGACATAGTCGTGGTCAATAAGCCTGTTGGTGTTGCCGCACATACGGGCCCCGGGTGGGAGGGGCCCACTGTAATTGGGGCTTTGATAGCTTCTGGAAGGCGCGTGGCAACCTCCGGCCCGGTAGAGCGGCAGGGAATTGTTCACCGTTTGGACGTCGGCACGTCCGGGGCCATGGTGGTGACAAAGTCCGAGCGTGCTTACACGGTTATGAAGAATGCTTTTCGCTACCGCAAGGTAGGCAAGATCTACCATGCTTTGGTTGCTGGTCACCCCGATCCGTCCTCGGGAACTATCGAGGCCCCAATCGGGCGGCATCCGGGACGCGAATTCAAGATGGGGGTTGTCGAAGGCGGCAAGATGGCCGTTACGCACTACGACACTATCGAAGCTATGCCTAAGGCTAGTTTGCTGCGGGTACATTTGGAGACTGGGCGGACCCACCAAATTCGCGTTCACATGCAGGCAATTGGTCACCCGATTGTGGGAGATCCAACATACGGGGCAAATCCGGTCGAGGCTGAAAAGTTGGGGTTGGTTAGGCAGTGGCTACACGCGGTTGAGCTTTCTTTTGCCCACCCGATTAGCGGCCGGAAGATCTGCGTGAAAGCCCCCTATACGCAGGATTTAGAGAGGGCTCTTGAGATAGTTCGGCTTTAAATCACGCCCCTGGAGCCTTCGCCGGGACAATGTCAGGGCGCTGAAGCCGGTACAATGACAGGCATGGCTACCGACGATTTTGTGCACCTTCATGTCCACACTGATTATTCGATGCTCGACGGGGCGGCCAAGATTTCTAAATTGGTTGCCGAGGCTAAGCGGCTCGGCCAACCTGCGGTAGCTATTACGGACCACGGGTATTTGTTCGGGGCCTACGAACTCTACAATGAGTGCCAGAAGGCCGGCATCAAACCTATCGTGGGGCTGGAGGCATATCTGACGCCGGGAACGTCCCGTTTTGACAACACCAGGGTGCAGTGGGGCACTAGGGAACAGCAGGCAGCCGGAGACGATGTTTCTGCACGTGGGGCCTACACGCACATGACTTTGCTTTCTCGCACCACCGAGGGGATGCACAACTTATTTCGGATGGCGTCGCTAGGCTCTATCGAGGGGCAGATGGCGAAGTGGCCGCGCATCGACCGGGAACTGATTGAAAAGTATTCCACTGGGCTTATTGGCTTCACGGGGTGTCCCTCCAGCGAAGTGCAGACCCGTCTGCGGCTGGGACAATGGGATGAGGCAGTCCGTGCGGCTGGGGAATACCAGGATATTTTCGGTAAAGAGAACTATTTCGTGGAATTGATGGACCACGGCCTCGACATTGAACGGCGCGTTAAAAACGAGCTGCTCGAGTTAGCTAAGACTATTGGGGCTCCACTGGTTGCAACCAACGATTCGCACTACGTGCGTAAGGAAGATCGGGACTTCCAAGATGCCTTGCTCTGCATAAACTCGGGCAAACGGCTGGACGATCCAGGCAGGTTTAAGTTCGACGGTTCAGACTACTACCTGCGCCCGGCCTCGGAAATGCGGCAAATCTTTAAGGATTTACCCGAGGCTTGCGACAACACGTTACTGATCGCCGAAATGTGCGACGTCCATTTTAAGACGGTTGACGAGGGCGCTAACTTTATGCCCACTTTCCCCGTTCCCGAGGGCGAAACTTTGGAATCGTGGTTCGTTAAGGAGGTAGCGCGCGGGGCTTCTAAACGCTTCCCGCAGGGGGTTCCCGAAGCCGAGCAGAAACAGATTGACTACGAAATTTCGGTTATCACTTCAATGGGGTTTCCGGGCTATTTCTTGGTCGTAGCTGACTACATCAACTGGGCCAAAGATCACGGCATCCGGGTTGGGCCCGGGCGTGGTTCTGGTGCAGGTTCCATCGTTGCCTACTGCATGGGTATTACCGAGTTGAACCCACTAGAGCACGGGCTGATGTTCGAGCGTTTCTTGAATCCGGAGCGTGTTTCGATGCCCGATATCGACGTCGATTTCGACGATAAGCGCCGCGGCGAAGTTATCAAGTACGTCGAGGACAAATACGGCAAGGACAAGGTTTCGCAGGTTATAACCTACGGCACGATCAAGACTAAGCAGGCTCTGAAAGATTCAGCTCGCATTTTGGGCAAGCCGTTTGTGGTTGGGGAGAAACTTACCAAAGAACTGCCGCCCACGATCATGGGCAAAGATATTTCGGTGCACGGAATTTTCGATCCCGCCGACAAACGCTATGGGGAAGCAAAGTCATTCCGCGACATGGTTGCGGCCGACAAGCCGGGCGCAAGCGAATACTGGGGCTACAAAGAGGTAGTCGACATGGCTTTGGGGATCGAGGGCCTAACTCGCCAGTGGGGGGTGCACGCCTGCGCGGTGATCATGTCCTCGCATACGCTCACCGACATCATCCCCATGATGAAGCGTCTGGCTGACGGAGCCATCATCACCCAGTTTGACTACCCGACCTGTGAGCATCTGGGATTGCTGAAGATGGACTTTTTGGGATTAAAAAATCTCACTATTATCTCGGATTGCCTCGAAAACATTAAGCTGAACGGCAAAGAGGAACTTGACCTTGAAAATGTTTCCCTAGAGGATCCAGCAACTTACGCGCTGCTTGGACGCGGCGAAACGCTTGGCGTCTTCCAACTCGATGGCGGGGGCATGCGTAACCTGCTCAGGCTAATGAAACCCACCAAGTTCGCCGACATCTCGGCTGTTGGCGCCCTCTACCGCCCGGGCCCCATGGGTGCTGGCTCGCACACCAACTACGCGCTGCGCAAAAACGGGCAGCAGCGAATCGAGCCAATTCACCCAGAACTGGCTGAACCGCTTGCAGATATCTTGGAAGAAACCCACGGGTTGATCGTCTACCAGGAACAGGTCATGAAGATCGCCCAGAAACTGGCCGGATTCACCCTGGGGCAGGCAGACATTCTGCGTAAGGCAATGGGTAAGAAAAAGGCCGAGGTACTAGCCCAACAGTTTGAGGGTTTCCGTGCAGGCATGCTCTCGAATGGCTATTCAGACGACTCGATTACCACACTTTGGGAAATCCTCGTTCCGTTCGCTTCCTACGCGTTCAACAAGTCGCATTCGGCCGCTTACGGATTGGTTTCCTACTGGACCGCCTACTTGAAGGCGAACTACCCAGTGGAATACATGGCCGCCCTCCTTACGTCGGCCGGCGCAAACAAGGACAAGCTGCCTCTATACCTGGGCGAGTGCAGGCACTTGGGCATCGAGGTACTGGTGCCGGATGTAAACGAATCCTCCGCAAACTTCACGCCGGTGGGCGACAAGATCCGTTTTGGCCTGGCCTCAGTGCGCAACGTAGGCCTTCCAGTTGTCGAGGGCATTGAGAAGGCTCGTACGGAGCAGGGACGCTTTGAATCCTTCAATGACTTCTTGAAAAAGGTTCCGCAAACAGTGTGCAACAAGCGCACAATTGAATCGCTTATCAAGGGCGGCGCCTTCGATTCTTTGGGGCACACCAGACGTTCACTGGAGCTGAAACACGAAGAGGCAGTAGAGTCCATTATCGGCATTAAACGCAACGAGGCAGCGGGGCAGTTCGACCTGTTTGCGGGCCTGGGCGATGCCGCCGAGGACGTGGGCGGAGGCTTTAGGGTAGAAATTCCGGATTTGCCGGAGTGGGATCGCAAAGAAAAGCTTGGATTCGAACGCGAAATGCTAGGTCTATACGTTTCAGACCACCCCTTGGCCGGCCAAGAGATGGGGTTGTCACGCAATTCCGACGCCTCGATCAGCGACATAAAGGATGACGAATCTAGGCCCGACCGCTCGCGGGTTACCATTGCGGGCCTCATTACGGGCGTGCAGCGGCGCACCACCAAGACAGGTAATCTGTGGGCGATCGTGACTATCGAAGACCTATCCGGTTCTATTGAGTGTCAGTTCTTCCCCTCTACCTACCAGACGGTTTCGGAGCGGCTTCAGCCCGACCAGATAGTTTCAGTTACGGGCAGGCTTTCTAGACGCGAAGGCGGGGTTGAACTGAACGCCGAGTCCATGAAGATTCTGGAGCTCACCCGCACTGGCGATGAGCCGGTGACTTTGGCCATGCACATGAATAACTGCACCAGACCTCTGTTAGAGTCCTTAAAGCAGATATTCCAAGCCCATCCCGGCCCGGCTCCTGTGAATCTGCGGCTTACGAGCGCCGGCAGGACAGTGATCGCCCAGTGCGATGCGTCCCTAAAGGTCAAACCCGAGGCGTCGTTGTTCGCCGAACTGAAGGAGCTATTAGGGCCCAATTGTTTAGCTGAGTAAGGGGAGTAAATGAACACGTCTAGCGAGCTCCTAAGACGAGCTGGCTTGCGCGTAACTGAAACCAGGCTTGCCGTCTTGGCTGCACTCGAAAAGGCTCCCCATGCCAATGCCGACCAAGTGCGTGAACTCGTGGGCGCCGCCCTCGGCAAGATAGCTGGGCAGACTATTTATGACACGCTAAACACGCTTACGGAAAAGGGCATCCTGAACCGCGTGGAACCTGCGGGGGCACGGGCACGTTACGAGATAGATAAGGGAGACAATCACCATCATATGGTGTGCCGGCGTTGTGGCAAGATGGTCGACATCCCATGTGCTGCCGGCTACGCCCCTTGCCTGCAAGCCCACCCTGACAGGGGCTTTGAAGTGGAACGGGTGGAAGTGATTTACTGGGGGCTCTGCCCTGATTGTCAGGCTAATCGATAGCTTTTACCGCAATATCTGCGGCCGCCCCGTCAGGGTAGTGCACTGTGATTACGTCCCCGTCTCTAAGGTGGGAGCCGCGACGCAATTCCGTGTGGCCATTTACGTCTACGTCGCCACTTTGGATGGCAATACGGGCGGTAGCCCCGTCCTCTACGACACCTGCAAGTTTCAAAAACTGACCTAGCCGAATTGAGCCTTTTACCTCGATTGTGTCCATAACGAAAGTCTACCGGTTACGAGCTACACTATTTCAGTGAGGAGGGCGCGTGGATAAGAAGATAGGAATCAGGCGAGCTGGGATTCGCAGGCGCAATCAGAAGTTTGCTCGTAGAATTCGGGTTGCCGATGTCCTAATTGCTGCCGGCATTGCTTCGGTGGCAGTATTTAACGCGGCTGACTCGCACCTTGGTGTGCGTGTATTGGGAATGGTCTTGACAGCGCTGGGGCTAGTGATTTTAGGTGTCTTAGCTGCCCGCCGGGCAATGTCTCGTCCGCTGAGCCTATACATCTTGGCAATGGCAGGTTGGTTTGTGGCATTGACCTTGATTTCGCTATCTTTGACCCGGCTTACCATGGCGGTTGTGGCACTGTGGGCTTTGTGGTTTCTTGCTTTACTTGCAAGCTACGGCGTCGCCAGGGGAATCCGTAAAGTTCGTTTCCCTTCATTGGCGAAGTAGCCGGTGAAGGAATTTTTACCTGCCACGGCGGCGGGAATTTTGTGTTTTTCAGGAAGGCAAGAGGAAATGAGTGAGCTTCCTAAGGTAGATTTTTCGCCTATCTCACATTTGCGTAGGGCGGTGTTTCGTGACCCAGACAAGGTGTCGTTGGCGTACCCCACCGGGCAGCTCAGTGCCGCGCAGAGCTTGGACCTGGTAGCCTCCCTTGCACAGTATTTTGTTTCCGAGGGCGTGCGGGCAGGGGACGTGGTCTCGTTAGTTTGCGCAAATCACCCCTTGCATCTGCTTGCCTATGGGGCTTGCGCCTGGATAGGGGCAATAGTAAACCCGATAAATGTGCGCCTGTCCGCAGTTGAAGTTGCAGATCTCATAGAACGCGCTCGGCCAGTTCTAGCTTTTACGGATCGTGCCGATTCCGCCGAATGGGGTAGGCCAACCAAGGTCGTGCCCGTCACTCCTACGTGGCGCACCTGGCTTGAAGAACAGCCGAAAATCGACGTAGAACCGGTTGAGTGCGATGAGGATAGGCCAGCGGCTATTATCTTTACTTCTGGCACTACGGGAATACCCAAAGGGCCAGTGCTCACGCACGCTAATCTGTGGTGGGGATGGCGGAATCTACGCGAGGGGTTCGGCTACGACCGGAGGGACACGCTAGCTGTAGCTGTACCACTTTCACATATAGGCGGGTTCAACGGCCTCACTACGGATCTTTTTTGCTCGGGGGGCACCGTGGTGATTGTGCCCGCTTTCAGGCCGGCTGAGCTAGTGCAAACGCTGAAGCATTGGCATGTGAACACCATGTTTGCGGTTCCCACAATGTTTAAGGCGCTCTGCGCACAAGGGGGATTTACCAGGGAAAATCTGCCCGATTTTAGGATCCCACTAATTGGTGGCTCCCCCCTGGATAGGGACTTGGCGCTAAAAATGATCGAGGTAGGCCTCACTCCCATCCACGTGTGGGGCATGACCGAGGCAGCGGCCACCTGCACCTGCCTGCCCCAGCGCTTGCTGGCTACGCACCCCATTTCGGCTGGAAGGCCGTTTCCGTATACGCGCGTGGAAGTTCGCGACCAAAACAACCATGTGGTGAAGCAGGCGGGGATAGACGGGGAATTGACTATTACCGGCCCAAACGTGGTCACTCGCTGGCTACGAGGGGGGCAAATAGTCCGAGAAGATCGGTGGCTGCCCACCGGGGACGTGGGGCACTGGGATGAGGACGGCCTCATAACGATTGTGGGACGGTCCAAAGAGATCGTAATTTCGGGGGGCGAAAATATTCACCCGGCAGAAATAGACCGCGCTCTGGCAGGCATTAGCGGGCTCGAGGACTGGTGCACAGTTGGTGTTTCGGACCCCAAATGGGGTGAAACGTTAGCCGTAGTTGCTGTGCCGGGCAAAAATCCGCCCTCATTGGAAGAAATTCGGGCCTGGGCCGAAAAGTCGATTGCGCGCTTCAAATTACCGCGCAAGCTGGTGCTAGTTTCCAAGATCCCGCTGGGCCCCACGGGTAAACACGACCGTAGGGCGGCGGCGAAACTTATCTAGGCGCTGGCCAGGGCCGGGTTGTCCGCCAGGAGAGTAGAGGCCTCCTGGCGGGTAGTGCCCTGGAAGTAAAGCTCCTCTTGTTCCTTTGACAGAGGCCTCCCGTAGGCTCGCATGGCCTTAGCCCACAACCGCCCGGCTCTGTAGGAGGAACGCACCATCGGCCCCGACATGACCCCCTTGAAGCCCAGTTCGTAGGCAATTTTAGAAAGTTCTACGAACTCTTTGGGCTTCACCCACCTATCGATGGGGTGGTGCAGGGGGGAGGGGCGTAGGTATTGAGTAATGGTTAGCAAATCGACCTGCGCTGAACGCATGTCCTTCATCGCTTGAACCACCTCGTCGGTAGTTTCCCCCATTCCTAGAATAAAATTCGATTTGGTGATCAGCCCGGCTTCGTGGGCCTTGCGCAGCACTTCTAGAGAACGCTCGTAGCGGAAGGCTGGGCGAATCTTCTTGAAGATTCGCGGCACTGTTTCGAGGTTGTGCCCGAATACCTCGGGTTTGGAGGAAAAGACTTCGTCTAAGGCCTCGTCCTTGCCACGGAAATCGTCAACTAGCAGTTCAACGCCCGTGCCGGGAGACTGGGCGTGAATCTGCCGGCAGGTTTCGGCGTATAGCCAGGAGGCTCCGTCCTCTAAATCGTCGCGAGACACCCCCGTAACGGTGGCGTAGTTGAGTTTTAATGCCGCAATTTCAGAGGCCACTCGACGAGGTTCGTCGGTGTCGTATTCGGTTGGTTTGCCAGTTGCGATATCGCAAAAATCGCAGCGCCTAGTGCAGAAGGCGCCCCCTATTAGGAAGGTAGCCTCGCGGTCTTCCCAGCATTCAAAAATATTTGGGCAGCCCGCCTCGGCACACACTGTGTGCGAGCCGGCGTCACGCACTCGCTGGCGCATTTCCATGTACCGCTTGCCCGTTACTGCCTTTGTCTTGATCCAGGTGGGCTTTTTTTCGATTGGAGTTTTTGAGTTGCGGACCTCGACACGAAGTAGTTTGCGCCCTTCAGGCTCTGGGACTGTAGACATCAGTTTCCTTCCTGGCGGTTTTCCTTTAGTGCTTCTTCGAGGGCAGGCACCAGCGCCTTAGCCACCTCGTCCAGGGGAACTTCGGCTCCCTCGACACTAAGGGACGTTACCCCAGCATCAGCCAGACCGCAGGGCACAATTTTGCCGAAGCCTGATTCGATATTGGGATAAGAATTGAGTGCCAGTCCATGCATGGTGGTGCCTAGGGCAGTTTTGACCCCGATGGCACATATTTTTCGGTCCTGCATATTGGGCCTCAGGATCCACACTCCTGAGCGCCCTTCTACAACATCGGTCTTGATATGCCAGTTATCCTCGATGCAGGCGCGCACGCCCTTTTCGAGGTTGCGTACGAACTTCACTACATCGATGGGCTCGGCAAGCTTGACGATTGGGTAGCACACCAGCTGGCCCGGTCCGTGCCAGGTGACCGAGCCGCCCCGATCCATCTCAATTACCGGAATCGAAGAATCGGGAATGTCTTGTGGCTTTGTTTTCCGCCCCGCTGTCCAGGTGGGTTTAAATTCCTGCAGTATAAGGGTGTCTTCGCTGCGCCCGGCTGCCACTTCCGCGTGGATCTGCCGCTGCACCGAATCGCCCTCCATGTAGTCTATTGGGCCTCGGTCAAGAAGATTTACGATTCGCACACTGCTAATGTTACCGGCTGGATAGATTCGAGGCATGCGCGAAAAGGTGGGTCATCTCATGGAGTGCAATGTGAGAGAAATAGTTTCAAATTGTGGCCGGTGAGGCTATATTGAGCCGGTAACTCTACAGTGTAGGATGGCCCCTATAGATTACGGAGAACAGAAATACTATGGCTTCCCTCAGGCTGCCTAAGCTCTTTAGGACATTGTTGTTCTGGGTTGTGCTCGCTATCGCAGGCGGTATAGCACTGGGACTGTTTGTGCCAAACTGGTTTGTGGTTCCCTTTGCCACATTCAATGCTCTTTTTGGCCAATATCTGGGGTTTGTGGTGCCCCTAATAATTGTAGGCCTAGTGGCTCCCGCGCTGGCCGACCTCGGCTCCTCGGCTGGCAAGTGGCTGCTCATAACCACGCTAATTGCCTACGGCTCTACCCTGTTTGCCGGTTTTTCTACCTACTTCGTAACGAAAGCGCTCTACCCAACCTTGTTGGCCGGGCAAAAAATGGTGAAGCTAGGTGCTCCCGGAGGGGCCGTGTCCTCCCTCCTTGGTGACAACTTTACGATTCCGCCGGTGTTTAACGTGTTCACCGCCCTCGTGCTTGCTTTCCTGCTGGGGATTGGGGTGGCGTCGGTAGATTCTCGGGTGATGCGCGAAGGCATGCGCGAATTCCGCAACATCATGCTCGCCACCATCAAGAAAACGATCGTGCCGCTACTGCCGTTGCACATCTTCGGGATCTTCATGAACCTAACTAAATCCGGGGAAATAGCCTCGGTCATAGTGGCGATGATAAAAATCGTCGCGGTTTCGATTCTGCTTACGTTCGTCATGCTCATTTTGCAATACCTGCTTGCGGGGATTATTGCCCGAGCTAATCCTTTCCTTGCGTTAGGTCGCATGATGCCCGCATACTTGACGGCCTTGGGCACGGCCTCGTCAGCGGCTACCATTCCGGTAACTTTGCGGTGCTCCGAGAAGAATGGGGTATCCACCGAGGTTGCTTCGTTCACAGTGCCGCTGTGCGCTACCATCCACCTGGCGGGTTCCACCGTGAAGATAGTGGCATTTTCTATGGCAGTCCTGTACATGTCGGGCATTAGCGTTTCCTTTGGAACTTATGCGGGGTTCATCTGCATGTTGGCAATCACTATGATTGCTGCCCCAGGGGTTCCTGGTGGGGCCATTACGGCTGCTCAAGGTGTGCTCCAGGGGATGCTTGCCTTCACAGATCCAATGTACGGGCTGATGGTTGCCCTATACGTGGCGATCGATTCGTTTGGTACTGCGTGTAACGTTACCGGAGACGGGGCTATCGCTATGGTTGTCAACAAGTTGGCTGCAGGTTCGCTGGGGGCGGAGAGAGCCCGCTCCAGGGCGGTGGCTCAGGAATTGGCCTCTGCAAATGACTAGGCTAGTGGCTAAGAACTAACTAGGGGGCTTTGTGAGCGACGAATGGGATGAGGCACTTCGCGAACTAACTGAACAGATGGACGATATTGAGCCCGCGTTCGAGGCGCGCTCTGTGGCCCTGATACTTACTCCCTTGGCGTCCCAGGAGGCTGTGGCTGGGGTGCTAGCCATGTCTTCCTTGCCAGGGCAAGTGGTAATGACCAACACGGGGGCGGCAGTATGGCTCGAGGTGCCTGCTGATCCCGAGGACGATCTAAACGCCTTGCTCGGGTCTGACCGCCCGATGCCGGAAAAAGTAGATGAGTTGGCAGCGGTGCTCTCGCGTACTTCCCCGCTCGGAGTAGTTGCGCTAGTTTCTTGGTTGGGCTCGCAAGACCAAGGCGAACCGGGAGTGTCAGGTCAGGTAGTGGCCAGGCGCTACCTGGGAGGCAAAGAAGAACGCGACCTGCCAGCGGGGCTGGTTATTTCAACCTCTGATGCTAGCGTGGAAGATCTTCTGCTGGGGAAGACCACTCCCGAAGACTACCGGAATATAGATGCCTCTTCGATGGGGCGTATGGCGGGGCTGCGAGCCTTGCGCAAGGCCATGAAAAGGAAGAAAAAGGGCGAATGAACATTGCGTTTTTTGCTCTTGACGAGTCTGCCCTGCAGGCGGCGCCATTGTTCGAGACGGAGGGGGTAAAAGTCCTCCTGTCCCCATCGCGCGAGGAGGCTCTTGCCGCCGAGGCAATGGTAGTAACCGCGCACGCTGGCCTCGGCAACCTACTTAAAGGGTTTGCCGCTACAGGCATAGATGCGCTCGTGGATAGGCGCCTTGCTGGGGGTCGCCCGGTTCTAGTTATGGGTTCTGCAATGGCAGCGCTGTTTCAAAATATAGAAGGTGTGGGCGAAAACGGGCTTGGGCAGTGGCCGGGAAGCGTAAACCGGCGTGTGGGGCGGCAACAATACCTGAAAATTGCCCCGCCCACGGGCTCGCTCCTAAGCGGTATTGAAGATCCGCTTTATTTCCCGTTTGCTCACGCGGCAACCGTAGATCCAGCAACACTTCTCGGGTCGGGACCAATGAAACCTCCGCTGTCTACCATGGTGGTAGGGCAGGAACGATTCCTTGCAGCTGTGGAAAATGGGGCTTTGACTGCTTTCCAGTTCCTTCCGGAAAAGTCGGGGCGAGCTGGCCGGCAGATTGTTGCCAAATGGATTGCGCAAGTGAGGGGAAGCTGATGTTCGAATTACTCCCAGCGGTAGACGTCGAGGCCGGCAAGGCAGTCCGCCTTTCTCAGGGAAAAGTTGATGAAGAGGACGACTACGGATCGCCGCTTGAAGTTGTGCGCCAGTTCATTGCCTCCGGCAGCGAATGGATCCATCTGGTCGATTTGGATGCGGCTTACGGGCGCGGAACTAATGCAGATTTGCTGAGGCAAATCGTCAAATCCGTGAATGTCAAGGTACAGATCTCGGGTGGCGTAACTGACGAGAAAGCTATCAGGAGCGCGCTGAATGCAGGGGCAAGCCGCGTGAACTTATCTACTGCAGCGCTAGCTGATCTGGAGTGGACTGAGCAGATAATACATTCCTATGGCGACTTTGTTGCGGTAGGGCTCGACGTATTGGGGCATACGCTGGCAGCTCGTGGCACTAGCTACAAAGGTCCCGATGTGCTCGAGGTTGTAGAGCGGCTCAATAAGGCCGGCTGTGCCCGATACATAGTTACCGATGTTTCCCGCGACGGCATGATGAGTGGGGCGAATCTGCAGCTGCTGCGCGAAGTAGCTGACCACACAGATGCTGCTATTGTTTCCTCCGGAGGTGTGTCGTCCCTAGCTGATTTGAAGGATTTGGCCGCCCTCGGAGTGGTAGAGGGAGCCATAGTCGGCAAAGCACTCTACCGGGGAGCCTTCAGTCTTGAACAGGCTCTGGCAGCGGTGCGAAACTAGCACAATGGAACCGAGCCAACGGGAAAAACTCTCGCGGCGCCTAGCCTGGCGCCCCGATCGAAGTGACGACGGTAGCGCATCGACTAAGTTAGCTGCAGCTGTAGAAGAGGGCCCTAGTCAATTAGTTTGTGCCCTCGTCGAGGGCGAACGCCTGCTGATACCAATTGTTCCTAGGAATGGTAAAGAGTGCGAAACCCCACTGTTTCCCACTTTCCCGCTCGCGGATGGGGGAGCTGGATTGGCTGCGTTCACTAGGTTGAGCGCTCTGCAGACGGTATTCCCATCTCACAGGCCGATTCCTTTCACTGGCAGGCGGGTGGCACTTCTGGCGATTAGTCAGGATGCGCGTCTAGTTGTCGATCCACCCGGAGGGGTTGTGCTTCCTCCCTCAGCTTTGCTGGCGCTGGCAGCTGGGTCCAGGTGGCTTCCACCTGCTATCGACGAATCGCTGCGAGTCCGGGTAAGCGAATTGTGTAAGCAGCAAGAGTGCGAGCTTATCTCGATTGCCACGAATACAGTTGGCGCCACCGAGATTCGCTTTAGGGCTCCGAATCAGCCGAGGGCGGTGGCCGCGTGCCAGGTTCTTGGCAAGGATGAGACTACGGTGGCTAGGTGTGCTCCCTTGCGACTCATTCCTACCAACGCGTGAGCAGTACCACCTAAATGTGTCTTCTGCTCAAGAGTCATATTTGCTAGGGTTAAGCCAACAGCCGGTTGAAGCCGGCGCGTAAGTGGAGCAATCCCACCTTGGAACCGATCCGGGTCCGGGTAGCCTAGTAGGCTTTATGGGTAACCTCCGCATGCGTATGGTGCGGAGGTTTTTTCGTACCACCACTTTGATAGTCAGGAGTAATCATCAGCGAGCTACGAATTAATGATCGCATTCGCGTTCCCGAGGTCCGCCTAGTTGGCCCTTCGGGCGAACAGGTAGGCGTCGTGCGCGTCGATCAGGCGTTGCATCTAGCGCAGGAAGCAGGTCTAGACCTAGTTGAAGTCGCTCCTAATGCAAAGCCGCCAGTTGCCAAGCTCATGGATTACGGCAAGTACAAGTACGAGGCCGCTCAGAAGGCCCGGGAGGCTCGCCGCAATCAGGCGAACACGCAGCTGAAAGAGATTCGTTTCCGCTTGAAGATTGACGAACACGACTACGAAACCAAGAAGGGGCACGTAGAGCGCTTCCTGAATGGTGGCGACAAAGTTAAGGTCATGATCATGTTCCGTGGGCGTGAACAATCGCGTCCGGAACTCGGCGTGAAGCTGCTTGAACGTTTGGCTGACGACGTTGCTGAGCTCGGCACGGTTGAATCCATGCCGCGCCAGGATGGTCGTAACATGACCATGGTGCTCGGTCCGGTCAAGCGCAAGAAAATGGCCAAGTCGCAACAGCGCAGGTCCCATCAGGATGGTAGGCCTGTAAAGCGCAACCGGCAGGCTGAAAAGGACGCCCGCAAGGCGGCGCGTGCAGCGGCCGCCAAGGCTGAGCAAAAATAGCCTCCTAAGCAAGATTTTCCTAATACACTGCGGCCTTTGCCGCCTAAGACAAGGACACGAAATGCCGAAAATGAAGACGCACTCCGGTGCTAAGAAGCGGTTCCGCGTTACCGGATCCGGCAAGATCATGCACGAACACCCAAACAAGCGTCACCTGCTCGAGGTTAAGTCCTCCAAACGCAAGCGTCGCCTTTCTAAGGACACCGTCATGAACCCGGCTATGACTCGTCACGCAAGGCGCCAGCTGGGCATCTAAAGCTTTTTTGTAAAAATAAGGAGAAAATTAGAATGGCACGTGTCAAGAGGTCTGTAAACGCCCGCAAGAAGCGTCGCACCACCCTGGATCGCGCATCCGGATACAGGGGGCAGCGTTCCCGCCTTTACCGTAAGGCCAAGGAACAAGTCACCCACTCAATGGTCTACAACTACAAGGACCGCAAGAAGCGCAAGGGGAACTTCCGCAGGCTGTGGATCCAGCGCATCAATGCTGCTTGCCGCGGCGAAGGAATGACTTACAACCGCTTCATGCAGGGGCTGCGTCTGGCCGAGGTCGAGGTTGATCGTCGTATGCTGGCTGAGCTAGCTGTCAACGAACCTACTGCCTTCGCAAGCCTGGTGGATATCGCCAAGAAGGCTCTGCCTGAAGACGTAAATGCTCCGGCAGCTAAGTAAATGAGCGAAGGAGTTGCGCGTCCCGAACGTCTTACCGATCCGGACACTCACCGGGTTCGCACGGTAAAGCGCCTTTCGGGGCGCGCTTTCCGCGTTAAGTCGGGACTGATTCGCGTAGAGGGCCCTCAGGCGGTTGCAGAGCTTTGTGCGTATTCCCCTTCGCACGTGCAAGATGTCTACATTGGTGAGTTAGCTACGGGGCGGCGTCCTGACGTAGTTCAGCTAGCTTTAGAGACAACCCAGTGGCTGCACGATTGTACTGACGCTGTGGTGGACCACATGTCTGCTGATGGGCAGGGGTTCGTGGCAGTTGCCTCACGGCGGGCGATCGACGGGGATCTGGACAGGATTGCTGAACAAGTTCTAGCTTCCTCTTGCCCGGTGGTTATTTGCCCACAGACTCAAGATCCGGGTAACGCGGGTACGTTGATTAGGTTGGCTGACGCTTTTGGGGCAGCTGGGGTGGTTATGTGTAAGGGGAGCGCCGATCCTGCTGGCCCCAAGGTGATTCGTGCTTCTGCCGGCTCAGTGTTCCACCTGCCGATTGTCTCAGGGGTAACCTTTGACGAAGCTTGCGAAGCTTTTGCACGGAGGGGCATTGCGTTCCTCGGGGCGGACGGCAAAGGCCAGGTCGGATTACCCAGGTTGAGTGCGGATAGGGGGCCGGTTGGGCTTTCTTCCCCCCACGCTTGGGTGCTGGGAAACGAAGCCCATGGTTTAACTGAAGACCAGCTTGAGGCTTGTACCGCCACGGTGTCTATTCCTATGACCGGAAAGGCCGAATCGCTCAACATCGCCGCGGCTGCAGCCCTTTGTCTTTACGCCTCCCAGCAGGCGCGGCAATGAGGATTTCCGAAGTAGACGAGGCCGCCCTCTTAGGTGCCTTCGTCCCCCATTTGCCTAAGGGGCGGCAAACGCTGCTGGGGCCCGGAGACGATTGTGCGGTCTTAAGGGCTCCGGATTCGCGCTACGTAGTTACCACCGACATGCTAGTCGAGGGCAGCCATTTCAAATGCGAGTGGTCAACTCCGCGCCAAATTGGTGCGCGCGCTGCTGCTCAGAATCTTGCTGACGTTGCCGCGATGGGGGCTTTCCCTACGGGTATCGTCTGTTCTCTTTGCCTTAGGGAAGATCTGCAAGTGGATTGGCTAGTTGAGTTTGCAAAGGGCCTAGCTGACCGCTGTGGTCCGGCTGGGTGCGGAGTAGTTGGCGGGGATTTAACGCGGGGTCCGGCCATAGCTATCTCAATTACCGCTTTTGGCGACTTGCGGGGGCAGACTGCCGTAGTGCGTTCGGGGGCAAAAGTCGGTGATCAGATTGTCGTTGCTGGAACGTTGGGGATGTCTAGCTGTGGGCTTGAGATAGTTTCTCAGGGGGCCTCGCCTGCGGACCCTGCTGAAGCAGAATCGGTCAGCATCTTCCTGGCGCCCAAACCGCCCCTGCATATGGGTCCAGAACTCGCAAAATTGGGCGCTCACGCGATGATGGACGTTTCCGACGGTCTAGTTAAAGATGCCCGTCGCATGGGGAAGGCCTCGGGAGTAGCAATGGCCTTAGAATCGGCCGAACTTGAATATTTTTCTTCTCTCTTGCCGTCGAACTGCACCCGTCCGCTCGACAAGATCCTGACGGGCGGCGAGGATCATGCCCTCCTTGCGACTTTGCCAAAAGAGCTGCAGCTGCCAGAAGGGCTCCGGGCGGTTGGTACCGTGAAAGTTGGCGAGGGCGTGTATTTAGACGGCGAACTTATTTCGGCCTCTGGAGGTTGGGAGAGCTACCGGTAGTGGCTTAGGCGGTGGAAAGTAGGATTTGGTGGTGCTCGTTTTAGTTGCGCATTTTGGACTCTGAGTGCGAAGGCTTCCCAGTCTTTTAGCTATGATGTCCCTATGAGTGAAAAGGGACTTCGGGCAGCGCAGCAAAAGATGGTCGCCAGGGGCGTCGACCAGAATGCTATTAACGTTTTTAGCCACTATTACAGGGAACTGGAGGCCGGGGCAACGGGGCTTATTCCCGAGGAATCTATTGTGCCGCTGACGCAAGTTGAAAGCTTAGAATCAGCCCAAGTCTCGCCCCAGCAGGCTCGCGAAGCGATACAGAAGACCGTCTACATAAAGCTAAATGGGGGACTCGGGACCTCCATGGGGTTAGACGATGCCAAGTCTCTGATTCCGGTGCGCGATGGTAAGACCTTCCTAGATATAATCTGTGAGCAGGTGCGCTCGGTGCGGCAAGAATGGGATGCAAAGTTGCCTATCTTGTTTATGAATTCGTTCCGCACTCGGGAGTCCACGCTCAAGGCATTACAGTCCCATCCCGATATGAAGGTAGATGGGTTGGCTGTTGATTTTTTGCAGAACCAGGAGCCGAAGCTCACGGTGGGTGCTCTCGAGCCCGTCGAATGGCCTGCTGATCCCACGTTGGAGTGGTGTCCTCCGGGCCACGGCGATATATATACAGCCCTTCTGGGATCAGGACTACTACAGAAGCTTTTAAATGCCGGATACCGCTATGCTTGCACTTCGAACTCAGACAACCTGGGAGGTTATCCAAATCCGCACATAGCGGGTTGGTTTGCTGCTTCCGGGGCGCCGTATGCCGCCGAAGTGTGTGCAAGGACCCCTGCTGATCGCAAAGGTGGGCACCTGGCCAGGCGCAAGGAAGACGGTCAGCTGATTTTGCGTGATACTGCCCAAACTCCTAAAGACCAGATGCATTTCTTCACAGATGAACATCGTCATCCCTATTTCCATACAAATAACCTGTGGTTCGATTTGCAGGTGCTCGCCGACACCTTAAAAGAGCGGAAGGCAGTATTAGGGTTGCCGCTGATTCGCAACAAGAAAAATGTGGATCCAACCGATCCCGCTAGCCCAGAGGTTTACCAAATCGAAACTGCCATGGGGGCAGCCATACAGTCCTTTGCGGGCGCCACAGCGATTTTGGTGGGGCGCGAGCGCTTTCTGCCGGTAAAGACTACTGCGGACCTGGCGCTCGTACGCTCTGACGTATACGAGTTGACCGGTGACGGGCGCCTTGTAAAGAATGTCCAGAGGCTTCCGCTGGTGGAGCTAGATCCGCGCTATTACAAGACTATTCGGGCCTTCGAACAACGGTTTCCGCACGGAATTCCTTCTTTGAAACATGCGGAGCTCTTTAGCGTTGAGGGAGACTGGACCTTCGGTCCTGAGGTAGTAATAAGTGGTGAACGCCGCTTTGGCAAGGAAGGCTCCCCCGGGAAAGTGCGTAGGTGAAAGGGCAGCTGCAGGTCAGATCTGCCTGCGTAGGGGACCTGCCGGAAATCACTAAGATATATAACTACGCGGTGCTGCACACGAATGCGGTCTGGACTGAAGCGCCGGTAACCGTTGCACAGCGCAAAGTATGGCTCGAGGACCATCAGCGCCAAGATCTGCCCGTAATAGTTGCTGTCGAGGGCGGTAGCGTTGTGGGCTTTGCCTGCCTGTCACCGTTTCGGGATTGGCCTGGTTACAGGAATACTGTCGAGAACTCGATCTACGTCAGTCCGGATTCATCCAGGCAGGGGATAGGTAAACAGCTGCTTGCAACACTAATTGAGAAGGCAGCGCCCTACCACGTAGTGGTTGCTGGTATAGAGGCCTCTAACGAGGCCTCTATAAGATTGCATCTTAACGCTGGGTTCGTCCAAGTAGGTCTGCTCAGGGAAATAGGGGTCAAGTTCGGCAGACGCTTGGACCTGGTTTTTATGCAGCTGGTTCTTCCACAACAGGAAAAACGGGGTCGTGACATCTAGCATTTAGCTATGTCTGAAATTGCGCTATTCGAAGATTTTGTTGAGGCAGTTCCCGCTGGCGAGCCTCGCGATAAGTATCGGTCGCTGCTCGAGTGGGTGGCTACCGAATTTCCCGAGTTAGAACCGGTAGTTAAGTGGAACAAACCCATGTTCACGTTCGAGGGAACCTTTATCTTTGGGCTTTATTCGGCCACTAAACATATGTCTGTAGCTGTCGAGGGCAACATTTTCAAGGAGTTTTTGCCGGCTATTGACGCATCTGGTTACACCCATGGCAAGAAACTATTCCGGATCCGTTACGACCAACCGGTCGACTATGCTTTGCTCAAGCGGATACTGTCTAGGCAGATCGAGGACAAGCGCGGCTGGGACAAGTTCTGGAAGTAGCGCCCCGTCTTTAGCTGGTGACCAGTGTAGTTTACCTTTCAGTAAACTTTGCTTTCTTTTTTCTTAGCTTCTTCCTGCTTCGATACTGCAGAGGGGAGTTATCCCCATGTGTCTTCGCATTGCTAGACAGGAAAAGGATATGTTGAAAAAGAAAACGAAGCTGATCGGAGGTATTGGCACACTTGCGCTCCTGGCAGCGCCGGTTGCGAGCGCCGCTACTTTCGCAGCTGATTCTCCAACGATTCGAGGCTATGATGGCCCCGATTCATGTGTCGCTATCGACGGCAATGGCAATGTTGTTGCTCCTGGCCCGGGCGATTGCGCCCAATTTGGGGCACAGGGCCAGCAGCGGAGTAACGCCAACGCTCGAAACGTCATTTTGCTCATTGGCGATGGCATGGGGCAACAAGAAATCACGGCCGCGCGCAACTATTTGAAGGGTGCTGGTGGACGTTTTGAGGGCCTTGACGGGCTCACGTCCTCGGGCCTTTACACTCACCATTCCATAAATAAAGATGGCACTTTTAACTATGTAACCGATTCGGCTGCCTCCGGCACCGCTTGGTCAACTGGCACTAAGAGCTACAACGGGGCGATCGGAGTCGATGTCAAGGGTAACCCTCAGCAGAACATGCTTGAGATCGCCAAAAACGCCGGGATGCGAACTGGTAACGTGTCCACCGCCGAAATCCAAGATGCTACTCCTGCGGTGATGGGCGCCCACGCCACCGATCGGTCTTACTATGCACCTTCTGGCGTAAAGGCTGCCAAGGGTGGTGACTTGCGCGAGAACGGTGGTCTTGGTTCCATTTCCGAGCAGTTGGTAGACACCCGAGCCGACGTTACTTTGGGCGGTGGACGGATGTTCTTCAAAGCTCTGGTTGGAAAGGACTCCGGAAACACCAACCCCTTCTTGAAGGGGAAGGCAAAATTCGATACCAAATGGAAGGCCGGCAAGTCCGTCCTTGACAATGCGAAAGATAACGGCTTCCAAATCGCTGAGACCGCCTCCGACTTAGAGAAGATTACCTCAGCAGATCAGTCTAAGCCGGTTCTAGGCCTGTTCTCCCCGGGCAATATGGAGACCACTTTTGCGCCCTCACTTGCGGTAAAGGGAGGAGCCACGCTCGAACCGCAGACCTGCAAGAAGCACGACATCGGCACCGAGCCGGAGCTCAAGGACATGACGAAGAAGGCTATCGAGCTGCTAGATAAGCCCGAGGCCGAAAAGGGCTTTTTCCTGCAGGTAGAGTCCGCTTCGATAGACAAGCAGGATCATGCCTCCGATGCCTGCGGGCAAATCGGCGAGACCGGCAGGCTTGACGAAGCCACTAAGGTAGCGTTGGATTTTGCTAAGGCAGACGGCAACACGCTGGTAATTGTGACTGCTGACCACTCCCACACTAGCCAGGTAGTAGCAGACGGCAAGGATACGGTTTCTTACGCTACTAGGCTGCGCACGGTAGAGGGCTCCAATATGGCGATATCTTACGGTACTAAGCCCACTACTGCTTCCTCCATGCAGCATACTGGGGCACAATTGCGCATTGCTGCCTACGGACCTTCTGAAGAAAATGTCATTGGGCAAACCGACCAAACTGACACATTCTTCACCATGAAGAATGCGCTTGGCCTCGGAGACGGCGAGGGTGCTGCGAACGATGTGGTAAAGCATCCTACTTCTGCTCAGGATGTATCTAGCACCTGTTACAAGGTTGACTCGGACGGCAAGGTAGTTGCTCCCGGTCCAGGCGAATGCTCCCAGTACGGAGCTAAAGGCCCGGGTCGTTCAAACCAGAAAGCTAAGAACGTCATTGTCTTCATTGGCGATGGTATGGGCGACAGCGAGATTACCTCGGCCCGCGATTATTTGTACGGTGCAAATGGGCGGCTTCCGGGGCTAGATAATCTGCAGTACACCGGTTCCTACACCCACTTCTCTCTCAATCCAGAAACGGGTAAACCCAACTACGTGACCGACTCGGCTGCCTCCTCTACCGGTTGGAACACCGGTACCAAAACGTATAACGGAGCTATTGGCGTGAATCTGTTTGGCAAGCCAGTTCCTAATATCATGGAACATGCTAAGGCCCGCGGGATGAAGACCGGTAACGTAACCACCTCCGAGATTGAAGATGCTACTCCGGCGGGGGCAGCTACACACTCGTTGAACCGCAAATGCTACGGTCCGGAAATGGCCAAGAACAAGAAGGCTTGCCAGGGCGAAGAGTTTAAGAAACAGTTCCGCGAGAATGGCGGTCTGGGTTCCATTGCAGAACAGCTAGTAGATGTACGAGCTGACGTCACCCTCGGTGGCGGCGCTAAGGCATTCGAGCAGAACGTGCAAGTGTCCGGAAAATTTGGTGGAGACACCAGCTGGGTCAAGGGCCGAACTGTTCTAGAAAATGCCAAGGCCAATGGGTTTAACGTCGTAACCGACGCGGCTGGTCTAGATTCGGTGAAAAAGGCTGATCAAGATACCCCTGTTCTGGGACTCTTTGCCGAGGGCAACATGCCTAGGCATTTTGAGCGTTCGACTCCTACCCGCGACGGTGCCGAGCGGGAAGCTGCCTATTGCAAGGTTAATCCTGAGCGTACTGACAAGGTGCCCTCACTGGCAGCTATGACAACCAAGGCAATGGATCTGCTGCGCAACGACAAGGGCTTCTTCCTCCAGGTAGAGGGTGCTTCTATCGACAAGGCCGATCACGACGCTGATGCTTGTGGTCAGATTGGCGAGCTAGATGATTTGGATCAGGCGATTTCTGCCGCCCAAAAGTGGGTGGCAGATTCTGGGGAACCCACTTTGATTGTAGCCACTGCCGATCATGCTCACACCAGCCAGATTACGGGTGATGGAACCCGCACTGCTGGTCTCACTACCAAGCTACTGACGGCTGACGGGGCACCGTTGGTTATCAACTATGCCAATGCTGCCAACAATGGCGAGGATGCGCTTGGCGGGCAAGGCCATACTGGGGCTCAGCTGCGTATTGCTGCTTCTGGTCCTGGCGCTCAGAACGTAGTTGGTCGTACCGACCAGACCGACTTGTTCTACACGGTAATGAATGCGCTGCCAGAAATTAAGGATGCAAATCCGTCTGAGCCGTCTGATGAGCCTTCCGATCCGGGAACCAAGCCTTCCGATCCGGATACTCCCTCTACTGGAAAAACCACCCAGCCAGCTGATCCGTCAAAGGGCAGTGGGAATAAATCAACTAAGCCTTCTGCTTCCGGCGTGAAAAAGAAGTCCACATCGACTTCTTCCTCCTTGGCTAGGACAGGTGTTCCGGCTTTGGCTATTGTGCTGATTGCAGGTTCAGCTGTTGGAGCGGGAGCTGGTGTTATTCGCTACCGGCGCACGCGTTAGTAAGTGAAAGAGTAAGAGCGGTGGGGTCTCCCCACCGCTCTTATTCATATGGGTATAAACTTATCTACATGAAATCATCACATCTGCCCCTGGTATTTATTCCCGTGGGGATAATGCACTTCGTGAAGCCTGAAGAATTCGACAAAATTATTCCCAATTTCATTCCTGGAAGTAAACGGTTTTGGACCTATGCCTCCGGAGTTGCCGAGCTGGTTTGTGCGGCAGGTTTGCTGAATGCTAAGACTTCCAAGGCCGCTGGTCTTGCCTCTGCGGGGCTCCTTGCCGGGGTGTGGCCCGCCAATTTCCAAATGGCCTGGGATTGGCGACACGAGCCGTGGCAAAAACAACTAATAACCATAGGTCGTCTGCCACTGCAGATTCCAATGATAAAGGCTGCATTGGAAGCCTACCGGGGCGATTAGGCGCAGTATTCGTCTATTTCATCTAGGATTTGCCGCTTTAGGGTGGGGCTTGCCCACGACATCGCCACCGCGTCGCGGGACCTGTCAGCTAAAAAGGAATGGTCGAGTCCGCTGTCTTCTAGCAGTTGGTAGTTTTCTGCAATGTAGCCGCCGAAGTAGGCTGGGTCGTCGGAATTGATCGAGACTTTGACCCCGCTGCTTGTCAGTTGGATTATTTCCTCAACTTTTGCGGTTTGCGAAATCCAAGAGTTCGAGATCGGGCACGAAGTGAGCCCTATGTTGGAATCTGCCAATTGCCGCACCAGGGCGGGATCTTCTACAACGTTGGTGCCGTGGTCGATCCTGTACGCGCCTATCTGATTTACTACCTGGTTTATGTGTTCGATGGAATTGGGCATGTCCACGTCGCAGTGCGCAGTAAGTAAGTATCCCTCCTGCCTCGCCCGGGCAAAGACTGTAGAGAAGTCGGCTGGGGGATGGTTGTTTTCGTCTGAATCTAGACCAACTCCCAAGATCCACTGAGCGTAGGGGAGGGACTCTAGCAGGGTAGCCATGGCGTATTCGACTTGGAAGTCCCGCAAGAAACACATAATCAGTGTCGAGACAATTCCCCATTTAGCTTCGGCATCCACCTGGGCCCGATGTATACCCCTGATTACAGTGTGAAAGCTAACCCCGCGGGAGGTGTGGGCCTGCGGGTCGAAAAACATTTCGACGTAGCGCACGTTCTGACCCGCTGCTTTTTGTAGATAGCTGAGTGCTAGATCGTAAAAATCAGCTTCGGTCAACAGCACGTTCATACCGTCGTAGTAAGCCTGTAAGAACGAGGTCAGATCGGTGAAGTTGTAGGATTGGCGCACCTGGGCGGGGGTGGGCTCTGCAAGTGTTATGCCGTTTCTTTTAGCGAGAGCAAATTTTAGCTCGGGCTCTAGGGTTCCCTCGACGTGCACATGTAATTCGACTTTGGGAAGGCCGGAAACAAAATTGGAAAGTTTCATTGCTGTCCTTTGGTAGGCGGTAATGAAACTAGGTTAAAACACTTTTGGGCCGCGCACAGACGCGGCCCAAAAATAATCGTTAAAGTGTCTTAGCGCGGAACGCGATCAGACTTGATGCACTTAGTGCAAACGTTGATGCGTTTCGGGGTGCCGTTCACAACGGCGCGCACGCGCTGAATGTTAGGGTTCCAACGGCGGTTGGTGCGCACGTGAGAGTGCGAGACGGACTTCCCGAAGCCGGGTCCCTTGCCGCAGATTTCGCAGGTAGCAGCCACGGTTTCTCCTTACAAAATTATGGCCGACAGTGGAAAATGTTTCGCTAAAGGCCTTAGCAACTTGTCTAGAGTAACTGATTTTAGATCTCTAGCCAAACCTCTTGTGCTTTTTGTCGTCTGTTTCACGTCGGTTGTGCTACTTCGATCTGTGTGCCTGCCTGGGCGAGAAAGCTTTGCCATACTTAAAGGGTGTTGGAGATAAGTGGGCAAACTCGCGTGGATGGACCTGCATTGCGCCGGCTGTGGAGCAGTGGGGTGGATTGTCTTTCTAAACAGGGGCAAAGAGAACCAGTTCGTAGTGTTGTCGGGTTCGCGCAGGCGCTGGCAACACTGCAGGCTGGTTTTGAGGCGGTTGCGGAGCTGCCCCAGGAAGCAGATGTTTCATGGTGGGGGGCAGAATTCGCTGATGCCTGCGCGAGCCTAGCAGAGGGGCGTTTAGGAGTGGCTATTGCGTCTGGGCTGCAAAACGCTTCTGTCAATTTACCCCGCGAGCTGCGACCTGTGGATTTTGCTGATTTTCTGCTGCGGTTCTTTGAGGGGATTAACCAATCCCTTGCAAATACGGATTCGCCCGCCTGGGTCGGCCAGATTGTTGAAGCTTTAGAAGGGCGCGACGATTACTTGAGTATAGATCAGGTAGTTTTTATCCTGGCGCTGACCTTGCTCTATCCAGGCGAGGGATTCTCCGGTGCGGGGGAACTGGTGGCTGCCTGTCTTACTCAGGGGCTAGCGCAAATATATAGCGATGACATTCGTGCAGATACGCTTCCGGCAGACCCGGTGGCGCATCGTTTTGCTAAGTCGTCGCTTTCTGATTCGGTAGATTTGTTTGAAATCAGTGTCAGCTGGTCGGATGTCAGCCCCGCAGCTTTGTACAAAACCAGACAAAGAATAGATGGGTTTGGTGGTCAGGCGGCCTGGAGTAGCCCCCAGGTGCGTCTCGGTGAGTCTGTGATGCGTTCGGCAGTCTGGCATTCCTCTGCTCTGGTACCTTTCGACGTGCAGAGCCTGGACGTAACTATTAGGCATTTGCAAAAGCCTCACTCTGATCAGCCTGGTTCTAATGTCATTGCTCTGCGCCCCGGGTGCGACAAACAGTTACGCATGGCTTTTGTGGCCTGCCTTGAAGCTCCTGGGATCGCTCAACAGATCGCTAGTGCTGGGGCCACTGTAGTACTAAACGTCGCCTCTTCCCATGCTCTGATCAGAGCAGAAAAGAGTGCGTTCGCACGTGGAGCGGACGCGCTTACCTATCTATGTGGATCGGCTAGGGCGCGCGAGTTTGCCGCTCAGAGGGCGAAACTAGATGAGCGCGTACAGGTGGCACCTCTAAGGAACGATCTGGATGTGCTCTCTTTTATGGAATTAGGGGGACCTTGGCGGGCGCGTTCTATGAGCGATTTGGTTGCGGTGATTCGTGATGCGGTGCGCGCTTTGCCGCCCTCGTATTCCACAGACGAGCTTGGCGAGGTAGAAATAGATAGCTCACGGCCGCTGCGCCTTTTGGCTGCCAGTAAGGATGGTCCTATTGAGATCGCGAATTACGAGGCTTTACTTGGGGCGCCACTGCAGATCATTTACGGGGGGCAGGCAGGTATCTCACTTATAGGGGAAGCCCTATGAGTGTTACAGCTGACACCGCTCTGAATCGCATATTTGCTACGGCGCTGGTAAAGAAGTTTGTGAAGCTAGGCATTACTACAGCGGGTGAACTACTAGAACATTTTCCCTTCCGCTACCAGCATAAGGGCCGCCTGCAACCGATGGCCCGCCTGGAAGAGGGCAGTGAGGTAACTGTCTACGGCAGGGTCACCTCAGCGTTGGCCAGGCAAGCCCGCACTGGCCGGCGCGCGATTTTGAACGTGCAGGTCACAGATGGCACCTCTAGTATCGGTTTGACTTTCTTTGCTCGACATGTGCGCGCCCTTAGCGGCCATCAACGGCGATTGCAGGAGGGCGCGACCGGCTTTTTCTCAGGGAAAGTTACTTCCTACCGGGGCCAATTGCAGCTTACCTACCCAAGTTACATACTTGACGACGACGAACAGCTTGCCGCTTTCGACCAGAACACTCCGATTCCGATCTACCACACTACGGCCAAGCTAAGGAACGAACAGGTCATTGAAGCCGTAAAAATGGTGCTCGGAACTGTAGATCCCGATTCGTTCCCAGATCTTATACCGCCCGAATTAGGCCCTGCATATTCTAGATTTGAGGCTATAAAGAAACTTCACCTTCCCGCTAGTGACGAGGAGGTACGCCGAGCTCGTGAACAGATGCGCTACCAAGAAGCTCTGCTAACTCAAAGCGCCCTGTTGCAGATGCGAGCAAAGTCGCGCCGGGGCAAGGCCCCAGACTGTACTCCCAAGCCTGGTGGGCTTCGCGAAAGACTCGAATCCTCCCTGCCGTTCGTCCTCACCGGCGGCCAGATCTCCGCCCTCGAGCAAATTGATGAGGATATGGGCGCGCCAAGGCCCATGTCTCGTCTGGTGCAAGGCGATGTGGGCTCGGGCAAAACCATAGTGGCGCTTTTAGCTATGGCCAACGCGGTTGAAAATGACTTTCAGGCAGCATTGCTAGCCCCAACCGAGATTCTGGCAGAGCAACACTATGCATCCCTGCGGAAGATACTGGGGGAGCTTGGAGAGGACGAACTGGTAGGCCCCGCGGGGGGAGGGGTACCTATACATCTGCTAACCGGATCCATGAAGACTGCTCGTAAACGCGAGGTGCTAGGGCGGCTCGCTTCCGGGGAGCCAGCAATAGTGGTAGGTACCCATGCCCTCTTGTCCGAGGGCGTGCAGCTTCCCTTCCTTGGCCTGGCAGTAATCGATGAGCAGCACCGCTTCGGGGTGGTCCAACGCGACAACATCCGCGCCAGCGCTCTAACTAGACCCCATATGCTCGTTACTACCGCCACCCCAATACCTCGTACCCTAGCTATGACCGTATTCGGGGACCTGGATGTGACCACTATAAAAGAGCTGCCCAAAGGGCGAAAGCCTGTCTCCACCTACGTGGTTCCCGCCCAAAATTCCGCCTGGATGGAACGGCTCTGGCAGCGCGCAAGCGAAGAGATAGCAAGTGGCGGCAGAGTATTTGTCGTGTGCCCGGCCATCGAAAGTGAGGACCAGCTGGCCTCTGTAACCAGTACGGCGCAAAACCTCCAGGCCAACCCTGCTCTCGCCAACGTAACAATTGCCAGCCTGCACGGAAAAATGCCCTCAGCCGAAAAAGATGCAGTAATGGAAGCATTCGTCAGCGGACAAGCCCCACTGCTGGTCTCCACCACAGTAGTAGAAGTGGGAGTAGACGTGCCCGAAGCAACTATGATGGTGCTCCTGGACGCAGACCGCTTTGGCCTCTCACAATTGCACCAACTGCGCGGACGAGTCGGACGAGGGCGAAAACCAGCACTGTGTATGGCAGTCACCAAGGCCGAACCAAACTCGCTTGCCGGCCAAAGGTTGGCCGCCTTTGCTTCCACAACCGACGGGTTCAAACTTTCAGAACTAGATCTGAATCTGCGTTCGTCGGGAAACGTCTTAGGCGCAGCCCAATCTGGGCGGACGTCCTCGCTGAAGTTTCTCGACGTGCTAAAAGACACCGAGGTCATAACTAAAGCCCGCAAAGATGCCGCAGAGATACTACAATCTGATCCGGAACTCAGACAGCATCCAGCCCTAGCTCAGACCATAAAGGCCCAGCTAGAAGACATGACATTCCTGGAGAAAAACTAATGACCCGCATAATAGCTGGCAGCGCTAAAGGAAGAAAGCTAGCAGTACCCGCCCGCGGCACCCGCCCCACTTCGGAACGGGTACGCGAAGCAATATTTTCTAAGCTGGAACACTACGACGCGCTCGCGGACGCGAATGTGCTTGATTTGTATGCGGGCACGGGGGCACTCGGGTTAGAGGCACTTTCAAGAGGTAGTGCCCGAGCTGTTTTAGTAGACAAATCCCAACGAGCCTGTGACCTGATAAGGCAGAATATTCGGGCTACCGACTTCCGTGCAGTAGCTAAAGCTAGACCTACCTCGGCCTTAAGCTATGTAGAATCCGCTGCAGAAGTCTGGGATCTAGTATTTTTAGATCCTCCCTACGAGGTTTCCAACGAGGAAATTGCTACTTTGCTGAAGACACTTGTTCCCAAGCTATCCGGGGCGGCAGTAGTGGTAATTGAACGAGACAAACGCGATGACGCTCCGCCTTTGCCGTGCGGGCTCGATTTAATTAGTGCAAAAAATTATGGGGATACCACCGTCTACTATGCAGACACCCCTCCGCAGGTCGAAAGCGAGAAGGCGGAGGGCTAAAGTAGTGCCATGACTTGCGCTGTATACCCGGGTTCCTTTGATCCGCCCACGTTAGGGCACATTAACCTGGTAGAACGAGCTGCCCCTCTGTTTTCGCATCTTTACGTAGCTGTTGCGCACAACACTGCAAAGAAGAGCTTATTTACTACCGTCGAGAGGGTGGAGCTGTTTGCCGAGGCCGTTTCCCATGTGCAAAATGTCTCGGTGATCAGCGCCGAGGGGCTTATTGCCGATACGGCTTCCGAGTTGGGGGCGCAGGTGCTGATCAAAGGGGTTCGCGGTATGGTAGACGTCGAAAATGAGGTGACTCAAGCGCGTTTGAATAAACAGATTGGTAAAGTTGAAACTCTGCTGTTGCCGTCTGAGGCGCGCTATACTTGCGTCTCTTCTTCCGCCGTAAAGGAAATTGCGAGTTTCGGTGGCGATTTTTCGTCTTTAGTGCCTGAAAATGTATATAGGAAGATGAAACAGCTGGAGGGCAAATGAGCAACGAGGAAAATGATCCCAAAACGGATCAGGTAGATACTTTGGAAGGGGTCGAAGAACAGTACGCTCCTTCGGACGTGATTGCGGTTTTGGACCGACTCAGCGAATTGATCGCCTCGGGAAGGTCGTTGCCGATGTCGGCGTCGGTATTGGTAAACCAGGCCGAAGCACTCGAGCTTTTACACAACGCGCGCGAAGCTCTGCCCTACGATCTGGTCCAGGCCGACGGCATTGTGCAAGATGCCTCCAAGGTCCTAGACCAGGCAGACGCCGAGGCTGCTGCCACCATAGCCGATGCGAATGCAAAGGCAGAGCAGGCTAGGAGTGAGGCCGACAAATATGCGTCCACCACCCGTGCCAAGGCGGACAAGTCGGCTCAACAAAGCGTTTCCGAGGCTGAATCTCGCTCTCAGCAAATACTGCAGGAGGCGCACGATGAGGCTGAAAAGTTAGCGGCTAACGCTCGTGCTAGGGCCGAGGATTTGATTGCGAGGGCGAGGGCTAAGGCAGACGAACTTGTTTCTCAAGAGGAGGTCGTTGCCAAGGCGCAGCAGAAGGCGCAGAACCTGGTTGCAGAAGCGCAAAGCAAAGCCGGCAAGCTGGCTGGCGATGCAGATCGCTATGTGGATTCTAAGCTTGAAGAGTTTGAAGGATTGCTCCAGCAGATTATGCGGCAAACCCGCGGGGGGCGTCAGTCCCTGTCTCGAAAAGGACGGTAGATGAGCACAGATTTTAACGAGGGGTTGAACGTTTCGCTGCGTGAGCTGCCCGCCCAGGTTGGTTCCACCATAGAACTTGACCTTGAGGTTACGCTTCCTAGGGACCTGGGAACCGAAGTATTAAAAGTAGACTCTACTAAGTTGCCGGTGCATCTGCGGCTTACTTCTTTGGAGGATGGTGTGTTGGCGCATCTCGATGGCCACACGCAGGTGCAGGGGGAGTGCTCCAGGTGTTTGGATCCGCTCACCCTCCAGGTGCCTATTAGCACCGATCAGATGTTCTTTTATGAAGACCACATTGAAAGGATGGTAGCCGAGGGCGATTCTGAGGCATCCTCACTTCCTACAGTAGGATCAGACGAGGTTTCGTTGGCCGACACGCTGCGCGATTCCATCGTGGCCGATTTGCCTTTCGCCCCGCTATGCCGGCCGGACTGTCCGGGTCTGTGCCCGGAGTGTGGCATCCGGCTCGCGGATAACCCAGATCATGAACACGTAATTGTTGACCCCCGGTGGGCCGGCCTAGCCGAATTGAAGGATAAACTAGAAAGTGAATAACGGTACCGCTGACGTTCGCAAATTGCTTGAGGCATGGGGAATTGGCATTGATCCAGATCTTCTGGTCTTGGCGCTGACACACCGTTCTTTCGCAAACGAAGAAGGGGGTCTTCCAACTAATGAGCGCCTAGAATTTCTAGGGGATTCTGTCCTTTCAATTGTGGTAACCGAAAAATTGTACAGGGATTACCCTTCCCATCCTGAGGGGCACCTGGCTAAGATGCGTGCCGCTACGGTTTCGCAGCCAGCGCTTGCAGCCGTGGCCCGCAAAATCGATCTGGGGCCGTACATTTTGCTGGGCAAGGGGGAGTCGGCCTCTGGGGGACGCGACAAAGACTCGATTCTTTCTGATACGGTCGAGGCTTTGATCGGGGCTACCTATCTCACTCATAAGCTCGAAAAGACTCGCAAAGTAGTCGAAAACCTCTTGGCAGATCTACTCGACCAGGTAGTCCAACGTGGCATCGGCATGGATTGGAAAACTACTCTGCAGGAACTAACTGCGGCTCTCAAGCTGGAATCTCCGCAGTATGAGTCTACTTTCACCGGCCCGGATCATGCTCGGGTTTTTACGGCCACGGCCCTTATCGGCGGAAAAGCGGTTGCTGAGGGTACTGCTAGCTCTAAGAAATTGGCGCAGCACGAAGCTGCTCGCGCAGCCGTTCAGGAATTGCAACGTCGTTACCAAATCCAGACTCCATTGGGCTTTGACGTAGATGTGGAAGCGGTGCGGAAGGAAATCAATGCCCGAACTGCCTGAGGTGGAGGTAGTTCGCCGGGGGCTGGCGAAGAATGCTAGTCAGTTTTTGATTGTCGACGCTAAGATCTCCCATCCACGTACTAGCCGGCATATGGTTGGCGGTCCACACGCTCTCGAGCAGGCTTTGCGGGGGCGCACGGTTCTGGGGTGGGCTGTGCGAGGGAAGTATCTTTGGGGCGTTTTAGACAACGATCGGGCACTTGTGGTTCACCTGGGAATGTCTGGGCAGATGCTGGTCCACTTGGGGGGCCGCGTATACAACAAGCACGAGAGGGCCGTTTTAATCGGGCAAAATAAGGTCTTGCAGTTCGTGGATCAGCGTACATTCGGGTATATGCGCGTCGAGGAATTTGCTGCGGGGCTAAAGGGTGTTCCTGCTGGGAGGGGCGATAGTGATGAACGGTTGCCGGTTTCGCTTGCCCACGTGGGGCGGGACGTTTTAGATCCGAATTTGGATTTGGAACGCGTTAGCTGGTTGGCGAAACATTCTAATAGGGCGATAAAGGCCATTTTACTTGATCAAACGGTGGCTTCGGGGGTTGGCAACATTTATGCTGACGAGTCCCTCTGGCTATCTGGGGTGCACCCACTCCGCAGGGGCAGCGAGCTTACTAAGCCGAAGATCAGAGCTGTTTACCAGAGTGCTCGCGAGGTAATGGTGCGTGCTCTTGCCGAGGGCGGAACCTCATTCGATTCTCTATACGTCAATACGAGTGGCGAAGCTGGATATTTCGCTAGGTCTCTGGCAGCTTATGGAAGGGCGGGCCAGCCGTGTTTGCGGTGTGGCCAGGCGTTGAAAAAAATTGTTGTGGCCGGCCGTTCGAGTACAGTTTGCGTAAGATGTCAAAAGGCGCCGCGCGGATCGCTGGCGGCGCACACAGGTTAGGATAGTGGGTATGGAAGAGCACAAGAATATTCGCGTTATGATAGTCGACGACCACGAGATCGTGCGCCGTGGTATTGCTGAAATTGTCGACCGCGCCGATGGTCTTGAGGTAGTTGCTGAAGCTGGATCTGTCGAGGATGCGGTTCGACGTGCTGATTTGGTACGTCCGGATATTATTTTGGTTGATTTGCAGCTGCCTGACGGTACTGGGATCGATGTTATGAACAGGCTGAAGGAACTTTGTCCGGATACGCACCCTATAGTTTTAACTTCTTTTGACGACGATGATGCGCTGGCAGAATCTTTAGAGGCTGGAGCACGGGCCTATATTCTGAAAACTGTCAGGGGGGCCGAGATAACTGATGTGATTAGGGCTGTGGCATCGGGGCGCGTCTTGCTAGATGAGCGCACCGTAACGCGCCGGCGTGCCGATTCCGGGGATCCAACCGCGAACTTGACCTCGTCTGAGCGGAAGGTTTTGGAGCTCATCGGCGATGGTCTGTCTAATCGTGAAATTGGCGAGAAGCTTGGCGTTGCCGAGAAAACGGTGAAGAACCATATTACTTCGCTGTTGGCAAAGATGGGTTTGCAGCGGCGCACGCAAGTTGCCGCCTGGGTTGCCGGCCAACGCGCGCAGGCATGGCGGAATAATTAGTCTCTGAGCATCTAAATGGGTGGGCTATTTGCCCACCCATTTCTATTTGAGTGGCACCTGCCATTCCATTAGCGTTCCCCTGTGGGTGGGGCGCGCTCCAATTGAAAAATTGCCGCCGTGTCGGCGCGCACGGGCCGCTAGGTTATCTAGTCCGGAGCGCCGGGTATTTGACCGGTCCAGCCCGGCTCCGTCGTCGGTTACCTCGATGCGCACGCGCCCTTGTTGGATTCTGCTCGAGACGTCAACGCGAACCATTACCGAGGAGGCGTGGGCGTGGCGGGCGGCATTAGAAAGCCCTTCGCGGACCACAGCTACTACGTCGTCGGCTATGTCGGAGCCGACCTGATCGTCGATCATCTGGATTAGTTCTTCTTCGTCAATGTCGTCGCCGGTTAGTTCAGTATTGTCGGCAACAATTATTAGCGAGGGCGCAAAGCCCAGCAGGGTGCGTGCGAGGGATGCCTCTCGCCGCAGTCGTTCTACGAGTACTACACCGGCATCTGGCTCGCGTAGGTTGTGCACGATGGCCCGAATTTGTTTTACTGAATCGTCTACGGAGGCGAGAGCTTTTTCGAGGATGTCAATTGCCTCTTTGTCGTCACGCTTGCCGGTAGCAATGGCGTGTTTAGCTCCATCTATTTGCATGCCTGTGGCAAATAACTGCTGAATGGCTAGGTCGTGTAGATCGCGGCCTATCCGTGAACGTTCATCGAGCAGTGTGGCTATGTCCTCGCTGTGCCGGGCTGAGGCCAATTCCAAGGCTAGAGCTGCCTGCGCTGAGACGGATTCGGCAAGCTCCAGTTCGCCCTGGGTAAACTCGGGGTGGCCGGGCCTGCGCAAGAGGAGGAGGACCCCGGTTGCAGTTCCGCGAGCTAGCAGTGGGGCGTACAGCGCCGGGCCCCATTTTGACAGTTCGGGTACGCGCATTGTTTGCGCTCTGCGCATTGAATCTACTACTAGGCCGGCGCCTTCGTGCAGTACGGACATGGCCCTGCCATCTTCGGGGAAGCGCAGGCCAATTAGCCCTTGGGCTCCGTCTCCGTCAGCAATTTCGCACGCGTATACGTCGCCTACCGAAGGAAGGATAAGCAGGGCTGTGTCGGCCTCGGCAACCTCCCGCACTCGGCGGGCGATGGCTTCCAGTGCTTCTTCTTCGTCAGTGCCTTCTAGGAGCATCGTGGTAAGTGATTGGGATACTTTCACCCATTTTTCGCGTTTTCGCGCGTCTTGGTATAGGCGCGCATTTTCCACTGCCACGGCGGCTACTGCAGCCAGTCCCAATATAACCTTGAGGTCGTCGTCGGAAAAGTCGCGGTCGTCACTAATTAGGTAGAGCCTGCCAATAATCTGTTCGTGCATAGAAACGGGCACGCACATCAGTGACTGTGCCTGCGGCCAGATGGAATTGAACAGCTCGTTGTCTGGACCCAGGATTACTCCGTGACCGTGTGCTAGTCCGATCTGCTTTTCGGCCTTAGAGAGTAGGGATTGTTGGGAGGGAATGTCGAGCCCGTCGATCCCGGAGTGGTAGATTCTGGAGAGTTCCCCCCGGTTGTCGAGCATAGTCATTGACCCGCAGGAAGCATCCACTAGCTGGCAGGCCTTGTTGACAAAATCCTGTAGCACTCCGGGAACTGCTAGGCGGCCAGCTAATTCTAAGAAGGCCGTCAGTAGCGACATGTCCTTGTGCAGTCGGTCAGTCTCCATATACATATTCCTCCTGTCGTGCTGCCCACGCGTAGGAATCGTTTGTACGCATCAGTGTGCCGTGGCTGCCGCGGGCGACGACTTTGGCTTTATCCCCATCTGGAGCCATCATAAGCACCTCGTCGGCGGCGCCAAGAGCAGACAGGCGGTGGGTCACGACAAGTACACCTTTGTCAGTTTTGGGGGAAAGGATGTCGGAGAGAATTTTGTCGGCAGTTTTTGGGTCTATGTGTTCGCCGGGCTCATCTAACAACATAAGGGGAGCCGCGGAGGCAAGCGCACGGGCAATGAGTATGCGCCTGCGTTCACCGCCAGAGATGGTAGTTCCTCCAGAACCAATTACGGTGTCTAATCCTTCTGGTAAGGAATCCGCCCACTGTCCAAGACCTGCCTGCGAAAGAAGGGCGTGAGCCTGCTCTTTCGAAATGTCGCCGCGGGCGACGCGAATGTTTTCTAAAACGGTGGTTTCGAAGATGTGGGCGTCTTCGGCCGTTACTGTGACCGCTTTGGTGGCTGCTGGTCTAGACAGCAAACTGATGGGTTTTCCGTCAATTAGCACACTGCCAGCCTTGGGTTCTAGCATGCCGGCAAGTGTGAACAGCAGGGTGGATTTGCCTATTCCCGAGGGCCCTACAATTGCTAGGCGGGAAGAGGGCGTGATTGTCAGGTTTATGCCTTCGGCAATTACCGGACCGCCGGGCCAACCAATTGCTAAGTCTTTTGCTTCCAGCCGGGAGCCGGCGGGGGTGAAAGAAGAATATTTTTTGTAGTGCTCAGGGTTTTCCAGCAGTCCTTCAATCCTTTTTGCTGCTCCTGCAGAGGCTACGAGCTGGACGGCTGCCGGCCCTAGCAATGCGGTACCTTCAAAGGCGGACAGGGGGGTTAGCACCACTACTGCGAGCCCGACCGGAGAGAGCGTTCCTGCGTGCATCGCCCAGATGCCAAAGACAATGGCTCCGATTACTGAAAGGGAAGTGGCTATATCGTTCATTGCGCCTGCCCAGCCGTTTGGATAGGCTGCCTTGTCTTTTGCCTGCGTTAGCTGCTGGTCGGTGCGTACAAAATGGGCGTCCATCGCTTCGGTACGTCCGAGCACCGCTAATTCAGATGCGCCGTCGAGCATGGTCATTGCGGAACTAGACATCTCGGTGCGAGCGCGTTGGTTGGCAAGTTCAGCGTTCCTGGTGGCTTTGGCGCTGAGCAAGGGGGATATAAGTCCGGAAAGAACTAAGCACAGTGCCAGCACCAGGGCACATTTCGGATCTAGCAATGCAATTCCCAAGCAGGTAAATACTCCAACCACGACTGCTACCGTTGCTGGCAGAAGGGATTTCACTACAAAATCCCCTACGGCGTCTACATCTGCACCAGTGCGTGCTAACAGGTCACCGCGTCTAATGCTGGCCACCTTGGATGTGGAGGAGGAGGCTAGCGATTCGTAGACTCCTGCGCGTAGGGACCCCATCCCGGAAAGGGCTACCCAGTGTGAGCTAAGACGCTCTAGGTACCTTAGTACTGCCCTAGAGATCCCGAACATGCGCACCCCTGTGGCAGCGACCGACAGTGTAAGTACGGGGGGCATTTGGGAGGCTCGGGCGATAAGCCAAGCAGAGGTTGCCCCGAGGGAAACCGCTGCGCCAAGCCCCAGAGAACCGAATAGCACCGATAGTGCGAACCATTTCTTGTTGATATTTAAAAGACGCAGAGTTTTGCGCAGAGCGCGGAATTCGTCTGGTTTCAAGAAAATCATTTTTGCTCCACTGCTCTCTCGTCTAGAAAACCATATTCTTCTAGGGGCACTGCTCCAGCTCCAGAGACATTGCTTGTCAAAAGCTCTTTATCTTCTTCGCTCATGGGCGCAGAAGTAACGCGCACGAGTTGGTCGGCTACTTTTTGCAAGGGGGCGCGGTGGGCGATGAGGAGGATCGTTTTGCCTTGCTCACGCAGCTTGACTACTGCGCGGGCTACCTGTGCTTCGAGCTGTGCATCCAAATGGGCTGTCGGTTCGTCCAGTATGACCAACTGTTCTTTTCCTAGCAGTGCCCTGGTGAGGGCGAGCCGTTGCCGTTGACCCACGGACAGGCCGACACCGCCTTGGCCAATTTGGGTGCGCCAGCCGTCTTTACAAGAGCGCACCACCACGTCGAATCCAGTTGCCCTGGCAGCCTCTGCGAGTGGTCCGGTGGCGACCCCGTCTGGGCAGAGCGTCGCCTGTTTGGCAGGCTCGTCACAGATGTTCTGGATTATTGATCCGGGTAGCAGTACAGGGGATTGGGGGACCCAGGTAATTTGTTGTCGCCAAGAGTCCATATTCACGTCGGTCAGTGCTACATTCGTATCGCCATGAAGTAGGATCGCTCCTCTCTCAAATCGTTGCAAACCCAAAAGAGCCATGACAGTAGTTGTTTTTCCTGCGCCGGAAGCACCGACGAGGGCGGTCATAGAACCCGGAGACATGGTGAAACTTAGCTCGTGAGGAGCCCACATACCGCGTGCTGCAACGGACAATGCCTCAACTTTGATGTCAGTGCGAGCTAGATCCGGGGCGGGGATGGTGCCGGCCTCGAGCTGTGGAGTTTCTAAGATCGCAAATGCAGATTCAGCTGCAGCTAGACCATTTGAGGAAGCATGGAATTGTTTGCCTACCTCGCGTAGGGGCAGGTAGACCTCGGGGGCGAGCATTATTACTGCTAAAGCGGGAGCTAGGCCAATATTTCCGTACACCAATCGGAAGCCAGTTTCCACCGCCACCAGAGCTACAGAAAGTGTAGCGATGAACTCCAATACGCCTCCAGAGAGGAACGCAACTGAAAGGGTGCGCATAGTGGTGCGCGCGTAGTTGTCACCCAATTTGCGCACTTCACGAATGGGGCCCCGTTCGCGCCCGAGCGCTTTGAGGGTGGTCAGCCCCGATATTAGATCTAACAGTTGGCGGCCTAATTGCTGCATCGAGGCCAGACGGCGGTTGGAGGCCTCCTGAGTGAGTCTGCCAATCAAAATCATGAAGATAGGAATCAACGGAATAGTTATTACGGCTACAATTGCCGAGAGCCAATCGAGCCAGAGCATCACCGCTAAGGCTGCTGGGGTAACGGTGCAGGTGAGTATGAGCTGCGGGAGGTAGTTTACGAAGTAGGGGCCGAGGTCGTCTAGTGCGCGTGTTAGCAATGTGACGGTGTCTGCCCCCTTGCGGGCTTGCCAGCGAGGGCCTAGTTGCATCGCTTTGCGAAGCACACTATGGCGCAGTTCCACGATAGTTTTAGTGGCTGCTTTGTGGGACTGGGATTCGCGGACGAACATAACAAGCGCGCGTGCAAGCGCTACGCCTAGGAGCACCCAAACTAGGTGTTTTACGTCGCTCAGCTTTTTCCCCTCGGTAATGACCGGACTAATGGTCCAGGCAATTAGAACGTCCTGAGCGATTACCAAGATCGCGGTTATGAACCCTAGTACCGCAACTAGAGCAATATAGTTACGGGCAGATTTTGCGTATTTTAGAAGACGCGGATCGAATGGTTTCACAGGCCTTAGGCTTTCATACTTATTTGCAGATTGACCATATGACGAGGCTGGAGGGGCCACTAATGTGACCCCTCCAGCCTGCTCAGGTGTGTCTAGCCAACTAGGAAGTTAGCTCCAGAGCGAATTTTGTCCCATACAACACCGGGGTTGGACGAGACGTTATCAATAGAGATCCTTTCGCGGAACTTCCAGTAGCTCCAGCACGTGTAGCCAAGAACCACAGGTACCAAGATAACTGCGACTATGGACATCACGATGAGTGTGGAGTTCGTAGAAGAAGCTTGTTCGATGGTCAGGTTGAAGGCAGGATCGATGCTGGACTTCATCACTGACGGGAACATAGAGGTGAAGACCCACGCCACGGCGCCGGCGATACCAATGCCGGAGCAGATGAATGCGGCGCCCTCGCGATTCACGTTGGCGAAGAATGCTGCAGCGATAAATGCCAAAGCGGCTACTACGAGCGGAATCCAACCGAAGAGCTTTTGCGAGGAGTAGGCGAACTGGCCCCAGAGTGCCACTACAGCTACTAATACGACCGCTACCAGAGTAGCCTTCTTAGACAGCGACTTGAAGCGATCATAGACGATTCCGGTGGTCTTAAGCTCACCGTACAAGGTTGCGTGAGCGAACCATACTGCGGCGAGCATCAAACCCCCAAGAATGGTGTACGGGGTTAAAAGTGAGAAGAAACCACCGGTGAGGTTGTGTACGTGAGTTTGCAGCAGAGCTGGGGTGACATCGGCTGGGTTAACACCTTGCAGCGGATGCGCCGGATCTACTACCTGAATCTTCATCCCCTGAACCAGATTGGCAAAGGCGACGCCGAATAGGATCGGCACAAGCCAGGCAACTACTACGTGGATTGCGTCCCAGCGAGCCCTCCATTTTTCGGAAGCAACCTTGGCGCGCCATTCAACTGCAGAAATACGCAAAATTAGGCAAACCAGGATCAGGAATAGAGCCAGGTACATGCCCGAGAACATGGTCGCGTACCATTCGGGGAAGGCCGCGAAGGTTGCGCCACCTGCGGTCAGTAGCCAAACCTCGTTAGCGTCCCAGACTGGGCCGACAGTGCGAATAACTTGAGTGCGTTCCCTGTCGTTTTTTGCTACGAACGGAAGGGTCATTCCGATACCTAGCGAAAAACCTTCGAGGAACAGGTAGCCAGTCCAGAGGACGGCGATGAGGATAAACCAAAGAACCTGTAAAAATGTCATTTTTGTGCCTCGAGTCCTTAGTACGCGAACGAGAGCGACTGGTCGTCGGCGTGGTCGGCTTGTCCGTCACTAGCTTTGGCGGTGTGTACGCCTTCCTTTGCGTAACGGATCATGAGCAGGAGCCAAATCACGCCAAGTGCACCGTATAGGACGGTAAACAAGATCATGGTTAGTAGCACCTGCACTGCCGGTACAGCGCCGGAAACGCCGAATTGGGTAAGCATCCAAACCTGACCCACAGGGCTGTCTAGGTTGTTCGGGAAAACAACGAAGGGTTGGCGGCCAATTTCGGTGAAGATCCACCCAAAGGCGATGCCCAATAGGGGGAACGGAATCATGGCGAGACCGAACTTAGCTAGGCCGGTCGAGGTTGAAACCTTGCCCTTGCGAGTGGCGTAGAGGCCAACGAGGGCGAAGATCATCGAGATCAGACCGAGTCCGATCATTGCGCGGAATGACCAGAACGTGGCCATTACCGGAGGGGTCACCTTGTCTACCCCAAAGTCGGAGGCGTAGCTCTTGTTCAGGTCGTTCATGCCTTCAACTTCTGTCGAGGGGGAATTGCCCGAAAGGATAGAAGCTACCGAAGGGATCTGCCCCACGTGCGTTATGCCCTTGCCATCAGCTCCGCATTCAGAGCCGAAAGCCGCGATTGTAAAGGGAGCGTGGGATTGGGTGTTGCAAATTGCCTCGGCAGCCGCCATCTTGGTGGGCTGCTCGGCAACCATGTGCACACCTTCCATGTGACCGGTAATACCGGTCAAGATGCCGGCAACGAGCATGAGCATCAGGCCAAACCGGGTAATCGGATGCCAGACGTTCTGTGACTCCTCGAGCGCCTCCTGATGGGCCGATACCTGGGAGCTGTCGGAGTTAGAAGCTGCGACAGTGGAACTGCCAGCGCGGGCAGCGCGCGCAGCCTGGTCGACATCAAGATTCTTTGCTCCAGCAGAGGTAGTTGCGCCGGCTCGCGCAGTGCGGACCATCCACCACATAGCGACACCGGCGATCAGGCCGGCACTCAGCAGCCAAGAGGTAGTTAATACGTGCAGCCAAGCTAGCCACAGAGTGGGGTTGAAAACAACCTCTAAAAAGCCTGAGGTCCCATCCAGTTCTGCGCGTCCTGTTTCTGCATTGAAAACGGCGCCAACCGGGTGCTGCATCCACGAGTTCGCTCCGATGATCCATAGGGCAGAGGTGTTTACGCCCAGAGCTGCCAACCAGATCATTGCGGTGTGGGCCTTCTTGGATAGGCGCCCCCACCCGAAGATCCAAAGTCCGATGAAAGTGGATTCGAGGAAGAAGGAGAGTAGGGCTTCGACTGCTAGAGGAGCACCGAAGATGTCGCCCACGTAGCGAGAATATTCGGACCAGTTCATACCGAACTGGAATTCCTGCACGATGCCGGTGGAAACACCGAGGGCGAAGTTGATCAAGAATAATTTGCCAAATAGCCGCGTCGCCTTCAGCCAGTAATCCTTACCAGTGCGTAGCCACATGGTCTGCATGCACGCAACGAATAGGGATAGACCGATGGTGAGCGGAACCAGAATGAAGTGGTAGACGGTAGTTATACCGAACTGCCACCGCGCCAAAGTTAGCGCGTCGAGCGCTGTTGGGGCGACAGACATCATTATGCCTTTCCGCTTGAAATGGTGGATCTATTGATATTTGTGTTGTCTGTTGGTAGGTAACTAAACCCACTTGGTGACAACCATGTCATTAAGATACTAAACAACGACGCAGAAAACATAGAAATCGGCAGCGTTTTGAATGTTTCTCAGCGGTTTGAGCGAGGTTACCAGGTGCTTGTTTTTCGCATCACTGATATCACTTAATCTTTAATTTGTTTCCTGTGGAATAATGGGACCAGACGTTGGGCTGCGCATCCAGACTCAGCGACTTTCTCCGGCTGCGGCCGTTGGCAGAAAGTGTAGAAAGGCTTCCGCGTTTCGACGCGAGACGGGACGGTAGGTGCGTGCCAGTCCGCAATATAAAGGAATATCTAGTGTCAAACTCAACAGAACAGAGCTCGGCGGGCCTCCCTCGTCCGCCGGCAGCTACTTTGCTCTTTCAAGCACCCGACCTTGCAAATGCTGTTCCAGCTCCGGCGTCTAATTTGGTCGAAGATGGCGATGGGCGAGCCAGGGGGTCTAAAGCTAAGAGCTCCGAAAAAGACGGACCGAAGAGGGCGCGTCCGGCTAAAAAGCGCGACTCCAATAAAAAGGATGGGAAAAAGTCCGAACTCTCACGCGGTGGGGAGGGCGAGCAGGTCGAGGAGGCTAAGCCCGCCAAGAAGGCTAGGCGTCGGCGCAGGAGTGAAACAGAATCGGCCAAGTCGCAAAAAGGGGATGCCGACGAAAAATCCGAGGAGGTATCCAAAGATGTCGACTCTGACTCAGATGGAAGTGTAGAGTCGGATTCTTCTTCTCGGCGCAGGCGTAGGCGCAGGCGGGGAGTAGCTTCGACCGAGGAGGTTATGAGCGAGGTTACTGCGCTGAAGGGCTCTACCCGTCTCGAAGCGAAAAAGCAGCGCAGGCGCGAGGGCGGGCGCGAGGGACGCAAGCGTCACTCAATTACCGAGGCTGAGTTTTTAGCTCGGCGGGAGTCGGTAAAGCGCGACATGATTGTGCGCGAGCAGGATGGCTTAAATCAGATCGCCGTTTTGGAAGATGACCTGCTAGTCGAACACTATGTTGCCTCCCATACGCAGGTATCGATGGTGGGATCCATCTTTTTGGGGCGGGTGCAAAACGTCTTGCCGTCTATGGAGGCTGCTTTCGTCGACCTCGGGCGAGGCCGAAATGCGGTGCTCTATGCTGGCGAGGTCAATTGGGATGGCCTGGGGATGGCGGGCAAACCCCGCAAAATAGAGCAGGCGTTGAAATCTGGCGACAAGATAATGGTCCAGGTAACCAAGGATCCGATCGGCCATAAAGGAGCCCGCCTTACTGCGCAGATCACCTTGGCGGGGCGCTACCTGGTGATGGTTCCGGGTGGCAACATGATGGGGATTTCGCGCAAACTGCCCAGCAGTGAACGTTCCCGTTTGAAGGGGATCCTCAAGGATGTTGTTCCCAAGGGCAATGGGGTGATCGTGCGCACGGCTGCAGAGGGTGCTAGCGAAGAACAGATCCGAGCCGACATAGAGCGTCTAGCGAACCAATGGCAGTCTGTCCAAGACAAGGCTGCAAAGGCCACCAAAGCCCCCTTGCTGCTAAAAGGTGAGCCTGAATTGGCCCTGCGGGTGGTGCGCGACATCTTTAACGAAGATTTCAACTCCCTCCAAATTCAGGGCAAGGACGCTTACAAGTCCATCCACGACTACGTGGAGGAATTGAGTCCAGATCTGCTTGACCGAGTTCACCAGTGGGCAAAGAACCAGGACATTTTCGCTTCTCATAGAATCGACGAACAGCTTGCCAAAGGTATGGACCGCAAGGTTTGGTTGCCCTCTGGTGGGTATCTGATTATCGACCGCACCGAAGCTATGACGGTGATCGACGTAAATACCGGCAAGTACACTGGTGGCAAACAGGGTACCCTCGAGGAAACTGTTACAAAGAACAACTTGGAATCCGCAGAAGAGATAGTGCGGCAGCTGCGGTTGCGCGATATCGGTGGCATCATTGTGATCGATTTTGTCGACATGGTGCTTGAATCTAATCGCGAGCTCGTGCTTAGGCGCCTAATTGAGTGCCTGGGCAGAGACCGCACGCGTCACCAGGTAACTGAGGTAACCGCTCTGGGCCTGGTTCAGATGACTCGAAAACGTGTCGGCCAGGGGCTAGTTGAAGCCTTCTCGACTCCCTGCGAGTGCTGCGACGGGCGGGGTTTCATTGTTCACCAGCATCCCGTAGAGCGTGGCGAAACCAACGCTGCCGCTAACAAGAAGGATCGCAAGGCAGCCCAGAAGCGCAAGGCCGCTTCCGCAAAGGGCGAGCAATCTTCTGAGCACGTCCACGAGGCTGATCAGAAAACTCGTGACACGTTGGCAGCAATAGCAAAGGCAGCCGAGAGGTCTCATGACGAGTCCGCCGAGGGCGAAGCCCGCCCCGAACATGAGAAGGGTGGGTCTAAGAGGAAAGCTGCTAAGTCGAAGAGCAGCCGCAAGGAAGCTAAAGAAAAGCGGAATACGCCACAAATAGAACTTCCCGAGGTAAAAACTCGTGTCGAAACTAAACCAGCTGCGAAGATGGATCTCTCCGAGATTCAGCTCCCCGAAAGGAAGCCTGAATCGGAGGGCGGTTCTAAGCAGGCTCCGAAGCGGCGTTCTAGGCGTCGTGCAGCAACCTCAGCGCCGGTGAAAACTGACTCTGCCAGCAGTGGGAGCGGGGTTATGATTCGCTAGGCGTGATGTCGCATACAATCGAGCCAAGGCGGTTGCCCAAGGGGTCATAAACCGCGTAGTCTTGATCGTCGGTGCGCTAGTTGCGCGAGCAGCCCAGGCTGTTTTAAAAAATTTGTCCATATCAACAAGAGGAATGAGTCTAACGTGGTCTACGCGATCGTCAAGGCCGGTGGCCGCCAGGAGAAGGTCTCCGTCGGAGACGTTATCGTCGTCGACCGGCTGGATGCAGCAGTAGGTGACGAGGTCACCTTCCAGCCCGTCATGATCGGCGATGGTGACAAGGTCACCACCGATGCCTCCGCCCTGGAAAAGGCAACTGTCAAGGCAGAGGTCCTCGAGCCCACCAAGGGCCCGAAGATCAACATCATCAAGTACAAGAACAAGACGGGTTACCGCAAGCGTCAGGGGCATCGTCAACCACTGACCGCGGTCAAGATCACCTCGATCGCCTGATCTTTACAACTAAGGAAGCGTGAAAATATGTCAACTAAGAAGGGTCTTAGTTCGTCCCGCAACGGCCGTGATTCGAACGCGCAGCACCTTGGTGTGAAGCGTTTCGGCGGTCAGACTGTAAACGCAGGCGAGATTCTGGTCCGTCAGCGTGGCACCCACTTCCACCCCGGCGTCAACGTCGGCCGTGGCAAGGATGACACCCTGTTCGCCCTGGCAGCCGGCGCCGTCGAATTCGGCACCCGCCACGGCCGCAAGGTTGTAAATATCGTCACTGCCTAACTTTTAGGCTGCAGTGGGGGCGGACTCCTTGTCCGCCCCCACTTTTGTATATCCTGGCTACTTGTAAGGAGTAACCAATGGCTAACTTTGTAGATCGAGTAACCCTCTCTGCTGCTGGTGGAAACGGCGGACATGGATGTGTATCTATCCGGCGCGAAAAATATAAGCCGTTGGGCGGTCCCGATGGTGGTAATGGCGGTAATGGTGGATCTGTGATTGCCCGCGTTGATTTGGGTACCACTACTTTGTTGGATTTTCACCACTTACCTCACCGAAGGGCAGCTAACGGCACCCCAGGAATGGGGGATTTGCGCTCTGGTAAGAACGGGGAAGATCTGATTTTGCCGGTCCCTGAGGGTACCGTCATAAAAGATCAGCAGGGCAATGTGCTTGCGGATTTGAGTAGTGAGGGGCAGGAATATCTGATTGCCGCCGGGGGAATCGGGGGAGCCGGAAACGCTGCTTTAGCCTCAAAGAAACGAAAGGCTCCGGGGTTTGCTTTGCTCGGCGAACCGGGAACGGAGGCAACTGTAGTACTTGAGCTGAAATCGGTTGCAGATGTCGCGTTGGTCGGTTACCCGTCGGCTGGGAAATCCTCTCTTATCGCGGCGCTGTCGGCGGCACGTCCAAAGATCGCTGATTATCCGTTTACTACATTGGTTCCTAATCTTGGGGTAGTGAAGGCGGATCAGTTCCGCTACACGGTCGCTGACGTGCCCGGTCTGATACCGGGAGCCTCCCAGGGGAAGGGGCTGGGATTGGATTTCTTGCGCCACATTGAGCGTTGTTCGGTGATCGTTCACGTTCTCGACACGGTTGCTTTTGAACCGGAGCGCAATCCTGCAGACGATCTGGAAGTCATCGAGGACGAGTTAGCCAACTATCAGTCTGATCTGGATAAGCTCGAGGGCGTGATTCCGCTTAGCGAGCGGCCGCGCGTGATCGTGCTAAATAAGACCGATATACCCGATGGTTCTGATATGGCCGATTTGGTGCGTGAGTCTCTCGCGGATAAGGGGTGGCCCATATACCAGGTTTCAGCTGTCACTCATTCCGGGTTGCGGGAGCTGTCTTTTGCTCTGGGAAAGCTGGTCGAGGAAGAGCGGGCGAAAATGCCTGCGGCGCAGGAGTCGCGTCCGATTATTCGCCCCGTGCCCGTAGGGCCGCCAAAGATTACCGTTACCAAGCACACTCGCGATGGGGAACCTTTATTCCAGATTCGAGGACGCCGACCCGAGCGTTGGGTAATACAGACTGACTTCGGCAATGACGAGGCAGTGGGTTACTTGGCTGACCGGCTTAATGCCGCCGGGGTGGAAGAGCTCCTACTGGAGGCCGGAGCCCGTGCCGGGGATACCGTGGTTATTGGCGATCTAACAGATGGAGTCTTATTCGACTGGGAGCCCACCATGTCAACCGGGGCAGAGCTGCTGGGTAGAAGGGGCGAGGATCTTCGGTTGCAGCAGCGTTCCAGACCAACTCGCGAGGAAAAACGACGCGACTACTACGCGCGCATGGATGCGAAAACTGCTGCCCGCTCTGAGCTCGCAGCCGAGAAAGAAGAAGGACTGTGGACGGATCCCGACCAGTAGAAAAAATAGCGACCGCCCGAAGGGTGGTAATAAAACTTGGCTCTTCTTCTCTGACTCGTGCAGATGGCGGCTTGGATCTGAATCGCTTGGATCGGGTTGCAGCGCTGGTTGCGAACCGGTGTGCGCGTGGGGGACAGGCAGTTATAGTTTCTTCGGGCGCGGTGGCCGCAGGCATAACCCCGCTGGGGTTTGGTCGGCGTCCTCGTGATTTACCTGCCGTGCAAGCATGTGCGGCTATGGGGCAGGGGCTGCTGGTAGCCCGCTGGTCGGCTGCCTTCCAGGCTCATCACAAACTTGTAGCACAAATACTGCTGACCGGCGACGACGTAATGCGTCGGAGCCACTACACCAACGCTAAAGCTTCCTTTGAAAAGCTACTCAGCCTGGGCGTGGTGCCGATAGTAAACGAGAATGACGCGGTTACTACAGGCGAAATTCGCTTTGGTGACAACGACCGGCTTGCTGCTCTAGTTGCCCAGCTCGTCGATGCAGATTTGCTTGTGCTAGCTACTGACGTGGATGGCCTATACGATAAGCCGCCTGCTGTTGCGGGGGCAAAACGCATTAGCACTGTGCGAACGTTTTCCGATATTGCGAACGTGCAGGCGAGCGGGGCCGGCAAAGAAATTGGGACCGGGGGAATGGTTACAAAGCTGCACGCAGCCGCAATGGCTACTAGCGCAGGAATAGACACGCTGCTGCTATCTGCTGACAATTTGGGCCGAGGCTTGGATGGGGCCGATACCGGAACTTGGTTTAAGGCCACGGGGAAGCGACGTCCGTCGAGGGCGGATTGGATAGCAGACGCGGCGCGCGTGGCCGGTGCGATAGATATCGACAAGGGTGCAGCTCTGGCTATTGGGCGTGGCCACTCTTCGCTATTGGCCGCCGGAGTTGTGAGTGTCGAAGGGGAGTTCCCGGCTGGTTCAGTGGTGCAAGTGCGTTATCGAAATCAAGAACTCGGTAGAGGGGTCGTAGGGTTTGATTCAACAGAAATCGAGCATATTAAGGGGCTTACTTCCGTAAAGATCGAGGCAGCAGGGGAAGTTGCACGTCCTGTTGTACACCGTGACGATATGTCGATGAACGAGGCTGATTTAGAGGTGGCGGGAATATGAGGAGCGAAATTACGAAAGAAGTACGCGCCCGTGCTCAACGCGCGGCACGCGCACAGAAGGAACTGCGTGCAGCTGCAACCTGGCGGAAGAATGCTGCGCTCGAAAACATTGCCGCTGCTCTGTGCGCTAATGCCGATACGATCGTGGGGGCAAATCAGCTTGACATAGCCCGTGGCAAAGAGCAGGACATGAGCCAAGGCCTACTAGACCGCCTAGCATTGTCGAGGGCCCGCTTGGAGCAGATTTGCCGGGGGATAAAAGAGGTGGTTTCGCTTCCTGATCCGGTGGGGAAGGTAGTGCGTGGACAGAACCTCGAGAATGGTCTTCAACTTTGCCAGAAGAGGGTCCCAATTGGGACTCTCGGGGTAATCTACGAGGCCCGCCCTAACGTAACCGTCGACGTGGCTGCCCTGGCGCTAAAATCTGGTAACGCCGCTTTGCTCAGAGGTGGTTCTGCCGCTCGAAACTCGAATGAAGAATTGATTCGGGTAATAGGACAGGCGTTAGTCGAATCTGGTTTTTGCGCAGATTTGATCGTCTCCCTGGACGACTTAGGCAGGCCCGGGGCGAGTGCCCTCATGGAGGCACGTGGCTACATTGATCTACTCATTCCGCGTGGAGGCCATTCTCTGATTCAGGCGGTAGTTGAAAATGCTAAGGTCCCTGTAATCGAGACCGGCACTGGAAACTGTCACATTTACGTGTCTGCTAGTGCGGATATTGACCAGGCCGAGGCAGTCGTTTTGAATGCTAAGACCTCTAGGGTGGGGGTCTGTAATGCTGCAGAGACTCTACTACTCGATGCAGCCCTGCCTGAGCAGGCAAAAGTGCGCCTCTGCGAGGCGCTGACGCAGGCGGGGGTTACTTTGCATGCAGATCCCGAGGTCCGAAAAATGTTCCCCGGTGCCCAGGTAGCTACCAACGAGGATTGGGATCGCGAATATTTGTCTATGGATATTGCTGTAAAGATAGTTGACGGGGTCATAGAGGCGACTGATTTTATTGGCAAGCACTCCTCTGGCCACACGGAGGCTATTCTTGCGACCGATACCCGGGTTGTATCCGAATTTATCGCTCGCGTGGACAGTGCTGCGATTGCCGTGAATGCATCCACTCGATTTACCGATGGCGGCCAGCTTGGTTTGGGTGCGGAAATCGGTATTTCAACTCAGAAGATGCATGCTCGGGGGCCAATGGGGCTTGAGGAACTTACCACCACTACCTGGATATATACGGGGGAGGGACACATTAGGAAGTAAAATGGCGCGCAAAGCGAGTATTATTTTCCTATCTTCGGGAAGGTAGAGACATGGCAGTGGGGCCAGGAACAAAATCAAAACGCATCGGCATTATGGGTGGAACTTTCGATCCTATTCACAACGGCCACTTGGTCGCTGCTTCGGAAGTGCAGGATGTTTTCAACCTGGACGAGGTTATTTTCGTTCCTACTGCAACCCAGCCTTTCAAGAAGGGACGCAGGGTTACCCCGCCGGAACACCGGTACTTGATGACTGTAATTGCTACTTCCGAAAATCCTCGGTTTACGGTTTCCAGGGTCGACATTGATCGGGGTGGTACTACTTATACGATCGATACTCTTAGGGATTTGCGTAAGGAGCGTCCTGGGGCAGAATTTTTCTTTATTACTGGTGCCGATGCACTAGCGAAAATTATGCAGTGGAAAGACCACCAGGAAATGTTTAAGTTAGCTCATTTTGTGGGGGTGTCCCGCCCTGGGCATGAATTGCCCGAGGGGGTTGGGGGAAGTGCCGTAATGAGCTTGCTCGAGGTGCCTGCTTTGGCGATTTCCTCGACCGACGTGCGCGAGCGCGCTTCGCGGGGAGCTCCCATCTGGTACTTGGTTCCCGACGGGGTCGTGCGCTACGTGGATAAATACGAGCTTTATCAGGACCTGCAACCTTCGGGCAACAGGTAGGTGAAGTTCGAAAAAGTTCGTGTCTAGTGCTGAAGGGCTAACTTCCTCGCTATGCTGGAGGTGGGCCTGGCCCAACAAGAACAATCGAATTAACTTAGGAGCCCTGTGGCTGTTAGCGATACTGTACTGTCCGCTGTTCACGTTGCCGCCAAAGCTGCGGCAGATAAACTTTCAGACGATATTGTTGCGATCGATGTTTCTTCTAGATTGCCTTTTGTCGATGCGTTTCTTCTAGTTAGCGCCGATACGGACAGGCAGGTGGGGGCTGTCGTGTCTGCGGTAGAAGAAGACTTGCTCGAGGCCGGTTTCAAGGTGAGCCGCCGCGAGGGTTTGCAGGAGGCTACGTGGGTGGCTCTGGAGGCCGATGGGCTGCTGGTGCACGTTTTCCAACCTGAAGAACGCCACTATTACGGCTTAGAGCGCCTGTGGAAGGATTGTCCTAGGATAGATGTCTCTGGCGACCTTGGGATTTCTCAGACTGCGGTAACTGCATGAGTCAGATAGTGTTTTTGCGCCACGGGCAAACGGATTACAACCTTCAGCGGCGCTACCAAGGCCGAATTGATATCGGGTTGAATCAGACCGGTAGACAACAGGCTGCACGGGCTGCGCGGGTTTTGGCAGAAGAATTTGATTTTGAACGCATTGTTTCTTCTCCGCTGAGCCGTGCCAAAGTTACGGCGAGGGCTGTGGCTGATCTGGTTGGCCTTGCTGTCGAGGTCGACGACCGGCTTCTGGAACGAAGCTACGGTCTGGTGGAGGGACACACCTTCGGCGAATTTCAAAGCGAATTTAGTCAGGAATATTCGTTTTATAAGGAATCTGGCGAATGCCCCAGGTTGCGAATAGAACCACGTGCGCAGGTTGCCGAGCGTATCAGCGCGGCTATCTCAGAAATAGCTGCACACCTCGAGGGGACAGCCCTTGTTGTATCCCACGGTTCCGCTATCAGCCAAGGTATTGCCGGGGTGCTGGGATTAGATGCTTCTAGTTGGCAGGGAATAGGGGGGCCAGACAACTGCCACTGGTCGGTGCTTGCCTCAGCAAAACGTACTCCAGGATGGCGAATAACCCACCATAACCTGGGCGTTTAGCTACCTCCCAGAAAGCGTGACCAGTGCCACGCGTTCTGGATTTGGTTTTTCTGGGCCACTCCCGCTAAACTTATGGAGTCCGAACGGAACAGCTCAAGGGGCTATGGCGCAGTTGGTAGCGCGCTTCCATGGCATGGAAGAGGTCGGGGGTTCGAATCCCCCTAGCTCCACAAAATTTCAGATCCGCAGCAAAGTTGCGGATCTTTTTTATTTGGCATTTTGATGCGTTACTGAAGGTTTTGCTCCAATGTCTTGCCAAATATTAAGGGCTGGTATAAATTCCGCATTATTCCAACGAATAGTCTTTCTCTGGGACTAAAGCCTATTGTGTTTACCTCAGCTTTCCTGCAGTAATAAATTTTCTGAGTTAGCTCCCTCATACTCCCTCGAATGAGGTGTCTTTTTTACGGTGGCGGTGCAATCCTGTGGCTGCCTTGGTGCGCTCGCTGCGTGGGCGAACGCACCTAATAGTGAAGATTTCTAAGAAGGAGTAGAAATTGGCCAACAGGAACATGTTTCGCCCTCGGCAAGTTGTTGCGGCCTCTGCGCTCGCTGCTTTGACCGTAGCTGCGTTAGGCGGATGCGCTACCGGCAGTAAAAACGCAACTGATCGCTTCCAGCGCGAGGGAAACTCGATAGCAAAAAACGACTCTCCGTCGACGCCAACTGAAAAGCCCAAGCAGGAGAAAAAGACGCCTCCGCAAAACGAGACGGATGAATCCGGCTCGTCTGGGCAGGGAACCGAAGCCGGGGCACCTCCACTAGTTGCCCCTGGGGAACAAAGTGGATCTGGATGGACTGAAGATAGCGATTCTAGATTGATTGATCCGGCTTTTCCATCTGCAGTTCCCGGCGGCAAGAAGGCTCCCACTTGGAGCTACAAGGGCCCTGCGGGAGGGAGCCCGTACCCCTCTGGAGGACAGACGAGTGAAGCTAGCGAGCAGAGAACGTCTAGTACATCTGCGCATCCTACGCAGTCGGGCGAACTGCCCATGCCGGTTGAGCAGGCTAACCCTCCTAAACCCGCTAAAGGCGATCGGCAGGATAAACCGTCTAAGGGGAACGAGCAGACAGAGGCGACCGGGAAGGATTCGGCGAGGCCCGAGGATCCGCCCAAACAGAATGAGTCGGCAGAAGATGAAGGTAAGGGTGGAACCCAAGAAGGCTCCCTTTCGGAAGCTGTCGGATTCGCCCAGAAATCCTACGAGCAGGCTAGGGCTGCGTCGGAGCAGGCTAGGACCATTCTCCGGGGAGCGAATCTGCAGTTGCAGAAGAAGCAGCAAAATCTTTCGGCTGCTCGCTCAGAGCTCTCGGCCGCAAAGGATGCCCTAGCGAAGGCTCGCCAGAAGGCTACTTCCAGTAGCCGAAGGGCGCAGCGCAGCGCCCAGGCCTTGGCTGCCTTGCAAGAAAAGGCCAATGGGCAGCTGCAGCAGGCCCGCAGCAGGTTGGAGGCAGCCAGAGTAAGTGTAGCGAAGGCAAGTACTGCAGAACAGGCAGCTCGTGAACGTCTGGAGGATGCCCGATCTGAGGCTTTGCAGGCGCGTGAAATTGCGAGTGAGGCCGAAGTAGTTGCAGGCCAGGCGCAAGTTGCCTATGAAAAAGCGAAAGCTGCAGACGGGCACACCCAGGCCTGGCCAATAGGGGACTGGAGGAAGGTCTCGGTTCGAGACCGAGAGACCATGATCGCGCACGTGCTCATGGAGAAGATTAACGCTTACCGAGTGAAGGCGAATGCCCAACCTTTGGTATCCAACCATGCTGCGGACCATGCCTCTAAGGTGTGGTCTCAGTTTATGGCAGACACGAACACGTTTGAGCACACTAATCCAGCCCTTACTAAAGGAGATCCAAAGTACGCGGACGGACTTAAATACATGTACGCCGAAAATATCGCCTGGGTTGGGGGCGGGAAGTGGATGAGCCCGCTAGTAGTTGCCGACGAGATTTTCGACGCTTGGAAAAAGTCTCCTGGCCATAACACCAACATGCTTAGAGCAACCTGGACCTACCAGGGGCTAGGGGTAGTTACGACCAAAACAGGAGGCGTCTACGCCACACATCGCATGTATTCTGAGGGCAAACTTCCTCCGGAGGAGTCCTATAAGGTAGCCTCCAGTGAACCTATAGTAGGCGTGGATGTCACCGGCGATATCACCTACGAAGGCAAGCCGCAGGGCATTTCAACCTCGTACACCCCCAGCGGTGACGACGCACCCACCGAGCTGCCAGCTGGTTATGCGGACGGCTCTCAGGCTGTTAAGAAGGTTGAAGAGGCAAAGGAAAAGGTTGCACTCTCTCGAGGTGAAGCGGAGCGGGCTGCGGCCAGAGCCGGTGAAGCTGAAGAGAATGCTGCCCAGGCGCAGGCAGAGCATGAGCGGACTCTAACCGATGTGCAAACGGCTAAGGGGGTTGAGGCGGCGGCAGCCGCGCGCGTACGGGCAGAGGAAGATACCGTTGAAAATTCGCAGGTAGCCAAGGCGAAACAGGTGGCTGCAGAGGATGCGGCTGCTGCAGAGGCGGACCAGCGAACCCTCGCCGAGGACGAAGCTAGGGCCGAAAGTGCCGAGGACGCGGTCGACAGGGCAACGAGCGAGGTAAGAAGCGCCGAACGTCATCAGCAAGCAGCGCAGGCTAACGTGGAAGAAAAGGAAGCTGCCCAAGTACAAGCAGCTAATGCGTTGGAGAATGCGCAAAAGCAGGTAGAATCCTCCAATCGCTAATTAGTTAGTGGCGTGGTCCATTAATGGGCCACGCCACTAGTGTTTTAAAGAGCGTGTTTCATGAAAATGGAATATTTAATTGCGCATAATCTAGGTAATATCGGAAAACGTCTTGTATAGTTTTGGAAGAGCTACAGATAAATATTCAATGGTGAATATATGTTGGCTCGTATTTTAATACCCGCAGTTCAGAAGGAGTGTGAAGGGTTCAAGAACAGTAAAATGACGCAGCGCTCAATGAGGAGCGTGAAGCTAGTTCAGATATCAGAGCTCCACGTGTTAATTATGAATCTTAGGTGCAGTCTTTGTAATCTCTTTACCGCCCGTGACTTAAGACTCAGAGGGAGCGATTGATTGGGTGGTAGATAGTTACTGTTTCAAATCTACAGAAAAGGACCTCAAAATGTCTGAGGTAGAACACCACGAAGTTAGACAAGACAAGTCAGACGTCGGCTACGAAAAAGCGTTGAAGAACCGACACGTCCAAATGATCGCGATTGGCGGATCGATTGGGACCGGGCTCTTCTTAGGGGCCGGTGGTCGATTAGCGCAAGGCGGTCCCGCGCTGGCGATCTCATATGCGCTTTGCGGATTTTTTGCATTCATTATGGTAAGAGCTCTAGGGGAACTTACAATTCACCGCCCCTCTTCGGGTGCGTTCGTATCTTACGCGCGTGAATTCTTAGGTGAAAAGGCAGCCTATACAACTGGCTGGCTATTCTTCTTGGATTGGGCGGTTACGGTGATGGCAGATATTACTGCAGTCGCCCTTTATCTACACTACTGGGCTGCATTTAGCCATATTCCGCAATGGATATTGGCGGCTCTTGCGCTTGCCGTGGTCTTCACTCTGAACATCTTTTCCGTAAAGTTCTTCGGCGAGTTTGAGTTTTGGTTTGCTGCCATTAAAATTGCGGCTATTTTGGCGTTCATGGTGATCGCGATTTGGGCAATTGTTACAGGAGCTGCAGTTGGCCAGGAAACTGCCGGCATTCACAATCTGACTGCAAACGGCGGTTTCTTCCCCATGGGGGTACTGCCAATGTTTACCCTTTCTTTGGGAATTATCTTCGCTTTTGGTGGCACCGAGATGGTAGGTGTAGCTGCAGGCGAGGCTGCCGAGGCGCGCCACGTGCTTCCCAAGGCAATTAACTCCATGATTTTCCGCATTGCCTTCTTCTATGTCGGCTCGGTCATTCTTATGACTTTGGTGCTCCCGTGGACTGCCTATTCTAAAGATGAATCCCCATTCGTCACCTTCTTTACCGGCATTGGAGTTCCGCACGCCGGAGACATTATGCAGGTGGTCGTGCTTACCGCGGCGCTGTCGTCGCTAAACGCCGGCCTCTACGCGACTGGTCGTACTCTCCGCTCAATGGCGGTTGCCGGGGAAGCGCCGCGAATTGCTGCGAAGCTGAACAAACACAAAGTTCCCACCGGGGGGATTGCAATTACCGCGCTGCTAGGCCTCCTCGGGGTTCTAATTAACTACATCTATCCCACAAATGCCTTCGAAATTGTCATGAATCTGGCCGCTATCGGCATCGCGGGGACCTGGATTTCGGTTCTGGTTTCCCACTGGGTGTTTGTGCGCAAAGCGAGGGCCGGTGAAGCGACGCGTCCGGATTACCGATTGCCGTTTGCACCGTGGTCTAACCTCATAGCAATCATTTTCTTCGCCGGGGTCATTGTTTCGATGGCATTCGATACAGAGGGTATTGGCAGGCAGACGCTGCTAATGTTCTTGGGGGTTGCCCTAGCGATGATAATTGGGTGGTTCGCCGTTCGAAATAGAATCGATCCAGACCTGATGGATTCGATGCTAGATAGCGAAATTGAGGAGCTTCCTAAGGAGTAAAAATGCGGATTTCGGTAATTTACACCGGGGGTACCATTGGCATGGTATCTTCCCCGAACGGTCTAGTTCCCGGGGCTGATCTGCAGGGATGGCTCGAAAAATTGCTTGCCGGCACTGACCTCGACGGCGTAGCCGAGCTGACTGAGCTTCCCAGGCTTATAGATTCTTCGAACGCAACCCCCGCCGACTGGCAGGCAATATTGGATGCCATTAAGGCGGAAGATGCGGATGCTTTCGTGATCTTGCACGGTACTGACACGATGAGTTATACGGCAGCAGCACTGTCATATGCCCGCGTGGGAGCAAAAGAGCCAGTGGTAATTACCGGTTCGCAACTACCTCTGGGAGCGCCTGGCTCTGATGCGGGCAAGAATGTTATGGGAGCCCTCACTGCTGCGTCTTCGGGGAAAGTGGGCGGTGTGAGCCTCTACTTTGGTGACCACCTACTTGCGGGCAACCGGACCACGAAAGTCTCTTCGTGGGGTTTCGAGGGGTTTGCTTCGCCGGTAATTCCACCCCTGGCCACGGCAGGCGGGCCCTGGCATTGGAATAGCCTTGAAATGGGAGCGACCGCAGGGAACCTTCCCAAAGAAGAGATACGCAGGTACGCCCGTCACGACGTAACAGTTGTAGATCTAGTCCCGGGTATTACGGCGCAGAGGTTGCGGGCGTTGCTTACTCCGGCTCCAGAAGCAGTGATAATTCGAGCCTTTGGGGTGGGAAACTGTCCCTCGGATGAACCGGGCTTTGTGGACGTGATAAAGGACCTGGTCTCGGGCGGAGTTCCCGTGGTTATCTCTTCGCAGTGTATGCAGGCTGAGGTGGTGCTCGGAGCGTACGAAACAGGCGAGGTGCTCGCCAAAGTCGGTTGCGTCGGAGCTGCAGACATGACCCTCGAGGCAGTGTACGCGAAACTCGTCTTTTTGCTTTCGCAAGGGCTGAGTGCCAGTGAAATAAGGGATTGGATGCAAAAGCCTATCTGTGGCGAGCTATAACAAGCAAGGAGCTAAAAGAGGGGAGGGGAACCTCCCCTCTTTTAGCGCGCTCTAAAAATCTTGAATTCTATAAATGTAACTAAGGTTACAAGGGTTACAAAAGGGTTGTGATTTGGCCAAACTGGAGCAGTGGCCGGAGCCTACGGGAAGTGCTTTTCCATGTTAATGAAAATAGCGCGCGCTAATGGAGAGCAGTGCACTTGTATGCGCGGGATTACTTCCCCCAAAATAATAAGCGCCTAGTAGGCAGAGGCTACGAGGATGGAAGGAAAATGCGATGGTAAAGGTAAAAGCAGTAACGGGTGTAAAGAAAGACGTGAGGTCGATTTGCTACGCCTGCGTATTTAGCGCAGGGCTACTGCTAATAATCGCTGGAGCAGTGCTGTCTTCGCCGATTCCTGCGATTATCGGGGCCCTTTTGTTGGTAGGTTGCTCAGTGGCCGTTATGATAACTGAACCCGAAGCCCTGGATATCTACGCGCAGACCTATTCAGATTCAGATGCCTATTCTCTAAAGTAGACATAAAAATACTCCCCGCAAGGGGAGTATTTTTATGTCTACTTACTTATGCCTTCTTTGGGCGCGGAAGGAACGCAGATACCGTCGCACTTCGGGGGCAACCGTGATTGGCCTGGGGCGGTGTCGCGTACCGGCCTTCTCTGAGGTGATGTTTTCGGTAACCTCCTCGGATATTGCCTGTACTAGCATGGCGTGGCGAATCTGCCGATCCTGCTTGTCCAGCTCTTTTTTGGTTTTTCCGAGGTTTTTCCAGATAGATACCGCCATTCCAATTATTACCAGCGAGAATGGTAGCGCTCCCATAATAGAGAGCGACTGCAGCGCAGCCAGTCCGATATCTGCCGAAGCCGAGCCCAACACTGCGGCGGTTACGATTCCCGTCATAGCTGCCCAGGTTAGTCGCACCCACAGTGAGGGATCCGGGTTGCCTGCGGTCGAGAGCATCGAGATTACGTATGAGCCCGAATCTGAAGATGTGACGAAGAAGATCACGATCACGATCATTGCCACACCGCACAGTATTTGTGAGGCCGGCAAATGCTCTAGCGACTGGAAGAAGGCGGTGTTGGCGTCTATATTCCCGTCAGCTCCTGCGAAAGTAACATTGCGGAACATCTCTTGGTAGAGCGCATTTCCGCCCATAATTGCGAACCAGACGAAAGTTACTAACGTGGGTGCCGCAATAGTTCCGACAATGAATTCGCGTACCGTGCGTCCTTTAGAAATGCGTGCAATGAACACACCTACGAACGAGGACCAGGCCATCCACCAGCCCCAGTAGTACGTGGTCCAAGAAGCAAGCCACTCGGTACCTTTTATTCCTTGGAAGGGGAAGGTTCTAAAAGACATGTCAATTAGATTTCCAAAATAGGTACCCAAATCTTGCACGAATTCGTTTAGCAAGAATGTGGTGGGGCCTAGAGCTGCTACTGCAAAGGCGAGCAGGGCAGCTACTACTAGGTTGGTGTTCGACAGAAATTTGATGCCAGCATCCAAACCAGAGGCTACGGAAAGTGCAGCCAGCGCAGAGATTACAATCACGAGGATGATTAGGACGGTCTTGGTGGCGTGGTATCCGGTTAGGTATTCGATTCCTGCAGCAACCTGGTTCACCCCTAGCCCTAGAGAGGTGGAAATGCCTAGTACGGTGCCAATTACTGCCACCGCGTCGACAACGTCTCCGAAGTGTCCTTTGACTCGTTTTTCGCCGAGTACGGGCTCGAGAGTCCAGCGGATGGACATGGGCCGTCCCCTTCGGAATCCGGCCCAGGCGATGGCGAGCCCGACTATCGCGTAGATGGCCCACGGGTGCATGCCCCAGTGCAAGAAACTAGTGCCTATTGCCATGCGTGCATGCTCTGCCTCGGTAGTGGAGGCTCCCGGCGGGGGAGTCATGAAGTGTGAAAGAGGTTCCGCTGCGCCGTAAAAAACCAGCCCAATGCCCATGCCTGCCGCAAAGAGCATGGCGAACCACGAAATTGTGGAATATTCAGGTTCCTCGTCATCTTTGCCTAGCTTTAGGTCGCCGAACTTGCTAAATGCCACGACGAGGGCGAAAATTACGCAGCCGGTGGCGACTAGGACGTAGTACCAAGAAAAGGAGTCTACGATCTGGCTAGAGACTGTAGAAATGGCGGCTTCGAATTGCTGCGGAAAAACGATCGCGCTCAGTACAAACAGTATTAGCAGCACCACCGACGGGTAAAACACCCACTTGGAAACCCCCGCTACTGCATAATCTACTTTTTTCCTTTTAGATTTGTTCTGCGAAACTTCGGTTGACGATGTCATTACGCTCTTAACTGTCAGGGAATAAAAAACATTTATCAGTGTTTCACTAATTATTGTCTCTGACTAGTGCTTTCGGCATGCATTAGCACACGTGCAGGATAGACTGGCATGGTGGGCTCTGAATCACCAATCTTGTTCTTAGACTTACCTACCGACACTGGCAGCGGGCTGCAAGTAGCTGTTTCTGGGGGAATCGGGGCCGGTAAGTCCACGGTATCAGCCGCGCTTGCCTCGTTGGGAGCAAAGGTCGTAGACGCCGACCAGATATCTCGCGAGCTCACGTCCAAGTCAGGGCTTGCACTGCCGCAGCTGTGGGAGGCGTTCGGCCCAGGCGTGTTCACTCCAGATGGGGCCCTGGATCGCCAACAACTCGCAAAGCTGGTGTTTGCCGACCCGGCGGCGCGCACTGAGCTAGATAGGATAATGCACCCGCTAATAAACCTGAGGGCACGCGATTTCTTAGCGCAGGCGGACCCGGGGCAAATATGCGTCTACGACATCCCACTGTTAGTCGAGACCGGTTTCCGGGCGGCGGTGAACGTGATCGTTTGGGCCCCGACCCCAGTGCGCATCCAACGGTTGGTAAAGCGGGGCCTGAGCGCAACAGACGCCCGCGCTCGGATTCGCGCCCAGGCTACCGACGCTCAACGGTTCGCGGTAGCGAACGTAGTGGTGAACAACGCTGGTGAACGTGACAAAGTAGAAAAGGCCGTGGCCACCGAGCTGTGGCCGGCACTGCTAGAAAGGGCATGATGAGCGATTTTCCAACTGTAGAACGCAAGGACAAGCGCTTTGAAGTCGTTAGCGAGTTCTCGCCCTCGGGCGATCAGCCTGCGGCAATTGCCGAACTTGCCGAACGCATTAATAACGGTGAAAAAGACATAGTGCTACTCGGTGCCACTGGCACAGGTAAGTCAGCTACGGCAGCGTGGCTTATAGAAAAAATACAGCGACCCACCCTGGTTATGGAGCCTAACAAGACTCTGGCCGCCCAGCTGGCGGCCGAGTTTAGAGAGTTGCTGCCAAACAACGCGGTCGAATATTTCGTTTCCTACTACGACTATTACCAGCCCGAAGCTTATGTGCCGCAGACGGATACCTACATCGAGAAAGATTCGTCTATAAATGACGAGGTCGAAAGGTTACGCCACTCTGCTACAAATTCGCTCCTTACCAGGCGCGACACCGTAGTAGTATCTTCGGTTTCCTGCATCTACGGTCTGGGCACTCCACAAGAATATGTAGAGCGCATGGTGGCTCTGGAGGTGGGGATGGAGATCGACCGCGACACCCTGCTGCGCCAGTTCGTGACTATGCAATACCAGCGCAACGACATGTCCTTTACCAGGGGCACCTTTAGAGTGCGCGGAGACACTATCGAGATCATCCCCGTCTACGAAGAGCTAGCCATCCGAATCGAGATGTTTGGCGACGAGATAGAAGCCTTGACCACGTTGCACCCACTGACCGGCAACGTCGTGCGCAGGGAAGAACAGGTGTTCATTTTTCCTGCCTCGCACTACGTAGCAGGCCCAGAACGTATGGAACGGGCCCTTGAATCTATCGAGAAGGAATTGGGGGAGCGACTGGCTGTTCTGGAACGCGAAGGAAAAATGCTGGAAGCTCAGCGTTTGCGCATGCGCACAACCTACGACCTCGAGATGATGCGCGAAGTGGGCACTTGCGCGGGCATCGAGAACTATTCGCGGCACATCGACGGGCGCGGTCCCGGTACTCCGCCCAACACGTTGCTGGACTACTTTCCAGATGATTTTGTACTTATTATCGACGAATCCCACGTTACCGTTCCGCAGATTGGAGCAATGTACGCGGGGGATATGTCCCGCAAGCGCACTCTAGTTGATTTCGGCTTCCGGCTCCCGTCCGCAATGGATAACCGCCCTCTAAAGTGGGAGGAGTTCCTCGAGAGGATCGGCCAAACGGTATACCTCTCGGCCACTCCCGGGAAATACGAGTTGGACCACTCAGACGGGGTAGTTGAACAGATTATTCGCCCCACTGGATTAGTGGATCCAAAGGTGGTCGTGAAACCCACAGAGGGGCAGATTGACGACTTGCTGGGCGAAATTCAAAAGCGGGTCGAGAAGAGCGAGCGTGTGCTGGTTACGACTTTGACCAAGAAGATGGCGGAGGATCTGACTGATTATTTTGCCGAGCGGGGCGTTCGAGTCGAATACTTGCACTCTGACGTGGACACGTTGCGGCGTGTGGAGCTACTCCGCGAATTGCGGCAGGGCAAATTCGATGTGCTCGTAGGTATAAATTTGCTGCGCGAAGGGCTAGATCTGCCCGAGGTTTCACTAGTGGCAATTTTGGATGCGGATAAAGAGGGATTCTTGCGCTCTACCACCTCACTCATTCAAACCATTGGGCGAGCTGCACGAAATGTATCTGGCGAGGTGCACATGTATGCAGACAACATCACCGAATCTATGCGTTTTGCTATAGACGAAACTGAACGCAGACGCGAAAAACAGATTGCCTACAACAAGAAACACGGAATCGATCCGCAGCCGCTACGCAAGAAGATCTCTGACGTAACAGATATGCTGGCCCGCGAGGATATCGATACAGAGGAACTACTCGAAGGCCATTACCGGAACGCGCGCTCTGGACCCACGCGGAAAGATATTTCTGAGGCCGACCTTTCTGTGCGAGCTCGGCTTGCCTCAGCTGCAGAAGGCGATCTCACAGGTCTGATTGAAGATCTTACAAAGCAAATGCATGCGGCCGCCGCTGAATTACAATTTGAGGTGGCAGGAAGACTGCGCGACGAAATTGCTGATTTGAAGAAGGAACTGCGGCAGATGAAGGCAGCTAACTAGATGAGGGGGCTCAGTAGCGCCCAGGCCGCTGAACTAACCGCGGCCGGCAAAGTCAACGTTCAAGACATATCTACTTCCCGTCCTCTTAGCGAGATTGTAAAAGCAAACGTTTTTACTCTTTTCAACGCTATCTTGGCGGTTTGTCTAGTAGTAGTGATAGCACTCGGATCCTGGCCAGATGCCGTATTCGGGATCGTCTTGGTTACAAATGCTGCAACCGGAATTTTTACGGAGTGGAAGGCCAAACGCACGCTAGACAAAGTGGCGATTTTGAACACTGCTCCGCTGCAGGTGCTCCGGGATGGGCAGGCGGTAAGCCTGCGCCCCGATCAGATAGTGCTAGGAGATTGGCTGACTTTGCGCAGAGGCGACCAAATACCTGCCGATGGGACTGTAAAGGAAGCCGATTCACTGACCTGCGACGAGTCAATCCTTACGGGTGAGGCGCGTCCGCAGAAGAAAAAACCGGGGGACCGAGTCCTGTCGGGTGCTACGGTCACTGCGGGTACTGCACTAATCCAGGTCGATGCCGTAGGAAAAGAATCCTATGCCGGCAGGCTAGGAGCTGACGTCCGCAAGTTCCGTCTTGCCAAATCCGAAATAGCGGATGGGATCAAGCGGATCATTGTATTGATTGGCAGAGCAATCCCGTTTTTGGTAATCATCCTTGCCTGGTCCCAATTGCACGTAGCAGGGGGGTGGGCCAATGCCATTGGTGGCGGAGCGTGGAAGGGAGTAGTACTTGCTGTAGTGGCCGGCATCGTCGGTATGATTCCGCAAGGGCTAGTGCTTTTAACCTCTGTAAACTTCGCTACCGCCTCGCTGTCGCTAGTGAAAAAGGGGGTACTGGTGCAGCAGATGCCCGCAGTGGAGGTATTGGCGCGAGTAGATACTCTTTGCCTGGATAAGACGGGCACACTCACCAGCGGGAAAATAGAGCTTGGCGACATCGTCTACCTTTCTGCCGACCCGCGGCCTATTCACATATGGGACAGTCCAAAGGATCCGGGCAAAGCCTTTGCCGACCAAAGTCTCCAAGATGCGCGGGCGCTCGCAGCCTTAGTTCAAGATCGGGTTAACGAAACTGCGGCAGCCATCGCCGAGGGGCTACAGGTCGATCCACTAGAGGGTGAATTGGACCCGTTCGATTCCCAGCGCAAGTGGTCCTCGTTTAGCTCGCAGGGCAGCACATGGTATTTGGGGGCCCCTGAGCTCATTTCTCAAAAGCCCCACACCCTGCAGCTGGTGCAGCAGGCAGCCCAGACCGGGGCGCGGGTACTGCTGCTAGCTAAAGCCCCAATTGGGGCGGGATTAAGAACAAAAGAGGCCGTTGACTGCGCGCTAATTGCCTGCACGGAACAGCTTCGCCCGGATGCGGCCCAAACCCTAACCTACTTCAGGCAGCAGGGGGTGCGCCCTCTGATCGTTTCTGGCGACAACCCGGTGACTGTCTCTGCGGTGGCAACTAAGGCGGGCCTTGCGGGAGGCCAGTTCTTGGATGCGCGCGCCCTGCCCAACGAAGTTGGCGAGCTAGCGCAGAAGCTGCAAGACGTAGCAGTGCTTGGCAGGGTGTTACCTGAGCAAAAAAAACAAATTGTGCAGGCACTGCAGAGCCAGGGTCATACAGTAGCTATGACGGGCGATGGGGTCAATGACTCGCTAGCCCTTAAAGAAGCCGACTTGGGGATTGCCATGGGATCCGGGGCGCCCGCTACAAAGGCGGCAGCAAAGATTGTCCTGCTAAACGGAGAGTTTTCGGCACTTCCGCCCGTGGTAGCTGAGGGAAGAAGAGTACTCGCCAACATGGAACGCGTATCGTCTCTGTTCTTGACTAAGACGGTCTACGCCACGCTAATAGCAGCGTTGGTTTCCATGTTTGCCATCCCGTACCCGTTCCTGCCCAGGCACCTGACGCTAATAAGTGTCTTCTTCATTGGTCTGCCTGCCTTTATTTTGGCTTTTTCCCCAACCAATCAGCGCTACCGCAAAGGATTCCTGCGAAGAACACTTTCGCTGGCTCTCCCTGCCGGCATCGTTGCCGCCGGAAGTGTATTTTTCGCCTACTGGTGGATTTCTGAGCAGCTGCAACTGCAGCGCGAGGTAGCTGCGACAGCTGCCACCATGACCTTGGCGCTGATCTCTGCGACCGTGCTCGCCCTCGCTTCAAAACCCCTTTTCACCTGGCGTGGAATACTCCTTCTGGCTATGGTAGCGGGCGTGGCGACCGTGTTGTGGAACGGGGAGTTAAGGGAGCTGTTTTCGTTGGTGGTGCCCCCGTCAGCGGCCTGGCAAGTGATCGCTGTGGCGGGGCTAATAGGGATAGTTCTGGTACTAGTTTTCAACCTCATGCGAAAGGCCACATTCGCCCGAGCGAGTTAACGCGGGGGCCGCTGGACCTGTAGACTTGCCTGCGGAGGGGAGTACTTCCACAAACAGTGGGGTCGTCATCACGGCAAAGGCCCGGTCCCACAGCCTCAGGGCGGAAAGAGACCTCCGTGTATTTTTAGTACCGGAGGATAATTTGGACGTTCATGTTCTTGGGTGGATAGGTCTATCCGCCATGATCATCGCAATGATCGTATTCGATATATTCGCCCACATTCGCACTCCCCACGAACCAACTCTTAAAGAGGCCGCGATCTGGTCTGGCATCTACGTTGGCATTGGGCTCTCGTTCGCGCTGATCGTATGGGCGATCTGGGGAGGTACGTACGGGACCGAGTACCTGGCCGGCTTCCTAACCGAGAAGTCTTTGTCGCTAGACAACCTGTTCGTCTTCATAATAATCATTACAGGATTCCGGGTGCCCAGACGCGACCAGCAAATGGTGTTGCTTTGGGGCATCGTTATTGCCATCCTGGCTCGGCTCGTATTCATTTTGATGGGGGCGGTTATTATCAACCGCTTCGCGGCGGTGTTTTACCTTTTTGGTGCGTTCTTGGCTTATACGGCAATCAGCCAGGCGCGCGAGGGCGTGGGTTCTCTCGAGGACGAACAAGCTGAGGAATACGAAGAAAATACAGTCACGAGGTGGGCTCGCAAGATTTTCCCCGTAACCGAAGGATTTATTGGGGACAAGTTCATTCACCGCCACTCCGGAAAAACGTATGTCACTCCCATGGCATTGTGCGTAGTCGCAATTGGGTCAGCAGATATTATGTTTGCAATGGATTCTATTCCGGCGATTTTCGGACTAACCCACGAGGCATTTTTAGTATTCGCAGCTAATGCCTTTTCGCTTCTTGGACTTCGGCAGCTTTACTTTTTGATTGATGGGCTTTTAGAACGCCTGGTGTTTTTGCACTATGGACTGGCTCTGATCTTGGGATTTATCGCTGTGAAGCTGATAGTCCACGCCCTCCACGAGGCTCCCATTCTGGGGGCTGAGCGATGGGCGCAGGCGATCCCTGAACCGTCAATTAGCTTCTCGATGGCCTACATCGTGGTGGTCTTGGTTATAACCACGGTGTCTTCGCTGTGGTATTCCAAGAAGGTAAAGGCGAGCTAGGGGCTGCCCCAGGCAAGTAGGGGCAGCCGCGAGCTCTAATAGGTCATTTGCAGCAGGTCTGCGACCATGGTTGGGCGGGTGCGGATGCCGTCGTGCTGGTACTCGTTAGTGCGCAGCAGTCGAATGCCCCTAATTTCAGCAGCCGTGCGGGTGGAAAGTGGTTCTGGCACGAACATGTCGTTCTGATATACCGCTGCCGCTACTGGCACCTGGTTCGCATTCAGCACCTCGGGAAGGTAGGTGAGTGGTAGATCTGTTGCCTCAGCAAGCACATCCATCGCTCCGACAGTGCCGGAAAGTGCCGGGTCTTCGGTAAAGGCCTCCCTGTAGAAGTGTTCGCCGGTTAGGTAGAACGGTTCGGGGCTGGCAGGGTCAGTTGTGAAAATGGGGTCCGCTAGCCTCTGAGCGGACCAATTCGTAGGCTTGCCAGCAGCTTCGGGGCCAGCCCCCGCATAGGTAACTTCGTGAAGCAGGGCATAGAGGGGAGCGGAGGCATTTGAAATTACACCGGCCAGATCCGACAGGAAGGAATAACTGAGCCTCCTTGCCGCTCCCTTTGAGGAGGCGAATGGGTCCTCGAAAAGGTAGTGCAGGGAATCGAAACCGGCGCTCATGCCCAACCCCAAACCGGCCATGCGCAGCCTGGGCACGGTTAGTTTTTCCCCGGTGGGCAAATATTCGTCTACCTCGCTAATATGGCGGGCCACGTCGCGAATAGTTTGCGCGGACCCCGGGTAGACCTGCTCGAATTGTTCATTTCTGCGTGCCGCCTGGGCAAAGGTGAGTTTGTATATATCGTCGATGTGGCCCAGATGCGGTAGTCCACCGGTTAAAACCGCCCTCTCAATTCCTTCCGGGAATAGCGAGAGATAGGCGGTAATACAAAATCCGCCGAAGGATTGGCCCACTAATGTCCACGGTTTTGCGCCCAGTGCGTGCCGCAGTGACTCGCAGTCTGCAGCAATGGCGTCCTGCCTGAAAAAGCTCAGGTATTTTGCGCCTTCCTTAGGCCCTAACTGCGAGATGAGCTTTCCGTCGATTGGGCTAGACAGTCCCGTGCCGCGCTGATCAATTTGTATTACGCGGTAGTGGTCTAAGGCCCAATCCATCCACCCTGAGGTGGGATTTGCTGGGCGCATGCCTTTAGTACCGGGGCCGCCCTGCAAATACAGAAGGCGAGGACGATCTTCACCCGAGCGCCTGACATACTCCCTAGAGAAGAACGTTACTGTTTGCCCGTTTGAGGGATTGCGAAAGTCTAGTGGTACTTCTAACCAGCGTTCGACAATTTTATGTCCGCGCATTACAAAGGTTGAGCTCTTCAAAGCTGGGACCTCCTTGCTAAGGTTTGTGCCAAAGTGGCACAAACTATGAGTTGTAGTTGGTGGAAAACAATAATGGGTACTGTAACTGCCGCGAGAGTGCTGGCAGGGAAGATTATTGCGGCCATGGGCAGGCCGGTAGCTAAAGATTTCTTGGAGCCGCACATGAGCACCACAATCTGATCCCCCTTAGGCATGTGCAAGGCTTTTGCCCCAAACCAGGTTAGGCAGAGCATAATTGCCAGAATAATCGCGGAGGCGCCCACTAAAAGCAGAACCTGGCCGAGGGATATTCGGCTCCACAGCCCGCGTGCTGTGGCTCCCGCTACCGAAGAGGCAACGATTACCAGGATGGTTCCCTGATCTACGGCTTTGGTAAGCCCACGATGAGCGCGCAGCCAAGTACCGATCTTCGGTTGTAGCAGTTGCCCTGCGACAAAAGGCACCAGTAACTGCAGGATAATGTTGCCGATAGACCCCAGCGAAACTCCAGCAGAAGCACCCATTAGGAGCATTACCAGCAGGGGAGTAATTACCATCCCAGCAATGTTCGAGATGGTAGCTGAACACACTGCTGCCCCAATATTTCCGCGCGCAATGGAAACAAATGCGACCGAAGATTGCACGGTGGAAGGCAACAGGGTCAAATACAAAATGCCGGTTGCAAATGTGCCCCCTAACAGATGTTCCCAAAGTGGGAAACTCACTGCCCCTAAAATCGGAAAAATTACGAAGGTAGCAAGCGCAACTGAACCTTGCACCTTCACATTCTTTAGACCCGCCACCACCTCGGCTGTAGAAAGTCGCCCTCCATACAGAAAAAAGAGGGCGACAACCGCCCAGGTCCCGATTATTCCTAGCACAGAGATTGCTCGGGGTGGTATGGGAACCATAATCCCAATCGTCAAAACGACCAGGATCCCGATAATGAAGGGGTCAGCTAGCGAAGAGAGAGCCGGGGGCAGCTTCCTCACTGAGCAAATATCCCGATCACCGGGTTCCAGACGCGCGCAGTACGCTTGCAGATGAAACCATTTTCAAAAAAGGGATCGGAGGAGAGCAAATCTAAAGCCTCGCCCTCGGAGGTAGCATTCAGTAAAATTACGGCTCCTGGGGCTCCGGACCCCTGCAGGGGGCCAGAGGCAACAACGACGTCTTTTTCGAAAAGATCTTGCAAGTGCGCCCGGTGCCTAGGGCGCACCTGATTCATTTGCTCCGACTTGGACTCGTCGTAGAGATATTCCACCAAAACTTTCACTGCCACGGAACCTTCCGTTCTTGTTGTTGTTCGATAAATGCAACGTTTCCGGCGACCGGCTGCCACTCCCGGACGATCCGATCACTTACCAAGCCGCCCTCAACATAGGGGTCGGCCTCCAACAGCTCGAGGGCACGTTGGGCACTTTGTGCTCGAACAATAGACAGTGACCCCTCGTGGTTGAACGACTTCAGCTTGCCCGTTGCAAGTACCTGGTTTTTATCAGCGAGTTTACGCATGAACGCGCGGTGATTCGGACGCAGTTCATCTTTGAGCAGCTGCAGGTCCGGATGATAGACGTATTCGACCACGTAAATACTCATGGTTCAAGTATCACCCTAGTTTTGGCAGAGGGAAAGCAGAATAAGGTTCGCTGCCAGGCGAAGGAAGGGCGCTAGGGGGAGTTTTTCACCTGGTACCGGTAAATTTGAAGGGTGAGTGAAAACCTATTAGTTCGTGGCGCCCGGCAACACAATTTGAAGGGAATAGATGTCGATCTTCCCCGCGATAGCCTAATTGTATTTTCGGGCCTGTCTGGGTCCGGCAAGTCGTCTTTAGCCTTCGACACTATTTTTGCTGAGGGGCAACGCCGCTACGTGGAATCTTTGTCCTCTTATGCCCGCCAATTTCTGGGACAGATGGATAAACCGGATGTGGATTTCATCGAAGGACTTTCACCGGCGGTGTCGATCGACCAAAAATCTACCTCGCGCAACCCGCGCTCGACGGTAGGGACTATTACCGAGGTCTACGACTATTTGCGCCTGCTATTTGCTCGTGCAGGAGTTCCACACTGTCCCGAATGCGGGCAGAAAATATCTTCCCAATCTCCCCAGCAGGTGGTGGATAAACTACTCGAATATCCCGAGGGCACCCGATTCCAGGTGCTGGCTCCGGTAGTGCGCGGCCGCAAGGGTGAATATGCTGACGTCTTCGACGACATGCGGGCACGAGGTTTTTCTAGGGTAAAGGTGGACGGCGAGCAAATACGCCTGGAAGAGGCTCCAAAACTAGAAAAGAAGCTGAAGCACAACATCGAGGTGGTGGTGGACCGTATTGTGCTGCGCGAGGGCGTACGAGTGCGGCTGACCGATTCGGTAGAAACTGCTATGGAACTTGCTGAGGGGCGCGTTTTCATTGAGTTTATCCCCAAACAGGACGGAGATATTTCAGGGCTGCGCAAGTTTAGCGAGCACCGGGCCTGCCCTAATGACCACGAGTTGGTACTCGACGAAATTGAACCTCGCACCTTCTCTTTCAACGCTCCTTATGGAGCTTGTGACGCCTGCGACGGCATTGGCTATAAGTTGCAGGTAGACCCCGACCTTTTGGTTCCCGACGAAGAACTGTCCTTGGGCGAGGGCGCAGTGTCGATCTGGTCGCCCTCGAACAAATACTTTATGAGACAGCTTGACGCACTAGGTAAGGAACTGGGTTTCAGTCTAGACACGCCTTGGAAGGAGCTTCCAAAAAAGGTTCGCAACGCACTAATCAAGGGGAAAGATTACAAAGTCAAAGTGCGCTACCGCAACCGGTGGGGCCGCGAGCGGGTTTACGCCTCTGGTTTTGAAGGAGCGGTGCACTACGTAGAGCGCAAACATGCCGAGACCGAATCGGATACGCAGCGGGCTAGGTACGAGGATTATATGCGCGACGTTCCCTGTGCGAAATGCCATGGGAAGCGACTAAAGCCGGAGGTGCTCGCAGTTACAGTAGGCGGAAAATCCATCGCCGAAGTCACTGACATGTCCATCGAGCGTTCGGCGGAGTTTCTTTCTGCCTTGCAGCTTGAGGGGCCGGGGAGGAAGATTGCGCGGCCAATTCTGACTGAGATAAAAGCACGTTTGGCCTTTTTGAACGATGTTGGGCTTTCGTATTTGACGCTGTCGAGGGCGGCGGGCACACTTTCTGGCGGGGAAGCCCAACGTATCCGCCTTGCAACTCAGATAGGCTCGGGGCTGGTGGGGGTTCTCTACGTTCTCGACGAGCCTTCGATTGGTTTACACCAACGCGACAATGCCCAGCTCATAAAGACTTTGGTGCGTCTTCGCGACCTGGGGAACACCTTGATCGTGGTCGAACACGACGAGGAAACTATCCGTAGCGCAGACTGGATAGTCGACATTGGCCCGGGTGCTGGCGAAGGAGGCGGGCATGTGGTCTACTCTGGGCCGGTGAAGGGCATTGAGGCAGCCAAGGGCTCCCTGACAGGCGACTATCTGGCGGGGCGCCGTAAAATTGAGGTTCCCGAGGCTCGGCGCAAGTTTGACAAGAGTTCTAAACTGTCGGTACATGGAGCTCGCGAGAATAATCTGAAGAATATTGACGTGGATTTCCCGCTGGGTCTGTTCACGGCAGTCACTGGGGTTTCGGGGTCTGGAAAGTCAACGCTGGTGAATCAGATTTTGTACCAATCTTTGGCACGCACTCTGAATCGGGCCCGCACGGTTCCCGGGCGGCACAAGTCGATTTCCGGGATGGAGCAGCTGAGGAAGGTCGTCCACGTCGACCAGTCGCCTATTGGGCGCACCCCGCGTTCGAATCCTGCGACCTATACCGGGGTGTGGGATAGTGTGCGCAAGCTTTTCGCCGAAACCCCCGAGGCAAAGGTGCGCGGGTATGGTCCGGGGCGCTTTAGCTTCAATGTGAAGGGAGGGCGCTGTGAAACCTGCAAGGGCGACGGCACCATAAAAATCGAGATGAACTTTTTGCCGGATGTGTATGTTGCCTGCGAAACTTGCCATGGGGCCCGCTACAATCGCGAGACTCTCGAGATCCGCTACCGCGGCAAAACAGTCGCAGACGTGCTGAATATGCCAATCTCGGAGGCGGTCACATTCTTCGAGGCAATTCCGCGTATCTCCAGGTACTTACAGACCTTAGTAGATGTTGGGCTGGGGTACGTGCGCTTGGGGCAGTCTGCAACTACTTTGTCTGGCGGCGAAGCACAGCGTGTAAAGCTGGCCTCCGAATTGCATAAGCGCTCCAACGGCAAAACGGTCTACATCCTCGACGAGCCCACAACCGGGTTGCACTTAGAAGATATCCGCAAGCTATTACTGGTGTTGCAGGGACTAGTTGACAAGGGCAATACCGTAATAGTTATTGAACATAACCTGGATGTCATAAAGTCAGCAGACTGGCTTATTGACATTGGCCCCGAGGGCGGCGAGGGAGGCGGCACAATTGTTGCAACGGGTACCCCCGAGCAGGTGGCAGCTAATGAGGCTTCCTGGACTGGCAGATACCTAAAACCCCTGTTAGAGGCGTAAAGGAATGAGGCGGGCTAGGAAGCTAGCCCGCCTCATTCCATATCTATTTAATTTAGCCGCGTTTAGCGCCCTCGTACATTTTGTCGATAACGTCTGCGAATCGATCCAACACTTTGGTCCGCTTTACCTTTAAAGATGGTGTGAGTAATCCATTTTCTTCGGTAAAATCGGTAGGCAGAACTGTGAACTTGCGGATCGATTCGGCCCTAGAAACAGCCTTATTCGCACGTTTAACAGCCCGATCCAATGCTGCGAGCACATCCTTGTCCTTGGCGGCTTCTACGACCTCCATATGGGTAAGCCCATGGTTTTCTAGCCAGGAAGGCAGCATTTCGGAATCGAGGGTAATAAGTGCGGAAATGAAATTGCGCTGATCGCCAACTACAACTACCTGTGAAATTAGGGGGTGTCCGCGCAGGCGGTCCTCAAGCACTGCAGGCGAGACATTTTTGCCGCCGGCGGTCACAATTATCTCTTTCTTGCGCCCGGTAATTTTGACCCGGCCCATATCGTCTATAGAGGCTAAATCGCCAGATTTGTACCAGCCGTCCGGTGTAAAGGCCTCTTTGGTGGCTTCGGGATTATTGCGGTATCCGCGCATAATTCCTGGACCATAGGCTTCCAACTCGCCGTCGGAGGAGAGCCGAACCTGGTTGCAAAGTAGAGGGGCCCCAACCGAGCCGGTCTTGTTAGTTTCGGGCATCGAAATAGTGAGCGGGCCGCCCATCTCGGTAGTTCCGTACCCTTCTAACACGTCAAAGCCAAGCCCGCGGAAGAAGTAGGCCAACGTAGGCGAGAGGGGGGCGCCGCCAGAGACAATAACCCGCAGATTTCCTCCCAGCAGCTCCGGAATTTTAGCTAACACCCGTCGCGCTATTGCTGCGCTGGCACGCACAGACGTTGTGAGAGTGCCCTCTTCTTCATGTTCAGCGTAGGTTTCGAGGGCGTGGGCCGACCAGCGGAACATTTTCAATTTCATTCCGGATCCGGCTTTGGAATCAGCTGCGTTATAGACCTTTTCGAGGACCCGGGGAACTACGAGTAGGGAAGTGGGCCGGAAGGTGGTCATGTCTCCCATGAGGTTCTTAATTGAGGAGGAATGTCCCACTACTCCGTGTCCAGCCAACGCCATGAAATTGATGAAACGCGCTAGAACGTGGGCCACCGGCAGGAACAATAGTACGCGCGTATCCGGATGGACGATCGCCTGCGGCAACATCTGCTGGGCCGCCTCAATTTGCTTGATGAAATTAGAGTGGGTAAGTTCGACACCTTTAGGGCGGCCGGTGGTACCGGAGGTGTAGATAATTGTGGCAACATCCTCACTATCAAGCCCGTCCAAACGTTCCGCAAGGGCGTTTTCGTCGACCTCTTCAGAACGCTCAATAATTTGGACCATGGCGTCGGAATCATGGGCAAGCACCCCTAATACCGTGGGACGGTCGCGGACCAGAGAATCAATTACGCGCGCTTGGATAGAGGTGTCAGTGACAACAAAACGGATGTCCGAATCCTCGATAATCCAGCTGATCTGCTCGTTGGAATCAGATTCGTAAATCGGGACTACCACGCACCCTGCGCTTTGGGCGGCCAGGTCCAAGACAGTCCACTCGTAAGAGGTGGCCCCAAAAATTGCTACTGAATCACCAGGCTTTAGCCCGTATGCCATCAATCCCCGGGCGACCACGTGAACCTGGTCCCGCAGCGCCTCGGCGGTAATTTTCTGCCACTGGGTGCCAATCTGGTTGCGCAATTCGACTGCCACCTCAGTGGGGTACAGGCTAGCTCGCTTCTCGACTATTCCGGGAATAGTGCCGGCAGCTAGATATTCCTTCTTAGGGCGGCGACGCAGTAAGGCCATAGCGACCTCCTAACTAGAGGAACAAAACGTTATACTTACGGTACCGTAAGTTAGTCCTCTTAGGTATATTTCGTTCGCCGAGTACCGATATTGCTAACCTGTAACACATGAGCTACTCGCATCTGCTACCCAGGCGGTACACCGTTATTCAAACCGGGCTCGGAGACATTGCACTGCGGGCGGATGCAGCTGTGCTCACTGGAGTGTGGTTTGTGGGCCAGCGCCACTACCCGGATGCACAGATGCTCGGGATTGTAGCCAGGCCCCTGGATCCGATCCTCACCCCGGCCTCTGACCAGATCAAAGACTACCTGAGCGGAAAACAAGAGAAATTCGATCTGGACTACCAGCTACTCGGTGACGCCTTCTCACTGCGGGTATGGCATTACCTAGAAACGATTCCACGAGGGCAGGTACGCACCTACGGACAGGTGGCGGCCGCCCTCGGGAACCGTTTCCTGGCGCGAGCAGTCGGAGCGGCGGTAGGGAAGAACCCAATATCAATAATCGTTCCCTGCCATCGAGTAATAGGTGCAAACGGCTCCCTGGGTGGCTACGCGGGCGGACTCGAGCGCAAACGCTACCTACTCGATTTAGAAGACTCTCAATTGCCCGGAACAGCGCGACTCTTTTAAAAAATTTTGGGCCCGGCCGAAGCCGAGCCCAAAACACTTACTGACTTACAGTCCGTAGTAGAGCTGGAATTCGTAAGGATGCGGATAAGCTCGCATAGGCGCAATCTCGTTTTCAGTCTTGTAGTCGATCCAGGTATCGAGCAGATCCTGAGTGAACACGTCGCCCTCGGTGAGGAAATCAGAGTCTGCACGAAGGGCATCAAGTGCCTCCTCCAATGAAGCTGGCAGTTTCTTGATGTCAGCGTATTCTGCCGGAGGCAACTCGTACAGATCCTTGTCCACGGGCTCTGGCGGCTCAATGCGGTTACGAATGCCATCAAGACCAGCCATTAGCGAAGCCGAGAAGGAAAGATACGGATTAGCTGAAGGATCTGGCACGCGGTATTCCACCCGCTTTGCCTTGGGGGAGGTGCCGGTAACCGGAATACGAATACAAGCGGAACGGTTACGTGCAGAATAAACCAGGTTTACCGGAGCCTCAAAGCCCGGTACCAAGCGACGGTAGGAGTTAATCGACGGGTTAGTAAATGCCAGCAGAGCCGGGGCATGTGCCAGCAGACCGCCAATAAAGTAGCGCGCCATATCGGAAAGGGCGCCGTAGCCGCGCTCGTCATAGAACAACGGGTCGCCGTTCTTCCACAGAGAAAGGTGAGTGTGCATACCCGACCCGTTGTCCCCAACCAGCGGCTTCGGCATGAACGTGGCAGTGCGACCGTCAGCAATCGCAGCATTCTTGATCACGTATTTGAATTTCATCATGTCGTCAGCAGCAGCCTGCAGCGAATTGAAGCGATAGTTGATCTCTTGCTGGCCCCCGGTGCCAACTTCGTGGTGGGCACGTTCCAACTTCAGTCCCACCTGCCCCAGCAAAGTAGACATAGTGTCGCGCAGATCTGCAAAATGGTCGGTAGGTGGTACAGGGAAATACCCGCCCTTCAAATCCACCTTGTAACCGTCGTTGTGTCCGTCCTCTTCGGCACCCATGCGCCATTCGCCCTCGACGGAATCAATCTGGTAAAAACTGTGCTCACGACGCGTTTGGAAACGCACCGAGTCGAACAAGTAAAATTCGGCTTCAGCACCAATGAAACAGGTGTCTGCAATGCCGGTAGACTTCAAATATGCCTCGGCTTTAGCTGCTACCTGACGCGGATCGCGCGAAAAAGGTTCATCGGTAAAAGGGTCGACAATGGAAAAATTGACCACTAAGGTTTTGGCTTTGCGGAACGGATCAATAAAGGCCGTGCTCACGTCTGGAATAAGCTTCATGTCGGATTCGTTGATGGCAACAAAACCGCGAATAGAAGAACCGTCAAACATAAGCCCGTCAGTTAGAGCCGCATCCTTGAACTCGCTCGCAGGAATGGCGAAATGTTGGGAAACGCCCGGCAGATCGCAAAAGCGAACGTCGACGAATTCGACCTTTTCCTTATCGATGTACTCAACAGCCTCTTCCGTGGACTGGAACATGTGATCTCCCGGAAAAAATAGAGATTAAAGGTGGTGTCAAAGACAGCTCTAATCTAACAAAAGCCGCCGCTAGTTATCCAGCTAAAAGCAAGATAACTAGCGGCTGTGGTAAAGGGCACTAGTTCAAAATATTTTCGAAATTAGTAGTGAACCACCGTGGTTGTACCCACCGGCGCCCACTCGAAATACCAGCCGGCCAGCGACACTGGCAAATTCACACAGCCGTGCGAACCCGAAGGGCCGGCGTAACCGAAGGTGGAACGCCAAGGAGCGCCATGCAGAGCATATCCTCCCGAGAAATACATGGCGTAAGGCACGTCAGGGGTGAAATAGTCTTCCCCGCGCATGTCGTCGTAGCGATACTTGCGTTGAATCTTGAAGATGCCCTGCACTGTCTCGTAACCGGGCATGCCATCTACCATGTATTCAGGGCCGCGAATCATTTGGGCGCCCACATAAGCTGAGACAGTGTGATTTGAAAGATTGATGTCAATCCACTTTTCGCCCTCCGTGGCAGGGTAGGCTAGCTTTTCGGCCCCTTTGGCAATAGTGCGGGTGTCCCATTCGGCCTTTTTAGGCTTAGAAGTAAATTTGCCAGTGTAGTCCTTACCCGCGTTAAGTGAGTCAGTACCGGACTTGGCAAGTTCTTCAGCGTTGTCGATCGCATAGCCGTCCTGCGGTTCGCGGACAGTGGCCAGAGTTTTGCCAGTCGAATCAACGTTTTTTAGACCATTTTGAGGGGCTTTGCTCACCTGCCCAGCAAGTTTTGACACCCACTCTTTGACGCGCTCGCCATTCATCTTGGGAGCCTGTTGTTTGCCAGATCCGTTTTCGGCAAAGTCTACCCAAGCGCGTTTCTTCTGCGCGCTTGGCTCGTAAGTTTCGCCCTCGTAAGTGATGGTAAATGGAGTGCGCGCAAGCTTATTTGCCCTATCCAAAAAGCCCTTGGCCTGTTCGTCGGTAATCGTCGGTTCCGACCTCACTGCTTTTACAGTGATCGACTGACTGGTGAGTGTGTTTATCGCCTTTTGGGCGGCAGCGTCTATTTGGTCGGGGTTGATGCCGCGCCCCGGCTTGCCTGACTGTAGCCGGAACGCAGATCCGTCCTCGGCAAGTACAACTTTGGCGTTCACCGGGGTGTTGTCCTTGCCTCCTAGTAAGTGGGAAGCGAACTCGCCAACCTTACCGGGGGTTTGCGAAAATGCGGGCCTGACCTGTGCGGGAGAAAACAATCCTTTTAGGCGTTGGCCAAAACTATGGGAAGAGGCTAAAGCGCGCTCGGCAGTCTTTTTGGAATCTACCGCGTACCCAAGCTCCGACAGGGGAGCGGTCTTAGTAGCATCCCCGCTGATGCGCACCGCTAGCTGGGAGGCATTTTGGGCAACCTGTTGCTCGATCTGGGAAGCCTTCATAGCGGTGACCGGCTTACCGGCAACCGTGGTTCCGGGCAGTGCCCTGTCCTTAAAATAAAAGCCGTAGCCAGCGATTGCGGCGGCAAGCAGGACTAGCAGGCCGCCCAAGACAGCCGCCACAACCCATTTTTTCTTGGAAGAACTTGAGTCGGGGGAAACCGTCGGGCCCGGAGCAGGTGCGAAGGCGTTTCCGGCGGCGGAATTAGAAAGCGGATTTTGGGTACTCATCATCACATATGGTACCGGTACTAGCTCTGCTAGCAACCCTCTGACCCGGAGATTTGCCGCACAAGTGCTAGCCTTATTCGGCTCCTCCGGCCTGCTGCCATAGACTGGCGAGGTGACTGATCCAGCATCGTACAGGCCTGCCCCCGGCGAGATTCCCACCGACCCCGGTGTTTATCGCTTTATAGATTCACATGGGCGCGTCTTGTATGTGGGGAAGGCAAAGAATCTGCGCGCGCGCCTCGCGAACTATTTCCAAGATCCTGCTAGCTTGAATCCGCGCATAGCGCAAATGGTTCGCTCTGCCTCGCAGGTGCGCTGGGTGGTAGTGGGCACGGAAGTAGAATCTCTTTCCCTCGAATACGCGTGGATCAAGGAATTCGAGCCGCGTTACAACGTCATGTATCGCGACGATAAGTCGTATCCCTACCTGGCTGTCACCATGAGCGAGCCTTTCCCTAGGGTGGAGGTCACTCGGGCCAAGCACAAAAAAGGAAACCGCTACTTTGGCCCGTACACGAAGGTGTGGGCTATACGCGAGACACTCGAATTGTTGCAACGGCCGTTTCCAGTGAGGACCTGTACCAACGGGGTCTTCAATCGTGCTAAGGCCCAGGGACGTCCCTGCCTACTGGGATACATAGACCGCTGTTCAGCCCCCTGCGTGGGAAGGATCAGTCAGGAAGACCACCGTCAGTTAGCAGTCCAATTATGTGATTTTATGGCGGGGAAAACTGGCCCACTTATCCGCCAACTCACAGCCCAGATGAAGGACGCTGCCCAGCGGCAAGAATATGAGCGGGCTGCTTCGCTGCGGGACACATTAAAAGCTGCCAAAACGGTACTCGAGAAGAATACTGTAGTGCTTGAAGATGGCACCGACGCAGACATCTTCGGGCTGGCCACCTCCGAACTAGTGGCCTCTGTGCAGGTGTTTATGGTGCGCGGCGGGCGTATTCGCGGGGAACGCGGTTGGGTTATAGAAAGGGCCTACCAGGAAACCGAGTCGGAGTTAATTGAAAAGCTCTTGGAGCAGGTCTACGGCGACTATCAGCCGTCGGATACTCCTACCCAACGGGATGTTGGGAAGAGCGTTGACGATCGCGTGCACACACCCACCTCAGCTATGCCGCGCGAAATTTGGGTGCCTGCTCTGCCGGCCGACAGCGAAACTGTAACTAAGTGGCTAGCCCAAAAACGCGGGGGTCCGGTAAGGCTCCGTCAGGTTCAGCGAGGAGATAAGAAGGCTTTGGCTGAAACCGTGGAAAAGAACGCCAAAGACGAACTTAGATTGCACCTGTTGCGGCGTTCGGGCGATTTGACTGAGCGTTCCAAGGCCCTCGAAGAGCTAGCCGATGCGTTAGAGCTGGACACTGCTCCTTTGCGTATTGAAGGCTTCGATATTTCACATATCTCTGGCACCAATCAGGTCGCCTCGATGGTCGTGTTCGAAGATGGCGCTCCCAGGAAATCTGCCTATCGCCATTTTGCGATCCGAGGCAAACACGGGGAGGGAGCTAGCGACGACACAGCTGCAATGGCCGAGGTACTCACCCGGCGCCTGGCGCGCCTGCAGGCAGAAGAGAAGGGAATAGAAGGTGAGGACGAAGACGGCATTCCGTTTGAAGTAGGTCCGTTGGACGAAGAGGGCTCGCCGCGCCGCTTTAGCTACAGGCCTGATTTGCTGGTGGTTGATGGGGGCCTACCACAGGTAAACGCCGCCGCCCGAGTTGTGGCGGATATGGGTGCCGATATTCCGGTTGTAGGCCTAGCTAAGCGACTGGAAGAGATCTGGATTCCAGGGGAAGATTTGCCCGTGATCTTGCCACGCACTTCCCCTGCCTTGTTTATGCTGCAGTATTTGCGCGACGAATCTCACCGCTTTGCCATCACCTACCACCGCAAGAAACGCGGCAAGGCTATGACACGCTCCGTACTGGACAAGATTGAGGGGTTGGGTCCGGCTCGCCAGAAGGCGCTTCTGAAGCACTTCGGTTCGGTAGCTAGGATACGTGCGGCTACCCCGGAGGAACTGTCCGAGGTCGAGGGCATAGGGCCGGCACTTGCGAGCAAGATTAGTGAAAAGTTAGCCAGGTAAACCCCATTCGCCGTCTGGGTGGGGCAAACTATAAGTATGGAGCAAGAACCTAAAGCGAGCACTGTACCTGCGGGAATCCCAGAACTCGACGAAGCTACTGAACACAGGGCGCGGCAAGTGCCCGAAATCCTAATTATTACCGGACTTTCAGGGGCGGGCCGGTCCCGGGTGGCGAACGCCTTAGAGGACCTGGATTGGTATGTGGTGGACAATTTGCCTCCGCAGATGCTGCCGGCTTTTGCCCATATGATGACCCCGGCTGGAGGCGGCGTACATATATTAGCCGCTGTGGTGGACGTGCGCTCGGGCCGGTTCTTCCAAGAATTTCTCTCTATGCTCGACACTCTTTCGCGCGAGGGGATCCAGTACCAGATCGTCTACCTGGAAGCCTCCGACCAGTGTTTGGTCCGCCGTTACGAGCAGGTGCGCAGGCCCCACCCGCTCCAGGGGGACGGACGCTTGCTGGACGGCATTCAAGCTGAACGCGAGCTACTGAAGGGAGTTAGGGACCGCTCGGACGCGGTGATTGATACATCTGGACTTTCGGTACACGATCTGGCGCGGCATATGCGCGACGTAATAGGTGGGGCTAGCCAGAGGCCTTTGAACCTGACGGTCATGTCCTTTGGTTTCAAACATGGCCTGCCTCTCGACGCTGACCATGTGGTTGATGTTAGATTCTTGGCGAATCCCTATTGGGTGAGCGAACTGCGCAATCTCACGGGCCAAGACGAACCTGTAGCTAAGTATGTGCTAGAGCAGCCGGGTGCGCTCCAATTTGCCGACGGCTACGTGGATTTGATGGCTCCGATGCTAAAGGGTTACCTGTCCGAGTTGAAACCGTTTGTCACCATCGCAGTTGGTTGTACGGGCGGCAGGCACCGCTCAGTGGCGATTGCAGAACATATCTCAAGTAAATTCCGCGACCTGGGATTTCCTGTAAAAACGCTGCATCGCGACATGGGGCGTGATTAGCTTAGAAGATGCTATACGACAACCAAGGTTGGGCCACGCGTGGTGAATATGGGCCAAAAGTTGTGGCCTTTGGGGGTGGACACGGCCTCTCGGCTACTTTGAGGGCGTTGCGCCACCTGTCCAAACAGATCACGGCAGTGGTTACGGTTGCCGACGACGGCGGTTCGTCCGGTCGGTTGCGCCAAGAGTTAGATGTGCTTCCTCCCGGGGATTTGCGCATGGCGCTTTCCGCCCTCTGCGACGACTCCGAGTGGGGACTCACCTGGCGTGATGCTCTGCAACACCGTTTCCATACCGACGGCCCGCTGGACAACCACGCGATGGGCAACCTGCTTATCACCACCCTTTGGGACCTACTGAAGGACGAGGTCGCAGGATTGGATTGGGTGGCAAAACTCCTGCACTGTGAGGGCCGCGTTTTGCCCATGGCTGCGGTTCCCCTAGTGATCGAGGCGCAGGTAGATTTTGCAGGACAGATAAAAACTGTGGTGGGCCAGTCCAAAGTGGCGAAGACCGACGGCCAGATCAAATCGATAAGGTTAGTTCCCGATGACCCGCCGGTGCGTCCGGAAGTCTTACAGGCAATTGATCAGGCTGACTGGATCGTGATGGGGCCTGGATCTTGGTATACCTCTGTGTTGCCGCACCTGATGCTTCCCGAAATCGAGCAGGCGCTTGCCCGCTCTCAAGCACATAAGGCTTTAGTGGTGAACCTTGCCCCCGATGGCACCGAAACCTCTTCGATGACCATCGCCGATCATCTGAATGTGGTTCGAGAGTTTTCAAAAGAGCTCACCTTCGATGTGGTAGTAATAGATCCGTCCACCCTCGAGGACTATTCGGCTGCGGAAGCAGCTGCTAAAGAACTCGGGGCGAAAATACTTCTTCGGCAAGTTTCGATGGGTCCCGGACATTTGCCCTATCACGATCCACTGCGACTTGCTGCCGCGTTGCGGGACGCCTTCGAAGGTTTTTTCGGAGACGTCGGAGACACTGAGTAATTCACGAAAGTTGAGCAGTTAATGTCGTTGACTAGTGACATGAAGTCCGAGCTGGCAAAGGTCGTCCTCGACACTCCTGCAGAAAAACATGCGGAACTTGCTGCCATGCTTCGGTTCGCCGGAGGGCTGCACCTAGTTTCGAGGCGTATCGTTATTGAGGCCGAGGTCGATTCCGAAGAAGTAATGGAGCGAACTACTGCTCTCTTGGACGAGCTTTACAATATCGATTCGCAGGTAATCGTCGTCTCTGGCGGGGGGCTTCGGCGCGAGGGGCGCTATGTCATCCGGGTGGTGGCCGGGGCCGAGAGATTGGCGCGGCTTACGGGTCTTATCGATAGGCGAGGGCGCCCGGTGCGGGGGTTGCCCGCAGCGCTGGTATCCGGTGCTAAGGAGCAGGCGCTCGCCGTTTGGAGGGCGGCCTTTATGGCACGCGGCTCGCTTACGGAACCGGGCCGTTCCTCCGCCCTCGAAATTACCTGCCCGGGGCCCGAGGCAGGCTTGGCCCTAACCGGTTGCGCAAGGCGTCTGGGGATCACTGCGAAGACACGTGAGGTGCGCAATGTGGACAGGGTGGTAATTCGCGATGGAGACCACATTCAGCGTATTGCGAAGATGATGGGATCGGTAACTACAGTTGCCACTTGGCAGGAACGCCGGCAAAAGCGCGAGATGCGTGGTTCAGTGAATAGACTGGCTAATTTTGACGACGCCAACTTGCGCAGGTCCGCCAGAGCAGCCGTAGCTTCTGCCGCTCGAGTCGAGAAGGCTTTCGAAATTTTAGGTGCCGACATCCCGCCCCATCTGGTTCAAGCAGGTCAGCTGAGAGTGAAATATAAGGGTGCCTCTTTGGAGGAGCTAGGCCAGCAGGCGGATCCTCCTCTTACCAAAGATGCGGTAGCAGGCAGAATCCGCCGTTTACTTGCAATGGCAGACAAAAAGGCGATGGAACTTGGAATCGCAGGAACCGAGAGTGCCCTTACCCCAGAAATGCTAGACGGATAAAAAAGTCTGATTATTCGAGATTTTTGGACCTTTGACCCGAGCTAGATATGTGATTTCCGTGTAATTTAAGAGGTGTCGACCGCTAAGCGGACGAATTTGGGGAGATTCCCCTTTCTGAAAACATGACTATCGCTGTGTTTGCAGCGAGACCAGGAGGACATAGTGACCACTCGCGTCGGAATCAACGGCTTCGGCCGCATCGGCCGTAACTTCTTCCGCGCCGCCCTGAAGCAGGGCGCCGATCTTGAGATCGTTGCAGTCAATGACCTTACTGACAATAAGACTCTCGCACACCTGCTCGAATGGGACTCCATTCTTGGGCACCTCGATTCCGAGGTAACTTACGACGACGAGTCCATCACTGTTGGTGGCAAGCGCATCGTTGCACTGGCAGAGCGCGACCCCAAGAACATCAAGTGGGGTGAGCTGGGCGCCGACATCGTAATCGAGTCCACCGGCTTCTTCACCGATGGTGAAGCTGCTAAGGCCCACATTGACGGTGGTGCCAAGAAGGTCCTGATTTCTGCCCCCGGCAAGAACATCGACGGGACTTTCGTAATTGGTGTCAACTCTGACCAGTACGATCCGGAAAAGCACAACATTATTTCGAATGCTTCGTGCACCACTAACTGCTTGGCTCCGCTGGCTAAGGCCCTGAACGATTCGATTGGCATTGAGCGCGGCCTCATGACCACCATTCACGCCTACACCGGTGACCAGCGCCTGCACGACGCTCCTCACAAGGATCTGCGTCGCGCCCGTGCCGCTGCCTTGAACATCGTCCCCACCACCACCGGTGCGGCAAAGGCTGTGGCCCTGGTTCTGCCGGAGCTGAAGGGCAAGCTCGACGGCTACGCAGTGCGCGTGCCTGTTCCTACCGGATCTCTGACCGACCTGACCTTCACTGCCTCGAAGGAAACCTCCATCGACGAGGTCAATGCTGCGGTCAAGGAAGCCTCTGAAGGTGCCCTCAAGGGTGTTCTCGCCTATTCGGATGGTGCACTCGTCTCCACTGACATCGTGACCGACCCGCACTCTTCGATCTTCGATGCTCCGCTCACCAAGGTCATTGGCGACCAGGTCAAGGTCGTCTCTTGGTACGACAACGAATGGGGCTACTCCAACCGCCTCGTCGATCTTGCCGTGCTAGTCGGCCAGAAGCTCTGAGACTTTAGCAAATGAGTGACGCCCGCGTATCCGTAAGGGTGCGCGGGCGTTGTTCGTAAAAATGTGTTAGGGGACAATATGTTGAAAACTATCGAATCTCTCGGTGATCTAAAGGGCAAACGCGTACTGGTGCGCTCTGACTTCAACGTGCCTTTGCAAGACGGGAAAATCACTGACGACGGCCGTATCCGTGCTGCTCTTCCAACTCTGAAGAAACTTGTCGGCGCGGGGGCAAAGGTTATTGTAATGGCCCACCTTGGCCGCCCCAAGGGCCAGGTTAAGCCGGAGTTCTCGCTAGCTCCTGTTGCTGAGCGTTTGGGCGAACTAATCGACGCAAAGGTAACTTTGGCCGAGGACACTACCGGAGAATCTGCTAAGAAAGTTACCTCCGAACTTGAAGACGGCCAGATCGCATTGCTGCAGAACGTGCGTTTTGACCCTCGAGAAACCTCGAAGGATGAGGCTGAACGTGAGGCGTTTGCCTCCGAGATGGCGGAACTTGCCGACGTCTTTGTTTCGGACGGCTTTGGGGTAGTTCACCGCAAGCAGGCTAGCGTTTACGACGTTGCCAAGAAGCTGCCGGCAGCTGCCGGATTGCTCGTAGTTAAAGAAATTGACTCGCTTTCAAAGGCCACCCAGGATCCGGCTCGCCCTTACACCGTTGTTCTTGGCGGCTCTAAAGTTTCGGACAAACTTGGAGTCATAGCAAATCTGTTGTCCAAGGCGGACACTTTGCTGATCGGAGGCGGTATGGGCTACACCTTCTTGAAGGCCAAAGGGTACGAGGTTGGTAAATCCCTTCTCGAGGAGGATCAGCTCGAAACCGTCAAGGAATACCTAGAAGAAGCTAAGCAGAAGGGCGTAGAACTACTTGTTCCGCTCGATAGCGTGGTGGCTCCGGAATTCGCCGCGGACGCACCGGCTTCAGTGGTGGCAGCGGAGGAAATCCCCGACGACCAGATGGGCCTAGACATCGGACCTAAGACAGCCGAAGCCTTTGCGGCGAAGATCGCCGAATCTAAGACGGTTGTCTGGAATGGGCCTATGGGGGTATTCGAGTTTGACGCCTTTGCTAAGGGCACCGAGGCCGTGGCGAAGGCCATGAGTGAATCTGAAGCGTTCACTGTTATCGGCGGGGGCGACAGCGCTTCTGCAGTTAGAGGGCTCGGCTACAACGAAGATTCGTTCTCGCACATTTCTACCGGCGGTGGGGCCTCACTTGAGCTCCTAGAAGGAAAGACGCTGCCGGGCATCGAAGTATTGGAGGAAAAGTAAATGGCACGCACACCGCTAATGGCAGGAAACTGGAAGATGAACATGGATCATCTGGAGGCAATCCACTTGGTCCAAGGCCTTGCTCTAGACCTGCAAGACAACAAATTTGAGAAGGGGAGCGTGGACGTGGTGGTAATTCCCCCGTTCACAGACATCCGTTCGATCCAGACACTGGTGGACTCCGACGAGCTGCCGATAGCCTACGGCGCCCAGGATGTGTCGGTACACGACAACGGTGCCTACACCGGCGAGGTATCCACTGCGATGCTAACAAAACTGGGATGTACCTATGTGGTGGTCGGGCACTCCGAACGTCGTGAATACCACAACGAGACCGACGAAGTGGTAAACGCTAAGGCACGCAAGGCCCTTGCTGCCGGACTGACCCCAATTATCTGCTGCGGTGAGGCACTTGAGGTGCGTAAGGCTGGCGAGCAGGTAGCTCACGTCCTCGGGCAAATCGACGGCGCCTTCAAAGACATTTCGGCTGAGGAAGCCGTCAAATGCGTCGTAGCGTACGAACCTATCTGGGCAATTGGCACCGGCGAGGTTGCCACTCCGGAGGATGCTCAGGAAGTATGCGGAGCAATTCGTTCCCACCTTGCCGAGCTGTACTCGGCTGACGTTGCTAACCAGGTACGCGTCCTCTACGGCGGCTCGGTTAAGTCCGCAAACGTGGCAGATATTATGGCCAAAGAAGATGTCGACGGAGCTCTGGTGGGCGGCGCGTCCTTGAAAGCCGAGGAGTTCGGCAAGATTGTGCGTTTCAACGCCTAAATGTGGTTTTGGCCCGCGGGTTCGCCCTGCGGGCCAAACTGCGTTAGTATTGCCAAGTTAGACCTTATAAATAGCGGAGGTTAGAGTGCACGTTATCCAGATTATTTGCCAAGTCCTATTGGTAATAACGTCCCTCTTGCTCATCCTTACCATTCTTATGCACAAAGGTAAGGGTGGCGGCCTATCCGATATGTTTGGTGGCGGTTTCAGTTCCTCGGTTGCCTCTTCGGGCGTCGCTGAGCGCAACCTCAATCGCATCACTATCGCGATAGCACTAATCTGGACTGTGGTGATAGTGATCTTAGGTATCATCACCAAGGTCCAATCCTAAGCATTGCTCAAAAGGCGGGCGCTAGGCGCCCGCCTTTTTGTTTAAGGATTTTTTCTAACAGCCGGGCGCGATCTAAAAATGCGTTCGGTGCAGATGAGCTGCGGATACTCCGTCCTGCCCAAAAATACGCCTACTATGCCATATTCCCTGGAGGAGCTTACACGTAAGAATTAGGGGAGAGTTTACCTACTAGTAACTCGCGGGGGCTAGGTTTTTACTAAAAAGACTAAGTGGAAAGTTGGTCCCCATGGCAAAACAGGATGCCAAGGAACAAGGTAGTACCACGTATTTGTCCGCCGAAGGCAAATCAGACAGGAACTGGCATCTGTTTTTTGGAATTTTGCTAGTTGGCACCGTCATTGCCTTCGTTTTGTGGGCAATAGGGTACGTCTCAGACTCGGCTAATAATATCGTTCTCATCTTAACTGTGTTGTTCGGTGTCTTTATGGCCTTCAACATAGGTGGAAACGACGTGGCGAACTCGTTCGGTACTTCTGTAGGGGCGGGCACGCTTTCAATGAAACAGGCCCTCGTAGTAGCCGCGGTCTTTGAAGTCTCCGGAGCTGTAATAGCAGGTGGTAACGTTACTGAAACTGTGCGCTCAGGAATCGTAGACTTAGATTCGATAAGCGGCTCTCCAAGCGATTTTGTCTACATCATGATGGCGGCCTTACTTGGCGCCGCAGTTTGGCTGTTAGTTGCCACACGCATGGGATGGCCTGTATCGACCACCCATTCGATTGTGGGCGGCATAGTAGGGGCCGCGGTAACTGTAGGATTCATAACCCACACCGGTGGCTTTGACATGGTCCAGTGGAAAGAGATCGGCAAGATCGCAATCTCCTGGGTCCTGTCGCCGGCCTTAGGGGGAGTCGTAGCCTACTTCCTGTTTAAGGCGATCAAAGATAATATCTTGGTCTACAACGAAGAAGCAGACAAACAATTGCGTGAAATCAAGAAGCAACGCATGGAGCTTAAGAATAAACAAAAGGATGCCTTCGGCAAGCTAAACGAGATTCAACAGCTCGCATACACAAACGCAATGGTGCGTGATGCGTTTACTACCTCGCAAGACCACTTTGATTCAGACGAAATTGAGACCGACTACTACAGGCAGCTCCACCGTATTCAAGAGCAGACCGAAAACGTGAAGGCTCACCGCGCCCTAGACGTGTGGGTGCCGCTCCTAGCAGCAATAGGCGCCATGATTATAACTGCAATGTTGCTGTTCAAAGGGCTCTCCAACCTTGATATCAACATTGATTCGCTAGGTTCGTACCTAATTATGGCAATGGTTGGGGCAGCAGTCTGGATGGCAGTATTTATCTTCGCTAAACAGTTGAAGAACTACGACCTTGAAAAATCTACATTTCTACTTTTTTCGTGGATGCAGGTGTTTACTGCCTCCGCGTTTGCCTTCTCTCACGGATCTAACGACATTGCAAACGCAGTGGGGCCTTTTGCGGCCGTACTGGACGTATTGCGCACCCACAAGATCGGCAATGAGGCAACCGTCCCAGCCGCCGTCATGGTAGCTTTCGGCGTAGCACTCATCGCCGGGCTGTGGTTTATAGGCAGAACGGTTATTCACACGGTGGGTACGGGCCTTACCGAGATCCACCCGGCCTCAGGCTTTGCAGCTGAACTTTCCGCGGCAGCAGTAGTAATGGGAGCATCCTTGTTGGGTTTGCCGGTATCGTCCACGCACATTTTGATCGGGGCGGTCCTGGGGGTAGGCATTGTAAACAGAGCAGCGAACTGGAAATTGATGAAACCGATTGCTACTGCCTGGGTTATTACTCTGCCGGCGGCAGCAGTGGTAGGAGCCGTGACTGTCGCAATTTTGCGCGCAGTCTTTTAGTCAGTTTCCGGCAGCGGCGAGGTCTGTTAGCCAATAGGTTCCGGACATATTTAGCGCCGCTGCCGGACATTTCTCGCTACTTATTCCCGCAGCAATCGCCTTTGCAAAGGCTGTAGATTTTTCCTCTCCGGACAAAATGATGAAGCGTTTCTTGCACGCTCTTAGCAGCCCCATAGAAACAGTCACCCGAATCGCAGGAGGCTTGGGGCTGTCAAAGACAGCATAGGCGCTTTGCTCGCCGGCAGGCCGGGACGGAAAAATAGAGGCCACGTGTCCGTCTGGTCCCATTCCTAAAATGGCCAAATCGAAACTTGGTGTTAACTCAGCCTCCAACTCTGCCTGATACGCCTTAGCGGCTTCGGTAGCGGTGGAAAAATCGTTCGCGGACCCAATGCGATGGAAATGAGCTGAATCCCAAATTCCGTCCAAGGCAGCAAGTGCCTGTGCGTCATTGCGCTCGCTCCGGTCAGAACCTACAAAGCGCTCGTCCACCCACCACACGTGCAAGCCCGACCAATCTAAATCTGCGCTCAGGGGGAATCTTGCTACCTCTTTGAGCACGTGGTTCGAGACGAACCCACCCGCAATCCCCACGTGTACGGCCTCTTTAGAGGCGAGTAAGTCAGACAGGGCTAAAACTATACGGGCGGCACTAGCCCGCGCCAAGATATTTCGAGTCGCATAAACAATGGTTTTACTTGGCACTAGAATCTTCTTTCAACTTTGCCAGCCCTTCCGTAATAACTATTTCATAGATTGGGTCAGGATCTAGGCGACGAAGGTCTTCCATTAGACAATCCTTGAGCTCCCGCCTGGCCAAATTGACAAATGTTGTAGACAGGCCAGGCCTGTGTAGATGCGCCACATCGGAGCCCTCGCGACGAGTCAACGATACCTCTTCACCGGTATCGTCGGTAAAGAAAATCCCAGTGACTGTCTTCGCGCTATCGTCTTGGCACACCGTGACCTCAATCTCAAGCTTCCAGGCGAGCCAAGCTGCGATCAAGTTAGGGGAGGGGTGGGCAAGGTTGCCCCTAACACGGGCGCGAACAATTCTGTTCGTACGAGCTTCGTCGACAGTTGCCGCAAGTACTCCTCGCCAAAGTGTATTAGCAGACCAAGAGAGATCGCCGTCCCCGTCTGTGTAGTTCCTGGCGAGTTTAGCTAGAGTTTTCATGGGATCTGGGGTCTGCCGTGCGTCAGTGAGCCGTTTTGTAGCGAGCTTGCCCAGGGGATGGCCAGCCGGATTTGTAGGTGGGTGTAACGGCCAATACACCACAATCGGGACGTCCGACAGCAAGAGCGGGTTGACCAGCGTATCGAGACTCTGGGCTGTTTCCCCAAGCGGCTCGAGTACCACTACCTCGGAAGCGCCCGCCTGTCCGCCAACGCGAATCTGTGCATTGAGCGTCGCAGATTGGGTTTCTTCTGCGTCCTCAACCACGATAAGCACCCGGCAAGGGTGCTCCTTGGAGGCGGCATCCGAGATCTCGATAGCCCGATCCACGTCTGCAACAGTGGGAACACAGATTATCAATGTCAGCACACGTCCGAGGGCGCCGGCCCCCTGTTCGGAGCGCTCTCTGTTCAAAATTGCGGCTACCTCGGAGCCACTGGTGCCTTTCAAGGTCTGAATCACGGGATCCTCCAAGCTCTACCGGTTCGTCCTAACATTTGATGGGCGGAATCAGGTCCCCAAGTACCAGGAGCATATAGATCTGGTCTTCCATTTTCTGCCCAGAAATCAAGTATCGGATCCAATATTTTCCACGACAGTTCCACTTCGCGTTGACGGGGGAAGAGCGGCGCGTCCCCAGTAAGTGCGTCTTTGATGAGCTTTTCGTAGGCTTCCGGAGAATCTTCGGTAAAAGCATGCCCGTAGCCGAAATCCATAGTTACGTCGCGGACTTGCATGCCTGCCCCGGGAACCTTAGCGCCAAAGCGTATAGTCATACCTTCGTCTGGTTGTACTCGTATGACCAGCGCATTCTGCCCAAGTTCGGAAGTAGAAACGTTGTCGAAAGGCATGTGCGCCGCCCTCTTAAATACCACCGCTATCTCGGTAACCCGCTTTCCTAGGCGTTTGCCTGTGCGCAGATAGAAAGGTACCCCTGCCCAGCGCCGATTTGCGATTTTTAAGGTGATAGCAGCGAATGTGTCGGTGGTTGAGTCCGCAGGAATATTATCCTCTTGCAAATACCCTGCAACTTTTACTCCCCCCTGCCAGCCTCCGGTGTATTGACCGCGGGAGGTGCTAGTAGCTAGATCGGTAGGAATATGCACCGCAGAAAGGACCTTTTCCTTCTCGATGCGCAAATCCTCCGGGTCAAAGGTAGAAGGTTCTTCCATAGCTGTAAGCGCTAGCAGCTGCAACAGATGGTTTTGCATAACGTCGCGCGCTGCCCCAATCCCATCGTAGTAGCCGGCTCGGGAGCCAATACCAATATCTTCGGCCATGGTGATCTGAACGTGATCGACATAGTTCGCATTCCAAATAGGCTCGAACATGGTGTTGGCAAACCGTGTAGCGAGCAAATTCTGCACAGTTTCCTTACCTAGATAGTGGTCGATTCGGAAAATGTCGCCCTCGTCAACCAGGGAAGTGAGCTGGTGAGCTAGTTTTTTCGCCGAATCCAGGTCGTGGCCAAAAGGCTTTTCAATGATCACTCGGCGAAACTGCCCTGGGGCTTTCTTCGTTAGTCCAGTATTAGCTAGGTTGTTACAGACCATCCCAAAATACTTTGGCGGGACCGAAAGATAAAATGCATGATTGCCGCCGGTACCGCGATTCTCGTCCAGTTCCTCAACAGTGCGACGCAGCTTTTGGTAGGCTTGCGCGTCGTCGAAAGTTCCCCCAACAAAGCGGATTCCCTGGGAAAGCGTTTTCCACGTACGCTCGTTAAAATCAGTGCGGGCATACTTTTCGATACTGGAGCGCACAAAATCCTCGAAAGTGCTTCGGTCCCAGTCTCGACGGGCAAAACCAGTAAAAGCAAATGCCGGGTGCAAAAGCCCGCGATTGGCAAGATCGTAAATAGCAGGCATCAATTTTTTTCTTGCCAGATCCCCTGTGACCCCGAAAATCACCAGGCCGCACGGAGGGGCAACTATAGGCAGCCTCCGGTCGCGTGGATCGTAAAGGGTTTGCGCGCTCACGCGGGCTCCTTTCTGCAAAGTAAAAGGTGGGCGGGGATCATGATCCCACACCCACCATTGGGTTTTGTATTTAGACTACTTGCTGGACAGAACTTCTTTGGCTTTCGCCACAACCGCGTCGGCAGTAAAACCGAAGTGTTCAAATAGCTCGGCAGCCGCCCCCGGCAGCCCGAACGAAGCCATTGCCAAAGCCTTTCCCCTGCAACCGAGGTACTTATACCACGGCGTAGCTAGTCCTGCCTCGACGGAAACCCTGGCCGTTACCTCCTTGGGCAAGACCTTCTCTTTGTAGTCGGAGTCCTGCTGATCGAACCATTCCATGCAGGGGACGGATACCACCCGAGCGTGGGTGCCCTCCGCTGCTAATTTTTCTCCTGCCTCGACCGCCAGGTGTACCTCGGAACCGGAAGCAAGCAAAATCACGTCGGGAGTGCCCTCACAATCTTTCAGAATGTAGGCCCCCTTAGCTACGCCCTCGGCGCCTGCCAGGCCATCCTTGCCACGGTGCAAGGTGGGCAACCCCTGGCGAGTAAGGACGATGCCTGCAGGGCTATCGCGGCGCAATACCTCGAGCCAGGCTTGAGCTGTTTCCGGCCCATCCATTGGGCGCACTACCGAAAGATTCGGAATAGCCCGGTAGGCGGCGAGGTGTTCAACAGGCTGGTGAGTGGGCCCGTCTTCGCCAACACCAATGGAATCGTGGGTCCAAACGTAGGTCACAGGCAGATTCATGAGTGCGGCCAGGCGTACTGCCCCGCGCATATAGTCGGCGAACACGAAAAAAGTCCCCCCGTAGGGGCGAGTTAGCTCGTCGGCAGCAATGCCGTTGAGGATGCCTGCCATGCCATGCTCACGAATCCCGAAGTGCAGATTGCGCCCGTATTTGTTGCCCTTGAATTTTGCTGACGAGCGCTCCTGGGGGAAGAACGAAGGTTCCCCTTCCATCATGGTTTTATTAGATCCGGCCAGATCAGCAGAACCGCCCCAAAGCTCTGGCACGTGCGGGGCCAGCGCGTTTATAACCTTGCCAGAGGCAGCCCTAGTTGCCAAGGATTTGCCCTCTTCAAAGGTGGGCAGTTTGTCCTGGAGTCCCTCGGGCAGCTTGCGTTCGAGTGTACGCTGGAGTTGCACGGCAAGTTCGGGATGGCTCTGGCGCCACTTGTCAAAGCGCTGGTCCCAATCTTTCCGAAGCTTTCTGGCCCTAGAGGCAGCATTGTCGCGAGCGTGGCGAACAGCCTCCTCGTCGACGTCAAAGTGCTTATCCGGATCCAGGCCCAGAGTTTCTTTCAGTGCCCTCAGAGTTTCCTCGCCAAGAGCGCTGCCGTGAATGGTACCTGTGTTCTGCTTGCCTGGGGTAGGCCAGCCGATGATGGTCCGAATGGAAATTAGGGAGGGCTTGTCTGTAACCTTCTTAGCCTCTTCGATAGCGGCGTCGAGAGCATCTATGTCCTCGCTGTAGGAGCCATCGTCCTTCAAGAAATTGACCTGCTGTGTATGCCAACCATAGGCGTTGAAACGAGCTGGAACGTCCTCGCTAAAAGCGATAGAAGTGTCGTCTTCAATCGAGATCAAGTTCTGGTCGTAAAAAACAATCAGGTTGCCCAATTCCTGCGTTCCCGCCAAGGAAGCCGCTTCGGAGGTAATGCCTTCTTCTAGGCAGCCTTCGCCGACAACGGTGTAGATATGGTGGTCGAAGGGCGAAGTGCCCTGAGGAGCGTCGGGATCGTACATGCCACGCGTACGCCGTTGGCTCATGGCGAAACCAACTGCGGCAGCAAAGCCAGATCCTAGGGGGCCGGTGGTAATTTCCACGCCCTTAGTGTGGGAATACTCTGGATGCCCGGGAGTCTTCGACTCGAACTTTCGGAACTTCTTCAAATCCTCGAGTTCCATATCCATGCCCGCCAAATACAGCTGAATATATTGGAGGAGTGAAGCGTGCCCGATCGAGAGCATGAAGCGGTCGCGTCCCAGCCACCGCTCGTCCTGAGGATCGAAATTCAGGTGGCGCTGGTAGAGCAAATATGCGAGTGGAGCAAGTGAAATTGCGGTACCGGGGTGGCCTGAGCCGGCTTCTTCCACGGCGTCGGCGGCGAGAACCTTTGCTGTAGTAACTGCCCTTTGGTCAAGTTCATCCCACTTCACTGTCATGTATCTGCGCTTTCTCTTAGAAAAAGAATTAACACTATCCCTGATAAGGATAACTTATTGTGATGGTACCCACGCTAGGCGGGGTATGAATTTGGTGCGTTCCGCCATCAGCGGATTATGGTTATTCCATGATGTCGCTTGAGGAGCTCATCTCTGCCTATTTGACCCACGTGGAAGTGGAACGCGGGGCCTCGCCAAATACCGTGGCCGCTTACCGCCGGGATCTTTCCCGACTGTCGCATTGGGCGCAGCAAGGAACGCTGAAACTAGCTGATCTGGACGCTAACAAGGTAGAGGACTTACTTGCGGCGGTCCGCTCCGGCGAGGACGGAGGAAAACCTTTGTCGGCCTCTTCGGCGGCGCGTTTGCTGGCCTCGGTACGTGGGGTCGCCCGGTTCGCCCGCGACGAGGGCATACTCGCGACTGATTTCTCGGAGGGGGTACTCACTCCTAAGCAGCCGCAGCGCTTGCCTAAAGCACTAACTATTGGAGAGGTAGAAACGCTGCTAGACGCTGCGGGCTCTGGCGAGGGACTCACGCCGCTGCGCGATAGGGCTCTGCTAGAGGTCCTTTACTCCACGGGCGCGCGTATAACGGAAGCTATCTCGCTAGCAGTGGACGACATCAATACCACCGAAGACTTTTCAACTTTGCGCGTTGTGGGCAAAGGCAGAAAAGAACGCTTTGTGCCCTTGGGGCACTACGCGCTAAAAGCAGTAGAGGCTTACCTGGTGCGCGCTCGTCCTGCGTTCGCCGCTAAGGGCAAGGGCAGCCCCGCCCTATTTCTTTCCAGCAGAGGAAATCCGCTCACGCGCCAGGCGGCGTGGGTAATTTTGCAAAATGCTGCGACAAAGGCAAAACTGCACACCCACGTTTCCCCGCACACTTTGCGGCACTCTTTTGCAACGCATCTGCTCGAGGGAGGCGCCGACGTGCGAGTAGTGCAAGAATTGCTCGGGCATGCTTCGGTAACAACCACCCAGATTTATACCAAGGTGACGGCCCAAACATTGCGCGAGGTTTACCGTTCTTCACACCCGCGTGCGCTATAAAAGTATGTAACGCTTCCGCACCGGCGATAAAATAACGATAGTTTAAGAGGGTGAGTAAACTGCAGCCAGGATTGATACCAGTTCCGCCAGAGGGAGGTGCCGACCCGGAGTTTCCGGAACCGGCTCCACTCGAGGCACATGGCCCCGCGCGCATTATTGCTATGTGTAACCAGAAAGGTGGCGTGGGCAAGACTACAAGCACCATCAACCTGGCAGCTGCTCTTGCCGAATACGGCAGGCGGGTGTTGATTGTCGATTTCGATCCTCAGGGGGCAGCTTCGGCTGGGCTCGGTATCATGAGCCACGAATTAGACAAGACTATTTACACTCTGATGACCAACCCGCGCATGGACGTGCACGAAGTAATAGAACACACTGATTACGAAGGTCTCGATGTAATCCCCGCAAATATTGATCTTTCCGCAGCTGAAGTGCAACTGGTAAACGAGGTGGCTCGTGAACAGATACTTGCTTCAGTTTTGCGCCCGGTGCGCGAGGAGTACGACCTCATAATTATCGACTGCCAACCTTCTTTAGGGCTCTTGACTGTAAATGCGCTTACCGCCGCTCACGGGGTGATGATTCCCATGGAAGCCGAGTTCTTCGCCCTGCGCGGGGTGGCCTTGCTGGTGGAAACCATCGAAAAGGTGCGCGACCGGCTAAACCCGCGTTTGAAGATCGACGGCATATTAATCACTATGGTCGACATGCGAACGCTGCACGCTCGCGAGGTCGTAGATCGGCTAATCGAGGCCTTCGGCGACAAGGTGTTTAAAACCATGGTCAAGCGAACCGTCAAGTTCCCCGACGCCACCGTGGCCACAGAGCCTATAACGAGTTTCGCTCCCTCCCACGAGGGGGCACAGGCTTACCGGAGGCTAGCCCGGGAGTTGATTTCTCGTGGCGACGCAGCCTGAATTTTCCGTAAACCTCAGTAACTTCTCGGGCCCCTTCGAGCTGCTTTTGGGGCTGCTTGCCAAACGCAAACTCGACATAACCGAGGTCGCCCTCGCCCAGGTTACGGACGAGTTTATTGCCTATATGAAGGCTAGCCCAGACCTATCGCAGACCAGCGAATTTTTGGTAACTACCGCTACGTTGCTGGCGCTGAAGGCCGCCTCGCTGCTACCTAAACAGGAAACTGCTCGCGAGGACTTGGAGTTGCTTGAAGCCCGCGACTTACTCTTTTCCCGGCTCCTTCTGTACCGCGTCTTTAGTGAGGCAAGTGACGTAATCGAGGCGCGCCTGCGCGAGCAAAGGAGCTTCTTTGCGCGCTCGGTTCCGCTAGAGCCACATTTTGCGGCTCTGGAGCCAAGCCTTGTTCTAAAGGCTACCCCGCTGGATCTAGCCCGCCTCGCTGCCGATGCGATTACTCACCAGGAGCCGCAGGTGGCACTGGCACATTTGCACGATCCGGTAGCGCCGGTCAGTCGCGAACTGGCGATCATCTCGGCCAAACTGCGCCTCTCAGGACGAGCTTCTTTTGACGAACTCACAGCAGATGCTCAAAATCTCCCCGTAGTGATCTCTAGATTTTTGGCCTTGCTCGAACTCTTTCGGGCAGACCAAGTAACCTTCGAACAGGCTGGCCCCATGGAGACCCTTTGGGTCGACTGGATCGGCGCAGACACCAATATTGCTTTGGCCGACGACTACATTGGAGAACAGAGTGAATGAGCTACTGGCGCAGTTGGAGGCTATCTTGGCCATTGCCTCCGAACCTGTAGACGAGGTCGACCTTGCCGCAGCGCTGGAAACGCCGCTGGGACAAGTGAAGGCGGCGTTAGAGACGCTCAAGAACGAATATGAGGAGCAGACCCCGCGCCCTCGCGGGTATCGATTGCGCCACGTAGGTGGGGGGTGGCGCCTGTACTCGGCTCCCGCATATGCCCCAGTGGTTGGGAAGTTCATCACTAGGGGTAGGCGCGCCCGTCTTTCTAGAGCCAGCCTGGAAACCTTAGCTGTTATAGCCTACCGCCAGCCCTGCAGCCGTAGTCAGATTGCACAAATCCGCGGCGTGGCAGTCGATTCTGTGGTCCGTACGCTGCTGGCCCACGAACTAATAGAAGAGGCTGGAGAGGCGCCCTCGGGAGCGGTACTATACAGGACGACCTCCCTATTTTTGGAACAAATGGGCATGAACAGTCTTGATGAGTTGCCACCGCTGTCGCCTTTTATGCCACAATCAGAGGACTTAGATAATATGCTCGCCGCGATGGAGGACCATGATGAATAAGCGCGACCCACATGTACCGGGCGGAATTCGCCTGCAGAAGATTTTGGCGCAAGCCGGAGTAGGCTCGCGCAGGATGTGCGAAAAGCTAATTGCCTCGGGCAGGGTAAAAGTAGATGGTCAGGTTGTCCGCGAATTAGGCACGAGGGTAAGGCCCGATGCGGTCCTGCATGTGGACAATCAGCGGGTATTTGTAGATGATTCCCATATCACTATTGCTGTTAACAAACCCTACGGAGTTATCTCTGCAATGTCAGATCCGGAGGGGCGCGAAACTCTTGCGGACCTCCTTGTCGAATATCCTGAAAGGCTTTTCCACGTGGGGCGCCTGGATCAAAATTCTGAAGGCCTCATTTTGGCAACTAACGATGGGGAACTGGCCAATCGGCTAACCCACCCCTCTTACGAAGTCCCCAAAACCTACCTGACTACCGTTGCCGGAATCGTCACGCCTGCCGAAGTGAAGCAGGCTCGCGAGGGGGTGTTGCTCGATGACGGCCCAATTGCCTGTGACGAGTTCGTGGTCAAGGACCAGCATTCGAATCGCTCACTGGTTAAAGTTACAGTCCACGAGGGGCGTACCCGGCTAGTGCGTCGTCTGATGAAAGAGCTTGGCCACCCCGTGGAACGCCTTGTGCGCACTAGGATAGGTAACATCTACTTAGGCAAGTTGCACTCGGGCGCTACCAGAGCGGTTGACGGGGACCAGCTGGCGCAGCTCATGAAGCTGGTTGGGCTGTGAGAACTCCCTCGGTACTCATAGTTGGTACCGGTCTGCTTGGCACTTCGCTGGGACTGCGTTTAAAGGAAAACTGGCAAGTTTGGTTGTCAGATCTTTCTCCGGCTGCCGAAGCATTGGCTCGCGACATGGGGGCAGGCTCTTGTTACGACGGGGCGGCACAGCCCGATTTAGTGGTTGTTTGCGCTCCTCCCGATGTTGCAGGCAGGTGCGTGGTGCAGGCCTTAGAAAATTTTTCAGAGGCAGTAGTAACGGATGTGGCATCTGTTAAGGAAGCGGTAGCTGAGGTGGTGCTCGGATGCGAGGTCGATTGGTCTCGTTATGTGGGCTCGCACCCCATGGCTGGCCGTGAACGGTCGGGGGCAGCTGCTGCCGATTGTGACCTGTTTGAGGGTAACCCGTGGGTAATTGTGCCCACTGAGTATTCAGCTGCCACCGCCCTCCAAATGGTGCGCTCGGTGGCGCTAGAGGTAGGAGCCATCCCCAGACAATTGTCGGCGGAGGAGCACGACGCGGCGGTGGCCCTCGTTAGCCATGTACCTCAGCTGGTGTCCTCTTTGCTGGCAGCTAGGCTAAAAGAGGCTCCGCAATCCGCTTTGGGACTGGCTGGTCAAGGACTACGCGATACGACTAGAATTGCTCGCTCTGACGCAGAGCTGTGGGCGGCAATCGTCTCCCAAAATTCTGAGGCTGTGGCACACGTCCTCGGTGAATTTGCTGCTGACCTGCGGGGACTGCTCGCAGGGCTAGCGGAAACGGGTCCGTCTGGGTTGGATCAACCCGGCCGCATGGGGGCAGTAGCTAAGGTCGTGCTTGCGGGCAACCGCGGGGTTGAGCGCATTCCTGGCAAGCATGGGGGGCCGCCGCGCCGATATCTAGAGGTGTCAGTTTTAGTCCCAGATAAGCCGGGCGAGTTTGGTCGCCTCTTTACTGAAATTGGTGAAGAGGGGGTAAATATTGAGGATTTTTCTATCGAGCATTCTGCCGGTGCCGCTGCGGGGGTGGCCCGCTTGCTAGTAATGCCTACGGCAGGACAGCCTTTAGTAGAGGCATTAAAGAGACGCGGATGGCAAGTTCCTTCTGCAATGAATAGAGGTCAGTGATGCTAGACAAAAAATTAGTAGTGGCTATTGACGGGCCTTCGGGTTCTGGCAAGTCTACTGTTTCGAAGGCGTTGGCCCAGGAATTAGGGGGAGCCTATATAGACACTGGGGCCACCTATCGTGCCCTCGCATGGTGGGCGATTCAGCAGGATTTGGACAGAGCTGACGAGGAGACTTTGGCACGTGCGGCCAGGGAGTTTCCTCTGGAACTGTCTATCGATCCTGCCAAACCCGGTGTGCGGGTGGCAGGTAAGGACATTTCGTCGGCCATTCGTACCGGGGAGGTAACTGAGGCCTCTTCGCAGATTTCAGCAATTGGTGGGGTACGCGAGGGACTAATCGCCAAGCAGCGGGAACTGATAGCTGCTGCCCTCGCCCCGGCTGTGGTGGTGGAAGGACGTGACATTACCACCGTGGTCGTGCCTGATGCCCCTGTAAGGGTGCTGCTTACGGCCTCTGAACAAGTCCGAATGGCGCGACGTGGGGCAGAACTCGGTGGGGCTGACGAGGCCGAGTTGGAAAAGCAGATTGTGGCTCGCGATGCCCGCGACTCTAAAACTACGTCTTTCCGGGACGCAGCCGATGGCGTGGAGCTTATTGATTCGTCGGATCTGTCAGTCAGTCAGGTTGTTCAGAAGATAAAGGAGTTGGTGAGCCAGGCCGGTTACGGAGAACTGGTGGACAAAACGGCGCAGGCACTGCGTGCGGGGCTCGACGACTATGAACTGACTAGCGAGGATTTAGCGCTGCTTGAGGCGTCTCCAGACGAGGTGCCAGAGGCGAAAGTAGCGCCTGGAGACCCGGTAGTTGCCATTATTGGGCGTCCTAACGTAGGTAAATCTACGTTGGTCAATCGCATATTGGGGCGGCGTGCAGCAGTAGTGCAGGACGTGCCCGGGGTAACTCGAGACAGGGTTTCTTACCCGGCTGAGTGGGCAGGCCGGCACTTTACCCTGGTAGACACCGGTGGCTGGGAGGTCGACGTAAAGGGGTTAGACCAAACAGTTGCGGACCAAGCTCAAATTGCCATCAGCCAGTGCGACGTAGTGGTCTTCGTGCTCGATGCTTCAGTAGGCATTACCGCTACTGACGAGCGAGTCGTGAAGTTGCTGCGTAGCGCCGGCAAGCCGGTGGTTCTGGCCGCAAATAAGGTTGATTCAGAACAGTTGGAGGCCGATGCCGCAGGGCTCTGGGCTCTGGGAATGGGGGAACCTCATCCGGTATCGGCTCTGCACGGACGCGGGTCGGGCGATCTTTTGGATGCGGTATTGGAAGTGCTTCCAGAAAAATCCGCAGTTGCTAGCGCCAAACCTAATGATGGTGTCTTCCGCATTGCTTTGGTGGGAAGGCCGAACGTGGGCAAGTCTTCTTTCTTGAACGCCCTCGCCGGAGAACAACGGGTGGTTGTTCATGACCTGGCTGGTACTACCCGAGATCCGGTGGATGAGTTGCTGGAAATCGACGGGGAGCCGTGGTGGTTCGTGGATACGGCCGGTATCAGACGAAAGATGCACAAGTCGAAAGGGGCTGATTTCTACGCCTCCTTGCGCACCCAGGCAGCGATCGAACGCTCTGACGTGGCGGTGGTTTTGCTAGACGCGACCCAAACAGTTTCGGAACAGGACGTGCGCATCATCAACCAGGTGATCGAGGCCGGCAGAGCCTTGGTAATTGTGAATAATAAGTGGGATCTCGTAGATGAGGATCGGCAATTTGATTTCAAGAGGGAGGTGGAGCGCGACCTAGGGCATGTCTCCTGGGCTCCTTCGATCAACGTGGCTGCCCGCACGGGGTGGCACACGAATCGTCTCGTGCGCGCCCTTAACGCAGCTATAGACGGTTGGACTACACGCGTTAGTACGGGTTTGCTCAATTCGTATCTTGGCGAGGTAGTAGCAGCTAACCCGCATCCAGTGCGTTCTGGCAAACAGCCGCGTATTCTGTTTGGTACCCAGGTGCATTCGGCCCCTCCACGCGTCGTGCTGTTTACAACTGGGTTTATGGACCCGTCCTACAGGCGTTTTTTGGAGCGCAAGCTTAGGGAACGTTTTGGTTTTGTGGGAGCTCCAATCCAGATTGCAATCCGCGAAAGGCAGAGGCGAAAGAAATAATGTCTGAATCCGAAAAAGTCCGTCTTGCGGCCGAAAATGACAAGTTGTTGAAACAGGTCAGCCGCCAGATCCAAAGCTTGCAGGAACTACCAGAAAAGGTAAGTGGGCTTTCGACTCAGATGAGCAAGCTTATGAAGTACTACTACGGGCCTTGGAGGGATGATCGGGAGGAGCTCGAAAAGGCTGGAAAGGGCCAGTTTGGGGTTCTTAGCGAGGATGCAATTTGGGATCAGATGGGTTCTTACCGGCAGGTGTTAGAGGACTTAAAGGACGCGGTTGGAAAGGCTTTAGAAGAATATGAGCAATAAAAATGTGGGCCCTGCAGGGCCCACATTTTTATTGCTTTTGCCTTAGCGCAGATGAGCTTCGGCATACATGTCGCCGTAGGCTTTCAGTGCTGCCGGGTGCAGGATTGCCCAGGCAATGGACGTGATGGCGAATAGGAAACCACCTGCAATAGCTAGAGGTGCGGTGGCGGTGGCGATGCCGCTGACAATGAGGACGGCGCCAACGATAATTGCCAGCACGAGCGCAGCGTTCTTTAGGTTTAACTTTGAAGCAGTTGATTTAGTAGTTACAGCGTCCATGTTCTTTCCCTTTCTTCTGTCACGCACCTTGCGATCACGGTTATTATCATGCCGCCGCCTGCCCAGCCCCGCAAGGCCTTAGCACGTGCTAGTGGAGAACTTTTTGAAGGGAGTAGAGCAGAACTTTTTTGGACTGATAATTAGCAGGAAAGTAGCCCTTGCAGACGCTGTTATTTGGGGCACAAGGGAGCTGCGTTAGCACTTTTAGCGCGTTCCAATAGCATCGGGGCTTGCTGCAAGAGAACTTATTAGACTGTTTTTATGAGTTCTGGCAAAACTGTGAGGGCAAAAGGCGGTTTAGCGCCTCTTCGTTTGGGGCCGGCTGGTAGGGAGGGAGTTCCGCTGCTGGAGTGGATGTGTGCGCGTTACCCTTCCTTGGAACGGACGAGATTAGCAGAACTCTTTGTTGAGGGCGCATTCGTAGATTCGGACGGTGAACCTTTGGGAGCGCTGGCGCCTTCTACGGTTATAGCGCGGGGCGCATACTTCTATCGTCCGGTAGCTGATGAGGTAGATTCTCCGATAAAAGTTAAGATTATTGCCGAAACCGACAATTGGATTGCCGTTGACAAGCCTGCCGGTTTGGCAACTACGCCCCGAGGTGCCTATGTGGCCCGATCTGTGACCGTTGCCCTCCGTAGGCAGGAGGGCAATGACCAGCTGGTGCCGGCCCATCGGCTGGACAGACCAACTGCAGGGGTTTTGCTGTTTACGAAACGTCGGGAAATGCGCGGGGCATACCAGAAGTTATTTGAGCAACGCCAGGTACAAAAACGCTACCGGCTTTTAGCACCCTATATAGGCGAAAAATTCTCTTTTGAGGGCAAAATCTTTCGCCCTGAGGGCTCTCGTAGGGTGGTGGCAAGTAAAAAGGGAGAGCCGAATTCATTTACGGTGTTCACTTGCTTGGGAAGGTGTGGATCGCAGGCACTGTATGAAGCGCGTCCTACTACCGGCAGAATGCATCAGATACGGGCACACATGGCCTGCCTTGGAGCCCCCATTGTGGGGGACCAGATGTATGGGGGTGTCTCCGCCGGTCAGCTACAGCTGTTGGCCTACTCGCTGGAGTTTAAAGATCCCTTTGGGGAGCAGGTTTATCTGCGTACTAGCCAGCGACTTCCCCTAAAAGGCGCGTAGAACTGGTAAAGGGAATTTCCCACGGCTGCTTGCTAGGATGAAACAGAATCAACAGCGAAGGAGTGAGCATGTCGTTAGCAAGTGCAATCATGCGTGGTGTTACTGGGGCTTTCATCTTGGATTCGGGCATTCGAAAATTGAATATGAGTGACGAGCAGGCGAAGGGACTCCAGCAGATGGCTGTTACCGGAATTCCGGCCCTAAAGGAGCTCGACGTCAAGACGTTCGGCAAGTTCATTTCGGCTTCTGAAATTGCCGTGGGGGGAACTCTTTTGGCTCCCTTCATCCCTAAGAAACTTGCGGGGCTGGCACTGTGTGGTTTTGCCGGGGGAATGCTGACCATGTATTTCCGCAATCCGCAGATGACTGAGGCTGATGGGATCCGCCCTTCTGACGAAGGCATCGCGCTCGCCAAGGATTCCTGGATGTTTGCCATTGGGGCGGGCCTGCTCACTATGAAGGAGTAGTGTTGGCATAGCTTAGCTCACTAGGGGGCTTCGGCCCCCTACTTTTTTGCAAACGGATCGTTTGCTGGGTTGCTACTGGCTGTATATTCAGCCTGCCTTAGCGCAGCGCTAGCGGCATTGGACCCAAAGAGGTGTGCGATCAAAGCGGCAGTCATGTCCATTCCCGCGGCTACCCCAGACGAGGTCCACCTATCCCGATCGGCACACCACCGTGCTCTCTGCTTCCATTCAACTGCGCGGCCGAAGGAAGCGGCCCACGCGAAAGCTTGCTTATTACTAGTGGCCTGATAGCCATCTAGTTCGCCTGCTGCGGCAAGTAGCGCCGAACCTGTACAAACCGATACCACGAGGGCGTGGCTTTTGCAGAGAATGCGCAATTTTTCTAGGAAGGCGGCGTCCCTAACTAGAGCTCGCGAACCAGGCCCGCCCGGCACTAGCAGTAGGTCGCCGCCGCTATTTGAGGTGCTGGCTGAAATAGAAAATTTCTGAGCGCTGAGCACCTTCGGCAGGGTAGCCAAGTAGTGAAAATGTACAGCTGGCACCCAACTGAGAAGCTCTACGGGGCCAAATACGTCTAGCGCTTCAAAGCCATCGTAAAGTAGTACATCAACTAGGTAGGTGTCTTGTTCCATGCCCTATGCTTTCACGGCCCGTATTTCTTCGCCAGGGGAGGGCGACGAAATAGTCTAAAAAGTTAGGTTGACCTAATTCGACTCTATCTGTAAAATGACAACCGTTGTCATTAATGGTAGTGGCTGGCTGGCGAATCTACTAAAACAAATTAACTAAAAGGGGAAACGGTGAAACGGTCACTAGTGGGTATGAGCGCGTTTGTTCTGCTCGCCCTCACCGTGACTGGGGGTGGGGTGGCGCAGAAAGGCGAGGGCCCCACTAAGAAGCCAGCTAATCAGCTAAATGTAGCGGTTACGAATACCCAAATCTGTGACTACGCAACTCAGATTGTTGGCAGTAAGGACGCGGACTCCAAGCTAGCTGTTGCAAAGACCGGTGCTGCAGGAAAAACCAAGCGTATCGGCGCTCATATAAAGAACGCTCAGTTGAGTATGAACTTAACCTGTCTGTTGGCTGCTTACGGAATCGCTTCCTCGCTGCTCCACGCAGCAAAATAAGTGAAAGGTGGCGTATTGACTGCGATATTGCAACTAGCTGGCGCATCGCTAGCCTACGGCCGAAAAATTGTGGTCACGGGCTTAGAAGGTACCTTGAACGAGGGCGAAGCCTTGGCGCTTATAGGGCCAAACGGTTCTGGGAAAACTACTTTGCTAAGGGCCCTGACTGGGGCGGTGCGGATAGCGGAGGGCTCGATAACGATGCCGGCAGGGGCGAGTATTGGCTACGTTCCCCAGCATCTGAATTTAGACGCCACCTTTCCCATAACTGCCTCTCAAGTGGTCGCGATGGGGTTGAGAGCGCAGACAGGACTACTGGGAAAAATACGTTCTAGGCATAGAGAACGTGTGAATAAGGCTCTTGCCCAGGTGGGTTTGGCGAGCAGGGCGAATGAACGTTTTGGGGATCTTTCCGGGGGGCAACAGCAAAGAATTCTGTTGGCGCGCGCGCTCATTGCGAACCCAACTCTGCTTCTACTCGATGAACCTTTCAATGGACTTGACGAACCCAACAGAAAGGCGTTGGAGGAAATAATTACCAGGGCAAAAGCAGATGGGATAGGGATTGTGGTCTCAACTCACGACATTTCGCTAGCTCAAAAGACCTGTGACAAGGCAGTGCTGTTAGCGGGGAGGCAAGTAGCATACGGGCGACTAGATGAAGTTCTACGCGACGAGCTGGTTGATGTGGCTTACGGAAAGAGGCGGTCGTGTTAGGCAGCCTGTTGGAACAGTTGCGTGGAGTATTGCAACCTATTCCCGGCCTAGAATTCATTTGCAGTGCCCCTTACATATTCAAGCCATTTTGCCTGCTAGTAGTGCTCGCTATTGCGGCAGGCATTGTAGGCACTCTAGTGAACTTGCGATGCGCTGAATTTAATGCCGAGGCCTTAGTGCACGGTGTCTTTCCTGGCATCGTGGCGGGGGCCATTTACGGTGGGATAGACATGATCGTTCCGGGCGCTGCAATATGCGCCGTTCTTGTAGTGTTTGCTCTGGTTTGGGCCGGCCGGAAAACCGAGATAAGCGAGGGCGCTACCGCTACTGTGCTCACTACGTTTTTTGCCCTTGGAATTGTGCTGTCTTTGAAAAAGGGCGACATGTCGGGCCAGCTGGAATCGTTGATGTTTGGGCGCCTACTGGACGTTACTGACGTGCGGCTTGCCCAGTCGCTTGTAGCTTGCGCGCTTGCGGTGGCACTGGTGGCTCTAACATGGAAGAGCCAGATTATTGTGGCCTTTGACCGGTCTAGTGCTCCCGTATTGCGAATCAATACGCTCGCGATAGACGTGGTGCTGAATGTTGCAATCGCTGCGGTGGTGGTAGCGGCCGCCTCGGCAGTAGGTGTACTGCTTGTTATTGGCTTTTTGGTTGTTCCTGGGGCTACCGGTCGCCTGATCGCGAAGAAGGTATCTACTATGGTGCCCGTTGGAATTGCCACTGGCCTCTTGTCTTCATATGTGGGGTTGGCTGTTTTGGGGATTTTTTCTGCGCGGCCGATCTCGCCTCAAGGGGTTCTTTCTTTGAGTATGTGCGCGGTATTTGTTGTGGTGCTGGCTGCCCGCTTTTTCTTTAACGCCCTTGGCGCCGAAAAATTGTTGAAACTGAGGAGCAAATAATGGTGAGCATGTGGCAGATCGTGTCGTTGCCACTTCTAGAGGCGATTGCTGTGGGGGCCTTATGTGGACTAGTGGGCGCTTTGGCTCTATTGCACAAGCGGATTTTCTTTGCAGAATCTATCACTCATGCGGCTTTTCCCGGAGCTGTAGTGGGCGTAGTGGTCACCACCTGGTTGGTGAGTGATCATTTTTGGCTTTCGGTGGGTTTGTTTGTCGGTGCGGCCGTTGGGGGAGTGCTGCTTGCCCTGTTTATGCATGCTGTAGCTGCAGTTAGTGGAATATCTGCCCAGGCTGCTGCTGGTATAACGCTCACTTTAGGTTTTTCTGCGGGTTATTTTTTAGATAAGTGGTTTGCTCCGCTACCGCTGAAAATAGAATCCTTTTTGACTGGTTCCTTACTGGCTTGTAGCAAAGTCGATGTTTGGGCAAGTGTAGGGACATTGCTTTTTGCAGCTTTGCTTTGGTGCTTTGGGAAAAGAAGCCTCGTTGGATCCGCATTCGATCCCGTTGGTTTTCGAGCTTCCGGGGGCCAAGTGGGGATCTGGAGGTTTGTTGTAAATGCTCTGCTCATTGCCACTGTAACTGTGATTATTCCAGCTGTCGGGATGGTTGTATCGATCTCCTTGTTGGCGGGGCCGGCTGCCGCGCTGAAGACAAAATTTTCCAGCACTGGTACCTACGTGCTGGCGTCGACCCTTTCTGGGGTAGTGGTTTCTGTGGCGGGGTTAGGGCTGGCTGTGTGGCAGGCGCTTTCTGCGGGAGGCTGCATTGCTCTAGTGGCTGGAATCTTCTTTATTGTCGTAGAGGGCGGCTGGCGGCTTTGGCGGGTAGGTGCGGCTTCCGTAGTGGACTCTAAAGGGGCGCGCAGGTTTGGCAGTAGGTGTTTACCGTCACAAGATGTCTAGTTTTTGCGAATCTGGTTTGGAGTTCGGCTTGGGTGTTGCTATCCTTTTCTAGTCGGAACGGGCTGTGGCGCAGCTTGGTAGCGCACTTGACTGGGGGTCAAGGGGTCGCAGGTTCAAATCCTGTCAGCCCGACAAGCGTGATGTCCCGCGTTTTAGGTTCGCCTTTGACGCGGGACATTGCTGTGTTTCTGGCTGGGGGACTTTGCCTCGCATGACATATGAAAGACCGCGTATCTAAAACAGAAGATTAGCGGATTTACCTGAGGTTCGCTAACACTCTGACCTGGAACACATTCCTGCTGCCTGGCCTAAAACCAGAGTTACGCCAGAAGATTATCGCCGCCGGAGCCGGCGTCTTGAAGGCTAGAAAGGCCCATCCGGGGAGTGTCACCTTGTACCGCGCTCACCGACGAGTCCTAGTTGGCAGAATCCATCTCTGTTCTTGTATCGTACGTCTCAGACTGCTATCCTGGCGGCGCTTGCAGTATCGCCCAAAACACAATGAAGTGGACTCCCAAAATGCGTAAAAGACCCGCGTTATTTTTAGCGCCCTTACTTTCAGTATTATTGCTGGCACCTTCGACGGCTAATGCATCGTTCGGCTCATCAATCTCGACATATTCATTCGAGGACGGGGAAGCCCCAGTATTGCGATATGTAAAGACGATTGGCGGCGTTACTCATTTCGATAAACAAAAAGCTGCTGCCGAGGGAGCATCACCTGAGCTACTAAAAGTTGGAGAAATTATTGAAGAATACTCACTTGCGGCCAACCCTAATGGCGATCGCCTATCTCTCCCCATTTACGGCAACTGGTGCGGGCCTGGATACTCGGGGCCGGGCAAACCAATAGACAAACTTGACACTGCGTGTATGCATCACGATAAGTGCTACGGGAAGAAAGGTTACCTCAACTGTAAGTGCGATCAGCAACTTATCGATGAAATAAATAGGAATTTTTCTAAAATGAAAAAGAAGGAGAAAGCCTTTGCAGTAGCCGTTAAAGCCTACTTCATTGCGCAGAAAGCCTGGTGTAAAAAATGAGCACTCGCTCCAGTTGGGCTTTTCTTGGAAACCCAAAACCTAAATGGTCCCTCGGGCTGGGCTGGGGCAGCATTTACGCCTTCATCCCCGCGTGGTTCATATTTGGCAATGTTCTGCAGAATGCGCCTTACGCTGGATGGTTCTGCTTGCTTGCAGGAGGAATCGCAACAGTAGTGGCCTTCAAGCACAGGAGCTTCCTGCTGCTAAGCTTTGGCATATTAGAGGCCTTATCCTATGGGATTATCGTGATCATCGCTGGGGTCAACACCCCCTGACACAAATTGAGCGGTCTCGCAAATGGATCCCTTAAAAAGCTCGGGCCCCGTAGGGCCCGGCGACAATGTTCCCATACAGGGCTGATCGCGAGCCTTTAGGGCATCTATTTTCTGCCACTAGAACCGTTTACCCGAAAAAGCTGGGCAGGACAATAAAACAAGCCACGACACGCCCGAGTTATACACACAGTTTGGCCATTAACCCCATTTTCTATGTACTTGGCGGTGCGGTAATAAAACGCCACCGAGCAAAGCTCGGTGGCGCTAGAGAAAGGACAGATAGAGATGTATCTCAGCTATCCTCTGGCAGTCTACCGGGTATAATTCCGCAAGTAAATACTGCAAACTTGAGGTTTATGCTTGTTGGGATTGAACCAAATTACATAGCCGGTCGATATACGACCTTAGAAAATCTTCAGTGTCTGGCAGTAGATGTCCGTCCTCGTCGAAGAGTGTGGCGATGCGTCCTAAAAATACTTCGGGCTGGGATGGCATAGGCATGTCAAAGTAGGAAAGAGCAAGGCGCAGGTTCTTGTGCGCGCTGTATCCGCCCATAGCTCCGACGGAGTGAGAGATGATGCCAGCTGGTTTACCGGTGAAAACGGCTTGTCCGTTTGGTTTAGAACCAATGTCTACCGCATTTTTTAGGCACGCGGGTATCGTTCGGTTATTCTCTGGGGTTACAAATAAGATTGCATCTGATGAGGCCAGAGTCTGCCTAAAATACTTGTATCCACAAGGTAGCGGTGTGTCAGATACTTTAGGGTCGTCATAGTCATAGTTGTATAAATCTAGTCCCCAAATCTCTACAATGTTTGCTTCAAAGCCTCGAGGGAAGAATCCGCAAATGGCTTGGGCTATCTTTCGGCTATATGAGCCCGTCCGTAGAGAACCAACTAGAATAGATACTTTCTTGCACATTAGAAATCCCAATCGCTGTCGGAAGTGTCTTCAGATTTGCCAATAACATAGGAAGAGCCTGAGCCAGAGAAGAAGTCGTGATTCTCATCGGCTCCAGGTGATAAAGCGGCCATAATCTCTGGACGCACAGTAGTTTCTTCTAAGGAGAACCTGGCAGGATAGCCTAAATTCATCAACGCTTTATTTGCGTTGTAACGCACGAACGCCGCAACGTCATCCATGAGGTCAAATGGTTCATACAGTGCTCCAGAATAGGTGAGCTCAAGGTTGTAGAGAGTCTCGAGGAGGTCGTAGGTGAAAGTCTCCATTTCTGCTTGCTCAGACTTAGATCTTTCTGCTAGCCCAATCTGGTACTTGTACCCGGAGTAGTAGCCATGGACGGCCTTATCTCGCAAGATAAGTCGAATCATGTCAGCAGTGTTCATCAGGGTTGCCCTCGTAGAAAAATGTAGTGGCAAATAGAACCCGGCATACAAGAGCAAGGACGAGAGCATAGTAGAGGCGACCTTGCGCTTTAGGGGGTGTTCTCCAAAGTAATATCGCAGAACAATCTTTGCGCGCTTTTGCAATATCTCATTACTCGTAGCCCACCGGTAGGCCTCATCAATTTCAGGTGTGGAGGTGAGGGTTGAAAAAATAGAAGAGTAGGAGCGGGCGTGCACAGCCTGCATGAAGGCGATATTGGCGTACACCGCTTCCTCGTGTTCGGTGTGTGCATCCTGTATCTGACTAATCTCACCGACGCTGGCCTGAACCGTGTCTAAGAGAGTTAGCCCAGTAAAGACGTGCATGGTGAGCGTGCGTTCTTCGGGGGAGAGCTTTTGCCACGAGGGCAAGTCGTTAGAGAGCGGGACCTTCTCGGGTAGCCAGAAATTCGCTGTTAGCCGGTTCCAAACCTCCAGATCCTTACTATCTTCCAGATCGTTCCAATTGATCGGACGTAGTGGGGCGTCCTGGTTGAAACGGAATTTTGGGGGACTAATAGCATTCGGCGTTGACATTGCTCTCCTAAAGCGTTTACACAAGATGTAGTTGTTGTGGGCAAGACGACCACAAGGGATAGTATCTAGGCCCTAGCTTGCAAGGTAAAGTTAGACACGCCGAACTATTAAGTATATGGAGGCTAACTATTTCTTGCCGTATCTGGCCCGGGCCTCAGATTCGTGTTCGCGCAACGTGTGAACTCCAGTTTTTACCTTCAACTCAATTAGTCTTAGCGCGCGTTCTCTCGTTAGGGTGAGACGCAAGCGTCTGGTTGATTCGAGCCAGGGAGGCCGCGCCCTCTCTTGGGGCCGCACACGTGCTTGAATCGGTTTGTTACAGCTTCTTTGGGGCTAGCTAAGGCGAGGGGAAAACCGCGCTCTGGAGTATGGGGGCAAGTGTATTAACGTGCAACTACTCCGCTAATGGCTAGAAGCGGTAGTTTATTTGGGGCGTTTTCGGCCCTGAAGTACCGGTGTACCGTTGTGGCGTCTTTTGCGAATGATTTGGCAGCAGGCGGCGGTGGTTAAAACGATGAGGGTGAGGTTGATTGTGGCGTTGAGATAGTGCCATGGGGTGGTTGGATTTTGCCATAGGTCTGCGGCGGCGTAGAGGGCGGTTAGGGCTATGCCGAAGCGGGCGATGTAGCCGACTGTGGCGGCGCAGATTAGGGTGCAGGTGAATGCGGTGATTGTTTCTTTGGCTGTTGTTGACGGAATCCAATTTGTTGGTTTGCTGGCGCTGGCGGCAGTGGCTATGAGCCCGATTTTGAGGGCGAAGCAGGTTTGTAGGGCCGCTTGCGTGTGCGAAGGGAGTGTTTTTGTGCGTATCGGCTTGCGGTGGGGTGGGGATTTTTCTAGTAATAGGTTGTAGCAGGTTTTGGTGAACATGTTGTTATCCTGAGGTCGCGGTGTTTGGCTTTGTAGGATTTAACTTTATAGGATATTCGCTTTATTGGTGCCCAGGGTTCTCGTCGGTTTTGGGTGCACTTCTGTATCTAATATTGCTAAGGTTAAATATTTTTCTAAAATGGTTGCGAAAATTAGGTATGTACAGCCGAAAGTTAGTGGCTAGATTTTTCTTGTGCAGGGAATGTTCTTGCTACGTTTGGTAGCACACTTTCGCCGACGAAGCTTGATTTTACCTAAGGATTTGTCTGCGATCTTTTTCAGATTTGGGAGTCCTAGGGTGGTGCCGCGTAGGTGCCCTAGGGGGCTTTTGAATGCCTCAGTGGGTATGTTGGAGGTGCAGAGGGTGTTTAGTTTTGGCTGGGTTTCACTAGGCTTCTACTAGCAGGGTGTAGGGTCCGTCGTTGGTGAAGGTGACTTTCATGTGTGCGCCAAATTGTCCGGTTTCGACGGGTAGGCCGCGCTCGCGCAGGCCCGCAGCTACGGCCTCGTAGATAGGCTCGGCTACTTTGCTTGGGGCAGCTTTTGACCATGATGGTCGGCGTCCTTTTTGGGGGTTCCCGTAGAGTGTGAATTGGCTGATCAGAAGTATGGGGGCGTTGTTGTCGGTGGCTGATGTTTCGTCTTCAAAAATACGTAGTTCGGCGATTTTGCGTACTATTTTTTTGATTTGCTCTTTGCCGTCATCGTGTGTGATTCCCAGTAGCACCACCAGTCCTGAACCGGTGAATCCTCCAAGACGATCTCCTTCTACGGTTACTTGGGCGCCCTCGGCGCGTTGAATCAGTGCTCGCATGAGCCAATACTAACGCCGTTCTGGTGGCGAGTAGGGGCGGAAAAGTTCCATTAAAAATCGCTCATTCAAAAGTGTAGGTGTATCGTTTTGCGTGCAATTAGGATTTTCACTGAAAGGTTCAGCTATGGCAGCAAGAGTCCTATCGACCGAGCAAGCAAAATCAGCGATATCGCAGCTACAATCGATTATCAATGGTGGGTTTACTGATCAGATTTCTCAGCTAGATGCGCAAGGCAAGATTCTTTCCGATCCGAATGTTTGGGATGGTCCGCTCGCGCAACGTTTCCGTGATCAGACCTGGCCCGAAACTCGTCAGGCATTAGATAAAGCCCGTGCTGAGTTGGAAGAGCTGCGCGGCCAGTTAGATCAGATCTCACAAAACATAATGACCGCGGGCGGTGGTGCATAAAAGAAGAATTGGGTGGAGGGGCCCATCGGTGGGCCCCTCCACAGCGCGTTTTATTCCTTGGGTTAGCCGTAGTTAAACGCAGAGTAAAGGACGGGCGGGTGGATGTTGGTGGTGTCGCTGGGTTGCTCAGCGGCATTGTCAATTCTGAAGGCAGGGCCGATGTGTCGCCTACCGAGCGGCCGGGGGCGGGGTTGCGTGGTTCTGTGGCGGGTTTGACTGGTGGTCAGAAGGCTGGCTTGGGCTTGGCTTAGTTGGCGTATCGGGGGTAGTAAGGCTGCCTTCGCGATGATTGCGGCCTGTGTTTTTTAGGTTCTTTGTCGTAACCTTAGTGGCGGCCTTGGGGCGCATAAACCCTTTATCTTAGTGGGGCTGCCCTTATCCTGTTTTTGGATTTTAAATCCTAGTATTTAGCGTCCTGCCTGCGTAAATGTTGCGTCTGTAGTGGCAAGTCTTGTTGTGGTGGGTGGTTTTAGGATGCGCAAAGTTTTATGCAATTGTAAACTTTTGGCTGTATTGCAGGGTTTACTATGCTTTTGGGGTTGTTGTGAGGCTACGTGGGATAAGTGAGGACGTGTGGGGTCCGGATCAGGAGGGGGTGTCGGAGGGCTTTTTGCAGGCTTGTCGTAGCTTGTTGCTTTCTTTGAGTGA
>NZ_ATUW01000003.1 GCF_000420405.1 Winkia neuii subsp. neuii DSM 8576 | reverse complement strand
GGTTCGTTTTGATGAGGTGACTCATTTTGATGCTCCTATTCAGCGTTACAAGTTGTATGCGGGTAAGAAGCGTATTCGGCTGAATTATGTGCGTTTTGATTTTACGTTGGTGTTGATCCGGCTGTTGGTGGAGTTGGATAAGCGAGCGTTTATGTTGCAGGGGAAGGGGGAAGATGCTCCGGACTATGAGGAGTGGGCTCAAAAGCATAGGGTTCGGTGGGCGCAGGATATAGTGGCGGATCATTGGAATTATTATGTGCGTTTTCCTGATGAGTTGGAGCGTATTCGAACTTTGGCGCATTTGCCTGCAGAGTGGACTGCCCCGGTGGATGAGGAACGTCGCCGTCTGGGCATACAGGTAGCCGGGAAGCCGGATGGTGAGGGTGCGTGATGGGGCAGGCCGTCATGTCTTCGGGCACTAACAACTACCATCCCTATAGGGGGCTTGCCCTTACTTAGCTGGAAAACTGGCCCGCCTTTGAGCAGGTGCGCCGAGCTTGCACCTAGCTGCCGTTCCCCACTAGTTGCATGTTTTTACTGGGACGCTCGGTAAAAGCGCCAACCGTGGCTGTAATGACACAGTTGTCGGTTGGGCGCAAAGCCGTCACAGTTTTTCTATCACGCGAAACTGAAACTGCTCCTTCGCAGTTGTCGTTGAATTGGACTGTCCCTGCACTGCCAGTTATAGCCTGCAGGACGCTGGACGAAGTTCCTGTTTGGGGGCTCACGAAAAGTGGGTTTAGCTTGTCTGGGCCATACGGCCAGATAGGCACAATTGAAATAGGTACTGGGTTCTGTATGGTGGTGCGGTCCGGGGTTACAACGTCAATATCTTGCAACCGTTGCGCAGGGTAAGACGAACTGCGCACCCCTTTATCCAAGAGAACTTCACTGGTGCGCTTGGCGTTCAAGCTGAGCCATTTGCGTAAAGAAGCTTTCGTTACCTTGTTCCCTAAGTCCAAAGGGATGGTTGCATGCACTATGCTGGGGGCGTCGGTTCGAACGGCTCCGGGATCTACAGCCCACGAGCAGTCGGCAGAGATATAGGTTTCTTCCTCGGCATTCGGATGTGCTGGAGCATCCCAACTAGGTTCCGCGCACTCTGAACCATCCGCTACTACCTCCAAAAACGGGCCTTTTAGTTCGCTGCTCCTAGCTTCGTAACTAAGCTGTAAGGCTACCTTCTTATTCGCAGGATCGTAAGTTGCTTTTCGTTCTACTACTAGGCCGGTAGGCAAAGGCTCATCTTTCTGAGTTACGCTAACGGGCGTCGAAGGGGCAGAGCGAGAAGAGGCCAAGTGTTTTATGCCAAGGAAGCCACAAGCCAGAACCGCCACCGCTACCACGGCGCAAATTCCCGTTTGTAAAGGGGAAAGACTGCGAAATCTACTCAGCAAACTCTTGGGAGTTGGCTCGGGCTTGGGGAGCGAAATTGGTGCGGGGTGGTGCACTTCGCGCAAAATAGTCTGGTCGCCCTTTGGGGAAGCAGCCTCTACAGTTGGGCGCGACGAAACTGGAGCGGCGGGGGCTGGGGCCCGTTTTGGCTTGCGAGCCCTAATAACAGTTTTGGCTCCGTGCTTACTAAACGAGGCAGGCTGAGACTGCAATGTGCGGGCAACTTCCCCTTGCAAGGACTCTGCCAGGCTTGCGGCCGTAGTAGCCGCACCTTTCGCTGAAGGTCGGTCAGCAGGATTCTTTTCCAACAGCGAGCACAGGAATTCCCACAGTGGAGAGGGCAGATCTAGGCTGGGAAGTTGCGAATTAACGTGCCTTTGAGCAACGGTAAAATCAGTTCCGGGGCCCTCAAAAGGGGTGCGCCCAGCTAGCAATTCATAAAGCACTATGCCCGCAGAATACACATCAGCCGGGTAAGAAGCCTCCCCGAACTCTATTAGTTCTGGTGACATGTAATTAGGGGTTCCCAGCAGGGAAGTAGTACGCGCATGCGATTCAGACAGCACGCGGGCGATGCCAAAATCTGTAACTTTTACATGTTCAGCAGGGGCGGCCTGCCAGCCCCTATTTAGAAGAATATTCTGCGATTTCACGTCCCGGTGAAGCACGCCACGAGCATGTGCGAATGCCAGGGCTGAAAAGATCCCCTCCGATATTTTTAGAGCACGTGCGGGGGCAATTGGCCCAGCGGATACCAGCTCCGTAAGTGAGGGGCCCTCTATGTACTCCTGCACTATCGCTAGTGTGTGCCCTTCGGCAACTAAATCCAAGACCTTGACGATATTGGGGTGCTCCAGAGTCAAAAGAATTGAGCGCTCGGTAAGGAAACTCGTCACAATTTTCGGATCGCTGAGGTACTGGGGGCGAAGTATCTTGGCCGCTACCACAGTATTAGACGTCTTATTGACGCCGCGCCAGACTACGCCTGAGCTGCCCTCCCCAATTGGCGTGCTCAGCTGGTAGTTTGCTCCCAAACTCCGGTTGTGCGGGTTAGTAGACACCTCTCCTCCTGGCGCGTATGACAACGAAGATAGCTTCATGGTAGTGCACGGTAGTGACTCTATCCCAATATATTGCGTCAATTGGAAGATGCTTTAGTGTTGTTTGTCCACTTCTGCATGCTGTATCCTTTCGCCTGGATGGCACCCGACGGAAAGAAAACTGCAGATGTTGCCCCTAAAACCTAGATGGACTATCGCGAAACTGGCCCTCGCTACAGCGGCTGCTGTAGCCGTTGCACTGCCTGCGCTGACCTACCCGGCGATGGCAGCAGAAGCGCCGACTCCAAAAGAGCAAATGTTGCAGTCAGTAAGTGTTTCAGTGGGGTCAAATGGGGCAGTCCGTTCCATCGCTAGTTCGGAACTGAGCTCCGCAAAGAAAAATGGGCAGGCAGTAGGCAGCCATTCCTTCGATCCGTCGAAAGCTGCCATTGATTTGCCCGTCAGAGTGAAAGTAGCCTATAAGCACGACGGCAAGGTGGGAACAAATCTACGAGACCTAGAAGGTACAAACGGGCGCGTAGAGATCGATATATCGGTGCAAAATTTATTAGTGAGGCCGAAGACCTTGCACTTCGATTCTGCAGGTGCAGCGCACTCGCGAACTGATTTGGTTGGAGTCCCCTTGACTGTGGTTGCAGCGGCCAAAGCAGACTTTTCCCCAGAACGGGTAGTTATGCCTGAGCGCGGCGGCAAAGGCGGTACTAACGGGGTTTTGAGCCAGGACGAGTCCGGAAAGGCAGCAGTGCAGTGGGCGAGTGTTTTGGCTCCCCCTCAGCTGTCTGCCTCAACAAAATTGCAGTTTGTAGTAAACGCCAAAGACTTCGAAGTTCCCGATCTAGAAATTAACGTTCAGCCCGGAATCGTAACTGACCCGTCTATAAATAGTCTCCTAGAATCCACATTCGACCCGGCTAAATCCACCGAATTCAAAACGGTAAATAACACCGTCGAGATGCTAGCTGAACTCAACGGCACGCTTGCCCAGGCGGGGGACACCATATCGGCGGCCAGACAATCATTGAGCCAGTCGGCAAACGCCATTGGGGCAAAAACTATTGGCGACCTAAAGGCGTCAAATGACCATCTTGTCGAATCTGCTAAGTCCATGATTTCCTCTACCGAAACAATGGGGCAGGGGCTGAAACAATCCCTATCGGGTGCCCAAGATGGGTTTAATGCTCAGCTAGGTTCTTCCCTAGCAGAGATTCGCAATTTACTTGGAAACCCAGAAGAAGCGAAACCGGTCCGGCGCGTAGACAGTGAAGGGTGTGCTGTAACAGTGGACGAGCAGAGGGAGCCTCGTTCGCTGTTTTCCAACCTACAAGCGGTAAGTGCGCAGCTAGATGAGTTTGCTTCAGCCGCGCAATCTTGCAAAGAAACTACAAGGCAGGCCTTCCTAGAACTGGTGGGCCCTGAAAATCCCACCGCTGAAGCCTGCGAATCAGCACCAGAATCGGTATCTTGTATGCTGACTGATTCAAAGGGAAGACTACGTAAAATAGCCACTGGGTTTGAACAGAACGGAAACGCTGCTCTGGCTGCCCTAGATCCGCGCACCGGTGCAGATTCTGTGGCTGCAATGAAAGATTTATCGGACAGCGTCGATCAGGTAGGCGATCGACTGGAGCAATTGAGTCTTTCAGATCCTGTAGCAAAACTGCACGCCCGTTCGGGGCCAATAAAAAGTGCCATAGTTGGGGCAGAACATAACCTCGAAGATCTAAGGGGCTACTTTAACGCCCTGCACGAAAAAGCGGTAAAACAGGCGGAAAATGCGGGCAACGCACACACCCAGGTTGGCGAGCTGCGCGAAGAAATATGCAAGCTAACCGACGGCGCAGTGTTGCCGGGGGAAGATGCTGAGAACAGCACCGAAGTCGGTGACGGACCGCTTTCGCGCATCCAATCTGACCGCCTGTTGCGCTACCTGAGTGAACGTGCCTGTGGCAACCAAATAGACGCAAAAGGGCGGCCCCTGCTCATACACAAAGGAAAGAGCGGGCAATCGTTAGAGACAATCGCCGAGCAGCAGCAAAATGAGTGGCAACTCTTAGCCGAAAGCAGCGACCTGGACAATACAGAAAGTGGCCTGGCCACCCAAATTGATCTAGTAGCCAGCTCCCTGTCGGAGGCAAAAACGAAGCTAAAAGAACTAAACGACGATTCCGATAAGGCAAACGGGGAGCTAGGGGAAAATATTGCAGCCCTGCGAGGAGCAGTGAGCAAGCTGAATATGCGCAGAACCTCTTTAGCTGGATTCGTAACTACCGTAAATTGGCAGCGGCAAAGCGCAGCGAAGCGAGTGGGGGAACTGCTAGCGCACACTACGGAACAGATTGCCGAAAGTACGGACAGTTCTATAGATCCGGCCATCCGAACCGTAAGATCGCAAACCATGTTGGCGGCAGAGCAGATGTATAACATTTTGTCTACCACCTCCGCTGGACTGCAAGATACGGCGGCGGACATCACCTCGAATGGGCGCCAAATGGTTACCAATGCCAACGGCAACCTGACTGCAACCAGCCATAAGCTAGCAAAGAGCGGCACAGACCAGGTTGCGCAAAATGTCAGCCTGATTGAGCAGTCAGTGGCCGCCTCAAATCGCGATATGCAAGCTACCTCCGCGATGCTGGTTGGAGACATTTCGAAAGTGCTCCTAGACCTGGGCTCGTCTAAGGTCCACGGTTCTGGGCTACTAGGAACCATGGCCTCCAATGTTGCGGGCACGGCAACAGCGAACTACCAGGTTGCAGATGCCACCAGGAAATCAACTGCTTACCAGAACGTGCAAAGTGAAAATTTAGAAGGCAGCCTTTTGCGAGCCGCACAGACCCGCGCGGGCGCAAAAGCTCGGCGAGAACTCACCCCATTCCCCAACCAGAAAAATTTCTCAGGCGAAGTAACCAGCGTCTACAACTTCTCGATTGAGGCGAACTAAATGAATAAGAAGGTCATAGCTGCAGTTGGCGTTGTTATTGTATTAGCCGCATTGATCGCAGCAGCTGTTGTCACGTCCAGTAAAGGCACCGGGCACGAAAGCGCTACACAGCCTCTTGAAATCAGCCTTTCTAACGCACCGAAGAAGATAAAAGTGGGCGTGATCGTCAGCTTGACTGACGATCCAAGGCAAGGAAACGGGTATAGGAATGCCGTCCAGGGAGTTGTAGTTGCGAAAGAGCGGTTGCGCGCCGCTAATACGGAAGTGACCTTGCTGTCAGCCAATGACAAGGGCTCACAAGAGGGGGCGAAAGAAGCCGTAGACATCCTAAAGGAGCAGGGGGCGGCGGCAATAATTGTGGGTACTTCCGGAGCGCATGCCAAATACATCTCTAGGCAGGCAGAAAAGGATGGAATTGCCGCAATTTTCCCCTATGGGGGGAGCGAGCCGGCCGCCGCTACTAGCTTCAGCATGGTTCCCGACCTCGCAGAAGAGGCTAAAGGGGTTCGCAAGATTATAGAACTCGCAGGCTTGCGCCAGATTGTTGTTGTGGATGCTGGCGAGGGCGACCTAGGGCTCAAATTTCGTAAAGTCCAGGCTGCCGGCGAGGCCGACAAAGTACAGGTGGTGCATCAACTAGCCCAAGAGGCTAAAGCTGGGCATTCAATTGGGGCAGCTGTAGTGGTAGGGGACCCGCTTTCGCAGGCGGAGCTTATTGCCGCCTTTCAGGGGGAAAAGCTAAATGTCCCAATCGTAATACCTGCTGTTACGGCTAACGAAGCCTTCGAATCCAAACTGGCCGAAAAAGGTTCTTTATACGCGAATCTATACGGCGTAGGAATCGAAAATGTTGACATGGCTACGCTGCAAGGTGGCGCCAAAGGGGAGTCAGCAGCGACATTCTTCACGGCGCTCAATCAGTACGCAAGCGACCCACAGATCAAAGACAGTCTAGGTAAAGAAGAGTTTTCGAAGGCAGCCGGTAGAGCCGACGGAATATCCCACGACGGCCTTATTGCTGTGGTAGCTGCTGCCGGAAAAGCTGGTTCTGTAGATCCTGAGGACGTAGCAAAATCTCTAAATGACTTAGAACTATCCACCGAAGACGGATTGGTAAGTGGAGACATGAGCGTCTCTAACGGGCAAATTCAGATAGCGGACGAGCCGAAGCCGCTTGTTTCCACCGTGCAAAGTCCCGGGGTTCGCGAAAATGCTCCCCAGCGCCTGTACTGGTTTGATCTAACCGAAGCGCAAAAGTAAGAAATCACCTATGCGGCTACTGATTGACGTTTCGGATTATTCCCGAACAATCATTCTGCAAAAGGCGCCAGCTACGAAAACCCTGGCGGAGCTAATACGGCAGACGCACTCAATCCAAATCAGTGGCCACCCCCTGTACTTGGATGGGGCGGAAGTAGGTGCTGCAACGAAACTTGCCGATCTACCGCTGCTAGATGGTTCGCTCATTAGCGATAAGCAGCCCCGAAACCCTCTTCCGAGTAGGTGGGAAGTGCTGCTTTCTGGAGGATTGGCCGCTGGTGCGCGCATTGCGGTTACCGGCAAGCTAATAGTTGGTAGGGCGCCGGAATCGCACATTAGAAGCTACTCGCCCTCAACTTCTTGGATTCATGCTGCCCTAGTCCCAGAAGGGGAAGGGGTGCGCGTTTTCGATATGGATTCTGCCAACGGGACGTATCTGGACGGGGTGGCAGTTTCCCAAGAGGGCGAACTAGTAACAACTACGGCGGTAGTTACTGCCGGGGGAATCAGCCTGGTAATCCGGGAAAGGCAGGCAGAAGCAGCCGTTCCGAAGCCAGGCAGCCAACACAACATAAGTGCCGAGGGCACGGTTCCATTCAACCGGCCGCCAAGACCGGGAAGAGCTCCAGAACCGGAGGCAATTGAACAGCCCGAACGCAAACAGCCGCCGGAGGCAGCAAAGTTTAGTTGGGCAAGCTTTCTGGCTCCGCTCATAATGGCGGTAGCTCTGATGGTGCTGATGGGAAACGCCAGATACGGCATGATTGCACTGTTGAGCCCCGTACTGGCGGTGGCAACGTGGGTAGAGCAAAAGCGCAGAGCTAAGAAGAACGCGCGAGAAGAAACTGGGCGCTTTGGAAAATCTATGCTCCAGTTCAAAACTGAAATAGAGGAGGCCGTAGCCAGTCAACGAAAACGCCTGTGGCAACAGCTCCCAGATCCGGCTTGGATGATCTGGAGGGCCTGCCAGCCCTCAGTGCGCCTCTGGCAAAGACGCGCCGACGCCAAGGATTTCCTAGCCGTGCACCTGGGGATAGCAGATCTGAAATGGAAACCGCAGGTAGTGAAGGCCAGCACCACCAAATTAGAACCTGAGATCAAGCAGGTGCTGGAGCAGGTCACAATTCCCGCAGCCCCCGTGGGGGTGGAACTAACTGGGGGTGGAGTAGTTGGGATCGTAGGCCCAAGAAACGACTGCCTGGCAGTTGCTCGCTCCCTGCTGCTGCAGGCCACCGTGCATGCCGGGCCAGCTGATCTAAGTGTTGCCATTTTTTGCGAGCGCGGACGCGAAGAAGCGTGGCAATGGGCAAAATGGCTTCCCCACCTGCGCAGACACGTCGGTGGCGGCTATACCCAATGGGCTTCAAGTAACAGGGAGCGCAGCGAATCTTTAGCCCGCGCAATACTAGAGAATTCCTCGGCGTTCGCCACCCCTACAGTGTTGGCGCTAGTAGACTCTGAGGCGCTACTCGAAGGGCGCGAAGCGCCAGTTCGAGAGTTACTTGGGCACGGACGCAATAAAGACCAGGCCTATTTCGCAAAGGCCGAAACGGCAGTATCGGGAATTGTCATTGCAGCGACTGAACGTGCCCTACCTGCAGCATGTACGGCGATAGTGCGCGTGGGCGAAGATGCCAGTGCACAGGTATTTCATCCCGCCGACCTATCTATTCAAGAGGACGTACTGCTAGCCGGCATCAGAGCTGACGTTGCTGAACAATGTGCACGCAACCTAGCGCATTTTGAAGATCCCGAACTGGCTCTGCCAGGTGGGACTTTGCCGCAGGTAGTAAATTTACTTTCGCTGTTGGCGCCCGGCACCTTAGACGCCGCGAAGATTCTGGCGGACTGGAAAACCAATGCTGGGGTAGGTGCGCCGGTTGGGGTATCAGAAGAAGGTAGTTTTGCCTTGGATCTGGTGCGCGACGGCCCCCACGGCCTGGTAGGGGGAACTACCGGCTCGGGCAAGTCGGAGTTCTTGCGTACACTCGTGGCCTCTCTGGCAGCTCGCATCGATCCGGACCACCTGACGTTCATCCTGATCGATTTCAAGGGTGGGGCGGCCTTCAAAACTTGTGAGGCACTGCCGCACACCATAGGTACCGTTTCGAACCTGGACCAGCAGCTGGCAAACAGGGCGATCCGCGCCTTGGAGGCAGAAATGCGCTACAGGCAAGAAGTGTTCGCGGCTGCTGGGGAGGGGATAGACAACCTGGACGCCTACCTAGCAACTAACCCTGCCCAGCCTATGCCGCGCCTAGTGTTGGTAGTGGACGAATTTGCGCAGCTGGCTAAAGAATACCCCGATGTGCTGTCTTCCTTGGTGAGCATTGCTGCAGTTGGCAGAACGCTAGGGGTACACATGGTGTTGGCAACTCAGCGTCCGGCAGGGGTAGTAAACGAAGATATTTTGGCTAACACCAACCTGCGCGTTGCTCTGCGCGTGCAAAGCCGCGACGATTCGAACTATGTAATCGGCACCCCTTCGGCATCTACTATTGACCGTACCCAACGCGGACGCGCCTACGTAAAGTTGGGCGAGGGCGACATAACCCCCATACAAACAGCTCTCTCTACGGGCACTACCGGAGGCAGAGGGCAAGAGGAGCTAATTTTTGCCGATTTTGCCTTCGGTGTGGATGTTGCATTGGGCGAGCCCGACAGTCCCGCCGAGCAGACAAGCAACGATCTGGAACGGCTAATAGAAACTATTGGCGAGGCTGCCAGGCAGGGCGGTTATGCTAGGCCCAGACCCGTGTGGCCTCCGGCTTTAGAAGCGAATTTAAGGCTACCTATAGATAAAGGTCAGTCCGGTGAAGTTGCGATTGGCTCCCTTACAAATGGCAATCTTAGCATTGGCCTGTCGGATGACCCGGATCGACAGAGACAGATCCCTGCCAGCTGGGACATGGATCGAGGCAATGTTTTGTTGGCGGGAATTCCCGGATCAGGGATCACCACAGCCCTCAGCTCTATTGCTTTGAGCCTGTGTGCTCAGCACAGCCCGGAAGAGCTAGACCTGGCGGTCTTGGACATGGGGGCGGGGCAGTTGCAACCGTTGGCAAAATTGCCTCACACGGTGGCATACGTGGGCCCTGGCGCTGCCGCAGGAGAGATGCGTGAACGGTTCATAAAATATTTGGCGCGCGAGTTGACGGAGCGGAAACGGGAACCTGCGGGGCGCAAACTGGTAGTAATTCTGGATGGACTGGCTGCCTTGCGGGAAGAGTTTTCCGACTACGTGGGCCTGGAGCTGCTCGACCTCCTATACAGGGTGTATGCCGACGGGCAAGCGTTAGGCATACATTTTGCGCTGGGCACCTCCAGAATAAAAGCTGTGCCAAGCGCAATCGACGACGTGACTACGCAAAAATGGCTATTTCAACTTGCGGATCCATACGACTATTCTTTTGGCGGCATAGGCAGGGAGCAAATTCCCTCCAAAGTGCCTGGTAGGTGCGTGCTAGCCGAAAATGGTTTGCAGACGCAAATAGCAAGGTATCCTGAGCCAATCGAGCAAGCAGTAGCAAGCATTTCCAGCCGGTGGCCCAATTCTGCAAAGCTACAAGCTGTTGGGGCCCTGCCACACCGCGTCTCTAAAGATCAGGTAGTGGGCTCCGTCGATCTGGCAACGGAGCCGTACCGAATCCCTATCGGCATAGCCGAAGAGGACATGTCTGTATCTTGCCTACAGATGTACGAGGGCGAACACGCGTTGATTGCTGGCCCTCCCAGAAGCGGCAAATCTTCCGTGCTGCTCACGGTGGCGCAAGGGATTCGGGAAGGCTTCGACAAGTTGGGCATACCGGGGCGAATATATGGAGTTGGGGGCAGACGGACGCCGTTGGCCCAAGCTAAACTAGACGGTTTCTACCCATTTGCCAGTTGTGGGGAGCTTTGGGCAAACCTACTTGGGAAAACTATTCCCACATTTGTTTTAGTTGACGACGCTGAACAATTAGATCCTGCGGGTGCGCAGCTGGAAGGGCTAGTAAAAAATCCAGGCCCCTTCTTGCATTTTGTAGTTGCGGGCAGGGCCGACGACCTGCGTTCCAATTATGGGCATTGGAACAAGCAGATCAGACGCTCTCGCCTGGGCATATTGTTGCAGCCCAATGTCGATTACGACGGGGAATTGCTTGGCGTAAAAATACCTAGGCGGTCCCCGGTCGCTTTGACTACGGCGCGGGGATATATGTGCCTCAGCGGCATCCCAACTTTGGTGCAGTGCGCGACATAATAAATCTGCAAAATCTAACTTTTACTTTGACATTTTTATTTCTAAATAACTTCGAAAGTGGCGGAGAAAAAATATAGTAACGGCGCAGGGAAAATAGGGTGGCTTATAGTTTACTGCCGCCCAAGAGCCCGCACGCTAGCGTTATTTTGCGGCAAAAGCCTTCCATGGCGAGGTGATTCGCCCTACAAAGTCTTGCGTTTTTATGGCGCTTTGATAGATTTGTTATGCGGATAGAAAAGAAATGGTAGGAATAATAGAAATTGGTTCGCATCCAAGAAGCAAGAAATAACGAGCAAATTCAACAAGCCGCACAGATTTTCGCAGATGCTTTCGCTAACGATCCCTCCTGTAGGGCCATGTTTCCCAGCGAAAAGGCCTGCCGCAAGCTAATGGCCGCCGATGTAACGCTAGGTTTAAAGATCGGCTACATCTCTACTTTGGACGTGGCCATAGACCAGCAGACAGGGCGGGTAATTGGCGCGCTCACCTCACAATCTCCGAACGGGAAAGTAAACAAAGTACGCAACACTCTACTCGACCTCTTCGAAAGGCTTACCCCAAACGGGCGCCGCGAACGCTTCCACGAGCAGAAGGTAGAAGCCTTCCGCCCTCGCGAAAAACACTGGTACCTGCGCACCCTAGCGGCCTCCCCGGCGGCTCGCGGCAAAGGGGTGGGCTCCAAGCTATTGCGCCACCGCCTCGACCTAATAGATTCCAACCCCACCCCTGTATTTTTGGAATCTACAACCCCCGCCAGTCAGCGCCTCTACAAGCGTTTCGGCTTTGAAACAGTTGCTGACGTGGATACTTTGCCAGGAATTCGCGTCTACGCAATGATCCGACCCGCGCAAGTGCCAGCAAAAACTAACGCGTAAAAAAGCTGGGATTTGCGCCCCTCCAACCTGTGCTGGCAGCGAACATCGCCGCAAGAACAAGCGCCCAGCCTCCATAATGGAAACAGTTTTTGCAATCGCCAAAAGGGAGTTTCATGTTCGAGCGGTTTACTGATCGTGCCCGCCGCGTCATCGTGTTGGCACAGGATGAGGCACGCAACCTCAACCACAACTACATCGGCACTGAACACCTGCTGTTGGGGCTCATTACCGAGGGCGAAGGGGTAGCTGCCAAGGCCCTCGAGATGATGGACGTTTCCCGCGACAAGGTGCGCGACGAAGTAGTTACCATCATTGGCTCAGGCGACCAGCCGGTACCGGGCCACATCCCCTTCACGCCGCGCGCTAAGAAGGTCTTGGAGCTTTCGCTGCGTGAGGCCTTGCAGCTCGGCCACAACTACATTGGCACCGAACACATTCTGCTCGGCCTTATTCGCGAGGGCGAGGGCGTGGCCGCCCAAGTCCTCACCAACCTGGGTGCAGATTTGCAAACCGTGCGCCACAACGTAGTTCAGCTACTTTCTGGCTACCAGGGGGGCCGCGCCGAGGGCGGGGAGGCCGTGGGGGTCGGAGGCTCGTCCTCGCCCCAGGGGCAAAAGTCCGGGTCGGCTATTTTGGACCAGTTCGGGCGCAACCTTACCCAGGCTGCGCACGAGCAAAAGTTGGATCCCGTGATTGGGCGCAAGAACGAGATGGAAAGGGTCATGCAGATCCTTTCGCGGCGCACCAAGAACAACCCGGTGCTGATCGGCGAACCCGGGGTTGGTAAGACTTCGGTGGTGGAAGGGTTGGCCCAGGCAATCGTGGCTGGCGACGTGCCCGAGACTTTGAAGGATAAGCAGCTTTACAGCCTGGACATGGGCTCGCTGGTAGCTGGTTCGCGCTACCGCGGCGATTTCGAAGAGCGCCTAAAGAAGGTGCTGAAAGAGATTCGCACGCGCGGGGACATTATTTTGTTCATCGACGAGATCCACACTTTGGTGGGGGCCGGTGCCGCAGAGGGAGCCATCGACGCGGCTTCAATATTGAAGCCCATGCTGGCTCGCGGCGAGCTGCAGACTATTGGGGCCACCACTAACGACGAATACCGCAAGCACATCGAAAAGGATGCCGCTCTGGAGCGGCGTTTCCAGCCGGTGCGTGTGGAGCAGCCCACGGTCGAAGAGACTGAACAGATTCTGAAGGGTTTGCGCGACCGCTACGAGGCGCATCACAGGGTGATCATTACTGACGAGGCGATCAAGGCTGCGGCCACTCTTTCTGACCGTTATATTTCCGATCGTTTCTTGCCCGACAAGGCCATTGACCTTATTGACGAGGCCGGAGCCCGCCTGCGCATTCGCCGCATGACCGCCCCGCCAGAGCTGCGCGAGATTGACGAGAAAATTGCCGATGTGCGCCGCAAGAAAGAGTCGGCCATTGACGATCAGGATTTCGAGGCAGCCGCCTCGCTGCGCGATCAAGAGAAGACGCTCACGGAGCAGCGTGCTTCCAAAGAGAGCGAATGGAAGAGCGGGGACATGGACCGCATTGCCGAGGTTACCGAGGAATCGATTGCTCAGGTGTTGGCCATGTCTACGGGCATTCCCGTGTTCAAGCTGACTGAGACTGAATCTACCAAGCTGTTGCACATGGAAGATGAGCTGCACAAGCGGATTATTGGCCAGGACAAGGCCGTGCAGGCGCTTTCCAAGTCAATTAGGCGTACTCGCGCGGGTCTGAAGGATCCGAAGCGCCCCGGTGGTTCGTTCATCTTTGCGGGCCCCACGGGTGTTGGTAAGACCGAACTTGCCAAGGCTCTAGCTGAGTTCCTATTTGGTGACGAGGACGCGCTGATCCAACTAGATATGTCCGAGTTTGGCGAGAAGCACACCTCGTCGCGTTTGTTCGGGGCTCCTCCGGGATACGTTGGTTTTGACGAGGGCGGCGAGCTTACCGAGAAGGTGCGCCGCCGGCCGTTCAGCGTGGTGTTGTTTGACGAGGTCGAGAAGGCTCACCCCGACATTTTCAACACTTTGCTGCAGATTCTAGAGGACGGCCGTCTAACGGATTCGCAGGGGCGCCTGGTGGACTTCAAGAACACCGTGATCACCATGACCACCAACCTGGGTACCCGCGACATCAACAAGGGGGTAATGACTGGGTTCCAGGCTGCCGGCGATCTGTCTACCGATTACGATCGGATGCGCTCGAAGGTGTCGGAGGAGCTGAAGCAGCACTTCCGCCCCGAGTTTTTGAACCGCGTCGACGAGGTGGTGGTGTTCCCGCCGCTGCAGCGCGACGAGATCGTAAAGATTGTGGATCTGATGATGAGCCAGCTTTCGGCTCGCATGGCAGACCGCGACATGAAGATAGAACTGACTTCGGCCGCCCGCGAGCTGCTTGCCGACAAGGGGTACGATCCGGTACTTGGCGCGCGTCCGTTGCGCAGGGCTATTCAGCGCGAGATCGAAGATCCGCTATCTGAAAAGATATTGTTCGGAGATTTCAAGGATGGCGAATCGGTGTTGGTAGATGTCGACCCGAACGATCCATTGGAATTCCAGTTCAAGCATCAAGGTACTGCAAACGCTCCCGAGCTTTCCCAGGGGCAGGCAGCTAGTAGCGAGGACTGAGAGACTGGCTTAGCTAGGTGCGGGTGAAGGATACTTCACCCGCACCTATTTTTATGACGAGTAAAATGAATGCGTCAAAAACTCGTTGTAAGGAGCCACCAATGTCAAACCACCCAAATGCTGCGGTAACAGGGAAAACACGCAAGCATCCGGTGGTTAGGCAAATTAGACACGACTTAACGAAAAAGCCCTTTATCGCAATTTGGGAGGTAACCAGGGCCTGCGCCCTCGTCTGCAAGCATTGCCGGGCTGAAGCGCAACCGCACGCAGCCCCGGGACAATTGACCACAGCAGAAGGCAAAAACCTGCTTGACCAGCTCGCCGCCTACGAAAAACCGCGCCCGCTAGTAGTGTTTACCGGAGGCGACTGCTTCGAACGCGAAGACCTAGTAGAACTGGTTCGCTACGGAACCTCGCTGGGGCTTTCAGTTTCTATCTCGCCCTCGGTTACCCCACTATTCACCATGGATAGGCTCAAAGCCCTTAGGGAAGCCGGAGGCAAAGCCATGTCCGTATCCATGGACGGGGCAACTGCCGCCACCCACGACGCCTTTCGCGGAATAGCTGGCACCTTTGAAAAAACCGTCGAAGCTACACACATGATCAACCAGGTGGGGTTTCGCCTGCAAATAAACTCCACCCTAACGCGCGGCAACATCCACGAAGCCCCAGCCATGCTGGCAAAAGCCATAGAATTAGAAGCGTTCATGTGGTACGTCTTCTTCCTTGTCCCCACCGGGCGGGGAGCGCAGCTAAACATGCTGAGCCCAGCCGAACGCGAAGACGTGTTGCACTGGCTCCACGACGTGTCGGACCGCATCGCCATCAAAACTACAGAGGCGCCACAATACCGCAGAGTCGCCTTCCAACGCGACGAAGCCCACGAAAAAGGCACTGCCCTTCCCGAACGGGGCGAGCTCTACCACTGGCTCACCAAAGAAACTACGCGACTAATAGGAGCCCACCCGCGCAAACCCCGCAAACCCCGCACCCCACTGGCAATCAACTCAGGGTCAGGGTTCGTGTTCATAGACCACGTTGGGGACGTCTACCCCTCGGGCTTCCTACCGATCCACGTGGGCTCGGTCAAAGAGACCCCTCTGGCAGACCTGTACGCCAACACGCCCGTGATGCGGCAACTGCGCACACCGGACGGCTTCAAAGGCAAATGCGGGGTGTGCAAATACAACCACTTCTGCGGCGGCTCCCGCTCGAGCGCCTACGCACTAACAGGGGATCCGCTAGCAAGCGACCCCAGCTGCCTGTATGTACCCGAAGGCTATACCGGTCCCATGCCCAAAGGCTGGTTTGCGGATCCGCAACCGCTCCCGCCCGGATGCAACTAGCAGCGCATGCAACTAGGCACGTTCGAGCACTGCCCGGGGCACCCAGCCGTGCGCTTCCGGCTAGCGCGTAGAAGGCTCGCTGTGCTGGAAAAATGCGTTAGCGCAAACGCTCAAGCAAATCGGCGTGGAACGTGGCGTCGCCGGTAAGCTCGGGATGGAACGAAAGCGCAACAATGTTCTTGCTCTTTACCGCCACAATGTCGCCCTCGGGATCCAAACCGCCCTGAGCGGGGTAGCGGCGCGCTAGTACCTGCACGCCCTCGCCAACCCGCACAATCTTAGGGGCCCTGATGAAAGCCCCCACAACCGGCCCCAATGGGGTATCCAACGTGACCTCCGCAGAGGCCGTCTGGCTGCCGTAAACGTTGCGCGAAACGGTGGCGTCCAAGACCTTTAGCGAGGTTTGCCCAGGTGCCGCATCCACGACCTCGCGAGCCAGCAAAATCATGCCCGCACAGGTGGCCAAACAAGGCAGTCCATCCCGCAACAAATCGCCCAGCAGGGCCTTCATGTCGAAAATCCTGAGCAGCCGATCGATGGTAGAAGATTCCCCGCCCGGCAATACCACTCCGTCTATGCCGGAGCTCAAATCGGCGCGCTTGCGCACCAGCTTCACGTTTGCGCCCAGTTGGCGAAGCATGTGCGCGTGCTCAGCGACCCCGCCCTGCAAGGCTAAAACCCCAATAGTAGGCCCGGAGGCCGCACTGCGAACTCCGGGCGTTACAGACCCTGCCATTACCAGCCGCGCTCCGCTAGCCGGTGGGGGGCGGGCAAATCAGAAACGTTGATCCCAACCATTGCCTCGCCCAGCCCACGGGAGACGTCGGCAACAACCGCCGGATCGTCGTACTGGGCCACAGCCTTCACAATAGCCTCGGCGCGAGCCTTCGGGTTGCCCGACTTGAAAATGCCCGAACCAACAAAAACGCCCTCGGCGCCAAGCTGCATCATCATTGCCGCGTCAGCCGGGGTGGCAACCCCACCCGCAACAAACAGCACAACAGGCAGCTTGCCGTTGCGCGCCACTTCTTCGACTATCTCGTAGGGGGCCTGCAATTCCTTGGCTGCCACGTACAATTCCTCGGGATTAGCGTTGTAGGTGGCCTGTAGCTTAGCGATCTGGGCCCGAATTGTGCGAATGTGAGTGGTAGCTTCCGACACGTCGCCAGTGCCGGCCTCGCCCTTGGAACGAATCATGGCCGCGCCCTCGGCGATGCGGCGGATCGCCTCGCCCAGGTTGGTAGCCCCGCAAACGAACGGGACCTTGAAATCGTGCTTGTCGATGTGGTGGGCATAATCGGCTGGCGAGAGCACTTCGGACTCGTCGATGTAGTCGACGCCCAGGTGCTCGAGCACTTGCGCTTCTACAAAGTGGCCGATGCGTGCCTTGGCCATGACCGGGATAGAAACCTCGTCGATAATGGAATCGATCAGATCGGGGTCAGACATGCGAGCCACCCCGCCCTGGGCGCGAATATCGGCAGGCACGCGTTCTAGTGCCATAACCGCAACAGCCCCGGCGTCCTCGGCGATGCGAGCCTGCTCGGGGGTGACCACGTCCATGATCACTCCGCCCTTGAGCATGTCAGCCAAGCCGCGCTTGACCAGCGGGGAACCAGTACGAACTTCTTTTTCTGCGTCGCCCTTAGCGACAGTGTCTTTAGCCATGATTAGATCCTGCCTCCTTTAGTGGTATAACGCAAGATCCAGAAAAAGCTAATTTAATTAGACCAGTTTGGCGGGGCGCTTAGGCGGCGAAGCGGCGCTCTTGTTCCCGGCAGCAGCGCCTTACCGCCCTCGACAAATGCTCCCAAACCCGAGGGGCGCGAGTAGGGGACAGGGATCCATTTATGATTGAATGTGAATGCTTTCTAGTCGAAATTGCGGAACAAAAAGGAAAGAAGAAGCGAATATGCGCCCTCGCAAAATAACTGCCAGCTTATTGACCCTAGCCCTGCTTCCAATGCTGGCAGGGTGCGCCCAAGAGGCAAACGACAGCCAAGCCAAACCGCCAGCCTCAGCCTCCCAAAGCCAGCAGCCAAGTAAAGAAATCAGCTTCACCGACCAGGCTGACCACCAGGTCAAAGTAAAAGTTCCCGTGAAGCGCATGGTGGTTCTACAGCACCACTCTGTAGATATCCTCGCCCAACTCGGCGCCCAAAAACAGGTGGTGGGCATCGAAAAGAAATGGGAACGCAACCTGGGCGAATACATGAAAGATGTCTTTCCCGGCATTCAGAAACTGGCCACCCCCGGCCAGCTCGACTCCATGAACGTCGAAAACGTGGCCGCTCTAAAACCCGACATTGTCATAGTGGCCTCCCAGGCCAATCCCGCCGACCTGAAAAAGCTAGAGAGCCTACACATTCCCTACGCCACGGTGTCGCTGCGAGCCGAAGGCAAACAAAAAGAAGCCCAAAACCCGCGCCTGGCCAACTCCGACAAGGCCTACACCGACGGCCTGGAATGGTCGGTAAAAACCTTGGGCAAACTGACTGGCAAACAAGAGCGCGCCAACAAGCTCTGGGAATTTACCACCCAATCGCGCAAGTACGTGGAAAGTAAGGTTGGGAAAGTTACTGCACCCAAAACCGTGCTAGTTGCCAACGAGGGCGGCCAAACCTACGGCAACGACAAGTACGTGGGGGCACAACTGGTGCGCGCGGGCGCGGTAAACGTGGCTGCGAAAGACATTCAAGGCTACAAACAGTACAACTTCGAACAAGCCCTAGCCTGGGACCCAGATTACGTGGTGGTGCAGGATCGCTACCCGGAAGTGTACGAACAGGTTACAACCGATCCGAAATGGCAGAAAATGCGTGCCGTAAAGAACGGCAACGTAATCAAAGCCCCCTACTGGACGAAGCCCTGGGGAAACCCCGACACCGACTCGATGGCGCTGGGCGAACCCTACTTCGCCCACAAGTTCTACCCTGACCTAGTAAGCGCAAGCTACGTGCAAAAGAGGGCCGAAGCCTTCTACAAGACCTTCTACGGCGTTCCGTTCAAAGGCAAGGTAAGTGAGTAAAGCCGCTCGCCTGGGCGCGGCCTGCGGATTCGTTGCCCTACCAGTTAGCCTGGCCCTGGTCTCGGCGGCTATCGGGGCATTCCCAATCGAAATCCCCCAAATACTTGCTGCACTCGTTGGCAAAGCCGATCCGCAGACGGCAACCGTACTGTACGTAGTCCGCTTCCCCCGCATCGGGGCAGCCGCACTGGTAGGGGCAGCGCTCGCGGGAGCCGGGGCCGTGTACCAGGCAATCTTCCACAACCCACTATCTTCTCCCTACACGCTGGGAGTGGCCAACGGGGCTGGCTTCGGTGCCGCCCTCGCCATTGTGCTGGGTGCTTCTTCTGTGCTGGTCCAAGTAAGTGCCGTGGGATGGGCGGTCGTGTCCGTTGCCCTGACCTTCCTGCTAGCTAAAGCGTCCCGGTCGGGCCCGGTCACTTTGATCCTGGCGGGCATGCTAGTGGGCGCATTCTTTGCTTCGCTGGTGTCATTTTTGAAGTTTGTGGCCGACCCTTACGAAAAATTGCCGCAAATTGTTTTTTGGCTGATGGGCTCTATCTCTTCCATCTCTACCTCGCAGCTGGCCTCCATTCTGCCGGCCCTGCTGGGAGCTACGGTGGTTCTTTCAGCCCTGCTGTGGCGCCTGAACGCCATCAGTTTTGACGACAAGTTTGCCCGTTCAATAGGCATAAACGTATCCCGGGAACGTGGCATTGCCCTGTTCGCCGCCTCAATCCTGGCCGCTGTGGTCATCTCGGTGGCCGGCATCGTAGGCTGGGTTGGGGTAGTAATACCCCACTTCGCGCGCATGATTGTTGGAAACGACATGCGCGAAGTTTTTGGCGCCTCACTATCGATGGGGGCAACCATGTTACTTGGAATCGATCTGCTAGCCCGCACCCTAACTAGCGGGGAGCTCCCACTTGGCGTCCTAACTGGCATAGTGGGCGTGCCCGTATTCCTGTTCTTGATTGTACGAGGGCGGGTTAGTTTCGAATGATAGAAGTCAAGAACCTGTGCTTTAGCTACGGCTCGCAGCAGGTATTACGCGAGATTTCTTTCCACCTTGAAGCCGGGCAAATCCTGACCCTGCTAGGGCCCAACGGGATCGGTAAATCCACGCTGTTAGAAATATTAGTTGGGGCACTGGCCCCAACGAGTGGAGAAGTATTGCTGCAAGGGGAAAACATCACCGGGCTCACCCCAAAGCAGATTGCCCGCAAAGTGGCCTACGTGCCGCAGCAACTGCGCCCCGCCTTCAATTTTTCTGTGCTCGAGGTAGTAACCATGGCCCGCACAGGCAGGCTCGGCTACTTCGCTTCGCCCTCGGCAAAAGACCGGCAGATCGCCAACGAATGCCTGCAGGCGATGGGGATAGCGAGCCTTGCAGGCAAAGGGTACAACCAGATTTCGGGTGGGGAACGCCAACTGTGTTCTCTGGCAGCCGCCCTCGCCCAAGATGCCGAAATGATCGTGTTAGACGAGCCTGCCGCCCACCTAGACCCCGCCCACGCCCACCATCTGCTCACGAGTTTGCGCACGCTAAACGCCCAGTTCGGCAACACGATTGTTCTAAGTACACACGATCCCAACCATGCCCTCCTGCTAGGGGGCAAAGTGTTGGGGTTGCGGCAAGGGCAAGTTGCCGCCTTTGGGCCGGTACAGCAAGTATTGACGGAACAGCTACTGAAACGCCTATACGAGTGCCCCTTTGCGCTTGCGCCAATAGCTGGGCGCACGGTGGCTGTAGTTAGCGACTGACCGAGACCACCCGCACGCCCTCGAAAAGCGCCCGAGGGCGTTTGCCCACCAAAGCGGTAGTAGAACAGACCTCCGCCCTTACCCCATCTGCACAAACCACGCTGACCTGGCGAATGCCACTGGAAGCAGGGCGCCCCGTAGCCGGATCAATTATGTGGTGGACCACCTGCCCAGAAACCAGCTCGGGCAGCCGCTGCAAATAGTCGCCGGAGGTAGACAGCGACTGTCCATCGCCAAGCTCAACCACCTCAGAAATGGTGTCGGTGCCCGCACGCACCCCCACCCGCCAAGGCCCACCCAACGCGGCCACAGACGAGGTACCTATGTCCACCAGTGCCTGCTCTAACCCCCACCTTTGGCAAAGATCGCGAATCCTGTCGGCGGCAAAACCCTTGCCGATGCCCCCAAAATCAATCTTGGCCCCCGAGCGAAGACGGAAGTTCAACCCGCCGCCGTGCTCCAACAGGTTAGGGTTACAGGCAGCCCGGGCGCTCGCAATCTGCTCTGGCTCCGGCAATACGGGATCCACCCCCGCCGCCACGGAAGCCAGGTACGCCTTCACGTCCCACAAGTCCGCCAGAGCGCCGATCAGAGGGGTGAACGCGCCCTCGGAAAGAGAAGCAAACTGGCGGGCAGCAAGCAGCAACGCCCCTGTAGAAGGGTGAACGTACACCCAACCGCCCTGGTTTAGCTGCCACACGTCAGAGCCGGGCAGAAACTTCGAAAGCCGCCCCTCCAAGGTTGCCAGCTCACTGCCGATGCGCTCCTTGAGACGTTGAGGCAGCGGAACGGGCGTAGTAATAGTTGCCACGGTGCCCATGGTGGGCAACGTGAAACGCGACCGCTCCGAAAGAGTGGCCCTAGTAGTCTTTGTCATCCAACTTCAGCGAAGGCACGTCTATGCTGTCGACAGCACCCGTGTCCTTTACACCCTGCGACTTGTAGATAGCGCGCACGGCGGCCTGCAAGAACTGCGAGTGAGCTACGGTGGCTCCAGAAATAACATCCACCTTGGTGGGGTCGCCCACCTGGGTCAACTTCTTGGCATACTGGTCGTAGGAACGCACCACCGCCTGAGCGCGCTCATAGTATTCCTGATTACCTACTTCGCCCCCACGGGTCTTTCCGTAATCCTTGTCTTTGACATGGCCGTCAGAAGTCTTGGTCTGGTACTTAGCATCCGTGATCTTGCCCCCGGAAACCGTAATTTGCACGGTACCCACAGCACCCTGCTCATCGGGGTTCGAAGCACCCTCGTAGGTGCCATCCTTTAGAGGCTTAGACATGTCCACCAACTGCGGGGGAGTGCACGCACTCAAAATTGCCGCCCCCACTGCCCCTAAAGCTGCTAACTGAAGTGCCCTGGTCGCGCCTGTTGCGCTCATTTTGCCTCTTTCAAAATAGAACCGATGCCCGTGCGGTCAAAACCTTCGCCCATCTTGTGGTGGCTCTCGCCAACAACCCTGCCGTGGTCCAGGCGAATCTCGCGCATCCCCTGGCTGGCCACCGTAGTGTCGTGTGTTACCACGATCAAAGTGGTGCCATCTGCATGCAACTGCTTGAAAATATCCAGCACGATCCGTTCATTTTTCTCGTCGAGGTTGCCAGTCGGCTCGTCTGCAAGCACCAGCTTCGGGTAGTTAATGAGCGCCCGGGCCACGCATACGCGCTGCTGCTCGCCACCGGAAAGCTGCGAGGGCAAGTGCCCGGCACGCTCCGCCAGCCCCACCCGGTCCAAGGCTGCCAGAGCCTCCTTTTCGTCAGGCAGGGAGTGGTAGTACTGGGCCACCATCACGTTCTCGAGCGCAGTCAGGTGGGGGATCAGGTGAAACTGCTGAAAAATAAGACCAATAGTTTCGCGCCGCAGCTGAGTCAGATCGTGTTTGGTGGCCTTCGAAATGTCGTGGCCATCCAAATGCACCTGCCCCTTAGTGGCCGTATCCATGCACCCAATGATGTTCATCATGGTGGTCTTGCCGGACCCAGACGGGCCCACGATGGAAAGCCACTCCCCGGTCTGCACCTGCAGATCCACGTTGTCGAGGGCGTGCAGCTCCCCGTAAATCTTTGATACGCCTTGCAACTGCAAGAGGGTATTCTCACTCACTTTTACTCCTTACTCTCCGCGCAGCACTAGGGCGGGATCAACTTCAACTGCCCTGCGCACTGGGATAGCGCTAGCCAGCGTGGACACGAGGACGGCTACCACAATAGTTGCAGCTATTACAGAAAAGTGCAGGGCCACGGTGCGGTGGAAAACGTTTAGCGAGATCACCTGAGCCAGGCCAAAGCCGAGCCCGGCCCCAACTACGCCTCCCACGAGGCCCAGGACCACGCCCTCGCCCAGGAATTCGGTTACGATCGAGCGGTCTTCGGCTCCCAGAGCCTTCCGTAGGCCGATTTCGTTGCGACGCTCGGTAACAACGGCCATCATCGTGGTGGAGACGCCGATCATGATGAGCGCCAAGACAATAACCGTGATGATGGCCATCAGTGAACGCAGCATATCTAGCACCGAGGCGTCTGAATGGGCCAGGCGCGCCACCGGGGTGGCGGTGTAGGAATCGTTCTTCGAAATCGAGTTGGCCAAAGACTGCAACGTGTCTGAGGAGGCAGCCACCGAGAATTCGGCCACGGTCAGGGCGAAGGGGTGGCCGGTGAGCTTTTGCATGTCGGGCGGGAACATGTAGACGAAACCGTCCTCGGGGCCGCCCGTTTCTACAATGCCGGCAACTTTTACCGTCAGCTTTTGGGTCTTGGCTCCCGCTCCGGGGGCAGATTGCGAATAATCAATTTGGCCGTCCTTTTGCACGGGCGAGGCCGAATTCTGCTTCTCAACCAGCCGGGTCAGCTCAATCTGCGAGCCAACTTTCGCGTCGGTGGCGTTGGCGATCTGCTTTCCCAGCAGCACTGACCCCTCGCGTTTTGGCCAGGCCCCGTCCACATACCAGAAGGGAGAGAGCTTGCGCACTGCCGCCAGGTCCGCGCCCACGGAAACGTAGGGCAGATCGTTGATCGTTATGGGCTGGTATTCGTAGCCGACGGCCCCCACTAGGGAACCGGAGGGGATTTGCTTCGAGACTTCGGGCACTACCTTGGTATCCAAAGTCTTCCCCTCGCCGTTGGGCAAAACCACCATGTTGGCGCCGTAAGAGCGCATTTCGCGGGCCATCTGCCGCGGCACATCCACCGCAATAGTGGCTAGTGCAGAAAGCGTAGTGGCCCCAATCGCTACAGCCGCCATAGCTACCAGCACGCGCGAGCGCCGGCGCAAAATAGAGGCCATAACCATGCGCAGGAACATTGTCCGTTTATTCACGATTTACCTTCCGTGGAGCACTTCTGTGGGGCGTAGCTTCAAGAGGAAACGCATTGCCGGAATGGACCCGCCCACAACTACTAGCAGCACCAGCGCGGCAACGATTCCGGCCACCGCCGGGATTACTGTGATTGCAGATCCGAACACCAGATGGCCGATCAGTTGGGCCAGTCCGATGCCGGCAACGTAGCCGCCAACTCCGCCTATAAGGCCTATGAGTACGATCTCGGTGAGCAGGAGGCCAACTACGGCCCGGTCGCGTGCGCCTAATGCTTTGAGCAGACCAATCTCGCGGGCCCGCTCCATTACGTTTGCGGTTACCAAGTTGGCGATCGCGAGGGCAGAACCCGCCATGGAAAGAATGGTTACAAGCACCATGAGCAGCTGGGTCTTTTCCAAAATGATGCCCTCGGATTGGGCTACCGCTCGCACCGGGCGGGCAACCGAATCGGGGATTGCTTCTTCAATCTGGTAGGCGATAGAGGACACGTAGGCGGTGCAGTACCAGGTTTCCTTTTCGGAAATGGAAAGGGACTTGGGGTCCTTTGCCGCCTTCTTCGCCAACTCGTTGTCGGGGGTGGTGAGGGCGGAAACTTCCACCTGTCCCACAGCCCCGGGTTTTTGCAGCAAGCCTTGGGCAACCGAAATATCGGTGTAGACCTGTTGGTCTTCTTCGCCGCCGGTCTTTACTATTGCACGAGTTTGGACTTTGGCTGTGTGCCCATCTTTGGTGACGGTTAGAAAATCGCCAACTTTAATGCCCTCGGCCGCAGCCACCTTGGCACCCACGATTGCGCCGGCGTTGTCGCCGGATTTGGGCCAGGAACCGCTCAGTTTCCACCAGCCGCGCAGATGCTGCAGGCCGGTGTCAAACTTTTCGCCAGAGGGCAGATCCATATGTTTGTTGAACCAGGTACCCACGACCCTAACGTTCTTGCCTTGCACCTGTGCGTCCGCATCTAGCAGGGGCGCGAAGTCTAAAATGTTGTACGTCCAGAAGATGGTTTTGATGTGGCCTAGCGACGATTCTTGTAAATAGGATTGTTGCTTTTGTTCCTGTTTGAAGTTGTACAGGTCTTGGATAACCGCGGCTCCTTTAGGCCGCACCACAATATTGGCCCCGTAGGCTTTAAGTTCCTGCGACACCTTGTCGCCAACGCCAAACATTACAGACAGCATTGCCGTTGCCACTGAAGCGCCGAGCGCCACGGTGGCCATAATCATGAGCCTTCGTCCGCGCTGGCGGAACAGGGCCCCTCTTATCATTCGCAAAAACATAACTCCGCCTTACTTGAAAATCTTGGCCGAATTCTCGAGGGCAGCCTTCGGTACGGTCAGTTTCCCGCCGGAAACTGAATACTCCAGTGGGATGGGGTTGCACCCGCCCTTGAAACCGATGGTCGCGATGTTCATGGCGACCTCGCAGAGCTTACAAATAACGTGCCCATCCTTTTCGTAGTAGCCGGAAGCCCCGCAAATGTCGCAGGCATCCAGCCCCACGCCATAGGCACTGCCGGCCTTCTTGATGACGATGAAGCGGACCTTTGTACCGTCCTTAGTGGGATATTCGAAGCGGTGCAGGTGCCCGTCGTTAATTTGGCTGAGCGAAATCGCCACATTGTTACCCGCGTTTTGGAATTCTTCGGGTGGGGAAAGCTGAATCTCGCCGTTTGCAAAGTGCGAGCCAACCGTAAGTACGGCCACAGAAAGGAAGACACAGACGAGGCCGACCCTGCCGGTGCGGCGCATACCCCTCGCCCGCGCTTTTACAAGTCGTTTTGCGGCCGGGTTGGGGCCCGCAACCTTCAGGCTTCGCCCTCGGAACAAAAGCAGCAGGGCGGCACTGAAAACAATAATTATTCCACCGAAGGTCAAAAGTGGTTCGTTGTTCACCAGGAAGGTCAGAACGGAAACGCCCGCGGGCACCAGGTAGATGGCGCGGATTGCGTACAGCAGGCGTAGCAGTAAGAAGACGTGGGAGGCGCTTACCAATAGCATGAGCGCGGTGGCTAAGGGGAGGGCGTAGGTTGGGCGGATGCGGCACATTTTAGCTACCGCTAAGCCCGCCACCAGTACGAACGCGAGGGCAAACACGTAGCCCAACAGGTTCAAGAAGGTGGGGGTGGAAAAGAAGGTTGCCCCTACGGGCACTAACGTGCGTGCCTGCATGTACACCTGTTGGCTGGCGCGGAACACCGTGAGTGCAATCCAGCCGGCTCCGCAAAGGCGCGCCGCCACGGCCAGGGTGCGTCCCACGGGTCGGTCGGTGGGGGAAAGCGGAAGGGCCCGCAAAGTTTTTAGCCCGCCGAGCCACAACAACACCAGTGTTGCAACGCCCAGGGCGATGGTCGGCTCGAGGGTAGTAAGAGTTAAATGTTGGCGGTCAAAACGAACAATCGAATACAAGTGGACGATGATCATTGCGAGGCCCGCCAACGCTCCCACAACAGTTGCCCACAAGACGGGGTGGGAACCCGGACGGGCCGGGTCCCCACCACCAGCAAGTGACAGAGCAGGGGACAGTGCTCCTAGGGTTAGGGCTACTAGTAGCAGCGAAGCAACTACTTGAACTAACTGTGCGAGCACTGTGTCTCCTTCTACTCAGATCGATTTACCACCACGGGGAGCTGGACGGATCCCAGTGCCAGTTCTTGAACTCAGCCACGATCGGCTTGGTCCAGAACCTGCCAGGAACGCCAGTTTCCTTGTCGGTGTGCAGCATCCAGCCGTTCTTTTCGGGCGATTCCACGGTTACCCGCAGAGTGTAGTCGCCGGCTTCCAGCTTGGGCAGGTTCAGCCCGTAGTGGGGGCCGTCGGAGGCGTTCATCGGCATGAAGGTGCCGTCTTGGACCTTGTTGCCATCCTTGCCTAGGATTTCGTACTTGACGGTTAGGCCAGGAATGAAGTCGCCGGCGCCGTAACCCAGCTTGTTGTCTTTGACTGCGGCGATGTCAGCTTCGAGGTGCATGGAAGCTTCAGCTGCGGAAACGCCCATCTTGGGTTCCATCTCGACCGGCTGGAAGTACACAGCCGAAATCTTGATCGGACCCTGGTAGACGTCCTCACCAATAGGTTCTTCCTTGAAGCCTGCGTCGCCGCCGTCATCCTTACCTTCGTCCGACTTGTCGTCGGCCTTCTGCGAGGTAGAGGTATCCTTTGCGGAATCGGCACCCTTGTCGTGACCTGCCGAGCAAGCGGTCATGGAGCCCGCCAGGGCAAGCCCCGCCACCAGCGCAGTCAGGCGCTTCAGAGAGGTTTTCATTTATATCTCCATAGTTGTGAGACGGTAACTATTTGGTTTCATCGAGGGCGCGCGTAGACCGCTGTTTCAGATAGGCATACGCGAACAGACCGCCAATGATCACGAGAACTAGAGCTTGCGCTGCAAGGTTCTCGACTCTGGGGTAGATCCCCAAGAGGTCTACGGTGGGCCAGCCATCAAGCGGAGTAGCCGGAAGTGCATCGGCCTCCTGCAGTTCCTTGATGCCCGAGCCGGTGAAGGTGAACGCCATGATCGCTAGGAAGATGGAGGTCACAATAAAGAAGGGGCGCAACGGGATGCGCACACTGAAGATTCGAATGAGGGCGTAAATGATTACTAGGCACACCACGCCCACGGCGAGGCCGATCCACACCAGGTGCATGTCGTCGCCGGCCATAGCGATAACGGGCTGGTAGAACAGAATGGTTTCTGCGCCCTCGCGGAGCACTGCCAAGAATGCGACAAACGCCAGCGAAACCAGCGAGCCGCGGGTTAGGGAAGTGTCCGTCTTATCCTTGATGAACTTGTCCCAGGCCTTCTGGTTGGATTTGCCGAGCATCCAGTTTGACACCCAGATCAACATTGCTACCGCAACGATTGCGGTGAGGCCCTCAAGGAGCTCCTGATTCTTGCCAGCTAGGGAGGCAAGTTCTGAGAACGCCGCTGCCAACCCAATAGAAATGAGTAGCGCCACGCCCGCGCCCAGCCAAACATACTTGGTCTTGTTCTGGTGCCCAGCCTTGACCAGGTAGGCGATTACCGCAGCAACCACCAAGATGGCTTCCATGCCCTCACGCAAAATCACCAGGAAGGAACCTAAAAGATTGAGGTGGAACCGCCGGTGGACTTGCCGGAGCCGTCGAAGCCGTCGAGTTTGTTGGCATCCTCGATCAACTGTGGCTTTAGCTGGTCGATGCGCTGGGAAACCTCGTCGGTCTTCTTCTCGGAGATTGCCTTTTTGATTAGCGAGAATTCCAATTCGATGGACGAGACTCGCGCCCCGTTCACGCGCGCGCCCGTCATCTTTTCAAAGCCGGTGGTTTCGTAGTGGCCGTAGTAGGCCTCGTTGACCTTGTCCTTGGCGGCTTCGGCGTTGCCCTTTTTGGATTCTTGAACAGCTTTGTCCAAAATGCCGTTCATGGTTTGCGCTACCTGCCCCCACTTGCCGTCGGAAACGCGCAGGTCCTTGGCCTTTACGGTGCCGCCGTCGAGTGCGGTGGCATTGTCTTTAATATGCGATTTGAGTCCGTCGATAATCTTGGCGACCTTGGCCTTGTCGCCCTTGTTGAGCGCCTGCCCTAGAGCCCCGAACTCCATGTCGGCGTGGGAGGCATCCCCACCCGAAACCTTTGCGTTTACCTCGGTCTCAAAGCCGGTGCGCACGAACTGGCCGTAGCGGGCCTCCTTCACGTGCTCCTTGGCCTTTTCAACGTTGCCACTTTCGAAAGCCTTTTGAGCCTGGTCGAGGTTAGTGTTGATGCGCTCTGCTACGGCACCCCATTTTCCGCCCTCGTCGGCTAATGCGTTCGGAGTGAGCGAAAAGATCAGTAGAGCTATAAAAAGTAGTAGCAGAAGAGGGCGAGAACTCGCCTTTAGGGACCGTGTAGGGGTCACGGGACTTCACCTCTTAGTGGTAGGAAAAGTTGCGCGCCATTAAGGTTAGGCAACGCTATCTAAATTTGATGATAGGCGTAATGAAATCGTGAATGCAACAATGCGAAAATGTGGTGTTGTAGGAAAAACTTCCCTAAATGCGAGTGGGGAGAACAGCAAATCTGGAGCCGGATTAGGCTAGGCGGACCTAAGGGAATTACTTGGCGTTGGGGTTGATCCAGCCGTTGGGCTGGCAGTTGGCAGCCATCCCTCCGGTCTGTTGCATCATGACCTTAGCCAGCCCGTCGTCGCGGCATTCAAAATCGTGTCCGTTGCCCAAAAAGTGACCGACCTCATGTGAAACTAGGTAAATTCGATACTCGTCGTCGCTCTTTTTGTGGTCGCGCCAGAGCTGCGCCGAGGATGTCCAGCGCTTCGCGTTAAGGGCGACGTAGGGGCCGTTGTTACAACTGTATTCCCCGTCGGTATCTAGGGGAGCGCACAGAGAATCGATGAGCTTTGGTGACCCTAAGACGATGCGGAACTGCGGGTTGGCATCGGTGCGCGTGAAAGACCGTTTGCCGCCCTCGCCCCAGCCGCGAGGGTCGTTCAAAATCTGATAAATGGAATCGGCGGCCACCTTCTTGTCAATCGGCAGGCCCTGTTCCACCTCGACGCTAAAAGTGAACTTCTGCGCGCCCGCCGGCCCTTCCAAGGTGCCCGCCACCGGGGGGTGGTTGCCGGTTCCAGAAGCGGGGATGGCGGTGCCGTTCCAGCCGGTGGGAACGGTGTTGCCTGAAAGCTGGGAGGCGACGGACAGGCTCAGCTTGGGGGCGCCCTCGCCCAGGCGGGGGACGGACTTAGAAATAGTGGTGGGCGGATTTATCGAGGCAGCCTTCGGGGAAGAAGAAGGGCGCTCGCCTGCAGCCCATGCTAACGCTGCGCCGCACACCAGAGCTAGGGCACAAGCCGCAGGTAGCAGGTGGGGAAAATGAGGGCGAGAGTGTCTACTAGTTTTAGAGGTGCTTCGCCTGGCGGTCACTTTCGAGGACGAGTTGCGCTGCGGTGTCGAGGCGGCAGGGCGCCTAGGTGAACGCGCCCTGCGAATCCCGCTGTAGGGGGCAGGGGGCATACTCTTTTGTGGCGAGTGCCTGCGAGGTGCCTTCTGCGACATATCAACATCATACGCCGTTATTAAAACGTGACCTAACGTGCAGGTTCCACCACTTTCTTGCGCCTAGTTCCTACCGGGCGGTAAAAAACTTGGGTGGGACCTACATCACCGAGAATGTAGAGAGCGATCCCTCTAATTTTGCGAGTTATAAACAAATATTTCGAAAAGAGTGTCCTACGTCCCAAAGTTGCTAGAATCTACCAGGAAGAAGCGAACAGCATTTTTCATCAAAATTGAACCAATGGAGGCCAATTAACGATGGTCAAATACGTCTACGACTTCTCTGAAGGCGACAAAGACATGAAAGACCTGCTAGGTGGCAAAGGTGCTAACCTGGCGGAAATGACACGACTGGGACTTCCCGTCCCCCCGGGATTCACCATTACTACCGATGCGTGCCGTGCCTACCTCAAAGACGGCGAAGTACCCGAATCGCTAGGCACTGAAGTAACCCGCTACCTGCGCGCCGTAGAAGACAAACTGGGCCGCAAACTTGGCGACGCCACCGATCCACTACTCGTCTCGGTGCGTTCAGGGGCAAAATTCTCGATGCCCGGCATGATGGAGACCGTCCTAGACGTGGGCCTCAACGACAAATCGGTAGAAGGGCTAGCCAACATTGCAGGCGACGCCCACTTCGCCTGGGATTCCTACCGGCGCCTAGTGCAAATGTTCGGCAAAACCGTGCTCGACCTCGACGGCGAACTGTTCTCGGATGCGCTAGAAGAAATGAAAGAAAAGCGCGGCGTCAAACTCGACATGGACCTAACCACCGACGATCTAAAAGAACTCACCGAACAATTTAAAACCATCGTCAAAGAACAAACCGGCCACCCCTTCCCCCAGGACCCCCGCGAGCAGGTAGACCAATGCATCGAGGCGGTGTTCCGCTCCTGGAACACCGAGCGCGCCCGCATCTACCGCCGCCGCGAACGGATCCCCCACTCGCTTGGAACGGCCGTCAACATTTGCACGATGGTATTCGGCAACATGGGGGAGACCTCCGGGACCGGCGTCTGCTTCACCCGCGACCCCTCCTCAGGCCACTCCGGCGTATACGGCGACTACCTAATGAATGCCCAAGGCGAGGACGTAGTAGCCGGCATTCGCAACACCCACCCGCTCTCCGACCTCGAAACCCAAGACAAAAAGTCCTACGACGAACTGCTGGGAATCATGCGCACCCTAGAAACCCACTACAAGGACATGTGCGACATCGAATTCACCATCGAACGCGGCAAGCTGTGGATGCTGCAAACCCGCGTAGGCAAGCGCACCGCCGCAGCCGCCTTCCGCATCGCCACCCAGCTGGTAGACGAAAAGTTGATCACTAAAGACGAGGCTCTAGAACGCGTCAGCGGAGCCCAGCTGACCCAGCTGATGTTCCCGCAATTCGACGCCTCCGCCGAACGCACCATGATCGCCAAAGGCATGGCCGCCTCGCCAGGGGCAGCCGTAGGCGGGGTAGTCTTCGACAACGACCAGGCAGAAGCCTACGCCAGCCAAGGGAAAAAGGCGATCCTAGTACGGCGCGAAACCAACCCCGACGACCTGCCGGGAATGGTGGCAGCCGAGGGCGTGCTCACCGCCCGCGGAGGTAAAACCTCCCACGCCGCCGTGGTAGCCCGCGGCATGGGCAAAACCTGCGTTTGCGGTGCCGAAGCCCTGCGCATCGACGCCACCGCGCGCGAACTTCGCATTGGCGACAAAGTGTTCCACTCCGGCGACATCATCGCAATCGACGGCACTACAGGCGAAGTATTCGAGGGCGAAGTCGCAGTCGAAGATTCGCCAGTAACCACCTACCTAACCCACGGGCTCGAGGCGGGCCTCGAAGCCTGCAAGGGCCAGAAGGAAGACGAAGACCTGGTGCACGCCGTGGCCAGGCTAATGGAACACGCCGATTCCAGGCGCGCCCTCGACGTGCGAGCCAACGCCGACACCCCAGAAGACGCCCAGCGCAGCGTAGACTTCGGCGCCCAGGGCATCGGGCTATGCCGCACCGAGCACATGTTCCTAGGTAAACGACGCAAACTGATCGAGCGAGCCATCCTCTCCGAACCAGATTCGAACGAGCGCCAAGAAGCCCTGGACGAACTCGAAAAACTACAAACCGGCGACTTCGAAAAAATGCTCCCCATAATGGACGGGCTCCCCATGACAGTACGCCTAATCGACCCGCCGCTACACGAATTCCTACCCGACCTAGTCGACCTCGAAGTAAAGGTTGCGGTAGCCGAAGCAAAAGGTGAGGAGTGCGAAGAAGACAAAAAGATGCTCACCGCGGTACGCCGCATGCACGAAGCCAACCCCATGCTGGGCCTGCGCGGCGTCCGCTTGGGCCTCTACTTCGACGGCCTCTTCGAACTGCAAATTCGCGCCCTCGTGGGGGCGGCGGCCCGGCTCAAGAAGGCTGGCAAAGATCCATGTCCCGAAATCATGGTGCCGCTGGTCGGCTCCGTAAACGAACTACGTTACGTACGCGAAGAAGCCGAAAAGATCATCGCCTCCATCGAGCAAGAATGCGGCGTCGAGCTGAACATACCGATTGGCGCCATGATCGAGCTGCCGCGCGCGGCACTCACCGCCGAAGCACTAGCCGAAGAAGCAGACTTCTTCAGCTTCGGCACCAACGATCTGACGCAAACCACCTGGGGCTTCAGCCGTGACGACGTCGAGGGCGTGTTCTTCCCCGAATACCTAGAAAAAGGCATCCTAGGGGTATCTCCCTTCGAAACCATCGACCGGCGCGGGGTAGGCCGCATGGTCGAAATCGGCGCAGAAAATGCCCGTTCCACGAAGGCTGACATTAAACTCGGCGTTTGCGGCGAGCACGGCGGCGACCCCGAGTCAGTCCGTTTCTTCGACGAAATGGAAATGGCCTACGTGTCCTGCTCCCCATTCCGCGTCCCGGTTGCTCGCCTAGAGGCCGGACGCGCCGCAGCGTTACGCGAAAAGGCCGAATAAAACCGGCTGAACAAATCTGACAGAGGGCGCCACCTCATCTAGGTGGCGCCCTCTGCTGTGACTGACATGGGGAAGGTAATGTGCGCCCTCGCCCTTGCGCTTCGCGCAAATGCCCGTCCGCGCCCGGGGCGCACATTACCTTCCCTGCCCCTTGCCCTTGTGCGTTGCGCAAATTCCTGTACGGGCCCTGGGCGCACATTACCTTCCCTGTCCCTTGCCCTTGTGCGTTGCGCAAATTCCTGTACGGGCCCTGGGCGCACATTACCTTCCCTGCCTTCCGGCCCTAGGCTCGCGGGCCTGGAAACCGCAAAAAGCGGCTCTAGGGCTTGAAGTGGTGCCAGCGCCCCAGGCAGGTTAGGCTACCCTAAGTAAAACTAAAATTGCTTAGAGAAAGGACCATGCGTGGGTTTCCATAAACTCCGTAGGGGCGCTATAGGCCTAACTGCTGCTCTAATTTGCGCAACTCTTGCCACTCCGGCAGCCAGTGCCGGTGAAAAACCGGCCACCGGCGCAGACTCGAATCTACCCAAATGGTCGGTGGTAGATGGCACCCGCTTCACCGACGTAGCCCGCCGCACCGACCGCGTCACCTACCCGGACGCTGGTACCGTGCCACCCGTCAGCTGCGACATCGACGGCGATGACCTGACAGACATGATCTTCACCAATCCCACAAAGCACAAAACCTACATGGTTCCATTCATCCCCTACGGCTCAGACACGGATGAAGTAACCCGCAACATTGAAGATCAAGATTCGGCCAAGGCGGTATCGGAGGAAGCAGAAGGCTACGGCATCGCTTCGGCGTGCCTGCCAGACTCCACCAGGATCGCCGTAGCAGCAAAAAACAAAGTATTCATATACGCGGCCGGGCTGAAGAAAGCCGCCGAAATCGACCTGCCCAATGTAAGTGCCATAGCCGGTAGCGGCAACAGGCTCGCCGTAGCGGCAGGCAATAAGCTCTACTTCTACGATGCGACGGGACAAATTCAAGGCAAGCCCATCGACCTCGGCGCGAAAATCGAGGTAGTAGCGGCCCTAACTGACGGAACCTTCGCGGTAGGGATGCTCGCAGTGGGCAAAGTGCTGATTGTCGAACCTCGCTCCGGGGCGGTGAGCGCAACCATAACGGGCTCTGCCGAATCCCGCTTTGGCGCTGCCATCACCTCTACGGGGGATCTTAACGGGGACGAGAACGACGACCTCGCCATAGGTGCTCCCATGGCCGGGAACGAAACCGGTTCAGTTGCCCTAATAACCGACCTTTCGAAAGACGTCAAAGTAGACGTCACCTCGCGTGATGCTAAGGCGGTAACAGCAGACGGAAAACAGGTTGGGTACCTTCTGCGGGCACCCCTGCGAGCTAAGCTAGGCAGCTCCCTGGCCTGGGTTGACGGAGGCGACAAGCCCGGCGCCTTAGTAATAGGTAAACCCGTCGACGAAGAGCATACCGGCGCCCTCGTCATATCCCAAGAGGCCCTAAACAAGAATTACAACTCAGGGCGTGGTATCGACGGCATTGGCGAAAAATACAAGCTGTGGCTAGCCGGCGGTGACGAAAAAGATGACGTTGGCGTAGCAGTGGGAGTAATGCCTAGGCGTGGCGAAGACTCCCTCAGCGGCATATTCACCGTAAACTCCACCGGAAAAGTGGACGTGTGGACGATCGACCTGACCCGCCAAGGCGAGCTCAAGAACGACAAGATTGAACCGCCTGTACCGGCGCCGCAGCCAGAAAAGCGTGCTCCAGCCGTGAAACCTGTAGACACTGAGGAAAAGAAGATCTGGATGGGAGAGTTTTCCTCCGGCCTCGGCTCCTCGCTAGCGAAGGGACGCTGTGACGTAACGGGCGATGGAAAGGCGGACATCATTGCCGGCATGCCCACGCGCTCGGAGTGGAAGTTCGATCCGTTCTACATGAACTCGACCCCCACCCACGGGTGGCTGCCCAACGTTACCGGTGGGGTGCAGATCATTCCCGGTGGCACCAGGGGTAAAGAGGTACCGGCCAAAGACACGATTGCCCTCAACGGGCCCAAGGAAACGGCAGATCCAGGCACCGATTCCTCGGTTGGGCTGTCTGTGGCCTGCCTGGGGGACACTAACGGCGACGGTATTGACGACCTGGCGTTCAACTCGCACACCATGGCGCGCGCCTGGGTCGTATACGGCGGCAAGGATTTGGGCAAGGTGGATCTAAACCACCTCCAACCCCGGCAGGGCTGGTGGATTGACCTGCCGGAATATGGTTCTTCGCCGGTGCAAATTTCTCGCGCCGGGGACACCAATGGCGACGGGCTGGCCGACCTTGCCGTGACGGTTGGGAACGCTTCGTTGGCGGCAGGTCAGAGCGGACAAAGAGGCGCCCTGTTTGTGTTTGCAGGCCAAAAAAATGGGACGAATGTGGACATGAAGCAGATGAAAGCGCCTGCCGCGCGAGTGCTGAAGACCATATACGCACCCGACGGGCACCTGCTGAACCAGGCTGCCCCCATTGGGGATGCCAACGGTGACGGGATGCTTGACTGGGTGCTCACTGATTTCCAGTCCGAGGGCGAAGCAGGCATCTACCCTGGCAAGGCTTGGGTGGTCTACGGTTCCAAGGAACCCCAAGTCCATGTGGGGGCAAATAATTCCTTCGAGCTCACCATGGCTCCGGGTGCTTCCCACAGGTTGGGTGCGGGTACCTCCGTGGCCCCGGTTGGGGACGCCAATGGCGACGGGCTGGCAGATTTTGTAATCGGCTACGACGGCGGACAGATCCAACACCAGTCCGAAGGCGGGGTGCTGTTGGTATACGGCTGCAAGGAGAGGCGTTCTAAGCAGGTAGTTTCTGTTGCGGATGGAGCAAAAAACCAGGGGGTGCGGGTTGTACGCGGTCTTCAGAAAGGCTCCGGCTTCGGCTGGGCCGTAGACGCGCTGGCAACTAAAAAACGGACCTTGATTGCCGTGGGAGCTCCCACCGCCAAAAAAGATGGGCGCGTCTACCTGTTCGACCTCTCATTGTTCAAGCAGACTCCCACCACTTTGCCCCTCCCCAAGGGAGGAATGCAGGCAAGCGGGAGCAAGGTGAAGGTACTGGTTTCTACCGGCGAACAGGCGCGCTTCGGCCGCGCAGTGGGCTTCGTAGGGGACGTGCTTGGCGGTCCCACCCTGGCCGTTGGTGCAGATGGGGTGATTTCTGAAGAGGGCGAAGGCCGGGAGGGCTTTGCCAATTCGGCACACGTGTTGGCCCTGCGAGTGCTGCCGCCAGAAGCGGCCTCCCCGCAGCCGGATGCGACAGCGGCAGATGAGGGTGGCCACCCTGCGCCCGGCAAGGGGCAGGGGCCACAATCTGGCGGACACGCCGGTCCTGCTGTGCCCGCAAAACCCGCGCCGGGCAGTGGCGAACATCTGCCAGGAGGCGGGAAAGACCAGGGCAACACCGGCAAGTCCCACAATGAGGCTGGCGCTGGGGAGCGGGGGCCGGAAGAGTCCCACCCTGCTGCCTCGGGGCAAAGCCCCTCAGCGCTAGCAACTACCGGTGCCGGCGCCCTCGGGGTAACCGCGTTGACTGCCCTTCTGCTTTCCCTGGGCGGTCTAGGTCTAGTGCGCCGCCGCTGAGCGGTAGCAAAAGGTGAGACCATGGAGGCATGGAATCACCAAAAGCAGGTAAAGCCGCGCTCATGGCCGAGTACTTGCCGCAGCATATGCGCTGCCAGTTGGACACCAGTCGACTGACTCGGGGCATGTATTCGACAGACGCCGGCATCTACCGGGTGGTGCCCGCTGCCGTGTTTTTCCCTAGAAATAAGGCGGAAGCGGTGGCGGGCATCCGGGCGGCATTGCGGGCCAAGCTCCCACTTACCAGCAGGGGAGCGGGGACTTCCTGCGCTGGCAATGCCATAGGGCCGGGCGTAGTAATCGACTTTTGTAAACACATGAACAAGGTGTTGGACATAGATGCCAAGGGCCGCACTGCCAGGGTCCAACCCGGTTGCGTAGAGGCCACACTGCAGGCGGCTGCGGCTCCCTTCGGGCTGCGTTTTGGGCCGGATCCATCTAGTCAGAACCGGTGTACTATCGGCGGAATGGTGGGCAACAATGCCTGTGGGCCGCATGCTACGGCCTGGGGGAGGACGGCTGTAAACGTGCTCTCGCTCGAATGCGTGGACGGGGCCGGGCGGCGGTTTACTGCGCGCACTGATTCGCTGGCTCCGGCAGAGGGACTCGAGGAGCTTATTGACGCGAATCTGGCTACTATCCGCACCGAGTTCGGGCGTTTTTCGCGCCAGGTCTCCGGATACCAGCTGGACATGGCGTTGCCCGAGGCCGGGCGGAACTTGGCCGCATTTTTGACGGGCACGGAAGGAACACTAGTGACCGTCGTCGAAATCGAAGTGCGACTGGTACCCCTGCCTGCGGCGCCCGTGCTAATGGCGCTCGGGTACGCGAACATGGTCGAAGCAGCCCGCGACGTGCCCGCCCTGCTCAAATTCCGCCCTCTTTCTGTAGAGGGGTTGGATCGGCGCATGGTGCAGGTAGTGGAGGCAAAACAGGGGCCCGTCCCGGCTTTGCCCGAGGGCGGCGGCTGGCTAATGTGCGAGGTCTCTGGACCTACCCCCGCCGAGTCGTTGGCGCTGGCCCGCCGCATTGGGCAGGCCGCGGCTACCGACGCGGTGGCAATTTATCCCCCTGGCGAAGAGGCGGCCGCGCTCTGGCGGATTCGTGCTGACGGGGCCGGCCTGGGAGGGCGCACGCCCCTGGTGCGAGAAGCCGACGGCAGCCTGAGCGGAGGCGAACAGGCTTGGGCCGGTTTCGAGGACGCGGCGGTGCCCCCAGAAAAATTGGCGCCCTACCTGGCAGATTTTTCCGCTTGCATGAAAAAACATGGGATAAACGGGCTGCTTTACGGGCACTTTGGCGATGGTTGCGTACACGTTCGCCTCGACTTTCCTCTGGCCGAACCGGGTGGGGTGGGCCGCACGCGCGCATTTTTAGAGGATGCCGCAGATGCGGTGGCTTTCTACGGCGGCTCAATATCGGGTGAACACGGAGACGGGCGGGCCCGCTCCGAACTACTAAAACGCCTCTATAGCCCCGCTGCAATCAGTATTTTTCGGCAGGTAAAAACCCTGTTCGATCCCGCTGGGCTGCTAAACCCGGGGGTAATAGTAGACCCGGACCCGCTCGACAAAAACTTGCGCCGCCCTCAGGCGAAAAAGCTGCCCGCCCTAAAGGGAGGGTTTGCGTTCGAGGGCGATCATGGCGACTTCACCACGGCGTTGCACCGGTGTACCGGAGTAGGCAAGTGCAGGGCTGGCATCCGCAAAAACTTCATGTGCCCCTCGTTTGCGGCGACCGGGCGCGAACAGGACGTTACCCGAGGGCGCGCCCGCATCTTAGAGGAAGCCGCAAATGGAAAGCTTATAGAAGGATTTTCCACCCCCGAAGTGCTCAAAGTGTTGGACTTGTGCCTGGCCTGCAAGGCCTGCAGCGCTGATTGCCCGGCGGGGGTCGACATGGCCAAGTACCGCTCCGAAACCTACTACCGCCACTACCGGGGCAGATTGCGCCCTCGCACGCACTACCTGCTGGGAGCTCTGCCGCGCTGGCTGCGTCTAGCCACCGCGATCCCGGGCCTCGCGCAGGCTATAAATGCGCTCATGGCAACTCCGGCACGGAAGGTGTTATTTCGCGCAGGGGGATTGGATCCGCGCAGGCAAATGCCGCCCATAGTGAGTGAACGCTTTTCAAAGTGGGCCAAAAAAGTGGGGCTGGAAGCGGCGCTGCCCCGCTCCCGCGCCTCTACAAAATATGCGGTTCTATGGGCGGATTCGTTCTCAGAACACCTGGATTCTGAGGGCGCCAAAGCCACAGTAAAGGTTCTTTCCGAGGCCGGCTACAGGGTGTTACTTGCTCCGCCCAGCTGCTGTGGGCTCACCTGGATCACAACCGGACAGCTACCCGCAGCGAAAAAACACCTGGAAGCGTTAGTGGAAAACTTGGCGCCCTTCGCCGTGGCAGGGATTCCGATCGTGGGGGTAGAGCCTTCTTGTACGGCGGCGTTGCGCGGAGATCTGCCCGACCTTCTTCCGGACGATGCTCGCGCGAAAGCCGTGTCGCAGGGAGTGTACACGCTCGCAGAACTACTCAGTGCGCCCTCGCCACTTGGCCCCCAAAAATGGCAGCCGCCCTCCCTGAAGGGACTGCAAGTGGTTGCCCAACCGCACTGCCACCACTATTCGGTGATGGGGTGGCAGGCTGATCGCGACCTTCTCCAAAAAGCCGGTGCCCAAATAGTGGAACTGTCTGGCTGCTGTGGGCTAGCTGGCAATTTCGGGATGGAAGCCGGCCACTACGAAATGTCGGTGAAAGTGGCAGAAAACTCCCTTCTTCCCACCCTGAGGGCGAAACCTAACGCCGTATTTTTGGCCGACGGGTTTTCGTGCCGCACCCAGGCGCGCCAACTGGCCGGCCGCCAAGGCGTGCACCTGGCAACCCTCTTGGCGGCGCCGGGGGACAGGCTGAAACATCTGCACTAAACTGATCCGATCCGTGGAACAATAGAAACTACGTGTGCCACAAGAAGGAGCGATAATGCCACTTTTTGAACTTGATCAAGGCCGGCTGGTTCCAGCCCAGTTCGGCCGTCCGATAGAACGCGGGTTCAACGCCGAGGTTCTAGAATCCGTTCGGGCACAAGTCCTAGAGGTAATATCGCGTCCCCTTTTTCCCGTGGCGTGGGATCACGACGAGGCCGACGAGGTCTCTGGCCCACACCGCCTTACCGCCCTGGATGCCTCCGGGCAGGTAGTAGCCGTCGAAGTGTTGGGCCACCTCGATGCGATTTCGCTCATTGCCGCCCTCTCTAGGCTGGGGGACATCTCGTCAATGGGGTGGCTAGATTTGGCTCAAATGTATCCGGGCGGGGCCGAACGGTTCCGCTCCGGGTGGACAGAGTTTCGCGAATCGATGCCTCCCGACGCCAAGCCTGGCCCGCGTATGATCATTGTTGCTGCGAACATCGACCCTGCCGTGCGCCCCTCTTTGGATGTATTGTTTTCTTCCGGGCTCGAGGTGCACGAAATTGCCATGCGGGCTATGGCAAACGGGCGGCGCTTCTTGGACGTACAACCGGTCGGGCCTAGCTACTGGTCGCCTAATCCTGCTTTGATGCGCTCTTCGCGCAGGCCCAGGCTGTCGCAGTATTCTACCGATGCCGGGCGCATCAGCGGGCCCGAACAGAGGGGGAACGCTAGCCTGGAAAAGACAGGCGGGCAGAACACCCCCGTGCAGGCCCAACCGGCAGGCTCAACCTCGCGGCAGGTGCCAGGCAAGCAGGGCGAGGCAGAGGCTGCGCGCCAGCCGGTACAAGAACAACAGATGCGTTCTCCGAAGCAGAAAGATCGCATCATCGGGGGCATCCACTATCCGCAGGTTTACGCCGTAGGGGATACCGTGGTTGCCCAGGGCTTCGACAAGAAGGGCCAGGAACCACCGGCCACTACCGGCGAACACGAGGCCGTACAAAAAGAGGTCCCGGCTGTGCTAGGGCACGATGCCGAAGGGCTAGCCGCAATCGCCACCGTGTTGGGCTCCGACACCCTGATTGTTGCGGTGGGCGCCGATTCGGCAAAAGAGGCACTCCTGCTGGCCAACGGCAAGATTCGTTACCCGGGTGGGGGCGAAACCGACAACGCAGACGCTGCCCTAGAAAAGCTACTAGGAATTCAAGCTGACGGTTGGGATCACTTCCGCCTAGGGCACGCCGAAGGGCCTTCGCTGGCCGAAGCCATATTGGAAATTAACGAGGAGATCGACCGCGAGTCCAAAGGTCGCTAGCGGCACCCACTCTAGGGGCAAAGCTTCCGGCAGGCCGCCTCCGCCAAAAGCGAGGGCGGATTCGCGGCCTGCGGCAGTGCTGCCGCCACCCACCTGTGGAAGCACTCCCACACCTGCGCGCGCACATCTGGCTCCGACAAAGTCACGTCGTGGAGCGCCTCGAAACGGTGAAGCGACAGATTAGTGGACAGCTTGTAAGCGGTAGCTGCCACCTTATCCGCGTCTAACACCGCATCGCGCCGGCGAGCCAATACTTGCCACTTCCCCCCAAAAGAACCCACCGAGGTAACCACCAGCGTGGGGCAGGTAAGCTGCAACCCGCCTGCGATTTCCGTGTGGCCCGCCAAAATAGCCTGCAACCAGCCCGGACGAATCGGAGCAGACTTCGAGGTTTTCCACTGTGGGATCAAATCCCACCCCCTGACAGAAGGATCCTGGCGGAACGGTACCAGCCGCTCGGGCAGGGGCCCGTCACTGCTATCCCAACCGGCAAGCGAATGCGCATAGATGTTTTCGCCCTCGGGCATAGGCATTACTTGGCGGGGGGAACGCCAAGACCAAGCCCGTACCAGTGGGGCCACCACCGTTTTAGAGGTGTTGTCGTATTGCCAGGCGATCCACGGCGAATTTAGTACCAGCGCGGCTACCTGGTTGCGATGGCGGTTAGCCCACAGCGCTGCCGACAGTCCCCCCGTGGAGTGCCCCATAAGTACCAGCGGTAGGTGCGGGTGCTGCTGGCGAATTACAGCGAGGGCGGCCTGCAAATCCTCGTCGTAAGTCTGTAGGGAATCAACGTAGCCAAACGACTGGTAAAGACGCCAGGAACGACCATATTTGCGCAGGTCAATGGCGTAAAACGCGCCGCCTGCAGCGGCCACGTGCCTAGCCTTTTCACGTTGGAAAAAGTAGTCGTTCCACCCGTGCACGTATAGAGCCACAAACCCGGGAGCGGAAGGGGTACCGGCTATGGCCTCTGGATCCTCGCTGGGCCTATGCTGAACTAGAGTGGCAACTACCGGGCCCTCAAAATCGGCCTGCAACGGCAACGTTTGAGCCACAAAACCAGGCCCCAAAATATCGGGCCCCCATTCCCCCTGTGGCGCAGCCTCATCTGGAACCTCGGTAGGAAGAGGGCGAAAATCTGTCATTTTAGCTCTTTCATAAAATCTGCGAAGATCGCATTTACTTGGGCAAATTCTATCAAGAACCCATCGTGGCCAAACGGGGTGCAAATCTGCCGGTAACGGCCATCCGGGAACGCCGCCGCCATTTTCTTGCAATCTCGGGCGTAGAACAGTCGGTCAGAATCCACGCCCACAACTAATGTGGGTTTAGAAAACACAGATAGGGCGGCTTGCACTCCGCCCCTGTCTCGCCCCACGTCGTGGGTGATCATCGCTTTAGAGAGCACCCTGTACGAGCCCGCATCAAAACGGGCAGCCAACTTGCGCGCGTGGTAGTCGAGGTAGGACTGTACAGCTAGTTGCCCTCCGGCCAGCGGATCTTCGTCTCCCTGGCGCTCGCGGCCGAAACGTTCGTCTAGTTCCAGCGGCGTGCGGTAGGTGGTGTGGGCGATCTCGCGGGCGAGTCCCAAACCGCGTACCGGCCCTTCGAGGTTGGAATAGTAGTCACCGCCAGCAAAATGTGGATCTAGTTCTATGGCTGCAATCTGGGCATGTGCCCACGCCGCTTGCTCTGCGGTAGTGCAGGCAGAGGTAGCTACCAAAATGAGGGCGCGAGCCCGCTCGGGGTAGGTGGCCGCCCACTCGAGGGCGCGGTGCCAGCCGGCAGAAGGCCCAACTACTGCGGCAAAGGTGTCGATGCCCAGCAGGTCGGCCAGGCGGGCCTCGGCGCGAACCATGTCGCGGGTGGATAGCTGCGGGAAACGAGAACCCCATTCGCGCCCGTCTGGCGCGAGCGAAGACGGGCCGGTAGAGCCCATACACCCGCCCAACACGTTGGGGGCCACGATAAAAAATTTATTGGTATCTAGGGGTAAATCAGGGCCCACTGCCTGCGCCCACCAACCCGGGGTAGGTTGGCCTGGGCCGACCGGGCCAGCCACATGCGAATCGCCGGTGAGGGCGTGCAAAATAAGGATTGCATTGTCGCGAGCCGGGTTTAGCTTCCCCCAGGTTTCGTAAGCTAAACGGACTGCGGGCAGATGCCCGCCGCCCTCTAGCGAGAGGGGGCCGAGCTCAGCGTACATACGGGGGCCGGGGGCGTCGCCCTCGCGCCAAGCTCCCGTCACGGGCAGGTGCCCGCTGCGGGCAAGCTCGCCAGGATCGGTGATTTTTCCTGCTTCCCAATTGGGTTGCTGTTTTAGCAACGAATCGAATGGAAGAGGGGCTTGGGCCCTGGAAATGCCGGGAGCGGCTCGGTCCAGCGCGGCCTTTTCGGCGGCGCGCTGGGCAAGCACCGTGAGGGGTGGAAGCTCCTCCCACCCCTCACAACATGGATCTTCGCTCACAGGCCCACTGCCTTGAAGGCGGTTTCGAGGGCTTCGATCAGGTCGTCGACATTTTCGATGCCAACCGACAGGCGGATGGTGCCACCGGTAATTCCGGCCTTCTTCAGGCCCTCTTCGTCCAACTGCGAGTGGGTGGTCGAGGCCGGGTGTGCCACGAGCGAACGCACGTCGCCAATGTTGGCAAGGTTAGAGAAGAGGGGCAGGTTGTCAACGAATTTCTCGCCTACCGTCCGGCCGCCAGAAATGTCGAAGCTTACCAGTGCGCCCGGGCCGCGGGGAGTGTACTTCTTGGCGAGCTCGTAGTAGGGGCTGGATTCCAGGCCCGAATAACTGATCGAGTCGACGCCCCGCCCCTCGTTCTTGCGCTTTTCCAGGTATTTTGCGATCTTCAGGGCGTTGTCTACGTGGCGTTCGATGCGCAGCGAAAGGGTTTCGATGCCCTGCTCAATGAGGAAGGCGTTGAACGGAGAGGCGCTAAAGCCGAGGTCGCGCAGCCCCTGGGCACGAGCTTTCAGTATGAAAGCCTGGTTGCCCAGATCGGGCCCGTAGGTGAGGCCGTGGTAGGAGGGGTCGGGTTCGTTGAACTGGACGAAGCGCTTTGGATCCTTGGTCCAGTCGAAGTTGCCGGAGTCGACGATCACGCCCAGCACCGAGTTTCCGTGCCCGCCCAAGTACTTGGTTGCCGAGTGCACCACTATGTCGGCGCCCCATTCGATCGGGCGCAGCAGGTAGGGGGTGGGTACGGTGTTATCGACTACCAGGGGTACGCCGATCTCGTGGGCAGCCTTAGCTAGGGGCTCCAAATCTAGGATGTCGCCGGCGGGATTTGGAATAGTTTCGCCGTAGAAGGCTACGGTACGATCGTCGGCCAGGGCCTTCCACGATTCGATGTCGTGGGGGTCTTCAACTAGCCGGGTTTCGATGCCGTACTTGGGGAGGGTGTGAACGAACAGGTTCGTGGTGCCGCCGTATAGCGAGGGCGAAGCCACAATGTTGTCCCCGGCCTGGGCGATCGTCAAAATGGTGAGGCTAATTGCGCCTGCCCCAGACGACGTGAGCAACCCGCCCACGCCGCCCTCGAGGGTGGCTAGTCGTGCCTCGACCACATCCCAAGTCGGGTTTGTCAGTCGCGAGTATATTGGGCCCTGATCTTTGAGGGCGAAGCGATCTGCAGCCTGCTTGGCGGACTTGAACACGTAGGATGTGGTTTGGTAGATCGGCAGGGTGCGGGCGCCAGTGGTGGGATCTGGTTGCTGGCCGGCGTGGATTTGGTTAGTTTCAAAATTCCAAGACATGAGGGTTCCTTATAGTTTCAGGTGGTTTCGAGGGGCCCCATGAAGATAAAGAAATGCCGTGCAAGGCCCCTTGAGGACTGCACGGCAGACACGATGTACGGCTTCTTTAGCTTTGTATTGCTTCTGAGCTTTGGCTGACGCGCAGTCAGCTGAACATTCGTGTGAACATGGCAAAACCATACACTGCCTAGTTGGCGGATGCGCAAGTTCGATTTTGAAAATGTCCGCTTAGTGGGACGGAATATTTTACCTTTCGAGGACGAAGGGCTGTTTGGTCGTATTTAAATTGGCCGGAGGCGGCGTGTTGGGTGGAAGTTGACATCGCAAAAGCTAGCCAAATGTTACTAATGCAGTGTATGTTATTACTGTGAAAATTGTTGTTGTTGTGGGACCTGTGGCTATTGTGTCTGCTGAGCCGATATCTTGGTACCGCGACGACACCCTCTAGGAGACGAAACGTGAGTGCCAAAAAATTCTCTGCGCGCGGGCGCACCCTTGTAAGTAGCCTCGTCATAGGTGGGATTGCCCTGTCCGGACTTGGCGGCGCAGTCGCGCTAGCGGCGCCCTCGGACGACGATATTGCTAGAGCTAAGCAAGCTGAAAAGAACGCGGAAGGTTCCGTAGCTGACATTGAAGTAAAACTGGCGCAAAATACCGCTAAGTCTGAAGAGGCGATCGTGGCAGCTCAGCGCGCCGGCGAACGCTTTGCGCAGGCCTCGGTTGCGGCAGACGCTGCCTCGCAAAGAGCTCAGAAGGCCCGCAAAGATGCTGACGAAGCTAAGAAAAAAGTGGAAGAAGCTCGCAAATCCTTGGGGGACGTTGCCACCACCGTATACCGCCAATCCGGTTCACTGGCTTCGGTGGCACCCTACCTGAACGCGGATGGGCTCGAGACCGTCGAGATGCGTCGGGTAGCCATTGAGCTCTTCGGCGGTAAAGCTGACCAGAAGATGCAGACCTTCTCGGCAATGCAGCAGGTAGCAAACGTAATCGAAGAGCGCGCCAACAAGGCTGAGGCAACCCAGAGGGCAGCAGCCCAGGCCATGCAAAACCGGGCTAACGCTGCGCAGCAGGCGGCAGACGCGGCCACTGCGGCCCGTCAGTCTACGGCCCAGCGGCGCACAGAATTGATCGCCCAGCTAGCGAAGGCGCGCGGAACTACCGCCGAACTCGAAGCTAAGAGGCAGGAAGAACTCGATCGGCAACGGCGAGCTCGCGAAGCTGAGGCTGCCCGCCGCGCCCTAGCCACCCAGCGCGCGCAAGAGGAAGCTCGCCGCGTAGCGGCACAGCAGGCTGCGGCGCAACAGGCCGAGGCTGCTCAAGAAGAAGAGCAGTCAGCCCCGGCTCCGGCTCCCGCTCCCGCGCCGGCCCCAGCGCCTGCCCCGGCCCCAGCTCCGGCACCTGCTCCCGCGCCGGCCCCGGCACCTGCTCCTGCTCCCTCAGGAGGCGGAGATGCGGTGGTGGCCGCAGCTGCCAGCCAGATTGGCGTCCCGTACGTGTGGGGCGGTGCAGCTCGCTACTCGGGCCTCGACTGCTCGGGCCTGTCCATGACTTCTTGGGCACAAGTGGGCGTCGACCTCCCGCGCACAGCGCAGCAGCAGTACACCTGGGGCGTAAACTCGGGGCGCGGCGTCTCGATCAACAATCTGCGCCCGGGTGACCTGGTGTTCTGGGGCGATGGCGGGGGCGTCTACCACGTGGCTGTCTATGCTGGCGGCGGGGAAATTATTGAGGCACCTTACCCCGGTGCCACGGTCAGGCGCGTTGGCCTGTACTATGGCAACCTGATGGCCCTTGGTGTCCGCCCTGCATAGGAGTAAAACATGAGTCAAAACCGGCGTGTGCTTTGCGTTGGTGAAGCCCTTATGGACCGCATCGAACGCGATGGAGATGCGAAAGAATACATCGGCGGGTCCCTGCTAAACGTAGCTCGCGGCATAGCACAGCTGGACCACGACACCACGCTGTGCTCATGGTGGGGCAAAGACGAGCGCGGGCAAAAGCTGAGCGCCGCCCTCGACGAGGGTGGGGTACACGTTCTAGAGGGGACCGAGGGCGCCGACCACACTACGGTTGCCTACGCCCACGTCGATTCCGAAGGGCGGGCCACCTACGAGTTTGACCTGCTGTGGGACCTGCCTGCTGGAGCTTCCAGTGCCTCCTTTGACCACCTGCACACCGGTTCTTTCGCAGCCACTGTAGAACCGGGCGGGAAAAAGGTGTTGCGTCTGGTAAAAGAAGCGGCGCTTACCGGCACTGTTTCATACGATCCCAACATTCGCCCCTCCGTGATGGGAAGCCCTGAACAGGTGCGCGCCCGAATCGAAGAAATCGTCAGCTTCTGCGACATTGTGAAGGCTTCCGACGAGGACCTGGCCTGGCTTTACCCGGAGCGGGCAGTTGAAGAAGTCATGCGCTCGTGGCTGGCCCTAGGGCCTGCAATGGTAATAACCACGCGCGGCCCCTGGGGGGCATACGCCCGCATGGCAGGCGAACGCGACATGCTGGTGATCGACCCGCTGAACGTAGAACTCGGCGACACCGTGGGCGCCGGCGATTCCTTCATGGCCGGTCTAATATCCGCACTCCTGGACGCCGATCTGGCCGGAAGCGGGCAGGCACGTAGGCGTTTGCGGCAGGCCAAGTGGGCTGACGTAATACCAGCGCTACACCAGGCCACCGTTACCTCTGGGCTGACCGTATCTAGGCTTGGGGCATTCTCGCCCAATCGTGCCGACGTTGCGCGCGTTACCGAAGGACACCCGGAACTGAAATAAAACTTCCCCATATTAGGCCCCTTTGGCAGTATCTCAGATGCCAAAGGGGCACCCCATTTAACACTGGTTTTAGGTGCGAAAAAGTGCGGGCAAAGAAAAGGCCCACGCCTTTCGGCGCAGGCCAGAACCCGGCCTTCTAGCATCGGTGGCAGGGCGGCGCGTGTAGCCAACCATTTGGGCAGCGAACAAAAGCTCGTCCGCTCCTGCCACCGAAGCCGCGGGTATTCTTACGGTTCGGGGGCAATCACCGGAACGGGATTTACCGCGTGCCCGCCGGCAGCGATGCGATCCTGCTCGCGCTTAATAGAAACGCGGATTTCCTCTTCAGCTTCCTCGCGGCCAACCCAGTGGGCGCCCTCGACGGACTTGCCGGGCTCTAGATCCTTATACACCTCAAAGAAGTGCTGAATTTCCAGGCGGTGAAACTCAGAGACGTCCTCGAGCTCAGTGCGCCAGGCCATGCGCTGGTCGGCAGTAGGCACTGCGATCACCTTGTCGTCGCCGCCCTTCTCGTCGCGCATGCGGAACATGCCCAACGCGCGGCACCGAATCACGCAGCCGGGGAACGTGGGCTCCTCCAGGAGTACCAAAACGTCGAGCGGGTCACCGTCCTCGCCAAGCGTGCCATCGATAAAACCGTAGTCATCCGGGTAACGGGTGGACGTGAAAAGCATACGATCCAAGCGTATACGGCCGGTCTCGTGGTCAACCTCGTACTTATTCCTGTTCCCTTTCGGGATCTCGATCGTTACATCAAACTCCATTTAAGAGCCCTTTCAAACAGTTGGGTCGATGCGATAATAACCCAATGGTACCGGTACAGTAAGAAAGGTCGTTACCCGAAACAGAACTGCGAGGCAGTAGATGCGAAAAACAGTAGCTGCGGCCACAATCGGCACACTTCTGCTTGTAGGGGGCTCCCTCACCTACGGGGCCCTGGACGCCTACGACATTGTGCCCGGCGTGTTCACCGTGTCCCCGCCGCCTCCCACCCCGCAGGCCCTCCCCAAAGCGCGCACCGCCACAGCTGGCGAACCAGACTTTACCCCAGACGGGCAAGCGCCTCTGCCGGATGCAACCCAAGTTCAGAAAACGGCTGAATCCCTGTCAGGAAAAATAAAGAAGGCCGCCCACGACGCCGCCGCCCAAGCCGGCACCACAGCCGAAGACGCACAAGAAAACCCCTCCGATACAGTCAAAAAAGCAGGCGAGCAACCGGGGCTGCGCGTAGGAGTATCCGTGCAAGACGTACAGACGGGCAAAGTGCTTGCCGACGTGAACGGCTCCACGGCACTCACGCCCGCGTCCTCGACAAAAATCTTGTCAGCCGTAACGGCCTTAAAAACGCTCCCGGGCGGGACCACCTTCGAAACCAAAGCCGTACTAGACGGAAATAAGCTGACGCTGGTTGCCGGAGGCGACGAAATGTTGGGGGCCGGCAAGTCCAACCCCGATCTGACCAATGGGCACGCCGGCCTTGCCGACCTCGCAAACCAAGCCGCGGCCGCCCTCAAGAAACAAGCGATAGCCTCTGTGAAATTGGGGTATGACACCTCGGCCTTCGGCAAGGAAGAACTGAGCCCCGACTGGAACGGCTACGAGCAATTCGTAACTAAAATCCAAGGGCTGGGAATGAACGCCGCCCAAGATACCTCCCGGCACGACCTCCAAAGCGATCCTGCCGCGCGGGCAGCCCAAACTTTCAAAGACAAACTGGCCGGAGCCGGCATCAGCGTCGAAGGGCCCGTCCAGGCAAAAGCTCCACAGGGAGCAAAGGTAGTTGCCTCCGTACGCAGCGCCCCCATCACCGACGTGCTGCGCGAAACGCTGAAACCATCAGACAACACCCTAGCCGAAACCGTCTGCCGCGCCACCTTGGTGCGCCAAGGTAAAGAACCCACCTTCGCCGCAGCCGTGAAAACGGTCCACGAGGCCATCTCGGATTTGGGCGTCGACAGCGCTGAGGCCCCCATCCGCGACTGCTCGGGACTGTCTGACAAAGGCAAAATTACCCCCCACGCCCTCGCTAAAGTTCTACGCGAAGCCGCGGTTTCTAAGAATCCGCAACTGCGCTCGCTGCCGTCTTTGCTTCCGGTAGCGGGTTTGGATGGGACACTGCACAACCGCATGACGGATGGGGCGGCAACCGGAAACGTGCGTTCTAAGACTGGCACGCTCGATTCGGCGCGTTCCCTGAGCGGGTACGTGCGCACGGCCTCCGGGCGGTCGCTGGCCTTTTCCATTGTGGTCAACGGCTACGACGACACCGGCGCGGGTGGGGTAGTCGAGTCGATCGATTCAGTGGCAACCGAATTTGCAGAGTTGAAGTGAGGTTATGAAGAAAGCTAGCGAGCTGGTGGGCGCCACCCCCAATGCGCAGGTGCGTCCGGTATCTTTGGCGATTCGCAAGGCGGTGGCGCGTTTTGACGATTTGGCTCCATCCCTGCCGATAGTGGTGGGGTGCTCTGGTGGTGCCGACTCGTTGGCGCTGGCCGCTTGCCTCATCGATGCCGGTTCGCGTGCGGGCCACGAGGTGTACACGGTCACGGTTGACCACGGGATTCGCGAAGAATCTACGCGCGAGGCCGAGGCAGTAGTTGCCAAGCTTCTTTCTCTGGGTGCGGACAAGGCTGTGCGCAAGCAGGTAAATGTTGGCAAAGAGGGCGGCCCAGAGGCGGCCGCTCGGGAGGCGCGCTATGCCGGTCTCGGCGAGGCCCGGCGGGAATTGGGAGCCGAGCAGGCCCCGGTTTGGCTCGGCCATACTTTAGACGACCAGGCCGAGGGCGTCCTGCTATCTTTGGCACGCGGGTCCGGTACCCATTCGCTGGCAGGGATGCGCAAAGGTTTTGAGGGGGGCCACCTGCACGGGCGGATTCGCCCTCTGTTGGAGTTGCGCAGGGCCGACACTGAGGCATGCTGCCATGGGTTGGGCCTTGACTACGTGTTGGATCCGTCTAATAAAGCCGACGGCCCCTGGAAGACGGCTTCCGGCGAGGCACTGCGGCGGGCTGCGCTCAGGGAACGTGCGCTGCCTGCGTTGGCGGCCGCCCTCGGCAAGGACGCGGCCCCCGCGCTGGCAAAAAGCGCGGTGCTTGCCCGCCAGGACGACGAAGCTTTGGAGCAGGTGGCAGATCGCATTTTTGCTTCCGTTAGCCGCGTCGAACCCGACCGGGTAGAGCTAGACGCGAAGAAGCTGAAGAGTTTTCCTCCGGCCTTGCGCAGGCGGGTGCTTAGAGCAGCGGGAGCCCAGCTGGGGATGACAGAACTAACCGCGGCGCACCTAAAGGCGATGGACGCTCTGGTACAGGATTGGCACGGGCAGGGGCCGGCGCACGTGCGCGGAGGGAAGGCCTGGCGCGCGGCCGGACGGGCAATCCTAACCCTGCAAAGGTGATCTTGTTCTACTAAACGGCGGCTGGCCCGCACGCGGGCGCGCTTGTGCCTATCATTAGGAGAGTGGATGCAAAAGATATGGGCACGGACCTCGAAGAAATCCTAATCTCCGAAGATGAAATGCAGGCTCGCCTGTCCGAGCTAGCAGCGCAGATTGACAAAGACTACCAGGGCAAACGGCCAATTGTGGTTGGCGTCCTGAAGGGTGCCGTTATGGTGGTTGCCGACCTGCTGCGCAAAATGCACACCGAGACGCTAATGGATTGGATGGCCGTTTCCTCGTATGGTTCCGGCACTAAGTCCTCGGGCGTGGTGCGCATTTTGAAGGATTTGGATTCCGACATTCAGGGCCGCGATGTGCTCATTATCGAGGACATTATTGATTCTGGCCTTACCCTCTCGTGGCTGGTAACTAATTTGAAGGCCAGGGGGGCCGCTTCGGTCCAGATCGCTGCCGCCCTACGCAAAAAGGAAGCCATGAAGGCCGATTTGGACGTGCGCTATGTGGGCTTTGACATTCCCAATAAGTTTGTGGTGGGCTACGGGCTCGATTTTGCCGAGCGCTACCGCAATCTGCCCTTCGTGGCAACGCTGGCGCCGCACGTGTATCAGTAGTGTTCACCGCTAGCGCATATTTTGTTCTCGCACTTGGACTTCCGGCTAGGCTTTGTGCATAGTGTCAATCTTGAAGGGAATAGTTAATGGCAACGGCTAAGAAAAAGGCGCCCAAGCGCAACTATCTCGCGTGGTTTTTGCCGCTTTTAATTATCGCGTTGATCATTTGGGCGGCAACGCGTCTTTTCGCTCCTGCCGAGATCGACACTTCCGAGGGCGTGGAGTTACTGAAGGGCGATACCGTTTCTAGGGCTGTGGTGAACGACGGTTCGCACCAGGTCACCTTGAACCTGAAGAAGGCGTACAAGCCCAAGGTGCGCACGCAGAATTCTTCTTTCATGGCCTCTGCCCCGAAGCCTGCCAAGAAGGTGCAGTTCCAGTACACGGATGGGCAGGCGAAGGCGCTGTCTGAGCTGGTTTCCAAGGCCAAGTTGGACAAGGGCTACAACTCGCTTTACCCGGTGCCGTCGTGGTGGCAGGGCATCGTGCAGATGCTGCTTATGATTGCCGTGTTTGTGGGGATTTTCTGGTTCCTCACTTCCCGCATGCAGGGTGGGGCCGGCAAGATTATGAACTTTGGCAAGTCCAAGGCCCGCATGAAGGATGCGGATGCACCCAAGGTGCGTTTTTCTGATGTGGCTGGTGTCGACGAGGCCGTCGAAGAGTTGCAAGAGATTCGCGAATTTTTGTCTACCCCGGGCAAGTTCCACCAGCTGGGAGCCAAGATTCCTAAGGGCGTGCTGTTGTATGGCCCTCCGGGCACCGGCAAGACTCTGCTTGCCAAGGCTGTGGCAGGTGAGGCCGGGGTGCCGTTCTACACCATGTCGGGTTCGGAATTTGTTGAAATGTACGTGGGCGTGGGGGCTTCGCGCGTGCGCGATTTGTTCGACCAGGCTAAACAGAATGCGCCGGCAATTATTTTTGTAGACGAGATTGACGCTGTGGGTCGCCACCGCGGCACCGGCATGGGGGGCGGCAATGACGAGCGCGAGCAGACCCTGAACCAGTTGCTCGTCGAGATGGATGGTTTCGACGAGAATACAAACGTCATAATGATTGCGGCTACTAACCGTCCGGACGTGCTGGATCCGGCGCTGCTGCGCCCGGGCCGTTTTGACCGGCAGATTTCGGTGGAGGCCCCCGACATCAACGGCCGCTACCAGATCTTGAAGGTGCACGCTAAGAACAAGCCGATGGTCGATTCGGTGGATTTGCGCCAGATCGCCAAGCGCACGCCAGGTTTTGCGGGTGCTGACTTGGCTAACGTGCTGAACGAGGCAGCGTTGCTAACCGCCCGTTCGAACGCAGATTTGATAGACGAGAGGGCTCTAGACGAGGCAATAGACAGGGTTATTGCGGGGCCCCAAAAGCGCACCAGGGTCATGCTTGCCCACGACAAGTTGGTTACCGCCTATCACGAGGGCGGCCACGCGGTGGCGGCGGCTGCGCTGCGTTATACGGATCCGGTTACCAAGGTGACTATTCTGCCGCGTGGGCGGGCCTTGGGCTACACCATGGTGATGCCTAACGAGGATCGCTATTCGAAGACTCGCAACCAGCTGCTCGACGAATTGGTTTACGCTATGGGCGGGCGCGTAGCCGAGGAACTGATCTTCCAGGATCCTTCGACGGGCGCCTCCAACGATATTGACAAGGCCACCCAGACTGCTCGCAAGATGGTCACCGACTACGGGATGTCTTCGAAGGTGGGCACCATCAAACTCGGTTCCGAGGACACGCAGCCGTTCTTGGGGCGCGAGATGGCATCGGGCTCTGGCATGTCTGGCGAGTTCGCCGCCCTCGTAGATCACGAGGTGCAGGCACTCCTGGAACGGGCTAACCGTGAAGCTTGGCAGGTGCTTTCTGCTAACCGGCACGTCCTCGATCGGCTTGCCGAAAGGCTGTTGGATAAGGAAACTGTTCTGGAAAATGAGCTCAACGAGATCTTCGCTGACGTGCGTAAGCAGCCCCAGAGGCAGACTTGGGCATACAACGCGGACGCTGCTGTGGAGGGCGCCACGTTTGGCAATCCGATCGGCAACGAATCTGACGCCCAGACTCCCAGCCAACCGGTTCCCCCGCAGATTGACTCTGCTGTCGACTAAATAGTTTCAGCTGGCGAAATACGGTAATGAGTAGAGAATTCGATTACGAGCGCGCGCGCAGAGCAGCTTACGAGCTGCTGTGTGCGATAGGGGAGGATCCTTCCCGTCCTGGATTAGAAGAAACTCCCGACAGGGTTGCCAGGGCGTGGAAGGAACTGTCGGTGGGGTTGCACGAGGATCCTTCCGAACACCTCCAGAAACAATTCGAGGTTGGCACTGACGAGATTGTGCTGATTCGCGACATCCCCTTCTACTCAGTGTGTGAGCACCACCTGCTGCCGTTCTTTGGGATGGCAAATGTGGCGTATTTGCCCGCTCACGGCAAGGTTACCGGTTTGTCCAAAATTGCTAGGTGTGTCGAGGGCTTTGCCCGCAAACCTCAGGTGCAAGAACGTCTTACTGCCCAGATTGCCGACGCCCTTTCCCAGAAGCTGCACGCTGCCGGGGTAGCGGTAGTTTTAGAGGGCGAGCACCTGTGCATGACCATGAGAGGTATTAAAAAGCCCGGGGCTAAGACTGTGACTTCAGCTTTGCGCGGGCAGATGCGCAGGAACCAGGCTACCAGAGCCGAAGTTTTGCGGCTCATTACCGGTTAGAACTTACTTGCCCCGGGGTTGCGCAGCTGCGGCGGCACCTGTGTTTGTTCTTTACAGAAGTGGAGCGGGGCACGTGCGGGGGGGCGGGCGTTCGGCTAGCTTTTGCTCTCGACGCGCGCACGGGTTTTTGCTTTTCGGGCTGAGGTGAGTTCTGAAGCTAAAATTGCTGCCACGATCAGGCCTCCGCCGATTACTAGGCGCAAGGTGAGTGGTTCTCCTCCGAAAATAATTGCCGTGACGGCGGCGAATACTGGCTCGCAGGTCATGATGATTGCGACCCTGGTCTGGCTGATGCGCGACTGGGCCCAGGTCTGTAAGAGCATGGCCAGTGATCCGCCCAGCAGAGCCATATAAAACAGGGCGAACCACGTGAAGGCCGTCTTAGGTACCTGTATTCCCCCGGGCGCTGCAAGCAACAGCGACAGCGCGCCCATCATGATGAGTTGGGTTGAGGCCAATGTTTGGGAATCAGTTCGCTTGGAAAAGCGACCTAACAATACGATGTGCAGCGAGTAGCACACGGAACCGGCCAGCGTATAGGTTTCGCCGAGGCCAAAACTTAGGCCTCGCAGTGACAAGATCGCCAGTCCCAGGGTAGCTACCGCAGAGGTGTAGATAACTATGGGCTTGGGGGGCTGCCTGTACATGAGGAGTAGCAAAACTGGAGTTATCACCGCGTACATGCCGGTTATGAAACCGGATACGGAAGCATCTACTGACGCCAGCCCTATCGATTCCAGGTACTGGGCTCCCACGTAGAGGCAGGCTAGCGCCAGCCCGTACCACCAGGCCGTTTTAGAAGCCCACAGGACTCGCCGGCGAAATATCAAGAAGGTGAAGACCGCTGTGAGCACGAAGCGCCAGCCCAGAAAGTCAAACACCGGCAACTCGGTGGTTACTTTCTTGATCATAAAGAACATGGAGCCCCAAATTGAGGTGGCTAAAATCAGCCCCAAGCTGGGCAGAAGTGTGCCGGCGGATCTGAGGGGGGTGGGAAACATCTACGGGTGCTTTCGTGGGGGAAAAGATGGAATATTGACGTGTTATTTATGCGGGCCACAGATGAAGAGTGTGGCGTGACGGCAGGAGCCGCCACGCCACACTCTTGTGGTTTAGGCTAAGCCTACAGAGCTTCTGGCTCGCCCTCTACCTTGGAAGAACCGCTTGTGAGCAGATCGTCCTTATCGGCAGAGTAGTGGTCAGACAGCCTAGAGTTTTCGTCTACTTCGTGCTTGTAGCCCTTCAGGTCCATGACCTTAGGAGCAGCCAGGCCGAACAGCAAGAAGCTGAAGAAGAAGACTAGGGCGCCGCCCATCATCGCAGACTCGCCCGCAGTGTAGAGCGCGTAGCAGCTGTAAATGCCGGCGATAATCGCGATGGTATTGGTAACGCGTGCCTCGCGCTTCGGTACGTTGGCAACCTTCTGCATAACCATCAGTGAACCCATGCAAAGGATGTAGGGGACCACGTTTGTGATGACCGCAAGATTTACCAGTACCTCGAACTGCTCGGACAAGCTTGGGCTGATTGTCATCAGCGAAAGCAGAGTCTGGGCGATAGTAATAATGACCATGCCAACGATAGGGGCGTTTGCCTTGGTGACCTTGGTGAAGGCCTTCGGCATCATACCTTCCAGAGCCAGCGAACGGGCCACCTGGGCAATGGTGAACTGCCAGCCCAGCAGGGAGCCGAAGCACGAGATCACCATCATTGCCAGCACGATCTTGCCGATGGTCGGGTTGAACATCTGCGAGAACGCGAGGCCGAACGGGCCATTGGAGTTAGCAAGGTCCTTATAGTCGACAATGCCGAACATGACGTTGGTGGACACGATGTACATCGCGGCCGCACCCAGGCAGCCACCAAGAACTGCCAGGGGCACGTTCTTCTCGGGGTTCTCGACGGAGTCGGAGTTGGCCGACGCCGACTCGATTCCCAAGAAGCCCCACAGGGTCATTGCGATAGAGGCGCTGATCGCGGGGAAGGTACCCATGTGGTGCGGGTTCCAAGCGTCAACCCACATGTGGCCGCTGAACCAGAACCAGCCGATGATCGAAATACCTACGACGGGAATGATCACGCCCCAGATAGTGAACGTCGAAAGCTGGCCGGTAATGCGGGCACCACCGAAGTTCAAAACGGTGGCTAGCCAAAGCGTCACGATGGTAAGAACGCCAACTAGCAGCGGGCCTTTGTCCATGTTGCCAGTGTCAACCTGGAACAGGCTGAGGGCGTAGCCAACCGCCGAAATGGCGATTGCGATGTTAGCGATCACTAGCGAAATGAAGTAGGCGAAGTTAGTTAGGAAGTTACCTGACTTACCAAATGTGTATTCTGCGTAGCCGCCCATGCCGCCCGGCTTCTTGGTGTAGCGGCCCGCCTTCGCGAACGCGTACGCCAGCAAAGTCGCGCCACCAGCAGTAATGATCCACGAAAGAATCGAGATCGTACCGACCTGGGCCAGCTTAGTGGGGAGCATAATGATGCCAGAGCCCATCATGTTAACCATGGTGAGCACCGTCAGCTGCACTACGCTCATGCGCTTCTTATCAGGAGCGCTTTTAGTGTCTGACATATATTTCCTTGTGTCTGCGAGATGAGAGTACTAAAAGGGTTGCCTTAGTTTTCTTTGAGTGCTTCTTCCTTCAGCACGTAGCCGTAAGCGCGCTGGCGTCCGTCTTCCTCGGTGACCATGTGGACACCCTGGAGTTCGGGAGCGAAACCGGGGAGCACGTTGATGCCTTCCTCAAGGGCCATGAAGTACTTGAGCTGGGTGTCGGACCATACCTCGCCCGGAGCAACACAGATGATGCCCGGAGGGTAGGGCAGAGCGCCCTCGGCAGCGACGCGGCCTTCGGCCTCTTCGATCGGAATGAAGTCGATCTGCCCGCGTAGGAACGCGAAGTTTGCCTGCTGGGTGCTGGTAGCAACCTCGGGGAAGTGTTCCTCGCGGAACATGTCCTTCTGCAGCTGGGCAACGGTGCGATCCTTGTAGAAGTCGTGCATCTCCTGGCAAAGCTGGCGAATGGTGTAGCCCTCGTAGCGCTCGTGGTTGGCGGCGTAAATGTCGGGCAGCACCTCGGCCAGCGGGGCGTCCTCGTCAACTAGCTTCTCGAAACGGACCAGAGCGGAAACCAAATCCTCCATCTTGGAGAGGGTTTCTGCCGGAGTCATCAGGAACAGAATCGAGTTGAGGTCGTTCTTTTCCGGAATGAAATTCTGGGTACGCAGGTAGTAGCAGAGGATGTTGGCAGGAATGCCGAAGTCCTCGTACTCAAAGCCGCCGGTCTTGTTGATCAGGCCGGGAGTGGTAAGCAGCAGCTTCATCGGGTCGACGAAGTACTGCCCCTTCTCGTAAGAATCGAAGCCGTGCCAGGATTCGCCGGGAACAAATTCGAAGTACTTGCGTTCCTTAGCGATCTCCTCGGTGTCTGCGTCCTCCCAAGGCTTGCCATCTACAGTCGGCGGCACGAACGGCTTGATCAGATGGCAGTTCCGCAGGATCATCTTGCGGGTCTCGATACCCACGCGAACCGCGTCAGCCCACAGTTTCTCGCCGTTGCCGTTGGCGTGCATCTGGGCGTTGACGTCCAAGGATGCGAACAGCGGGTAGTAGGGGCTGGTGGAGGCGTGCATCATGTAGGACGCGTTGAACTGGTCGAAGTTGACGTAGCGGTCCTGGCCCTTGATGTGCGAATCCTTCTTGTGGATCTGCGAGGCCTGCGAGAAGCCAGCCTGCTGCTTGTGTACAGACTGGGTGACGATGATGCCCGGATCTTCTGGTCCAAGTTCCAGCTTCATCGGCGAGCAGGGAGCCATCATAGGAATCCACTGTTCGTAGCCGACCCAAGCGGAGTCGAACAGAATGTAGTCGCACAGGTGGCCAATCTTGTCGACAACCTGGCGGGCGTTGTAAATGGTGCCGTCGTAGGTGCCCAGCTGAATGACAGCGAGGCGGAACGGACGCTTTTCGTCCTTCTTGTCGGGGTTTACCTTAGCTACGCGCTCGCGCAGGTAATCCTCGTCGAAGCAGTGCGAATCGATACCGCCGATGAGGCCGAAGGCGTTGCGCCCGGTCTCGAGGTAAACGGGATCGGCACCGGCCTGGGTTAGAGCACCCAGGTGGACGGACTTGTGGTTGTTGCGGTCGAACAAAACCATGTCACCGGGAGTGAGCAGGGCGTTCAGCACCACCTGGTTAGAGGCGGAAGTACCGTTCAGAATGAACCAAGTATTGTCAGCGTTGAAAATCTTGGCAGCGTTCTGAGTTGCGGCAGCCGGCGGGCCATCGTGGATCAGCAAGTCGCCCATTGAAACGTCGGCGTTGCAAAGGTCGGTGCGGAAGACGTTGTCGCCGTAGAAGTCGAAGAAACGGCGCCCGGCGGGGTGCTTGCGGTAGAACTGGCCACCCTGGTGTCCGGGGCAGTCAAAGGCGGTGAAGCCTTTTTCGTGGTACTTCACGAGCGAGCCGAAGAACGGAGGCAGGACCTTGTCGTCGTACTTGCGGGCAGCCTCTTCGATCTTGCGACCGTAGAATTCGGCCTGGCCAGCATCGGGCGAAATAACGCCGTAAATGCCTTCGAAGGATTCAGGGCTCTTGTCGCCAGCAACGGAGAATACCGGGATCCCCCAGCCAGTGTCGGTAATCCGCTGGAGAGTCCCGTTTCCTAGATCTTCCTCGTCTAAAATGACTACAGATACATCGGTGTAGTCGGTGTCCTCGACGCAGACCACTTCGCGGTCGGTCGGAACGAATTCATTCTCTATCTCAAACAGTGTAGAGCTAAGCGCTACTTTGCCCTGTTTGGCCAAAGAACTCACCCCTTCTGAAGTAAGTATTAAAATCTGCTGACAACATTCAATGCCGTCAGAGCAAACACGACTGTAGAACCGTGTTACGCCGATCCCAGTTTTACATCTGTAACCCGATTCGCAAAGGACTAAAGTCGGTCAAAGCTGCAGGTGATAACTGCTGATCAAATGGGATATGGTGCGTAAAAAAGATGTAAAACATGCAGGTCATACAGGGTTTAATGTGTTGCGAGCACCACTTTTGCAAATTTGCCGTAAAAGCCCATGCGCAACTGCTTCTTTGTGGTATGGCTAACTCGCATTCTTATGCGAAGGTGCTAGTTGTAGGCCTTTGTGAGATTCCCGGCTAGGGTGAGAGGGAGAAGATTTAGTTGCTGAGTTAAGTAATTTTAATCTCGCGAAATTGTTGTCCCAAATAAGAGCTAAAACAGGATTTGCCATGATTTGCCGATGGGACTTCGGTTTTGAGTCCGCGCCCGCGTCGACTACTCCGAAGATTGTCTGTTTTCGCTAGGGTTAAAGGGTGAGTAGCTCCAGTATGAAAACCTTGTTGATGGCGGTCTGCAACGTAACTCCCGATTCCTTTTCGGACGGTGGCGACCACCAGCGTCCCCAAGAGGCAATCGAATACGCCAAGAATGCGGTGCGCGTAGGTGCCGACCTCATTGACGTGGGTGGCGAATCTACGCGGCCAGGATCAACCCGCATCAGCCCCACCGAGGAAATTAGGCGCGTCGGGCAGGTAGTCCAAGAACTCGTGAGCTCGGGCATTACCGTTTCGGTCGACACAATTCACGCTGCCACTGCCGAATACGTGCTGGATCTAGGGGCGCAGATAATAAACGACATCTCGGGCGGAGCCTACGACCCAGACATGGTCTCGGTAATTGCCGACTCCGATTGCGACTACATACTGCAACACATGCGCGGAACCCCCGACACAATGGACCAACTCGCCAGCTATCCCGAAGGCGTAGTGCCCACAGTAATCGACGAGCTGCGCCTAAACACCGACAAATTTATTCGCGCCGGCGTCTCGCCCTCCCGAATCATCTGGGATCCGGGCCTGGGGTTCGCTAAAACTCCCGCCCAATCCTGGTCCCTGCTCGGTGCCACCGCCGAATTAGCCTCCGCCAGCCCCTGCGGAAAAGTACTCATCGGCACGTCTCGCAAACGCTTTTTAGAGAGCGCGGTCCCTGCCGGCACCCAGGCGCCGGCCAACCGGGGCAACATAAAGGCGCACGAGCGGGACCTGGTTACGGCGGCGACTTCCGCCCTCGCCAGCGCCAGTGGGGCGTGGGGGGTGCGCGTACACGATGTGGCCCGCACTCGCGCCGCCCTCGACCTGATGAGCGAGCTAGAGGGGAAGCAATGAGCGCTCCCAAAGATTGCATCTCGCTGGTAGGCATTACCGCCCTCGGAAAACACGGCGTCTACGACTTCGAACGGCAAACGGGCCAGACTTTTACAGCCGACGTGGACGTATTTACCTCCACCAAAAGGGCGGGCAGCACGGACGCTTTAGAAAACACGATCGACTATTCGGTGCTTGCCGAAAAGGTGCGGGCGGTGCTCGCAGGTCCGCCCTCGAACCTTATAGAACAGGTAGCAGAACACGTAGCGCGAGTGGCCCTCGAATCAGGTGCGGCCGCCACCCGGGTGCGCATCCACAAGCCGGAGGCCCCGATCGAGGCTCAAGCAAAAGACGTAACGGTCACCATTTGGCGCGGGGCTCAAACGGACCAGGTGATCACCGACCTTGCTGCGGCCGAGGGCGGCGACCTGCCTAACGGGGAGGCTGCCCCACTTCCGCCGGACCTAGACAAAGCTACCGAGTCGATTCCAGCGCCAGGCCAGGGAGCCTTAGAACAAGCTGGACACGCCCGCGGGGCGGTTTTGGCTCTGGGGGCCAACCTTGCCGACCCGGTCGTCACGTTGCGGCGGGCGGTGGCCGACCTTGAAAAGGTTCCTGGAATAAACCTGGTAAGGGTTTCGCCACTGGTGCGCAGTGCTGCGGTAATTGACCCAGAGCAGAAGGCTCAGCCCGACTATCTGAATGCGGTACTTGAAATTACTACCACGCTCTCGCCTCGCGAGCTGCTGGACGAGTGCGCGCGAATCGAAAATAGTCACGGGCGCGTGCGCACCGAGCATTGGGGGCCGCGCACGCTGGATATAGACATCGTCACGATCGATGGAATCGTTAGCCAGGACCCGGCGCTAACCTTGCCCCACCCACGCGCCCACCAGCGTGCCTTCGTGCTCGTGCCCTGGTCGCTCATGGATCCGAACGCAGTGTTGAAAAACCAGCAGGTAGCAGACCTAGCGCGCCTTGCCCCCGATCGGGGCGGCATTAAGCACGTGTGGGAAAACTGGCTGGACGTAGTCGAGGCTGCGGCTGGAAACAGTGAACCTGCCCCCTTCACGGGCACGGTACCCCTGCCCTCGTGGGAAGCCGTAGTTCGGGGAAACCAGACCATCCGGGTTGTGGACGACGACGGGGCTAGCCCCGCCCAGGAAGGGGCGCCCACTAGGGCCAAAACCGCCAAAAAGGTCAGTTGGGTCAGGCAAATGTGGGAATTTTTGCGGCGGGAACCCACCCCGTCTCCGGTTCGTAAGGAAACTGAAAACTAGTGGTACAGCTGAAATGGTGGGCGCTAGCGCTCCTGGCAGTTGGGGGAGCGGCGCTAAACCTCGTCCTGTCGGCAGTACTGCTGGCTGTAGGGGAGCTGCCTCCCAGCCTGCACCCGATCGTCGGGGGAGTCATTGCCGTCATGGCGTTGGCTCTGTTCTGGGCGGGCCGCAGGGTTCTTGCCTACCGCAAAAAGAAATCGCACATGAGTCCAATCATGGCCGCCAATATTGCCCTTATGGCTCAGAGTGCGGCAATTTTTGGGTCCGCTTTAGCCGGGTTTGCCGCAACGGGCATTGCCGTCGCCCTCACCCAGTTGGGGGCCCACCGCGACAGTGCGGCTATCAGTTCTGCGGTGGCGCTAGTTGCAGCGCTGGCCTTTTTAGGGGTGGGCCTACTAGTGCAACATTGGTGCCGCATTGACGACGACGATGATGACGACGATTCGAAAACGTCGCGTCCGCGCGGCGCCCAACCCGCCTAAACGCCTTCGTTCGGCGCGCCAGGTGGGCGCGCGCTGGCAGGGCCGGTACCGTCTTCTATATGAGCCAGCCCAAACGCAACCGCAAAACGACCTCGAAACCAAGAAAGAACGCTGGCTCTAGCACAAACAGGGGCCGCCGCCCCTCCCCACGGCGGCAAACTAACCGGCCTGCGGGGGCACCTCGGCAACGCCGGCGCCCTACCCGCCAACAGTTCTGGGTGCGCCGCCTGGTGGCTTTGGCCATACTCATAGCTCTGCTAGCCGGGGGCGTCTACGTTTGGATGTGGGCTAAGGGAAAGCTCGCCGAGGACGCCCAAAAAGCCGCCGCAAAGGCGAAATCGCAGGCGCAGGTGTACATGCCAAAAGACTGTCAGCTGAAGAATTTAGAAATTAGGGTTTCTCCAGAACAAACCGTCTACCAGGTAGGTAGCGAAGTTGGGCTGCAGATGTCGGTCAAGAACACCGGCGAGACCCCCTGCATAGCGGACGGTTCCTTCGCGAAGGTGGGAGTTCACATAAAAAGCGGTGACCAAGACACTTACTTTTCGCTGCCGTGCAACAAGGATCTTCCCAAGAAAACCCTGTTGCTCGACAAGAATCAAACCTGGCAAAAGACTCTAGCCTGGGATGGGAGTACAGCCGACAAAAAATGTGCTGCAACCGGCTCAGCCCAAGCTGGCACCTACAAGCTCATTCCCGTCTTTGGGAACAAGGAATTCCCAGGGGAACAGTCGATAGTTACTTTTGAGGGCGCGCCGGCCCCTCAGAGCCAAGAAACCCCGCAGGGCCAGTAACCCTACCGCTTAGGAATGGCTCGGTGGCAACGCCGCCCCAACCGCCTGGGCCACGTTCGCTACGGGAAGCAAGCGCATATTTTTTGGTGCCGCCAGCTCTTCTGCCCCCTGGGCGGGCACAATCGCCAGCTGGAAACCCAGCCGGGCGGCCTCGCCAAGACGCCGCTGCAGCCCCACGCATGCCCGTAGTTCGCCGGTTAGGGACACCTCCCCGCAGGCGATTAGATGGGGATCGGCAACCCGCCCGGTAGAAGCAGAAACCACCGCCAAAGCGGTTGGCAGGTCAATTGCCGGTTCGGCAGTTTTTGCCCCACCCACCGTAGACACGTAGACGTCTTGGTGGGTTAAGTCCAAACCTAATCGAGCCTGCAAAACCGCCAATGTCATTGCCACGCGGGAGCGATCTAGCCCCACCGCTGCCCGCCTGGGCGAGCCCCCGGAAACGGAGGGGGCCACCAGCGCCTGCACCTCGGTGGGCAGAGGACGGCGGCCAGCTAAAGAGACCGTAGCGCACGTGCCTGGAACCGCCTGCCTGTCCTGGGACAAGAACAGGCCAGAGGGATCTTCTAGGCCCACAATGCCGCGTTCGCCCAATTCAAAACAGCCCACCTCGTCAGTGGGGCCGTACCTGTTTTTTACGGCCCGCAACAGGCGCAACCTGGAGTGGCGGTCGCCCTCGAACTGGCAGACCACATCGACTAAGTGCTCCAAAATGCGCGGGCCAGCAATACCTCCGTCCTTGGTTACGTGCCCCACTAGCAGGACGGGGATATTGCGGGATTTTGCGGCCTGAATTAGCGCGGCGGTAACCTCGCGCACCTGGGCTACCCCGCCGGGGGAACCTTCAATTTGGGCTGAAGCAAAGGTTTGTACTGAGTCGGCAACCACCAACGAGGGCGAATTCTGCTCGATATGCCCCAGAACCGTACCCAGGTCAGTTTCAGAAGCCAGTAGCAGGGAGGGATCTAAAGCTCCAATGCGCTCGGCACGCAAACGTACCTGAGAAGCTGATTCTTCGCCGGTAATGTACAGGACCTTCCCACCTCCCTCGGCACGGGACTGCCTGGCAGCCTTAGCCGCCACGTCGAGCAACAAAGTGGATTTGCCAACCCCAGGTTCCCCCGCCATCAGCACGACTGCGCCAGGTACGATCCCGCCGCCTAGTACTCGGTCCAATTCGCTCACCCCACTGGGGCGGGCAGTGGCCGAAGTGATGTCGACTTGCTCAATTGGCAACGCCTGCTGGCGCGGCGCCGTGGCAGCAGACTTGGTTCCAGCCGGGGCGGCCCCGACCTCGTCGACTGTGCCCCACTGTTCACATTGGCGGCATTGGCCAACCCACTTGGCAGAGGTCCACCCACATTCGCTGCAGCGGTAAAGAGTCTTATTTTTGGCCATACCAGAAATCTAACGCGCCCCACCCACAGATGAGGTTAGGGGCGTTCAGCGAAGCGTTCCAGTAGCTCGGCGTCCCCGGAAACAATGATGATGTCGTTTTTGTCGATGCGCGTTTGGGCGGTGGCATATTCGAAGGGCTGCCCCGGGCTCATTACGCCCAGGATTACCACGCCAAAGCGGGCTCGGATGTCTAGCTCGTCCAGAGTGAAGCCGTAGCATTCCTGCGGGGGGCGCATCTTTACGATTGAAAAGCCCTTGCGGTCCATCTCGATGTAGTCGAGCATGCGGCCGCTAACCAGGTGGGCGGTGCGCTGGCCTGCATCGAATTCGGGGTAGACCACGTGGTGGGCGCCAATGCGCTTTAGAATGCGCCCATGTTCGCGCGAGGTAGCCTTGGCCCAAATGGAGGGCATGCCAATGTCTACTAGGTTCGCAGTAATAAGTACGGAGGCCTCTAGTGAGGTACCCACCCCAACTACTGCGTTTTGGAACTCGCGAGCCCCCAGCTGTTCTAGCGCCTCCATATTAGAGGCGTCGGCTTCCACTAGGGGCAGGCGGCCCTGCCAACGTTGGACTATGGTGGGATCCTTTTCGACAGCCAAAATCTCGCGCCCCAGTGAGTCAAGTGTGGCCGAGACTGCCGAGCCGAAGCGACCCAAACCAATTACTAAAGTTGCCGATGCCTCGGGGGCGTCCTTTTTAGCCATGCCTTTATCCTAAACCCGTCTTTAACCAATTGCCGGACGCTCTTCTGGCATCCGGATCACCCGGCGGCGTTCGCGCAGGGCGAGGGCGGCCGCCACGGTCATAGTGCCCATGCGCCCAGAAAACATTAGTGCAGTTAAAAGGTATTTGCCAGCCGCTGGTAACAGGGGGGTGATCCCAGTAGATAACCCCACCGTGGCGAAGGCCGAGATCACTTCGAAGCTGATTTCGTCTAGCGAAAAGTTGGTGAAGACGAGCAGGCCGAAGATCGAGATTGCAACGAGTAGTGAGCCGATCGAAACCACGGCCACCGAAAGGCGCACGGTCTGCGGGGGAATGCGACGGCCAAAAGCCTCGATGTCGCGATCGCCTCGAGCCTCGGCAACAATTGCCAGCACCATAACAGCCAGGGTGGTTACCTTGATGCCGCCTGCCGTAGAGGCTGACCCGCCGCCAATGAACATCAAAATATCTTGTAAGAACCAGGTGGCGCTGGTCTCGTCGGCAACGTTGATTGTAGATATGCCTAACGAGCGCGAGTTGACACCCAACAGCAGCGAGGTGAGCATTTTGGCGTGTGGGGGCATGGGTTGCAGCGTTTGGGGATTGTCCCATTCGGAGGCCCCCAAGATGGCTGCCGCCCCGATGATTAGCAGCACGTAGGTGGTCAACGTCATCTTAGTGTGCAAGGTCCACAGCCTGGGATTGCGCCACCTGCGGGCTATGTCTAAAGTCACGGGAAAGCCTAGGGCGCCCACAAACATGCCTACGATTATGGGCATCATTATCCACCAGTCAGCAAAGTAGGCGTTCATCCCCTCGGGCAAAACTACGAATCCGGCGTTGTTGAAAGCCGATATTGCCATGAAGAACGAGTGCCACACGGCCGTTTTAAAGTTTTCGCCTAGCATCACAAAACGGGGCAGCATGATTATGAACAGCAGCCCTTCCATGGTGAAAGAAGTGACGACTACAGCTTTGACTAATGAACCTACCGCCCCTAGCGAGTCTGTTTTGGTCTCGGTTGCAGCCAACATGCGCTGGGTGAGCCCGATGTGACGGGATACTGCCAGGGCCAAGATCGAAGCGAGAGTCATCACTCCCAGGCCGCCAACTTTGATCGCCACTAAGATGACGGCTTGACCAAATACTGACCAGTAAGAGGCAGTATTCACAGTTGTTAGACCTGTCACACATACCGCGGAGGTGCCCGTGAAGAGCGCGTCAACAAAGGGGGCGCGGTGCCCGCTCTGGGTGGCGAAGGGCAGTTCGAGGGCGACAGTAACCACCGCGATGATGGTTAAAAAGGTAAGAATCGCTAAGCGTGCCGGGGATTGTTTAGCAACTTTGTCAACGTAAAGCTTGATCCTCCCGAACGAGGTGGATACGTCGGCTGAGGTGGCATTGTCGGTACGGGAAAAGTCTAACGAAGGGGGCTCTTCGATGGCGTCTTTAGGCACCTCAAGTGCGCGAATGCGGCCAGCGGGCCTTGAATATGCACGACGCGCCATCGCCTGGCGGCCTCCTCGGTGTGAACTAATAGCTTACGTGTGCGCCCATTTGGCGCAGTTCCAAGGGTACCTATAAACGCTACTTAGGGCTAACAATGTTCTAAACCGGTGTGCAGGGAAGCCAAAATCGCATACAATGTCCCTGTGCCGTCACAACGTCGGTAGGTCTCTCAGTCAAGGTGGAGTTTAAATGTCGCAGCAGCCGCCCCGCTTCGTAACCGTAGCCGAGCTGGCTGAACTAATGCGCGTATCCAAAATGACCGTTTATCGGATGATCCACAACGGAGACATTCCCGCAGTGCGGGTCGGAAAGTCCTACCGAGTGCCACAGGTAGCTGTGAATCAGCTCATTGATGCCAGCATTGGTGACTGGTCTGATAGTGGCAATGCGGCAATTGGCGGGTAGAATCTTTTAGGTTACGTGCCCGATGGCATGTGAAGCTGTACGAATCCGATTATTTAGGAGGCACCTATGGGCTCCGTTATTAAGAAGCGCCGTAAGCGCATGGCAAAGAAGAAGCACCGCAAGCTTCTGCGCAAGACTCGTCACCAGCGTCGTAACAAGAAATAAGGTGTTGAGGCCCGGGCAACCCCGGGCCTTTGCCATTTAAAACCCTGCAGTCTTCACTCCCACCCTTGCGCACTTGGGTGAGTGGTGCGCGCTCCCGCCCGCGCGCACTCGGGTAGGTGGGGTGCGCTCCCGCCCGCGCGCACTCGGGTAGGTGGGGTGCGCTCCCGCCCTTGCGCTTCGCGCAAATGCCGGCCCTCGCACGCTGGGGTCAGAAGGATGCGCTCCCGCCCTTGCGCTTCGCGCAAATGCCCGTCCGCGCCCAGAGCGCATCCTTCTGACCCCAGCGCGACACCAATGCCGGTCCCCGCCTAGAGCGTATCCAACTTGCCAAACCGGAGCAGGCGTTGTCGATGTGTCGACGTCGGCAGGTTACCTGTGCTTAGCTAGGCGCTTTAGCTGGCGCACTAGAGTGCGCGCCAGCCAGTAGGCAGCCGCAATCTTTGCCGATCGTTTTGCAGCTTTTTTGGCCCCGGAGGACAATTCTCCGCGTTTGCGCCAGCGCATGTCGTAGATACGCCACCCGGCCGCCAGGGCTGCGAGCCGCAACTTCGTGTCGGGGTTGATAGCAGCCGGGTGGCCAACCGTGCGCAACAGAGGCAGGTCATTTACAGAATCTGAGTAAGCGTAAGAAAGGTCCAAATCGATGTTGCGTTTGCGGGCTAGCCAGTGTACGGCGCCAACTTTGCCAGCGCCATGCATTAGCGGGGAATTCAGCCTAGCTAAGCAGCGTCCATTCTCGTCTAAAGCCACCTGAGTGCCAATTCCCCCGGTGGCCCCCAAACGGCGCGCCAACAGATCAGTAATTTGCGAGGGGGTGGCCGAAATTAGCCACACGTCGTGCCCGCGGGCGCGGTGGTTATCTAAGAGCTCCTTAGCTCTGGGGAATATTCGCGAGGCAAAGAACTGGTCGTAAATCTCCTCGCCAATGGCGATGATTTCCGCCTCGGAATGGCCTTCCAAACATTTGAGCGCGCGCTGAACCAGCGCATCAATTTCCTTCTTGTCCTCGCCAAAGAGCATGTATTTCCAGGCACCCTTAGCGGCTACTGCCAGATCGGCCCAACCTACTATGCCGCGTCTCCAAAGTTCTTGCGCCAATATGAACGAGGAGGAGCCGCGGATCAGGGTTTCGTCGACGTCAAAAAATGCTGCAATGCGCCGTTGGGCACCGCCCGCCCGGGTCTTTGCATCATTTCCGGTGTATGTCACGTCTTAACCCTATATTGACCGTTAGTGTTGTTGCATGAACAAAACTATTGTGCACGTGATGCGCCACGGGGAAGTGGACAATCCTCAGGGAATTCTCTACGGGCGCCGTCCAGGATTTGGGCTCACCGAACTAGGCAAGAAGATGGTTGCCGGGGTGGGCGAGCATTTCAAGTCTATCGACGCGGATATTCGGGCGGTGGTGGCTTCGCCCCTATTGCGTGCCCAGGCTTCCGCCGCCCCCACAGCGAAGCTGTACGGGTTGCCGGTGCTTTCGGACAAGCGCCTGGTCGAGGCCGGCAACACTTTCGAGGGAATGGCCGTAAATGCGAATCGGAGCGCCCTCGCCAGCCCCAAATATTGGTGGCGCTACCGCAACGTGTTCGAACCCTCCTGGGGTGAGCCCTACGAACAGATCGCGCGCCGCATGGTTGCCGGCGTAGCTCATGCCAAAGCACTGGCCAGTGGGGGAGAGGCCCTAGTGGTGTCGCATCAGCTGCCGATTTGGACGTTGCGGCGTTTCGTAGAAGGGCACCACCTCTGGCACGATCCCCGCAGGCGGCAGTGCTCGTTAGCCTCACTAACCTCGTTTACGTTCGAGGGCGACACCTTGGTAGCGCTGACCTATTCGGAGCCGGTCGGCTACATGCTAGGCAAGGCCGCAGATATGGTGCCCGGCGAGTCTGAGGCGCGCCTGGCCTAGTTGGCCTCCTTGCCATCCTCCTCGTCGCGACGCTTTTGCATGTCCCGCTTCAGCTTGAACAAGAATTCTGGATCGTCGTCGGGAGCCAGTTCTTTGGGGCGGGGGCCGGGAGCGTTGCGACGGAAATTGATGGGGGTAGCCGCCGACCACATGGTGGTAGAAACCTTCCCGTCGTTAGCTTCGGCTGCCAACACCCTGGAGGTCACGATCCAACCGAGTCCACCCAACGGCAAGGTCAGAACAATGAGCAGCATCCAGATGCCCTTCGGTAGCCCTGCGGGCATTTTTTGCGAGGGCGTGCGCCCGCAGTCGGCCAGCGCGTAGATTGTTACTGCTAGCGTAAGTATTGCCATTGCTACCCGTACCATGGGCCCAGTCTAAAGAAAACGGGCCCGCCGGGCAGCTATCTACGCGCGCGGCGAATATTTCCAGTCGGTGTTTTTGCGTTTGTCCACCCTGTTGGTGTGGCTATACCAGCAAAGGCTGCCAATTAGCCCTGCCAATACCAGTGCTGCAATAATCCAAACTCCCGTTGTCATTTCGCCTCCTCGGGAAATTCAAACAGGGAGAGGTTTACGCCCGGTTAACTGCCAGTGTGCTACAGGGAAAGTGGATCTTCGCCAGGTAAGTACGTGATGTTGTCCAGCGGACCCCAACCGACATAGTGGTCGCTAAGTTCACCGTCGCAAAACTGTGCGTGCACCTCTAAGTAGTGGGCTAGCGAGAGTACGTAGTGGCGCTGACAGTAGGTGAGTGGCACGGGCCGGCCGTTTTCGCGGGCGATTATTACGTGAGTGGGACTTTCGGAACAGTACCCCTCTTCGTAACAGCAGCGCGAGAGGTTTCCCCCAGAGCCGATCAGCTGGTCGACGTCTACATCGTCCATTGTGCGGGTGGGCACTAGTCCTCCTTCTTGAAGTATTTTTCGGCTGCCTGCGCCATTTGCCCTTCCACGGCACGGGTATGAGCGTCGAGTTCAGCATCGGTGAGCGGTTGGCGCATGTCGTACCAGCGGGCCCAACGCTCGTGGTGGCGCCTGTGCGCCCGGTTGAAGGGAACCATGGTGGCTTCTGCCTCGGTTTCGATGCCGAAGGCCGCCCCGTCTTGGTCCCAGTGCGCCAGTAGCACCTGGTCCTTGGCAGGAACTACGAGGGCGTAGGGCAGCTGTTTAGTGAAGATTGCGTAGGCGGGGGTGGGGCCCACGTAGGAAACGTCGGCTAAGGCTGGCGCGAGGGGAGCGTACTGCACACCCGCATTCAGGGCGTAGTCTTCGACCTCGGACCCGTCCATTATTACGTCGAGCGAGGAGGAAGCGGGAATTTCGTTTGCAGAAACCGAGCCGGGGCGCAAAGCGCGCACGCGCACCTGGGCCACGGTTTTCGCTAAAGATTTCGCGAGCCAATCCTGCAGAGCAGCAGCGTGCGCAAAATTGGAGGTATTGGTGTAAATATTACCGAAACCGACGATGTCTAACTCTACTCTGGCCAGGTCCCCCTCTATCCCGGGCTTGCCCCAAGGCTGGTTGGACTCGTAGGCGGCCTCGCGGGCTACAGAATTGCCAATTGCGTCATGGCGAATGATTAGTTCGTACCAGTTTTGCAGCGGTTGCACAGGGCCTAAATCTTTGAAGGAATCCGGGTCGGTGTAGTGCATGTCCTTACCGTCCACCTTGAAGCGGGCCCGTGCCCCTTCCAGCTGGAGTACCCCCTCGCGGGGAGTCCCGTCGAGCTCGCGGTAGTGGACCGCGAATGCGCTGGGGTTGCCGTCTACCTGGACGAATGAGGCTGGGGTCAGATTAGAGCCGTGAATGGAAAACCGCGAAGTAGCACCGTCCAAGAGCGCGGTGTCGGCCAAGGTACAAGTCACATAACCTCCAAAAGCGTCAACTCGGCCAGCCTAATACATAGGCATAGCAAAATGGAATGGAAGAGAAAAGTGGTGGTTGCGATGCGGACTTTTATGCAGTAGCGTCTTTACTAGCCGATTGGGGTCTGACTTGGACTAATGCTTGGAACAGAGCGGTTTTAGGCATTCGGACCTATGTGTTTTAGGTTCGCCTAAGTATTATCGAACTGGTTTGCTCTGAGCTAGATCGGCGACGAGCAGGCATATGGTAAATACCATCTAGAAAAGCGAGAAAAATATGGCAACCACATCTCAGGTTGATAAGCCATCTTATACCGCAGAAGAAGAGAAACTTGTCATCCGCAACAAGGATGGAGTGCCGGTAGGTGTAAAGCCCCACAGCAAGTGGACTCCGGCAAAGATTGTTCTGTGGGTAGCTATTGCTCTTCTCGGCGCAGTAGGCTGGACGATGCTCGCCATCGTGCGCGGCGAAAAGGTAGACGCGATTTGGTTCGTGATTACCGCTATCTGCTCCTATGCAATCGGCTACCGCTTCTATGCGTTATATATTCAGCGCAAAATCATGCGTCCCTCTGATAAGAACGCTACCCCCGCAGAGCGGATCAACAACGGCAAAGACTTCGACCCCACCAACCGCGTAGTCCTCTACGGACACCACTTCGCGGCAATCGCCGGGGCGGGCCCGCTTGTGGGGCCCGTACTCGCTGCGCAGATGGGGTACCTGCCTGGCACCTTGTGGATCATCTTTGGCGTCATCATCGCCGGTGCAGTTCAGGACATGTTAGTGCTGTTCTTCTCGATGCGTCGCGGCGGGCGCTCCCTAGGGCAGATGGCTACCGACGAGATCGGCAAGATCGGCGGAACGGTAGCCACAATCGTGGTATTCGTAATGCTCATGATCGTGCTGGCAGTGCTGGCCATGGTTTGTGTAAACGCGTTGGCCGCATCCCCGTGGGGCGTCTTCTCGGTCGGGTCCACAATTCCAATCGCAATCTGCATGGGCCTGTGGCTGCGCTACGTACAACCTGGCAAGATCACCCAGGTGTCGGTGGTCGGCTGCACCCTCTTGATCGTTGTTATCATCATGGGCCGCTACGTGGCCGAATCCTCTTGGGGGCGTGAGTTCCTCCACCTTTCGCCCACCACCCTGGTATGGGCAATGGTCATCTACGGTTTCCTAGCGGCAGTTCTTCCCGTCTGGGTATTGCTCACTCCGCGCGACTACCTGTCCACCTTCATGAAGGTCGGCACTATCTGCGTACTCGCCCTCGGCATTGTGTTCATTCGCCCAATCGTGCAGATGCCCGCGGTCACCGAATTCGCTCTGTCCACCTCGGGCCCGGTATTCGCCGGCGAGCTCTTCCCGTTCCTGTTCATCACCATTGCCTGCGGCGCCCTTTCGGGCATGCACGCCATGGTTTCCTCGGGCACCAGCCCCAAGATGATCCAAAAGGAACGTCAGGTCCGCATGATAGGTTACGGCGGCATGCTCATGGAATCCTTCGTGGCAATCATGGCGCTCGCGGCTGCCGCCTCCCTAAACCAGGGCATCTACTTCGCAATGAACACCTCCGACGCCACTGTCGACAAGCTTGCTGGCACTTCGGTGACTCAAGTGACCAAGGACCGCGAAGAAATCACCAATGCCGCCCTCGGCAACCTGGGGGTAACTAACGTAAAGGGCCAGCCCATCGAGGCCAAGTGGGAATCTTGGGACGACGCTGGCAACCCCAAGACCTTCCACGGTGCCGACGCCCTCAAGCAGGTCGCCAAAGACGTTGGCGAGCCCTCAGTTGTTTCCCGCACAGGTGGTGCTCCCACCCTGGCTGTGTCCATGTCGCACATTTTGCACAAAGTCGGCGGCGGCAAGGCAATGATGGGCTTCTGGTACCACTTCGCCATCATGTTCGAGGCGCTGTTCATCCTGTCGGCAGTGGACGCGGTAACCCGTGTAGCCCGCTTCCAGCTCTCTGACGCAATCGGCAACATGATCCCCAAATTCGCAGACCCCTCCTGGAGGGTGGGCGCCTGGGTCTCCACCGGCGTCGTCGTTGCTGCCTGGGGTTCTTTGCTGCTAATGGGAGTCACGGATCCGCGCGGTGGCATTCAGACGCTCTATCCGCTCTTCGGCATTGCGAACCAGCTGATCGCAGCAGTAGCACTGCTGGTGGTGCTCGTGATGGTGATTCGCAAGGGGTATGCCAAGTACGCTTGGATTCCCGCTATCCCGTTCATTTTTGACACGGTAGTCACCTTCACCGCTTCCTGGCAGAAGATCTTCAGCACTGACGCCAAGGTTGGTTACTGGCAGCAGTGGCGCGAAGCGCGCGCAGCGCTGCCCGGCCAGACCGGCGAGCAGGCCGAGATTACTCAGGCGATTATTCGCAACACCTTCATTCAGGGCACCCTGTCGATCGTGTTCGTAGCAGCGGTAGCCTTTGTGATCGTCTGCGCCGGCATCCGCGTCTGGAAGACCCTGCGCACCGGCGACGTCACTACCTCCGAGGATCCGTTCGTCGAGTCGAACTTCTACGCTCCCGAACACCTCATTGCTACTAAGCTCGAAAAGAAGCTGGTTGCAGAATACCGTGTGGTTGGCGACCCGAAGCTGATTCCTGGGGCTAAACCCGTAGAGTAGGAAATATGGCACTCAAAGAAAAATTGGCGCACCTGCGTTCGCTGTGGCGCGACTTTACCGGCGAAAGTGCCTACGACAAATACGTCGAACGGCACCGGTTGGAACATCCCGACCACGAGCCCATGAGTGAGCGTGCCTTCTGGCGGGCTCGCGCCGACTTCGACGAGGAGAATGTTTCCTCGGGGTGCTGTTAGCGGTAGCTTCAGGTAGCTATAACCGGACAGAAATAGGGGCTTGATTGCGACAGTCGCAATCAAGCCCCTAACTTTTACATTCGGCCCGCGGGCCCAAAGTGAAAGAGCAAGCGGGCAAGGCCAGCCGAGAAGCGGGGGACAGGTCAGAGCAAAGCCACTAGCAAGGTGACAACGCCGGCTGCCAAGGTCAATTGCCCGGTGCGAGTGAGTACCTGCAGGAGGGAATGCCCTCGTGCTCCCCGAACTACTGGCAGGCAGGAAATGAGCCCGCACACCTCTAAGACCACAGCCGCAACTATGGCAAGTACGTGCCCGGCCAAGCCCACCCCGATGCACACGGGAGCAAGCACCAGGTAGCCCACGTAGGTGCGCCTCGCCCTCGCCTCGCCCAGGCGTACCGCCAGCGTCTTCTTGCCGGCCTGCCTGTCAGTGGGAATGTCGCGAATGTTGTTGACCATCAACAGTGCGCAAGAGTAAAGGCCCATGCCCGCCCCAACCAGCCAGGAACCAAAAGGAGCGGAGAGTAGGCAGACGTAGACCGTGCCTACGGTTGCCATCAGCCCAAAAAAGACAAACACAAAGATCTCGGCTATACCCATGTACCCGTAGGGGTGTTTGCCGCCTGTGTAAAACCAGGCTGCCACTATCGCAGCCAACCCCAGGCCGAGCAGCCACCATCTGCCCGTGAGAGCCACCAGAAGTAAACCGAGTACCGCTGCAGCAGCAAAACAGCCCAAGGCCACCGCCAACACTACCTTTGCGGACACTTTTCCCCCGCCGGTGAGCCTGGGCGGGCCGGTACGGAAATCGTCGGTTCCTCGCACCCCATCGGAATAGTCGTTAGAAAAATTGACGCCAATCTGCAGCAGCAATGCCACCGCCAAAGCCAATGCAACCCGAGGAAAAGAAAATCCCTCCCCGGCATACGCGAGCCCGGCCCCGGCGAGCACGGGGGCCGCTGCGGCGGGCAAAGTGCGCAGGCGGGCGCCCTCAAGCCAATCAGAAACGGTAGTTTTCATAAAATTCCTTTCCCAGCAAGCGGGACGAAGCTCAATTATTTCACCCAGTCAGGCTCATCCAGCAAAGCCTGCCCCGCCAGGCGGTCCACCTTTCCAGAGGCCAACATTGGCACCGAGTGTTGGACGAATATGCGCGGGGCTGCCGTCCTGCCCAAGGCAGCGCCCACGTGGGAGCGAAGCTCCTCGGCATGGTCTGCAACCCGAAAATCGGCTTCGACAATGGCCCCTACCTGCTGGCCCCAGCGGCCGCCCTCGACGGGTAAAACCGCCACCCGGCGGACACCGGGAAAGGTAGCCAGAGTTTCTTCAACTTGCCTGGCAAAGACTTTTACGCCTCCGGAAATAATCACGTCGTCCAAACGCCCCAGCACTTTTAGGTGTCCGTCAAAAACCCCGGCGTCGTTCGTTACATGCCAGCGCTTACCCCCACTGGTAGAAAAGGCAGGAGAGGTCGGCTCGTCTAAGTAACCGGCAGCCAGCATAGGCCCGCTTAGGCGAATACGCCCGCCCTCGGTGCAAACGCTAACGCCCTGCAGAGGTAAGCCGTCGTAAACACATCCACCTGCAGTTTCGGTCATGCCGTAGGTAGTGACCACCGGCAGTCCGGCTTGCCTGGCACGGCGCAGTAGGGAAGCAGAAGAGGGCGCCCCACCCACCAAAATGGCACGCAGCTCGGCAAGGGGTGCGAGGTCTTGGTCGCCCTCCAAAAGATCACTCAACTGGGTGGGTACGAGGGAAACGAAGCCTCCCCGGGGAGCCAAGGTGGCGATTTTTCGTTCCCGGAAGGGGAGCTCGGAGGGGGCAAGTACCGGGAAGGTACCGCCTGCGCAAGATCTGGCAAGCACCTGAAAACCTGCCACGTGATGGGCAGGGAGGGTAAGTAACCAGCGCCCTCGCCCTCCAAAACGGGCAGCTGTGGCTGCTTCAGACGCAAGGAAGGCCCCCGCTCCAAGCCCCACCAGATGGCCAGCCCCGGTGGTAGAGCCCGAAGTCTGCAAAATGAAATCGACCCCGTCGAGATGCCCCGCGCGGGCAGCTACCACGGTGGTGCTCGCTCCGGGGGCAACGGGCATCAGCGGTTCAAAATGCCCGGGAGCGCGCAACCGCTTTTCAATCTGCTGGTAGAGGACGTCGATGCCCTGTGTAGCCGGGCAGACGAAAGTAATCATTGGCTCTTCGCAGAGTCAGCTGGGGGTTCCTCTGCGTCCGCCGCATCCTGATTCGTGTCCTCTTGAGCCTCTTCGATTTCAGGCAAAATGTCGTAGTCGACATTTTCCTCTTCGAGCTGGTCCACAGCTGCAGTGCCAATCGTAGAATGCAGATCTTGGGTATCGGCAGGGGAATCTTCCAGGGCGGTTTGCAGCGCCTTTTCGTGGCGTTTAGAAAACGGCTTGTCGTTCCGCATCTTCAGGCGGAACAAACGCAAGATCTTCCCGCGTCTAGTGGTTTCTTCGCGAATGTCAGAACGAGTCTTGAAGTAGGCCACCAACAGCACAATCGTGAGTGCCAGCCCCACCCAGCCGACCACTGGGTACACGTAGGAAACTACGTTTTGGAAGCCCATAAACGAAATGGCAAAACCAGCAGCCGGAAGGGCCACCAACAAGGTGACAAATCGCCCTCGAGAATTATTTGAATAGCGCGTTGCCAGAGCGTAGTAAATGCCAATCGCGGTGTTGAAGATCATCAAGAAAATGACCACGGACATGAGTGCGCCGAGCCACGGATGAATTTGGTTGACCAAGGTGAGCATGGGCAAATCGTCGCCGGCCACCACGTCGATGCGCGACAGCAACGCCAATGTTGCCACCACCATCAAGGCGCCGAATACGAAGCCGCCAATTACCCCACCCCAGCCGGCGATCTTGGGATTGGCAATGTCGCCCCCAATCACAATCGACATGGACACCGACAAAACGAGGGCGAGTGGCACATAGTTCAAGATAGACATGGACCAGTGCGGAACCGCAGTATGAACGGACTTGGCAGCCGCATCCATCTCGGCAAAGGACAGGTGCATGTGCGAGAAGGCATAAACAGCAGCAATGATTACAAAGACGATCATAACCGGTGTAATGCCACCAATCACAGCCGTTACCTTGTCCACGTCGAGCAAGCCGATGCCAATGGTTAAAGCGAGCAAAATGGTAGAGCCCACCCACACGGGCAGGCCAAATTGCTGGTTGAGTGAGGAACCGCCCCCGGCCATCATGGCGATGCCAATGCAGAACAGCGAAAAAGTAATTACAACGTCAAAAAAGATCGCTACGTACTTGTGAGTAACCTCGCCAAAAACGTCAGAATGGTCGTTCGCCAAGACATAGGAACCGAGCTGAACAAAAGCTAAGCCCGAAACTGCGAAAATAACGGCCGCAATCAGCGCGGCCACAACTCCCCAAATTCCGAAACCAGCGAAGTACTGCACCACCTCTTGGCCGGATGCAAAACCGGCGCCAACAGTGATGCCAACGAAGGCCATAGCTACGGTAAGTATTCTTTTGTACATAAACTTCTTTCGTAGAGTGCGCGCCTAGTTTATCGGCTCTTGGCGCACCTGGCAGCAGTAGTTGGTCTTATTCACATCTGTTTGGCCGGCAGTTTTGCATCCGTTTGCCAAAAATATTGGGGTCTGCGCAGATACTTGGCTAGTAGTAGTAAGGGTAATCCGACCAGTTCGGGCTGCGGTGTTCCAAGAAGGCGTCGCGCCCCTCCTGCGCCTCGTCAGTCATGTAGGCAAGTCGGGTAGCTTCCCCGGCAAATACCTGCTGGCCCGCAATGCCGTCGTCGACCATATTGAAGGCAAACTTCAGCATGCGGATAGCCTGCGGAGACTTGGTGGCAATGATGCGGGCGTAGGTGCACGCGGCCTCCTCGAGCTTTGCGTGGGGGACCGCCTCGTTTACCACCCCCCAAGACTCGGCCTGGGCAGCAGAATATTCGCGGGCCAGGAAGAAAATCTCGCGGGCCCGCTTGTCGCCAGCCTGCCGCGCAAGCAGCGCCGACCCGTAGCCCGCATCGAATGAACCCACGTTCGCATCCGTTTGCATCAAGCGGGCGTGCTCTAAAGAAGCCACCGCCAGATCGCACACAACCAGGAGCGAATGGCCCCCTCCGGCAGCCCACCCGTTCACCGCAGCAATAACCGGCTTGGGCATAGTGCGGATCAGCCGTTGCACCTCCAAAATGTGGAGCCTGCCCGCCCTGGCGGGGTCAATCTGCTCACGCCTCTGCGCTAGCTGCGCGCCCGCGTCGGCCCCTTCGACCTCGTAACGATAACCATCCTTGCCGCGAATGCGCTGATCGCCCCCGGAACAAAACCCGTATCCGCCATCGCGCGCAGAAGGGCCATTGCCAGTCAGAATGATTGCTGCCACATCCGAAGTCATGCGTGCATGGTCTAGCGCCTTATACAGTTCATCCACGGTAAGAGGGCGAAATGCGTTGCGCACGTCGGGCCGGTCGAACGCAATCCGCACCACCGGCAAATCCTGGCCAGCGGGACACCCGTCAACCTGCCCGCGCGAGATACCACGGTGGTAAGTGATGTCAGAAAAATCGAATCCTTCGACCTCGCGCCAACGGTCCGGGTCGAATGTGTCAGAAACAAATGGGAGCGTGCTCATGGCACAAGTGTAGCGGCGCTTTAGAGCAAGGCCGGCTAGCATTGTTAGGGCGAAAGGGGAAACAGTGATTTTTGTTGGTTTGATTTTTTCAATAGCAGCGCTCGCGGTTTCAGCATGGTTCCGCTGCGGCAGTTCGCCTAGAGCCCGCGCCTGGGTGCAGGGGAAGGGAATGTTCGACGCGCACTTTGCCCTGTTGCTGTTCCCAGGCATAGGACTAGCAGTCTTGGGTCTGTCCCTAGTTGGCTTATTCCAAATGGTGCACGGGATATGCGGCCTAATCCTGTCGCTGGTTGCAGTACTATTAGTGCTCGTTGGGGCCGTGGCCGTAGTGTGGGGATTGCTAAACTTCTCCATTCCCGCCCCCCTCTACCCGAAGTGGGCGCGCGATGCCAACTGAAAAACGCGCAGCAGGCGCCGGAAGTGGCACGGCATCGCTCGAGCAGAATGTGGTGCTAACTGAGCTGAAAAACCCTTTTCCACAGCTGAAGCGAGTGCTCGCATATTCGCTTCCCCTGCGCCGAAAGTTCCGGCGCATTTCGGTGCGTGAAGGCCTCCTTTTAGAGGGCGAAGCTGGCTGGGGGGAGGCCGCCCCCTTCTGGGACTACGACGCCCGCGAATCCGCTCGCTGGCTGAAAGCGGGGCTGAAAGCCGCCACCAGCCCATACCCCCGCCCCAAGCGGCAGGAAGTAGACGTAAACGTCACGATTCCTGTGACTGCGCCCTCGGTGGCCGCCCAACTAGTTCGCGACAGCGCGGGCTGTAAAACTGCCAAAGTGAAGGTAGCAGACCCCGGCTCTGACCTACGCTCCGACTGTGAGCGCGTGCACGCAGTAGCCGCGGCACTTGGCGAGGGCGGAAAGGTGCGTGTGGACGCGAACGCAGCCTGGGACGAAGAACAAGCCGTGAAGGCTATTAGGGAACTTACCGCCGCCGCTCGCGATGGAGGCCTGGCTGGGTTGGAATACGTCGAACAACCCTGCAAAACAGTTCCAGAGCTGGCTAGGGTGCGCTCCCGCGTGGAAGTTCCCATTGCGGCAGATGAATCTATTCGCCGTGCACGGGACCCCCTGGAGGTTGCCAAAGCGGGGGCGGCGGACGTTGCCGTGGTCAAGGTGGCTCCGCTGGGCGGCATCGACCGGGCCGTCCAAATCGCCCACGAAACCGGCCTCGAACTGGTGATTTCTTCAGCCCTGGACACCTCGGTTGGAATATCGGCTGGGGTTGCGGCAGCGGCCGCACTGGATCACCTAGACCACGCCTGCGGGCTGGCAACCGTCCAACTGTTTACCGGCGACGTCGCAAAACAAAGTAGGCTGCCCCGGGGCGGGCGACTAAGCGTAGGGAGGGCGGAAGTCGACACCGCTAAGATTAGATCCGCCCCGCGCCTGGCAGAGCGCTGGCAGAAACGTTTGGAAGAAATGATGAGGTACTAATGCATTTCGGTGCAGCCGAAGAAACATACGGCAACGATCCCACCGCCAGCCGCGCCCGCGACGTGATAGGAGCCCTAATCGGGGCGGGGGTATGCCACCTGGTTATTTGTCCAGGCTCCAGAAATGCCCCCTTGACTTATGCGGCAGCGGCAGCCGAACGCGCGGGCAAACTGAAGCTTCACGTGCGCGTAGACGAGCGCACGGCTGGATTCTTCGCCCTCGGGATTGCCCGAGGCCTGCAATTGCAGGCAAAGCAGGCGCCAGTGGCGATATGTACCACTTCGGGAACTGCGGTTTCGAACCTGCACCCAGCCCTAGCTGAAGCCGACGCAAACGGAATTCCCCTGATAGCCGTCAGTGCAGATAGGCCCGCCAGGTTGCGGGGCACAGGAGCAAACCAGACCACTTGGCAGGTGGGCATGTTCGGGCAAAATGTTCGCGCCGAAGCCGATCTGCCAGCCCGCGGCGAGGGTGGAAGGGCGCTCGCGCGGCAGATCTTTCGCCTAGTTGATGCTGCCTTGGGCGAGGGAGGCAGGCCCGGACCCGTACATCTGAACGTGTGCTTGGACGAGCCGTTGGCCGGAAAGGCAGCCGAGCCCAAAATTATTGCCCGGCCCCGCCGCGAGCGAAGCGGCCTCGGCCGACGCGGGTGGCCCAAGGGGCTAGACCCAAATGCCAACACGGTGATTGTCGCAGGGGATGACATGGGGAGTGGGGAGCAGATCGTAGCCCTATCCCGTGCCAAAGGGTGGCCGCTGCTGGCAGAACCCACCTCGCCCGCATGCTACGGGCCGGCACTCGCGCACTACCTGTACTACCTGGACAAGATGCCAGCAATCGAACAGGTGCTGGTATGCGGGCACCCCACCCTCTCGCGCCCAATAACAAAACTGCTCTCGCGCACCGACCTCAATATTGTTGCGGTTACAGATTCGACCGGCCGCTACTGCGACGTGGCGGGCACGGTAGCTACCGTCCTCGAAGAGGTTCCCAAGGCGGAAGCGGCGCCAGGGAAAACGAACCTAAGTGGGGGCGAGGGCGAAAGACAAGCGCCTCTACCCGACAAGTGGCGCGCCGCCGAAGCCGCTGCAGCGAAAGCTCTCACCTCGCGCCTGAGCCAGATTCCCGAGGCCGGCGAACCTTTGGACCCACTCCAGGTAGCGACCACGATCTGGCGCATCCAAGGGGAGGGGCACGCCCCCCTGTTGCTCTTCGGAGCCTCCAACACAATCCGCCTGGTGGATCGGGCTGGAACTACCCCTGCCACCCCGGTGCAAGCCCTGGCCAACCGCGGGTTGGCTGGGATAGACGGAACGCTCAGTTGCGCTCGCGGACTCGCTTCGGGCACCGGCCAACCGGTGCGCGCAGTGGTGGGCGATCTGACCTTCCTGCACGATTTGGGGGGACTATTGAATGGCCGCTACGAAGAGCAGGTCGACCTACAAATCGTCGTACTAAACGATGCCGGCGGATCCATCTTTGCGGGGCTCGAGCACGGCGGGCAGCTGCACCGGCAAGATTTCGCTAGATTCTTCGCCACCCCCCAAGATTTCGCGCTGCCGGCACTAGCGCGGGGGCTCGGTGCCACCTACCAGGTAATACCCACTCTCGAAAGTTTAGAACGCGCCCTCGCCATGCCGGTGCGCGGAGTGAGCATACTCGAGATCGACACAGCCGTGCCCAACCTGCGGCAGCTCGACCAAGCGCTCAGCGAAAAAATGGAGGCCGCCCTCGCGCCCCTATTTTCATAGAATGGTCACAGCAGTGCTATAGCAGCCACTAATACGCACCTGTTTGACTTAGGGTGAAAAGCTAAGACACGGAGGAATAGATGAGCCAGGACAACGTTTTCGGCCCCAACGGCCACCAGCAGCACCAAAACGAAACAGCGGCAGGTGCTTCGGAACTAGCCGGTTCCTCAACTCCTGCATCTACGAATGGTGCAGGTGGGGGTGCGGGCGCCGCAAAAGGCGCCAGCGAATCGCACCCTAGCTCAAATCCCTTTGCCAATCCGGGGGCCGGTCCAACCCAGAGGCAAGAAGCAGGCTCGGCCACGCCCTCGCGCCAAGGCATTGGCCAAGAGTGGGCTGCCACTGATACCGGCCAGGAAGGCTACCACTACAACAACCACCCCTACGGCGCCTACGGCCAGCCCACTTACAACCAGGCGTACAGGCAACCCAAACAAAAGTCGCGGCCGGGATGGGGGGCGCTCATCGCCACCGGCGTAGTAGCTACGCTCATCGGTGGGGCGGGAGCGGTGGGGGTTGTAAAAGCCACCTCTAACTCGCTCGGAGCTTCGGTTGCCACGCAGGCGCCGGTTTCGCAGGCGAAAAACACTAAGGCTACAGATTGGGAGACCGTGGCTAAAAAGGTCACTCCGGCAGTAGTTGCAATCCAGGTCTCCGACGGTCAATCCGCCGCCGACGGTTCGGGAGTGATATTCGACTCCGCCGGACACATTCTGACTAATCACCACGTCATAGCCAATGCTGCCCAGGGCGGGCGCATCGCGGTCACCACCGCCTCAGGCGAAATTTTTGAAGCTGAGGTAGTAGGCACGGATCCCACCACCGATTTGGCGGTACTGAAACCCATAAATCCGCCCAAAGACTTGCAGATGGCAAAGCTGGGGGCTTCGTCAGGGCTAACCGTGGGGCAACCAGTGGCGGCAATCGGCAATCCGCTCGGGTACTCCTCGACTATGACCACGGGCGTTATTTCCGCCCTCGACAGGCCCGTCTCTGTGCAACAAGAATCCTCGGGATTTAAACGGGGCGAGCAGGTGGTTACGAACGCGATCCAAGTGGACGCGGCAGTCAATCCTGGCAACTCCGGAGGCCCGCTATTCAACGCCTCCGGCGAAGTAATTGGCATCAACTCTTCGATTGCTTCCCTGTCCGACAGCGCGGGGGAATCCTCGGGGTCCATCGGCCTGGGGTTTGCTATTCCAATTGATCTGGCGAAACAGGTTTCCCAGCAGCTACTACAAAAGGGTAAGGTTCTCCACGCCTACATTGGGGTAATGGTTACGAACGGTTCGGCTAGAGTCGACGGCACCATTCGCGCAGGAGCCAAAATTGCCGAGGTGCTTCCCGGGCAGGCAGCTTCTAAGGCGGATGTAAAAAGTGGCGACGTGGTCGTTGCGGTAGACGGTAAGTCGGTTTCTTCGGGGAATTCGCTAATCGGCTACGTGCGTCGCTATGCGCCGGGGGACAAAGTCAAACTCACCCTGGTGCGTGCCGGCAAGAAGAAGGACGTCCAGGTGACTTTGGGGGCTCAGGATTCCTCGCGCAGCTAGCTCAGCGAATCCAGCGCAGCTACCATAGGCTGCATCTTTGCCTCGGTTTCGGCCAGCTCGGTTTGCGGGTCGGATTCGGGCATGATTCCGGCGCCCGCATAAATGTCGATTTGGCGGGCGCCCTCCAGTATTTGGCCTCCACGCAGGGCGATGCCAAATTCGCCGTTTCCAGCCTTGTCTACCCATCCCACCGGGCCTGCGTAGCGACCTCGGTTCATCTGTTCTGCCGCGGCCAGTATTTTGCGGGCGACGTCGGTGGGGGTGCCACAGACTGCGGCGGTGGGGTGGAGGGCACCTGCGGCTGCCAGTGCGGAGCTATTGGTTTTGGCGTGCACGTCTGTTGCCAGATGGCAGACGTTGGGCAGGCGCAGTAGGGCCGGGGCGGCGGGGATCTGCAGCTCGGTGGTCAGGGGAGACAGTGCTTCGCGCACCGAGGCCACGGCTATTTCGTGTTCGCGTTGGTCCTTCGCTGAGGCCAGAAGCTTGGCGCCCTCGTCGGGGCCAGCAGTGCCAGCTAAAACGCGGCAAAACAAGTTTCCGTTCGAGGTCGACGCCAGCAGCTCGGGAGTAGCCCCCACGAGTCCTTGAACCGCGTATATCCAACAGGTCGGGTAGGCGGCAAAGAGGGCGGCGCACAGCCCGCGCTGATCGATCGGGGTGGCGGTGGTGATTCGTTTGTTTCGCGCTAGGACAACTTTTTTAGCCTCGCCTTGGCGCAGTCGGGCTGCCACGTTAGCTACAGCTTCGGCCCACTCAGCCCCCGTGAGTGCTCCCGGACGCTCTGCGCCTTTGCCTAGAGGCGGCAATGCGGCGAGCCGTTTAGAGCCTAATTGGCGGAGCTTTGACGGCGAGGGGAAGAGGGGCCGCAGGTCTTCGCCCTCGTAAGAAATGAGCCAGGTGTCCTGCCTGGTTGCGACCAGCAAATTGGCGGGTATTTCTAGCAAGCCGCCACTGGCAAAACCGAACGAGCCGAAGGCGATTGGCAATTCAAATGGCAGAGATTTTTCCTGGGGTAGCTTTGGGCTGAAATTATTCCAGCGGCAATCTGCGTCGGTTATTGCGGTGGTCCCCGGTTCGCGATGCATCCTGCGCTTTCCCCAACCGATTAGGGCGAGGTCGGAGCTTACCCAAGCGCTCAAGGAAGAGGTGGGGATAAAGCCGAACAGTTCGGGGACTATTGGCAAGGGGTTGGCGAGCCTTTGCACGTTTAGTTTCGAGCCCGGCAACGATAGGGGTGCCAATTTTTACCTCCGCTAACAAAAGATATGGTCCGCGAACATACTACGCAGTAAACATGACATTGTCCGCTTGCGGTGCCAGAATAAAACTCATGACCAAGAGCTTTAAGCGCGCATTTTCCTCCTCCGCCCCTGCAGGTAGTTCCCAGGTGGCGGCGGATCTGGGGAAAGATCCGGAAACCGTGGCCTCCATGTTCGACCAGGTGGCACGCCGTTACGACATAACTAACGATCTGATGTCTCTGGGGCAGGACAGGCTTTGGCGTCTGCAGGTGCGCAAGAAGTTGGACCCTCGCGAGGGCGAAAGGATTTTGGATTTGGCGGCGGGTACGGGTACTTCTACCGCTGAATATGTAAAAAGTGGAGCTAACGTGGTGGCCTGTGATTTTTCAATTGGAATGGTCACCGAGGGCAAGCGCCGTCATCCGGATATTGACTTTGTAGCAGGTGATGCAATGGCGTTGCCCTTCGCCGACAATTCTTTCGACGCTGTAACTATCAGCTTTGGGCTGCGCAACGTGAAAGACACCTCTAAGGCTCTATCCGAGATGCTTCGAGTCACTCGCCCCGGGGGGCGTATTTTGATTTGCGAGTTTTCGCGTCCGTCGGTCGGAGGGTTCCGCCAGGTCTATAACTGGTATTTGCGGCACGTGCTTGTGCGTATTGCGAAGAAGGCGGGCTCGAACAACCCCGCCTACGCGTATCTGGCTGATTCCATTATCGATTGGTACGACCAGCCCACTTTGGCCAGGCTTATGCGCCATGCCGGATGGGATAACCCCCAGTGGAAGAATTTGACCCTTGGGGTAGTGGCCCTGCACTCGGCTGTAAAACCACTGCAAATCTGAGTCCTAGCTGCGCTAACTTGGCCTTTCGCGAATCATTTAATAGACAACATCGCCGTTGCATAATCAGGTGGGCGACGGTCTCCGAACGTGCCCTGGGTAAGGCCTGACAACAGGCATTATGCGGCCCTAGAGCGGGTTAAAGTACTTCCGAGTATTCTTTCAGCTGACATTTGCTGCCCTGTGGCAAGTGGTGGAACTGTAAGAATCGGAAAAGGAAACGACTTTGGGGTTTGACAAGAACCGCGTCGAAACTGACGTAGTTGTTGTAGGCGCCGGACCTGCAGGATCAGCCGCAGCTTACTATCTGTGCCGCGCCGGCCTAGACGTGATCGTGCTCGAGCGGGCCGTTTTCCCTCGCGACAAAACATGCGGGGACGGGCTTACCCCGGCTGCGGTCGCAGAACTGTTGCGCATGGGCATAGATCCACGAACTGACCCCGGGTATCAGAAGAATGCCGGGCTAGTGGTAATCGGTGCTGGCAACAGGGTAGAACTGCCTTGGCCAGAGCAGGCCACCCGCCCCGGATTCGGGTCTGCTCGCCCTCGCATTTCCTTGGACCAATCTTTAGCTATGCACGCCCGCGCCCAAGGGGCGCAGGTATGGGAAGGTGTAAATGTAACGGGCGCCATCTACGATTCTGGGCGCGTCGTTGGGGTACAAGTGCAGCGCAAGGCCGATCCGCTAGAGGGCCCCAAGGTCAAAGACCAAGAGCTCTATGACGCGCTCACCCCCGCTGAAGCGCAGCATAGCCCAGCGCAATTGGAGGCCGCCCGCAAGGATAGGGAGCGCGTCTCGGCAATGCCAGAAGAATTTCAGGTGCGCGCACGCCTAATAGTCGACTGTGGTGGGGTAGCTGCAAAGCTAGCCACAAAAGTGGGGCGTGTGAAATTGGCAAACCGGCCCATGGGTGTGGCGGCGCGCACTTACTACCGCAGCCCGCGGGCGCACGAAGCGAACATGGAATCCCAGCTCGAACTGTGGGACGGCAAACCGGGCAAATCTAACCTGCTTCCCGGCTACGGGTGGATGTTCCCGCTAGCCGGTGGGGTGGTGAACGTGGGGCTAGGGTCTGTGTCTTCGACCTCGGCGGCAACTAAACTGCCCTACAAGCAAATCTTCAACTCCTGGACCGGTGCTACCCCTGCTGCTTGGGGCTACAACAGCGACAATCAGGTGGGGGCGCTCAAATCGGCCGCCCTGCCAATGGCGTTTAATCGCAAACCGCAGTACGAAGCGGGGTTGGCCTTGCTGGGAGACGCGGCTGGCATGGTAAGCCCCTTCAACGGCGAGGGGATTGCTCCCGCATTAGCGGGGGCGCGCATGCTTGCCGAGGCCACCCAACTGGCCTTCGCGCGTAACAGCGTAGCCGGCTTTGATTCGGCCATGGAAGTATTTGTGCAACACCTGAGTGACGAATGGGGCGGCTATTACCGGCTCGGAACGGTGTTTGTGAAACTAATTGAACGACCAAAAATAATGCAGGCTTGCACGCGCTATGGGCTTCCCCTCGATCGCCTCATGGTTGCAGTTCACAAGCTTTTGTCCGACGGATATGAACGGCACGGCGGCTCCATCGACGATCGTTTTATTGCCCTTCTAACGAGGCTGGTGCCGAAAGTATGAGCGTTATGATTTACGCTCGAATAAAAGTCACGAGCGTTCACGGTTTTCAAGACAGGGCGTTTGTAACGCCAAATAAAAAGATGGAGGCAACATGTCACAGTTTCTGATTATGGCTGCCGCCGCCCTCGTGCTGGCGGTGGGTGGCTTGGTGCTGTCGGCTTTTTTGGGAACGAAGAAGTTCTCGCGCACTAAGGAACAGACCTACGAATGTGGCATTGACCCGATCGCTGCTGAATCCGCCCACGAGGGCAGGTTTCCAATTAAGTATTACTTCGTGGCAATGACTTACATCGTCTTCGACATCGAAGTCGTGTTCTTGTACCCCTGGGCTGTTTCCCTGAACAAGTTTGGCGCCTTGCCGAACGGCCAACACCTGGGGCTTATTTCGTTAGCTGCAATGATGATCTTCCTGCTGCTTCTAGTGGTGCCCTACGTATATGAGTGGCGTCGCGGCGGTCTGGACTGGGACTAGGAAAGGGTTGAGAATGGCTGAAGTTGGTGGCCGCCGCGAGCAGATGGAAAATGATCTGCCGAACGGTTTTGCAATTACCTCAATGGAGCGCCTCATTGGTCTAGCCCGAAAAGCCTCGGTTTGGCCTGTGACTATGGGGCTGGCGTGCTGCGCAATTGAAATGATGTCTGCAGGTACTCCCCGCTACGACATTTCGCGCTTTGGTATGGAAGTGTTCCGTGCTTCGCCGCGTCACGCAGATCTGATGATCGTCTCCGGTCGAGTGGCGCACAAAATGGCTCCTATCATCCGCAACGTCTACGATTCCATGCCTGAGCCAAAATGGGTCATTTCTATGGGGGCTTGTGCGTCTACGGGCGGCATGTTCAACAACTATGCGGTAATCCAAGGCTGCGACCACGTGGTGCCCGTCGATGTGTACCTGCCTGGCTGCCCGCCTCGGCCTGAGGCACTTATCAACGCGATTTTAGTGTTGCACGATCAGATTCACTTCCAAGAACCGCTTACCGAAAAGCGCCGCCGCGAGGTTGCCCGTTTAGCCGAGAAAGCGGCCCTCGAGGCTACTCCTACCCATATGCAGAAGGGACTGTTGGCATGAGCGAAAACAATATCGTTCCCTCCCACTCGGAAGGCAGCCCCGAGCGTGCCAATCCAAATCCCGAGCTAATCGGGGTTCGCCAGGGGCTATTCCACGTTGCTGATGCCGGCGATACCACGGGTTTTGGCGGGCTAGAACAAAAGGTATTCCTTCCCGGCGAATCCACGCGCCCCTATGGCGGTTGGTTCGACAGCGCGGTAGACGCCCTCGAGGAAGATATCCGCGAGGCCGGCCTCGAAGTTGGCAAGGTAATCGAGCGCGTGGTGGTGGATCGCGACGAGCTAACTTTGTACATAAGCCGCGAAAACATTGTGCAGGTCTGCCAGATGCTCCGCGACGATCAGGATTTGCGTTTCGAGATGTGTTTGGGCGTAAACGGAGTGCACTACCCGCAAGATGCTGGGCGGGAATTGCACGCCTGCTACATGCTCCTTTCATTTACTCATGGCCGCCAGCTGCGCCTCGAGGTCAGCTGCCCCGAAGACGATCCCAAGATCCCGTCCGTCGTTTCGGTATACCCCGGCAACGATTGGCACGAGCGCGAGACCTGGGATTTGATGGGCATCGTGTTTACAGGGCACCCGTCGCTTACACGCACCGCATTGCCCGACGATTGGGTGGGGCACCCGCAGCGCAAGGATTATCCACTGGGTGGCATTCCGGTCGAATACAAGGGCGCTACAGTTCCGCCCGCTGACGTACGGAGGTCTTACAACTAATGTCGCATTCAACGCCGCTTTACCAGGCTGCACCTCCGGTAGTAGACGACGAGGGGCTCCCCGAGTTCACTTCGTCGGGGGGTGATTGGGACGAGCTCACTCAGCAGATCGAGGAGCAGTCTCTTCACGAGAAGTTGGTCAACGAGCGCATTGTGGTCAATCTCGGTCCGGTCCACCCTTCCACCCACGGGGTGTTGCGCCTGATCGTCGAAATTGATGGCGAAATTGTTCGCAAGGTTCACGTGGGTACCGGGTACTTGCATACCGGCATCGAAAAGAACATGGAATACCGCACTTGGACGCAGGGCTCCACATTCTGCACTCGCATGGATTACGTGGCCTCGATGCTGAACGAGGGCGCCTACGTGATGGCCGTCGAAAAGCTCATGGGGATTACCGCTCAGATTCCTGAGCGTGCCCAACTCATTCGCGTACTAATGATGGAGTTGACGCGCGTCGCCTCCCACATGGTAGCCATAGCCACTACGGGCAACGAACTCGGTGGCACTACCTTGATGACAATTGGTTTCCGAGGCCGCGAAGAGATCTTCCGGATCTTCGAGCGCGTGACGGGCTTGCGCATGAATAACGCCTACCTTCGCGTGGGCGGGGTGGCACAGGATCTTCCTTCGGGCACCACCGAATATGTGCGCGATCAGCTTCCCAAGGTACGCCGCGACCTTGGCGAGCTCGAGGATCTGATCATGGATAACCCCATATTCAAATCCCGTTTCCAAGGGGTTTCGTACATTTCCCCAGAGGCTATCTTCGCCATGGGGCTTACGGGGCCTTCGCTGCGCGCTGCCGGCTATGCCTACGACGTGCGCAAGATGATGCCGTACTGCGGTTACGAAAATTTTGAGTTTGACGTGTGCACTCAAACGACTTCCGACGCATACGGGCGCATTAGGGTTCGTTTCGACGAGTGCTACCAGTCATTCCGCATCATTGAGCAGGTGCTGGATCGTTTGGACGAGTGCGAGGGGGAGCCGGTAATGGTCGAAGATAAGTCGATCGCCTGGCCATCCCAGCTGTCGGTAGCCGCCGACGGGCAGGGGAATTCTCTCGAACACATCAAGCACATAATGGGCACTTCCATGGAGGCCCTAATACATCACTTCAAGCTAGTCACCGAGGGTTTCAAGGTCCCCGCGGGGCAGGCAACGCAGATTATCGAACATGCCAAGGGCATCATGGGCTGCCACGTGGTATCGAATGGGGGAACTCGCCCCTACCGGGTGCATTTCCGGGAGCCGTCCTTTTCGAATTTGCAGTCGCTTTCGTTACTTGCCGAGGGCGGGATGATTTCCGACCTCATTGTGTCGCTGGCATCGCTTGATCCGGTACTGGGAGGGGTTGACCGCTGATGAGTAACTATTCGCCCGAGGTCGAAGAGCGGCTGCGCCGTGAGGCCCGCCAGATCATGGACCGCTATCCGGAGGGACACCAGCAATCGGCGCTAATTCCGATGTTGCACTTGGTTCAGTCCGAAGACGGTTATGTGAGCGCGAATGGCATTGCTTTTTGCGCGCAAATGCTCGATATGTCGCGCAGTGAGATTTCGGCTGTGGCCACTTTTTACACCCAGTTCAAGCGCCACCCTGCCGGCAAATACAATTTCGGTATCTGCACGAACGCGCTGTGCGCAGTAATGGGTGGGGATGCCATTTACGAGGCGGTGTCTAGCCACCTCGGGATTGGCACAGACGAGACTACCGAAGATGGCAAGATCACGCTCGAAGCTATCGAATGTAATGCGGCGTGCGATTATGCCCCGGTGGTGATGGTCAATTGGGAATTCTTTGACAACCAAACGCCTCAGTCTGCTTTGGATTTGGTCGACGACATTCAGGCTGACCGGCCTATTCATCCCACCCGCGGGCCGCAGGTTTGTCCCACGTTTACCCAGAACGAGCACCTGTTGGCAGGGTTTTTGGACGGGCATCAGCACGAGGGCCCTTCTGCGGGCGAGCCGTCCGTGTTAGGGCAGCGCATTGCTCGCGAAAAGGGTTGGAAGGCACCCGATAACGAGCAGGCAATAGCCGCAGCTAAGGCCGCGCGCGAGCAGGCTGAAAATGAAGGGGAAGAGGACAAGTGAACGGAATAACCACTGACACTCTTACGCCGATCCTCACCGAGCACTGGGGCGAGGACCGGTCGTGGACCTTGGAACATTACCGGGCTCACGGCGGCTACGAGGGGCTAAAGAAGGCTCGGGCGATGAAGCCCGAGGACGTAGTAAACGCGGTCAAAACTTCCGGATTGGCCGGTCGTGGCGGCGCCGGATTCCCGGCGGGTCTGAAGTGGTCTTTCTTGCCACCTGACGACGGCGGTCCCCGATATTTGGTGGTAAATGGCGACGAGTCGGAGCCAGGAACCTGTAAAGATATGCCGCAGATTATGGCAAATCCGCACTGCCTCATCGAGGGCATGGCCATCACTTCCCATGCTATTGGTTGTAAGCAGGCGTTTTTGTACCTGCGTGGCGAGGTAGCTCATGTTTACCGCCGCATTCTTTCCGCTATCGCCGAGGCCGAGCAGGCGGGCATTTTAGGGGATCTTAAGATTGTGGCTCACGCAGGGGCGGGAGCTTACATCTGTGGCGAGGAAACTGCACTGTTAGATTCGTTGGAGGGGCGGCGTGGACACCCGCGTTTGAAGCCTCCATTCCCGGCGGTGTCGGGTCTGTATGCCCGCCCAACTGTGGTGAACAACGTAGAAACCATTTCCCAAGTTGCCGGGGTATTCAAGAATTCTGTCGATTGGTACGCCTGTATGGGCACCGAAAAATCACGCGGTCACGGTATCTTCTCGATCTCTGGGCACGTAAAGCACCCCGGCCAGTTCGAGGCGCCGCTCGGAATCACCATGCGCGAGATGCTCGAAATGTGTGGAGGCGTTCGCGAGGGGCATGAGCTCAAGTTCTGGGCTGTGGGTGGCTCGTCCGCCCCGATTTTTACCCCTGAGCATTTGGATGTGCCGCTTACCTACCAAGACGTGGCAGCCGCCGGTTCGATGCTTGCGACTCGAGCCATTCAGGTTTTTGACGAAACGGTTTCTGTCGTTCGCGTCATTACCCAGTGGATCGATTTCTACCAGCACGAATCCTGCGGCAAATGCACTCCCTGCCGCGAGGGGACCTACTGGTTAAAGCAAATTATGCACCGTCTACTCGAGGGCAAGGGCCGCCCGGGAGACCTGGAGCTCATGGAAGACATCTCGTCTAATATCGCGGGCCGCAGTTTCTGCGCCCTCGGTGACGCGGCGGCTACTCCAATTCCCAAGGCTCTGAAGTACTTCCGCGAGGAATTCGAGGCAGGTTACAGGCATCCCGCCTGGGAGCTGTTCCCCTACGAAGCATCCACCAAGTTCAGTGAAGGAGGCGCCCGATGAGCGAAGCGAGCGATTTGATTTCGATCAAGATCGACGGCCAGAGCGTCGAAGTACCCAAGGGCACACTGATTATTCGGGCGGCGGAAAAGCTTGGGATTCACATTCCGCGCTTCTGCGACCACCCCTTGCTCGATCCCGCTGGGGCTTGCCGTCAGTGTCTAGTAGAGGTGGCTATGCCTAACCGCTCAGGCGAGGTTGCAAAGATGCCTAAGCCGCAGCCGGCATGCACCATGACAGTAGCTCCCAAAATGGAGGTCTATACCCAACGCACTTCTGAGGTGGCGAAGAAGGCTCAGCACGGAATTATGGAGTTCTTGCTGATCAACCACCCTCTAGATTGTCCAATTTGCGACAAGGGCGGCGAATGCCCTCTGCAGAACCAGGCGATGTCCCATGGGCAGGGCGAATCGCGTTTCGGCGAAGCAAAGCGTACCTTCCCCAAACCGGTATCGCTAACTTCGACAGTTTTGCTCGACCGCGACCGCTGCATTTTGTGCCAGCGGTGTGTGCGCTTCCAAAAGCAGATTGCTGGCGACCCGTTCATCGATCTGCAGGGGCGTGGCGGTGGGTCTTCCCCGCGTGACAACCACGTTTTCATGGGCGAGCAGATTGGTCGTTTCGACACGAAGTCGCTGGGCATTGCGTCTGCGGAACAGGCAGGCTCTAGTGTTGCCTCAGCTGAGCTTTCGGGCCCTGGGGGCGCAGCTGGTGCTGAGCAGGGTTACCATACCGGGCAGATTTATCCGGCGGATCAAGACCAGTCCGGGCGCCGGTTCTCCTCTTACTTTGCTGGCAATATAATCCAGATTTGCCCGGTGGGGGCGCTCACTTCTGCAACCTACAGGTTTAGGGCCCGCCCGTTCGACCTCGTTTCTACCCCGGGGGTAACCGAGCACGATGCTTCTGGCGCAGTGCTCCGCAACGACGTGCGTCGCGGCAATATTGTGCGTCGTCTGTCCGGGCGCGACATGGAAGTGAACGAGGAATGGATTTCAGATAAGGACCGTTTCGCCTATCAGTGGCAGTTCGGTAAGAATCGCCTGTCCATGCCCCTTGTGCGCAAGGACGGCGAGTTGGTCCCCACTTCTTGGGCCGATGCTCTAGATCAGGCGGCCCGAGGTCTTTCCAAGGCGCAAAACCCTGCCTTGCTGCCCGGCGGGCGCCTCACTTTCGAGGACGCTTTTGCCTGGTCTAAGTTTGCTCGAGTGGGCCTGCGCACAAATAACGTGGATGCTCGCTTCCGGCTCGCAGGGGCCGAAGAAGAGGCGTTCTTGGCCTCCTCGGTGGCGGGCAACGGACTCGACGTAACCTATGCGGATCTTGATAAGGCAAAGCAGGTACTGCTTGTTGGGCTAGAGCCCGAGGACGAATGCGCTACTTTGTTCTTGCGTCTGCGCAAGGCCTCTCGCAAGGGGCTCAAGGTTGCTACCGTGGCACCTATTTTCACAGCGGGGTCCGCCAAGATGGGGGCCGTGCACGTGCCAGCGGCCCCGGGTACTGAACCCGAAGTGCTAGCAGCGATTGATAGCTCCGCTAGCGGGGATCAGTCCTATATTGCCGACGGGCTAAAAGAGGGCATCGTGCTAGTTGGCGAACGTGCCAGCCAGGTACCCGGTCTGCTTACTGAGGTAGTGAAACTCGTAGAGCGCACCGGGGCAGCTCTGGCATGGGTGCCCCGGCGAGCCGGCGAACGTGGAGCCCTCGAAGCGGGGCTGCTTCCGTCGGTGTTGCCGTTTGGCCGCGCGGTTGCTGATCCGGCTGCACGCACTTCTTTGCAGGATCTGTGGGGTCAGCTTCCCACGGAATCCGGCCTCGATTTGGAGGGGATCTTGCAGGGGGCAGCCTCCGGCAAGGTTGACGCTCTAGTTGCCGGTGGAATCGATACCCGCGATTTGCCGGTCGATGCGTTGGCGGCAATTAGATCTTGTAAGTTTGTTGTAAGTCTCGAGGTTTTACAAACCCCGCTGACTCAGATAGCCGATGTAGTGTTGCCGGTAGCTCCCGTAGCCGAGAAGGCCGGCACGTTCATTAACTGGGAAGGGCGCTTGCGTCCGTTCGGGCAGTCTCTTTCGTCGCCGGCAATGAGCGATCGTGAGGTGCTCGATTTGCTGGCCACTGAAATGGAACGGCCGATTTCGTTAGCTTCTTTAGCGGATGTACACAACGAGGCCAATGTGCTGATGAACTGGGAAGGTAAGAGGGCGCTGCACCCGCACGTGAGCGCTGGCGCGTTGGCCGCGCCTGGGCAGGGGCAGGCGGTGCTTGCTACGCACAAGCCGCTGCTCGACAATGGCATTCTTCTTTCGGGCAACTCTGCTTTGGCAGGGAGCGCACGTCGATCCGTGGCGTGGATACCCAAGTCTTTTGGTGTGCCCGAAGGTGCCGAGGTGAATATTTCTACTGAGGCGGGCACTATTACACTGCCCGCTCACGTAGCCGAAATGGTCGATCGGGTGGTTTGGTTGCCGCAGTGCTCCGACCGCTCCCACGTGTACGAAACACTCGGCGTCGGTAGTGGCGCTGTAGTAAGCGTTACTGCCTCGGAGGTGACCCGGTGAACGCTCTGACAATATTTTCTACGGCAGGACATGAGGTCCAGCCGGCAGACTTTAGCCAGGAAACTTGGTGGCTAACCCTCATAAAAGCGGTTTTCATCATTGTTTTCTTGCTCATTACAGTGATTATGGCGCTGTGGGTCGAAAGGCGCGGTTTAGCGCGCATGCAGACCCGCCCAGGGCCGAATGTGCACGGCCCATTCGGGCTTCTGCAGGCGGTCGCCGACGCGGTGAAGTTACTCGTCAAAGAAGACTTTAACAAAGAGGGCGTGGACCGAATCTTGTATCTGGTGGGCCCCCTGATCGCTGCTTTCACAGCTTTCATGGTGTTGGCGGTGGTTCCTTTTGGGCCTAACGTGAACATTCTTGGCCACTCCACCCCCTTGCAACTAATGGATCCCTCTATTGGCGGGTTGTACGTGTTGGCGATTGCCTCGCTGGGAGTTTACGGGATTATCCTGGGCGGATGGTCCTCTAAGGGAACGCTCCCGCTGCTAGGGGCTATGCGTTCGTCGGCTCAGGTCATCAGCTACGAACTGGGCATGGGAATGGCAATGGTGTCCGTGTTCATCGTGTCTGGGTCCATGCGTACTTCCCAGATCGTGGCAGCCCAGTCTCCCGTGTGGTGGTGCTTCGCCCTCATCCCGGCGGCCTGCATCTACTTCATTAGCGCCATTGCCGAGATCAACCGCTTGCCGTTCGATCTTCCAGAGTGCGAGGGCGAGCTGGTTGCCGGCCACGAGACCGAGTATTCGTCGATGAAATTTGCTTGGTACTACTTGGCTGAATACATCAACATGTTCAACGTCTCCTGTGTATTTACCACCTTGTTCTTGGGAGGTTGGCGCTTCCCATTTGGGGAATACATTTTGGGCGGGGTCCTAAACACTGGCTTTTTCCCGATGCTGTGGTTCATCATCAAGATGTGGGCGGTTGCCTTCTGCATCATTTGGGTGCGAGGCACCTTGGTGCGTGTTCGCTACGACCAGCTCATGAATCTGGGGTGGAAGGTTCTGCTCCCCATCTCGTTGGGGTGGGTCGTAATCGTAGCCCTCATGCGTGGAATCAGCCTCTACGCTCACGTAACCCTCGTGCAGATGCTCATTGGAATTGCCGTCGTCTTCTTAGTTGCGCTCGTGGTAATCGGATTGACTGGGCGGCAAAAACAACACGACACCGGGCCCGATGAGCCGTTCGATCCAATGGCAGGGGGATATCCTCTGCCACCGCTACCTGGCCAGCAAATGCCGGTAAGTCCGCGTGCTGGGCGCGCTGAGGTAACCCTTGCTGGAGCAGGGAAGGAAGGTGAACCAAGTGAGTAGACGAAATCCCACCCGCGAGGACATGCGCTACGAGCATGATCCGAAGGGGCCACTAGGGAAACTGTTTTCGCCATGGGCAGGATTTGGAGTCACCATCTCCTCTTTCTTCCGCCCCACCGTTACTGAACAGTACCCTTTCGAGGGTCCCTATGTGCAGCCGCGTTTTCACGGCAGGCACCATTTGAACCGCTATGCCGACGGCCTCGAAAAGTGCATTGGCTGCGAGCTGTGCGCTTGGGCGTGCCCGGCGGACGCAATTTTGGTCGAGGCCGCTGTAAATCGCCCCGACGCACAATATTCCCCAGGGGAACGTTACGGCAGGGTCTACCAGGTTAATTACTTGCGTTGTATCTTCTGCGGCTACTGCATAGAAGCGTGCCCTACCAGGGCGCTGACTATGTCTAACGATTTCGAATTGGCCGAGCAGCATCGCGACCGGCTAATTTACGAAAAAGACCAGCTGCTGGCCCCAATGCAGGAGGGCATGCTTGCCGCCCCGCACCCGATGGTCGAGGGCACCACCGACGGTGACTACTACCGTGGAGCCGTTTCTGGCCCAACTGAGGCACAGATTTCATGGGTCAAGGACCATCGCCCGGAAGATCCCACGCTCTCGACTGCTAAGGCGGTAAAGGAGGAAGCACTGTGAACACGGTCCTGCCGCTAGCAGCGCAAACAATTTCTACTGGCGAAACGGTCATGTTTTGGATTGCAGCCCCACTATTGGTGTTGGCCGCATTGGGAGTCGCACTGTGCCGGAAGGCGGTCCACTCTGCAGTCTGCATGGTCGCCGCAATGCTCATTCTGGCTCTTTTGTATATCCAGCAGGGCGGACTCTTCTTGGGGGTAGTACAGGTAGTCGTATACACCGGCGCGATCATGATGATGATCTTGTTCGTCGTAATGATGGTCGGGGTCTCGGCTTCCGACAACTATCGCAAGTCCTCGACCGGGTTGCGCTGGTTCGCCTGGTTGGCTGGGGCTGGTCTTATAGCTCTACTAACCTGCGCGGTTGTTGCCTCTAAACTGCCGGTGTTTGGTCGCCTGGCAGATGCGGCCGGTTCCGACAATCCGGTGGCTGTTGGCATTTCAATCTTCACCGAACATACCCACACGCTAGTTCTTGCCGACGTTCTGCTGATCACTGCAGTAGTTGGCTCTATGCTGCTGAACCACGCCGATCGCCTGCTACCCAAGGCAGACCAGCGCCACACGCTGGCAGCCAGGTGGAATGCGTGGCGGACTCACGGCACACACCTCGGGCAGCTGCCCGCCCCCGGTGTCTATGCCACTACCAACGCGGTCGATGTCCCCGCCATTTCTGGCGAAACAGGCGAACCTATCGAAGCTTCTGTATCGCGGGTATTGCGCGCGCGGGGCGAGGCCCGCACACTCGCAACCGTAGAGCCCAAAGCGGCGGCTGCGTTGCGTGAAGAGCGTAGCGGGGATAAGTCGAAAGGGCTGCACGGCGCCGCTGCTACCAAGGCAGTGGGCCGGTCCGGAGCCTGGGGTATGCCCGGTCAGGGAGCCCCCACCGGTCTGCGGCAGCCCGGCAAACGCGAGGTGGAGGCCGCCGGCCCCCAACCCGTCCAGGGAAAGGAAGGCGAAGATAAGTGAGCCTCACTAACTACGTCGTGCTGGCAATAGTTTTGTTTGCCATCGGCGCCGTAATCGTACTTACTCGGCGCACTGCATTGATCGCCCTCATGGGAGTAGAGCTAATGCTCAACTCAGTGAATCTTATGCTCGTCACCTTCGCGCGCATGCACAACAATATAGAAGGCCAGACCATGGCATTCTTCGTGATGGTTGTGGCTGCCGCCGAAGTAGTGGTTGGGCTGTCCATTGTCGTATCGATCTTCAAGTCCAGGCGCACCACCTCGGTTGATGCTCTGAACTTGATGAAGAACTAGGAGGCTAGCTCAAATGAATGCTATGGCACCTGGGGTAGCCACCGGTGCGGCCGCCTACGCGTGGCTGATGATCGTACTGCCGCTTGTGAGCGCAGGGCTGCTACTGCTGGCCGGGCGGGCTAGCGATCGCTGGGGGCACTGGGTTGGCGTCGTCGCCTCTTGGGCCTCTTTCGTCGTGGGCCTGCTTATTGTGTTGCAGCTTTACACCCTGGCTCCCGGTTCTAGGGCGCTGCATGTAAAACTGTTCGAATGGGCAGGGCTCGGAGCAGACAACACCATTGAATTGGGACTTCGGTTAGACCCGCTTTCTATGACTTTCGTGATGCTGGTTACCTTCGTGGGTTCCCTCATTCACGTCTACGCGGTGGGCTATATGGAACATGACGCAGATAGGCGCAGGTTCTTTGCCTACCTAAACTTCTTCGTTGCGGCGATGCTCACGCTCGTGCTTGGCGATTCCTACCTATTGCTGTTCTTCGGCTGGGAGGGCGTCGGTTTGGCCTCCTACCTGCTGATTGGATTCTGGAACCACGTTCCTGAGAACGCCACAGCGGCAAAGAAGGCCTTCGTTATGAACCGCGTGGGCGATATGGGCTTGCTGTTGGCCATGATGGCTATGTTCAAGGTGGTTGGCTCTTTTGCCTTTACAGATGTGCTTGGCAGCGCCGCTGACGGTACTATGACACGCCACTGGGCAACAATTATTGGCATCTTCTTGCTAGTGGCCGCCTGCGGTAAATCGGCGCAGTTCCCCTTACAAGCGTGGTTGGGCGATGCAATGGCCGGACCCACTCCGGTTTCAGCGCTCATCCACGCGGCTACCATGGTCACGGCCGGTGTCTATTTGATGGTCCGCTCCGGGCTCATTTACTCGGCGGCTCCAACTGCTCAGCTGCTGGTAGCAATAGTAGGGGCCATTACCTTGCTGTTCGGAGCCATTGTCGGCTGCGCAAAGGACGATATGAAAAAGGTGCTAGCAGCATCTACCATGTCGCAGATCGGTTACATGATGCTGGCGGCGGGGCTCGGCCCAATTGGCTGGGTCTTCGCGATCTTGCATCTGGTCGGACACGGGTTCTTCAAAGCTTTGATGTTTTTGGGAGCCGGCTCGATCATGCATGCAATGAACGAGCAGGTAAACATGCGCCGCTTCGGCGCATTGTCGAAGGTAATGAAGGTCACCTGGCTTACGTTCATGATGGGCTGGCTAGCGATTCTGGGCATCCCCCCGTTCACAGGCTTCTTCACCAAGGATCCGATCATCGAATCCGCGTTTGTGCCCGATGCTTTCGGCACTGCAGGAGCCTGGATCTTTGGGCTAATAGCTCTAGTTGGGGCAGGGATCACGGCCTTTTATATGTCGCGGCTATTCTTCATGACTTTCCACGGCGAAGCCCGCTGGACCACGGTTAACGATGGTGGACAGGTGCACCCAAGCGAAGTTGGTCCTTTGATGACCATTCCAATGATCATTTTGGCAATATTTGCGATCGGCTTTGGTGCGGCGGTGGCACCCACAGGGTTCTTCGCCAACTGGCTAGAACCTGTTACCGGGAAAGCCTCCCACGGCGAACCCGTGCTGGCCCCCCTCGCAATAACCATTTGTACTCTTGCCGTCGTGCTTATTGGGGCAGTTGTTGCCTGGATCAAGTACGGACGCAGGAGCGTGCCGAAGATTGCTCCCGCAGCGAATCCGCTCGTTGTTGCTGCACGCAACGACTTGTACCAAGACTCAATCAACGAATCCCTATTTATGCACCCCGGTATTGCCCTTACCAAGGGCATCACAGTTGCCGACAAGGGAGGCATCGACGGAATCGTGGGTGGGCTCGGAAAAGGCTCGCTCGGGCTTGGCAACTTCATCCGCAAAATTCAAAACGGCCACATTCGCTCCTACGCCGCGTACATCGCTTGCGGCGTTCTGGTTGCCCTTGTTGCCGTGTTCGGAACCAGGCTCTGAGGCGGTAGGTAAGATATGCAAGTTATTAACGCGACGTTCCCGCTACTTACACTGTTAGTAGCAATCCCTGCCATCGCAGCCTTGCTGCTATGGTTGGTTCCTGCTCTGCGCAACAGTGGCCGCCTAATTGGCATCCTTACTTCGGGGATTGTTCTTCTTGGAGCTATTGCCGCTGCAGCAAGTTTTGACTATGGCAAGGCTGGTGCCTACCAGTGGGCCGAAACGTATCCGTGGATCAGCCAGTTGGGGGTTTCCTGGGCACTTGGTGTCAACGGCCTCTCGTTGGCGATGCTTCTGCTGTCTGCACTGCTGACGCTGCTGGTAATAGTCGCCTCCTCCCGCGAAGGCAAGTACTACGCCTCTACTGAAAAGGCCGAGGGCGGGTATGTAGCGCTGATCTTGGCGCTAGAAGCCTTCATGGTGTTGATCTTTACCGCTCGCGACGTCTTCCTGTTCTATCTGGCGTTCGAAGCTATGCTCATCCCGGTTTACTTCATGATTGGGCGCTACGGCCGTAACGGACGTGCGCCAGCACTCAAGTTCCTCTTGTACTCATTGGCTGGTGGTCTGGTCATGCTAGCCGGGGTAATTGGGCTTTACGTGGTGGCACCGCGGCCGAGCGGTACCTTCCTGATCGAAAATCTGGCTGGCCAATTGCACGTATCCGCCGGCATCGAGATGGCACTGTTCCTCAGTTTCTTCGCTGCCTTTGCGATCAAGGCTCCCATGGTGCCGGTACATACCTGGTTGGCGGATGCCGCTGAAAGCGCCCGTCCGGGAACATCCACCCTGTTAGTGGGCATCCTGGATAAGATTGGCACTTACGGCATGATCGCCATGTGCTTAGCTATCTTCCCAGGCGCTTCGCACAGAGCAGCCTTGCCAATTGTGATCGTTGCCGTAGTCTCGGTACTCTGGGGTGGAATTGCAGCCATAGGGCAAAAGGATCTGCTGCGGCTAATCTCGTTTACATCTGTGTCCCACTTTGGCCTCATGGTTATGGCTATCTTCATTGGAAACCAGACCGCGCTGATCGGGGCGATGGTTTACATGGTCGCCCACGGTCTGTCCATTGCCGGCATGTTCCTAATTTCGGGCTTTATGACAAACCAGGCCGGCACCCAGAAGATTGCTGAATTTGGGGGATTGCAGAGGATAACCCCGGTGTTGGCTGGCACCTGGCTGATTTCTGCTCTGGCAGCCATAGCCCTGCCCGGACTTTCCGGATTCCCGGCTGAGTTCATGGTCTTCGTTGGCACCTACAAGGTGCAACCGGTGGTGGCATTTTTTGCGGTATTTGGGGTAATCCTGGCGGTGTTGTATGCGCTGATTCCCTACCAGCGGATCTTTACCGGCCCGCCGAATCCGGAGCGGCAAAAGCTCCACGATCTAACCGGGAGCCAAAAGTGCGTTGTAGGGGTACTTTTAGCAGCCATGCTGGCATTGGGATTCTTCCCCAAGGCCGTAACTACCCTGGTTGAGCCTACCGCAGCCCAAGTAGTCCCGGCCCCGGTGCAAGTTGGCCCCGCCGGTGTAGACACGGAAGGGAAATAACATGCAAGCAACCCAATTTAGTCAGTGGCTTATTTTGTCGCCGCTAATCGTGCTGCTCGCCGGCGCGATCGTGGGGGTGCTCATTGAAGCCTTTGTTCCGGCCGCCATCCGCCGTAAGGTTCAGGTGGTCTGGAGCGTCATCACAATCCTGGGTGCTGGAATTGCCCTCACAATTCTGGGGCTCGAGACTTACGGGAAAATGCCTCAAACTGTGGGAGCAGGCGAATATAGCGCGGATGGTCTCACCTTTGGGGCGCAGGTGATAATGCTGATAATCGGTCTGCTGTCGGTACTTGTCATGGCTGACCAGACTGAGCTCGGGGACGGCTCATTTGCCGCCCAGCCGGCAGACGTTCCGGGCTCGCGAGCTGAAGAACTTTCCCAACACGTTGGTTACCAACGCTCGGAAATGTTCCCCCTCGCTCTGTTTTCGCTAATCGGATTGATGGTGTTCCCCGCAGCGAATTCATTGCTCACCCTATTCATCGCCCTCGAAGCATTTTCACTTCCCTTCTATATCCTGTGTGCCACCGCTCGACGCAGGCGGCGCATTAGCCAGGAAAGCGCTATCAAGTACTTCGTGCTCGGGGCTTTTTCTTCTGGCTTCTTCCTGATGGGGGAGGCAATGCTGTTCGGCTATTCGGGCTCGCTTTCGCTCAGCGAGATTGCCAAGACGGTGCCCATGGCCGGCGGGGATTTGGACTGGCTGTTGCTAGCAGGCGTTGTACTCATGACAGTAGGCTTGCTGTTCAAAGTCGGGGCAGCGCCCTTCCACGCGTGGACTCCAGACGTGTATCAGGGAGCACCGACTCCAATCACGGGGTTCATGGCAGCAGGAGTAAAAGCCGCAGCATTTCTGGCGATGGTCCGCTTCTACTTCGTGATTGCCGGACAGCTCGGCTGGAACCTCGTGATCTTTATGTGGATAGTGGCCATTTTGACCATGTTTGTGGGAACCTTCTGGGGCCTTGTTCAAGAAGACATCAAACGCATGTTGGCCTTCTCGTCCATAGCTCACGCTGGTTTCATTTTGATCGCAATCATTGCGCTAGACGACCAGTCGACGGCAGCAGTGATGTTCTATCTGCTTTCTTACGCGATCGCTACCATCGGCGCTTTCGCTGCTGTGACGTTGGTACGTCAGCAGGATCCGGAGGGCAAGATATTGGGCGAGGCTAATCGCATTGAGGCCTGGGCCGGGCTTGGGCGGAAAAACCCGCTGCTAGCTGGTTCGATGTTGGTCTTCCTGATGTCGTTTGCGGGCATCCCCCTTACGGCAGGATTTATTGGCAAGTTCGTCGTGTTCGCCTCCGGGCTGAGGGCGGGGCTGTGGCCGCTGGTGATCATCGCGGTAGTAGCATCCGCGATGACAGCGTTCTATTACTTCAACCTTGCACGCACCATGTTTATGGACGAGCCGGCGACCAGTTCCAAGGTCGTTAAATCTCAGGGCATTGTTATGCCGGTTGTGATTCTTTGTGCAGTTCTAACCGTGCTACTTGGCGTACTTCCCGCGCCGGTCCTGAATTTCTTGGCAAATGCGACTATCTTCGTTCCGTGACCCAAACTGCAGTAACTCTAAAATCAGCTGACCTGCAGAGCGAACTCGAAAATGCTCTGGACGAGGTCGAGCGCCGCCTCCGCGACTCTGTCGTGGGGGCGCGCGGGCTAGTCGACGATCTGACCGCGCACCTGATGGCCGCCGGAGGGAAGCGGATGCGGCCTATGCTGGTGTTGCTTTGTGCTCAGCTAGGATCGCCCTCGCGCAGGTCCTCTAACAGCGTGTTGGACGCTGCTGTGGTGGTGGAACTAACCCACCTTGCAACGCTCTATCACGACGACGTAATGGACAGCGCCCCCTCGCGTAGGGGAGCGCCCGCAGCCCAGCGGATTTGGGGGAACAACCGCGCAATCTTGGCCGGGGACGTGCTCTTTTCGAGGGCGTCTCGGCGCGTGGCCAAGCTCGGTCCGGAGGCCGTGATGCAGCACGCGGCCACTTTTGAGCGGCTGTGCATGGGACAGTTAAACGAGACCTTTGGTCCAAACGAAGACGAAGATCCGGTGGACTTTTACATTCAGGTGCTCGCTGACAAGACCGGTTCGCTGGTTGCTCAATCCGCCCGCTACGGCGCCGAGATGAGTGGAGCCGGACCAGAAGTAGCCAACTACGTTGCTGAGTATGGCGAGAAGGTGGGCGTTGCATTTCAGATTGCCGACGACGTAATCGATCTGGCTTCGGATCCCGAAACCTCTGGCAAAACCCCGGGTACCGATCTGCGCGAAGGGGTCGATACTCTTCCCACGCTCCTGCTCAAGTCGCAGGCTGCAAAAGGCGAATTGGACGCGAAGGGAACCCAGATCTTACGTCTTCTCAAAAACGACCTGGAAGACGATGCGGCACTGGCACAAGTCGTGGGGCTGCTGCGTGAACACCCGGTGCTGGAACAAACTCGCGCGTTGGCACGCCAGTGGGCCGACGAGGCGAAGCAAGTGTTGGAGGCGCTGCCCAAATCCGACGCCCACTCCGCACTCTGCGAGTTCGCAGACCTGCTGGTAGATCGCATGTCTTAGGCAAGAAAAGCTATACAGAAGCGCCCTTTTGGGCGCTTTTGTATGTTAAGCCTCAAATGGCTTCCCAGCCTTGGAATTACTAGCCAAATCCCTATACTGAAAAGGGTATGAGTAAATCCAGTAATTCCCCAAAGCTGTTCACCCCATCTTTCATATCGCTTACATTTTCGTCATTTTTCGTAATGTCGACTATGTACTTCTTGATGTCGACCATGGTGGGATACGCGATCTCAGAATTTGCTGCAGGCTCCTCGGCAGCAGGATTGACTTCAGGAATCTTTATTTTCGGCGGCTGCTTCGGCAGAATAATCGCCGGAAGGGCCCTAGAAAGATACGGAGAGCGTGGCCCAGCGGCCATATTTTTTGCCCTGTTCGTGTGTAGCGCCGGGGCATATTTTTTGGCTTCGTCGCTGACCGTGTTGCTAGTTATACGTCTCTTTCACGGACTCTGCTTTGGAGTTACCGCAACGATTCTGGCAGGCGCCGCCATGCGTACCGTGCCTCCGGCGCGGCGCGGGGAGGGATCCGGATGGTTTTCCACGGGAACCTCTATGGCCACCGGAATTGCTCCCTTCGTTGGTATGTGGCTGGCTTCGCTGCCACATGGGTACGCGATCCAGTTTGGCGTTTCGACGGGCATTGCGGGAGCCTCCACCGTCCTGGCTCTGGCGTGTTGGAAGCAGCTGTCAGTGGCTGAACCAGGGCAGGAAAAAGAACCAGAACACGGCATAAACAAGTGGCTGGCGCCCAAAGCCTTGCCGATTGCCCTAGTTGTTTCGTGCTGCTCCGCGGCTTACGGCTTTTTGCTGTCGTTTTTGCAGCCCTTTGCTGCTCACCGCTCGCTTGAAGGGCCCGCCCGCTGGTACTTCGTGGTGTACGCGGCAGTTATTTTATTGTCGAGGCCGATTGGTGGGGTAGTGCAGGACAGGCGCGGCGACGACGTGGTGGTTATTCCCACGTTGCTGTGTTTTACGTGCGGCTATCTGCTTACCGCCAACGCGCACGGGTCGATAACGCTGCTGGCTGGGGCCGCCCTGTTGGGCCTTGGCTATGGAACTGGAATTTCGGCCGGGCAGGCCAGTGCGGTTGCGAAGGCTGGCCAGCGCAGGGCAGGCATGGCAGTGTCTAGCTACTACTTACTCATCGACTTGGCAACCGGGGTAGGTCCCTTCGTAATTGGGGCTGTGCTGCCGCTCCTCGGCTACCAGCTCACGTTCTCGCTTGCCGGGTGCCTAGCACTCATTGGCTTGGCGTTGTACCTAACGTGGGCACGTAAAATTCCCGACGCCAAAATCCTCCTCTAATTCGAATAGTAAGGAAAATGTCCGAACAAGCTCGCCAAATAGACAAAACCGGCTACCTAGTAGGTATTGCTGCCTACGTGATCTGGGGAATGTTCCCCCTCTACTTCATTTGGCTGGCACAGGCAGATGCGGTAGAAATCGTTTTCTACCGCGCCCTGTGGGGCCTGGCAGCAGTAATTGTATTTTTAGCCTGCACACACAAGATGGGCAATCTACGTTCAACTCTCCATAACCGGCGGGCGGTAGGGACGTTGATAATTGCCGGGTTCTTAGTGTGCGCGAACTGGACGATTTACGTATACGCGGTCAATTCAGGCCGAACGGTAGACGCTGCCCTAGGCTATTTCATAAACCCGATCATGACCGTCGCACTTGGAATCGTAGTTTTGCGCGAAAAAGTGTCGAAGCTGCAGGCTGCAGCCATTTTTTGTGGAATAGCTTCGATCGTGGTGATGGTAGTAGGCATGGGGTATTTGCCCTGGATTGCCATAGCCTTACCGCTGTGCTTCGCTTTTTATTCGCTGGCTAAAAAACAGGTGGCTGCATCAACGCCCCCGGTAGCCGGGATGGTGATTGAAACTGCTGCGATCGTTCCACCTCTTGCAGTCTACGAATTTTACCTGACCAGTCAGGGCAAAGATGTGGTTTCGAAAATTCTGTCAGGTGGGGGAGGAACCCGCGAGATCGTGATCATGATGGCGCTACTTGCCGGATCCGGAATTGTGACCATAGTGCCCCAAACCATGTTCGCCTGGGTTTCCACCAGGCTGCCGCTTGGTGTGCTGGGAATGATCCAGTACTTCTCGCCGGTCATGCAACTGATAATCGGGGTATTCATTTTCCACGAGCACATGCCGCTGGCGCGCTGGTTGGGCACTGCCATAGTGTGGGTAGCACTAATGTTTTTGACCGCAGATATGCTGGTGTCCTCGCGCCGCACGAACCGAATCCTCGCAGCAGGAACAAAAGGCACGGCCCCCGACACCCACGGCGGGAAAGGCAATCTAGCGCACTGACCTGTAGGGTAGAACGCGGGAGGAAAGATGGGTAGCTTCGCGAATAGGCCGGCATTTGCACTGTTTTGCGTGGCAATAGGGTTGTTCTTGTTGGCCAGGTTGAGTCAAGTGTATGTGAACAAGATACTCGCACTGGTACTCGGAGTTGCAGCCCTGGTTGCGGCACTGGCGGGGCTAGCTGTTGCGGTATTTTGGAAACCGCCTACAGACCCCGATGAACTATGGTGGTCCAGGCGTGGCTAAGCCCACTAAAACTACTTTCCGCTTCGGCGGTGCACTAAACTGACACAAATAGTGTTACTGACAAGAAAAAACAATTGAAAGGCCCGTATGAGTGAGCGTCCGCTGAACGTTGCTGTTATTGGAGCCGGCCCAGCCGGCATTTATGCCTCCGACATTTTGGCCAAGTCCGGGCTGGATGTACAGATTGACTTGTTTGAACGGCTGCCAGCCCCGTACGGGTTGGTTCGCTACGGGGTAGCCCCTGATCATCCGCGCATTAAGCAGATCATTTTGGCGCTGTTTAGAATTTTGCAGCGCGGAGACATTCGCATGTTCGCCAACGTAAATATTGGCCACGATGTAACGGTGGAGGACCTGCAAGAACACTACGATGCGGTGGTTATGGCGACCGGTTCTGACCGGGATCGTCCTTTGGATATTCCCGGGGTTGACCTGCCCCAGTCCTTTGGGGCTGCGGACTTTGTGTCTTGGTACGACGGAAACCCGGACTACCCGCGTACCTGGCCCCTGGAGGCCGAAGAAGTAGCTGTAATTGGGGTGGGCAACGTTGCCCTCGACGTGGCGCGGGTGCTGGCTAAGCACGCCGAGGACATGTTGGTCACCGAGATTCCCGAAAACGTCTACGAAGGTCTAAAGAAGAATCCGATCAAGACCGTGCACGTTTTCGGCCGGCGCGGGCCGGCTCAGGTCAAGTTCACCCCCCTGGAGCTGCGGGAACTGGGCAAACAACCAGATGTGGACGTGATTGTCGATCAGAAAGATTTCGATTTCGACGAGGGCTCGCAGCAGCAGCTGAAGGCCTCTAACCAGGCGCGCCAGGTTGTGAAGACGCTGACTAACTACGCCACTACCGATCCGGCCGAGCAAACTGCGTCCAGGCGCATTCATATTCACCTGTTTGAGGCTCCGGTCGCCATTTTGCCTGACGAGGACGGAAACGTGAAAGCATTCCGCACCGAACGCACGAAGCTAAATGGCGATGGCACGGTATCGGGCACGGGCGAATACACCGAGTGGCCGGTACAGGCCGTATACCGGGCGGTGGGCTATTTCTCCTCGCCTGTCGAGGGGCTGCCTTTCGACAAGGTGCGCGGCATTATTCCCAACGTGGAAGGACGCGTTATTGGCCCCGACGGCGAGCCGCTGAACGGGGTGTACGCAACTGGCTGGGTAAAGCGTGGCCCGGTGGGGCTCATAGGTTCGACCAAGTCCGATGCCCAGCAGACTATCGGCCACCTGGTTGAAGATTGTAACCAGGGCAAGCTGCACGCCAAAGATCAGAAGGCAGTTGGCCACGATGCTATGGTGCGCCTGCTGGAAGAACGAGGCGTGCGCTTTACTACCTGGCAGGGCTGGGAGTTGCTCAATGCCTACGAAGAGAAGTTGGGGAAGGATTTCGGCGAGGTCGAGGGCGGACGTGGCCCCCGTGAGCGGGTAAAGGTGGTTTCCAGGGAGGCTATGACTCGCATTTCTCGCAACGAACTTTCCGAGGGCGAGGTTCTAGATCTAATAGGTGACGTAGAGAAGTAATGTCTAGGGTTGGGCCCGGCACGTGCCGGGCCCAAAACTTTTACCTATAGTTCACAAATTGCAGTGCTACGTCCACGTCGGCCTCTTTGAGGAGCGAAATTGTGGCCTGCAAGTCGTCGCGGGATTTTGAAGATACGCGCAATTCGTCGCCTTGTATTTGGGCTTTGACAGATTTTGGCCCCTTGTCCCGGATGATCTTTGAAAGTTTCTTGGCTGTTTCCTGGGGAATTCCTTCGCGCAGAGTTCCCACTAGGCGACAGATTTTCCCAGAAGGTTTGGCCTCCTTGTCGCCAAAATCTACTGCCTTTAGCGAGACGCCGCGGCGAAAAAGTTTTGATTCTAAGATGTCTATTATGGCGTTTACGCGTTCGGGAGTGTTCGCTTCGAGTGTGATAGTGTCCCCGTTCAGTTTTACCAAGGCGTCAACTCCGCGGAAGTCGTAGCGCGAAGAAACTTCTTTTGCGCATTGATTAACCGCGTTGTCTACTTCCTGGCGGTCGACTTTTGAAACTACGTCAAATGAGGATTGGCCTGCCATTTTGTCTCCTTCATCAGTTTTTGGCCAAAGCGTTGCTGCACTGAAAATTACTCGCAAAATTTACTAGTGGCAACTGTCACGTCCTGGCGATTAGCATTTGGGAGTGGAACTTTGCTATTCTTTCGGGGCACCGTTCGTTACGGCGCAAGCGTGAAAACGCACTGGCGGGTTACCAAAGCGGCCAAATGGACCTGACTGTAAATCAGATGGCTTTCGCCTTCGGGGGTTCGAATCCCTCACCCGCCACGGTCAGTAGGTAGCTACTGGTTAAGTGACGAGCCTCGCAGGGCCCCGATCTTGCTCAGCAAAGATCGGCGGGCTAAGCTTGTTCACTGTTGCCCCGATAGCTCAGGCGGTAGAGCGCATCCTTGGTAAGGATGAGGTCACGAGTTCAAATCTCGTTCGGGGCTCAGGTTCTTTTAGAACCAGTGGCGAGGTAGCTCAGCCGGTCAGAGCGCACGACTCATAATCGTGAGGTCGGGAGTTCGAGTCTCCCCCTCGCTACTACAGAAAATAGCCATCCGCTCCGGCGGTCAAGCGAAAAGAGGAATGAATCGTGGCAAGCAAGTCATCGGACGTGCGCCCTAAGATCACTCTGGCCTGCACGGAGTGTAAAGAGCGCAACTACATCACTAAGAAGAATCGGCGCAATACCCCGGATCGGCTGGAATTGTCCAAGTTCTGCCCGCGTTGCCGCAAGGCTACTACGCACCGCGAGACGCGCTAACTGATTTTCGATTAGGCTCCCTGCCCTTGGCAGGGAGTTTTTTATGCCTTCGTCCCCGCGGGCATTATAAGGTTGATGGTATGGACTTTGTTGATTCTTGTGGGCCTATTCCTTCCGAGGCCGGATGCGCGCGTCCGTCCCCTGTGCCATGGTGCGCACCGGGCAGGCAGGCGGCTATCGAAGCTGGCACGGCCACGCTAGCGCAGCTGACCACGTTGGGGGTTGGGGGCAAGGTTAAAGAGCTTGTAGTTGCGACCACGGAAGAACAAATAATCGATACCGTGAGGGCTGCCGATGCTGCCTGTCAGCCTCTGCTGGTGCTGGGCGGGGGGTCCAATATTGTTGCCTCGGACGATCCTTTCGACGGGGTAGTGCTGATCGACAACAGACGGGGAATTCGGGTTCCGGATGAATCCGCCTGCGGGGGAGCTACCGTTTCTGTAGTAGCGGGTCATCCCTGGGACGACTTTGTCTGTGAGGCCATAAGCAGGGGCTGGGCTGGAGCGGAAGCAATGTCGGGGATTCCAGGCAGCGTGGGGGCTGCTCCGGTGCAAAATATTGGCGCTTACGGTGCTGAGGCGGCCGACATCCTGGCGCTCGTTACCGTTTGGGACAGGGCGCGCAGTGCCCGGCGAATGCTTCCCCTTGCCGACTTGAAGCTGGGGTATCGCACCTCGGTGTTGAAAAGGTCCCTTACTGATCCCAACGCCGGCGGTGGCCAAACCTGGGGTCCCACGGGCCGTTACGTAGTTTTGGAAGTTCAATTCCAGATGATGCATGCGACCCGTTCCGCTCCGGTGCGCTACGGGCAGCTGGCAAATCACCTAGGGGTTGAAATAGGCGAGCGCGTAAGCTCGGCCGCACTGCGGGAGGCAGTCTTAGATTTACGCCGTTCAAAAGGTATGGTCTTGGACTATTCAGATCCCGACACTGCCAGCGCTGGCTCGTTCTTCACAAACCCGATAATGAGCGAAGAAACGGCCGCGGCGCTGCCAGAAGAAGCCCCCAAATTTGCGGTGCAGAACCATTCGTTGCTCGATTCTGTAACCGGGACGGGCCCGCAGATTAAAGGACAAATAAAATCTTCTGCAGCCTGGCTAATCGACCACTCCGGCATTGGAAAGTCCGCTAAAGCACCTGGAAGCACGGGGCGGGCAACCGTGTCCTCAAAGCACGTACTCGCCCTCACTAATCGAGGGGGCGCCACCGCCCAGGAAGTTGCCGAACTCAGCCGGTACGTGCGCGAACACGTCCGCGCCACCTACGGGGTGTCTCTAGTTCCCGAACCGGTAGCTGTGAACGTAGCGCTCTAATCCCGTGGCGTTGCCATCGCCGTCAGGGCCCGTATTACCAGGGCCCGCGCCTGCTTTGAGGTAAGCAGGCGCATGTGCCCGATGGTAGGGGCCACTACGTTTTGGGCGCCGGGTAACTCGGTGGGCGGAACATGTTCGTCCCACCGGGCACTTATCGCAATAATACGGGCATCTACCTGCGGCAACGATTGGGATTGCCATTCAGCTTCCAACCCGGATGGACGCAAATCGGAGGTGTGCGATGCCGTTCCCAAAAAACCGTTCGCCAAAGGGCTGCCCCTAAACGGGGCGCCAAGTGAGACCATTGCACGCACTCGTTGCCCCTCCGGTCCCGCCAGCACGCGCCGCCCAACCAAGCCGCCCTTCGAATGGGCTACCAACACGATGCCTCTAGCATCCGTCTCGCGCAGACGTTCTTCTACAAGTTTGGCCAAATCCGGAACAGGCCCGAGCATATTCTTCAGTTGCGGCAGCATGCGGACTTTCCCACCGCGAGCAACAATGTCCCGGGCAATGGCAGACATTGCCATAGGCTGCTCCCAAACCCCGGGAAGCATCCAACATTCCAAACCGCTCAGAGGCCCCCGCAGCGGCACTTTTGAGGAAAGCTTAGACACTTGATCGGGAGCATCCGAAAAGTCCGCTGCAACTGCCCTAGGAATTGCCACGAGGGCCCCTAGGGCATAGTCGGTAGCCGTTTCCACGACCTGACGTAGCTTGTGCAAAGGAGGCAGATCGCCGCCCTCGGCAATTTCGTAGTCGCCTACGCGCAGTTGAATCCAAGGTGAGGGCGAATCTGTAGCCCACTTGTTAGCGCGAGAGCGGGCGTGGGCTAGTTGAGCCAACTCGTCGGCCACAACGTCGGCATACTTGAAAATAACGGAATGCGCCCCGCCAGAAACCTCCACCAGACGGGTCCGCCCCTCGGCACCTCGAGAACTACACAGCTCGGCCAGCCAGCCCCTGGGAGCAATCGAATCGTATTCGCCACGCGAGATCACCAGCTCGCCCTGATATTCTTCAATGCGATCTTCGATCGCAAAATTCATCATCGCGGGCAGCGTCTCTAAGAACCAGGCCACCCCCGAAAGCAGGTAGGCGCGTGCAGCGATCAAACCCAGCTTTATGGGCTCGTGAGCACTGGACTGCAAGAATCGCAAAGCAGCCTCGTGCAGGGATCGCTCGCGGGCATTTACCGGCGCTCCCTGCAACATTATTGCCTCTACTAGTTCGGGGCAGATACGAGCCAGTTCCATAGCCACCTGCGCTCCCATGGAATGTCCGAGCACCACCACCGGGGTAGAAATGCGTTCCTCAGTCGCAAGAGTTTTCAAAGTAGCGGCCACGGTGCGCGCAAAGGACTTTATATCCATGGCCTCGCTGGGTTTCGGGAGCCCTCCGAAACCGGGCAGGTCAAACAGGATTGCGTTCCCGTACTTAGAAAGTTCGTGTGCCAGAGGAACGAAGTAACGGGCCGACACCCCGATACCATGAATCAGAACGAAAGTAGGGGGAGTAGCCACCGAAGACTTAGCCGTAACCAGATGGTAGCGCACAAAAACCCCGTCAATGTGACGCACTGACACTGCCGCGGTGCCGGCCTTCCTATTGGCCTGGTCTACCACCCACGAATCTAGTACAACTTTGTGCCGGGACTTCCTGATCATCTATCCAGCCTATACAACTGCGACTGGAGCGGGGAAAGATTTCTAGATGATCGCCAGTCTGTAGCCCATGCCACGAACAGTGACGATGCGTTTGGCGCCAATCTTGCGACGAAGATAGCCCACGTAAACGTCGATTACGTTGGAACCTGGATCGAAGCCGTACCCCCACACCATCTCGAGTAGCTGCGTCCTAGACAGCACCTGGTCGGGGTGCTCCATGAAAGCCTGCAGCATAGTGTACTCGCGCGAAGACAGTTCCACCTTTTTCCCGTCGGCCACAGCCTGGCGGCGTCGAGTATCCAGCTCCAAGTTGCCCACGGTAATAAGGTTTTCTGCATTGCCGTTAGCTCCACCGGACTGCTTGATGCGCAGCTTAATGCGCGCCACCAGCTCCTCGAAACGGAACGGTTTAGGCATGTAGTCGTCGGCGCCGCCCTCGAGCCCCGCCACCGTGTCTTCGACAGATGAACGGGCGGTAAGGACTATGACGGGCATGGTCACACCCTGGCCGCGAATCTGCTTAAGCACCTCGAACCCATCCATGTCCGGCAGGCCAATGTCCAATATAACCAGGTCAAATTCGTCGCCCAACACAAGATCTATGGCAGCGCCGCCGCTCTGGGCGACCACGGCCTCCATACCCTCTTTTTCAAGGCCTTGGGCGATGAAGGAGGAAATGCCTGCTTCGTCTTCAACAACGAGTATTTTTGTCACTCGTCCACGTTCCCTTCAATGTCGGCGGTTGACGTGTCGGTCGGTAGTGCGATAGCGAAAACTGACCCTACTCCTTCCCTGGAGCGCAGCTCGAGGAAACCACCGTGCGCCGTTGCAATTGCGGTTACGACAGCTAGCCCAAGCCCGGATCCCGGCCTCGACGAATCCGCCCGCATGTAGCGTTCGAAGACCCGACTTTGTGAATCTTCTGGAATGCCGATCCCGTTATCCCTTACCCAAAGTCGCATTATTCCACAATTCTTATCAGGCCGCTCTGGCAAGACTGGGCTGGGCCCCGCCTTGGAATTGGTGCGCCTTATAACATTGGTGGCAACTACCTGGCCGCTTTCATCTAACAGGGGCGGGCAGTCGGAGGTAGTGAGACCGATTTCTATAGTGCTATCCGCCCCCGAATATTTCACCGCATTCGACACTAATGCCATCCAAGCCTGCTGGATGCGTTGGGCATCCCCGATATACACCAAGGGAGTTATTTCGCCCAGCTTCCATTTGCGCTCCCCAAGGGCCGTAGCCCCCTCGTAAACGTTTAGTGCGAGGTCGAACATGTCGATCGGGTCGGATTGGAAATAACCGGTACGCCCAGCTGCCGCCATTGTAGTTACGTCGTTAGTCAGCCGTTCCATGCGCGCGAGTTCGTCTAACGCTAGCTTTTTTACTTTTTCGATCTGGTCGGGATCGTGCGGATCCATTACCTGTAGATGCCCGGACACTACGGTGATGGGGGTGCGCAATTCGTGCCCAACGTCGTCCATTAGGTTGCGCTGCGATTCCAAAGAAGTCTCGAGCCGATCCAACATTTGGTTGAAAGAAGAAGCTACGATCGACAGTTCCCTCGAGGACGAAACCGGCATTCGCTGTGAAAGATCGTCTTTGTCGGTGGCCTGCGATACCTTTACCATTTCTTCTAAAGAGCGCAGCATTATTCCGGACATAATCCGAATACCTACGTATAGCAGCGAGATTGAGGTAGCGGCGAAACCGAAATAGAGCCACAGGAACTGCATCGCCTCCCATAGGCGGGCGTTGCGATCTTGAACCAGCACCAGTGCGCCAGGCTTGTCGCCCTTTACTTGCAGGGGAAGCACGGTTACCAGGTACTGGGTGCGGGAGGTTTTTACCACCTGGGTGGTGCCCCGTCTGGCCGGCAAATAGTTGTGCAGAGCCGCTAGCAGTTGAGAATCGTTGTAGGCTGGGATACCCCACCTGCCCTGGTGAGCGTCCAGATTTCCGTTGTAAAAGCCCAGGTAGGCGGAGTAATCAAAGGGGTTGCGCCTAGACAGGTAGCCGTATACGGCATTCGAGGTAGTAGGAAATTTTGCGCCCTCGGCAAATGTGTGCACCGAATCCCGAAAGGTGTCGGCGTTGCGAAATTCGCGCGAGGCTGCGGTAGCCATGGCAGACAACATAAGTGTCAGCCCCAAGAATGCTACGCACACTACCGCCACTGAAAGGGTCATGGTGGTGAGGCGAGAACGGAAATTGCCAAGAGGGCGAAGCGGAAGTCTCTTATTAGTGCGCTTTGCCGCCACTTAGGACACCGACCGGTCAATTTGAATAATTGTGCCCTCGTCGCGAGGATCGGGGTTGCGGATGTCGGCGTAGGTGAAACCAAGCACGCACAGGGCAATCACCACCAAAATGGTGGCGATTGCCGCTGTGTGACGTAGTCTCAAGATCCTCGACCTACTTGGTGCCTATCAGTTTTTGTACGCGGGAGATCCCCTCTACCAGATCGTCGTCGCCCAGAGCATATGAGAAACGCAGGTAGCCGGAAGGGCCAAACGCCTCGCCAGGAACTGCAGCGACTTCGGCCTCTTGCAAAATTAGCTGAGCTAGCTCGGCGGAGGTGGTAGGGGTGTGTCCGGCAATCTCGCGCCCGAGAACGCCTTTTACAGAGGCATACACGTAGAACGCTCCACGCGGTGTAGGTACCTCGAAGCCATCGATCTGATTCAACATTTCGACCATTTTCTTGCGACGGCGATCGAAAGCGGCGCGCATCTGCTCGACCGCTGTGAGGGGGCCGGACACTGCTTCGAGGGTGGCCCGTTGGGCCACGTTACAAACATTAGAGGTCAGGTGTGACTGCAAATTTGCGGCCGCAGTAATCACGTCAGTGGGACCAATCATCCACCCCACCCGCCAGCCGGTCATGGCATAAGTTTTTGCCACCCCGTTAATCACCACCGTCTGGTCGGCCAATTCGGGGACCTCTTTGACAATGTGAGCGGGCTGCGCGCCGTCGTAAAGCAGGTGCTCGTAGATCTCGTCGGCTACTACCCACACGCCCTTGTGCAATGCCCACTGGCCAATTGCTCGCAGCTCGGCCGGAGTGTAGACCGCGCCCGTTGGGTTAGTGGGGCTACAGATTAGGACTACTTTTGTTTTCTGGGTGCGCTTTTCCTCGAGTTGGTCGACTGTCACCTTGAAGTTCTGGTCGGCGTCAGCAAACACGGGTACTGTGACACCGCCCGATAGGCTGATGACCTCGGGGTAAGTAGTCCAGTAGGGGGTAGGCAGTAGCACTTCGTCGCCAGGATCAAGGAGGGCGGCGAACGTTTGGGTAACAGCCTGCTTAGCACCATTAGTAACAAGAACGTTGGCGGGATCCACTTCGTAACCAGAATCGCGAAGTGTCTTCTTAGCAATTGCCTCGCGCAACGCGGGAAGACCGCGGCCGGGGCTGTACTTGTGGTTGACTGGATCTTTCGCTGCCGCAATGGCAGCCTCGACAATGTAGTCGGGAGTTGCGAAATCGGGTTCGCCAGCGCCGAAACCAATTACAGGTTTGCCCTGCGCTTTCAAAGCTTTAGCTTTATTTGAAACTGCCAAGGTGGCAGAAGTTGCAATTGCGCCGATCCGTTTGGATACGCGGGAGGTAACATTTGCCATGGCTTCATTCTGCCATGTTTCACCCGACCTAACGAATTGTCTATTTGCCAGCCACTCAAACAAACTTGAGCTCATGTTTACTTGCACGGACCTGCCCTCTAGGGGAAAAGTCACAGTTTCTGGTGAGGATTTTGATCAGGTGGGCGAACTCCGCTAGAGTAAACGAGCTAGTTAGTTCTAACTGAGCTAACTTTAGGGCAGTGGCGCAATTGGTAGCGCACCGGTCTCCAAAACCGGCGGTTGTGGGTTCGAGTCCCTCCTGCCCTGCCACTTAGGCAGGTTCCCGGGTAAGCTGGGATCAGTTGGAAAAAGAAAACCCGGCTCCCACCTGTAAAGCGGAGTCGCTACCAGTGAGGTGAACGTGGCCGAAACAGCAAAAGGAACTGAGCAAGAGAAGACGGGAATATTCGCCCGCGTTGCCCTGTTCCTCCGCCAGGTGATTGCAGAGCTAAAGAAAGTTGTCTACCCGTCCCGCGACGAACTGTGGACCTACTTCTTGGTGGTAATTATTTTCGTGGTCACCATTATGGCCTTCATAGCCCTGGTGGACTTCGGGTTTTCCGCCCTCGTCAAGCTCATCTTTTAGCGTCTAGGAGTATTTCGTGTCAGAACAAAACGAGGTTCCCGAAGAGGAAGTTCGCGCTGAAGCAACAGAACCTGAAACCGCCCAGGCCCCCAAGGTCGAGCAGGCGGAAGCTGCGCCAGAAGAGGGCGAACAGGCCGCTGTCGAAGCCGCGCCAGCCGAAGCTAGTGAAGAGCCCGAAGGCGGCCGCGTGTCCTCCGAAGGGGAAGCGGCTCCAGCTGAAGGCGAACCCACGGAAGCCACCCAAAAAGAGGGCGATCAGGGCCAGGATGGCGAAACTAGCGCCACTGCCGAGCAACTGCGCGAGGAGCTCGAATTTCTGCCCGGATACTGGTACGTGCTGCACACCTACTCCGGCTACGAGCGCAGAGTAAAAGCAAACCTGGAACAGCGAATCCAAACCTTCAACATGGAGGACTACATCTACCAGGTAGAAGTCCCCATGGAAAAGGTCATCGAAATAAAGAACACCAACCGCAAGGTAGTGGACCGGGTGCGCATCCCGGGGTACGCCCTCGTTCGCATGGAACTGGTGCAAGAAAACCCCGACGCCTGGCGTGTAGTAAAAGACACCCCGGCTGTGACCGGTTTCGTCGGCGATAGGCAAGCCCCCGTGCCACTACAACTAGACGAGGTAGTGAACCTGCTCGCGCCCACCCCAGAATCTGAGGCGGCAGCCGAATTCGAAGCCGGGCAGGCAAAACCCAAGAAGGAAGAACCACTACCAATCAAGGTGGATTACGAGGTCGGCGAATCCGTCACCGTCATCGACGGGCCCTTCGCCACCATGCAGGGGACAATCTCCGAGATCATGCCCGAAAATCAGAAACTCAAGGTTCTGGTGGTTATCTTCGAACGCGAGACCCCAGTAGAACTCGGCTTCAACCAGGTAATGAAGTCCAACTAACAAAGTCTTGCGTGAACTCACTCACGCAAGTCGCATTTTGGCGCCCCCGAGCGCTAAGATCGACTCCTGTGCCCATCGCCAGGGCGCAACATGTAAACACAAGCGGGGAAATCCCGCTACGTACTCAGATTGAGAAGGACCCAACATGGCACCTAAGAAGAAGGTTGTCGGCCTGATCAAACTGCAGATCCAGGCAGGCGCCGCAAACCCGGCACCTCCCGTCGGCCCGGCCCTAGGCCAGCACGGCGTGAACATCATGGAATTCTGCAAGGCCTATAACGCCGCCACCGAATCCCTACGTGGCAACATTGTTCCAGTCGAGATCACCGTTTACGAGGATCGCTCGTTCACGTTCATCACCAAGACTCCGCCGGCCTCCCAAATGATCAAGAAGGCTGCTGGGCTCGACAAGGGTTCGGGCACCCCGAACACCGTCAAGGTTGGCAAGGTCACCATGGATCAGGTGCGCGAAATTGCGCAGACCAAGATGGAAGACCTGAACGCAAACGACATCGACGCCGCCTGCAAGATCATTGCCGGCACCGCCCGTTCCATGGGTATCACCGTCGAAGGCAAGTAACCCAACCTAAAAGATCCCGTAAAGGGGAGTGGAAGAGGTAGAGCACCTCGTTCACCACAACTGCAAGGAGAAGCAGAATGAAACGCTCTAAGAGCTACCGTTCCGCAGCTGAAAAGGTCCACAAGGGCGAGCTATACGCACCCCTCGAGGCCATGAAGCTGGCCAAAGAAACGTCCACAACTAAGTTCGATGCGACCGTCGAAGTTGTCATGCGTCTAGGGGTTGACCCGCGCAAGGCCGATCAGGCGGTTCGTGGCACTGTGTCCCTGCCGCACGGCACTGGCAAGACCCAGCGGGTCCTGGTCTTTGCCGCTGGCGAGCGTGCACAGCAGGCGATCGATGCCGGAGCTGACGAAGTCGGCGCAGATGAACTTATCGAGAAGGTCCAGAAGGGCTACACCGACTTTGACGTAGCAGTGGCTACCCCCGACATGATGGGCAAAGTCGGCCGCCTCGGGCGCGTGCTAGGTCCCCGCGGCCTCATGCCGAACCCCAAGACCGGCACTGTGACCATGAACGTCGAAAAGGCCGTCAAAGAAATCAAGGCTGGCCGCATCGAATACCGCGTAGACAAGCACGCCAACATGGCATTCGCCATCGGCAAGGTCTCGTTCACTGCCGAGCAGCTCACCGAGAACTACGCGACCGTTCTTGACGAAATTCTTCGCGCGAAGCCGGCCTCCTCCAAGGGCCGCTACATCCTGAAGGCTACCGTGTCCACCACCATGGGCCCCGGTATTCCGCTGGATGCCTCTCTAACTCGCGACCTGCTAGGTGACGCTCACTGAGTCGATCCCATAGGCAGGTAAAAAGAGCACCCCAACCAAAGGGGTGCTCTTTTTGTGCGATAAATACCGTAATAGGCATCTCCGCGCCCACAAGCTGAGGTAGGTAGGGTGCGCTCCCGCCTTTGCGTTTCGCGCAAATGCCCGTCCGTTGAGCTTGGTGAATGGGGTGCGCTCCTGCCCTTGCGCTTCGCGCAAAGGTTTGTTCGGCGCACGCTTAGGTGAGTAGGGTGCTCTCCTGCCCTTGCGCTTCGCGCAAATGCCCTTCCGCGCCCAGAGCGCACCCCATTCACCAAGCTCTTGACCAACAATGCCCTTCCGCACCCAGAGCGCACCCTACTCACCAAGCTCTTGACCAACAATGCCCGTCCGCACCCAGAGCGCACCCTACCTACCCGAGGCTCCCAATCTTGCGCCTTGGGACTGAAGGGCGAAAACCAGAAATGTAAGAAGGGTCTCCGCTGCATATTCAGTTGTGGATGAGCGCGTAATATTGCACGCGTGAGTATTTCCTTGTGGGCAATTTTGTTAGTAGGGTCAGCTGTCGCCGGCTGGATTGACGCGGTGATAGGTGGGGGCGGACTCATATTGATTCCGCTGATCATGTCCACCATGCCACACCTTGCCCCGGCCGTTGCGCTTGCCTCAAACAAGCTCGCGGCCGTATGCGGTACCGCATCGGCGGCCGTGTCGCTAACCCGCAACGTCGGAGTTTCTAAAGAACAGCTCATCAAATATGGCCCAGTGGCCGTCCTCTGCGCGGGCCTCGGAGCCGCTACTGCCTCCGCAATCAACTCGGACTACATGCGGCCCATAGTGATCGTCCTGTTGCTCCTATCCGGAACATTCGTTGCGCTAAAGCCCTCGTTTGGAAAAGAAATAGAAACCACGCGCACTCCCTCCCGCCGAGGACGCATAGGCGCATTCCTGCTGGTGGCCCTTGTAGCGGTCTACGACGGACTATTCGGCCCGGGCACAGGGATGTTTTTGATTATGGGATTTACCGCCCTGCTAAGCCAAAGCTTCCTGCGTTCTGCAGCTCTCGCGAAAGTAGTAAACACCTGTACCAACATTGGCGGCCTGGTGGTATTCGCCCTCGCCGGGCACATCTGGTGGGCGCTAGGATTTGCCCTTGCCGTCGCAAACGTAATTGGAGCGCAACTCGGGGCGCGGACGGTAGTCAAAGGCGGAACTAAGCTGATCCGCCTAGCCCTACTGACGATGGTGGTAGTTATGTCTGCATATCTGGCTTACCAGCAGTGGTGGGTGTAGCGTTGCGCACAAAAAACTAGGAAGGCTTGGTGCAGGGGCGCCCCACTGCTACCCTAGTAATCGCCCAAGACCGCAGGTGTCCGCAAAGCGTGGACTCAAATCCGGATGGAGCCGGCGTAGGTGACCAAAGCGCTATAGCTTCTGCTTGTATGCCCCGGCACCTATGCCCGGGGTTTTTCTATATCCCCCTCCGGCCTGTGGCACGATCGGAAGGAGGGCCTATGGCAAGGCCTGAAAAGTCTGCGGCAATCGCCGAACTAGAAGAGCTCTTCCGCTCTTCTAACGCGGTGCTGCTGACGGAATACCGTGGGCTTTCCGTGGAGCAGCTCAAGACGCTGCGCCGCTCGCTTACTGGTATTGCTACCTATTCCGTCGTGAAGAACACGCTTGCCCGTATCGCAGCCAAAAATGCTGGCGTCGAAGGCCTTAGCGAGGACCTAGTCGGACCTACCGCTATCGCATTTGTTTCCGGCGAAGCCGTCGATGCGGCTAAGGCACTGCGTGACTTCGCGAAGGACAACGAAGCACTCGTACTGAAGAACGGTGTCATGGATGGCACTGCTCTTACCGTTGAAGACGTCAAGAAGCTCGCCGACCTCGAGTCGCGCGAAGTTCTGCTGTCCAAGGTTGCAGGAGTCCTCAAGGCTCCTATCGCCAAGGCTGCACAGGTCTTCAATGCGCCCGCCCTCAAGACGGTGCGCACCATCGACGCCCTGCGCGAGAAGCAGGAAAAGGCAGCTTAGTCTGCTAAAACCCGGCCGTTAGGCCACAAAAGAAAACCTCTGCTCGCGAAGCAGGACAAACCGAAAGGATGCCAAAATGGCTAAGCTCACTACCGACGAGCTACTCGATGCTTTCAAGGAAATGACCCTCATCGAAATCTCCGAATTCGTCAAGAAGTTCGAAGAAGAATTCGATGTTGAAGCTGCTGCTCCGGCCGCCGTTGCCGTTGCCGCCCCGGGTGCAGGCGATGCCCCCGCAGCCGAAGAAAAGACCGAATTCGACGTAGTCCTCGAATCTGCTGGCGACAAGAAGATCGCCGTCATCAAGGCTGTCCGCGCTGCCACTTCGCTCGGCCTGAAGGAAGCCAAGGACCTGGTTGATTCCGCTCCTAAGGCCATCCTCGAAGGCGCTCCGAAGGAGAAGGCAGAAGAACTCAAGGCTGCTCTGGAAGAGGCCGGCGGCACCGTCACCCTCAAGTAGTCTTATTCAGCCTCCAGCCAAGCGTTGGCACCTTGCTTTTCGCAGGGTGCCAACCTTGCGTTAAAACCAACTTTTTCTGCCCTCGAACCCCGTGTAACCTTATGAGCGTGAACAATTCTTCCCTTGAAGCTGGCCTTTTAGGCCCAGCCGAAATACGCGAAATCTGCTCAGCCATAGGAGTGACGCCAACCAAAGTATTAGGGCAGAATTTTGTTCACGATGCCTCCACTGTTCGGAAAATCGTGCGCGAGGCAGGCAACGTAGACGGCCAGCACGTGCTCGAGGTAGGTCCGGGGCTCGGTTCACTTACGTTAGCTCTGCTCGAGGCCGGCGCCGGCGTAACTGCCGTAGAAATAGATCCCCGGCTTGCCGCGGCGCTCCCACAAACGGTCCTCGCCAGACAGGCGGAGGCCGGGTCTCGTCTGCGGGTGCTGTTAGCAGATGCGATGGAAGTTACGGCGGCGGAAAAACTCGAACAGGCAAAGATCGTAGCTGGCCCTCCGTCGAAAATTTTTGCTGGACCACCCACGCACATCGTGGCGAACCTGCCCTATAACGTTGCTGTGCCCGTGCTGCTCACGCTCCTTGAGGCACTTCCGTCTGTGCACACCGTGCTGGTTATGGTCCAATCTGAGGTCGCAGACCGGCTGGCGGCCGGCCCAGGCAACCGCACCTATGGGGTGCCGTCCGTGAAAGCCGCCTGGTACGGTCAAGCAGAGCGCGCCGGAACCGTAGGGCGGGCAGTGTTCTGGCCAATCCCAAACGTAGATTCTGCGCTGGTGCGCCTGCGTCGCACGCCCAGTCCCAAGGCGGATCGGACCAGCGTGTTTACGCTGATAGATGCCGCGTTTAACCAGCGGCGCAAGACATTGCGGCAGGCTCTGAAAGGGTATTTCGGTTCCGCCGACGCTGCCGCCGAAGTGCTGCAGAAAGCCGGCATCGATCCGGCTCGTCGTGGGGAAACATTGACTGTGGCTGACTTCGTAAAGATTTCGCAAGAGGCTAATTCGTGAAGGCATCTGCGCCCGGAAAACTAAACGTAACCTTAGCCTGCGGTGCCCCCGACGAACGTGGCTACCACCCACTGCGCACCGTTTTTATGGCCGTAGATTTGCGCGAAGAGGTGGCAATAGCACCCGCTCCGGCCTGGTCGGTGCGTACGCGCATGCTCAGCGAAACCGGACAGGAACTGGCGCTGCCTCAGGAACTGCTGGAACTACCCACAAATGCGAACCTTGCAGTAAAAGCCGCCAAGGCAGTGCTGCGAGAGGCGGGTATAGAGAGCGCGGCAGCGCTGACAATAACGAAACGAGTCCCGGTAGCAGGGGGCATGGCCGGAGGATCAGCAGATGCTGCAGCAGCAATTGTTGCTACGGCGGCAACCTTCGGGGTCAAAGGGGACTGGCAGCAGCTAGCGCGCACGCTCGGGGCTGACGTTCCATTTGCACTTGCCGGCAACGCCGCCCTCGGCACAGTTTACGGGGATCACCTTTTCCCTGTACCTGCCTGCAGGCGCCACTGGGTCTTTGCCTGCGCCAACGGAGCCGGTCTCTCTACTCCCACCGTCTTCAAACGTTTTGACCAGCTACCTCGCCCAACCCACCCGAGCTGGGTGCTGCCTGCCACCTCCCTCAGGCCACTAGAGGGCCAGCTTGGGGAGGCGTTGATAGATCCTGACCCGCGCCGCCTTGCGGGAATGATGTTCAACGATCTGCAAGCGGCCGCGGTTGCAGAGCGGGGCGCTCTTGCCGAAGTAATCGAGGCCGCAACTAGCGCGGGCGCACTGTGCGCGCAGGTTTCAGGGTCGGGACCCACAGTGGTGGCGTTGGCACCAGACGGGGAATCCGGGCGGCGAATAGCTGCAAAACTGCAAAAGTTAGATTCCGTTGCGCGCGCAATTGTTACTCAAGGGCCCGCCCTGGGGGCAAGGATTGAGGGAAAATAGATGGCTCACTTGTTAGGTGTGCAAAATGCAGGAGCGCTAGCGGGCTCCCGCAAAATATTAGCTGATTTTACGGCCGGGATTGCAGACGGGGACCGCATTGGGGTACTTGGGCCAAACGGGGCCGGAAAGTCTACGTTGCTGCGCCTGTTAGCCGGCAGCCAGGAGCTGGATTCTGGCCTGCGAACAGTGACCGACGGGGTAGACATTGGCTTGGTTGGGCAGGTGGACCAGCCGAATCCGCAAGCCACCGTACGCGAAGTGCTGCACGGGGATGCGCCCGAATATAAATGGGCTTCCGATCCCGACGTACGCTCAATCCACGCCGGACTGCTAGAGGGGATTAGCCTCGACACGCTGGCCGGCGAGCTCTCGGGAGGCCAGCGCAGACGCGTGTGCCTGGCCGCCGCTTTAGTTGCTAAACCGCGCCTGCTGCTGCTGGACGAACCCACAAACCACTTAGATGTCGAGGGCGTAGCCTGGCTTGCCGAGTATCTGCGCTCGCATCGGGACAATGTTGGAGCGCTAGTGGTAGTAACGCACGACAGGTGGTTTTTGGATGCGGTCTGTTCTTACATCTGGGAGGTTGTCCCCGGGGTCGACCCCGGTTTTGGCAAACCGCAGATTGCCGGCCACATCGAGATCTACGAGGGCTCTTACGCGGCCTACATTTTGGCGCGCGAAGAGCGTGCGCACGCCGCCCAGGTGGCAGCCGAGAAACGGCAAAATGCTTTGCGCAAAGAACTCGCCTGGCTGCGGCGCGGGGCGCCTGCTCGCACCTCAAAACCCAAATTTCGCATTGAGGCAGCAGAGTCGCTAATCCAGAACGTACCGCCGCCTCGCGACAGCGTGGAACTGGTTTCTATGGCCACTGCCCGGCTGGGCAAACGCGTTATAGATCTCGAGAATGTGACTTTCTCCTACCCCGGCCAAGACCCCATCCTCGAAGGTGTCACCTGGCGGCTGGCTCCCGGTGAACGCGTGGGAATAGTAGGCATAAATGGGGCCGGTAAGACTACTCTGCTGCGTCTACTGCAGGGAAGTTTGGAACCGACCTCGGGCCATATTCGACGTGGCAAAACTGTTCAGCTTGCCACCTTGTCGCAAGCTACCCACGAGCTCGACCAGATAGCACATAGGCGCGTGGTCGAGGCGGTAGCCGACGTGAAACAGTCGATCGTGGTAGCGGGTAAGGAAATAAGCGCCTCCCAGTTGGTGGAAAGGCTGGGGTTTACAAAAGAACGCGCCTGGACGCGCATCAGTGACATATCGGGTGGGGAACGGCGTCGCCTGCAGCTTATGCGCCTATTAATGTCCGAACCCAACGTGTTGCTTTTAGACGAACCCACTAACGATCTGGATACAGACACCCTGGCTCAGATGGAAGATCTGCTAGATTCCTTCCCCGGCACGCTGGTGGTAGTCTCGCACGATCGATATTTGCTCGAACGTGCCACTGACCACCAGATGGCCTTGCTTGGAACGGGCGAGCTACTGGATCTGCCCGGGGGAGTGGACCAGTACTTGCAAATGCGCTCTAAGCGCGGTGGAGCCCAGGCTGCACCTAAGAAGGAGGCTTCGGATGGCAACGCTCAGTATGCGGCCCGCAAACTGGCCCGTTCGCTGGAACGCAAGGTAGATAAGGCCCAGGCCCAAATCGCTGAGCTCGAACAGAAAATGGCGGAAGTATCTGCAGACCTATCCGCCGAAGGGATCTCTAAGCTGGCCGAGCTGAATAGGCGGTTGCAGGAAAAGCAATCCGACCTGGACGAGCTGGAAGAACAGTGGCTAGAGGCCGCCTCGAAAGTCGAGGGCGACTAGCCGGCTACTTTTCAAAGTTGGCTAACAGGGGGCGCAACAGGTTGGCGAGTTCGCGGCGCTGCGCCTCTGTGAGGGGACTGAGGGCGGTTTGCTCAAATTGGAGAAGTTCGCCCATGGCCTTTTCCACCCGGCGGATGCCCAGTTCAGTTAGGGCCACGTTCACTACGCGCCGGTCCGTTTCGCAGGCGCGGCGGCAGACCAGGCCCTTTTGCTCGAGTCGATCCACCCTGTTAGTCATGGTGCCCGAGGAAACCAGCAATTCGTTCATCAGCTTTCCGGCGGTGAGCTCGTAGGGGCTGCCTGCTCGCCGTAGGGCCGCCAAAACATCGAATTCCCAGGTTTCCAATTCTGCTTTTGAAAAGGCTCGCCGGCGCGCCAAATCAAGGTGCCGGGCCAGGCGCGACAGGCGGGAAAGAACGTGCATGGGGCTAGTGTCAAAAGAGGGCACTTCTTTGGCCCAGGCCGCTACTATCCGGTCTACCTCGTCGGTTATCTCTGCTTTTGCCACGTACCTAAATTAGACCAGCGAGGGCGAAAACGAAAGAGCTAGGCGCTGGCGGGATCGATCGTGACCAGCTTGGGGTTTGGGCGCATGCCGCGCAGCCCATACCAGGCCAGGTTTATGACGTGGGCGGCTACCGTTTGTTTGTCGGCACTGCGTTCTTCGAGCCACCATTGGCCCACCTGCGAGACAATGCCCACTAGCATCTGCGCGTACATTGGCGAGGGCGCAGTGTCTAGACCCACGGCCTGGAGAGTTTGGGCGAGCAAATACTCGGCCTTGGCAGCTACGTCGCCCATGATCGACGAGTAGGGCCCTGTCGAGCGCGAGACGGGTGAGTCTCGCATCAAAAGCCGGAATCCGTCCTCGTTATCTTCTATGTAGGTGAGTAGGGCGATTGTTGAAGCTTCAACCATTTGGCGCGGTGACGTGGACTGTTCCAGGGCCCCAATGATGGTGTGGGTCAGCGAGGACACCTCCCGGTCGACAACTACCGCGTAAAGGCCCTCCTTCCCTCCGAAGTGTTCGTAGAGCAGCGGCTTCGAGACTTTAGCTGCAGCGGCAATTTCTTCGACCGAGGTCGCTTGAAAGCCGCGGGCAGCAAAGATCGGGCGGGCTACAGAAATGAGCTGTTCGCGCCGCTGGAGGCCGCTCATACGCGGTTTTGAAACCAAAATTAGTGCCCTTTCTAAATGTGACATTCGCCCGCCAGTTTTTACTATAGAGAAAAACATGGCATGCTTGAACCATTCCGCCCTAGTGTAATGGCAGCACGCGGGTTTTTGGTACCTACAGTCCGGGTTCGAATCCTGGGGGCGGAGCTACCAGCAAAGGCTGGTGCTGCAAAGCAACATTCGGGGGACCAGTGGAACGCACAGTAATCATTTTGGCCGCCGGCCAAGGTAAGCGAATGCATTCAACCCTACCTAAGGTTCTTCACGAAATGGGCGACAAAACCCTGCTAGGGCACGCCCTAACTGCAGCCCAGTCGATTGAGCCGGATCGCCTGTGTGTGGTGGTGCGCCACGAGCGCGAAAAGGTTGCCGCCCACGTACGCGAGGTAGCCCCGCAGGCGGTCGTTGCCGATCAAGACGAAATCCCAGGAACTGGTCGAGCCGTGGCCTGCGCCCTCGAAAAATTAGCCGAAACTAAGCCGGTAACGGGTACGTGCGTGGTCACTTCCGGCGACGTGCCCCTGCTCGAAGGCGATACTCTAAACGCCCTAATTGAAGCCCACGAGGAGGCGGGAGCCGCCGTCACCTTGCTGTCGACTAAAGTTGACGACCCAACTGGGTACGGCCGCATTTTGCGCGATGCGGACGGAAATGTAAAGGGAATTGTCGAACACCGCGATGCTAGCTCTGCACAGCTGGTAATAAACGAGATAAACGCGGGGATCTACGCTTTCGATGCGACTTTCCTTGCCGATGCGCTAAAGAACTTGGACACGAACAACGACCAGGGCGAAGTCTATTTGACAGACACCGTCGCTATCGCAGTGGATAGGGGGCTGCCGGCAGCAGCTCACATTCTGGCAGATTCGGTTCAAGCAGAAGGCGTCAATACACCCGAACAACTGGGTGCTTTGGCTAAGATCTATGCGGAACGGCGTTCGCGTCGCTAAAGCAGGGCTAGGCAAAATTTTAGAAGGGACCAGTCGATGACAGGCATCATCTCCTCCGGCGAGAAACGACTAGTTGTTGTTTCGGGGCGCGCATACCCGGAATTGGCGGAGGAAGTGGCAAAAGAGCTGAAAACTGAGCTGCTTCCTACCACGGCATACGACTTTGCGAACGGCGAGATCTACGTTCGTTTCAACGAGTCTGTGCGTGGAGCGGACGCATTTGTGATTCAGTCCTACACTCAGGATCTGAACAAGTGGCTGGTCGAGCAGCTGATTATGGTTGATGCGCTCAAGCGGGCTTCGGCGAAGCGCATCACTGTGGTTGCGCCCTCGTACCCCTATGCTCGCCAGGATAAGAAGCACCAGGGGCGCGAACCGATTTCCGCTAGGCTGGTTGCTGATCTGTTCAAGACTGCTGGGGCCGACCGCATCATGTCGGTGGATCTGCATGCGGCTCAGTCCCAGGGGTTTTTCAACGGCCCGCTCGACCACCTGTATGCGATGCCTGTTTTGGTCGACTATGTAAAGACACGCGTGGGTGCGGACAAAGACAAGATCACCGTTGTTTCCCCCGATGCTGGGCGCGTGCGAGTTGCTGAAAAGTGGGCGAATCGACTGGGAGGGTGCTCTTTGGCCTTCGTGCACAAGACCCGCGACACCACTAAACCTAACCATGCGGTTGCCAACAGGGTAGTTGGCGAGGTCGAAGGTAAGCACTGTGTGCTGGTTGACGACATGATTGACACCGGCGGCACTATTGCCGAGGCCGTGAAGGTACTGCTAGCTTCGGGGGCTAAAGACGTGATTGTGGCCGCTACACACGGCATCTTGTCTGATCCTGCGGTAGAGCGGCTATCCGAGTGTGGTGCCCGCGAGGTAGTGGTGACTAACACGCTGCCGATCGAGGGGAACAAGCGTTTTGAAAAGTTGACCGTTCTTTCTATTGCTCCGCTGCTTGCGCGTGCGATCAAGGAAGTGTTCGACGACGGTTCGGTTACTTCGCTTTTTGACGGTCCTGTAGCCTAGATTTGTTTGGTACGCCCCTGCTGGTAGCGGGGGCGTACTTTTCTTGTGATCTACTTCGCGGCCGTTGCTTTGAGGGCATCAGAGCCGCTAAACTGGCTGAGTTGCCTCGGCGAGGGAGGCCTTCGGGCGCTCCGTTATCGACGCGGCCGCAGGGGTACCTGCGTCCTCCGGGGCCACTACTACCCGAAAGGACATCATGGCTGAAAATAAGCTTGAAGCTACACTACGTAACGACTTTGGCAAGGGCTTTGCCCGCCGCGCCCGCGCTGCAGGCAAGATTCCCGCTGTAATTTACGGTGGCAAGGATCATAAGACTACTCACGTTACCCTGCCTGCCCACGAGACTTTCCTGATCGTAAAAGACAACGCTAACGCTCTGATCGACCTCGACATCGAGGGCACCGAGCAGCTCGCCCTGGTAAAGGACATCCAGCATCACCCGGTGCGTTGGGACATCCTGCACGTCGATTTGCTCGCGGTTACCCGCGACGAGAAGGTCAACGTCGAAATTCCTCTGGAGATCGAGGGCGAACCCGCTCCCGGCCTTACTCACGTTCAGGAAACCTTCGAACTGCCTGTTATTGCTCCGGCAATTGCTATTCCGGAATTCCTCACGGTTTCCATCGAGGGCATGGAGGCCGACACCACGTTGCGTGCCGAGGACATTAAGCTGCCCGAGGGCGTCGAGCTGGACATTGAGCCCGAGGCTGAGATTCTGACCGTCCGCGAGCCCGAGGAAGTTGACATTCCCGAGCCCGAGGCCGGCGAGGGCGCAGAAGAAGCTACCGAAGAAGCGGCAGCCGAATCTGCCGAGGGCGATTCCGAAGAATAAAAATCGCGATAAAATCCGGGGCGGGGGACTGCCCCGGATTTTTGTTGCCCTGGGAGGGACTGGAATATGACTTGGTTGGTTGTTGGGCTTGGCAATCCTGGGCAAAAATACGAGCGCACGCGCCATTCTGTGGGGCACCTGGTGGTGGAGGCTGCCGCGAGGCGCTTTGGGGCCTCTTTTAAGAAGCACAAGGCGGGGGCCTTTGTTGCCACCGGCAGGGTGGGCCTGGGGCCGGGAGGCGCTCCCGGGCCGAAGGTGATTCTGGCTACGCTCACCTGCTATATGAACGTTTCCGGGGGGCCCACGTCGGCTCTGGCGAAGTATTTTGAGGTCGGCCCACAAGAGCTGTTAGTCGTTCACGACGATTTGGATCTTGACGAGGGGCGGCTGCGTCTGAAAGCTGGGGGCGGTGAGGGCGGACACAATGGGCTAAAGTCTATTTCAAAGTCCCTGGGATCTCGCGATTATGCGCGTTTGCGCGTGGGGATTGGGCGGCCGCCGGGCCGGCAGGATCCGGCTGACTACGTCCTGGCTCAAATGGCTGGCAAGAAGCTTACCGAGTACGAGGTGCTTGCCCAGCGAGCCGTGGATGTCATCGAGGATGTTGTGACCACTGATTTTTTGGGGGCGCAGATGCGTCTTCACTCTAACGGTTAGGTTTTATGAGTATTTTTACGCCCCGCCTTGCGGGAATTAGTCAGCAGGTAGGCGAGCTGTTGCCTCAGCTGGATATGAGCGAACGCGAACTGGTCGTGACCGCCGTGAAGGGGGTCCGGCCCGCACTCGTGGATTTGCTGGCCCAGAAGAATGAGGGGCTTACCGTCGTTGTCACTGCATCGGGCCGGGATGCCGAGGTGCTTTCGGCTGAGCTTGCTAATTTCACTGACGGGGTTGCGGTCTTTCCTTCTTGGGAGACGTTGCCACACGAGCAGTTGTCGCCGCGCAGCGACACTATGGCCACGCGCGCGAAGGTGCTGCGGCGGCTGCTACATCCGGTCGAGGGGGATGCCCATACGCCGCCAATAAAGATTTTGTTGCTGCCGGTGCGGGCGTTGCTGCAGCCGTTGACTAGAAGCCTTGCCGAGGTCGAACCAGCGGTGGTGCGCGAGGGCGATACTGTGTCTCCGACCAGCCTAGTTAAGCGTCTATTGGAGTTGGGGTACACCCGTACAGACCTGGTGGAACGCCGTGGTGAGGTGGCCGTGCGAGGGGGCTTAGTAGACGTGTTTCCGCCTACCGAGTCGCATCCGTTGCGTCTGGAGTTCTTTGGCGACGATGTCGAGGAAATTCGTGCTTTCGCGGTTTCGGACCAACGCACTATTGAAAAGGCCCGCAATGGGCTGTGGGCGCCTCCTTGCCGCGAGTTATTGCTGGACGAGGGCGTTCGGCGGCGGGCGGCTAACCTGCAGAACCAGTTGCCCGGTTTTGCTGAAATGCTCGAGCGCATTAGCCAGGGCACCGCCACCGAGGGCATGGAAGTGCTGATGCCGGTGCTGAAAGACGATATGACGCCGTTGGCGCAGCTGCTACCTGAGGGCGCGTTGATTGTTGCCGACGATCCGGAGCGCATTGAGGCGCGCAGCACTGATCTGCTGAAGATGACTGCAGAATTTATGGAGGCAGCCTGGTCGTCTGCGGCAGCCGGGGGAAAGGTTCCCTTTTCCGTGAAGGAGCTGCCTTTTGAAAATATTGCCGACACGAAAGAGCTAGCCCTTGAGCGAGGGATGCGCTGGTGGGAGTTTACGTCCCTGCGGGCTTCGGGCGAGGGGGGAATTCGTGCTGTTGAGGTCGCAGCTACAGAGCCTGCAGCTTATAGGGGAGATGCGCGCAAGCTGGGCAAAGACATAAAGGGGTGGATAGCCAGCGGCTGGCAGGTGGTTTGTGCTACTCCCGGGGTAGGTGGTGCTAACCGGTTGCAGGCGCGCCTTGCCGAGATCCAGATTCCGGCGCGCACTGTGGACCAGATTGGCACAGCTCCCTTTGCCGATCCCGTGGTCCGCGTGCTGCCTGCTGCGGTTCAAAATGGTTTCGTTTCAGAAAAGGCCCATTTTGTGCTGTTGTCTGAGGCAGATATTACGGGCAAATCGAGGTCTAATGTAGGGGTTAAGAACAAGGTTCCGGCCCGCCGCAAGAAGGGTGTAGACCCGTTGGCACTGCATGCTGGCGACTACATTGTGCACGAGCAGCATGGCGTGGGCAGATTTATTGAGCTGGCGACTCGCACAATGGGGCGTGGCAAGGATCAGGTTACCCGCGAATACCTGGTAGTCGAGTATGCGCCCTCGAAAAAGGGCCGTCCTGCGGACCGGCTCTGGGTGCCCACCGATTCGCTGGATCAGGTAAGTAAATACACGGGTGGTGAGACCCCGCAGCTGTCAAAGATGGGGGGCTCTGACTGGGCTAAGACTAAGGCCAAGGCCCGCAAGGCAACGCGCAAGATAGCGGCCGAACTGATTCGCCTCTACGCTGCCAGGCAGGCTACTAAGGGGCATGCCTTTTCTGCGGACACGCCCTGGCAGCGCCAGCTCGAAGACTCTTTTGAATACGTGGAAACTCCCGACCAGCTTACCGTTATCGACGAGGTAAAGGCTGACATGGAAAAGCCCGCCCCGATGGATCGGCTGCTATCCGGAGACGTGGGTTACGGTAAAACCGAGATCGCCATCCGGGCAGCGTTCAAAGCCGTTCAGGATTCCAAGCAGGTGGCGGTACTAGTTCCCACCACGTTGCTAGTGCAGCAGCACTACGAGACATTTTCCGAACGGTACGCAGGTTTTCCGGTAAAGGTTGCCGCCCTTTCGCGCTTCACTTCTAAAAAGGAAGCTGAGCAGATAAAAGATGAGCTGCTGGCCGGGGGAATTGACGTGGTGATTGGTACCCATTCTTTGGTAACCGGGCAGGTGCGTTTCAAGGATTTAGGGCTTGTGATCATTGACGAGGAGCAGCGTTTTGGAGTGGAGCACAAAGAAACTTTGAAGCAGCTGCGCACCAACGTGGACGTGTTGTCCATGTCGGCTACGCCCATTCCCCGCACGCTTGAAATGGCTGTTACTGGCATTCGAGAGATGTCTACGCTGGCCACTCCGCCTGAAGAACGGCATCCGGTACTTACCTATGTGGGCCGTTACACCAATAGTCAGGTGAAGGCTGCGATCAGGCGCGAGATGCTGCGCGACGGACAAACTTTCTTTGTGCACAACAGGGTAGATTCGATTGCAAAGGTGGCCGCAGACATTGCTCAGTTGGTGCCGGAAGCTCGGGTTGGGATAGCTCACGGCAGAATGTCGGAAAGCCAGTTGGAGTCCGTGATCATGGACTTTTGGAACCGCGACCTGGATGTGCTGGTTTGTACCACTATCGTTGAAACGGGCTTGGATATTTCGAATGCGAACACGCTTATAGTGGACCGCTCTGATCGCATGGGCCTCTCTCAACTGCACCAGTTGCGGGGGCGCGTGGGCCGAGGGCGTGAGCGGGCTTACGCCTATTTCCTGTATCCGGGCGACAAGCCGCTAACCGAGACGGCTCACCAGCGCCTTTCGACTATTGCGGCTAATACGGATCTGGGAGCCGGCACTGCTGTTGCCATGAAGGATCTTGAAATCCGAGGGGCAGGTAATCTTCTTGGGGGCGAACAGTCTGGCCACATTGCCGGCATTGGTTTCGACCTGTACGTGCGCATGGTTTCCGAAGCTGTGGCCGAGTTTCGCGGGGAGCAAGCCGCTCCCAAGGAAGAGGTCAAGATTGAGGTTCCTATTGATGCACACGTGCCCGAGGATTACGTGCAGGGCGAGCGCCTGCGCATGGAGATCTACGCAAAGTTGGCCAGTGCGGAAAATCAGTCCGATCGCGAGGGCGTGCGTGCGGAATTGTTGGACCGTTACGGCCCCTTGCCTGCGCCCGTAAAGCGCCTGTTTGCCGTGGCCCAGTTGCGTCAGAAGGCTAGGGAGGCCGGGGTCAATGACATTGCTATGCAAGGCAAGTATGTGCGCTTTGCCCCCGTCGAGTTAGCGGATTCACAGATGCTGCGGCTGCGTCGAATTCATCCGGGCACCGTTATGAAGCCTGCCGTAAGGCAAGTGTTGGTGCCGGCCCCGACCGATGGCAAGATTGTGGGTCTTGAGCTGCTTGCTTGGATCGAAGAGGTATTGGTGCTGCTGTCCACCAAGGTGTCTTCGCTAAACGCCGATCCGGATGCGGGAGCAAAAAACCACAATTAGGTTAGGCCAGCCTAAGGCGTAGTATGGGGTGGTACTGACGCCCGACAACCTGATGGGATGCCCGTGGAAGTTTCTGTGACCGCCGCCTTTTTAGGTGGAATATTGGCCTTTGTTTCGCCCTGTTTCCTGCCTGTAGTTCCAGTGATAGTGGCTTACATGGCGGGTATCCAGGTCGAGGGCGGACAAACTAACCGGGTGCGTGCGGTGAGTCATGCACTGGTATTTATAGCCGCATTTTCGCTGGTATTTGTTGGCATTTGGGCCCTGGTTGGAATGGTTGGCCTAGTGGTGGGCCAGTACAGGGGGATTGTTAGGGTTTGCGGGGGAGTGATCTTGGTTGTTATGGGCCTGCAACTTGCAGGCATAATAAACGTTCCCTTTTTGAACCAGAATTTTCGGGTGGCGGTGGATGCTGCCCATGCGCCCACGTATCGCCGCTCGGCCCTGTTAGGCTTGGCTTTTGGGGCGGGGTGGACGCCGTGCATAGGCCCAATTCTGGGGGCTGTTATTGCCCTCGCCACGTCCAGTGCCACGATGGGGCGCGGGCTGGTGCTCATGGTAATTTTCTGTGCGGGGCTGGGACTGCCATTGCTTGCAGTGGCAGTGGGCTCTTCGTTTGTTACCGAAAAGCTGACCTGGTTTAAGAAACACTATCAACTGACTACCACGGTTTCGGGGGCCTGCCTGGTGGTCATAGGAATTTTGATGGCGGCAGGGTTGCTTTCAAAGGTGACTGGGCTGGCGCTGTAGCTAAGCTGTAGAAGAAAGGAAACTCCGATGCGTATTAAACAGGTCGGGCGCGTGGTGGCTTTTCTGCTGGGCGTTGCCCTGATAGTGGGAGCTGCCGTTTACTTCACTCGCGGCGGGCAGTCTTCGCAGCCGCTGCCTTCTAAGGCGGAAGCCGCTAAAACGTCCGGTACGCTAGCTCACGGAAAGCCAGCTCCCGATTTTACGGGGACTGATCTGGATGGCAAGCAGGTGTCGCTGAAGGATTTTAAGGGCAAGCCGGTGTGGTTGGTGTTTTCTGCTTCCTGGTGCGATGCCTGCAGGGAAGAGGCCCCCGATATAAATGAGGCTGCCAAGCGGTATGGGAATAAGGTGCAGTTCATTTCCGTAAATCAGGATTCGGCTAAGTCCGATGCTGCCGCCTTCGCCAAGGATTTTTCGCAGGTGTATCCGCTGGTTTTGGATTTGGATGCGAAGATTTCTAGGCGGTACCAGGTGATGGCCCTGCCAGCGCATTTCGTGTTGGATAAGGAGGGCAAGCTGGTGGCGAATACGGTGGGCGAGGTCGGCCCCGAAGAAATTGCGCGTACGCTTTCTATTGCTCAGGGGGCTAAGCACTAACTACCTCGGCTACACTTGGGGCAGTAGACGGAAAGGTACACAGTGAAGTTTTCCAAGTTCTTAGCTGCCGCAGCCGGTGTGGGGCTTGCCCTCTCGGCTTGTTCAGCTCACCCTGGGGCGGCCCTAAATATTGACGGCAAGAGCTACACGGACAAGCAGATTTCGCAGGCTGCCACGCAGCTTTCCGAGCTGACTGGGCAAAAGCTCAACAACATGTATGTGGCCCAGTTCTTGTCCGTTTCCCCGGGCGTGCAAGATGTGGTGAAGGAGCAGAAGCTGCCTGCCACTGAGGCACAGGTGCGTCAGCAGATTGCTAGGCAGCAGCAAGCAGGCCAGTTCAAGCAGGGAAAGGTTTCGGATCTGTCTGTGCGTTTTTTGCAGACTATGACCGTGCTCAACGGGCTGGGTCAGCAGAAGTCGGCGCTAGTTTTTGAAAAGAATGCGAAGCACAAGATCTCTCTTAGCCCGCGTTACGGCAAGATGAGGGCGGACGGGCGTCCGGGCAATGCACTTCCGTCCAACGTGGTCACCGCTGCCGATCCCACCTCGGGGTCTAGGTAGTCGTGGTGGCGAAGTAGCTTTAACCACAAGGTCGCTGGGACTTATGTCGGCGCTGGCAAGCATGGGGGCGCCAAGTAAGCTTCCAGCGATCTTTTTTCTGGGATGGCTAATGCGAGTTGCGACACTCTGCGGCTAGGCTAGAAGTGTATTAGCGGCCAATAACTGATTGGAGTATCACGTGGCAAGCATCATTAACGTAAGCGCACGCGAGATCTTGGATTCGCGCGGCAATCCCACCGTCGAAGTTGACGTACAGCTAGAAGATGGGGCTTCGGCACGCGCAGCTGTTCCCTCTGGTGCCTCTACTGGCGCTTTCGAGGCGGTCGAACGTCGCGACGACGACCAGAACCGTTATCAGGGCAAGGGCGTGCAGGACGCCGTCGAGGCCGTTGTCGACGTGATTGGCCCCGAGATCCGTGGCGAGGATGCTGAGGACCAGCGCCGCATTGACCAGATCATGCTGGATCTTGACGGCACCGATAACAAGGGCAAGTTGGGTGCCAACGCCATTTTGGGCGTATCCCTAGCAGTTGCCAAGGCTGCCGCAGAGTCTGCCCTGCTTCCTCTGTACCGTTACATTGGCGGGCCGAACGCGCACGTTCTGCCAGTGCCTATGATGAATATTTTGAATGGTGGCTCGCACGCCGACTCTAACGTCGACATTCAGGAATTCATGATTGCCCCGATTGGGGCTCCTTCCTTTGCCGAAGCACTGCGTTGGGGTGCCGAGACCTACCACACTTTGAAGAAGGTCATAAAGGATCGTGGCCTGTCTACCGGCTTGGGTGACGAGGGCGGGTTCGCCCCGAACCTGGAGTCCAACGCTGCCGCCCTCGACCTGATCGTCGAGGCGATTCAGAAGGCAGGTTTCAAGCCCGGCCACGATATCGCCCTGGCACTGGATGTGGCTTCGTCCGAGTTCTTCGAAAATGGCAAATACAATTTCGAGGGCGAGGCCCGCGACACCGAATACATGGTGAAGTACTACGATCAGCTGATCGACAAGTATCCGCTGGTTTCCATCGAGGACCCGCTTTCCGAGGACGAATGGGAAGATTGGGCGAAGCTGACCCAGCACGTAGGCGACAAGGTGCAGCTGGTTGGCGACGACCTATTTGTCACCAACCCGGAGCGTTTGAACAGGGGCATCGAGCAGGGCGTAGCTAATGCGCTGCTAGTGAAGGTAAACCAAATTGGTTCTTTGACCGAGACCCTGGATGCTGTCGAAACTGCCCACCGCCACGGCTACGCAACCATGACTTCGCACCGCAGTGGCGAAACAGAAGACACCACTATTGCCGACCTGGCCGTCGCTACCAACTCCGGCCAGATCAAGACTGGGGCACCGGCTCGTTCTGAGCGCGTTGCCAAGTACAACCAGCTGCTGCGCATTGAGTCCCAGCTGGGCGACGCGGCTGTGTACGCTGGTCGCAGCGCCTTCCCGCGTTTCAAAGCCTAAGGTAAAAGGCTAATAGCTGAGCCTGCCCCACCCCGGGCAGGCTCAGTTTTATTTTTGTCTCAAAGTCTGCCGCGTGCGCATTGCACGACAAAAATTTGGGGAGTTACTGGCATGATTGGACCATGGGTACAAAACGGCCGCCACTGAGGGGACAAAGACAGCCTGCCCGTACCCAAGATGCTGCCGCCGGGAGCAGGCAAAAACAGGCTGCGGCCTCGAAAATGAAGAAGGCTTTGGCCTCACCTGGTGGGCCGGCCTCAAGAAAGAGGCCACCACGTGGGGCAGGGGCGTCGAAATTTGTGCGTAACGTTCAGCACTCGCACGCCGAAGCACCCACGCCCTCGCGCTTTAGACGCAGTTCCGAGGCCGTCGAGCGTGCCCGCATCCAGGGCGCCAAAAAATCGCAGAGGGCACGCACTATCTCGCTTGGGTTCAAGAAGGGCCCGCACATTCGGGTTTCGTTTGTGGCGATGCTTGGCGTGCTCGCCCTCGTGGGAGCATTTGTGGTGCCGCCTTTGTTCAACCTGTTCGACCAGATGGAACAGGCCAGATCCTTGCACCGCCAATTAGAAGAGGCCAAAGCCCAAAACGTCGAGTTGCGCAGGCAGGTGCAAAGGTGGTCCGACCCTGCCTATATGGCGTCGCAAGCCCGCCAGCGGCTGGGGTATGTGAAGAAGGGTGAGACCCAATTTGTTGTGGTCGATCCCGGTAAAAACTACAAGCGCGACGCCCAAATAAAACCCCACCGTGGCCCAAAGGAACCGTGGTTTATGATCATGTCGGAAACTACCAAGGCGGCAGGGAAGGCAACCACACCCAAGCGCACTCATTCCTCGGGGCGCGGAACCCCACAAGAGGGCGCCACCCAGGCCCCCAAAGAAGACAAGGAGGCTCCCCAGTGAACATTACCCAGGCCAGTGAAACCGACCTAGAAGTATTGGGCTCCCAGTTAGGTCGGGTTCCCAGGGGAGTTGTTGGAATTGCTGCCAGGTGCGTTTGTTCCAAGCCGCTGGTGGTGGCTACGGCTCCGACGTTGGAAAATGGGGAGCCATTTCCCACGGTTTTTTACCTTTCCCACCCCGCATTGGTAAAGGCAGCCTCGCGTCTCGAGGCCGAAAAACAAATGGAGGGATACCAGAGCCTGCTCCAAGACGAAGCTTTTGCGCAGCGCTATAAGCAGGCCTACCAAACCTACTTGGAGCAGCGCCGCCAGATTGCCAAACTGGCGGGAGTAGAGGTCCCAGAAGCCATCCAGAAAGTTGCAGCCGGGGGGATGCCAACTAGGGTGAAGTGCCTGCACGCGCTCATTGGGCACTCGCTGGCTTCTGGACAGGGCGTAAATCCGGTTGGAGACTTGGCGTTGCAAAAGATTGCCGAGCTGGGCATGTGGGGTAGGGAGCAGTGCTACTGCAATGACTAAAGTTGCGGGAATAGATTGTGGCACAAATTCGATTCGCCTGATATTGGCCCAGGGCGAGGGCGGTAAAATCAGCTCTTTTTGCAAGCAGATGAAAGTTGTCCGGCTCGGGGAGAACCTGGAAAAGACCGGCCAAATAAGTGAACAGGCCCTGCGGCGGGCGTTCGCCGCAACCGAAGAATACGCCCGCCAAATTGAGGGGTTCGGGGCGCAGCGAGTGCGCTTTGTGGCCACGTCGGCCTCGCGCGATGCCAAGAATTCTGACGTCTTTGCGGATGGGGTGGAAAAAATCCTGGGAGTGCGCCCCGAGGTTATTCCTGGCACTCAGGAGGCCCACCTGTCCTTTGTGGGAGCGCTCAGCGGGCCAGAACCGGATTTTCCCGCTCTGATCGTAGACATTGGCGGCGGCTCCACTGAATTCATTTTGGGGGATCGGAGTGGACAAAAATCGCTGTCCACAAAGATGGGTTCGGTGCGTTTTACCGAACGATATTTTCCAGGCGAGGATGGAATCGACCTGCGCTCTGGTGCGTGTGAGCGGGCCAGGGAGCGGACTCGCGAACTAATTCGGGCTGCCGATGCCGAAGTAGACCTCAGTAGGACTCGCAGTCTTCTTGGGGTAGCTGGCACCTCGAACACTGTTATGGCGATGGCCTTAGGGCTAAGCTACGACAATCAGGAAGCCCTAGACAAAGCGGTGCTAACTTGTGAAGAAATGATTGCTGCCTGCGAAAAGATGGCAACTATGACAGTTGGTGAACGGGCCCACCTGCCCTACATGCCCTCTGGGCGCGAAGACATCATAGGAGCGGGTGCGTTAATCTGGAAAGAGATAGTCGCGGCCGTGCAGGAAAAATCGGGTATCGAATCTGTTCGCTGCTCAAGCCGCGACATACTAGACGGTATAGCGCTTAGCCTTCTGTAGGCCGCGCACAGGCTGGCGGACTCGCCAACGCAACAGGCTAGCCCCAAGCAGTGCCGACAAGCCTGTGCCAAGCAACACTCCCAGGCGGCCGGCCTCGGTCAGATCGGTCTGCGAGGGAAAGGCGAGAGAGGCAATAAGTAGGGAAACAGTAAACCCAATACCTGCCACGAAAGAAAGAGGCAACACGTCCTGGTAGTCGACCCCGCCCCCAAGCTTTAGCGGGGAAAGCTTAGTTAGCGCCACAACAGAACCAAAAATCCCGACTGCCTTCCCGAAGGGCAGGGCTAGCGCCACCGCAACCGAAACCGGGTGGGTGAGTAGAGAAATTGCGCCGCCCTCGGTGGAGGTAATGTTTACCCCCGCTGCAAAGAATGCGAACACGGGCACGGCAAACCCAGCCGACAGTGGATTCAGCGCGGTGGAAAGGCGGTGGGTGAGGCAGACGCGCTCCCCCCTCTTGCGCTTAGCTGGGACTACCAGCCCCAGGGCCACTCCGGCGATGGTGGCATGAATACCTGAGCGGTACATGAAATACCAGGCTGCAAGCGCAAGAGGGGCTAGCAGGTACCACTTACAAATGCGCTTTTGAGCTAGCATCGCAAAAGTTGCTACTGCCAGCGCGCACAGGCCCAAATTGGAAAAACTGAGCGCATCTTGCGGGTAAAAAATAGCAATAACCAGAATGCCCAAAAGGTCATCCACCACAGCTAACGTGAGCAAAAAAGTGCGCGCCGCGGGAGGCAAGCCCTTGCCAAAAATAGCCAAAATAGCAATAGCGAAGGCAATGTCGGTGGCTGCCGGAATGGCCCAGCCGCTGAGGGCCTCCGGAGCTCCCAGCACAGTGACGGACGCAGCATAAATAGCGGCGGGAACAGCCATTCCAAACACCGCCGCCAGCATCGGCAAGGCGGCTTGCTTCGGGTCGCGCAGCGAGCCCGCCACGAATTCCTGCTTGAGTTCCAAGCCCACAACGAAGAAAAAAATCGTCAGCAGGCCATCCTGAGCCAAATGCGCGAGCGACATTTGCAAACCCAAACTGGCCGGGCCAATCAGAAATTCTGAAAGCGCCTCGTAGGAGTGGCGCATCGGCGAATTAGCCCAAACCAATGCCAAGGCCGCGGCGGCCATAAGCGCCTTGCCGGCAGCAGCATCATCTCTCATCTGGTGGGCGAGTGCGGAAAAGGAAAAAAGTTTCTTCTTCACGGACATCCTGTCCTTGAGTCGTAAGGGGCTACCAGCAAATGCCGAGCAGCCGGTTGCGGCATGAACTTTCCTAGTTCTCTGACCGGGCTAGTCTAACCAGATCCGCGCAAAAAATTCACCTTCAAACTATTTTGTCTGCGAGCAAAGTTTATAAATTGTGTACACTTGCGCTAGTCTGTACTAGTTGCCCCCATGGCCCAATTGGCAGAGGCAATCGACTTAAAATCGATGTGTTGTGGGTTCGAGTCCCACTGGGGGCACTCTTAGAGGCTGCCGGGCGCCCGAATATTCATTGTAGTGCTGCGGCGTTTTGTTGAAATAGCAGCCATTCTTCGCCCTCTTCTGCAGGGTTAGCTGCTGATTTACCGAATGGAACGCTGCGAGTTGCTTCTACTGCTCACTCGAGGCTGGTTTATCTACGTGCCACCACTTCGCCCTCTTTGAAAATCCACGACATGTTTTCCACCCTTAGGTCGCGAATGTTTTGTGTGGGGTCGCCCTCCAGCACTATCAAATCGGCACACTTGCCGGCCTCTAAAGTGCCTGTGACTTGGTCCACCCCGAGCATTTGCGCACCGTTCTTAGTGGCGCAAGTAAGCGCAAAAAGTGGGCTAAAGCCAACCTTTTCGACAAAGGAATAAATCTCGCCTAGTAGCGTAGTCCCGTAGGGGGTGAGCGAAGAGCAGAAGGAATCGGAACCGGTAGTTAGGACTATGCCCTTTTCGTGGGCCTTGCGAAGGTTGGCATAGACGCGCTGCAGTTCGCGCTCCGCCCTAGTTTCGCCCGGGTATTCATCTTGTTCGGGATTATATTCAGGAGGATAGGTCTTAAACCACTGCTCTAGGAATTGAATCGTAGGGCAGAAATAGATGCCCTTTTCTGCCATGATGTCCAGGGTTTCAGACCCTAATGTCTGGCCGTGAATAATCAGATGTACCCCAGCTTTGGCTGCCTCCAAGGCGCCCTCGTAACCTTCGCAGTGGGCCCAAACGGGAACGTGAACCATATTCCCCTCGTCGACTACAGCCTGGATTTCCTCTGGCGTATAGTGCTGCTCCAGCTTGTCGTCGTAGCGCCAGATGCCGCCCCCCGTGGCCCAGATTTTGAGGGCGTCTACGTTCTCGCGCAGGCGGCGACGTACGGCTTTGCGCAGCTCCCATGGGCCGTCGACCCGTTCGGCCCACGGGTGAGAATATTCGTTGAATTCTAGAGGGAGCCGGTGCGAATCCCCGTGTCCACCCGTGCGACAAAAACCCCGGCCAGTGCAAATCATGCGGGGGCCTCGCATTATGCCAGCCTCAATAGCGTTGCGAATCTGTACGCCTGAGCGGGAAATTTCGGCGACCGTAGTGAGGCCCGACTCTAAGGCGTCCCGGGCCTGCTGGACTGCCACAACAGTTTGATAGGTAGGGTCGTCTAGAACCCACTGGGTGTCGTCGTCTGACTCGTTGCCTGTGAAATGCAGGTGGGAGTCGATCAATCCCGGCAGCACGGTCTTGCCTGTGCAATCTATAAGCTCATAACCGGCCGGTACGGGCACAGCAGTGCCCGCATAGGTGATCTTGGCTCCCTCTAGCAGAACGGTGCCCTCTTCGATGGGGGCAGAACCGGTCCCGGGAATGACCTTGGCGTTTTGGAGGGCGTAATGATTCAAGATAGCTTCTTTCGACGGGGCGCAACACTGGGCACTACCTATGTTAGGGGGAAAGCTCCGCCCGCGAGGCCATATCGCAAACGCTGCTTACCACGCCGAAACGCAAGACAGCCTTTAAAAAATGAGCGGAGCTCGGCCTTGGCAACGATTGCCAAACTATATTGTCTTTTCGAGAATAAAATTATCACCTCAACCTTTTAATAATTTCATCTCGAAAAGACGTATGCGGACGGCAAAATAGTTAGTTTTGATAATTCTTAAACGCTGGCAGGGAGTTGCACTGTTGAGAAGGGGGCGTGCGGTCTAAAAACTAGTCGAGAGGTCGCAAGAGACGGGGTGAACGCAGAATAGTTGCAGGTGAGAAGCTTTCTGCTTAGCTGTGTCTCTACCTTTCAGGCTGCTGGAAATTAGCTAGCGAAGGTGTTGAATTGGGTGATTCGGTGGCAAAAAATTCCATTCTTGCCATTTCTTGCAAATTTAGAAACCTTTGCAAGTCTGCCTCGCCATACTTTCGAAAAAAGATAGGAAATTTTCTGGATAAAAAAAGGTCGGTGCGCTAGATTAGTTTCGCGCGCGTTAATATATGTTCAATCTCGGAAAGAGGAAGAAAGATGCGTAAGACTACTAAGGCCTGCGCCGTAGGGACCCTCGCCCTGGTGTTGGGCGGAATGACACAGCTGTCTGCCCTGGCTAACGAGGCCCCGGGGGGTCAGCCCGCCCCGAGCAACACGACGGCGACCAATACTGAAAACAAGCCTGCCGCTGAAAAGCCTTCGACGGATAAGCCGTCGACCGACAAGCCTGTCAAGGAAGAGGAAAACGACTACGGCCACACTCCGGGAACCCTCGACAAGATGAAGGATACCCGGGCTCAGCTTGAAAAGTACCAGCAGGCACTAACCGACAAGGTACCAGCTGGATACGAGAAGTGGGCTCAGTCCAAGGAGGTGCAGGAAGCTCGGGCCAAGGCTAAGAAGGAATACGATCAGGCATTCGGTGGCCAAAAGCTCACTCGCGACGAGATGAAGCAGGTAGTTGCCTACAATGAAGGCAAGATCAACTACTTGCCGAAGCACCTGTGGAAGTACTCCGAAAAGGCTCAGAAAGAAAAGCCAGCGGTTGCTCCCGCAGCCCCCGAAAAGGGCAAGGTAGCCCAGAAGAAGGTTGCCGAAAAGAAGGCTGAGCCTAAGAAGGTAGAGGCCAAGAAGGCCGCCGCCAAGAAGGGCGAGGTCAAGAAGGTAGTAAAGGTGGTTGCCGGAACTTCGCAGAAGAAGGCTCTCGCCAACACCGGTTCCACCGCAGCTATGGTAGGCGGGGTGTCGCTTGCGCTTCTGCTCGCCGGCGGCGGTGCCTGCGCATACGCGCGCAAGCGGGCCTAGTTTTCCCGCTCGCCTAGGGGCAGTGCGCCCCTTGTTGCCCCTAGGCATATTACTTGCTGGCGGATGTCCTCTAATCAGCCTGTAATGTGAAAGTAATTGGCCCCCAAGGTAATCTTGGGGGCCAATTACTGGTTGGAAACAGACTATTTTTGGCGGATGTTGCGAATTAGTGACAGAGCCTTTTGCGGATCTTCTTCATATAGTTTAACTAACTTGGAGGAAGTAACCGAATCCCCTTGCGAATCGTTGCAAAAGTTAGTCTCTTTATTTAGATAGTCTATGACGTCCGCAAAATACACTTTACGATATTTATTGATTGTATGGCAGGGGAGTTTGCCTCTGTTGCAAAGTTCGGCGACCGTGTAGCGCGAGACTCCCAAAAGGTCTGCCGCTTCTTGCAGCGAGATGAGCTCTTCGTGTGGGCACAAGGTGATAGGTTTCCAGGTAGAGAGCGCTTTTGCCGCATGGATCAGAATTTCGCCAAGGGGATTTGGCAGGTCTACTACCTCGCCATTTACGACCAGTTCCGCCTTGCACCTTTTCGTGAAGTTTTGGGCGGTGCGGGCTACGTGTCTGTAACTGTTGAGCAGCTCAGTGCGATCGCGAGCCCTGTCCGGAAAAAGGTCTTATTCTCAACTTTTAGCCCCATTTTGTCTCCATCGATAAGCTCAGAGCGTGATGCTACGTAGGTCTGAGTGAAATGCAAATATGTTGAAAACGTGTAACAGCTACCATCGTTAGTAGAGGGCGGTTTCTATATCTACATTTCTACCTTCGTTGTTCCATGAGATATTTATATAGTAATTGAGTGAAAAAAACTAATTTAGTTGGGGTGTTTCGTTTCCATTTCGCCGCCAGTTGGGGCAGGGAGGGCTAGCTCATATTGCCGAGCGTGAAAAGTTGCCCTTTCGGCGAGCAAAATTTGCCGATGCTAATACAATGGCGGTGAAACGCAACTAGTACGCAAAGGAAACGCTCATGGCAAACCCCGTAATCAACGGTGTTGAACAGGACCTGCGCAGGGGGCGCGTCGCTCAAAGAGGCTACGTTCCTCCGCAGCAGGGGCAATTCACTCAGCAGGACCCATATGCTCAGGCCGGGCAGGCGGCACAGGGGTCTCCAGCGCAGACCTCAGCCCGTCCCATTACTTACGAGGACGTAATCAACAAGTCCGGCATCATGCTCGGATTGCTCTTTGTAGCCGCAGCAGCAGTCTGGGTAATCGGCAGTTATATCCCGGCCGTGGCTGCCCTAGGCGCCAGCCTCGGAGCCCTCGGTGCTTTTGTTGTGTCGATGGTGTGCATCTTCAAGCGGAAGATCACCCCGGCTCTCTTTGTTACGTATTCGGTCCTTGAAGGTGCCGCACTCGGCGGTATTTCGATGGTCTTTGAACAGAGGTTCCCAGGTGTAGTGGTCCAGGCTGTGGTTGCTACTGCAGCCATATTCGCGGTCACGTTGATCCTATTTAAGTCGGGTTACGTGCGCGGGTCTTCGAAACTCATGAAGTTTGCCCTGATCTCTCTGGTCGGAATCTTGATATATTCCATTGCTTCGTGGCTACTTACCGCCTTCGGCGTTATTACAAATCCGATGGGCGCTGACTCGATTACCCTGTTTGGTATCCCGTTGGGTGTCTTGGTGGGGATCTTCGCGGTAGTGGTTGGTGCCATCTGCCTGATCTTGGATTTCGAGGTGGCCAGGCAAGCAGTAGAAACAGGGGCCGCCTCCGAACTCTCCTGGCGGGTCGCCTTCGGCATAGTACTCGATACCGTCTACATCTACGTTTACCTGCTGCGCCTGCTGGCTGTGGCACGCGACAACTAGTTCGTAGCAACTAGCTCGCAACATCTTTGGAAAACGCGCCTTCGGGCGCGTTTTCTATTACCCTGAAACCATGAGCGAACAACTATTGCCCGAAGTGCAGGGCGAATTCGGAACCAAGCCCAAGCTAACTTTTGCTTGCCCGGAACCGCCGGCAGAACTCGAAGTATCCGTCCTCAAAGAGGGGGACGGCCCGGCCGTGGAAGAGGGCGACTACATTGCCTGCAACTACTTAGGGCAGGTGTGGGACGGCAACATTTTTGACAACTCCTACGATCGCGGGCAGCCACTCTCATTCCAGGTGGGCGTTGGCCAAGTAATCCAAGGCTGGGATAGGGGCCTGGTAGGGCTAAAAGTAGGCACGCGCGTGCTACTTTCAATTCCCCCTGAACTCGGCTACGGCCAGCGCGGGGTTCCGCAGGCCGGCATCAAAGGCGGAGACACCTTAGTGTTCGTAACGGACGTACTAGGCATCCTGTAAGAACGAATGTTGGCGGCTCGCGGGCCGCCAACATTTTTGCTAAACCAACCCGGTGGGGCAGGTAAAACCGTTCGGCCCATGCATGCAGTATCCGTTTGGGTTCTTATACAAGTAAGCCTGATGTTCTTCCTCGGCTGGGAAAAATAGGCGTTCGCTATTAGGGGCGTGTAATTCGGTAACAATCCTGCCCTCGCCGGCCTCAGCTAAAACTTTTGCGAATGCTGTGCGCGTGGCTTTTGCAACCTCGAACTGGGCGTCGGTGGTGGTAAATATAGCGCTGCGATATTGCGTGCCCAGATCGTTGCCCTGTCGATTTAGTTGGGTGGGATCGTGGTTTTCCCAAAACACCTTTAAAATCTCTTCTGCGCAAGTCTCTTCCGAATCGTAAACTACGCGCACGGTCTCGGCGTGGCCGGTTTTCCCAGTGCATACCAGGCGGTAGGAAGGGCTTGCCACGTGCCCGCCTTCGAAACCGACCGAGGTATTTACCACCCCGGGCGTGTTCCAAAAGATGCGTTCAGCGCCCCAAAAACAGCCCATAGCTAAGTCGATGATTCTTGCAGAGGGTGCGAATGGGCCCTCGGGTGCGGTGCCCAGCACGGGATGGACCCCGCCCTCGGCAGATAGTTTGTTTCGAAAAGGAAAAGTAACCATTGGGCCTCCCAGCTTGTTGTTACCCCAAACATCCCACATTGGGGCAGTTAGTGCATTACCTATAAGCTTGATTCAATCGCACATTTAGGAAGAAGTATGGCAGACAAAGAAACAAGACGCGTCCCTGACTTTGCCGGCACAGTCAAGCGGGCACTAGAACGGATTCGCGAATCGCGCAGCGAAAAACAGGCTGACAGGTACAAGCCCCGCCGGCACTCAGCTGGAAAAACAGTGGAGCTCGAGGACGCGGCCCAGGCGGTATCTCCCACGCTCAGGGTGGCTGCCGCCTGGTCGTGGCGCCTGCTGCTTGTGGGCTTTGCTGCCGCCTGCGTGCTCTGGCTTCTCTCGCAGCTGACAGTGGTGGTGATCCCGCTGCTCGTAGCCCTGCTGCTTACCGTGCTACTAGAGCCAATCGTGAGGCTGTTCCCTTCCACCTCGGCGTGGCGCACAGTTGGCACCGTTGTGGCACTGCTAGTTGGGTTGGGTCTAGTTGGCGGGCTACTGTATTTGGCCTCGAGCCAGATAGTTGACAACATCGGCCCGCTAGCCGCCAAGGCGCGAGGTGGCTTAGATGATGCCGTGGACTGGATTTCGAATGGTCCATTAAAGCTCGACCAACACCAAATCGAAGAATACGTACGCAAGCTACAAGGCGAAATTGGTTCCTTCTTGCAGTCGAATAGCTCGCGCATTGCCTCCGGGGCACTTGCGGTTACCTCCTCGATAACCAACATTGTTACTTCGGCTTTGATGGTGCTTTTCTGCGTGTTCTTCTTCCTAAAAGATGGGCGCAAGATCTGGCAGTTCTTTGTGCGGTGCATGCCCGAGGGGGCGCGCAATCCCGCAAATGAAGCTGCCATCCGCGGGTGGGTTACTATTTCTTCATATGCCAAGGCGCAGATGGAAGTTGCCGCCATTGACGCGGTGGGCATCGGTGCCTCCGCCGCAATCTTGGGGGTGCCACTAGCGTTACCCATCGCTGTTTTAGTGTTCTTAGGCGCGTTCATTCCCATTGTCGGAGCTATTGCCACGGGTGCAATTGCCGTCCTGGTAGCACTAGTCGACCAGGGCATTACCGTGGCGCTAATAATGCTGGCTGCCATACTAGTGGTGCAGCAAGTTGAATCGAATCTGCTGCAGCCCCTGCTCATGTCGAATGCTGTGTCTTTACACCCGCTGGCAGTCTTACTTGCGGTCGCTGCTGGCGGTTTCACCATGGGTATTGCCGGGGCAATGTTCGCCGTGCCGCTAATGGCATTTATCAACACAGTGGTCATGTACCTGCACGGATACGACTCTTTCCTGCGCCTTGCCTACGATCCGAAAAGGCCGGGTGGGGCACCGGGAACCCTCGACGACGAAATAGCCAGGTCCTTGCAGCCTAAGGCCAATAATCTGCGCGAAGCAGCAAAGATGCGCCAGAAGTTGCAGGGCGCAAACGCGGCTCCCGACGAGGTCGAAATTGAGGTAGTTTCCGCCCAAGAGGCGCAAAAGGCGGTGGGTGAGGACGCCGAGGTCGCCCAGGAGGATCGTGAGGCGCTCCAGAGTGAGGTGCGCACCAAACTCGAGGATTAAATACTTGTGGGGACCAGCTGGTCCCCACAAGTATTTTGCCTAACTCTAGGCGGTGTAAGGCTTAACTTCCCCGATCTGGACCTCGATGTCCTTACCATTTGGGGCCGTGTAAGTGACGGTTTCGCCGCTCTTGTGCCCAATTAGCGCCTTGCCGATTGGGGCGTCAGGCGAGAAGACCTCGACTCCTAGGCCTTCTGAGGCCTCACGGGTGCCGAGCAGGAAGCGGATCTCGCGCCCCGCCATCTTTACGTTCACGATCATGCCGGGTTCGACAATGCCGTCGTCTGCCGGGGTCTCGCCAACTTCGGCATTTTCCAACAGATCTTCGAGCTGGGCGATGCGAGTTTCGTTCATGGACTGGGCCTCGCGGGCGGCGTGGTAGCCGCCGTTTTCCTTGAGGTCGCCCTCCTGGCGAGCCAAGTCAATGCGCTTTACAATTGCGGGACGCTGTACGTCGCGACGGTCGTTAAGTTCTTCTACCAGCTTGTCGTAAGCTTCCTTAGTGAGCCAGGTAGTGTCTGCCATAGCATCCTCCATAACTAAAACACTGGTGCCCGGGAGCTCCCGGGCACATATGCCGCCTAGGATACCAGCTCGGTCGCTTTCACTACAGTTTTAGCTAGCCAAGTCACTAACTGAGCAGCGCAAAATAGGCGCTAATACAGTGGCAGACCCATCCCGCCAACGTGAATGCGTGAAAGAGCTCGTGAAAACCAAAGTAGCGAGGTGAAAAATCCGGCCACTTGAAACCGTATACGACTGCCCCCACCGTGTAGCAAATACCGCCGGCAGCTAGTAGCCAAGTGAAAGCTAGGCCGCCATAGTGTGCCAGTTCTGGCAAATACCACACGGCTACCCATCCCAAGATCACGTATATGGGGGTATAAACCCAGCGCGGGGCTGCCGGCCACAACCATTGCAACGCTATGCCGGCACCTGCTCCAATCCACACTACGAGCAACAAAACCACTGTGTCGTGTTCGGGCAAAACGCCTACTGCCATGGGTGTGTACGTGCCTGCGATGAGCAGGAAAATGTTGGAATGGTCCCAGTTGCGCAAGAACTTGTCGGCGAGGCGCCCCCAGTAGTGACGGTGGTACAGCCCAGAGATGCCAAACAACATTAATGAGGTGAGTAAAAATACGGCCGCCGCTGCCCGCCCTCCAACGGTAGGCGTAAGCACTATTAGCACTAGCAAAGCTGCCATAGAAACGGGTGTTGCAACAGTGTGAAACCACCCGCGCAACAGCGGTTTTTTTACGGTTGATTCGCGCGGATCGAGCCTGTGCCAGAGCGAACGCTCGCCATTTCGTTTTGCGTGCAAGAGGGAACCTCCGAACTTACCTAACCGTAACTTACGTTAGCGTAGGGAGACAGGTTTAGCCAGACGGTCCAGGAGAAAACGGACCTGCCAAACGCACACAAATATTATTGGTTAGCGAAATTGAAACAGACAAGGCCGGCTAGGTGCATTAGATTGGTTAGCGGAGGTGCCATGGCCTACAACGTTTTATATGAGGTATACGAGCGGCGACTAGTCGGTGAAATCGACACCGACAACATGCCCCGCCACATAGGTGTAATCCTTGACGGGAATCGCCGGTGGGCAAAGTCTGTTGGTATCGAGGCCAGCGCGGGCCACCGGCGCGGAGCTTCCAAGATAGAAGAATTTCTAGGGTGGGCAAACGAGGTTGGCACCGAGGTAGTAACTCTGTGGATGCTCTCGACAGATAATCTGAAGCGCGACCCCCAGGAACTGTCCGCACTCTTCGAGATCATTGCCGAGGCTGTGGATCACATAGCCCAAGCTGGAAAATGGCGTATCCGCGTAGTGGGCGCCAAAGATGTGCTGCCCGAAGAGTTCGCCTCCCGGCTACGGGCAAACGAACAGGCCACAGCTTCGTGCAAAGGCATGCAGGTAAACGTGGCAATAGGCTACGGCGGTCGCGAAGAAATAGCCGACGCGGTTAGGGCGATCCTACGGGAAGCCGCAGAACGAGGCCAAAGCCTCGAGGACGTAGCCGCCAACCTGAAGGTTTCGGACATTACCGAGCACCTGTACACCAAGGGGCAGCCCGACCCAGACCTAGTTATCCGCACCTCGGGCGAACAGCGCCTGTCCGGATTTTTGCTGTGGCAGAGCGCCCACTCAGAGTTCTACTTTTGCGAGGCCTACTGGCCCGACTTCCGCAGGGTAGATTTTCTGCGTGCGCTGCGCGACTACTCCCAGCGCGAACGGCGGCTAGGGCGCTAATCCTGCTTAGGGGCTGCCGCATCCAAACGCTGCTTGGCTGAATCCAAAAACGCCTGGCAGTGCTTTGCTAGCTCCTCACCACGCTCCCACATCTTGAGGGCGTCCTCGAGCGGGACTTGCCCGCCCTCCAACTGCCGAACAGTAGCCACTAGTTGGTCGCGTGCTTGCTCGTAAGAGAGCTCCTCGACCGGAGGCAGATTCTCACTCATTTTCGTTACCTTCCTTTCCTGGCGTAGCGCCCACAACCTGGGCAACCATGCGTCCTTTAGCTAATAACCCCTCGATCAGATCACCCTTGGAGACCTGCTTGGCCGAGGTAATTACCTGCCCTGAAGGGGTGCGCAACACGGTAAAACCGCGCTCTAAAATGCTCTGCGGGGATAGGGCCCGCAGCGCTTGCGCAGCACTTTGAATCTGCCCCTCAGCAAGTTCGACCAGCGACCTGGTACGCAAACGGAGGCGCTCGCGGGCCCCCGCCAGACGCTCGGCCTCGACGTCGAACATAGCCGAAGGACGCGCCATCACAGGGCGCGCTCGCAGATTGGCAAGGCCCGTAAGCTCGGCGTCAAGGCGCTGCCCCAACAGGTACGACAGGCGCGCGCGAATATCGGCAACGAGCACTTCCTGTTCGGCAACATCCGGCACTACCTTGCGCGCCGCATCGGTAGGAGTGGAAGCGCGGTAGTCGGATACCAGATCCAAAAGAGGAGCGTCAGTCTCGTGGCCGATAGCCGAAACTATGGGGGTTCTTGCCGCCGCTGCCGCCCGCACTAACGATTCCTCGGAAAAAGGTAACAAATCCTCGACAGATCCGCCCCCGCGCGCAATCACGATCACTTGTACGGCCGGATTGGAATCCAGTTCGGCGAGGGCGGCCGACACTTCGCCAACACAGCGTTCACCCTGGACTGCGACCTCGCGAATTTCGAAGCGGGTAGAAGGCCAGCGGGCCTGCGCGTTCACCACTACGTCGTGTTTAGCCTTGGCGTTGCGCCCACAGATCAATCCCACTACCTGCGGCAAAAACGGCAGGGGCTTTTTGCGCTCTGTAGAAAACAGGCCTTCGGCGGCCAGCGCCTTGCGCAGCATTTCGATTCTGGCTAGAAGATCCCCGAGTCCGGAGGTATGAATTTCGTGAGCGAACAGCGACAGAGAACCGTTCACCTCGTAATAGTCGGGTTTCGCGTTGACTACCACGCGGGCGCCCTCGTCAAACCCGGGACCGGCCTTGTCTACTACGCCAGCAAATGCCTTCACCGTCATGGAAACGTTTTGATTCAGGTCGCGAATAGTGAAAAATGCCATGCGAGTGCCCGGCCGGCGCTTGTATTCGACAACCTGACCTTCAACCCACAGGGCCGACATGCGGTCTACGTACTTTTTGATGTTCGCAGAAAGCAGCGCTAAAGGCCACGGGTTCTCGCGTGTCGTCAGAGACGCCCTGGGGGCGAGGTTAGAAGTATTCACAAGGCCAAGCTTTACATACTTTGGCACCCGGCGGTTTTTATCCACAGCTTTTGCCCTAGTTCGGCCTGAGAGGAGCCGTTAGCGAAATATTTCTCACTGGAGGGCACCTCTTGGCAGAAGTAGGTACATTAGGGGCGTGAGCGAAAAGAAAAAGATCCTGTTAGCCGCACCTCGCGGCTACTGCGCCGGCGTAGACCGCGCGGTAGACGCGGTCGAAAAAGCTCTGGAACTTTACGGGGCACCCATCTACGTGCGCAAAGAAATAGTGCACAACAAGTATGTGGTTGAAACCTTGTCTGAGCGGGGAGCCATCTTCGTTTCAGAAACGGACGAGGTGCCCGAGGGCGCACGCGTTGTTTTTTCTGCCCACGGTGTCTCGCCAGCTGTACATGCTTCCGCTAAGGCGCGGCAACTGCAAACTATTGACGCCACCTGCCCGCTAGTTACCAAGGTGCACCGGCAGGCGGTCCGTTTCGCCAAAGACGACTACGACATTGTGCTAGTTGGCCACGAGGGCCACGAAGAGGTCGAAGGCACCCAGGGCGAGGCCCCCGAACACATCCAGGTAATTGACGGCCCCGACGAGATCGACAAGCTGCAGGTGCGCGACCCAAATAAGGTGGTGTGGCTGTCCCAAACTACGCTGTCGGTAGACGAAACGAAAGCTACCGTAGACCGGCTCCGCCAGAAATTCCCCAATTTAGTTGACCCGCCCTCTGGCGACATTTGCTATGCCACCCAAAATAGGCAGGGAGCGGTAAAACAGATTGGCAAGCAGGCAGACGTGATGATCGTTGTTGGCTCTGCGAACTCGTCGAATTCTGTGCGCTTGGTCGAGGTCGCACTCGAGGCGGGAGCCGGGGCCGCCCACCGCATCGACAAGGCCGGGGAATTGCAAGAAGAATGGTTTGCAGGCGCAAATACCGTGGGGCTCACTTCTGGCGCTTCCGTGCCCGACATCTTGGTGCGCGACGTAATAGCCTGGCTTGGCGAACGCGGCTTTGAAACCGTCGAAAAGGTGCGCACGGTAGACGAATCTGTCACTTTCTCGCTTCCCAAGAACCTTCGCGCAGATCTGATGGAGGCTGGCAAGCTCGATCCGAAGGAACGCAAACGCAAGCCGGGGCCGGGCCACACCTGCTAGCAAATTACGGGGCACGGATTTGGCTAGACTCCCTTTGCGGCTAGACTGGTCCCGTGGCTTTGACAATTGGTATCGCAGGACTGCCCAACGTAGGCAAATCGACATTGTTCAACGCGCTCACCCGCGCGACCGTGCTGGCGGCGAACTACCCGTTCGCAACCATCGAGCCGAATGTGGGGGTAGTGCCTCTGCCCGATGCGCGTCTAGACGAATTGGCCAAACTATATAATTCTCAAAAGATTGTGCCCGCCACCGTCTCGTTTGTCGACATTGCGGGGATTGTCCGCGGGGCTTCCGAGGGCGAAGGCTTGGGCAACCAGTTCTTAGCCAATATTCGCGAGGCGGATGCTATCTGCCAGGTTACGCGTGCATTCGAGGATCCGGACGTGGTACACGTCGACGGGAAGGTGGATCCCGCCTCCGACATTGACACCATCACTACCGAACTGGTGCTTGCAGATCTGCAGACTCTCGAGAAAATGATCCCGCGCCTCGAAAAGGAAGTGCGCGGCAAGAAGACTGAACAGGTTGTCCTGGATACCGCCCTTGAGGCACAAAAAATCTTGGAAGAGGGCAAAACGATCTCGTCGGTCAGTGGGGACAGGGACCTGGATCCCGACGTGTTAAAGACATTCCAGCTGATGACCTCCAAGCCGTTCATATACGTGTTCAATATGGACAGCGCCGGTATGGAGGACAAAGAAAAGCAGGCTGAACTAGCTAAGATTGTTGCCCCTGCGGAGGCAGTGTTCTTGGACGCAGGGTTCGAGGCCGAACTAGTAGAACTGGACCAGGACGAAGCCCGCGAAATGCTACAGGAGGCCGGCCAGGAAGAATCCGGTCTGGACAAGCTGGCTCGCGTAGGTTTTGACACCCTGGGGTTGCAGACCTTCCTAACAGCCGGAGAAAAAGAATCCCGGGCGTGGACCATTCACAAGGGGGATACCGCCCCGCAGGCAGCAGGTGTAATCCATACTGACTTTGAGCGTGGATTCATCAAAGCCGAGATCATCAGTTACAACGAATTGATGGAATTCGGCTCCATGCACGAAGCCCGCGAGCACGGCAAAGTCCGTATGGAAGGCAAGGACTACGTAATGCAAGACGGCGACATCGTCGATTTCAAGTTCAACGTATAGTCACTTCTGCTCTCGGCGTTTCAGGCAGGTTTGCAGTCGGTATCGGAGGCAGCTAGTACACCAGCTTTACTAACTTACTGCGGTGGGGTGGTGGGCCGGCGAGCCGCGGAGACCTGCTAGGTTCTGAGCCTGTCGCCGGCCCACCACGTTAGCGCCCGGAGGTGGCCTATAGGGCAGTACCATCCTCGGGGTCAAAGAATAGGACCTGCTCGTTTGGCCTGATCCATACCGGTTCGCCGGAGGCCGGGCGCGTGTGCCTATCGATCATTACAGCCACCCTGGAACCGGTGCGAAGCTCGCTTGTGGGCTTGGCGTGCAGATAGTTTTGCGATCCCAAAACCTCTACTAGATCTGTTTGCATTCGAAGACCTTCGCCCTCGCCAACTAGGTCCCAACCTTCGGGCCGTACCCCGATGCACACGTGCTTGCCCACCTGGGCAGCAACTTGGTGGGGCAGGGGCAGCAAAAGACTGCCCAAATGTACGCCCTCTTCGGTAACTGGACAGTCGAAAAGCGAAATTGCGGGAGAGCCGATGAACCCGGCCACAAACGTGTTCACTGGGTGGTTGTACAACTCGGTGGGCGTTGCCACCTGTTGCAGTACGCCCTCTTTCATTACCGCCACCCTATGCCCCATGGTCATGGCTTCGACCTGGTCGTGGGTGACGTAGACGGTGGTTACTCCCAAGTCCCGCTGCAAAGCTGCGATTTCCCCGCGCATCGACACGCGCAGCTTTGCATCGAGATTGGATAGCGGCTCGTCCATGCAGAAGACGGTAGGTTTGCGAACTATTGCTCGCCCCATGGCTACGCGTTGGCGTTGCCCTCCCGAAAGGGCGGCTGGTTTGCGCTCTAGCAGGTCTGTAAGCTGGAGCATTTTCGCCGCCCACCCTACGCGTTCGGTGATGGTAGCACGGTCGACCTTCGCATTTTCGAGGGCGAAAGCCATGTTTTGCGCCACCGTCATGTTCGGGTAGAGGGCGTAGGACTGGAACACCATTGCCACGTCTCGGGAACGTGGGCGCGCCCCGGTCATATCCTTGCCGCCGATTAGGATTCGCCCAGAGGTAGTGGGCTCCAGACCCGCTACCATGCGCAGGGAGGTGGATTTGCCGCAACCTGACGGGCCTACTAACACTACACATTCGCCGTCTGCGACCGTTAGGTTTAGCGAATCCACTGCGGGGCGGTCGGCCCCTGAAAAGAGCCTGCTTGCGTCCTGAAAGACTACCTCTGCCACAATTTCCTACTTCAGTTTGGGTTTGATTTGCTTGTCGATGATTTTCTGGTGTTCCTCGTCAACCTTCTTGAAGGTCGAGGCTACGTCGGCTCCCTGGGAGATCTTGTCTAGGGCTGCCCCGATGCGCTGGCCGCCCCCTTGGACGAAGGCTCGCCCTACGTCTTGCTTGCGGGTGTGGTCCAGCTGTTTTACAGCGGTAGCAAAATTGGGGTGTTCTTCCAGGTATTTCTTTTCTTCTGGCAGTTCCCGGGCGGAGGTACGCACGGGCATGTAACCGGTACCTTGAGAGAAGGTGACCGTGTTTTCGGGATTTGTCATGAAGGCAATGAATTTGGCGGCGGCTTCTTTGTTCTTGGATTTAGAGGTGATGGCTATGCCGGAGCCGCCGGTCGATACGCCTGCGGTTCCCTCGGGGGAGGGAAGGAAGGCGGTACCTACGTTGATTTTGCCGTCCTCGGATACCCCTTGCAAGGAGCCGGTGGATTCAAGCATAGAGGCGGCCTGCCCGGACACGAATGCTACCGTGGCGTCTTTGGCAGCTTTGAAGTTGCCATCTTTGAACTGTTTTTGCAGGAATTCGCCGGCTTTTACGGATTCGGGCCTGGCCATGGTCATCGTCCAGTCCTTCGAGTACTGTCCGCCTAGGGACCAGATCATGCCTTGGAAGTACCAGTCTAGATAGTTCGACCCGTCGGGTACCGAGAGCGGTTGCACCCCGGCGGCTTTGAGTTTGGGAGCGAAGTCTTTATCCCATTCCTGCCAGGTCTTGGGGCCGCGGTCGGGCAGGCCCGCCTTCTTGTACAGGTCTTTGTTGTAGTAGAACAGCGGGGTGGAGCGGGCGTAGGGAACCGCAAAGTGGGAATCGTTTAATTCGTATTCGTCGTAGAGGTTTTTGACGTAGTCGTCGGCTTTGCCGTCGACTTTTTCTAGGAGGTCGTCTAGGGGCTCGAACTGGTCGTTGAGGGCGAAGTTGAACCAGGTCACGTCCGAGGCTATGACTACGTCGGGCACCTGCCCGCCGGAGAGCGCCGCGTTGAGTTTTTGGGCTACCTCTTCGTAGTTTTTGCCGGCGTCGGTCAGCTTTACCTTTATATTCGGGTTTTGCTTTTCGAATTCGCTTATTAGCTCTTCTTCGATTTTCTTTGAGGAGGCCGGGTGGTTAGACCAGAAGTCGAGGGTGACTTTGTCCGAGGACGAGTTCTGTTCGACCTCGGTGCCGCCGGTGCCGGCACAGCCGGACAGAACTAGGCCGGCTGCTGCCAGGGAGGCCCCTAACGCGTAGCGTAGTTTCATCATTTTCCTTTCGTGGGCTAGCCTTTGACTGCTCCAGAGGTGAGCCCTTTGATCATGTTTTTTTGCAGAAGTAGGAAGACAATTAGCACAGGAAGTACTGCAAGTACTGTGCCTGCCATTACGGGCCCCCAGTTCGAAAGGCCCTCGTTGTTTTGGAGGAAGGTTAAGCCAATTTGCAGGGGAGCAGTGCGCTCGTCGTCCGACATTAAAAATGGCCACAGGTATTCGTTCCAGTCGTTCACAATTGTGATGAGGGCGAAGGCCGACAGGGTGGGCCAGGACATGGGGAGGACGACTTTAGTGAGGAGTTTTAGGGGGCTAGCTCCGTCCATTCGGGCGGCTTCGATTACTTCTTTAGGGAGGGACAGGAAGTGGTTGCGCATTAGGAAGGTGCCGAAGGCGGTACCTGCCAGCGGCAAGATAATTCCGGCGAAGGTGTTGCGCATGCCGTATGTGGCAACGAGCGAGTAGTTGGAGATTACGGTGATTTGGCTGGGGACCATCAGCGAAGCAATCACGACCAAGAAGATCAGGTTTCGCCCTGGGAAGCGCAGCAGGGACAGGGCGTAGGCAGAGGCAACGCCTAGCACTATTTTTATGCTCGAGAGGATGACCGTGATAATTACAGAATTTCGCAGGTAGGCGCCGAGGGCGATGCGCTCGTTTACATCCTTGTAGTTTTGCAAAGTAAACGGGTGCGGCCACAACGTAACTGGTTTGGCATAAATGTCGCCTTGGACTTTGAACGAGGCGAGCAGGATCCAATATATAGGCACCAAAATTATTAGCAGGGCGGCGCCCATTGCCACGTAGCCTAGAATTTTCATTGTCTTTGAGCGGCCCACGTAGTTCAGTTCGGAGGGAGCTGCTTTTTTGCTGCGAATCATTTTTCGTCCCTTTGCATGAAGCGAACCTGGATGAAGGTGACTACCAGCAAAATCAAAAACAAGATGGTAGCTACTGTGGCTCCGTAGCCGGCTCGAGTGTTCACGAAGGTTTCTTGGTAGACCTGGTAGACCATGGTCGAGGTCGCATTCCCCTGGGGGCCGCCTCTGGTCATCACGTTGATAATGTCGAATACCTGCATAGAGTTGAGCAGTACCGTAATAGACAAAAAGAAGGTGGTGGGGCGCAGCTGAGGGAGCAATACTTTGGTGAGACGCCGCCAGGCGGGGGTGCCGTCTATTTCGGCGGCCTCGTCTAAGTCTTTGCGCCGTCCTTGCAGGGCAGCGAGATAAATGACGAAGGTGTAGCCAATATTTTTCCAAATGTAGGTGGCGGTGATCATGAACAATGCCCAGCCGGGATTTTGGTAGAAATCGGGGCTTTTTATGCCCAGCCCCGAAAGGATGTTCGCAATCAAACCAACGCCGGGGTCAAAGACGAATTGGAACGCGATGCCTATTGCTGCACCCGAGATTATGTAGGGAGCAAATACTACCGCTCGCACGCCATTGCGCCCGAATAATTTTTGGTCGAGCAAGATAGCTAGTGCCAACCCAACTAGTAGGGAACCGAGCACGGTAGCTAGGGTAAAAATAGCTGTGTTGGCAACTATCTTCCAAGAATCGGCACTGGTGAACCACTCGGCGTAGTTGTCTAGGCCCACGAAATGGGCTGTGGGGGCAGAAATGTTCCAATCGGTGAACGACAGGCGGATGTTGTCGAAAAGGGGCCTGTACGTAAATACGGCAAGTAGGGCCAGATTTGGCGCTAGCAGGAGGAGAGCTAGGAGCCACTCGCGTGAGTCGGGTCGATCTGACCTGCGCGGTTTAGACGTACCTTCCTTCATAGGAAAGAAAGTAGATGGCACAGGTGAAGTAGAGGCTTGCAGATGGTGAACAGAAGGTTATAAGCCCAGGTGGAGCCATTAAGTAATGTGTCTCACTGCGAGGCGGCGCTCGCGGCCTGTTCTACCGGAGGAGCGCACACGTAGCGGTCGAAAACCCAAGAAAACAGGTAGGTGTAGAACAAGAAAAACACGAGTTGTCCGGCCTCTAAAGCCAAGGCGGTAAGTAAAGATACGTCCAGAATCCAAGCTTCTATGGGAGTTAGCCACAGGGCGAGACCGCCCTCGAAACCTACGGCCTGAACCGCCCGCCGCAACGGGGTGCGCGGGCCCGCGTCAGTACGCTTTTCCCAAGTTTCCAGCAGCAGGTTCCACAGGTAGTTCCAAATCACCGCTACAGTCGAAGAAATGATTCCCATGAGCAGGGAACCGGCCGCATCAAAATTAAAAACCAACAAAAAGGCGGCGGTGGCAAAAACAGCTATGACCTCGTAGCTAAGTGAATATACTATTCGCCGCCGCCTCGGAGATAACTTGAGCATTTGCCCTCCCACCGGCCACGATACTGGGGTATATCTTTCGAGACCAAATCAAAAGGTGGCCGGGGTGCGCCCGGCCACCTAAAGGAACCTGGATTAGTGTTTGCCCTCGGCAAATTCTTCTACAATCTTGGCGTTGAACGCCGGCAGGTCGGCTGGGGTCCTAGAGGAGACCAGCCCCTGGTCGCAAACCACTTCCTGGTCGGTCCAAATCGCCCCGGCATTGATCAGATCGGTCTTGAGAGACGGGTATGAGGTCAAAGTGCGTTCGTTCAGCACGTCGGCGTCGGTAAGAATCCAAGCTCCGTGGCAGATAGCCCCTAGCGGCATTCCGGCCTCTACATGCTTCTTCACAATGGCGACGGCAGAATCGTCTAGCCGAAGATGATCGGCGTTAGTGGTGCCGCCAGGCAAAATGATGCCGTCAAAGCATTTCTCCGCCGACTCGGCAGTGGTGGTGTCGACATCGACCTTGGTGCCCTTCTTGCCCTCAATTTGGCCAGCTTCCGGAGCTAGCACAACCACGTCTGCTCCGGCCTCTTTCACAGCCTGAAGCGGGGAAGTAAGTTCTGAATCCTCGAAACCATCGGTAGCAATGATGGCTATAGTCTTTCCGTTTAGCTCGGCCATTTCTTTCCTTTCGTTGGCTGCAACCTCACGCTAACAAGTGGGCTGTTTTTATGCCAGGGACAACCCCAGCAAAGAGACCGCGTTGGAGGAAGCAATCTTGTTTCGATCTTCCTCGGACAAATCGGCCTCCTGCAGGAAGGAACGAATGTTCTTGCACTTCAGGTAGGGGATATCTTCGCTCCACAAAATGTGGTCGGCGCCCACCTGGGTGAGCGCCAAGTTCAGCTGCCCGGGCGTTAGTATTCCCGAGGGCGTAATCCACACCTGGTCCCTATAAGTTTGCGAGAAGGAGCGTTCCAAGTAGGTGGCGGCAATGCCGATCTGGTCGTCGAAACGTTCCAAATATGCTGGAAGGGTTTCGCCCCAGTGCCCAGACAGGATCTTTAGATCGGGCAGTTCATCGAACACGCCCGCGGCGATCAGCCGCAAAACTTGCACACCTGCTTCAGCGTGCCAGCCGAAACCCGAGGAAGCTAGCATGTACTCGACCGAGGCGGGCCAGTCGCCGCCGCAATAGTAGGCGTTAGCCACGGAGTCTAGGATCGGGCCCGGGTGGATGTACAGCGGCACCCCCAGCTCGGCATGAGCTTTCAAAAGAGGGCGAAAACGTGGGTGGTCTAAAAAGATGTCCTGGTAGCGCCCCAGTACTAAAGAGCCGTGAAATCCCAGTTCGTGCACACACCGGTGCAACTCGTCGACTGCAGCCTGCGGATCTACGAGCGGCAGGGTGGCAAAACCGGCGAAACGGTCCGGCACCTCGCTAATCATCTTGGCGAGGCGATCATTTACTTCCTTGCACATGTCCACGGCGGCGGGGTGGGCAAGTTGACCGGGGGAACCGTGCCCATGTGAGACTACCTGCACGTCTACGCCTTCGGCGTCCATGAGTTCTAAGCGTTTCCCAAGAAGCTGGTCCCAGCCCTGGACAGATTCGAAATAACTGCCCAGGAACTTCGCCAGTTCAGGGTCGGTGCGAGTTGGGCGGGCCGGATCTAGCTTGCGGACCGACGCAAATATGTCTTCGAAGGTGAGGTGCTCTTCTACCGTTACTAGCTTTTCCATATCGCTTCCTAAGCGTTGTAGGAATTGGCTTCGAAAACATCATAAGACAGATTGTGCGCAAGTGTATGAGTTAGAGTGCTTCGGTACTTGTGTTAGATCCGGGTCTTTCGGAGGCAAGGGATACGTTAGAGCAGATGCGAATAAATCTGGTCAAGCTGCCTGCAAGAGTTGGCGAGCGAACGTTCCTTTACCACGAACTGGCGGCCTCGCTGTCCCATCTCGGCGCGCTCGGCCGGTGCCATGGCCAAAAACTGTGCCAGGACGCGGGTAAGCGAGTCGGTATTGCCGCGCTCGGCAATGAGGCCCGTTTCGCCTTCTACAAGCATTTCGGGTGCTCCGCCAGAACGGTTAACTAACACCGGGGTGGCGCAACTTTGGGCCTCTAGGGCTACCAGGCCGGCTGCCTCTTCGCGGGAGTCAACTTTCTGACAGGCGAGCACAAAAATGTCGGCTTTCCGCATTGCCGCACGCACGCCCTCGCGGCTCGTAGGGCCTAGATAGTGGATGTGCGGGTGCGCCCTGGCGGCCTCGCGCACCAGGGGTTCGAGTGGGCCGGTGCCCACCAGTTGCAGCTGGTGGGGGTAATGGTCTGCCAGACGCACAGAGGCCTCGAGTAAGGAGGCGATTCCCTTGTTTTCTTTGAGTGCGCCCACGTGTAAGAGCACCGGACGCTCATTTTCAGTGGGGCGGGCGGGGGTAAAGAAATTGGTGTCTATTCCCTGGTAGTGCACCTGCAGTTTGCGCTGGGGAACACCACCTTCACGGGCCTTTCCGGCCAAGAACTTGCTGACGGCAAGTACCTCGCTGGCCTGGTCGACCGCGCGCTCGAAATTCAGGTAGTGCCAGCGCTGCATCCACGTGGAAGGACGCGAAAGGTGTGTAAACACGTCGAAGCCGTGCATAGTCAGCACCAGTGGAACGCCCTCAATTCTGGCGGCCCGGACTGCGGGCAGAGTCCACACGGCAAAATGGTGGTGGATCAGCTCGGGGTGGAACTTTCTGATCATCCTGGAAAGGCGGCCCAGGTGGAGCGGCTCTAAATACTCGCGCTGCCTGAACGTAGCCCGCCCTCCAAACGAAGGCACGGCAGGGTAAAAAGGGGTCTTTAGGGTAGGATCGTTCTTTTCTAAGACCAACCCGAACAGGGCGCAGGTATTGGCCATGGCCTCGGCATGGGCAACCGCGAAATAGGTGGGCGGTACCTTAGCAATGCCAATCGAATAGGCGATCCTCATAATGCCTTCCCGGTAAGGGTGGTGGCCACCTGCAGAGCACGGTCTTGCCAAGTATTTACCGCGGCAGCAGCCCGGGTCTGGTGAGCTTTTTGCTGCACTTCTTCGGGGTGGTTGGCAAGGTGGCGCAAAGTCCTGGCTAGTGTCTTCCCGTCGTAGGGGACCTGCCAGCCGCAACCTAGCTCGCCAACGATGCGGGCGGCCTCGGTGCCTTCGGTTACCAATATGGGCCGCCCCTTGGAAAGATATTCGTAGAGCTTTGCAGGCACCGCGAACTGCCAATACTCGGAGGGCTTTACAGTTAGTACCCCGATGTGGCTACGGGCGTAGACCCCGTCGAGCTGATTCGCGTTCAGGTGGTGCGGGTGAACGTTTGCAGAACTCAAAGTGGCGAACTCGCCTGCAGAATTTTCCCATTCGCGCTGGCGAACCACCATGTTCAAGTGGACTGAGCTGGTGGCCTTTAAGGCCTGCGCCAACTCGGTAAGTACGTAGTGGTTGCCGAGCCCCCCTACATAAACGAGTGTTAGCGGCCCTTCCGGCAGAGGCAGTGTCTGGCCGGCAGCTCCCGCGGGTGGCAGCGCAGAATAGGACGTGCCTTCAGGCAAGCCGAGGTAGGGGCTCATAGCCGTAGAGGGGAAGAAAAAATGTGCCTTAGCAGCTAAATAACCGCGCAAATCTAAGCGGTGAAATGCTGGCGCCAGCCGCCCGGTGACAGATTTAGCCCGAAACGAGCTGAAACGCCAGTACACGTCGCGGTAAAACACCCCAACTGGGATGCCTGCTCTATGGGCCGTAGCCATGATAGAGGTGTCAAGCAGCGGGGCTAGTCCGTCGCGGATGGAAGTGGCAAAGATATTTGGCTGAGTGGAATTTTCACTGTACAAAAACGCCGGTTTCACTCCGGCGGCAAGCTGCTCCTTCAATCGCCTGTACCCAGTCCTGCGCTGTGGCGTAGTGCCGGAAAGATCGATTACCTGGTAGCCGGCCGCTTTGAAGGCCTCCCTCATGCGCAGCGGGCGTAGTCGCGAGGCAGAGGTGGGATTGGGCTCCATGGGGTACGGAGCGTGGAAGATCATAGTCGGAGTCAAGTGCCACCTCGCGGGTTGAAAAGAAGTCAGCTCCGATTCTAGTGCACGAGGGGATAACGCTGGAACTTGGCTCTTAAAGGGCAGGTCGACGGGGCCCTGTTATACCATCTACCTGTGCGTGTTGTTTCAGTTGGAGGCGCCCGGGCGCAGTTTGCGGCTCATTTTCAGAAGGCAAGTGTGCAACTAGGCGCCTTTCGCTTTACCTTTTGTACCGGCAGGCAGACAAAACTGAAATTTCCACACGCTAGACCAACCGATCTGGAGGAAGTATAGGTGCGTCCTCTACACGTTCTCTGGGTACCGTCGTGGTACCCGGACACTAACAACCCACTGAACGGTTCGTTCTTTCGCGAGCAGGTACAGATGCTCCGGCGAGCTGGCATGAAAGTCGGAGTGGTGGCCCTAAATGCTGTAAAACCGTGGCAATACAGTCCCAAGCTGCGTGTGAGCAGCGAGGAGGGCATTACGGTGGTGCGCGGGAGTGTGCCCGGCATGCCCCACGAAAAGTTGCCGTTCGAGGGCGAACTCTTCCGTTTTGCCTGTAGGCGGGCTCTGGCAACCTACGCCAAAGCTGAGGGAATCCCGCAGCTGGTCCACGCCCACTCTGTTTACCCCGCAATAACGGTTGCATCTCAGGCGGCTCACTCTTGGCAGGTGCCCTACTGCCTGACCGAGCACCGCCCGTCCTCTACCGAGCGGGACCTGAGCGTGGGACGTGGCAAACATATCCGCGCCGAGGTAAGGCAGGCGGCGGGCAGGGCCACAGTGTCTAAGCCCTTTGCCGAGGTACTGCAGCGCTACTATGACACCCCACCCTGGCAGGTAATCGCCCTGCCCGTACCCGAGGCGGCTTTTGCGCTTCCGTTCGCCCCAGTAACGGAACAATTCACTATCTTGCACGTGTCACATTTAGGTAACAACAAACGCCCGAAGATGCTGCTTAGAGCGTTTGCCAAAGCTCGCCAGAACACCCCCAATCTGCACCTTCGCATAGTGGGAGCGGGGGCTGCAGGCGAATTGCAGGCGCTATCGGCGCTAGCGCGCAGCCTGGGCGTAGAAGAGGGCGTCGAATTCTTGGGAGCGCTGGATCGCCAGCAGGTTTTTGCCCAGCTTTCTAGGGCGGACGCCTTTGTGCTGCCCAGCGCTGTCGAGGCCGGAGGTACGGTGTTGGCTGAGGCACAAGCGGTTGGTCTGCCCTGCGTGGCCACTGAAACTTGGGCGGGCCGGTTCATGGTGGAAGAGGACACGGGGATTACCGTTCCCGTTGATGACGTACAGGCGTTGGCGGGGGCTTTGGGCGAGGTGGCAAGGCCTGGCCGCTTCGACCGAGCCCAAATTCGCCAGCGGGGCCGCGAGCGCTTTAGCGAGCAGACCTTCGTGCGTGACACCCGCCAGCTTTATTGCAGGACACTTTCTAGTTAGTCGAGTCTGTCGTAGGTGCGGGCGCAGGCGAAGGCCATTGCCAGCTGGATTAGGAGCAAGGCGGCCATCAGGGCGCCGAGTAAGAAGATGGTGGGCAGCAGCTCCAGCGGCGAGAGCCAGAGCCACAGTAGGGGCAGCACGCAGTAAAAGATAGCGAAGATCAGCATCTGGCGCTGATTTTCGGTGACTACGAAGATGTTTGAAATCGGTGAGGTTAGCACCGTCATGTAGAGCCAGGGAGTGAGGGCTTGGGCAAAGTAGCCGGCTTGGTCCCACTGGGCGCCGAAGAGGAACGGGAATAGCCAGGGGGCTAGGGCAAATAAGAGGGCGAAGGGCACTAGGGCTACTACGGCTGCGCGAACGATAGTGAAGCGCACTAGTTTTCGCATGTGGCCTGGTTCGGTTATTGCTAGTTTTTTTAGGAATACCTGCGAGACCGAACCGGCGATCAGCGCGATGGGGACCTGCATGATCGCCCAGGCAAGTTGGAATTGTCCGAGCGAGGCGATGGCTACGGAGCCGATCAGAAGGTTGATGCCCATGTTGCGCACGGAGTCCACTAGCACGTTAGGGCCGTTGAGCAGCGGCATTTTTCGGTAACGCACCATTAGCGAGCGCATGGAGGGGGCATCTTTGGGCAGGGGGCGGTGTAGTTCTGGGGTGCGCAAGTGGATGGCCACGAAGGCGATTAGCTGACCGCCCATTGTGCCAACTATTAGCCCGGTCAGGCTACCGTGTAGTAGCAAACCCATAATTAGCTGCAGGACCACCACCGAGACGGTTTGCAGTACCCGGTTAGAGGCCAACGCGCCGAAGCGCTCTGTGCGCGTTAGCCAGTATTGAATATTGGTTATTTCGGCTACTAGGAATACGGTCACCCCAGAAATCATTAGCCACTTAGCTAGCTCGGGGGAGTGATGATAGTGCTTAGTAAGCAGGGACGAGAAGATGATGCAAAATAGCGACGTGGCCAATGAGCTAACCACGATGGCGCGGGTGGCGAGCTTTTTGAGTACGCGTGCCACCACATTGTCTTTAGGAAGAATCAGGGTTACATCGAAACGCAGGGCAGCAACTGCGATTACGAAAGTGGTAATAGACCCGTATACCCCGAACAGGCCTTTTTCGTAGTCGGAGTAGATCCTGTTGATGAAGATCTGAAAAATGAAGGTGACTACCTGCGAGGCCATGGTGCCCGTCATCAGAGTCAAAATAGCGGCAAGTACAGGACTTTTCTTTTTTTGCGCTTGCAACCAGTAGTTGGTGCGCTGGCGGATACTCACCCTGTATTTGTCCTCCTGTTTGGGTATTCCACAGTCTATACTGCCAGTCGCTGTGTTTGTCTGGGCGGGGCCGAGAGATAGAATACACGCATATTTGTACGCCTAAACCGGCCCTGAAGGATAACTATGGGATTTGAAATTTCGTTGCGCTCTGATGGGTGGGTCAGTGATTCTAGCGGGAAGTTGCACGTTTGGGCGCCGCTGAAGCCCGAATTTGACCTGGCTGCTTTGGCGCAGCCGCTGAGCCAGCAGACCTTAGCCCAACTGCCGGGGCAGTGGACTATAGTCGATCAGCGCTCGCAGTCGCTAGTACTGGCCTCCGACAGGGTCCGTTCGCACCCACTTTGCTATGGCTTCGATGGCAAGAACTGGGTGGTTACCGACGACGTAAACGTGTTTCAAGGCAGTTCTTTTTGGCACTTGAACAGGCAAGATGCGGCCCTGTTTCCCCATATCGGCTACGTGCTGTCGGATCGCACGTTGCTCGAGGGCGTACGTGCCCTGCAGGCGGGCACGAGGGTCGAACTCGGCGAGGGCGGCCAACTGGCTCACGCCCCCTATTTTACGTATGGTTTCCTCCCAGATCCGGTTACTGATCAGGCGGAATACGCCCAGCTGTTTACCGCCGCTTTAGAGGAATCCCTGGGGCGGGTACTCAACCAGGCTGGCTCGCGTCAGCTGGTAATTCCGCTCTCGGGAGGGCTTGACTCTAGGCTCATGGCGGCATTCTTAAAGCAGCTAGGGGCCCCCAACGTTTTGACTTTCACCTACGGCAAAGAGGGGTCTAAGGAGGGGCAGATTTCCCATTCTGTAGCTGCCGATCTGCACTTGCCATGGTTGTTTGTGCCTCTGGATCCGGCCCAGGTGCGCAAGGAGTGGGCTAGTGAGCAGGCCCGGGAGTTCATGGCTTCCGTGTGGAAGGGGGTCGCGCTGCCGCACGTGCAAGATTATTATGCTTTGACGCAGATGCGGCAAAAGGAACTTATTGATCCTGATGCCGTGATCTTGCCCGGACACACGATTGTGGGAAATATGCACGACGAACAGGTCCTGCAGCGTCGCCCCAGCGGCCAGGAGCTCAATCGGCTTCTCGCTCTTCACCATGCAAATCAGCAGGGGCGCTCGCGGCGCATTTGTTCTGCAGAAGAATGGCTGCAAACCGTCCGCGAACTTGCCGACCAGGTGCGCCTCGGGCGTACAGAGCGGGATTTGCAAGCCTATTTTGAGTGGTTCAACATTGCTGAACGGCAGGCTAAATACATCAATAATTCGATGGCCGGGTATGAGTTCTTCGGATACTCGTGGGCGTTGCCCATGCTGGATCTTCCCATGTGGCAGGTGTGGGTGCGAGGCAGTGAAGAGCTCACTGCTACGCGAGACTGGTACGCCTGCTACACGGACGAAATATATTACCGCCAAACTGGCAAACACCTTGGCCTGTTTAGCCCCAAATCCACCCAAATGAGCCCAGCCCTAAAGCAGCAGCTGCTGAAGGGGATGCGGTTGCTTGGAGCCGATAAGTTGCTGGCCAAGTATCGCTCTATTCGCACGATGGTCAACCATCCCATGGCGTTCGAGGCTTTTAGCCGAAAGGCAGTGCCAGCTCAGGTTGGTGCCTACATCTTAGGTGCCTCGCAGATGGGGCTGTGGGCCAGCGAGTTTGTGCACAACGAGTGGGGGAACATCGTGCCCTCGGCACAGGATTAGGCGGTGCGATAGTCTACCTCGAGGGCGCTAAAACGGTTTTGCATAGTTTCAATTGCGGCGGGATTTTGGTCCACTAGCACAAAGTGGCGTCCTAACTCAGCGCAGGCCGCCCCGGTAGTTCCCGAGCCCCCAAAGAAGTCCAGTACCCAGTCCTCTTCTGCAGAAGAAGCCTGCACTATTCGCCTCAAGATCCCCAGCGGTTTTTGGGTAGCGTAGCCTGTCTTTTCCTTTCCAGTGGGCGAAACTATGGTGTGCCACCACACGTCGGTGGGGAGTTTGCCGCGCTCGCGTTTTTCGGGCGTCACTAGCCCCGGGGCCATGTAGGGTTCGCGGTCCACCCGCGCGCTGTCAAAGTAGTAACGCCGCGGATCTTTTACATAGACGAGGATGTTGTCGTGTTTGGCAGGCCATTTCCGTTTAGTTCTAGCCCCGTAGTCGTAGGCCCAGATAATTTCGTTTAAAAAGCACTCGCGGCCGAATAGGGAATCCAAGAGCACTTTCGCGTAGTGCACCTCTCTGTAGTCTAGATGCAGGTAGAACGTGCCCGTGGGGGATAACAGGCGCCAGGCCTGTTCGAGGCGCGGCTCCAAGAACTCCCAGTAATCGACAAAGGAATCGTTGTAGGAAAAGACTCGTCCGCGCACGGTGTCGTAGGTTTGTCCCTTAAAGCCAACCCTGCCCCCTTCTTTGGAGGCTTTGGTGCGAAGGGATTGGCGACGCTGTACCTTGCCGGTGTTGAAGGGGGGATCAATGTAGATTAGCTGGAAAGATTCCGAGGCCAGGTGGGGGAGCACATCCATGTTGTTGGCATGAAACACACTGTCTTGCGTAATCTTCCAAGTTTTTTCCATGGCTCAACCTTAGTCTACGGGCAGGGCCTAACCTATTTTGCAAGCGCGAAAAGATGACACCTGCGCATGAACTGCTCCCCACTAGTTGGAATGAAAAATCAGTTACCTACTAGTGGGGAGCGCTACGTTCGGGGCAAAGTCGGCAGCTTCTAAAAGAGAGCTAGCATTCCACTACCGTTACGGCTAGCCCGCCCAACGCAGTCTCTTTGTATTTGTTGGACATGTCGGCGCCTGTTTCCTTCATGGTCTTCACTACTGCGTCAAGTGAAACCATGGCAGAATCCCCGTCGTCAAAGAGGGCCATACGGGCGGCATTTACTGCGGTTGCTGCCGCGATGGCATTGCGTTCAATGCAGGGGACCTGAACTAGGCCGCCCACCGGATCACAAGTCAGCCCCAGGTGGTGCTCCATGGCGATCTCGCCGGCGTTCATGACCTGGGTGGGGGTGCCCCCCATCACCTCGGCAAGTCCAGCGGCAGCCATAGAAGAGGCCGAACCGACCTCGCCCTGGCAGCCGACCTCGGCCCCAGAAATTGAGGATTGTTCCTTGATAACTGAACCCACCGCACCGGCAGCGAGTAAGAAATCGCAGATGATCGATTCTTTGGCCTCCTTGGTGTCTTCCTTTGCCCTGTCCGTATAGTGCAGGGCGTAGAAGAGGACCGCAGGAATGATGCCTGCTGCGCCGTTGGTGGGAGCGGTAACGATGCGCCCCCCGGAAGCATTTTCTTCGTTCACGGCCAAGGCAATCAAGTTTACCCATTCGAGCCAGTGGCCAATATCGTGGTTGGGATCGATCCGCTTTAGTCGGTCGTACCACTTGGGAGCGCGCCGCTGAGTCTTGAGGCCCCCGGGAAGAACTCCTGTGCGAGTGAGCGAGTGTTTGGCACATTCGTCCATCACTGACCAGATTTCGAGGAGCTTGGCGCGCACCTCTTCTTCCGAGGAGCGAGCCGACTCGTTGGCCATGCCAATCTGACTTATGCGCTTGCCGGTCTTCTTGCAGTGCTCGGCAAGCTCCTGCCCAGAACCGTACTCGTAGGGCAGCTCTGCAGCGTCCTGGACGAGGGCGGAAGAATCCTCGCCGTCGTGGACTACGAAGCCGCCGCCGATCGAATACGAGTAGCGGTCGAAGAGGGAATTGCCATCCTTGTCGAAGGCCTGGAAGCGCATACCGTTGGCGTGCCTGGGAAGCACGGTCAACGGCCGCTTGATCAGATCGTCGATGCCATAGTCAATCTTTGGCCCGTCTCCGCCCAGGCACAGCGGGGAGCCGTTTGCGATCTGGGCCAGACGGCCGTCTACCGTCTCGGGGCCGATCTTTTGAGGACGATGCCCTTCCAACCCCAGCAGCACCGCACCGAAGGTGCCGTGGCCGAGGCCGGTGGCAGCAAGTGAACCAAACAAGTCGACCTGGATGCTGGCCACCTTTTGCAAGCACCCGTCCTCGCGAAGTTTGTCGATGAAATCGGCAGCGGCTGTCATAGGCCCCACGGTGTGGGACGAAGAAGGCCCGATACCGATACTGAACAGATCAAAAACGCTTACCGTCATGATTCAACTTTCTGCCAAAGGCATTGATTATACTTACGCGACTAGTTTGAAGATGATCGCACTAACCGCCAGTAGTCCCATCACAATAACAAAGATGTTCGAAACGCGATTGCGGTACTTCTTTAGCGAAGGCACCGTGTAGAAGGCGACCATCGGCATCAGGTACAAGATCGAAGCGATGACCGGCCCAGACAGGGATTCGATCAGCGAGAGGATCGAGGGGTTGATGATCGCGATTCCCCAGGTGAAGAGGAATACGAACACTGCTACGTAGCCGTAAATGCGGCGTTCGCCAACCCGGCCCACGTAGGAGGGGACAACCTGCCGAACGATGCCAACTGCGCCCTCGGCAGCCCCCAGATAGTGTCCGAAGAACGAGGAGACGATTGCCGCGATGGCAATGGCCGGCCCGAGGTATTCGATTACCGGGGTGTGGAGCACGTTAGCTAGGTGGGAAAGTACGGGCAAGTTTGCCTCGCGGGCGTCTGCCAGGCCCTTTTCGCCCAAAGTGAGCACGCAAGACCAAACAAACAGCATGGTAAAGACGACTAGCATGCCAGCGGTGTACAGCAGAACGCGCGAAGCCTTCTTGGTGGCCCGGTCTCCGTAGATGCGCTGCATTGCGAGCGAGAACTGCGAGATAGCCGGGGAGTGGTTAAAGGCGAATACCAAAACGGGGATCGAGATCCAGATGTACTTCAGCAGGTTTCCGAACGAAGGGAAAGCGCCGAGGCCGCCCTGGAAGTTCCAGTGCGGAATCAGGTAGAGCGAAATGCCGAACAGGCACAAGATTAGGGGATAAACCAGTGCCGAGGTAACGATGAGCATCAGTTTCTGGCCCAAAACCATAACTAGCATCATGGCGCCGATTAACACGCCGGAAAGGAGCCAGCGGGGCCAGGGGCTCATGTGCAACTGGTGCACCATCAGGGAGTCTACGGTGTTGGTGATGGAAACGCCGTAGATCAAAACGATCGGGAAGATCGCCATGAAATACAAAATGGTAATAAAACGGCCCCAGCCAAGGCCAAAGTAGCCTTCTGCCACCTTGGTGATGTCCTCGCCTTTGCGCGGAGAATCACAAACAAAGTGGGACAAGGCCCTGTGGGCAAAGTAGGTCATGGGACCAATTAAGAACGTGACGATAAGTAGAGGCCACAGGCCGTTCGCGCCGGCGTTTATGGGTAGGAACAGAATGCCTGCGCCGACCGCAGTGCCAAATAGGCTGACTGCCCAGGTGATATCTGTGCCGGTGCCCGGCTTCTGGACGTCTTTAGTGGACTCGGGATGGGGTTGAGAATCAACTCTTGAGTTGGACATCGGTGTCCTTTGCTAGGCGGATACATTTCTTCGATTGCTCACTCCTAGGTGAGCGCACCTATGGAGACTACCGCGAATCTGACAAAAAGGGCACTTTGACAAAGAAAAATGAGTAAAGAAAACGTAAGAAAAATATAGGGGTGGTGTAAAGGAAGGTCGCATATTTAAAGTTTGTGATCCAAGTTTCTTTCTTTTTGATTCGAGTGTGAATGGACTAACGTTCTTTCTGCCCATAGCAGACAGTTGTGTTTGACTACGTGCTGCCGCTTCAAAGAGCTCGATCTGGGGCTTCAGTCCTACCTAACGAAAGCCGGTATATGTATAAGGCGCCTAATGGATAAGTTGTTTACTCTCGCTTTTCGCGGCCCCATTATTTAGAGATATATATCTCACTTAAGATTAAAAAGATATAAGCGATGTGGCTCAACTCGCTCTCCTAGGACTATAGGCCAAGAAGAGCCTTAGCAACTAGGAAGTAGACGAGCAGGCCGCTTGCATCGCAAAAGGTAGATATGAATGGAGTCGAAAAGACCGCCGGATCCACTTTGCAAGCCTTGGCAACTAACGGGATCACACCGCCCACAGTCGCGGCTATGGGACAGTTCAGCGCCAGCGTGAGGGCGATTACCAGGCCTATGTCGAAACCGTATACCGCAGAGGCAATCGCCAGTGCCACCAATGCCAATAGCGAGCCCACTGCAAAACCGGTGCGCACCTCCTTGAAAGCCACCCGCCCCACGTCCTTGATGTCGATTTCCCCCGTGGCTAGCGCGCGAGTCACGGTAGTGGCCGCCTGTGATCCGGTGTTTCCCCCAATGCCGATCACCAGGGGAATGAACAGGGAGAGGGCAATTTTCTGCGAGAGAGTCGCTTCAAATATTTCAAGCACCTGCACCGTCAGCGTCGCCGAGATGCCCAGTACCAAAAGCCACACGATGCGCGAGCGCGCAACTTTCAGCACAGAGGTGAGCAAATACGGCCTCCGCAGGGGCTCTGCACCACCGGCGCGAGCGTGGTCCTCCTCGGCGGCGTGGTAATCGATACGCGCAGCATCTAGAAGAGGAACGATGCCCACTAGTCGGCGCTCAGAATCGACGATGGGATGAATTAGTTCGCCGTGGCGCAAAATTTCGCGCGCAACCTTTTCGTCGTCCTCATAGGTGAACGAATAGTAGGGATCCGCCTCCATCAGGGTCGCTACCTGAGCGTGCTTTTCGGCCTCCAGCAGAGCCTTCAGTTCCACCTTGCCGACCAGCTTGCGATCTTTGGTGAGCACTGGAATTTCAGAGAGCACATCGTTGTCGGAGTTGCTCGCTCGGATCCGCCCCAGCAATTCGCCTACCGTCTCGGTAGGGCGCGAACGCAGCACTTGCGGGGACATGCGCCTGCCAATAGATTCGCGCGGATACCCCAGCAGAGAGAGCGCTCCCTCCATCTCTTTGCTCCCCAACGCCGCCACGATCTTCTTGGCCACCTTGGAGGGCATCTCGTCAAGCAGCCACGTCTGCTCCTCGGGGTCGAGCGAACGAAAAATTTCGAGCACCTGCGAACGCGAAAGGACCGTGATCAGATCGGCCTGGGTATCTTGGTCTAGCTCTTCAAAAACTGCCAAAGATTCGTTCTTTTCGAGTAGTCGAAATACGATTGCCGCCTGGTCAAGGGGAAGTTCCGAGAGAAGTTTTACCACGCGATTTTGGGACAGCTTTCGAACTCTTGATCCGAGTGTGGCGAGGTCACGATCAGTGATCAGCTTACGGACGCGTCCGGTCGAGATTTCGTCTTGCATATAAAGCCCTTTCAGCCGGCCTAAACTAGGATAGTTGACTTTAGGAGGAAACGTGCCAGAAGGCCACAAGATCCACCGGCAAGCGCAGTATTTAGCCGCTGCGTTTGCGGGCAAGGCGCTCGCGGTGTCCTCTCCGCAGGGGCGATTTGCTAAAGAGGCCGCCACCCTCGACGGGACGGTGCTGAAAGAAGTATTCGCCTGGGGCAAACACCTCTTTTTGGATTTTTCCGGCACCTACGTACACGTGCACCTGGGCCTATACGGGGATTGGCGAGCCAAAAGCGGGCCCAACGCGCGTCTGGGACTTAGCGACGGTTCACGCAGCATCTACCTTTCCGGCCCTACCACCTGCGAATTGTTGGACGAGGGCGGAGTACGTGCCGTGCTTAGCCGGCTTGGGCCGGATCCGCTTCGAAACGGCAGCGGGGATAAAGAACGTTTTGTTGGTGCGGTGCGCGCCAAAGCGGTGCCTGTCGGCAAACTAGTAATGAATCAAGCCATAGTTGCGGGGCCGGGAAACATCTACCGGGCAGAATGCCTCTTCCGCACGGCAATCAATCCGTATCGCAAGGGTAAGAATATTGCCGCCTCTCGCCTGGCATCTCTGTGGGAAGACCTGGTGGAAGCTATGGGGGAAGGGCTACGGACGGGAGTGATAGATACTCTGCAGACTTGCTACAAACGCGAAGGGGCTTCTGAAACGGACAGGCGCTTCGCTGTCTATCACCGCGCTGGCAAACCCTGCCCTCGTTGCGGGCGCGTAGTCAAAGAAGCGCTGCTGGAGGGGCGCCGCCTCTTTTGGTGCCCTAACTGCCAGAAGTAGGCAACAGCGCGGCTCTAGCTCGCCTTAGAAACGAAATTTGGGATTCGCCCGGGCGCAAGGACAACGGGCTGCAAAAGCACACGGAGGATTTATGAGGGAGTGGCAAATGGTGCCCCTTTGGCAGAATTTTCCCCAAATCTTGGAGCCGCACCGGTACCACCGGCACCTGCGGATTCTGCTTAGCTAGCAGATAAATCCCTCGGTGGAAATGCCCAAGGGCCCGGCCATCTCCGCGGGTGCCCTCGGGAAAAATGAGCAGAGACTCCCCGCGAGTAAGAACCTCGTTCATGCCCTTAATCTGGTTCTTTTTTCGCTTTCCACTCCGGTCAACCAAATAGGCATGGAATAGGCGAGCTGGCAGCGCCCTCGGAAAAGAACTCCAGTAATCTTTTGCTGCCACGGGGCGGATGCGCTCGCGCAGCGGCAACATTGCCCACAGCACCAAAAAATCTAAATGGGAAGTGTGGTTGGCGTAGAAGATAGTGGGTGAGGAAAACTGGTCCGGGCGGGCCGAATCGGCGCAAAGGTGGACCCTGCAGAGGGCCACTACAATGCGTGCGAGAGCTCGGCGCACTCCGCCGGAAAACAGCTGGGCCATAAAAGAAGGCTAGCCCAAGGCAGTGCCTCGGGCTAGCGTTCTTCAAATACCTACGCGGTCTCGACGTCCTTGTCTACCCACTCGAACGTGCGGGTGACTGCCTTCTTCCAAAGGCGGTACGTGCGGTCGTATTCTTCACGGTCCTCGCCTGGAACCCACTCGTCCTTCTTGGCCCAATTGGCCTCGACGTCGGCCTCGCCGTCCCAAAAACCGACTGCGATGCCAGCAGCATAGGCAGCCCCCAGAGCCGTGGTCTCCATAACCTTGGGGCGCACGATCTTGCAGCCCAACTGGTCGGCTTGGAACTGCATGAGCAAATTATTGTTGGTCATGCCTCCATCCACGCGCAGTTCCTTCAGGTCTACCCCTGAGTCGGCGTTCATCGCCTCGAGTACCTCGCGGGTCTGGAAGGCTGTAGCTTCGAGAGCCGCGCGAGCAATGTGAGCCTTGGTGTTGTAGCGGGTGAGTCCCACAATTACCCCGCGAGCGTCATCCTTCCAATAGGGGGCAAACAGGCCTGAGAAGGCTGGTACAAAATAAACCCCGCCATTGTCGTCAACGCTGCGCGCGAGCTCTTCGACCTTGTCTGAAGCAGAAATAATGCCCAAGTTGTCTCGCAGCCACTGGATCAGCGACCCGGTAACCGCAATGGACCCCTCGAGGGCGTAGGAGGGGGCTTGATCGCCAATCTTGTAGGCGACGGTAGTAAGTAGACCATTCTTTGAAAACACCGGTTCCTTGCCTGTGTTGATCAAAGTGAAACAGCCCGTGCCGTATGTATTCTTGGCCATTCCCTTCTTGAAACAGGCCTGCCCGAAGGTAGCCGCCTGCTGGTCACCCAAGATGCCGGCAATGGGGGTATCGATCAACAGTCCGTTCTTACGACCGTAACCGTAGATCTCGGAGGACGAACAAATTTCGGGAAGCATACTCATCGGGATCCCGAAATCCTCGCAGATATCTTCGCGCCAGGTGAGGCTTCTAATGTCCATGAGCATGGTGCGCGAAGCATTAGTCACGTCGGTCTTGTGCACACCGCCGTTTATGCCCCCGGTCAGGTTCCACAGTACCCAGGTGTCGGTGTTGCCAAACAGCAAGTCGCCGGCCTCAGCGCGCTCCCGTGCGCCCTCGACATTGTCTAAAATCCACTTGATTTCGGGGCCGGAATAGTAGGTGGACAGATCCAAGCCGCAGATGTCGCGATACTTAGAAAGGCCGTCCTCACCTGCTAACTCGCGGATGATCTTAGAGGTACGCGTGTCCTGCCAAACGATGGCGTTGTAGACGGGTTCGCCAGTGTGCTTGTCCCACACCACGACTGTTTCGCGTTGGTTAGTAATGCCAACGGCGGCCAGCGAGTGCCGGTTGATCTGCGCCTGCTGAAGGGCGGAGGCGACGCAGTAGCGCACCCCATCCCAAATCTCGGCGGGATTGTGCTCCACCCAGCCGGGCTTGGGAAAGATCTGCTCGTGTTCTTTTTGCGCCGAAGCTACTATGTCGCCACTGTGGTCAAACAAAATCGCGCGAGAGGAAGTGGTCCCCTGGTCGATCGCAAGTACATAATCTTTGTCAGTCATCATTGTCCTCCAAATTAGTTTCGCCAGATCCAGCCGGCATCTTTTGGTAATGCTACCCGATTGGCCGGCTGCTGGCTCTCCGTTGAATCGGCAGCAGACCCTGCGGGCCACACATACAAAAGTGCCCCCGCACCCGCTCTTCTCTAAAAAAGAGCCGGAGGGCGCGGGGGCAACTAGTTAGTTCTGCCCTTTGAGCGGGTAGAAATCAGTCACGTCGCCGATGTGATCGCGAATTGCCTGCGAAGAGGCATCGTCGGTGGCAGTGCGAGCTTCATCTTCCGCCTTTACGCGAGCGGTGTAGGAATCGATCTCGAATTTCTTCTTTTCATCGTTCCAGTCGAGCAGGGAGGCCATGATCGAGGCGATTTCCTCGAGGGCGGAAAGCCCGTGATCCTTGTGCTCGTAGGTGAGGCGGATGCGGTGGCAGAGAACGTCCTCGAGGTGCATTGCGCCCTCGTGAGTGACTGCGAAGGCAACCTCGGCACGCAAATATTCGGGAGCGCCTTCAAGCTCTTCACCCAAGGTGGCATCCTTGGCGATGGAATCGAGCAGCAGCTCGATGTCGGAGCCGTACCGGTCGAGCATATCTTCAATGTGTTCCACGGAAAGGCCCGAATCCTCGGCTAGAACCCTCCTGCGGTTCCACAGGGCATGGTAGCCGTCGGCGCCACGCAGCGGGGTCTTGGCAGTTAGAGACTTCAAGGTCTTGGCGCGGTCGCCGAGTGCAAAGTCCACTGCGTCCTCGGCCATGGGGCGGTACGTGGTCAGCTTGCCGCCGGCGATTACCACTAGTCCGGGAGCGGCCTCGGTAACGGTGTGTTCACGCGAAACCTTGGTGGACTTGGCGGAGTCCCCATCTTTGGTACCCGGCTGCAGCAGTGGGCGCAGGCCCGCGTAAACGCCAATGATGTCGTCGTGAGTGAGCGGATCGTTGAGCACCTTGTTGGCCTGGTCCAACACGTAGTCAATGTCGGTCTTATTAGCTACGGGATTGCGCAGATCCTCGACGTACTTGGTGTCGGTAGTACCAATGATCCAGTAGCGCTTCCACGGAATGATGAAGAGCACGGACTTTTCAGTGCGCACGAACATGCCCGTCTTGCCCTTGATGCGCTCCTTGGGAACAACGATGTGGATCCCCTTAGAAGCGAGTACCTTTAGGCCGCCGCCAGTGCCGCCCATTGCTTCGGTTTTCTCGGTCCAGACGCCGGAAGCATTGATAATGGTGCGGGCGCGAACCTGGTATTCCTTACCATCTTCCAGATCCCGAATAGTAGCGCCAGTGACGCGGCCGGTGGAATCCTTACTCATGTCTGTGACCATGGTGCGCGAAGCCGCCAGGGCGCCGTAGTCGACTGCCGAGCGAACTAGGTTCACAACTAGGCGGGCGTCGTCGACGCGGGCATCGTAGTAGACCATTGCGCCAATCAGGGAATCACGACGTAGGTCGGGAACTAGCGAGAGGGCGCCCTTGCGGGTTACGTGGTGCTGAATTGGCACCGAACCGCGATGGGCCATCTGAGCCATGGCGTCATACATGCCTACCCCAACGGTGGAGTAGGCGCGCTCGATCACGGGAGTCTTGAAAGGCCACAGCAGCGGCAGTTTCTTAACCAGGTGGGGGGCGGTGGTCTCGAGCAGCAGGCCGCGCTCGGTCAGAGCCTCGTGAACCAGTTTGAAGTCCAGCTGGTAGAGGTAGCGCAGGCCGCCGTGGACAAGTTTAGAAGAACGCGAGGACGTACCTGAGGCCCAGTCCTGGGCCTCGACAATACCAACGCGCAGCCCGCGCAGCGCTGCATCGTATGCAATGCCGGCACCAGTTACGCCGCCGCCCAATACTAAGATGTCTAGTTCTTCGCCGTTTGCCATTTCCTGCAGGGCCGCGCGGCGGTGTTCAGGATTTAGTGCACCTTCTGTCATTACAAACTCCTTTGTTGGACCTGTCACTATTGCAGCATTGTCTACATTGTTTCGGACCAAGGTCATATGTGCAATCGAATTGCACAAATGTGCAGTTATACTTTGGGTTATGAGTAAAATGTCTGGTCAGTATGCATTAACGTCTCAGGACAGCCAGAAAGTAGAGGCGGCCCGCAAAGCCGCCGTCCTTTACTACGCCGAGTCCCAGACAATGGCAGCGATATCGAAAAAATTGGGCGTTTCCCGCTCTACGGTGTCCCGCCTGCTTGCCTACGCGCGCCAGGCCGGCATCGTGCAAATAACTATAAGGCCGCCCTTTGCCACGGAGTCTGTGCTCACGATGAAGCTCAAACAGCGTTTCAGGGTGGATGTGCAGGTAGTCGACGTCGAAGCTTCACTCAGCCAGAACCGGCTCCTGCAGGTGGTTTCCAAGGTGGCCGCGGGCACCTTGGATCAAATGGTCCAAAGCGGCGACACAGTGGGCATCGCGTGGGGTAACACTACCTCGGAAGTGGTTCAACACCTGCCCGCCCGCGACACCGGGGGGGTGTCCGTAGTACAGCTAAACGGAGCGGTGTCCACGACCTCTTCAGGAAGCGCGCACGTGGGCTTTATCCTCTCTCAAGCAGCCGAACGGTGGAACGCCAACGTAATTCACTTCCCAGTGCCGGCCTTTTTTGACAAAGCCGAAACCAAAAAAGCCATGTGGCAAGAAAGTGCCGTAAAACGCGTACTCGAATATCAGCGCAAAGTAAACGTCGCCGTCTTTGGGGTAGGAGCCTTCAGGGGAGAAATGCCCTCTCACGTCTACTCCGCCGGGTACCTGTCAACCAAGGAACTCTACGCCCTCTCGAAGGCCGGCGTGGTAGGCGACGTGTGTACGGTACTCCTAAAAAAGGATGGCACCTGGCGCAACATTGAGTTGAACAAACGCGCCTCCGGGCCAAATCCGGCTGTGCTGGCGCGCATCCCCAGGCGCCTCTGCGTGGTGGCAGGGCCAGCTAAAGCGGAGGCCCTACTTGCGGCGTTGAATGCTGGGGTAATGACGGATCTGGTGTGCGATAGGCCCACGGCTGAGCTGGTGTGGAAGCTGGCCAGCCGCAGTAAATAGCCGTTCCAGCCCCCAACTGGGAATACTTACAAGTGGAAGATATGTCTCAGTTTGGCGGCGGCCAAGACGTATACTTTGAATCTATTGAAAAATGCTCTTATGCTCGATTGAATCGGAAACGTTAATTTATTGTTTTGAGGTACAACATGGCGGACATTGACGTGGCTGCACACGATGCGGACAACAACTTGCACCGATCCCTCAGAGCACGACACCTAAATATGATCGCTATTGGCGGCGCCATCGGCACCGGCCTGTTCGTGGCATCGGGCGCGACCATCTCTGACGCCGGACCCGGAGGCGCTCTGCTCGCCTACGGATTGATCGGGATCATGGTGTATCTGCTCATGCAGTCACTGGGCGAAATGGCTACCTACATACCTTCAGCGGGTTCCTTCGAAGACTACGGAACCCGCTTTATTTCGCCCTCTTTCGGATTCGCAGTGGGTTGGAACTACTGGTACAACTGGGCAATTACGGTGGCCGCCGAACTAGTAGCTGCGGCCCTGGTAATGAAGTACTGGGCTCCTTCCGTACCCTCTTGGATATGGTCTGCGCTCTTTTTAGCGCTGTTGGTTGCTCTCAACGCGGTGTCGGCACGTGCATATGGTGAGGGCGAATTTTGGTTTGCCACCATCAAGGTGGTTACCGTGTGCGTCTTCTTGGCGCTAGGTGTAGCCATGATTGTCGGCATTTTGGGCTCCGGATCCCCGGGTTTTAAAAACTGGACGGTGGGGGATGCGCCCTTCGTAAATGGCGGAATGGGGGTGCTCTCCGTATTTATGATCGCCGGCTTCTCGTTCCAAGGTACCGAGCTGGTCGGGGTCGCGGCCGGGGAAGCGGAAAATCCTAGCGAGACCATCCCCCGAGCCATTCGCACTATTTTCTGGCGCATCTTGCTGTTCTACATAGGCGCAATTGCGGTCATAGGATTCCTAATTCCGTACACTAGTCCGGACCTTTTGAACGCTGACGTGGACAACATTTCGGTCAGTCCGTTTACGCTGGTCTTCCACAATGCCGGCATAGCCGCTGCTGCAGCCGTCATGAATGCGGTAATTTTGACCTCCGTGCTCTCGGCAGGCAACTCCGGACTGTACGCCTCTACGCGCATGCTCTACGCTTTGGCCAAATCGGGCAAGGCCCCGCGCGTGTTTGCTTCTACCTCCGCTCACGGGGTGCCGGTGCCAGCGCTGGTCGCTACCACCTTGGTGGGTGCTGCCTGCTTCCTCACCTCTCTGATTGGCGACGGGGGAGCCTACACCTGGCTTGTAAATGCTTCAGGGCTAGCTGGCTTCATCACGTGGGTGGCGGTGGCCTGGTCGCACTTGCGCTTCCGCAAGGCGTTCGTGGCCCAGGGGCATTCCTTGGAGGAGCTACCCTACAAGGCCTCTTTCTTCCCTCTAGGGCCAATTGTCGCGCTTGTCATGTGCATCGTGGTTATCTTGGGACAAAATTACGAGGCGCTTTTGGGCCGCAGCGACTTTACCACCCTGGCCACTAGCTACATCGGGCTGCCGTTGTTCTTCGCAGTGTGGGGAATTCACAAGTTGGTAACTAGGGCGCCGGCGGTAAAGCCAGCAGAGGCCGACCTATCGAGGCCGGAGCACTAGCTTTTAGTAGCAGTGGCGGGGAAGGGCCCCGCCACTGCTATTTAATTGGCCTTGGCGGAATCTACATCCGGAGGATAGCTGGCGTCGGTTTCGCCGAGTTCTTTTTGTAATTTCAGGGACGTTTGAGTTGGCGCGGGTCTCTTGGGGCATTCAGCCCCAATCGCGCGGTTCGTAGAGTACGGCTCCGCAAAGGTCAAGAAACTGTAAAGCAAAATTTAGGAAGAATTGGGGAAAAGACTATAAAAAATAAGGTTGAGAAGAAAATGTCCACATAGTGGACAGCGCTTAAATGCCTGTTCGCGCCGGAAAATCAACCTTTTCGCCGTCGGGAACATTGGAGAACTCCAATCTCTATTTGGTTAAAGCTTTACCTTTCTTATTAGAATGAGCCAACGGAAGTCCCCGGTAGAGCAAAAATCCCTTTGTCTTACTTGCAGGGGCGTTCCGGCCTAACCCGGAGGAAACAGTGAAAACTAAGCGCATCCTTGCCGTAGTTTCCGCCGCCGCATTAACCTTTACCCTTTCCGCTTGCGGAGGGTCGGGGTCCGGTTCAAGCGCCGGTGGCGACGAAGCAAAGACCATTACTGCAGTCAATACTGAACCGCAGAATCCTCTAATTCCCTCTGCCACAAACGAAGTTGGTGGCGGACGAATCCTTACCAGCATCAACTCTGGACTGGTTTACTACACCAAGGATGGGAAGACTCAAAACGAGCTTGCTGATTCCATCGAGCACAACGATGACTTCACCAAGTTCACCTTCAAACTCAAGAAGGGGCTCAAGTTCTCTGACGGCTCCGACCTCAAGGCACAGAACTTCGTAGATGCCTGGAACTGGGCAGCTAACCCGAAGAACGCGCAGACTCAGGCCCCCTTCTTCGAGGCCATCAAGGGCTACACCGAAGCTCCGGCAGATGAAGGCGCCACAGCGCCCGACGTTCCCAAGATGGAAGGCCTAAAGGTAGTGGACGACACTACCTTTACCGTGGAACTGAATTCCTCGGCCCCCGACTTTGCCGACCGTTTGGGCCACCAGGCATATGCTCCGCTACCCGAATCGGCTTACAAGGATATGAAGGCATACGGGCAAAAGCCTGTCTCGTCCGGTCCTTACAAGTTGGCTGACAAGGATGGCTGGGTACACAACGAAAAAATTACCCTGGTTCCCAACGAGCACTACAACGGCCCGCGCAAGGCCAAGAATGCTGGTATTGAATTCCAGATCTACGCCCAGCCCGAGGCTGCCTACCAGAAGCTTCTGAGTGACGACCTGGACGTCCTAGATGGCCTGCCAGATTCTGCCTTCGAAACCTACAAGAAGGATCTTGGTGAGCGGGCAATCAACCAGCCTGCGGCCGTATTCCAGTCCTTCGCTATCGACGTGAAGGCCCCCCACTTTGGGATGGACGAGGAAGGCCGCCTGCGCAGGGCAGCTCTCTCGCAGGCCATCGACCGCAAAGAGGTCACCGACACCATCTTCAAGGGCACTCGTACCCCGGCTGACGATTTCACCTCGCCTACCGTTGACGGCTACTCCAAGGACGTCCCCGGAAATGACGTGCTGAAGTTCAACGCCAAGAAGGCTAAGGAGCTGTGGACCAAGGCGGATGCTATCAGCAAGTACGATGGCACCTTCGAAATTGCCTACAACTCCGACGGAGGCCACCAGGCTTGGGTGGACGCAGTTTGCAACCAGCTCAAGAATAACCTTGGCATAAAGGCACAGGGCAAAGCCTACCCAGACTTCAAGTCCATGCGTGACGACGTCACCAAGCACGCCCTCCAGTCGGGCTTCCGCACTGGCTGGCAGGCTGACTACCCGGGCGTCTTCAACTTCCTTGCACCCCTGTACAAGACCAACGCTCCTTCTAACGACGCTCGCTACTCCAACACCGAGTTCGATCGCCTAGTTGACGAGGGCGCTGTCCAGACCGACAAGGCAAAGGCCAACGCTAAGTACAAGGAAGCGCAGGAGGTCCTCTTCAAGGATCTGCCGTACATTCCTCTCTGGTACGCAAACGTAAACGGCGGCTACTCCACCAAGGTGAAGAACGTCGATTTCGGTTGGGACTCCTTCCCGCTGTACTACCAGATCGAGAAGAAGTAACGAATCTGATGGTTTGATGCGGGGCCGTCCAGGCCCCGCATCTGCCTGCTATTCGAGGAACACAATGGGCAAATACATACTTAGGCGTCTGCTCCAGGCGATCCCTGTTTTCTTTGGCGCCACGCTACTCATATACGCCATGGTCTTTTTGATGCCGGGCGATCCGGTAGCCGCCCTCGGTGGCGACCGCGGCCTCAACCCGGCTATCGCTGCGCAAATTCGCGCAGATTACAATCTAGATAAGCCCCTGATTGTGCAGTACCTGCTGTACCTCAAGGGGATCCTCACCTTAGACTTCGGTACCACCTTCTCGGGACGCCCCGTCCTCGACGTGATGGCCGGTGCCTTCCCTGTAACTATTCAGCTAGCACTCATGGCGCTAGTATTCGAGGCGGTTTTGGGCATTGGCTTCGGTGTCATCGCCGGAATCCGCCGTGGGGGTTTCTTCGACTCCACCGTGCTGGTGCTGTCGCTGATCGTCATCTCGGTACCCACCTTCGTAATTGGGTTCGTTTTGCAGTTCATCTTTGGTGTCAAGTATGGCCTTTTACCCATTACCGTAGGTTCCAACGTATCCTTTACTTCACTGCTGCTTCCGGCGATCGTGCTAGGGGCCGTGTCTTTCGCCTATGTGCTGCGCCTAACTCGCCAGTCAGTGAGTGAACACCTGAGTGCTGACTACGTGCGCACTGCTCGCGCCAAAGGCCTGGACAAGGGCACTGTTATGCGCAGGCACATCCTGCGCAATTCGCTAATTCCCGTGGTGACCTTCTTAGGTGCCGACCTCGGATCCCTGATGGGCGGCGCAATCGTTACCGAAGGCATCTTCGCAATTAACGGTGTTGGCGGCACACTCTACCAGGCGATCATCAAGGGCGAGCCCTCGACAGTTGTCTCATTTACCACCGTGCTCGTACTGGTCTACATCGTGGCCAACCTACTCGTTGACCTTCTGTACGCAGCCCTAGATCCCAGGATTCGCTATGTCTAATACTTACCCTTTGCAGGAACACTTCGTAAGCGAGATCGACGAAACCGGGCTCGGTGCCGTAGACGCGGTCGCAGACGAGAGCGCGCCCTCGTCGATGTGGGGCGAAGCGTGGCGCTACCTGCGCAAACGTCCCCTCTTCTGGATATCCGCAGTGATCATTGCAGCAGTAGTGATCGTTGCGGCCTTCCCCGGCCTGTTCTCGTCTGTGGATCCAAACTTCTGTGAACTGTCGAAGTCCTCGGCGGGGGCCTCCTCCGGCCACCCCTTCGGCTTTGACAGGCAGGGCTGCGACGTCTACTCACGCGTAATTCACGGGGCCCGCACCTCTGTGCTGGTAGGTGTGCTAACCACCATCGTAGTCTCGCTCATTGGGGTGGCTTTTGGGGCTCTCGCAGGCTATTTTGGGGGTTGGCTAGACACAATCCTCTCGCGCGTCACCGACATCTTCTTCGCCATCCCCTTCATCCTGGCTGCCATCGTTATCATGCAGCTGTTCAAGGAACACCGCACGGTGTGGATGGTAGTAATGATCCTGGCCGCATTCGGGTGGCCGCAGATCGCTCGCATCACGCGCGGGTCGGTCATGACGGTCAAAAACGAAGAATTCGTAACCGCCGCGCGTTCGCTCGGAGTACCCGGGTGGAAGATTCTCACCCAGCATATTTTGCCCAACTCCGCCGCGCCCGTTATCGTCTACGCAACCGTAGCGCTAGGCACCTTTATCGTCAGTGAGGCAACCCTGTCATTTTTGGGAGTCGGACTTCCCACCTCGGTAGTTTCCTGGGGTGGCGACATAGCTAAAGCACAAATGTCCCTGCGTTCTGACCCGATGATCTTGTTCTACCCATCAATTGCCCTGGCAGTAACTGTTTTGTCCTTCATAATGATGGGCGACGTAGTACGCGATGCCCTTGACCCGAAGGCGAGGAAGTAATGAGCAGCTCTAAAGTCCAATTCACGCCCACCACCGGCGGCGAAGGCCAGCCCCTGCTGCGCGTCAGCAACCTGGAGGTTGCCTTCCAATCCTCGACAGGCATGGTACCGGCAGTGCGCAAAGCCAACCTGACCATATACCCTGGCCAGTCCGTTGCGATCGTGGGCGAATCTGGCTCCGGCAAATCCACCACTGCTGCTTCAATCATCGGGCTGCTGCCCGGAAGCGGCAAGATCACGGGCGGGACCATCGAGTTCGATGGGCGGGACATCACCAATCTTTCCGAGAAAGAACTGGTGAAACTGCGCGGTTCAGAAATTGGTATGGTTCCCCAAGACCCCATGTCCAACCTCAACCCGGTGTGGCGCATAGGCACCCAGGTGGCCGAAGGATTGCACGCCAACAAAACAGTCCCTGGCAAGGACATAAAGGCGCGCACAGTCGAAATCCTCGAACAGGCAGGCCTTTCGGATGCTGCAAGGCGAGCCGGCCAGTACCCCCATGAATTCTCTGGGGGCATGCGTCAACGCGCCCTGATTGGCATAGGTTTGGCTTCCGAACCAAAACTGCTGATTGCAGACGAACCGACGTCCGCCCTGGACGTGACGGTGCAAGCCAGAATTTTGGATCACTTGGAAAAGCTAACCCACGATTTTGGCACTGCGGTACTATTCATCACCCACGATCTGGGACTGGCGGCCGAACGCGCCAGCCACCTGGTGGTAATGCATCGAGGTAGGGTAGTCGAATCAGGTCCGAGCCGGGAGATCCTTTCCGACCCGAAGCATCCCTATACTCGCCGCCTGGTAAAGGCTGCTCCTTCGCTGGCCTCGCACCGCATTCAGAGTGCGCACGCCGCTGGGCACGATTCTGAAGAAGAACTGCTGGGAGCCCATGCTGGGGCAAGTGCCGACGAAGAGGTAATCCGGGTCGAAAATCTAACCAAGATCTTTGACGTGCGGGGGGCGAAGGGAGCCAACAAGACCCTCAAAGCTGTAGACAACGTCAGCTTTGGCGTCCGCCGAGGCACCACCTTGGCGGTGGTGGGCGAATCTGGGTCCGGCAAGTCGACGGTAGCCAACATTATCTTGAATCTGATCGACCCTACTGAAGGCAAGGTGTACTACAAGGGCACCGACCTTTCTACCCTGGGACGCAAAGAGCTCTTCGAAATGCGCCGCAAACTCGCGGTGGTGTTCCAGAACCCCTACGGTTCGCTAGATCCCATGTACTCGGTGTACCGCTGCATAGAAGAACCGCTAATCACGCACAGCATGGGCAACCGCAAAGAGAGGGAAGCGCGGGTGGCGCGTCTGCTGGATCTAGTTGCGCTGCCCAAATCCGCGATGCGTAGGTACCCCAACGAGCTCTCCGGAGGGCAACGCCAGCGCGTGGCAATCGCCAGGGCACTGGCTCTGCAACCGGAAGTTGTGGTGTTAGACGAGGCAGTGTCTGCGCTGGACGTGCTTGTGCAAGACCAAATCTTGCACCTGCTCAACGACCTGCAGGCACAGATGAATTTGACCTACCTGTTTATCACCCATGACTTGGCGGTAGTTCGTGAAAATGCCGACGACATAGTTGTGATGGAATCCGGCAAAGTGGTAGAACACGGCCGCGCAGACGACATTTTCGACCACCCGGCCACAGATTACACGCGTGAGTTGATCGAGGCCGTCCCAGGTGGCTCCCTGCTGGCTGGACGCACTGACTACGTGGAGGCTGTGGTAAAGCACTGACAGCTTTAAATGGTTGTGGCCCAGGCTCGCCTGGGCCACAACCATTTAAAGCTAGAAGCTATATCATTTGCCCTGTACCTGACTGATCCATGTCTCTACGTCCTCGACAGTGCGGGGAATGTCCTCGCTCAGTCGGACGGCCTTGCCCTCTTCGGTGATAACCACGTCGTCCTCGATACGCACTCCGATTCCGCGCAACTCTTCGGGAACAGCCAAATCGTCCTGGTTGAAGTAGAGACCGGGTTCTATAGTGAACACCATGCCCGGTTCCAACTCGGCATCCAAGTAAAGCTCTTTCTTAGCCTGTGCGCAATCGTGCACGTCTAGGCCTAGGTGGTGACTGGTGCCGTGCGGCATCCAGCGGCGGTGCTGCTGGCCGTCCTCGGACATCGCCTCGGCGACGGAAACAGGTAGCATGCCCCACTCGTCGAGGTGATTGGCTAGCACCTCCATAGCTGCGTCGTGTACGTCGCGGAAGCGAGCGCCGGGCTCGTTGGCCTTCGCCAGGGCAGCTTCACAGGCATCTAACACGGCGTTGTACACCTTGGCTTGCGCGTCGGTGAACTTGCCCGAAACCGGTAGAGTACGCGTAATGTCTGCGGTGTAGAGCGAATCAGCTTCTATACCTGCGTCCACAAGCACCAATTCGCCTGGGTTTACCTTGCCGTCATTGTCAATCCAGTGCAAGGTGTTGGCGTGGTTGCCAGCAGCGGCAATAGTGTCATAGCCGAGCCCGTTGCCCTCCTCACGTGCCACAGCCCCAAAAGCGCCCTCGATAACACGCTCCCCACGCCAGTGTTCGCTAGCGCGCGGCAGCGACTTGATTATCTGCTCGAAACCACGCTTGGTCATTGCTATAGAGTGGCGCAATTCGTCGAGTTCGTAGGGATCCTTCTGGAGGCGGATGGTGGAGGCCGCCTCTTCGAGTGCCTCGTCGGCCTGTTTGGCCTCGTCACCCTGCGGGAGGGAAGCACTCTGCCGGACCGCAGCGACCTGGGCGTCGACGTTGGCGTCCTGGCCGGCAATAACTCGCAGTGAGATCTGCCCAGCATCCTTTGCCAATGCGTCGGGGAAAGAATCGATGTGGGCGCACTGCAAACCAGTTAGAGCCTCCATGTCCTCTAAAGAAGGACGGGCCCCAACCCAGAACTCGCCATAGCGCGAATCGGCATAGAACTCCTCGGAGGTGCGGGGTGCCCTGGGCTTGAAATACAAGATCCCCACGTGAGTGGCATCCTTGGGATAGCCGGCGGGAATTTTTCTGCCAGGTAGTAGGTTGCCGTCTTTGTCAGTGAGCGGTTCCAGCACGAATACCGCGTCTGGTTCGCGTTCCCCGCCCAAACCGGTTAGGTGGGCAAATGCCGAATGAGCGCGGAAGCGATAGTCGCAGTCGTTGTTGCGAACCTTGTATTGGCCAGCCGGGATTACCAGGCGTTCGCCCGGAAAATACTTGCCGATCTTGGTGTGCCTGGCAGGCAAGTAATCGGCCGCCCCACCCCTAGCGGGCAGCTCGCTAGAGCGCGGCGCCCAGTTAGTTCCAATGAAGGCGCGGAAGGCCTGTGAATCTGCACGCCTGGACCGGTTGTTGACACGATCAGACAATTCTTGCGGTTCTTCTTTTTCTACATGCTCTGTTTCGGTCATAACTTCATTGTGCCACGCGCGATAGTTTTGGCGAAGGATAGTCTGAAACTATGAAGATCGATCCACACACCCATTCTGCGTGTTCAGACGGCACAGACACACCAAGTGAACTAATGCAAAAAGCGGCAGAGGCTAACCTGTCCGTATTGGGTCTTACAGACCACGATACTCAAGCGGGTTGGGCCGAAGCGGCAGCGGCGGTATCCCTAACGGGGGTGGCGCTACTGCGGGGAACTGAAATAAGCTGCGCTGCTCAGGGCAGAACTGTTCACCTGCTTGCTTACCTGTTCGACCCCTCGAATCAGGTGCTGCAGGGATTTTTTGAAAAATGTCGCGCCTCTCGCCTAGTGAGGGCGAAGAAAATGGTGGAAAAGCTTGCCGTAGACTACCCAATTACCTGGGATGAAGTATGCCGCTTCAGCCCCTCAGCCACCGTGGTGGGGCGCCCTCACATAGCTGACGCCCTGGTAGCAAACGGGGCGTTTGCAAATCGTAGCGAAGTGTTTCAGAAGGTATTGCACCCCTCCCACAAGTACTACGTTCGCCATTGGGCACCGGATCCGGTTGAAGCTACGGCGGCGGTGCGCGCAGCCGGGGGAGTACCGGTGTGGGCGCACCCGCGTGCCACTTCGCGCCAGCGCCTGGTACCCACCACAGTGCTAGCGAAGATGGTGGACGCCGGCCTCTTTGGGCTGGAAGCTAACCACCGAGACCACAGTGCAGAAATGCGTCAGGCAGTGCTAACCATGGCTGCGCACTACGGCCTGGAAGTAACAGGCTCTTCCGATTATCACGGCACCGGAAAACCAAATCTGCTAGGAGAAAATCTGACCAGTGAGCGGGTACTTGAAAAAATAGAGGCGCAGGCAGCCCTGCAGCTGGTGCGCCCCTAGCCGTTAGCTACCTTGGCGCCTGGACCTAGAACGGTTGCGCCGACGCCGCCTGCGCCCGCCAGACTTACCGGAGCCAGCCTGTGAGCTAGAAGAAACGGATGTGCGCGACCTGCGGCGGCGCCCCGAGCGGCGGCTGCGGGGCCCGGTTTCACCTAGATCCTCGACCTTTTCTGCTTTGAGCCCGGCGCGGGTGCGCTGCGAACGCGGCAGACGCCCGGTGGCTTCGGGAGCAATATCTAGATCTGTATAAAGGTGCGGGGAAGTGTGATAGGTCTCCAAAGGCTCGTCTACCCCTAAGTTGAGGGCCTTAGAAATCAGCTTCCACCTGGGAACGTCATCCCAATCCACAAAGGTAATGGCGGTACCTGACGCCCCCGCCCTGCCAGTGCGGCCGATGCGATGCAAATAAATCTTTTCGTCCTCCGGGCACTGATAGTTGATCACGTGGGTCACGTCGTCGACGTCGATACCGCGGGCAGCCACATCTGTTGCAACTAACACGTCCACCTTGCCGTTGCGGAACGCCCTCATTGCCTGTTCGCGTGCGCCCTGACCAAGATCACCATGCAAGGCAGCGGAGGCAAAACCGCGCTCAGCCAAATCGTCTGCCAGACGTGCCGCCGTGCGCTTGGTACGGGTGAAGATAATGCACAGCCCGCGCCCTTTGGCCTGCAGAATGCGCGCCACCACCTCGAGCTTATTCATCGAGTGGCAGCGGTAAATCACCTGTTTTACCGAGTTCACCGTGGCGTGTTGGTCTGCCGGGTCCTGTGCCCTTATATGGGTGGGATGGGACATGTACCGGCGCGCTAGGGCGATCACTTCCCCGGGCATAGTAGCACTGAACAGCATGGTGTGCCGCCCGCTCGGGGTGCGCGCCAGGAGGGTTTCCACGTCAGGTAGGAAGCCTAGGTCGAGCATCTCGTCAGCCTCGTCCAAAACCACTACCTTTACCCCAGATAAGGTCAACTTGCCGTGTTTCATAAGGTCGATCAGGCGCCCGGGAGTGCCCACCACCAGGTCTGTTCCCTTTTCAAGGGCCTTGAGTTGAGGGTCAAAAGCCACCCCGCCATAAATCTGAGTAATGCGCACGCTGCGCTTGCTAGCGGCCACCTTCAAGTCGCGCGCAACCTGCTTGGCCAATTCGCGCGTGGGGAGAATAATTAGAGCCTGTGGTTTGCCGGGGTTCAGCAGGGCGTCGTAGCCGTCCTCGCCCGGTCCCTTGATTGTCTCTAAGGCCGGGATACCAAAGCCTAAAGTCTTGCCAGTACCCGTCTTTGCCTGCCCAATGATGTCGTTACCTTTGAGCGCGACGGGAAGAGTCAGTGCCTGAATAGGGAAGGGATGGGTGATTCCTTCCCCTGCCAGAGCCTCACAGATGGGGGCAGAAACGCCAAAATCGGCGAAAGTTTTTTTGTGCAGTTCGAGAGCTTCGCCCTCGTCGGTAATGTCAGCTTGAACATCCTCGGTAGGCGCGATCGCATCCTCGAGTTTTACTACTGCAGCAGAGTCAGTCATATTAGCCTTTCTTTGCGGCGGAGGCGGGTGCCTCGACGCCTTCCAGCCGATCGTGACGAGAGGCGGAAACCTTCCGCAAAACTTACTGTCCAGGCGGCGGCTCCTTTTAGTGTAGCCGCTAGGACTTCCAGCGCATACTTTAAGGGCAGTCGCGATAAAGTGGGATTCATGACTACCTCTGATCCTCGCATCGTTTCTCTAGTTGGTTCGCTCGCGCTGTCCAGGCAAGGAAGACTGGGTAAAGACATGACGCTTGCCCCGAACATGAAGCAAAAAGTCGCCTTGGCAGCAATGAGCGCCGGAGCGTACGGTATGTTCCGCAAGATTGAATCTATTTCGGGAATAGACGATTCTCAGATGGCTCAGCTCATGGAGCCAACCATTTCCATAGTGGACGATTTGGAAGCCAGGCTGCGTCCGGGGGATTGGTGGGAGCGACTGGTGAAGTCATTCATTCTGATTGGGGTACTTTCGGATCTTTCCGTCGAGATATCGCGCCTGCACGCCCCGGAACTGCTCCGGGAAATAGGGGCTGAAAACTACGACGGTGGGCACGGCGAGTGGGCTGCGGCGATAGTGCGCCAGGCCGCCCAAGCTGACCCGCAATTGGAATCTAGGCTCTCGCTATGGGGGCGCAGGGTAGTAGGGGAAGCCCTGGGTGTTGCTCGACAGGTCGCCAAGATCTACGACGAACAATTGGACCTGGATATAGCTAGTGCTGCGGGTCTGCATCCGCTGTTGGCCCGCCATGGCCAGCGCATGGCCAAGGCGGGGTTGAAAGCTTAGAGGCCGAACCCCACTTTGCGAGGTTCGTCGGTTACCACCTGAAGGTAGGCGATCCCATTAGCGGGCACTAGCACGGTGCCGTGTTTTTCGGATTCAAACACTAAGGTTTGCAGCTCTTTTGCGGCAGCCGAAACCTGCTGTGCCAGTGCCTGGGCATCCTTTTCAGTTTCTACAACCAACTCTTGTGAGTTCTGGCGCAACCCAATTTTTATCTTCATGGCTCTCCTTATCAGCTTCGTAGTACACAATAGCGGGTTAATTCCTCAGGAAAATCCGCAAGGTTGCAAGTTCGCCATCAGATGACAGAGGCGAGCTATATGGTAATCGGTATGGAACAAATGCCCCAGCTTGTCTTGCCCTCCCGGCATATTGACAATTACCAGCCCAGCCCCGCTCAAAGCCAGGTGCTTACGGCTATAGACGCGGGCAATTCTCTGGCGGTGTTCGGGGCAGCTGGAACTGGCAAATCGCGCACTGCTTTGCAGGCGTTGGCAGATTTTCAGGGCGCCGGCAAGGCGGTATTCCTTACCCCAACTAGAGCGCGTGCAGATCAGCTCCTAGACGGTGCCACAGCCATCTCTGCGCAGGGGGTGCGTCCTGTGCGGACGCCAGCGTCTTTGGCTTTTTCACTGCTATCTGCAGACGGCGGCCCAACCCTGCTGACTGGGTCTGACGAACAGGCACTCGTGGCCGAACTTGTAGCCAGCACTGCTTGGCCCAAGATAGTGCCTGCCGAATCGGTAGTTTTGGATGCTTTCCACACGGAAGTGCGCAACTTTTTGGCGCGCGCAGGCGAATTCAATATCTCAGCTACCCAAATTCGTAAGTGGCGGGCAAACCCCTTGTGGCCCACGTTGGCGGAACTGCTCGAACGCTACGAGGCGCGGCTAGGGGAGTTGGGTTTAGTAGATTCGGCTCGTGCCCAGCAGCGGGCGGCGCAGCTGGTTGCGGCTGAAGGTAGCCCTTACGAGCTGGTGATTGCCGACGACTGTCAAGATTTCACTCACGCCAGTGGGGCGTTGCTCAGTGCTTTGGCAAAACGGGGGGCAACGATAGCGCTTTTCGCCAATCCCGACTCTGCGGTGGAATCTTACCGCGGCGGCGACTACCGTCTTCCCCACCTGTTAAGTGAAAAACTGGAGCTTCGTAAATATCAGCTGACTGAGCAATTCTTTAGGGAGGCGCCGGTAAATGGGGTGGGTGGCAAGTTCATAGAATCGATCGGCACCGCCGGTACGTTAGGGCGCGCCAGCGAACGGTCTGCCTACACCGGCAAGCTGCACAGCGGAATCGACCTGGCGGTCACATCCTCGCCAGGGCAGGAGGCGCTGCAGGTGGCAAACCTCTTGCGCACAGAGCATCTATTAAACGGGGTGAACTGGCAGCACATGGCAGTCATCTGCCGCTCCGAAGCTTTGGCCCAATCATGGCGTTCCTATTTGGCGGGGAGGAACATCCCGCTAGCTGCAACTTCGCGTCCTCTGGCTTTGGGGCTTGACCCCGTAACGGCAAATCTGACTCGCATTGTACTTCTTGGACTGCGCCTTAGTGCACACCCTGCTGAGGAACCGGAAGCCCTGCTGGCCGAGCAAGCTGAGATTTGCCTTTCCGTGTTGCGCTCTCCGCTGCTTGACATGGATTCGCTAGCGTGGGTGGCCCTATCCCGACACCTGGGTGAGGAACCCGAAAAGGGTCTAGTTTGCCTGATTGCCGACCCATTAAAGGCCGCTTCTTTTGCCACTGCCCTCGAAAATACCGGGGCACACCAACACTGCCAGCCGCTAGTGCGACTTGCTCGTGCTGTTGCGGCGGTAAAAGGCCAGCAGAATATCAACACGATGTTGTGGGCAGCGTGGCAGGGAATGGACGTTGCCGACAAGTGGGCTCGGGCTGCCCTCTCAGATTCGAAATACGACGACTACCTGGACGGGGCGCTTGCACTGTTTCGTTTTGCAGACGTGTGGTCGCAGCGCAACCTCGATAGTGAACCCGAAGACTTTATCCAGGAAGTCCTCACTCAAACCTTACCCACAGACCACCTGGCTGTGGCAGGTCAGCGTCCACACGGGGTACAGGTACTTACCCCCGCTTCCGCTGCAGGTAAGCATTTTGAGGTAGTCGCACTAGTTCAGGTGAGTCAAGATGTCTGGCCCGATATGAGGGTGCGCGATTCCTTCCTAGGGGCTACCCTGCTCGCCGACCTCGCCAAGGGAAGGGCAAGCCTTACGGCGCAGGGGGCCGTTGTAGCTGACCCCGACCCGTTTACCTCCGTCCGCCACGACGAAGCGCGAATGTTTGCTTGCGCCCTCACCCGGGCCAGCAGGTATGTTTTGGTCACCTCTAGCCAGGATAGTGACAACCAGCCCTCTGCCTTCTTCACCACTTTGGAAACTGCAGGCGCTACCACACGCCCGAGCTCGGACCAAGATGCCCCCTACGCTTTAGACATGCGCGGATATGTGGGGCGGGTACGTGCCAAAGCCGCCGCTGGGGACAAGGACTCGGTAGCAATCTTGGCCTACCTAATGGGCCAACACATCCAAATCGCGAATCCTCAAAACTGGTCAGGTGGCCCGATTTCCACGGACACCCCACTGGTGCTGCCCGGCCAGTTGGTAACGGTTTCACCTTCTGCGCTTGAGGCGGCGCTCGATTGCCCCCTGAAGTGGTTTTTTACCCAGCACGGCGGCAATCCCCCTGCTACAGGAATGCAACAGATCGGTACCTTGATTCACGCGCTTGCCAAACAGTATCCCAAGGCAGACATGCATACCTTAGAAGAGGCCCTCAAAGAGCGCCTGCACGAGTTGCAAATTCCCAATACCTTTTGGGGCAGACAGGAGGAAGAGCGGGCACTAAATATGGTCCGGAACTTGGCCCGCTGGTACGTGGGGGGGCGCAAAGTTTTGGCCAGCGAGGCTACCTTTAACTTGGTAGTCGATCAGGTGCGCCTAAAGGGAAGCATCGATCGGGTCGAATTAACTGAAGACGGCAACATAGCCATAGTGGATTTCAAAACGGGGCGCAACGCGAAAACTGCTAACCAGGTCAAAGAAAATCCCCAACTGGCTGCCTACCAGGTGGCTTACCAGGGCCAGGAAGGTGCCAACATTGAAAGTGCGGAGCTCGTGTATCTGGGAGTCAAGCCTGACAATTTCAAAGCTTTGGCGCAAGAGGGCATCGGCAGTCAAAACGAAGGGTTCGCTCACGAACTAGTACGAGAGGGCGCAAAAGGCATGCGCGGGCCCACTTTTCTGGCGCATACCCAAAGCACATGTCGCACGTGCCCCGTACGTTCTTCTTGCCCCGCCCTTGCTGAAGGAGCCACCCTAATATGAGTTATACAGCCGCCCAAGTTGCCGCCCTGTCTGGAACTAGTTTTGCCCCTGCTGCCCAGCAAGAATCCATAATCTGCCACCCCATGACTCCTCTACTAGTTGTGGCTGGGGCGGGGGCTGGGAAAACAGCAACTATTGCAGCCAGAGCTGTTTATCTGGCAGCCAACAAAGCTGTGCGGCCGGGCAACATTTTGGGATTGACCTTTACTCGCAAAGCTGCCCAAGAGATGCGCTCGCGGATTGTGACTTTGTTGGGGCGGTTTCTTCAGAACGCCAAGAGCGCCGGTTTCGAAGAGGAGCTGAGGGCGTTACAGACGAACCCGCCCACAGTCACTACCTACAATGCCTTCGCGGGTAAGATATGCCGCGACTACGGTTTGCGTGTGGGCATAGATCCGGACGCTCGGCTCATAACCGAGGCGGAACGTTGGCAAATAATGAACCAGATCGTTATGGACTGGCAAGAGCCGCTGCGCACCAAGAAACGTCCGTCCTCGGTAGTTAGTGCCGTCCTAGCGCTAGCAGGGAAACTGACCGACAATTCCCTGTTCGTTGAACAAGTGAAGGCGGAGCTACAGGCGAACGCTGCCGACATATTGGACTCGGCCCCAGTACCGCGAAAAAAAACTCCCTACAAGGCCGCCCAAGACTTAGCCGAGTCGCTGCGCGTGCGAGCCGAATACATGGATCTAGTGAAGGCCTACATGGATTTCAAACAGGCCAACTCACTGATTGATTTTGCCGACCAAATTGGGGGCGCGCGCCAGATTATTTCCCGCTGCCCGGATGTACGCGACACGTTGCGGCTGCAATACCAGAAAGTTTTTTTGGATGAATTTCAGGACACGTCGGCCAACCAGATCGATTTTTTGTCTGCCCTTTTTGCCGATCACCCCGTCACTGCTGTAGGCGATCCCAACCAGGCAATTTACGAATGGCGAGGAGCCTCACGCCTGGCTTTGGATTCGTTCACCGAACGTTTTGCACCCAACGAGGATGCAGATATCAAGCCACTAACCACCGCCTGGCGAAACTCTGCTGCTGTGTTGGAAGTGGCAAATGTCCAGGTCGATCAACTAGCTAGGCCCAACACGCACTTACCTCAAAACCCGTATTCGCCGGTAAACCTTCCCAAATTGACCTTGGCTCCGTCGGCGCAACCCGGGGCCGTTCTGGGGGCCTATTTTGCCACCGATGTCCAGGAGGCGCAGGCGGTCGCAAACTGGTTTGCGAATCACTGGAACCGTTCGGGCACAGCTGCCGTGCTTTGCCGCAACCGCGCCTCCATGGCACCTATTTACGAAGCCCTCGCAGGCGCACAGGTTCCGGCTGCCATAGTGGGAGCTGGAGGGCTTATTGAATCACCTGCGGTGGCAGATTTGATTGCGGCACTCACGGTAGCTTTTGATGCTGGGCGGGGCGATTGCCTGATGCGCCTGCTCAATAAGGCCAAGTTAGGGGCTACCGACATAAGCGCACTGTGGCACCAGGCGCGTGACATTGCCAGCGAGGGCGGCGAAGGCCACGTGGATGCCTTCTTAGCTGAGGCCGTCGAGGCCGTACGTTTAGGGCGGATTCCGCAGCAGCTGTCGGCGTTGGGGAAAAAACGTGTTGCAAAGCTAGGGCGCGAACTGGCTGAAATCCGTGCTTTGCTGTCAGGGCCACTGACCGTATTGCTGCGCAAGGCAATCCAGATATTGGATTTAGATTTGGATTCCGCCTTGGCGGGGAACGAATCCACGGCCTCCCTAGCGTTGGAGCAATTTTTAGCGGTAGGGTCCGACTTCGCCTCTCGCGGGGGCGATCTACAAGATTTTTTGGCCTGGCTCGAGGCCGCTGCCACCGAGGAACGCGGTATTTCTATGCCGGAGGTGCCCACCCAAGTTGGGGTGGTGCAAATTCTAACTATTCACGCCGCGAAGGGGCTCGAATGGGATTCGGTAGCGGTAGTTGCTCTCAGCGAGGGGGTGTTGCCCTCTACTGCCCCCCGAAAGGGAGGAACGCGTACGTCTTCTCGGTGGCTCACCGACGAATCTGAGCTGCCCGCTTCGATGCGGGCAGATGCGCTCACTTTGCCGGATTTGCAGATCGGCCCTGCCCCCACCCACAAGGATGTAGACCAAGCTATTGCGGCCTTGCGAGAGGCCAACGGCATTGCCGATTTGATCGAAGATCGCAGGCTCGCCTACGTAGCGTTCACCAGGGCAAAGCAAAATTTGTTGCTCACAGGGGCGGCACTACGCGGGGGAAATTCCAGGCCTGCCGCGCCTTCGGTGTTTTTTGACGAGTCCGTAAGAGCCGGTTTGGTTGGGCCTCTGCCGGGGGTGGAAGTACCGTTTCCAGATAAAGCTGAGCTTGCCCAGCTAGTAGAGGCAGCTCCGTCCCCAGACGTTGAAGTGAGCTGGCCAGGTGAACCCAGCGAGCAGAATTTGGCGCTGCAAGAAGTCGCCTCTCAGGTAGTTAAGCTAGCGCAGGATAATCCGGCAGAGCGTTTATCTAAAGAAGATCTGCATTGGGCTAAGCTCCTAGTGGCGGAGGCCAAGGAGAAACCTCACCCGCAGGTTGTCCTTCCTAGGCATATGGCTGCAACCACCGTGCAGCATCTGGGGCCTGAGTTGGCCATGCAATTGCGCAGGCCGGTGCCAGCAGAGCCGTCGGATTCTGCATATTTGGGTACCGTGTTCCATTCCTGGGTCGAGAGACACCTAACCGGCAGAGACGAACAACAGGCGGAAACTCTGGAGCCGGCTGCAGCGCGGAGACTGAAAAAGTGGCAGCAAAACTGGCTAGACATGCGCTTGTTGGAGAAATATCAGGTTCTCGAAGTTGAAGCCGAGCGCGACATAATTGCTGCCGGGGTGCGCATAATAGCGCGTATAGACGCCGTAATGCGTGCCAAAGAAACTGGGCGCGTGCACATTATGGATTGGAAGACCGGGCGCGTTCCGGTAGGCCAGGATTTGGAGTCGGCTAAAGTGCAGCTGGAACTGTATAGGTTAGCCTGGGCGAAATCCGAAGGTATAGAAGCTGCCAACATCGACGCCTCATTGGTCTATGTTGGCAGCTCCACGTGGGTTACATTGGACACTGCTGCCTGGACTGGCAAACAGGTCGAAGGGATATTTAGGCGGCTTTAGAAAGCTGCAATCCCAAGTAAGACAATGCCGCTTCGCGCTTAGAATCGTCAGTCAACAGTGCAATAGCCTGCATGGTCTTAGCATCTGCCGTGTCGGCAAACCAGGGCCGAACGGCGTCGGCAAGGCGATCCAGACGCAGGTAGTTGGCCTGGCGGGATCCTTGCAAATCGCGAATGTTGTAGAACTTATTCAATTTTGATACTCCTCTTTCCTATATTCGGAAGGGGCCACGCTGTTTGGGCCGGAACTTCCTGGTTGAGCCTCTGCCCAACCACAAAAAGCTTACTATAGGCAAGTTAGTTTTGCAGTGTCAAGGTGACGGAGTTTAGTTTTCGTCACTTTCGGGTTCGGCGTGTCCCTCGGCAACCAGCTGTTCAAATGGGATAACGGTGGTGACAGCTTCAGAATCCGCCTCGCCGGCCCGCTTCTGCTCAGGTTCGCCATTGCTCGGAGTAGAGCTAGACTCGTCGCTACTTGGTTGCGCAGAAGTGTTGACTGCCGTAGAGTCCCCCACCGGGGTGCCGAGTACGGGGGAGGCACTCTGGAAGGCCGCCGAAACCGATTCGCGTGGGTTGGGATTGTCGAGTACCAGGTCAGCTAAGTCGCGTAGCATTTGCCTGGCATCTTCTATGATTTGCAAGTCCTTGCGGTGCATCCCATGCAAGAGCCAGCGAACTAAGGCAAGTTCAGAATCGAGCTCGGCGCGTTCGGCAAGGTGCGGGTCTGGCTTAGCAGGGGAGTAGGCTTGCAGGGCCGCTTCGATTGCCTCAGGAGAAGCAATCGCCATAAGCCAAGAAAGATCGCGGGCAGGATCGCCAATATGGCAGCTAGAAAAGTCGTGTAGCGCGCTTAGCCGGCCGGCCTTGAAGAGGACGGAGTCGGCAGATATGGCGCCGTGAACAAACCGCGGGTTGAAACGCCACCAGGACACATTCTCGAGCATTTCCTCCCAACGCTGCCAGAGCCGCTTGGGAATTACGCGAGCGGGAGCGGCTTCATCTAAATCTGCCAGCAGTCGGTTGCGGCATTCCTCAGCTGTGAAAGTGGGTACGCCCTGTGCAGAAAAGGCGGTTGTAGGCAACGTGTGCAGCTGGCACATGCCTTCGGCAAACGAAGTCGCCAATGCCGGCGTCATGGCTTCGACGTCCGCGCTTGCGCCCTCGAGCGCAGGATAAACGGCAGCTCTGCCGCCCTCCAATAGAGGCGCCCACCCTGCCGGAGTGGGAACCTGGAAAGATATCTTTCCTTCTTTGGAGAAGTTGAGAAGCAGCTGCAATACTGAAAGTTGTCCGATGATCTCGGCTCCTGCTGCTTCGGAATCCGGGCGCGCTACTGTCCACTTTTTGCCGGTCGAATCCACTACGTCCACCCGGGTTACGTCCCCGCTAGATATGGCCTGCCCGCTGACGCCAACAAATTCGCGCTCGGGGAGGGCAGCCGTCGCTAACGCAGCAAGGGTTAGCCTGTCTCGATCGTTCACTCTTTAAGCCTAAGGGACGAAGTGGGCAAGAGCGCCGAGTGAAACGGGGAAGAGCGAAGGTGGCAAAGCGTCAGGAACTCGAATTATGAAAATAAAATGAGAATTATGGAGGAGAAATATTAAAAAATATTAAGCATTAAATAGAAAAAGTTATCCACAATTTTTGCTACATTGCTGAAAAATTAGCAAGCGTCAAGTATTCTCTGAGCGTAACCCCTCGACAACAGAATTGAGTTCAAGTTGACAACGATGCCAGCTGCGCTCACGTCCCAGGTGCAGCAAGCCTTATCCGACTCGGCGGTAGATCCCACCAACGATTCAGAGGCTGCCCGCAAAATAATTGAAGCGCAGGTAGACAATTTCCAGAGCCTGCGGGCGGAAGAACGCGACGAAATCATTCTTCAACTGGTAGACAACGTGTGTGGATTGGGGCCGTTACAAAAATACCTGGACGATCCCACTATAGAAGAAATATGGATTGATTCCCCCTCACGAGTTTTTGTTGCAAAAGACGGCAGAGCGCAGCTGACAACGGCGATTTTAACTGACACTCAGGTACGTGAACTGGTAGAACGCATGCTTCGAGCCTCTGGGCGACGCCTAGATTTGTCCTCGCCTTTCGTGGACGCACAGCTAGCTTCGGGCGAGCGCCTGCACGCCGTAATCCCACCCGTGGCTGCGCACCACTGGTCGGTAAACATAAGGAAGCATGTAGCTAAAGCTAGGCGGCTAAATGAGTTGGTGAAATTGGGCATGCTGACCCCGCAGGTGGCGCAGTTTTTGGACGCCGCGGTACTAGCTGGGCTCAATGTTTTGGTTTCCGGTGCGGTGGGGGCGGGGAAAACCACACTGCTGCGAGCGTTGGCGGGAGCTATTGCTGCCTCCGCGCGCGTGGTCACTTGCGAGGAAGTCTTTGAACTGGACCTGTCTGCGCGCGACTGTGTGGCGATGCAAACTCGCCCGGCAAATTTGGACGGAAGCGGCGAAGTGACGCTACGGCACCTGGTAAAGGAAGCCTTGCGAATGCGCCCCTCTAATTTGATTATCGGCGAGGTTCGCTCTGCTGAGGCCCTCGACCTCCTCATCGCCTTGAATTCAGGTATCCCGGGCATGTGCACCATCCACGCCAACTCCGCGCGCGAGGCTTTGTCGAAGCTAACGGTGCTGCCGTTGCTTGCTGGCCCCAACGTTACTGAGGGGTTCGTAGTGCCCACGGTAGCCAAGGCACTAGATCTAGTTGTCCACGTGAGCATGGATGCGCGCGGGTTTAGGCGCATTGATCACGTCAATGCCGTAACTGGGCGGGTCGAGGGCGGCGTAGTGGAAGCGGCTACGCTGTTTAGCTCGCGCAATGGTCGCCTGGTGCGCGACAGTGGTTCACTCGACGCCCACGAGCGTTTTAGAGCTGTGGGGCTAGACTTGGCAAAGCTGCTGGCGGTGGCGTGATGGGGTTGACAATAGGTTTCTTCCTAGGTGTGGGAATAGTTCTGGTTTACCGGTCGCAAACCACCCCGCCCCCGCGCAGATTTAGGGGCCCTTCCAAAGTTGCACACCTGCTGCGCACGGCCGAAGTTAGTTCCATTAGTCCCACCCAGTATGTGCTTGCCTGTGCCTTCGCTGGCATTGCAACGCTTGCGCTAGTTGCTGCGCTCACGCAAACCTTAGTGGTTGCCCTCATTATTGGGGCTGGAGTGGCGGGGCTGCCAACATTCCTACTTCACATGCGTAGGAAGCGTATTTATGCAGCCAGGCGGCAGGTGTGGCCCGACGTTATAGACGACATGATATCGGGTATAAGTGCGGGCATGGCGCTGCCGGACACTCTTATTGCTCTGGGGCAAAAAGGGCCGGCGGTATTGCGCCCGCACATGCGGGCCTTTGCTTCCGATCTAGCGGCCAGTGGGAAGTTTGACCAGGCGCTCACTAAATTAAAAGAGCGTCTGGCAGATCCGGTTGGCGACCGCATAGTCGAGGCACTGCGCATTTCGCACACCGTTGGCGGCACCGACTTGTCGGAACTGCTGCGGTCACTGGCGCACCTGCTGCGGGAAGATGCGCGCACTCGTGGAGAGTTGGAAGCGCGTCAATCTTGGACAGTAAATGGAGCTCGTCTAGCAGTAATAGCGCCGTGGATCGTGGTGGCTCTAATGTGCCTGGAGCCTTCTGCCGCCCGAGCCTATCAAAGTGCCAAAGGGGCAGCCGTCTTGGTGGCAGGGGCAGTGATGTCTGCGCTGGCCTACTGGGCGATGGTCAAAATTGCGGCGCTGCCCAAAGACCAGAGGACTCTGGCATGAGCTGGGGTGCAATCGTGGGGTTTGCCTTCGGCCTGGGTATCCTCTGTGTGCTGTGGTGGATATGGGCCGGACGCAATACCCTGGCCTCGCGCGTTAGCGCCTACCTTTCGCCCTCGCAAAAACGTCAGTCCCTCCTCGCGCAGCTGATCTTCCAAGTATCGAAGTGGGCTCGTTCGGTGCTCAATACAGCCGGTTCCACTAACCAATCTGTGCAACGGCGCCTCCGCCAAGCCGGAGGACACGTTAGTCTTGGCGAATTTAGGCGTAGCCAGGCGCTTTGGGCCGCCTGCGGAGCTGCAGTGGCGGTGGTAGCGGCCATTGCCGCGATGTCACTCCGGGGAATGCCAATCGTATTTGCCCTGCTGTTTGTGGCCTTCGGTGCCCTCGGCGGCGGGCTGGGACGCGATCAGTACCTCACTACTCAGGCAAAAAGGCATCAGCGCTTGCTAAGCACACAACTGCCCGATGCCGCAGAACTGCTAGCGCTTGCGGTAGGTGCTGGGGAAGGTCTGGCAGCTGCCCTGGAACGGGTGGCGGATTCGGCCTCGGGAATAATTGGTGAAGAATTCGGGCGGGCAACGCGCTCCCTGAAAGCCGGGCTGCCCCTGTCTAGATCATTGACTCAAGTGTCTGCGGCCAACGACTGTCCGCCGCTTGCCCGCCTGGTAGACGCCACCGTGACCGCTGTGGAACGTGGTACCCCGCTCGCCCCAGTTTTGCGCGCTCAAGCTGCAGATTGTCGCGCCCAAACCAGGAAAATGTTGCTGGAAGAGGGCGGAAAACGCGAAATTGCAATGCTCCTGCCGGTAGTGTTCGTGATTTTGCCCCAAGTTGTCCTGTTTGCCCTCTACCCGGGGCTACTAGCACTCAGATTGGAATAGAAATGAAGATTCAAAGATTAAAAAATTTGCTTTGTAGGCCTAGCGAACGGGGTGACGTGCCCGGATGGGTAATGGTTACCGTCATGACGGCCGGGCTGGTAATGATGATTTGGGCGCTGGCTGGCCCTCAGCTCAAGGGGCTGTTCGAACGCGCCATCTCGATGATCACAATTGGTTAGTAAAGTCCGCGAGGACGGCTCGGCCATTGCCTCGTTTGTAATGATTAGCGCCCTTTTGCTGGCGGTGGTATTTGCTTTGTTGCAGCTGGCACTCATACTGCATGTGCGCGCAATAGGTATTGACGCCGCTGGCGAGGGGGCCCGCCGAGCCGGTCTTTACGGTGCTTCCCAGGCCGAGGGGAGTGCTCGAGTCAAGCAGATGATTCATACGGGTGCGCCCGGCCTTCACGTGGGTAAGGTCAGTTTTACCGAACAACCTAGCCCCGTCAGAGGGAGGCGAATGATCGTAGCCAGGGTCAGGGTGGATTTGCCGCTAATTGGCCCCTGGGGCATTCCAAATAAGTTGGAGCTTTCGGGCCGTTCATTGGTTGAGGAGCCAGTTCGTGCATTCTGAACGCGGGGATGTGACAATCGAATTTATTGGTGTCACCTTGGTGTTGCTGTTGCCTCTAGTGCAGCTGATCTTGATCATTGCCACCTTGGAGGGGGCTTCGTTCGCAGCCGAATCTGGGGTGCGCGAGGTTTCCCGCGTCTTGGCTTCTGGCAGGGCAGATACGTCCCAGCTCGAACAGATCGCAAAGATGTCCTTTGCTGATCAGGGGATTGAAGCTGTTCCCAAGGTGCGCGTCTCCTGTAAGAGCGGCCCTTGTAAACCGGGGCAGACTGCCAGCTTGAGAGTTAGTGCGCGGGTCACTTTGCCGGGCGTGCCCGCAATTGTTGGAAAAGCTGTAGACACCAAAGTCTTAGTTACCTCTAGTGGGAGCGTACCCCTCTACAGGCAGGCTTCATGAAAAACGGGCACGAGGAGGGGCGGATCCTGATTTTGTCCCTAGGGTTTGCTGTGCTGATTCTGCTGGTTATTTTTGGAGCAGCTTCAGTTGCCAGCTTGTACTTGCAGCAGAAGCAGCTGGTGGCTGCCGCCGACACGCTGGCAACCGGGGCTACCCGAGGCATTTCGACTAACTCCTACTATGTGGGTGCTACTTCGGGGCGGCCTGTGCTTGCGGTGCAAAAGGCAAAGCAGCGGGTTCGTGAACAGGCCGTTAGCGAATTTAGGCAGCGTGAGCGGTTGGCCAGCCCGCGCGTGGTGCGAGTGAGCTTGCCTGAGCCGGAGCTTGCCCGAGTGGAGCTCACCGCACGTGGGGAACTTCGCTTTTTGCCCCCAGCTCTTTCGCAGATTGCCCCCACGGTTCAGCTGAGGGCGGTCTCGACAGCGAGGATGGCATCTGATTGATGCTGCTTTTTGGCAGTTGTGCTTTACCCTGGAGGGGTGGCTATTGATTATTCTGAAGAACTCGAAACACTGCGGCACAAATTAGGTCAGATTGAGGCAGTTACCGACTTGGAGTCCCTGCGCGCCAAAATCGCTGACCTTTCCAAGCAGGCTGCGGCCCCCGACCTTTGGGATGATCAGGAGAAAGCTCAGGCAGTTACCTCTAAGCTTTCGCATGCCCAGTCTGAACTTGAGCGGGTTCAGAAGATGGAGCACCGTCTTGCTGACACGCAGGCACTGTTTGAGCTAGCTGAAGAATCTGAGGGCGAGGAAAAGGAAATGCTGCAAGCCGAGGCTGCTTCAGACTTGGCCGCCCTCGGCAAAGATTTAGGGGAGCTAGAAATCCGCACTCTAATGTCGGGTGAGTACGACGAACGCTCCGCTGTGGTCACGATCCGCTCGGGAGCGGGCGGGGTTGATGCTGCCGACTTTGCGCAGATGTTGCTTCGGATGTACACCAGGTGGGCGGAACGGCACGGCTACTCCTATAAGGTAATGGATACCTCTTATGCGGAAGAGGCGGGCATAAAGTCGGCTACGTTCCAGGTCAATGAGCCTTACGCCTACGGGCGGTTGTCTGTCGAGGGCGGCACGCACAGGTTGGTGCGTATTTCTCCGTTTGACAATCAGGGCCGCAGGCAGACGTCGTTTGCGGCGGTGGAAGTGATTCCGCTAATTGAATCTACAGATCACATAGAAATTCCCGATTCTGATCTGAAAATCGACGTTTTCCGGTCTTCTGGGCCTGGTGGCCAGTCGGTGAACACTACGGATTCGGCGGTGCGAATGACACACCTTCCCACCGGGATTGTGGTATCCATGCAAGACGAAAAATCGCAGATTCAAAATAGGGCCTCGGCGTTGCGGGTGCTGCAGTCTAGGCTGTTGGCCCTGCGGCAGGAAGAGGAAAAGGCGAAACGCGACGAGTTGAAGGGCGACGTGAAGGCCTCTTGGGGAGACCAGATGCGCTCTTACGTGTTGCAGCCGTTCCAGATGGTGAAGGATCTGCGTACCAACTTTGAATCCGGTAATCCGAGCGCAGTTTTCGACGGGGACCTGGACGGCTTTATCGACGCTGGCATCCGCTGGCGCAAGGGCGCGCAGGCCGAATGAGGGCGTGCCCTTCTCTGGCGTAATTGGCATTACCTGCGTGTCTAAGGCCTAAAGCGGCGGTTGCGCTTTAGCCTAGATGCGTCAGTCATGTCTAGGAACCGGAGAACGATGATTACCTTCGACAATGTTTCGATGGTCTACAAGCGGGGCGCTAGGCCGGCTTTGGATGACATCTCGGTCCAGATCGACAAGGGCGAGTTTGTGTTCCTGGTGGGGCAATCTGGGTCGGGAAAATCCACGTTTTTGAACCTGGTGTTGCGGTCTTTGCGGCCCACGGCCGGGCACCTATTTGTAGCCGGCAAAGATGTGACTGCGCTTTCTTCTTGGCGGGTGCCTCAGTTGCGCCGCAAGATCGGCACCGTCTTTCAAGATTTTGCGCTCTTGGATAATAAGACTGTCTTTGACAACGTGGCCCTGGCGCTGCAAGTAATTGGCAAGCCGCGGCACACAGTCAAAACTGAGGTCCCCGAAGTTCTGCAGATGGTGGGCTTGGAAGGTAAGGGCAAGCGCTATCCTCACCAGCTTTCTGGTGGCGAACAGCAGCGTGTAGCTATTGCGAGGGCGATGGTGAACCGTCCTCAGTTGTTGTTGGCTGATGAGCCAACTGGCAACCTGGATCCCACTACGTCGATCGGGATTATGCGGCTGCTCGATCGCATCAACAGGACTGGCACGACCGTGGTAATGGCAACACACGACGACGAGATCGTGGACGCGTTGCGCAAACGAGTTATTGAGCTCGTTGACGGGAAGATTTCGCGAGACCAACTACACGGCGTCTACGGGGCTACGAGGTAAATAATGCGTTTTTGGTTAGTAGTTTCTGAGGCGTTCAAGGGCATCTTCCGCAACTGGGTGATGACGGTTTCGGTTATCTTGGTGACGTTTGTGTCGCTGCTTTTCGTGGGGGCTGGGGCTCTTTCGCAGGTTCAGGTGAACCGCATGTCTAAGCAGTGGTATTCCAAGGTAGAAGTCACCGTTTCCATGTGTGCTCAGTCCGATACCTCTGACTCTTGTGGAGGGCAGGCGGCCTCGGAGGAGCAGATAGAAAAGGTAAAGGCTCGCCTGCGCAGCCCAGAACTTGCCAAGCTCATCCAAAAGGTCGACTTTGTCGACCAGAAGCAGGCGCTCAAGGAATTTCGTGAGCAGCTAGGGGATACTCCGCTTGGCGAGGCCACTACTGCCGACATGCTGCCTGTGTCGTTCCGCGTAAAGCTCAAGGATCCGCGCCAGTACCAGGTGATTGCCGACGAGCTTACCGGTCAGAACGGGGTGCAGTCCGTCCAGGACCAGCGCCAGGTAGTAGAGCCTTTGTTCAACGTGCTCAATAAGGCCACGATTTTGTCGTGGGGGCTGGCCGGAATTATGTCGCTGGCTGCTGTGCTGCTCATTGCCACCACCATTCGGGTTAGTGCCTTGCTGCGGCAAAAACGCACCGAGATTATGCGCCTAGTGGGGGCGTCGAACCTATTCATCCAACTGCCCTTCATGCTCGAGGGCGCAATCGCCGCGATCATTGGGGCTGTGCTAGCCGTGGGCGCGCTCGCGGCTGGAGTGAAGTTCTTTATCCAAGGTTGGTTGCGTTCGTCTTTCAGGTGGGTAGATCTGATTACTACCTCCGACGTGCTGTGGATTTCCCCGTGGCTACTCTTGTCGGCCATCGTGGTTACGGTTCTAGCGTCGCTGGGTTCGCTCGCGAGGTATACGAGGATTTAAATGAAAAAGTTTCTGGCTGCATCTATGGCAGTTCTCTTGAGTGCAAGTTTTGCGACTTCAGCTTTTGCTGACGAACGCGGGGACGCGGTGAATAAACGCGATAGTGCCGCCCAGCGCGAGGCCAAGGCTCGCAGTGCTCTAGAGGGCATAAACGCGGATCTTTCAAAGTCTGCTTTGGAACTGGATAAGGTGAATGCGGCTTTGCCCGGGGCACAAAAGTCTTTGGCTGACGCTCAAAGTCAGTTCGGCGCGGCCCAGCGCAAACATCAGCAGGTGGCCGACCAACTCGACGTGGCTAAGGCCGAGCAGCAGCGGCTAGTGGACAAGATTGACTCTTCAAAGAAAGAGGCCGACGCTACTGCAGCCAAAATTGCTGCGGTAGCTGCCAAGGCGTACCGGCAAAATGGGCGTTCGGCAACGTTGCGTCTGGCAATGACTTCTGCCACCACCGAGCAGTTTTCGAAGGCCAGCGCGGCGGCAGACCAGGTGTCGCGGGCCGAGTCCGCGAATTTAGCGAATGTGGAAGCAGAGCTTGCGAACACCCGCAATGCCGAGGACCGCCAGAATGCGCTGACCCAGCAAATTGCGGGTCTGGAAGCGGAGGCCAGGAAGACTGCTCAGGCGGCTGAGTCAGCGGCCAAAGCCCAGCAGAAGCGGCTCGAAGATCTGGGTGCGCTCAAACAAAAAAATGAGGCACTTTCTAAAGAATTGAACGCTCGCAAGGGGGAGGCTCAAAAAGACCTGGATGCCGCCTCGAAAGACGTTGCCAAATATCAGGGCAAGATCAACGAGCTGGATCAGAAGAATCTGGCTGGGGGAGCAGGGGCGCCAGCTCCCACCGGGGGTATCTTCATCCATCCCGTAGCGGGTCCGCTAATCGTTACTTCCCCGTGGGGGTATCGCACTCACCCGATCTTGGGGACCGCAATCTTGCACGAGGGCGTCGACCTCGGCAATGCCTGCGGCACCCCGCAATATGCCACGGCTGACGGCACCGTTGCAGAGGTAGGCGACTACGATACCGGCGGGAACGGGGTAATGATCAACCACGGCGTAATCGGTGGTAGTTCGTGGGTCACTATGCACTTGCATCTTCAGCAGTATGTGGTGGGTCCCGGACAGCACGTCAAGCAGGGCCAGCTGATTGGTTACACGGGTGCCACTGGGCGTGTGACCGGCTGCCATGCCCACTACGAAGTGCACCAAAATGGGCAGACTATAGACCCCATGTCTCTTCCCGGTTTCTGACGGGCGTGTACAATAGCTATCGCACTTTTTGGGGGTGAAGTATGGCTAAGGAATGGAAGAAAAACAAGCAGTCCGCCGCTCAGAAGGCTAAGGCCGAGGCGGATGCGGTGAAGGTTATTGCGCGCAATAAGAAAGCTAAGCATGACTACTTCATCGAGGATACTTACGAAGCGGGCTTATCGCTCATGGGAACTGAGGTGAAGGCGCTGCGCATGGGGCGCGCCTCGATAGCCGAGGCGTGGGTGGAACTGGATCGCGGAGAAGCCTGGTTGCAGGGGGCTATGATTCCCGAGTACCTGTCGGGGTCGTGGACCAACCATTCCCCTCGTCGCAAGCGGAAGCTCCTATTGCACAAGCGGCAGATCCAAAAGCTTGCAATGGAAGTTCAAGCGAAGGGATACACGGTGGTTCCGCTCGAGCTTTACTTCGTTCGAGGGCGAGTTAAGGTGCAGATTGCTTTAGCTCGCGGTAAGCAGGATTGGGACAAGCGCCAGGCGCTGCGGGAGGCACAGGATAAGCGAGAATCACTGCGAGCTATGCGCGAATACGAGCGGACCGGTAGCTGGGAATGAGCTCTTGCCGCAGCGGCGGGAGCGTGCTACCATCGTTTTTCGCAGTTTTGCTGTTTAAAAACTACACAGGGGATGATCGGTTTCGACGGTGGTCGTCGGTTTAGAGGAAGCGGGCCGAGGACGTGGAGTCCACTCGATAACGCTCTTCACAAAACAATAGGTGCCGAACACAATCGCACCGATTTCGCTCTCGCTGCCTAAGCGCGAGGCAAATCCGTCAGCCCAGGGGTTGCCTTCGACCTGGAACTGGCGTCGTTTAGGAGGCCACTGGTTGTCTAGCTCGCCATCGGCTAGATAACGACACTTTGATGGCTGGGCCTGTTATGTGTCTTGTCTGCAAGAGCGCATAGGGCCAAGAAAATCATTCGCAGACTGCGCCCGGAGAAGCTCTAAGGGCCGGCCGCCGGACCGGGGTTCGATTCCCCGCATCTCCACTATTACCCCGCTCTTCCGTTGGAATGGCGGGGTTTTCCATTGCAATGGCGCGGAAAAGCTCGAGGGTGCTTTTAGTCTGAGTTAGTCCCTGTTAGCCTGTTTTAGTGTTCAATTTGGCACGCTAATCGCACGAAAAATGGCAGCGCCTGGCCAAATGTTGCTCTTTTCGGTGCCTCTAAAACGTTTTAGGGGCGGAAGTGGCTGCCCGCGGTAGTGCCTTTTCCCGTTCGGCGAGTACACCTCGCAGGCAGTTGAGGCCGCCTGCGTTACGCATTTATCACCCGGTCAAATTGACTGTGAATTTTCCGGAAAATATTTAGCAGTGTAGAAATTTAAACAAATAATTTAGGGAAGGTTAATTTCTAATTGCGAGTGTATTTTTCCAGGCGAGAAATTTGCGGTACCTGTTAGGCGTCTGCTAGAGGTGGGCGTTGAGTCCAGTCCCCGGCAAGTGCGGGGGCAGAAAACCTTATTCTCTTGCGAAAAATGTGGGAAATAGGGGTATCATGGGACCCCGTACAACAAGTTCCGGCAATCTGATCCTAGATTTCGGAAAAGATGGCAAAACGGTAGTTTTGGGCCTAAATGCCAGGCTTAGGTTGCCGTTTTGGCTATACGATAAGGTCGGAACTGTTGAACAGTAGGCCCTGCGGGTGCCTAACTCTTTATCTACACGAGAGGAAAATAATGTCCGTAAATCGTACCGAGCTCGTCGCGAGCATTGCTGACCGCGCATCCCTGACCAAGGCCCAGGCAGATTCCGCCCTGGCCGCATTTCAAGAGATTCTTATCGAAAACCTGTCCAAGGGCGAACCGGTAAAGATCACTGGTCTAATGTCGGTTGAGCGCGTCGAGCGCGCTGCACGCACCGGCCGCAACCCTCGCACTAAGGAAGAAATCCAGATTCCTGCAGGCTATGGCGTTCGCATCTCCGCTGGTTCCACCTTGAAGAAGGCTGTTGGCAAGAAGTAAACAGGCTTTTTTCTAAGCTTTTGAAGAGGGCGGGCTCTGCTCGGCCTCTTCAATTTTTTAAGCCAACGCCCAGATGGACACGATGCACAAAACGCTCCTGGCTGCGCAAATAGCGAAAATGTGTTCCCTTAGGCAGGCTCGGCAGTAAACGTATAGCTAAACTGGGGGCATGATCATTTCTGGAATGCGGAACATGGCCGGTCAGCCTGACTCGTCGACCTCGGTGCTGGAACGCACCCAGACAGAAGTGAAGCCAAGTAAGGACGACGGCGACAACGAGCGTTTCGCCCACTACGTCCGAAAAGATAAGGCTACGGCCTCGGCCGTAACGGGTTCGCCGGTGGTGGCCCTGTGCGGCAAAGTATGGGTGCCGCTTCGCGACCCAAGTGGATTCCCCGTTTGCCCCAAATGCAAGGCGATCCACGAACAGATGAAAAACTTCGGCCCCAATTGGCCTTTCGGGGCGGACGGCGAGTGAGCGCGGAACATCAGCGCCAACCCCAACAAGTTTCTATATTCGCAGCAGAGCAGCTGTCTCCGGCTTACCCGAAGAGGGCGGCCTGGGGCACTGCGGGGTCGTTGCGCGCTTGGCAGGCCGCTGCTTTAAAACAGTATCTGGAACAGTCTCCCCAAGACTTCTTGGCGGTAGCTACTCCCGGGGCGGGCAAGACCACGTTCGCGCTGCGCGTGGCTACCGAATTGATAGGTTCTGGGGTGGTAGACAAGATGACAGTTGTGTGCCCTACAGAGCATCTAAAGGCCCAGTGGGCTGATGCGGCTGCGCGGGTGGGCATACATATTGATCCTTCCTTCCAGAACTCGCAGGGGAGGGCCGGATCCCACTTTGACGGGGTTGCGGTAACTTACGCTCAAGTGGCCGCCAATCCGCGAGTACACCAGGTCCGTACCCAGGCGTTCAAAACGCTGGTAATTCTCGACGAGATTCACCATGCGGGTGACGCTAAAACGTGGGGTGAGGGGATCCGGGTTGCGTTCGAAAGTGCGACGCGCAGGCTGGCCCTGACCGGTACTCCCTTCCGTTCGGATACTTCGCCGATCCCGTTTGTGCGTTACGCCGAGGACGAGCAGGGCATCAAACGTTCGCGTGCTGACTACACGTATGGCTACGGCAATGCGCTGCGCGACGGGGTGGTGCGCCCGGTGATTTTCTTGTCTTATTCGGGCTCAATGCACTGGCGCACTAGCGCTGGGGACGAGATATCGGCTCGGCTTGGCGAACCGCTCACTAAGGACATGACTAAGCAGGCCTGGCGCACCGCCCTCGACCCGAATGGGAAGTGGATTCAGGAGGTGCTGGCGGCAGCTAATCAGCGTCTTGACCTGGTGCGTAGGCAGATTCCAGATGCTGCTGGGTTAGTCATTGCCTCCGATCAGACCCGTGCCAGAGCCTATGCAGGCCACCTGGCGCGCATTACAGGGAAGTCGCCCGTGGTGGTACTTTCTGACGACGACGGGGCCTCCGAGGAGATAGACAAGTTCCAAAATTCTTCGGACCGGTGGATGGTGGCTGTGCGCATGGTGTCCGAGGGCGTGGACGTACCCCGCCTCGCCGTGGGGGTTTATGCTACTTCTGCCTCTACTCCGCTCTATTTCGCGCAGGCTATTGGGCGTTTTGTGCGCGCTCGCAAGCGGGGTGAGACCGCCTCGGTGTTTTTGCCCTCCGTGGAACCGCTGCTCGAGCTGGCTGCGTCTTTGGAAGTTGAGCGCGACCACGCCTTGAATAAGCCTTCCGCTGAAGAGGAAGGGCAGATGAGTGCTGAAGAACGCGCCCTCGCTATGGCTAACAAAACGGAAAACGCCTCGGCGGATTTGCTGGGTGGATTTGAGGCTATAGATTCGGGCGCCGAATTTGCGGGGGTGTTGTTCGACGGCTCTGATTTTGGCACTGTTGCCGAGGTCGGTTCGGTTGAAGAACAAGAATTCTTGGGCATTCCCGGGCTGCTGGAACCGGATCAGGTGGTTTCACTGTTGCACGAGCGCCAAACTAAGCAGATGGCGCAGCAGCGGAAAGCACAGGCTGCTGCTATGACTCGAGCACAGAATTCCGGCCTCTCTGACCATCGTGCCAGAGCTCAAATGCGTAAGGAACTTTCCCGCTTGGTGGCGAAATGGGCGCGTTCTTCAGGGCAGGCCCATTCCACGATTCACGCGAAACTGCGGCGAATTTGTGGGGGGCCACCCGTAGCCGAGGCAACTACTGAGCAAATTCATGCTCGTATTTCGAAACTCCAAGACTGGTTTGTAGGAAAACGGTAAAATGGCGGCGTGCAAAGCTAATGCACGTGCGTTTTGAATCAGGGAGCATCTATGTGGCAAGTTGCGGGCCTACTCACGCACTCGCCTGCTACTCAACTCAAGAATTTGGCTAGCATCCATGTGCCTGGAGTTGAGCTCAGGAGTGTCGGTGGAACATCTATTTTGGATTTAGAAGATCGCCAGGTCTGGGAGCTGAAAGCAGATCTTGACCGCTACGGCTTGCAGGCAGTTGCCCTGGGCACCGATTTAGCCACCGGGTCAGTAGAGGACGATTACACCTTGGACCGGGTCTACAGGGCAACCGAGGTGGCAGGCATATTGGGTTGTCAGCGTATCTGCGGCTACTCCTTTAAGATTCCGGCCGGGCATAATCCGGATCGCTACAAAGGCGAGGTTATTGACCGGATAGGGAAAATCATTCAGGTGGTGGCGCGCGCCGACATGTCCTACCTACACGAGAATGCGCCGGGTTACTTTGGCGACGTGCCCACCCGAGTGTTGGACCTGGTGGAATGCTTTACTGAGGACGAATTTTCGCTAGTGTTCGACCCCATCAGCTATTTGCAATGTCAGGTGGCACCCCTGGGGGCGGCCTACACGCAGGTTATAGGCCGCACCTCCTATGTGCGTCTGCACTTGGATCCCGGGTCTAAAGTGCTAGAACACGGCAAGTATTTAGACGACTTGTTGGCTCGACTCAGGGATGATTCCTTTGCGGGCATTATTGCTCTGAGCGGGCTAGCAGACGTGAAGGGCGGCGAAGAGCTTTCGTCCCTCGCCGCCCTACTTTCCCGTTAGTTAGGCCTTCCCCTTCGAGGATATGTCCACGTAGGTGGTGCCTATGGCCGGATCGCCCTCGGACAGGCGCCATGCCTGGTAGGGGAGTTCGTTGCGTGAGGTTACGTGCCGTTCAGCGGCCTCGGCCAGGGCGGCCGGGCCCATGAAGGATTCGTTGATTTCCCCGTCTTTTACGTAGGTGACTTGCAGAGGGCGGGCTCCCCGCTTGGACAATTCTGCTAGTGCCTCTTCCTCGGAGTCCGCCATGACTAGCAATTCTTCGGCAGAGTAGCCCTCTTCGTTGCGTATGCGCCCCGCCCACTTTTTGCCGCCCACGGTAGCTTTGGAAGAGGACTTTTTGGCTACCGGAACCGGCTTGCCGTCGGGGCCATCGTGTTCTACCAGCTTGTAGACGAGGGCGGCAGTGGGGATCCCGGAGCCCGTAACCAGGCGGGTGCCCACTCCGTAGGAATCGACGGGGGCAGCCCCCAGCGCGGCGATCTGATATTCGTCGAGGTCGGAAGTTACCGTGATCTTGGTGTCTGTGGCGCCTAGCGAATCCAGTTGGCCCCGAACAGTGAAGGCCTGCGCTACCAGGTCGCCTGAGTCGAGGCGTACTGTTCCAAGCTCCCCGCCAGCGTTGCGTGCGGCTTGGACGGCCCGTTCCACCCCTTTTTCTACGTTGAAGGTATCTACCAGCAGGGTCGTGTCTGTGCCGAGCGAATTAATCTGGGCGGCGAAGGCGTCCTCTTCACTGTCGTGGATAAGCGTGAACGAGTGGGCGGCGGTACCAATGGCGGGGATCCCGTAGCGCTTTGCAGCTTCCAGATCAGAAGTGCCTTTGAAACCACCGATAATAGCGGCCCGAGCGGCAGAAATAGCAGCTCGTTCGTGGGTGCGCCGGGCCCCCATATCCATGCAGGGACGGCCGTGGGCAGCGATGGTCATACGTGAGGCCGCGGAGGCCACAGCACAGTCGTGATTCAAAATTGACAGTGCCAAAGTCTCGAGCACTACCGCCTCGGCAAAAGTGGATTCGACCGTGAGCAGGGGAGAGCCGGAAAAATAGCATTCGCCCTCGGGATAGCCAATGATGTCGCCAGAAAACTTGAAGCCTTTTAAAAAGTCCAAGCACTCGTCGGAAACGATCTTCTGCTTGGCTAAGTAATCGATTTGTTCGTCCTCGAAATGGAAACGCTGGAGGGCTTCCAGAATGCGAGCGGTGCCCGCAACCACCCCAAACCGGCGCTTGGCAGGCAATTTGCGTCCGAAGAGCTCGAACACTGAACGTCTTTGCGCAATGCCGCTCTTCAAGGTTGCATCGATCATGGTCAATTCGTACATGTCCGTCAATAGTGACGTTACTGGTGATGCAGTCATAGGTTTAGTCTACTTTCAAAGGAGGCATACCGCCCCGAAAAAACGATTTTTACGCCCTTCGCAACTAAGGCGTCTCATTTGCCAATATTTCGGCCTCAAAACCATCTACCCTAGTGGCATGAGCTTTAGTTCGCCTAGTCGGAGTCAATCGGGGCGTACCTGCGCCCGCTGGCTGGTGCGAATTTGGGAAGATCCAGTTACTCTGGACCCGTATTTGACCCGGGTACTCATAAAACAATTTGGGCTAACGCGTGGGGTCGCTATCCAAAAAGTTGACCAGCTGCACCGGCACGGAAGTATCAGTGTAGCTACCTGCCCGCGCGAGCGTGCCGAAGCCATCGCGGCCGCCCTGCACGAATACGGGATAGGCGCCACGGTAGCGGCGGATGGGGACAGCTGATGCAGGCGTTCACAAGCGTTCCCGGCGGGTACCTGGCAAGAATAAGCCGGGGGGAAAGACGCATTCTGCTGCAGGCCGTTCAAGAAGTGATAAGGGCTTTGGATGCGCCGCTAGCGCACCTAGAGTTGGTGGGCGCTCTGGGGGCATTAGAACCAGAAGAAGAACGCGAACAGCCAAATTCGCTGTCGTTGCGGCGGCTGCTGCCACCGCTGTCCGAGAATCCGAGGGTGGCTGCGCAACTGCGGGCTCTGACCGAGGATTCCTTGCGCACGGTAAAGACTGAGCGGCTGCAGGTGATGGAAAAAGAGCTGGCCGAGCCATCAGGCCCGCAAGGGCAAATATTTGTTCCCCATAGCCAGTTGTGGCAGTGGTTGGCCGGAATAAACGATCTGCGCCTATCCATCGCGGGAGCCTTGGGAATTCATGGGGATAATCCCGGCGGGGTTTCGCTAGCAGACGTGCGCGAACAATTTGAAGCCCAAAAATGTGACCCAACTGAAGAACAGCGCAACGTTTTTGTGGCCTCCGTCTACTCTGCCCTGGGGTGGTGGCAGACTTCACTGATAGAGCGCATGGAGGCTGGCGCTGAACCATCGTAGTCTGGAACGGTGAACGACGCGCCGATTGGAATATTTGATTCTGGACTAGGCGGGCTAACCGTAGCCCGCGCAGTTATTGACCAATTGCCGCACGAATCTATCTACTATGTCGGCGACACTGCCAATACTCCTTACGGCGAAAAATCTATCGCCGAGGTACGCGAACTCGCCCTCGCGGTAATGGACGATCTGGTGTCCAAACGCGGCGTAAAGATGCTTGTGATTGCCTGTAACACGGCTACCGCCGCTGTCCTGCACGACGCCCGCGAACGCTACACTGCCAAAGCGGGCATCCCGGTCGTGGAAGTGATTCGCCCCGCTGCCAGGCGTGCTGTCGAAGCTACCCGCAACAACCGCATCGGAGTAATTGGCACCAGAGCAACCGTCAGGTCGGGAGCCTACGTGGACGCACTGGCGGCCGTGCCCGGGCTGCAAATTACTCAGCAGGCCTGCCCCCGTTTCGTGGAATTCGTAGAATCCGGCATTACTACCGGCGCAGAAGTGCTGAAAGTCTCCCGCTCCTATCTGGAACCCATAAAAGCTGCGGGCGTGGACACGCTGATTTTGGGATGCACCCATTATCCGCTCCTGCAGGGCGCTATCAGCTACGTGATGGGGCCAAAAGTGACTCTAGTTTCGTCCTCCGACGAGACGGCGGCAGATGTCTACCGCGAACTTGTAGGGGGGGACCTAGAGGCGGGACCCACCCCTCCAAAACACAGATTTACTTGTACCGGGCCGTCAGAACCGTTCCTCTCGCTTGCGAAGAGGATCATGGGCCCGGCCGTTCCCGTAATTCCAGCAAGCACATAGGAGTGACTAAGTGAAGCTCACCGTTCTTGGCGCATCAGGATCCATGTCTGGCCCCGATTCTGCCGCTTCTGGCTATCTGATCTCGGCTGGAAGTTCGCAGATTGTTTTAGACATGGGACCAGGATCGTTCGGGGCTTTGCTGCGGCACGCCAACCCGGCGAGCCTAGACGGCATCTTCTTGTCGCATTTGCACGCCGATCACTGTACAGACATTTTGTCCATGCAGGTTTACAGGCGTTGGCATCCCGAGGGGAAGCTTTCGCCGGTACCCGTGTACGCCCCCGAAGGGGTGCTGGAACGCGTACGCGGTATAGAAGGCAACTCCGACCTGGCCGAAGATTACTCTGACGTGTTCGAATTTCGCCCTCTTCCCTGCGACGTCGTGGTGGGGGACCTGAAGGTTCGAGCCACGCCGGTGTATCACTCTGTGGAAGCCTATGCGCTAACCGTGACCGGTCCCGGGCGCACGGGGGGCCAGGTTTCCCTCTGCTACAGTGGCGACACTGACGAATGCGAGGGAATTGTTCAGGCGGCTGCGGGAGTAGATCTGTTCCTTTGTGAATGTGGTTTCACTAAGGCGGACACGGCCCGCGGCATCCACCTGAATGGGGCTCAAGCTGCTGCTGTGGCGGCTCGAGCTGGGGCCCACAAACTCCTGCTGACTCACATCCAGCCCTGGACCGAGTCTAAGGTGTGCCTAGGTGAGGCCGAAGAATTTTTGACTTCAGCAGAAGGGGCCGCCTTAGCAGGGTCGGCCCAGCTGTTGGATGCCGGGGTAGACCTTGCCGAGGACGGCCAAACCTATCTGCTCTAGCCTGCTAGAGCAACTCGGCAATTAGGGGTGCTAGAGACCTAAATGCTATGCCGCGGTGGCTGATCTGGTTCTTTTGCTCCGCACTCATTTCTGCCGTGGTCAGCTGGTAGCCGGCGGGCAAAAAGATTGGGTCGTAGCCGAATCCGCCGTGCCCGCGGCGGGCAGTAAGCAGTTGGCCGCGGACCTTGCCCGTTCGTACTGTTTCCGTACCATCGGGGCTCACCAGGGCAGCGGCACTGACGAAGGCAGCCCCCCTGTTCTTTTGAGGGACGTCGGCCAGCTGGTTTAATAGCAGGTCCAAATTCGCCTCGTCATCGCCGTGGCGGCCTGCCCAACGGGCAGAAAAAATGCCCGGCGCTCCGCCTAAAATGTCTACACAAATACCCGAATCGTCGGCGATCGCGGCGATGCCAGTTGCCTGCACGATTGCCCGTGCCTTGATGAGCGCATTTTCGGCGAAGGTGGCGCCGTCCTCGACCGGTTCGGGAGCCCCAATCCCAGCGGCGGAAACCAGCGACTCGGGTGTGAAGGCCTCGACTTCCTGGCTCAAAATCTGGCGTAGCTCAGTGAGCTTGTGGGGATTGTGGGTGGCGAAAATGAGTTTAGTGTGCTGCGGCAACTCAGCCATTTAGAGCTTCCTTTTGCGCCTTAGCCAGTTCGTCGCAGCCTGAGGCCGCCAAGTCTAGTAAATTGCCCAGTTCGGTGCGGTCGAAGGGGGCCCCTTCCGCCGTACCTTGAACCTCGACAAATTTGCCTGAACCGGTCATGACCACGTTCATGTCAGTTTCGGCGCGCACGTCCTCTTCGTAAGGTAGGTCAAGGCGTGGTTCGCCGTCGATAATGCCCACCGAGATTGCAGATACAGAATCGGTAAGTACCGGCGCCCCTTCAGTTCGGATTAGACCTTTGCTCTGTCCGTAGCGAACTGCGTCCACCAGTGCTACGTAGGCTCCGGTAATTGAAGCGGTGCGAGTGCCCCCGTCTGCTTGGAGTACGTCGCAGTCGAGGACAATCGTGTTCTCCCCAAGTGCCTCGGTGTCGATAATGGCGCGCAGAGAGCGGCCAATTAGCCGCGAGATTTCGTGGGTGCGACCCCCAACTTTGCCCTTGCGGGATTCGCGCTGAGAACGGGTGGCGGTGGCGCGCGGCAACATCGAATATTCGGCAGTTACCCAGCCGCGTCCCTGCCCCTTTAGCCAGCGCGGTACCCCTTCGGTTAGGGAAGCCACGCAAAGTACCGTGGTGTTTCCGAAGGATACGAGGACGTTGCCTTCGCCCTCTTGCAGCCAGTTGCGCTTAATTTTTACTTCGCGTAGTTCGTCAACCTTGCGTCCGTCAGCTCTATTAGTCATACCTTTACAATACAGCCGTCGGCGGGCGCTCCGGCTGTCAAAGCAATAGTGTAAAGCTATGGTGCAAAAACTTCCCCTAGCTCGTGGCGGAATTGATGCCGCCTGTGCCCTGCGCTCCGATCTAGACCTTGCCGCCCTGTGTACTACCGCTCGGGTGGTAGCGGTAGATTTGCGGCGTCAAGTGCTGCTCTCAAAGCAGCAACCCCCTACTTTGGGTGGACTTTCGTGCCCGGAGATAGCGCGTGAATTTCCGCAGCTTTCCCAGGCGGTGGCAGCCGGGCGAATTTTCTTCTTAGGTAAAGTGGACGGCAGGGTAGTGCTGGGCGCCTACTTCGCCGACCTCGATAAGTTACCTGGGCGCGCAGGGGTCCCCATCCGCGAGGTGGCACACAAGCTCAGCCCCTCCGATTCGTCGCTCGCCTCTGCGGCGCTAGCGCTCGCAACATGGCATTCGAGGGCGGGCTACTGCGCTCGGTGCGGATCCTCTACCTATGCGCAGGCTGCCGGGTGGGAGCGGCGTTGCACAGGCTGCCAGTGCGTGGAATATCCCCGTACCGATCCGTCGATTATTTGCGCGGTTACCGACCCCCAGGAGCGTCTGCTAATCGCTCACAACGTAGCCTGGGCTCCCAGACGTATCTCGGTCCTAGCCGGCTACGTCGAGGCGGGCGAGGCAGCAGAAGAAACGGTCCACCGCGAGATCGCCGAAGAAGTGGGCATTGAAGTTACTTGCGTGCGCTACCTGTATTCGCAGGCCTGGCCGTTCCCCAGATCTTTAATGCTGGCGTTCACCGCCGAAACCACAGCCCAAGATAGCGATCTAGTTTTGCAGGAGGACGAAATCGGTTGGGCCAAGTTTGTTTCCCGCACGGATTTTATTTCGCTAGCTATGAATCGGAAGATAATTCTTCCCTCCCAGGCGACTATCGCTGCTAGCATGATCGAGCGTTGGCTGGGTGAGCCTCTCCCGCGGGTGGCCAGCTGCTAGTCTCATCTGTCAGTGGTAGGAGTCAAACTATAGATATGGAACCTGCGAAGTTACTCGATGCCCTCGACCCGGAACAACGACGGGTGGCCCAGCAGGTCACGGGGCCGCTAGTGGTTCGTGCGGGGGCGGGCACCGGCAAGACGCGGGCTATCACTTACAAAATTGCCTACGCGGTGGCTTCGGGGGTGTATTCCACCCACGATGTCCTAGCCGTTACGTTTACTACAAGGGCGGCCTCGGAGATGTCCGCTAGGCTGCGTGCTTTGGGGGTTCCGGGGGTACAAGCCCGCACTTTCCACTCGGCTGCCCTTAGGCAGTTGCGCTATTTTTGGCCTACTGCCGTTGGGGGGCCGGTTCCTAATCTTCTAGATCACAAGGCCCCCTTGGTTGCGGCTGCGGCTACTAGATTGGGGTTGCGAGCCGACAAAACTACGGTTCGCGATTTGGCCTCCGAAATAGAGTGGGCCAAGGTTTCTTTGATTAGCCCTGCAGACTATGCCCAGACTGTGGAACAACTGGGGCGCGACATTCCAGCTGAACTCACTCCGCAGCAGGGGGCGCGCTTACTCAGCATCTACCAGGACGTAAAGAGCGAACGCGGGGTAATAGATTTCGAGGACGTTCTGCTGCTGACGGTCGGAATGCTCGCCGAGCGCGACGATATTGCGGCCCGGGTACGCGCCCAATACAAACATTTTGTGGTGGACGAATACCAGGATGTTTCGCCGCTGCAACAGGAACTGTTAAACCAGTGGATTGGCGGACGCAACGACGTATGTGTGGTGGGCGACGTGGCTCAGACCATTTATTCCTTCACCGGGGCCACTTCGAAGTATTTGGTGAATTTCACCAAGCGTTTTCCAGGGGCGGGTGAAGTTGAGCTAGTGCGCAACTACAGGTCGTCTCCGCAGATCGTTTCGCTGGCCAATAGGCTAGTCAGCAACATGGGCAGTAAGCGCAAGCCGCTGGCGGGGGCGGTGCGCCTCCAGACTCAGCGCGAAATGGGCCAGGCAGTCAGCTATACCGCCTATAGCGACGACCAAGCCGAGGCACAGGGCGTGGTAAGGCACATAAATAAGTTGCGCGAACGTGGCGTAGCGCTGGCCGACCAGGCGATCTTGTACCGTACCAACGCCCAGTCGCAGGCTTTCGAACAGGCTCTTTCCGAGGCCGGAATCGGTTACGTGGTGCGCGGGGCCGAGCGCTATTTCAACCGCCAAGAAATACGCAAAGCCATGGTCCTAATCCGTTCTATGGCAAAGGCCGGCTCACCGGTTGCGCTGACTCAGGCGGTTGCCGACGCTGCCTCGTCGGTGGGGTGGACTGCGAAACCTCCAGCTGGTACCGGAGCAGTTCGCGAACGCTGGGATGCTTTAGACGCACTAGTGCGCCTTGGCGAAGACCGAGCCGAAAAAGGAATGGGGTTGCGCGATTTTGTCGCTGAACTAGAAGAGCGGGCACAATCGGCGAATGCGCCTCAAATTAACGGGGTTACCCTGTCTTCCGTGCATGCGGCAAAGGGACTCGAATGGGCGGCGGTATTTTTCGTGGGGGTTAGCGAAGGGCTATTTCCTATTTCGCAGGCGGATACGCCCGAGCAGATTGCTGAAGAACAGCGCCTTGCCTACGTGGGTGCCACGCGCGCCCGCGACTACCTATATGTTTCCTACGCCAAGGCCCGCTCTGAAGGGCGGCGTGCCTCGCGCAAGCCCTCGCGCTTCTTCGACGGGATCTGGCCTGCGGACACCGTCAAGAATCCTCCCGCAGTGCGGGCCGGTGGCAGAGCTGCAGCAAAAGAATTTGACCAGGAGGCTAGCGCAGAGCAGAAGGAGTTATTCCAGAAACTGCGTGCCTGGCGGAAGCTAGTAGCGGCAGGACTGTCGAAGCCAGCTTTCACCGTGCTAACTGATGTGACACTGCGTGACACCGCCATAGTACGCCCGGCTACGGTAAAGCAGCTCTCGCTTATCCGCGGCATCGGAAGGGTAAAACTTGATCAGTACGGCGCTGCCATTTTGGGAATTGTGCGTGGGGAAGATCCAGAGCGCTTGGCGGCTAAAACGTTGCGGGAATTTATTGATTTGGCGGCAGATTAGGGCAGCAGCCGCAGGCGGGCTCTAAATGCCAGCGGTCGTAAGTAGGCAAAGGGCTCGAGGCCGAAAAGGTCCACGTGGCTCCCACCGTGGCAGGTGTGTGCCCGCGGGCTAAATCAGCCGCCTGTCGCGCCACAAAGGCGGCCACAGTCTGGGTGAGTATAGATTCTGCCTGGTGAGGGGCTGTTTTGTTGAGCATGCACTGCAAGTTAGCCCAGTAGGGATCGGTTCTTTGACGAGCAATATCCACGCAGTTGGTACATGCACTCACCGAGGGCAGTACCAGTGGTCCAACCTGGATCGACGAATCGAGGACGGTGACTATTAGGTGGGCTATGCCATCGAACATGTAGCCTAATACGCGATCCGCCGGCACGGCGGGGGAGGCAACAATTATGGCCAGATTAGCTGGCCCCCGAAAGCTGCGGGAATGGCCTTCAAGATGCTGGCGCACCGCCTGTTCGCGGGGCTTGCCGCCGTCGTGGGAATTGTAGAATAGCCCAATGTCCTTATCGGTAACCGCGGTAGGATCACGCGGATCTATGCGCAGAAAACCTGCCTGTGAGAGTAGCAGGCAAATTTGGGCTCCCAAAGTGGGCAGGCCCTCGACACGGGTGCGCAGGTAGGCACGGTCCTTTACTCCTTTAAAACTGCCGGTTTGCCGAGCCCACCATTCCTGATCCGGCCCATCGGGGCGAGCGTGGCTATCCCACACCAGATTGGCCTCTTTGAGCAGCTGCCAAATCTCGTTGTATTCGGCCTCGGGTAACGACCTGCGGCGTTTAGTACCAGTGGGAGTGGAAGCCAAACTGAAAAGGTAGGCGCGTTGGGCATCAGTCAGCCCTCTTATACGGCAGGCAAGGGGTGGGGCAGTGCCCAGCTGTAGGGCATTACCTGGCAGCGGTACTACTGATATTCCCGGTTTTAGTTTCATACCTCCCCTTTCCCTTCAAGGGTGGCACGAGCCCGCCGGAAAATTTTAGGGCAGCAAAAACCTGTGGAAAAACCTGTGGGTAAAGTTACTTCCGGGGGCCTTCGCCCTCGTCAGATTCGTCTGTGTCGGAGTCAGAATCGTCTCCGTCTATTTGCTGCTGGCCTGCTGATTCATCGCCGGCATCCAAACCTTCGGCATAACCCAGAGTGCCCTGCAAGAGTGCCTCTAATTCGGCATCCACCTGCGCGTCGGCAGCGGCAGCCTGCTCGCGTGCTGCTAGAAATCCCTCGGGATTGTCTAGCTCAGCTGCAGTTGGCATCACATCGGGGTGAGACCAGTACTTGTCGCGCTCCTGCTGGCCTACCTTGTCGCCCAAAATTCGCCACAACTTTGCCGCGTCGCGTACCCGTTTGGGGCGAAGCTCGAGCCCCATGAGTTGGGCGAGCACCTGTTCGGCAGGACCGCCCTGAGCACGTCTGCGGCGCATCATCTCTTGTAGCGGTGCCGCTGCGGGCAGATAGGCGCTGCAGGCTCGTGCAGTCACTTCTTCTACCCAGCCTTCAACCACTGCCAAAATAGTTTCCACCTCTTGCTTTGCCCGATCCTGGGCAGGCGAAGATGAAGGTGAAAGCATGCCCGAGGACACCGCGTCCTGGATTTGCGCTGGGTCCATGGTCTGCAGGTCGCGGACAGCACTCTCGATATGGCCAAAATCTATCTGAATTTCCTCGGAATATTTGGTTATTGCGCCGAGCAAATACGAACGAAGCCAGGGGGCGGCATGGTATAGACGCGCAGAGGCGGCCTCGCGTACAGCCAAATACTGCAGCACGTCAGAGGCGCTAATACCCAGGTCAGTGCCGAATTCATCCACATTCGAAACCACCAAAGCGGTGAGCGAAGTAGTAGAAAGCGGCAGCCCCACGTCGGTAGATCCCAGGGCCTGCCCAGCTAAGGTGCCGATTGCCTGGCCAATCTGCATAGCAAACACGGAACCAGACATGCGCCGCACCAGCTCTGCGGGATTCATTTTGCCCAGTGCACCCGAAATTCCTAGCCCCGGAATAGAAAAGGAGCCCTCGGCATCTTCCAGACCTAGCCGCCCCAGCTGTTGGGAAAGTGCCTGGGTCATGGCGTCGGAGGCATGGGTGGCCACCGGCATGCACATAACCTTCCACGTGGGTAGGGTTTGGCGGACCCACTCCGCACGCGACCAGGCGTGCCGGTTAGCCTTTCCCGGCGAAAGCGCAGTCACTGAATCTAGCCACAAATCGGCTACGGACAAGGCCTGCCTCACCTGGGCCGCTTGAGCGGCGGTGGGGGCCGGATCTGAATCTTTGGCCCCGGTGGAAATAGCAATCTGGCTTACCACGTCCCAATCCAGCACCTCTCCGGATCCAGAAAACAGCTGAGTCACAGATTGGACAAGGCGCTGGATCTGCGCCGGATCTGTGGGCAACTTTGCCCCGCCCGTAATTGCCTGCGGGTCGAGCCCGCTGGCACGCATTTGCTCGAGCATTTGCTCGGCTGCCTGATCGCCGAGCAATTGGCGAAGCATCTGCTCGATTCCAGAAAGGTCGTCGTTGCTGTTGGTATCGGCCATATTCGATTCCCCCACTAATTGCTTGCCACTAGCTTACAGGCCGTCGCCCGCAAGCTTTTGCCGAGGGCGGCCATTATCGCCCTCGGAGGAAGTAAACGAAGAATGCGCTAGAGGAACAATGTTGGCACAATGGAACGGTGCAAAAAAATCAGCCTTGGTATCGCCGTAAACTGACGCTCGGGGTGAGCATAGTGATAGCCCTACTTTTGGTTGCGCTGGCAATCCCCATGCCCTACGTCATTGAAAAGCCTGGTCCCACCTTCGACGTGTTAGGAAAACAGGGGAAAAAGGACGTTATCACCATCGAAGGTTCTAAAACTTACCCAACCAAGGGGGCATTGCGCATGGTTACCGTGTCTATGCGCGGGGGCCCGGGAGCACAGGTGTCGCTGGCAGAGCTAGGTTTCGCCCTCACCCAAAAGACATCGCAGATAACTCCCCAGGAGGAAGTATTTCCCAAGCACGTCACCCGTGAACAAATTCAGCAGTTGTCGGCGGCCCAGATGCAAGGCTCCCAACAGAGTGCCGAGGCAGCGGCCCTGGCCGAGCTGGGCTACCGTGTTCCAGCTACCTTCGAAGTCAGTGCCGTCGCCAAAGGCACAGATGCCCAGGAAAAGCTGAAAGAGGGCGACCAAATAGTGGGGATATCAGCCGGCTCAAAGTCTGTGCGCACTGACACGGCGGGCTCGATCTTTGCCTTTCTGAAGCAGATCCCGCCAAAAACTAGCGTGCGTGTTCAGCTCAAGCGGGCTGGCAAAGAACAGGCTGTCGACGTAACTACCTCTAAAGCTGAGGGGCGAGCAGGCTCCGTGTTGGGCGTGGGCTTAAATCCAAAACTCACCCTGCCAGTAAAAGTGAACATTTCGCTTGCCGACGTCGGCGGCCCCAGCGCTGGCACTATCTTTGCACTGGGAATAATCGACCAGCTCACGCCCGGAGCCATGACCGGGGGCAGGCAGATCGCCGGCACAGGGGCCATCCGGATGGACGGGCAGGTTGAACCTATCGGGGGAGTGGCTCAAAAAATGGCCGGCGCACGTGCGGACGGCGCCGAGTATTTTCTGGTTCCGAAGGCCAATTGTGCTGACACAGTTGGCAAAATTCCCACCGGGCTAAAAGTAGTGCGAATCGACACTCTTAAGGAGGCCCGCAACGCGGTAGAGAATATAGGGGCAGGCAAGGCAGAAGGTCTGCCCACCTGTAAATAGCTGCTACTGCCGCTAAGGCAATAGCGTCGCCTGCAGGGCCTTTTCGAGTTCTGGAACCAGCCCCGAGGAGGCAACTACCTGGTCCTCACTATCGTGGGAGCGAGTCCGCACTGCGGTGAAAGAAGCGCCAGAGCGCAATGCTCCAGCTACCATGCGAACCTCGTCGCGAGCTGGGTGCGAGAGCAAAAATTCGGTGCGCTCTTCGGGATCTTCGGGCGCTTCGGCCTCGACCTGCGGGGGAACTATGATGCGTTCTAAGGCTACTGCAGCGCCCTCGACCATCTTCGGCCACTCGATCTTAGCGAGCATGGCGCCAATGTCCTCCGAGACGTTCTCTTGAAGGACAGCGGTGAGGTTGTCCGGGGAAGACTCTAGCAGTAGGCGCATCTTCTCCTTCGACTGCTGGTCTAGGGCACCCGCCTCGTCAAGTACGTAGCGGGTGGGCACGAGTGCAAAGAGCGAAGGCGCCTGGTTCCAACCGAGGCCGGCCAGTTCGCGTTCAATGTCGTAAATCGCTGCGGCGAGCGCTTCTGGGGCAATATCCATGTCTAAATACTGCCACCTAGCGCAGGCGGTGCCCAATCGGTTACGCCTGGTGTGAACGCGGGCCCTCAGCGTGCGGGTAGCTGGAGGTCAGCAGGGAAAACGTGAGAGACTGGGAGTGATTTTAACCCCTACGCAAATAGGAAAGCTGTGAGTTCGAACAATCAGTTTCCCGGCTTCCCGGATTTTGCGAATTTCGGCTCGGGGCGCCCGCGGCGGCCCTCGGGGGCAAAACCGCATTTGCCGAAATTCAAAAAGCCGGGTCCGCTTGGGATTACCGTAATAGTTTTGGCAGCCTTGCTGCTGGTAATTGCTCTGATGGCAGGGCTGTGGACCGAGGTGCTCTGGTATAGCCAGCTCGGGTATTTACAGATTTTGTTCACCCAGTGGGGGTCGGCGGCCCTAATGGGGCTGGTGGGCTTTGCCCTCGCCTTTGCCATTGTGGTGGTGAACGTGATCTTGGCGATGCGTTCTATGGGGGCCAGATCCGCCAATTCGGAATACTCCAAAACTATTATGGGTAAGCCAAAGCTGTTCACCTTTGGTATTGCCAGCTTGGTGGGCATCTACTCGGTGCTGAAATTGGCGCCCTCTTGGTCGGTGTTGCAGGTCGCGCTCCATTCCACCCCGTTTGGGCGCAAAGATCCCATCTGGGGTTTTGACCTGTCCTTCTTTACATTCCAACTGCCACTGTTGGACCTGCTCTCGTCGGCAATATTGGCCATGGTGGCAACGGCTGCAGTGGCCACGGCCGTCATCTACTACATGGGTGGGGCAATCCAGGTCACTCCAAAGGTGCACGTTGCTCGCCGGGCCCGCATCCACCTGGGGATTTTAGCTGGCATTTTGTCCTTGCTGGTTGGGGTGCGCTACATTGTGGGCCGGTTTAATATGCTGGCTCAGCAGGGCAAGCCCACCGACGGTGCCATGTATACCGACATTAATGCGGCGCTGCCGGCGAACACTATCCTGGCTGTAATCAGTGCACTAATTGCGGTGCTGTTCTTTGTTGCCGCCTTTAAGGGGACCTGGCGTTTGCCCGTTGCCGGGCTGGTGGTACTGGTGGTTTCCTCGCTGGTCATAGGCTTTGGCTACCCGATGTTGATGCAGCGTTTCAAGGTAGATCCGAACGCTAAACAGCTCGAATCTACCTACATCCAACACAATATCGATGCAACTTTGGCGGCTTTTGGCATGGAGGATTTGGAATACAAAACCACCTCGGCAACTACTAAGGCCGAAGCTGGCCAGTTGGCTGAAGACCAAGCTTCCACCTCGCAGATTCGTCTACTCGACCCCGAGATAATTTCACCTACGGTTAGGCAGTTGCAGCAATCGCGGCCCTACTACACCTTCCCTGAACAGTTCGCGGTCGATCGCTACAACGTTGAGGGCGAAAAATCCGACACGGTTATAGCCGTCCGCGACATTAACCAAGACGGCCTCTCGAAGGGGCAACGCACCTGGGTGAACGACCACACGGTTTACACGCACGGTTTTGGCGCGGTGGCTGCGTTCGGCAACAAGGTCACCCCTGATGGGCTTCCTGCTTATTGGGAGCACTCGATCCCGTCCAGGGGCAAAATGGGTGAATACGAACCGCGCGTCTACTTCTCGCCTCGGTCGCCTGAATACTCAGTGGTAGGCGCTCCCAAGGGAGCGTCTCCTCAAGAGTTGGACTACCCGGACGACAATGCTGAATCTGGGCAGGTGAACAACACCTTTAAAGGTAACGGAGGGCCGTCACTCGGCAACTTCTGGAACAAGTTCTTGTACGCCTTGCGCTTCCAGTCGACGGATTTGTTCTTTTCGGATCAGGTAAACGAAAAGTCGCAGATTCTGTACGACCGCGATCCGTCCCTCAGGGTAGCTAAGGCTGCCCCTTACCTGACGCTAGATCGAAAGCCGTACCCGGCCGTGGTCGACACTGACGGCGATCCCAAGACCCCAAAGCGTCTGGTTTGGATCGTGGATGGGTACACGACCTCGAACGCCTACCCGTATGCCGAACACGTGTCGGTGGAATCGGTGACCGACGACTCGCGCACTAACGACGAGGAACAGTTCACCCCGCGTAACCAGATCAATTACATGCGCAACTCGGTAAAGGCAGTCGTAGACGCCTACGACGGGTCGGTTTCGCTCTATCAATGGGATAAGAATGATCCTGTGCTGCGCACCTGGCAGAAGGTATTCCCTGGCAAGATCAAGCCGATCTCGCAGATTTCTGGGGATCTAATGGCACACCTTCGCTATCCGGAGGATCTGTTCAAGGTGCAACGGAAGTTGCTCGAGACCTACCACGTCACTCAAGCCGAGAAGTTCTACACCGGTGGCGACCAGTGGAAGCTTTCTGAAGATCCCACAGTGTCGGTGCCCAAGAATGTTTCGGCCCCCGTGCAGCCGCCGTATTACCTGACCATGAAGATGCCGTCGCAACCCTCAGCAGAATTCTCGCTGACCTCGGTATTCATCCCCGGGGGCGGGTCTAAGCGGGCGGCAATGGCAGGGTTCTTAGCTGTTGATTCCGAGACTGGCTCTACTGCCGGTAAGGTGCGCGAGGGATACGGAAAGATGCGATTGATGGCGCTGCCGTCCTCAACCACTGTTCCGGGCCCGGGCCAGGTACAAAACAATTTCAACTCTGACCAGAGGGTTTCCAAAGAGTTGAACTTGCAGGACCAGCAGGGCACCAAGGTACTGCGCGGCAATTTGCTCACGCTGCCGGTGGGCGGCGGACTGCTTTACATCCAACCAGTTTACGTGCAGTCCACCGGTACCACTTCCTACCCGCAACTGCGTTCGGTGCTCACCTCCTTCGGTGACAAGGTTGGTTTTGCACCCACCCTTGAAGAATCGTTGAACCAGGTCTTCGGTGGGGATGCGGCCGCGTCTACCTCGTCAGTAGTAGGTGGGGAAGGCGCCAAGGAGGCCACTGCCGGGCAAAAGGAACAAAGCGCAGACCAAAAACTGCAAGGTGCTTTGCAAGATGCGAAGGCGGCAATTGAATCTGGCAACAAGGCGTTGGCGGAACAGAAGTGGAGCGAATACGGCAAGGCTCAAGATGCTTTGAAGAAGGCACTTGAAGATGCGGTAAACGCTGACAAGGAGCGTGCTAACGCAAAGGCTAGTAAGTAACCTAGCTCAAGAAGAGTGGGGGCCCGCAAACGCGAGCCCCCACCCCATTGTCGAAATGTTTTACAGCCAGGCTGCAGCTATGGCCATTCCGGCTCCGCACAGGGCCATCCCCAGCACTACCGGTAAAATCGCCAGGGCTAGGCCGCGAGCAATTTTTTGTTCCCTGATGGTGTTTACCGCTTCTAGCATCGCTGTCGAGAAAGTGGTAAAGCCGCCAAGAAATCCGGTCGTGAGCGCGTAGTGAAGAACTTGAAAATCCTGCATGGTCAGCGGGGCTAGGAGGCCGATTAAAAAACAGCCGAGCAAATTTACAAACACTGTTGCCGGCTTAGACCAAAAAAATTTGGCTATCGCATCCAGGCAGTAGCGGCATATGGCACCTACTGCGCCGGCAACACAGGTAACGAGTAAAACAAGAATAGTCGGCGTCATGTCAGTCCCTAACCCTAATGAGCCAAGATAGGCCTCGCTCTCCACAGAGCAGCCCGCTTACCGCCGCCGTCAATCCCAACGCGACTATAGCTCCGCCCTCGACTAGCCCCGAAAGCGACGGCCCCTGTGTCAAATCGGTTAGGGCCAGTGCAAAGGAGGAAAAGGTGGTGAACGCGCCCATAAAGCCTGTGCCGAATAGCAAGTAGTAGCGATCGAACACCGACGAGATGCGCCCGGCCCGAGCTTTTGCAGCTCTGCCCGCAATAAAGCCGAGTAAGAATGCCCCGAACAGATTCACTACGGCAGTGGACCAGGGTACCACCAGCCACTGCAAGGGAAAAGCTTTTTCGAGCATGTCCGTGAGCGCTCTAGCTGCGGTACCAAAAAAACCGCCGGTCCCAACCAGCAAGATATTTTTTATACTCCACACGTGCCAGAACGCTGCGTTCGTATTGGTGCGCATACACTCAGGATATAGCAATGCGTTTGGAGGGACAGTGGCTGAAGTTGCGCTGGGGTCGGTGAGCTTGGGCGGGGAAACCACCAAAATAATTATTCCCGTATCCGACCTAGAACAGGTAGGCCAGGCGGTAGGTGCAGGAGGGGACATATTTGAGATCCGTGCCGATTTGGCGGGCGCGCTCACTTCACAGCTGGCCTCGCGGCTGGCACCCTTTGGCCCGCTTTTGCTTACTCTGCGTTCTACTGCGGAAGGTGGGGCTTGTGCCGAGGGCGAGTATGCGGGGCGGGTGCGCGAGCTTCTATCCTTACAGCCTCAGGCAATAGATGTCGAGATCGCCCGCCCCGAGGCCGCGGTCCTCATAGAGGCGGCCCATAGGGCGGGGGTAGTAGTGTTCGGAAGCTTTCACAGTTTTTCCGCCACCCCGCTTGTGGACCAGGTGCTTGCGCGGCTAATCCGGGCGAGCGAGGCGGGAGCAGACGTGTGCAAGATCGCGGTAATGCCCCAACACGCTCAAGACGTTCTGACGCTGTTGGAAGCGTTGGCGCGGGCACGCCAGCAAATAGACAGGCCTCTAATAGGGATTGCGATGGGAAAACTAGGGCAAATAAGTCGCCTGGCGGGCCCCCAATTCGGGAACTGTGCCACCTTCGCGACTGCCGGCCCGGCCTCAGCTCCCGGTCAAATGGATGCGGTGCTCGTTAGGAAGGTTCTTGGCAACTAGCCCCGGATGTTCCCGCGAAAACCCCCTTTGTGTGGGATCGTTAATACATGGAATCGTTTGCTCTGCCTATTTCAGAAGCCACCCGAGACGGATTGTGGGCGCTAGCTAAAGATGTGGCCATCGAGGCCGCCCAGCTTGCTGAAAAACGCAAAAGCGAAGGCAAAGTAACGGTAGCCGCAACAAAGTCTTCACCCGTCGACCCGGTTACCGAAGTCGACCGCGAGGTAGAAGCACTCATCCGCCAAAAGATTTCTGCAGCACGCCCCGAGGACGGCATTATGGGCGAAGAAGCCGGTATAGACGGAGGCAAATCTGGACTCTTCTGGATAGTTGATCCGATCGACGGCACAGTGAACTACATCCGCCAAGTTGCCCCTGCCGCGGTCTCGGTTGCTTGCGTCTACGGCTCAGTAGATCCCACTACCTGGGTTCCCGTGGTTGGGGCGGTAGCTGAAATTGGCACCGACAGGCTCTACCACGCCGGAGCGGGCGGGGGAGCCTACCTCGGGGAATCTCCAATAGGCGCAAGCTCGCTCACTCGGCTGGCCCCCGCCCTCGTGGCCACCGGTTTTGGCTACGTGCGCGAACGGCGCCAAAGGCAGGGCAAGTTCTTGGCGAGTCTAATTGGCGACATTGCCGACATTCGCAGGTGCGGAAGCGCCGCCCTCAGCCTGTGCGCTGTTGCCAGTGGAACCGTCGACATTTACTACGAAGAAGGGCTAAAACCCTGGGATATGGCCGCGGGCGAACTGATCTGCGCCGAGGCGGGAGCGACAGTTTCCGACGGCTGCTCAGGGCGCCCGTCTGCAAAGATGCTAACTGCCGCCCCGCCCGAATTGGCTAATATTTTTAACCAGAGGATTTCGTCTATCTACTGGGAGTAAATAGTGGCAGAAGAGTTTGAAACTGCTAACAAACTAATCGATGCCACCCGCCACATTGTAGTTTCCGAGGGAATAGAAGGCTGTTCCCTAGAAAAAATCTGCGCGCGGGCAGGATTCACGCGCGGGGCGTTCTACTCGAATTTTTCAACCAAAGACGAATTGTTTGCCGCCCTCGCCGAGGACGAATACGCCAGGCTCATAGACGGGCTTACCGATACCGTGCAAGGGTGGGCCAAAGCGGGGCCCGGGGAAGTGACTATGGAGGCGCTGCTGGACGAAGTGCTAGAGGTTCTGCAGCTGGATAGGGACTTTTACGTGCTGCACTCCGAATTGTTAAATAGGTCTGTCCGCGATCCCAAGTGGGGAATGCGACTCGCCGAAATAAACTCTCAGTTTATTCGCCAGGTGGCTCAGGTATTAGAAACTATTGCCGAGGCAACCGGTCGGGTAGTGCACGTTTCTTCTATTTCGCTAGCTCACGCTGTCGTGGGCATAGCCCTGCGAGCGGCGAACATTGGTGCCATGAGGGCAGCGCTCGCGGGCAAAGATTTGCATGCGACTGAACCCGCCCAAGATATCGTGCAGATGTTACTAACGCTAATTTATGCTTCCACCACAGAGCCGGTGCAGCAAAAAGATTCGCATAAAATAGCCAAATAACCACTCATAGTAGGGGCATTCCCAACCCCGCAGATACCGAACGGTATTTGAGCTTGCCCCCCTCCTTCCGAAAAATGTCTAACACAGATCGACGGAAGGAAAATAGGTGAGCTCTCAGATAACTTTTCTGCCCGAAGTAACCTCAACGAATGACGTGGTTGCCGAGCTTATTGAGGCTGGCGCCCACCCGTTCGACATGGTTGTGGCCGCTTCGCAAACTGCTGGGCGGGGGCGCTCGGGGCGCAGTTGGGAGTGCAGGGCAGGGTCGGGCTTGCTTGCTACCACTTATTTGCACCTGCCTTCCTACGAGGTCGAAGACTATGGGTGGGTGACTCTGCTCGCCGGGGTGGCAGCCAAAAAAGCCGTCGCCTCTTTCGGGTTGCAAGTGAGCCTGAAGTGGCCCAACGACCTCCTTATTGGCCAGGCCAAATGTGGTGGCATCCTGACAGAACTGCACGCACCCGGGCAGTTCATCGTGGGGGTGGGAATCAATTTGACCGAGGCCCCGAAAATTGACAGGCCGACCGCCTGCCTGAGCCAACTCGGCACGGCTCCCTCGCCCCAGGAGGCTGCTCGCGCCCTCAAAGCACAACTGGAGGCTGTCTTTACTAAAGTCGCCCCCGGCGCCGAGGCGCTGGCCTTGTACCGTGCTAATGCTGTATTTGACGTTCCTGTGCGAGTACATGTTCCCGGGGGCGAAATTATTAGCGGGGTTGCTAAAGACGTAGACATAACCGGGGCCTTGATATTAGAAACTGATGGTAGAGAACGGGTAATCACCTGCGGCGATGCAGATGTCGTAAAGGGAGCCTGATGAAAAAGATCGAAAGAATTCTTATCGCTAATCGCGGCGAAATTGCGCTGCGGGTGGTGCGGACGATCCGAGAAATGGGGCTGACTTCTATAGCTTGCTACGCAGACGAGGACATAAACACCGCAGCAGTTCGCGAGGCTGACGAAGCTTACAGTTTGCCCGGCAAGAGGGCGGTGGAAACCTACCTCAACCAGGAGGCGGTTTTAGAACTTGCGAAGAAGGCGCGCGTAGATGCAATCCACCCCGGATACGGCTTTTTGTCCGAGAACTTCGACTTCGCTGCCAAAGTAGCCGAGGCCGGCATTACCTGGATTGGCCCCGATGCCAGTGTGATTCGTGCTTTGGGCGACAAAATAGACGCCCGCGCGCTCGCGAAAAAGGCGGGAGTACCAACTGTTCCCGGTTCCTCGGGGCCGGTGCGCACCAGGGAAGAAGCTGCCGAATTTGCGGCGCAAATTGGTTACCCTGTTCTGCTCAAGCGGGCCGACGGGGGTGGAGGGCGCGGCATCATCCGTGTAGATTCGGAGAAGGATCTGCACGATTACTATTCGGTTGCTTCCGAGCAGGCTCTTGACCTGACCTTCATAGAGAAGATCTGCACCCACGCCCGCCATGTGGAAACCCAGTGCATGCGTGATTCGCTGGGGAATTTTGCGGTAGTTTCCACGCGTGACTGCTCGGTGCAGCGGCGCAATCAAAAGCTGATTGAGGAAGCTCCCGCGCCGGCGTTGGACGAGCAGATAGATAAAAACCTGCACACCTGGTCGGAACAACTGTTCACCCACGCCGGCTACGTGGGAGTGGGGACCTGCGAATTTTTGGTGGCTGCTGGCAGGGCCTACTTCTTGGAAGTGAACCCCCGCCTCCAGGTAGAACACACGGTTTCAGAGGAGGTAACTGGACTCGACCTGGTAGCCGAACAGATACGCATTGCGCAGGGCAAGGCAGCCTCCGCGGTTCCGTCCGCTCGGGGGCACGCGATAGAAATTCGCATCAATGCCGAAGATCCGGGCGCTGAATTGGCTCCCGTGACTGGTACGGTGAAATCTCTTCGCTGGCCCGGCGGCCCGGGAGTGCGAGTGGATTCCTTCCTTGAGGAGGGGTCTGTAATTGGCTCTAACTTCGATTCGCTCATCGGCAAAATTACTGTGCACGGCGCCACCCGGGAACAGGCTATTGTGCGGATGAGGCGTGCGTTGGCTGAAACGGTAGTAGAGGGCGTGCCTACGTCCAAACCTGTGTTAGAGGCCGTGCTCTCGACCGAGATTTTCGCGCATATGCACCACTACACTTCGTGGTTCGACGAAGAAAAAATTGTCGACTCGCTGGGACTGGAGCCTTTTGCGCCTTCTGGCAGTGCCGATCCTGTGCCGGTAAAAATAGCAGTCGAGGTCGACGGCAGGCGTCACCAGCTGATCATCGACAACACTGTCCTTTCCGCCCTGCAGGTGGCTGGGCCTACGTCTGGGCGGCCGGCTCGCCCTCGGCAACCGTTGCGTGGGGCGCGCAAACAGGTGCAGGTGGAAAACACTGACGAGCCTGGAGTGGTTACTTCGCCTATGCAGGCAACTGTTGTGCGACTGCCTTTGGAGGACGGAGCTGAAGTTGCCGAGGGTGATCTAGTTGCGGTTATAGAAGCTATGAAGATGGAGAAATATCTGCACGTCCCCTCGGCAGGAATCGTGAAATACGAGGTGGCCCAGGGGGACACTGTGGCCGCCGGAGCAGTGATCGTAAGAGTGGAGGAAAAGAAATGAGCCCCACCTTTGATATAGACCGGGATACGTTTGCTGGCCGCGCTGAAGAGCTGAAAGAGCGCGCCGAAGAACGCGCCCGCAAGCGCCAACATGCTAAAGGGCGGGGCACTGCCAGGGAACGGATCGCCGCATTGGTAGACGAGGACACGTTCCACGAAATTCATACCTTCGCTGGCGGAAACATTGCCGAAGCCTACCTAGGGTGTGCGGTCATTACCGGATTTGGGCAGATAAATGGGCGCCCCGTTGCGGTCTACGCGCAGGATTTTTCTGTAAACGGGGGCACGTTGGGCGAGGTTGAAGGCCACAAGATTTGCCACCTGATCGACGAGGCGCTGCGGCTGCGCATTCCTGTCTTTGCTCTTCTGGATTCCGGGGGCGCCCGTATTCAAGAGGGCGTTGCAGCGTTGGCCCAATACGGCAACATTTTCAAGAAGATCAGTGAGGCCTCGGGGATTGTTCCGCAAATTTCTGTGATTTTGGGGCCCTGTGCAGGCGGTGCGGTGTACGGGCCTGCACTTACAGATTTCATTATTATGACCAAGCGTTCCTCGTACATGTTCGTTACTGGTCCGCAGGTGGTGCGGGCTGTGACGGGGGAACAGGTTTCCTCCGAGGATTTAGGGGGTGGGGACCTGCACTCCACTATTTCAGGGGTGGCCCACTACCTGGCTGACGACGAGGAAGATGCGCTGCAATTTGCCCGCTCGATCCTGACCTACCTGCCGCTGCACTGTGAGGAGGCCCCTCCGGCTTACGACTACGAAAATGATCCTGTGGCGGAGGCGTTGGCCGAGAAGGTCGGTTCGTTGGTGCCTACCTCTTCTAAACAGCCCTACGACATGATCGAAGTTATTGAGGCACTAACCGACTACGGAGAATTTGTCGAGATTCAGGAGCTCTTTGGCCGCTCAATAGTGGTGGGATTTGCCTGTTTCGACGGCCGCTCGGTTGGTATCGTGGCTAATCAGCCAGCATTTGACGCCGGTACGTTGGACGTAAATGCCTCCGAAAAGGCAGCCCGTTTTGTGCGTTTTTGTGACGCCTTCGGCCTACCCGTGGTCACCCTTGTCGACGTGCCCGGTTACCGTCCGGGGAGTGAGCAAGAAAGGGCTGGCATTATCAGGCGTGGAGCTAAGCTGATCACGGCCTATGCTACCGCCACGGTGCCACTGGTGACCGTCATCTTGCGCAAGGCCTACGGAGGAGCCTACATAGTGATGGGCTCTAAATCCCTTGGCGCCGACTTCAATTTTTCCTGGCCGCAGACCGAGATTGCGGTTATGGGTTCCGAGGGCGCGGTAGACATTTTGTTCCGCAAAGAACTTCGTGCTGCCGGAGAAGATGGGGCAGACGTAGCGGCGCAACGTCAAGCCTACCAAGAACAGTACAAGCGCGAATCCATAAGTCCGAACCTCTCGTTAGAGAAAGGTGAGCTGGATTCGTTGATCAATCCCAAAGACACTAGGCGCCTCATAGTTCGCTCCTTGGCGGTGCTGGAACGCAAGGCGCGCTCCTACCAGACAGTCAAGTATCACGACAACGCCCCCCTGTAGGGCCGAATGGATAGCAAATGAAATCTTTTTTTGAACAGCTAAATGTCCCCTACACCCTCATTTTTGGAGGCCAAGGGAGTGCCTGGGCGCCGCAGCTAAACAATTTGTCTCGAGTCGCAAAAACCGCGAAGGTTCTTACCTCAGCTTGGGAAAAGGCGAGGGCGAAGGTAGCCCCGGTGATTTTGGAAATTACCACGTCTGCCCCGGGCGGTCTGGATAGCCTCACCGCTGCTTTGGAGGGGAATGAAGACGCGCTGGATCGGGCGAGTGCTAACGCAACCGTGTCGGTGCCAGGCATCACCCTTGCCCAATTTGGCACTGCGCTTACCCTGGATGCCTCCTCGCTGCATCTGCGCCAGAACAAGCCCGTTGCCTTCCTGGGGCACTCCCAGGGGGTGTTGGGAGCAGAGCTGGTGCGAGCCTACGTCGACGACAACGCGGCTAAAGTGGCGGATCTGTTGGCCTTGGCGATATTGGTTGGGGCAGCAGCATCGCGGGCAACTGCCCAGGCGGGGGCCGCAGGCACTCGCGAGTCCAGGCCAATGGTCTCCCTACGGGGCTTGCCCTTAGAACAGGTACAAAAGGTTTGCCAAAATTCTGTCTCGTTAGCTGTTTACAATGGCGACAAAGCGGGGGTGCTCTCGGGACGCCCTCGGGATCTGGAGGTAGCGGTTGCGCGCCTGCAGGCACAGGTAGAGGCCGCCAACGCGGATATTGCCTCTAGGCGGCGCGGGGGTAGTGCAGTAAACCTGCAGGTGGATCAGCTCGACGTGGCAGTTCCTTTCCACAATGCCATCTTGGAGGACGCTGTAGCTGAGGTAAGTCGGTGGGCCAAGAAGTGTGGCATCGACGTATCCCAGGCTACTAAATTGGCTCGGCAAATCCTGGTTGAACCGACTAGGTGGCCAGAGGCCCTGCGGGCTGCGCAGGCCGCAGGTACCAGGTGGTTCTTGAACGTGGGGCCCGGCCCCGTCCTCGCGCAAATTACGGCCCCGCTAATCGCGGGGGCAGGAATAGGTGTAGTTTCGGTGGGGGACGAACACCGTCTTGCCGATCTGGATACGCCCGGATACTCGGTTTCTAAGCCGCTAGATTACAGTGAATTTGCGCCTAGGCTGAACGAACTTCCTAACGGCAAGATTGCCGTTTCCACCAAGTTCACCAGGCTAACTGGCTACAGCCCCATAATGCTGCCAGCTATGACTCCTACCACGGTAGATGCCGGGATCGTTGCGGCTGCCGCAAACGGGGGCTACTGGGCAGAACTCGCCGGCGGTGGGCAGTATTCTCCGGAAGTTTTGCAGAAGAACCTGAACAATCTTTCCCGTCTTCTCGAACCGGGCCGTGCCGCCCAGTTCAACTCGATGTTCTTTGACCGCTACATGTGGAACCTGCAGTTTGGCGTGCAACGGATCGTTCCGAAGGCACGCGCGAATGGGGCAGCCGTAAATGGCGTCACCATTTCTGCCGGCATTCCCGAGGTCGAAGAAGCCACCAAGCTGATCGAGTCGCTGAACGAGGAAGGCTTTAGGTACGTTTGCTTCAAGCCGGGCACCGTCGAGCAGATCCGGCAGGTACTCGCCATTGCGGGGGCCGCCCCCGACCGGGACATTATTATGCAGGTTGAGGACGGCACTGCGGGCGGGCACCATTCCTGGGAGTCGCTGGATGATTTGTTGCTAGCCACCTACCATGACATTCGCAGGGCCAAGCGCGTTGTTTTGGCTGTTGGCGGGGGAATCGGCACGCCGCAGAAAGCGGCTTCTTACATCTGTGGCAAGTGGGCCTTAGCCTACGGGCGCCAGCCCATGCCGGTAGACGCGGTGATGATTGGTACCGCAGCGATGACGGTGAAGGAAGCTACTACCTCGCGCGCGGTGAAGCAGCTCCTCAAAGACACCCCCGGTATCGACGACGGGTGGATTGGCCGCGGTGCCGAACGTGGTGGAATTACCTCGGGGCTGTCCCACCTAGATGCCGACATGTACGAAATTGAAAACTCGTCGGCTAAGGCCTCCAGACTAATCCACCAGATCGGGTCGGACGCCGAAGAGCTGGAGCGCCGCCGAGATGAAGTTATTGCGGCGATCAACAAGACGGCCAAACCCTACTTTGGGGATTTGGAGGACATGACCTATGCGCAGTGGGCATCTCGCACCATTGAACTGTGTTATCCCTGGGCGGACCCCACGTGGAACGACCGCGTTTGGGACTTGTTCCGCCATATTGAGGCCCGCCTCTGCGAGGCCGACCACGGGCCGGTAGAAACCCTCTTCGCAACCGTAGAAGACATAGAAGATGGGCCCGCCGCCCTCGAAAGACTTCTTGCCGCCTACCCGAATGCCCGCGAAGTAAAGGTTATTTCCGCAGACGCAGCATGGTTTGTGGACCTGTGTCGCAAATACGTCAAGCCCATGCCATTCGTCCCTGTAATCGACACTCAGCTGGCACGTTGGTGGGGGAGAGACACGCTGTGGCAGTCCCACGACGAACGTTTTGACGCAGATGCGGTGCGCATCATCCCGGGGCCGCGCTCAGTTGGGGCAATCGACAGGATCGACGAGCCGATAGCACAGATGTTTGCGCGCTACGAGGCCGGGGTGGCCCACGAAATTGAAGCTGCCCCGACACCTGTTTACTCCCGGCTTGCTGAAGCCCCGGATGAGGCCGCCTTCATTGCTGCTACTCCGCTTATTGAGTGGAATGGCAATCTGGTAGAAAATCCGTTCCGGCATAGCCCCGCCCAGTGCTCGCTGCGCCAGGACGAGGACGGATTGACGCTAGTCGTGGCCTGCGACAGCCTGTGGGATGGGATGGCTAAGCGCCCGTATGCGGTACCCGCCTTGGAGCTTCCTCTCTCGCTACCCGAAGGTTGCGCCGGGGGCGCCTACCCTGTCGTGGACATGGATCGTTTGGCGAAGACCGCCTACCACCTGCTGGCGGGTGCTGCTGGGGTGGGCTCTACCGCAACTTCCGGGCAGGTTATCTCGCAGATGCCCACCTATGTCGCCGGTGAGGGATTTGGGGAAGTACATGGCGAATTCTTGTTGGGTGCGAACGTTCCTGCCGCCCACGCGGCCGTGACCGGGGCTGCTTTGGACGTTGAATTGGCTTCCTTTGTTCCGGATGCTCTGGTTGGGCCGTGCTGGCCCACTATCTACGGGGCCCTGGGTACTGCCACCTACGGTGGTTACCCGGTGATTGAGGGGCTGATCAATGCGGTCCACCTAGACCATACTGTTCGCGTGCTGGGAGATATTCCCTACGGGCAGACTGTTACTAGCGTGGGACGTTGCGCAGGGGTTGCTGAATCGGCATCCGGCCGTGTGGTTCGCGTCGAGGTGAGTTTGTACTTTGAGGGGCGCGAATTTGCCCAGCTTATTGAGCGTTTCGCTATTAGGGGCCGTGTCACCACCTCTGAGCCAGCAAGCCCTAGCCCCCATCCTTGGAGCGAGGGAACCCAGATAGAGGACACCCCGCGCAAGTTGCTGCGCAGGATGACTGTTACAGCGCCTGCCGACATGACGGCGTTCGCGAATGTTTCGGGTGACTTCAACCCGATTCATACCTCTTACTCTGCGGCTCGCATGGCCGGATTGTCGGCGCCGTTGGTGCACGGCATGTGGCTGTCGGCAACCGCTCAACATGCTATTCGTGCCGAGGTCGAAAAGAAAGCCGGCTTTACAATAACGGCTTGGACCTACGCGATGTTTGGGATGGTGAACCTCAACGATCAGGTGAGCATTTCGATTGAACGCGTGGGCCGCATTCGCTCGGGTGGGTTGGTCTTGGAGGCCACTTGCAAGATCGGCGACGAACTGGTTTCGCGTGGGACCGCGCTCACCCAGGCTCCCGCTACGGCCTACGTATACCCAGGTCAGGGCATTCAAAAACGGGGCATGGGCAAGGAGGACAGAGCTCGCTCGAGTCGAGTGCGCGAGGTTTGGCAGAGGGCGGATCGGTTTACTAGGGCTGCTCTGGGCTTTTCAATTCTGACTGTAGTAGACGAGAATCCGACGGAGCTGAAGATTGGTTCCGAAATCTACCGCCATCCCGCCGGGGTCATGAACCTGACGCAGTTTACCCAGGTAGCGCTCGCGACGTTGGCCTACGCACAAACTGAGCGTTTGAAGGAAGAGGGCGTTTTCCAAGAGGGTGCTGCTTACGCGGGCCATTCGTTGGGCGAATACAATGCGTTGGCCGCCTGCGCCGATATCTTCCCGCTCGAGAAGGTCATTGAGATTGTTTACCAGCGGGGTTCCGCTATGCACCACCTGGTCGAACGCGATGAGGCTGGCCGCTCCAACTATGCGATGGGGGCGCTGCGCCCGAATCAGTTTGGCGTAGGTGATGGCCAGGTACGCGATTATGTGGCAGCTGTCGCTAAGGAATCGGGCCAGTTCCTGGAAATTGTCAATTACAACTTGGCCGGGGCTCAGTATGCCGTGGCTGGGACTCTGGCCGGGCTGAAAGCTCTGGAGGCCGATGCTGCTGTCCGCGCCAAAGAGTGGGGCGGAAAGCGCCCGTTCATGCTGATTCCCGGCATTGACGTGCCATTCCATTCTTCGGTACTACGTCCGGGCGTTGCCGAATTCCGCCAGAAACTCGACGACGCTATCCCCGCGCAGATCGATACCGAAAAATTGGTGAATCGCTACATTCCGAATCTAGTGGCTCGCCCCTTTGAGGTAAGCGAAGCGTTCGCTAAGGCTATCTTGGAGGTTGTTCCCTCTAAGGGAGTGGCTGCCCTCATTGAGCATGGATTCGACGACTACAACCGGGCCGCGCGTACGCTGCTAATCGAATTGCTCGCCTGGCAGTTTGCCTCCCCGGTGCGTTGGATTGAAACCCAAAAACTGCTGTTGTCGGATCCGGCAGATGGCGGTCTGGGAATCGACCAGTACATCGAGGTGGGGCTATCTTCCAGCCCAACTTTGGCGAATTTGGCAGCGAAGACGTTGCGGCTTCCGGAATTTTCGGATCGACACGTAGAAGTTCTGAACGTCGAGCGCGATAGTGAGCGCATCTTCCAGAAGGATACGGCTCCGCAGCTGCCCCAGGTGCAGCCTGCGCCCGCCCCCGTAGCTTCCCCGGCCGAGCAGGCCGAGCAGCCGGTCGAGGCGAAGGCTAACGCTCACCCTGCCCCGCAAACGCAGACGGTTGCCCAAAGCGGGTCGACCGCTCCTGAGCTGAGCTACGACGCGGGCGACGGCATAATGTTCTTGCTTGCATACGCCAACAAGCTCAACCTGGGACAGGTCGAGGATACCGACACTGTCGAGACATTGACGAACGGCATTTCCTCTAAGCGGAATCAGCTCCTCATGGACATTGCCGCCGAGGTATCCCTGCCCGGGGTTGACGGGGCAGAAGAAGCTGATGTGAAAACGCTGCGCGAAAAGGTGCGCGAGGCCGCCAGCTCCTACACTCCGTTTGGGCCTGTTCTAAGCGAGATCGCGGCAACCAAGGTGAGGGCACTTCTGGGCGGTGCCGGTCTGGGAGTTGACCACATCGGCACCCGGTTAGAAAAGCACTGGGCACTGCCTGCGGGATGGGAACCGAGGGTACGCGAACAGATTGTCCTCGGGACCCGCGAAGGGGATTCCGTGCGGGGAGGGTCTCTAACCAGTTTGCCCACTCAGGTTGCTTCGAAAGCAGAGGCCGACGAGCTTATTGACGAGGCCCTGGCCCTGGTTGCAAAAGCTCAGGGAGTTGCCCTCACTCCGGCCGTTGGCGCCGCCTCTGGCGGTGGCGTTGTGGATTCGGCTGAGCTGGATAATTTGCGTTCGCAGGTACTTGGCGAGGACGGAATCCTAGCTGAGCTTGCAAAGGACGTGCTTGCGCGTTTGGGAGTGCAGAAGGATTCGACTCTGCCCGTAGCTGGCGATGCCGGGCTACTCGAAAGTGTAGAAGCTGAGCTTGGCGCCGATTGGCAAAAGTTTGTTAGTCCGGCATTTGACCCCAACAAGGCTGTCCTGCTAGATGATAGGTGGGCGCTATACAGGGAAGATTTGGCTCAAGCTGCAGCCGCGCTTGCTCGTGGAGAAGAGCTGGTTGCGGACGAGCGTTGGGTGGGCGCCGGCGCAACAGTTGCGGCCGGAGCCAAGTGGCACGCGGGCCGCTCGCAGAACAAAGCCTTCTTCGAAGAGGTTGCCGAGAAAGCGTTGCAAGAGGGCAATTTTGCCTTCGCCAACGACGTTGCCCTCGTAACTGGGGCTGCTCCAAATGCGATCGCTGCCCAACTGGTGGCGCGCCTGCTTTGGGGTGGGGCCACGGTGGTCATGACTGCTTCGAAGGTCACCCAGAAGCGCCTGCAGTGGGCAAAGAATCTATACCATGAGCATGCTCGTGGGGAGGCCGCCCTCTGGCTGGTGCCAGCTAACTTGGCGTCGCTTCGCGACATCCATGCCCTCACTCAGTGGATTGGCTCCGAGCGTCGGGAAACTGTAGGGGGCAAGACTACGGTTACCAAGCCGGCTTTGCTGCCAACTTTGGCCTTCCCATTTGCGGCTCCGCCGGTGCTTGGGCGACTGGGCGAAGACCCACGCAAGGGACTAAACGAATTCCGCCTGCTGCTAACCAGCGTCGAGGCGACGATATTTGATTTGGCCCAGATTGGTATGGACACTGCGATCGGGCACCGGGTACACGTGATACTACCTGGCTCGCCCAACCGGGGTACCTTCGGCGGGGATGGGCTGTATGGCGAGGCTAAGGCGAGCCTGGATGCGATCTGTAACAAGTGGAAGGTAGAATCCGGCTGGCCCGAGCGAATTACCTTGGCACACCCGCGCATTGGCTGGGTTGCCGGCACCAACCTCATGGGCGGCAACGACGCGATCGTACCCGCCGCGAAGAAGGCCGGCATCCACGTCTACAGCACCGACGAAATAGCTGGCGAACTGATCGCATTGGCTAGCCCGCAGGTTCGCGAGCAGGCTTGCGAGGCGCCGGTGGAGGCGGACCTCACTGGTGGGTTGGAGAAGATTTCTCTTTCGCTTACTGAGCTGGCTGCCTCCGTGGAAAAGGCGCCTGCTCCTCGGGAAGAAAAGCAAACGGCCACTGTTGCTGCGCTGCCCAGCCCCCGTAGGCCTAAGCAGGCTACGGCCGAGTGGGCCAAGGTGTCGACTCCGCTAGAAGACATGGTTGTAATAGTTGGCGCTGGCGAAGTCGGGGCTTGGGGCTCTTCCCGAACTCGTCTCGAGGCTGAACTTGGCATCTCGCCGGCGAACATGTCTACCCACGCGGTGATCGAGCTTGCTTGGATGATGGGTCTGCTCACCTGGAAGACCTCTCCCACTCACGGGTGGTACAACAGTCAGGATGAGCTTGTCCCCGAAGAGCAAATCCACGACCGTTATGCCAACGAGGTAATCGCCCGTTGTGGCATCCGCCCTCTGGGAGACGATTCGAACCTGCGTGCGGGCGGATCCGACGACGTCACCACTATGTACTTGCCCGATTCGGTGACTTTTGAAGTGGCTTCGGAAGAAGCAGCAAAGGCGTATCAGAGCGCCGACCCTGCCCACACCGATATCTACTTCGACGAAAAGTGGTTCGTGCGCAAACTAGCCGGGGCTAAGGTTTTGGTACCTACCTTTGTGCCTCTAACGCGCACAGTAGGGGGCCAACTGCCGGACGGTTTTGATCCTGCTAAGTGGGGCATCAGCGCCGGTATGGTCGAGGCGCTAGACCGCATTGCCGCCTGGAACCTGGTAACGGCAATTGATGCATTCACCTCGGCGGGCTTCACCCCTAGTGAGCTACTCCACGTGGTTCACCCGGCAGACGTGGCTTCCACCCAAGGTACCGGAATCGGGGGAATGGAATCCCTGCGTCAAGTGTTCTTGACGCGCTACCTCGGCGAGGAGCGGCCGCAGGATATTCTGCAGGAGGCTCTGCCGAACGTAGTTGCTGCGCACACCATGCAGTCCTACGTGGGCGGGTACGGATCGATGATCCACCCGGTTGGTGCCTGCGCCACCGCAGCAGTATCCATAGAAGAGGGCGTCGACAAGATCGCACTTGGCAAGGCCGATTTCGTGATTGCGGGTGGCATAGACGATATCTCGGTGGAATCCCTCACCGGATTCGGCGATATGAACGCCACCGCCAATTCCGCGGAAATGGCAGCCAAGGGAATTGATTCGCGGTTCTTTTCTAGGGCTGGGGATCGGCGCAGAGGAGGATTCGTCGAGGCCGCAGGTGGTGGCACAGTGCTGCTAGCCCGCGGATCTGTAGCAGCGAAACTGGGATTGCCGGTGCTGGGGGTTATAGCCTATGCCCGCTCGTTCGCAGACGGAGCACACACGTCAATCCCGGCTCCCGGCCTCGGCGCACTGGCCGCTGGCAGGGGAGGCAAGAGAAGTGATTTGGCTAAAGCGCTTGCCGGACTCGGCCTGAGCCCAGACGACATTGCGGTGGTTTCGAAACACGACACCTCCACCAATGCCAACGACCCAAACGAGGCCGAACTGCATTCGCGGCTCGCAAAAGCTCTGGGGCGCAGCAGTGGCAACCCCTTGTATGTGGTCTCGCAAAAGTCTTTGACCGGCCATGCCAAGGGTGGGGCTGCACTGTTCCAAACGGTTGGGCTCACCCAGATCATGTCCTCGGGGATTATCCCGGCTAATCAGGCCCTAGATTGCCTGGACCCGGCCATGCGGCAATGGGAAGAACTGGTCTGGCTGCGCAGTCCGCTTGACCTGGCACAGCCAATCAAAGCTGGGGTGCTAACCTCCCTGGGATTCGGTCACGTTTCAGCGGTGGTAGTAGTTGCCCATCCGGGCGCTTTCTACCGGGCACTAGCAGATAGCGAGGGCGAAGAGCAGGCTAAAGTTTGGCTGGAAAGGGCAAACGAGAGATTGGCAGCCGGCCAAGCTAATCTGGAGCGCAACATGCACGGGCAAGTGTCCCTGTTCCAGGCTCCGGTATCGCGACGCTTCAGTGGCGACGACCGAGTAGATCACGAGGCCGAAGCGGCAATGCTGCTCGACCCGGATGCTCGCCTCCTCGCCAATGGGAAGTACCTGTAATGGGTTCGCTGCTAGGGCTTGGCTGCGACGTGGTGGATATTGCCTCCTTCGCGTCGCAGCTGGCCGAGCCGGGATCGGTCTTTTCGGCAGTATTTACGAATGCCGAATGGGCCTGCCTCGAGCGGCGCCTAGAAGGGCTTGGCCCAAGTCTTGCTAAGAGGCGTTCGGCCTCCCTGGCGGCCCGCTGGGCGGGCAAAGAGGCCGTGGTAAAAGCCTGGTCTTGCGCCCTGGCGGGTTCGCCACCTTTCACAGGGGAACAAATATGGTCCCAGATTGAAATCTTGAATGACCGGTGGGGGCGGCCGTTTGTACGTCTCAGTGCCGCCCTACAGGCACAAGTTGCCCATTCACTCGGGCAGGAGCCAAGCCTCCTTTGCTGGCTGGTCTCGCTGAGCCATGACGGCAACTGTGCCTTTGCAACCACCACCTTGCAACTAAACGAAGGAAAAGAAACACATGAAAACTAAAGCAGTAAATCCAAATGTTCTTTGCGACTATCTTTCTGCTGGCAAAGGCTGGGTAGCTAACTGCGCGTTGGCTTTTGTCGGCGCGGCGGTAACTGGCATTTCCGCCCAGATTGCAGTGCCTATCTGGCCTGTTCCGATTACCGCGCAGACGTTAGCAGTTATGCTGGTAGGGGCAGCGCTGGGAGCTCGCCGGGCGGCTTTGTCGATGCTCTTTTACATGGTGGGCGGGGTTGCAGGCATCCCGTGGTTCGCCAGCCTTACCGGAGGGCCGGCTACAGTCATGAAGCCCTCTTTCGGATACATCATCGCTTTTATCCCCGCAGCCTGGGTTGCAGGCCGGCTGGCTGAGCGGCGCATGGATCGCAAGTTCTTGCCGACGTTGGTGGGCTTCGCCCTCGTCACGGTTATTCCGTTCTTGGGTGGGGTTCCGTACCTGGCCCTGATCATGTCGGTTATGGGCAAGCCCATCACGTTTGTTGAGGCAATCAACTTGGGGGTGACCCCCTTCATCGTTGGTGGCATTATCAAGTGCGTGATCGCAGCGGTGGCAATGCCGGCAGCGTGGAAGATTCTAGACAAGCTTTCATAGCGAACTTCCTTGCCTCGAGTCTGTTTTAATCGAGGCAAGGAGGAACAATGATCACGTCAAAACGGTTTGGTGGCGCCCTTCCTGTTCAGGAGGGGCGTTACCATCTTTTTGTCTCGCCCGTCTGCCCGTGGTGCCGAAGGGTGTCCATAGCGAGGCGAATTTTAGGTTTGGAAGAAGCCATTAGCATTTCCGAATCCACCGGCAAGGGCAAAGATGGTTTCCTGTTCGAGGGCGAAGACGGCTTTGATCCGATTCTGCGGGTGCGTACGGCTCGCGAGCTGTATAGGCGCCAAGAGGATTGGGAGGTTGGCGAGGCGACTTCGGTGCCCGCACTGGTGGATTTGTCTGCTCCAAACACTCCCATTGTGGCCAACGAATCTGCCGATTTGCTAATAGATCTGGCTACCGTCTGGCGTCCCTTGCATAAGGAGGGGGCGCCCGATTTGTACCCGGAAAAAGAACGGGAGAAACTTGCAGGGTTAGATGAGCAGATTCATCAGAACGTGAACAGCCAGTTTTATCCGATTGCTCACAGGGAGGACGAAGAGCAGGCCCAGGCAGCAATAGAGAAGATTTGTGCCTATTTACACCGGGTCGATCCGCTTCTTGCTCAAAGCACCTACCTAACTGGCGAGCAGGTCCGGGGCAGCGATATTCGCCTATTTACCACTTTGGAAGGATTGGCGTCCGTTGTCCCCTTTGCTTCTACGTTGCGGGGAGCATTTGCAGATACCCCGAATGTGGCTCGCTACTTCCGCCACTTGTGTGCGCAAGACGGATGGGTTAGCGACTTAGAAGCAAAAGTGCTTCATCTCAACTAGTGGGGAAGGGGTGAGGCTGCCTTTTGCCTCACCCCTTCCCTCACAGGCTTGCCTTTAGCGCTTTTGGTATAGGCCTTTCTTTTGGAACTCGGGTTCCGAGGTGACCTGAATATCGAGGTTGCGGAATATGCCCTCGTCTACTGTTCCCAGGATCGTTGTAGTGTGCACCTGGGTGCCGCGCAGCTCCTTGAGCTTTGCTAGCGCTGCGGCCGCGTTCGGGTCGCTGGCTGCCGAGACAGACAAGGCGATCAGCACCTCGTCGGTGTGCAAACGGGGGTTGCGGGATCCTAAATGCTCAGTCTTCAATGTCTGAATTGGAGCAATCGAAGAGGGGGCCAGCAAGTCGATGGACTTGTCGATTCCGGCAAGCAGCTTTAAAGCATTCAGCAGCATTGCGGCCGAACAGCCCAGCAGAGCGGAGGTCTTTCCGGTAACGATAGTGCCGTCGTCAAGTTCCATTGCCGAGGCCGGGGCCCCGGTCTGGGCGGCAAGCTCCACGGCAGGGGGGACTACAGGGCGGTCTGTGCGCGTGATGCCCAGTTTGGACATAACGATTGAAATGCGCCTGGACTCGATAGGTTCGCGTTGGTTGCGCCTCTCGGAGACTAGAGCCTTGTAATAGCGCCGGATTACTTCCTGCTTCGCGGCGTAGCGGCACACCTCGTCGTTGCTAATGCACTTTCCGGCCATATTCACTCCCATGTCCGTGGGGGAGTTGTAGGGGCACTCGCCGGTCAACTGGGTGAGCAATTGGTGCAGTAGCGGGTACACTTCGACGTCGCGATTGTAGTTGACCGCCTGCTTTCCGTATGCCTTCAGATGGTACGGATCGATCATATTGACGTCGTCGAGGTCGGCCGTGGCCGCCTCGTAAGCGAGGTTGACGGGATGATCTAGGGGGAGGTTCCAGATCGGGAAAGTCTCGAATTTGGCGTATCCGGCCTTAGTGCCGCGTTTAAATTCGTGGTAGATCTGGGATAGGCAGGTTGCCATCTTTCCTGATCCTGGACCGGGTGCAGTGACGATTACCAGGTCGCGGGAGGTTTGCACGAAATCATTTTTGCCGAAGCCTTCGTCCGATACCACGTGGTTCACATCGGCTGGGTACCCTTCGATCGTGCGATGGCGAGCAACTTTTACCCCCAGCTTTTCGAGGCGCTGTTTGAATGCCTTCGCCGGTTTGTTGTCGTCCTCCATCTGGGTCATTACGACGTTTTCCGCTAGGAAACCGCGCTCCCGGAAGACGTCGATTAGGCGCAGTACGTCCTCTTCATAGGGAATGTTGAGGTCGGCGCGAACTTTGCCGCGAGCAACGTCTTTAGCGTTTATGACCACCAAAATTTCTAGATCGTCTTTGAGCTGTTCGAGCATCGCAATTTTGTTGTCAGGGGTAAATCCTGGCAATACTCGTGAGGCATGCATGTCGTCGAAGAGCTTGCCGCCCATTTCGAGGTAGAGCTTGCCGCCAATTTCGCTGCGCCGCTTGGCAATGTGCTGAGATTGCAGAGAAATGTACTTGTCACGGTCGAATCCTATTTGACTCAACTGTCCTCCAATAGATCGTCACTATGGGGCCTAACGTTGAGCCCTAACAAGTATACAAATGGCGGGGGTAGCCGGATAGTTCAAACGGAGTGTTTTTCGCGACTACGCTTGCCTTGTTTGTTAGAAATTAGCGCCATCTCGAGGAGCGCTCCTATTAGTAGGAGCGCTCCTGCCACTATCAGTATCCATGAGTTCCAGCTGGAACCGTGTATACAGATTCTGGCTATGCCCACTATGACCATGGCGCTAAAAACTACCAGTCGTAGGCCTAGGAGTATTTTTGCGTTAGTCGACATCGATCTCGTCGGGGTGAGCTGCCACTCGATTGCCGCGTTCTAGGGCATGGATCTTGAGGAATTCCTCGTCAGTCAGTTCGAAGTCGAAAATATCCAGGTTTTCTGCCATGCGCTCTTTGTGCGTGGTTTTGGGGAATACGATATTTCCCTCTTGGATGTGCCAGCGCAACACTACCTGGGCGGGAGTTTTGCCATGCGCCTTGGCTGCCTGAGCAATGGGCTCCTCGTTGAAAAGGTCGTATTTGCCCTGTCCTAGCGGCCCCCAGGCCTCAATCTCTATTCCCCGCGAGCGGCAGTACTCGGTTACTTCGCGCTGCTGGTAGGTGGGGTGCAATTCAATCTGGTTCACTGCGGGAACTAGCGGTTCACCGCCGGGGCTAAGTAGATTGTCTAAATGTTTGGGAAGAAAGTTGCAGACGCCAACTGACTTTACAAGTCCTGCCTCACGTTGGCGGCCGAGTTCCTCCCAGGCGCTCGTGTAAGCCCCCTGTTTTTCGCAAGGCCAGTGAATCAGGTAAAGGTCCACGTAATCCAGCCCCAGACGTTCGAGGGAGGCCTGCAGGGCTTCCTTGGCATTCTTCTGTTCGTCGTTCCAAAGCTTGGTGGTGATGAAAAGCTCTTCGCGAGCAATACCTGAGGAGGCTATCGCTCGACCAACGCCCTCTTCGTTGCCGTAAATTTTAGCCGTGTCGAAGTGCCGGTAACCCGCCTCGAGCGCCTCACTTACTACCCGTTCTGCGTCATCTGCATCGACCTTGAATACGCCGAAGCCAAGTTGGGGGATTAGGTTGCCATCGTTCAGTTTGATGTTTGGAATGTTGCTCATGTTTCCCAGTGTTTCATCTGTGAGTAGGCTCTCGCAGGGGGAGTAGCTACCTGTTCGCCGCCAGGTGAAATGCGCAAACACCAGCGTTAGAGGTAAATCGTTAGATAAGCTAACTTAACCGGTTTAGTTGAACTTAGCTGGCGCAACGGAGCGCCAAGAAAGCTGCCGCAATGAAGACAATAAATAAACTTGCGTTGGTGTGTTCGCTGGGGCTAGTAGCTGCTACTTTGCCCGGGGTAAGTTTCGGAGCAGAAACGCCGCGCCCGGTGGGGGTGCGAAGATCCTGCCCGGCTCCCGTGTTCATGGCGTATTATCGCACCTGGCGCGATTCTGCTATGCCCGCGAGGGCGAATTCCTCCCTTCCCGATCAAAACGTAATCTCGATGACGGACCTGCCCCAGGGCGTGGACATCGTTTCACTTTTCCACTACGTAAATCCTGCCTCCGGGGTAGACCAAAGACCGTTCTGGGACAAGGTCAAAAACGAATATGTACCTGCTTTGCATGCGCGCGGCACGAAAGCTATTCGCTCGGTTGGCGTTGAGCAGATTTACAAGTACGGTCTTAAGCCGGATTCTACTGCGGAAGAATATGCAAGGGCCGCTAGGCAGATTGTGGCTGAGTTTGTGGATAAGGACGGCATTGACGGCTTTGACGTGGATATGGAAACCACCCTGAGCTCGGAGCAGCAGGTTGTTCTGGGAAAGGCCTTCAAAGCGTTGCGGGCTGAACTCGGGCCCCGCCGGCTACTGATTTACGACACCAACCGCGATGGCGAGGGCGCTTACGTTTCGCGGGTTGCACCATATATTGATTACTTATTTTTGCAAACCTACGGCCGTTCTGTAGGGGAAATTTCCCGTTCGTGGGATTCTTACGCGCCTTACATTTCCTCTTGTCAGTTTCTGCCCGGTTACACCAGCCCGGAAGAGCAAGACAGATATAACCGCTGGTTCGATACGGTTGGGCCCGTCGAGGAATCGAATGCTGTAGCCATGGCTAAATGGAATCCGAAAGGCGGGCAAAAAGGGGGCGTTTTCGCCTATGCCATCGATCGCGACGGCATGACGTATTCTGCTGCAGATCTAAATAGGATCGCACCTACTACATTCGACTATGCTAGGGCAGTTATCGCGCACCTAAAACCTGGGCTTGTCGCACCTGAGCCCGGTGAGCCTACAGGTGAACCGGGATCTGGGGGAGCCGAACCGGGAATTCCTGCGCCCGAGTCCGGCGAGTCTGAAATCGGAGCGGGCTCTGTACTTGGAAGGGAGCAGGTCGGCACTGGCGGGCGGCAAGTGGTAGCAGGTGGAAAAGACGATGCTGGAAAGGGACAGCCTGCCGGCGAACAGGATCGTCGAAAGCACCGGGGTAATAAGCAAGAGCGAACTCAAAGTGACAGAGCTGCAAAGGTGTCTACGGTGGGTGGGTGGCTTGCCAACACTGGCGGATCATTGTTCGCACTGCCCGGCGCCTGCCTGCTGGTAGGGGCAGGGGCGCTGACGCTAAGAGTTAGAAAGAGGTACTAGTCGATTCCCGTTCGATTAGCTGTGGAGATAGCTCTTTTGTAGTCCCGGTGCTCTGCTCCAGCAGGGCTCCGGCAACAGCTTTGCCGAACTCGTAAGTGTCGCGATGTAGGGCGGTAATCGTGGGTGACATTGCCTCGCAAACAAGTGAATCCTCCAAACTCACTACCGCAACGTCAATACCAATCCTGGCCTTGGCATGCCTGAGCGCCTGCACTCCTGCGATTGTCAAAGCCTCGTTTTCAAACACGTAGGCGCTGGGATCTGCCCCCTCGAGCTGGCGACGTACCGCCGCAGCCGCAGCAGGGCCCGAAAAGTCCGTATATTCGACCTCGACTTGGAGCGGAGGTAAGCAGGAAAATGCTCTGGCGCGCTCGCGCACGTGGTGCAATTGGGGGCTGCCTGCGATATACGCAACGCGTTCGTGTCCGTGCTCGCAAAGGTGTTTTCCCACGGCGGTCATTGCCGCAGAATCGTCTATGTCCACACTGGGAAAGAGCGGGCTGGTATCGCCTGCGATAACTGCGCGCATACCTAGGGAAGACAGGAGCTTAGGGCGGGGATCATCCTTGCGAAGATCAACAACCGCTACGGCATCGACACGCTTTTGATCTGCCCACTGTTGATAGATGGTGCATTCCTGGTCGATTGAGGGGGCCACCTGAAAGAGTAGTCCGTAGCCGCGTTTTGACAGCGTTGCCTGCATGCCGGTCATAAGTTGTATGAAAAAGGCTTCCGAACCTACTGCCTTGGGATCGCGGGCGATGACGAGCCCAATTGTGGAGGTGCGTCCGTCCGACAACGCGCGAGCAGCATAGTGGGGGGACCAGTTTATTTCTTCGATTGCAGTGAGGATGCGCTCGCGGGTCTTTTTCGAGATGCCAGGTTTGCCGTTGAGCGCGAACGAAACGGCGGTGGGCGATACGCCGAGCGCTTTGGCGATGTCGCTAACCCTAGATTGTCTAGTTAATTTCGGAGTCATCTTTTTCCTTTACCTCGTTCGAAGAATATCTTATTTAGGCTAATAAATCGGCATGTTAGTGCGGATTAGGGAGAAATGCGCAAACCTTAGAGTTTTGTAATAAAAGTAGTTGCATCTTTAACTAAAGCGGTTTAGTGTAGGAGTGGAATGCAACGACGCAGACCGGTCAGGAGCAAGTACATGCATGACATTCATTCCCTCTTAGAAGCGCGTTTTTCTAGGGTGCTAAAAGAACGTGTGCGCCGCGCAGAGGAAACGGTGGTGGCGCAGCTAAAAATCTCGGCGTTCGAAGTAACTGATCGGGGCGGAAACAGAGGGCAGGGCGAACCCATAAGCTTCACTCAAGCGCTGGAAGGTGAATATGAGCCCTTCCAGGTGGGGCAAAAATGGGGGCCTGCGTGGGGGACAACCTGGTTCAAATTCGAAGTGCAGCTACCTGCCGACATCTCGAATCTAGAGTGTCAGGTGGACCTAGGATGGGAAGATCATTCCCCCGGGTTCCAGTGTGAGGGCCTGGTTTATACCCCTCAAGGGCAGATCCTAAAGGCAATTAATCCGAAGAATCAGTGGATTCCAGTCAGAGGCCAGGCGGGGCAGCTATATACGTTCTACGTCGAAGCAGCTTCGAACCCTCTTTTGCTTGCGGTGCCGCCATTCCAAGTGACGTATGACGGGGATAAGGAAACGGCCAGCTCCGAGCCAATATACAGGTTGGCTAAGGCCGAGTTGGTACGCTTTGATCCACAGGTGCGCGCTTTGGGCTTCGACCTCGAGATGGCTTCCACGTTGGCCCAGACATTGCCTGACAGTGAACGTGTGCGCATGGATCAACAGATCAATCAAGCCGTCGATGTTCTGGACCTAGCAAACATTGCCAGCACAGCTAAAGCTGCCCGCAAAAAATTAGCCCCACTTTTGGGAAACGGTGCCCACGCAGGCTCGCATGAGCTCACCGCCGTGGGACACGCTCACATTGATTCGGCTTGGCTTTGGCCAGTGCGCGAGACACGTCGCAAAGTCGCCCGTACTCTGGCAAATGTCTTGCGGCTACTCGAAGACGGGGCGGATATGTATTTTGCGCTGCCAGCCGCCCAACACGTGGCCTGGCTAGAGCAGGACTACCCGGAATTGTTCAGCCGGGTGCGCAACTGGGTCGAGAGAGGCCGCATAGTGCCCGTGGGGGGAATGTGGGTAGAACCAGATGCGGTCCAGCCCTCCGGCGAATCTATGTGTAGGCAGCTCCTATACGGGCAGGAATATTTCAAAGAAAAGTTAGGCAGAAGGTGCCAGGGAGTGTGGCTGCCCGATTCCTTCGGCTACTCAGCATCTTTGCCGCAGATAGCCAAACTGGGTGGAGCGAATTGGTTCCTGACACAAAAGATTTCTTGGAATCAAACTGACGTCTTCCCACATCACACGCTGAACTGGGAGGGGATTGACGGGACGCGAATTTTCACGCACTTTCCCCCTGTCGACACCTATGGTGCCGAAATGAGTGCGCAGCAGGTGCAATATGCGGCAGACAATTTCAAAGACAAAGCCAAGGCCTCGTTGTCGCTAATACCTTACGGTTACGGAGACGGGGGAGGCGGCCCTACTCGCGAAATGCTCGAGCGCACTAAACGATTGGCGAACACAGCTGGAAGTCCGCGAATCGTACACGATACCCCAGAACACTTCTTTGCCCGGGCCCGCGAGGAATATCCGGAGCCGCCGGTGTGGGTAGGGGAGCTTTACCTCGAGATGCATAGGGGAACCTTCACCTCTCAAGCGGATATAAAGCTTGGCAATAAGCAGGCCGAGGCCTCGTTGTTTGCTGCTGAGCTGTGGGCAACCAACGCTGCGGTGGCAGGTGTAATGGAATATCCAACCCGCCTCGCCGAGCTTTGGAAGGATACTTTGCTATGCCAGTTCCACGATATTTTGCCAGGCTCCTCGATCGCCTGGGCGTGTAAAGATGCGGTAGCTTCCTTAAAAGCGGTAAAAGAGGCAGCGGACCAGATTGCCGCCACCGCCAGGAAACGCCTCGCTGGCGTGGGCGAGCAAGTATTCAACGCTTCCCCCCAAGCGCATCCGGTACCATCCTATTCGTTCGGCGCTCCGGCGCAGGAAACTTCCGTAGCCCAGCAAGCAGTAGTTCGCAACACGGGTGGGGGCTTCAGTCTAACCTGCAATGGCCTCACGGCCCACGTAAACGAAGAGGGGTTAGTCGATTCATTCGTGGGCCCCGACGGGCGCCAGGTAGTGCCTGCCTGCGAGGCGCTGGGCGGGTTGCATCTTTACCAAGATTTCCCGAATATGTGGGACGCCTGGGACATAGACGAATTCTATGCGGCTTCAGAGCAGACTTTGCATGCCGAAAGCGTGGCTGTCGAAGCCGATAGGGTGGTGGCAACGTACAAATTTGGAAACTCGCAGGTGAAGGTGTCCTATGGGCTGAGCGACGCCCTCGAGATTGGGGTGGATGCTGACTGGCACGAATCTGAAAAGCTTTTGAAGCTCGCGTTGCCGGTTGACGTGCACACCAACCACGCTCTTTACGACACGCAAATGGGCCACATTAGCCGTCCTATACACCAAAACACCACGTGGGAATCAAATAAATTCGAGGTTTCGGCCCAGAAGTGGATTTACGTTCCCGAGGGCGAATACGGGGTGGGTATTGTAAACGAGGCCACAGCAGGCTGGTCGCATCGGCGCAAGGTCAACCCAAAAGGCGGGACCTACGCGATATTTGGAGCTTCGCTATTGCGGGCACCCAAGTTCCCTGATCCACACACTGATCAAGGAAAACATCACCGCTCCTTCCAGATTTTGCCTGCAGCTTCTGTACAGCAAACCATCGAGCGCGGATATGGGATTAGCCAAAGTCCTATCACGGAAACAGGAAGCGGTAGCGGATGCAGGCCACTGTTCACCGGTGTCGAGGGCCTAATCGTCGAGGCGGTTAAGTGGGCCCAGGACGGGAGTGGATTTGTAGTCCGCGGCTACGAGGGGCTGGGGCAGCGCCAGCAGATGCGCATCGAATTGGGCTACGACATCGACTCCGTAGAGGTGGTAAACGTGCTTGAAGAGCCGGCGCCAGAACTTTGCGATCTCAGGGTGGAAGCTCGAAGTATCTCCGCCGTGCTGCGTCCCTTCCAGATACTTTCTCTGAAGGTCAGGTGCTCGCAGTGAAGATAGGAGTGAACTATGTGCCCCGCGTAGGCTGGTTTTACCAGTGGGCACATCTAGACAAGGCGGCATTGCGCGACGATTTTCAAGCCATTGCCGAAATAGGGCTCGACCATGTCAGGCTGTTTCCGCTCTGGCCGTTGCTGCAACCTAATCGCGCCCTTATCTCCGATTCTGCTCTAGCCGACGTCGAGGCGATGGCGCAGGTGGCCCTAGACGCTGGCCTACAAGTCAGCGTCGACGTTTTGCAGGGGCACTTGTCGAGCTATGATTTTTTGCCGTCGTGGGTGTTGTCCTGGCACAGACGCAATATCTTTACGGACCCTCAGGTGGTTTCAGCCGAGACGGAGCTGGTTGCGAAGTTATGTGAACGGCTTGCTCCTATGGAAGGCGTGACCGGTATCTGCCTGGGAAACGAAATTGTCCAATTCGCTGCCCGGCGCCACCCGCACCCGTGTCAGGTTTCCAGTGAGGCTGCCTCAAAATGGGTGGATTTGCTACTGCACAGTGCCTACGAGGCTTGGCCTGACGGGCAGCATACGTTCTGCTTCGACGACGATGTGCTGTTTGATCCCACCCAGCCCTTCGACCCTTCCGATGCGGCCAAGGGGGCCGCAATCACTGCCCATTCGTGGATATTTGGCAGACTCGGACCGAAAATCGGCAAGGATCATCCCTGGCTGGCACTGTTTGCACGGTACCTACTCGAATTGGAGAGGGCCTGGCATCCAGGCAAACCATTGTGGCTACAAGAGGTAGGGGCGCCGTTAAACTATCTCTCCAAAGAATATGCTCCCGAATTTGTGCACCAGACCTTGTGCCATGCTGCATCTGTAGCTGAATTGCAACAGATTACCTGGTGGTGTTCACACGATTTGGATCCGGCTCTAGCAGATTTTCCCGAGGTCGAATACGACCTCGGTATTTTCGACTACGAGGGCAACCTAAAGCCTACAGGCAAGGCGCTTTCCGAGTGGGCAAAGGCAGCCCGCCAGGGAAACGCTCCCGCCTGCAAGGGAGGAAGTCGGCAGCTGGAAATAGATGGTCCGGACACTGGCAGAGTTAGCACGCGTCCCGACGGGGAAATCTTTGCCACCTGGGCCCGGGCAATAGAACAAGGCGAACCTCTAGTACTTAGGAGCCGGCAATGACGTCTCTTCCTGATCCGCTGTCTCTGGATATTGAAACTCGCCAAGATGGCCCTGACCTGGGCTACGAAGTTGTGCGAATCCCCACCGACCCAACTACACCTGGGAGCGGGGCGGTTGGGGAGCACTCCTTTGTAGTGCGAGCAACCCGTGCCGGCGACAGGCTGGCAGGACAGATCCAGGTCGCCCTCGAGCAAGCAGCAGGGAAAACCGTTACTACGGGGGTGCATTGTTCCCCGCTAGCACACCGGTCGCTACACCTGGATGCCGGGCGCCACTACTTTCCCGTACCCGAAATAAAACAGATAATGCAGCTCATGGCATGGGCGCGGCTCAACGTCCTCAATCTGCACATCTCTGACACTCATGGCTACAGAATTTCCTCCCAGCTACACCCCGAGATTGTAGCTGGCCAGCATTTAGAAGCCGAAGAGGTCAACGAAATTGTGGAATACGCAGCCACCCTTGGCATCGAGGTGGTTCCGTCGTTCGACATGCCGGGGCATTTGCACAAGGTGTTAGAGCCAAACCAGTGGGCGGGGCTCAAAGATGACTGTGGAAACCTAATTCCCGGGGCGCTAAATATTTTAGATGAGGGCGCAAAAGAACTCGTGTGGGATCTATTAGACGAGGTCGTAGACATGTTCTCGGCCAAAACTGTAACCGTTGGAGCCGACGAATTCCTCGAGTACGGAACTCGAGTGCACACCCTAGAGCAGGCGGCGAAAGAAAAATTTGGTCCGCGTGCTTGTGCCGCTGACTTGTGGATAGACTTTGCCAACCAATGTGTTGAGCGCCTGGCCCGTCGCGGTCTCAAGGCAAACCTCTTCAACGACGGGGTACACGTGGACGCCCTCGTAATGCCAAGCCGACAGGCAGACATCTTCTACTGGACCCGGTGGGGGGGCCCACATGATGCCTCCGCAGCGCTTTGCCCAGCTTGGCTACAGGTTGCACAACTGGGACGGGCAGAGCCTCTACTTCATTTTGCGTGAACCCGGAAACTGTCAGATTCCCACCTTCGAAAGCGTGTGGGCCAACTTCGACCCCAATATTTTCCCCGACAAAGCGGGCACGTTCAGAACTGAACCAGCCGGGGCGAACTTCTCGGTGTGGTGCGATCAGCCCCAGACTATGTCCGGGCAGGAAATAATAACCAAGTTAGTTGGGCCGCTCTTCGCGTTCGGGCAGATACTGTGGCCAACGGGCAGGCGCCGCAACGAAGCGGACACCAAGGCCCTTCTCGATTCTCTTCTAAGTCTTCAACCCTAGAATACGAAAGGAAATGCGATGAGGCATTCAATGAAAACGCTCGCCTCTGTGTTGGCTGTAGGAGCCTTTACGGCAACTGCTCTTACAGGCTGCGCTGGAGGGGGCTCTTCCGAGTCGAAAGTCGATGCTTCCGACGTAAAAGATCAAGAGGTCTCCGGGACGATTACATTCCAGACCTGGTCTTTGAAGAATGAAAAGTTCACTCCTTACTTCGAAAAGTTAGTTGCGGATTTCCAGAAGGAGAACCCGAAGGTCAAGGTAAAGTGGATGGATCAGCCGGGGGACGGCTACGAGGAAAAGATTTTGCAACAGGCAAACTCTGACCAGCTGCCCGATGTGGTAAACCTGCCTCCCGAATACGGCGCTCCGCTGGCCAAGGCGGGGAAATTGCTCGACCTGGCAAAAGCCGACAAGAAGGCTATTGGCGAGTATGTAGACGGAGGTGTAGAAGCCTACCAATACCACGGTGTGGACGGCTCTTTCGGCTACCCCTGGTACCTGGGCGTTGCGTTCAACTATTGGAACACAGATGCGCTACAAAAAGCTGGACTTTCCAAGGAGCAGCTGCCAACTAGTGACGACGAATTGTTCGCCGCGGCTGAAAAAGCTGCCAAAGAGGGGGTAACCCTCATGAACTCTCGCCCTGACCTCGGATATTTGGCTTCTCGGGGAGTGAAGGTGTGGGATCCCGAAAAGCGGGAATTCGTGTTCAACAACCCCGATGCGGAAAAGCTGATCCAACGCTACGCGGATCTGTACAAGAACCACGGCGTTGCCCCCGAGATGATCGGCAAAGCCGACGATGGGGCTCAACTCAACGAGGCCTTCTACAAGGGGGCCCTAGGTGGCTTGAATTCCACGCCTTCGTTTGCTTCCGACATCAAGAAGGATGCCCCCTCGATAGCCGATAAAGTTGTTGTGAATGAACCGTGGGAAACTCCGACCTTGCTGGTACAGGGGATTTCGGTGTCGGCAAATTCGAAGCACCCCGCAGCTGCATTGGCATTTGCGCAGTACGTAACCAACAATGCCAACCAGGAAGCCTTCGTAAAGATCGCCAAGGGATTCTTGCCCGGCACCAAGGCAGGCAACGACGATCCGAACTCTTTTATCTCTGAGAGCGACACTCCACTGGTAAAGGAAGCTATCAAGACAGCTGCCAACACTGCTAAGAAGGCAAAGCGGCTCACTCCAATCGAATTGAGTGAAGAAATGAAAACTGCCTATTTGCAGCAGGTCACCGCTGCGATGCAAGGCGACATCTCTGTAAAGGAAGCACTCGACAAGGCTGCTGCCGAGTGCAACAAGCTCGTCAAAGAGAACGAGTAAGGAATCTGGAGCGCGGATCATGAAAACTCACAAGTGGTACACCCCGTACCTGCTAGTAGGGCCCGCCGCCCTCTGGGTGGTGGTGTTTGCCCTCTGGCCATTCCTAAACACGGTAGTGCTTTCGTTTACAAACGCGAAACCACTGCGGGCCTACAAATTCATAGGTCTGCAAAACTACTTGGAGCTCTTTCATGATCCGCACTTCGGCTCTGCGATCATAGTTTCTTTGGTCTACGTGCTGGTATGCGTTCCGCTGCTAACTATATTGCCGCTGTTGCTAGCGGTACTTGTACGGAAAAAGATTCCCGGCATCGGATTCTTCCGCACCTCCTATTATTTCCCTGTTGTCGCCTCCGTAGTAGTTGTAGGCATCATTTGGGCCTGGATGTTCAACTCGAGGGGCATCGTGAATGAGGCACTGAAAATGGCAGGCCTCATCGACCAGCCAATTAATTTCATGCTCGATAGGTGGAAGCTACTTTTCTGTGCGATCTTGCTGACCGTATGGAAGGGACTCGGCTATTACATGGTGGTGTACCTGGCTGCTTTGGCGAATGCGTCAAAAGATGTATACGAGGCAGCAACTCTGGATGGGGCAGGGTGGTGGCACCGTTTCCGCTCAGTAACTATTCCCGCAGTTAGAGGAGCAATGCTCCTTGTAAGTGCTCTAATCTGTGTCTCAGCTATCCGCGTCTTCTCGGAATTGTACATACTGTCGAATGGCACCGGCGGTCCGGGCGGGAAGGACCAGTCGATCGTAATGTTGATTCAACGCACGGGGTCCGGCCTCAACGGCAACCTCGGGTATGCGTCGGCGCTTTCGATTGCGCTGTTCTTCCTGACAGTCGGTCCACTACTACTGGTCGCCTACATAAACTATGGCAAAGATGCGCGTAAAAACTCGAAAAAGGCGGCAAAAGCGAAGGTGCAAGGCAAATGAAAGCTGCAAAAGAAAAATGGTATCAGCGCGGATCTGCGCCTTACGAACATGTTCGCCCAGCGTTGGTAATAAGCAAATACGTGCTGCTTATCGTCATCTTCATAATCTCTGTAGGCCCCTTTATCTGGCAATTGTCTACCGCCTTCAAAGGTGCTAGCGAAGATATCTATAAATTCCCCCCAGACCTCATTCCCAGGGCGCCCACGCTGGCGAATTTTGCCGAGGTCACCAGGCGTATTCCCATTTGGGATTACGGTATGCATTCGCTTGGGGTCGCCCTGGCCTCAGTCGTGACCAATGCGATATTTGCAACCATGGCAGGGTATGCTCTGGCGTGCATGAACTTCCGGTTCAAAAAAGTGATAATGGGGCTGTTCCTATCGACGCTTTTATTGCCTGGCGAAGTCACCCTCACCAGTCAGTTTTTGACGGTGCGAGGCCTCGGGTTAGATAACACCCTTGCGGGGGTTTGGCTGCCCGGAGCGATTGGAGCCATGAACGTACTCCTCATGGCAGTTTCGTGTCGCATGATTCCCAAGGACATCCTAGATGCCGCCGTTATCGACGGGGCTTCCACATATCAGCGTTTGCGGTATGTGGTGTGGCCGAACGTACGCGGCATGGTTTCGGTGGTCGCCCTCTTTAGTTTTATTGGAGCGTGGGACGACTTCCTGTGGCCTCTGGTCGTGTTGAATGATCCGGCAAAGTACACCTTGACCGTAGGCATGCAGTACCTGCAGTCTAACTTTGGACAAAATCCGCGCGTCGTAGCAGCGGGAACGGTGATCGCCCTTGTGCCGATCATCATCATCTTTGCTACTATGCAGCGCTACTTCTTCAAAGGTGTCGAAGAAGGTGCGGTGAAAGGCTAGCGGCAGCCCATTTGGGCTAGCCATTCCCGCGCTGCTGCCGGGGCATCCGAAGCTGTGGTTCGAGTATCTGGCGGGATCGGGCTTTCTCCGTATTGCTTGCCCGCGCGATCCTCTGTAAGTCCGGTGGTTAGTTGCAGCAGCGAACCGGTGGGTAATGACAAGGAGGTATTTACCGAGGCATAGCCTGCAGTTGGCTCGCCGAAAGAGTGGGCTCTTTCGAGGCCTTTGAAGGCAATTAGAGTTTGCTCGCCGGAACTGGCAGTTTCTCCATCGGTTAAGAGTGCGACCGGAATGTCGAGCTTTTGCTTTGGTAGCTCAAACGAGGTTGCGGCTGGCCCGGATTTGCTGCCGAAATGTATATTTCCGCCGGCCAAGAATTGCTCGCTCTTATTTTTGCCGCTGAAGCGCGAGAGCTTGCCGTCTGGCAGCAGAGGCGACAATCCCGAGATCATTGGGTACATGTTGCCGCCCCGGTTGCCGCGCAGGTCTACCACGGCCCCGCACAATTTTGTGTCCGACGTGAGGGCCGTGGATAGTTTTTTGGCATAGTCCTCTGTCTGTTTAGCGCTGCCACCCATTTCTGGGACTTTCACGGTGGCTACAGTTCCATCTACCTGGACTGTTGGAGGGACGTAGGAGTGCTCGCCCTCCTTTTGCATATCTGGGGTGGAGATGAACGAATGCTTACCGCCGGCTACTTTCAGGGCTCTTGCTAACGCAGCCTCAGTTTGCTGTAAGGTTTTGGCTTTCTCGATCTGCTGGCTGGCCTTTTCTCGGGCTTTCTGCCATTTTGGGCCTTTCGCGTAGATACCGTCGTCGAGCCACGAAAGAACCACCTTGCCATAGCGTTGGGGAGAGGGAGAAGGAAACCAGATTCCAAGGCGCGGGCCCCACTGGTGCAGCGCGATTCCAGCTGCCAGGGCGAGTAAGACGACAATCGTTACAAGTACCGACAGTACGATCTTTACGGTCTTTGACATTGGTTCTCCGTATGTTGGGGATTGACACTCCTATTATCTGGTAGTGCTTGTGGGTGGGGGAGGGGGCAAAGTAGAAGTTACTGGTAGGGTCAGCCCTACCTGTGCTATCTAAAATTTTCCTATTGCGTAGGCAAAAATTCGCTTCCCAAGTTAGAGTAGGATTTAAGTCCTATTTATTCAAAGGAGAATTCTGATGGCAAAGGAAGACGCTAAAGGTTACAGGACGCAGAACCCTGCCACCGGGGAGGTCTTGCAAAAGTACGACCAAATTTCTGACGGCGAGCTAGCAAAGGTGCTAGAACAAGGGCATAAAGCTGCTGCAAAATGGGCTCGCACAGCGGTTGCTGAACGGGCGAAAATAGCGCACAAAGTTGGCGATGCCTTCATACAGAAGAAGGAAGAGCTTGGGCGCATTATTGCCGAAGAGATGGGCAAGCCGCTCGAAGAGTCGATTGGCGAAGCCGAATTTTCCGGCGAAATTTTCAACTATTACGCTGAAAATGGCCCGGAGCTGTTGGCTGACCAGAAGAACGAAGAGGCAGTAGTACAGCGTCGTCCCCTAGGGATGCTGCTGGGCATCATGCCGTGGAACTACCCCTACTACCAGGTTGCAAGGTTTGTAGCTCCTAATCTGGTAACTGGCAATACCATCGTTCTTAAGCATGCCGAGATTTGCGCCCATTCGGCGCTTTCGATTGCGCAGATTCTTCAGGATGCGGGCGTGCCTCAGGGCGTATTTCAAGTAGTGTTCGCCTCTCACGAGCAGATTGCTACCGTGATTGAGGATCCGCGGGTGCAGGGCATATCGCTTACGGGCTCGGAGCGAGCTGGGGCCATAGTGGCCGAACAGGCTGGGCGCAATTTGAAGAAAGTTGTGCTAGAACTTGGCGGTTCTGATCCGTTTGTTGTGCTTTCCTCTGAAGATCCGCGTCAGATTGCTCGCGACGCCCTAGCTATTAGGCTCGAAAATACTGGTCAGGCCTGCAATTCAAACAAGCGTTTGATTGTTATGGACAAAATTTATGACGAGTTCGTTGAGGAACTCGTAAAGGGAGTAAAAGACCTAAAGCCTGGCGATCCGCAACACTTGGAGCAGGGGGAGTATTCCGCTCTATCCTCTTTCTCTGCACGCAAGACGTTGTTGGAGCAGTTGGACCAGCTCACCTCCGATGGGGCAAGGCTGCTAGTAGGGGGGAGCGCTCCTGATGCTGAGGGCGCATATGTGGCTCCGGCAGTATTGGTGGACATCAACCGCGAGGCAGAATCTTACTATCAGGAATTGTTCGGACCGGTGCTTAGCGTTTACAAAGTCAGCAGTGAGGAGGAAGCTCTAGAGCTAGCCAACGATACCCAGTTTGGGCTCGGCTCGTCGGTGTATTCGACGGATCTGGAACAAGCCGAGCGGTTTGGGGAACAGCTGCAGGCAGGAATGGTCGGAGTAAATGGGCAGGCTCCCGAGACTGCTCACTCGCCATTTGGCGGGGTGAAGCGTTCTGGATACGGGCGCGAATTGGGTCCGCTAGGAATCGACGAGTTCGTCAATAAGCGGTTGTTCTATGTAAATAAGTAGCACTGTCTTTGGTTCTAGGCTGAAAAGGTTATTTCCCGGTGGGAACCCACCGGGAAATAACCTAGGCTTTTTGTCTTCGCCAGTAGGTTGTCGCTAGCGCTGTAGAAGCTAAGACAAAGGCGACTACCACCAGGTTTGCGATGGTGAAACCGTTTAGCCAACCGGTCCGTGGTGCCCCCACTTTAGCGCCAGCCGCGAAGAATGCTGCGGTCACCACTGTGTTACCAATGGCAGTGGCGATTCTTTGGGAGGTTTGCGCGATACCGCCTGCGGTGCCGCCATGGGCAACGGGCACATCAACCATAGCCTGGGTGGTATTTACCGACCCCATGATGCCCAGCCCTATACCTAGCGGAGTGATTGGCACTGCGATCCAGGCAGGTGCCAGACAGCCAGCAGAAATCGGGTAGGCGATAGCAATTGTTGCCAATACGGAAATAATAATGGTCGCTAATGCTCCAACTTGAAGTGCTCCGCCCTGTTTTAGTGCGCGTTTAGCGGACCATACTGAAGCTATGCCGGAAATGGCTGCGTTAGGAAGTCCTATTAGCCCTGTGAAGAGGGCGCTCTTTTCTAACCCTTGCTGCAAATAGAGTGCTAATAGAACGAATATAGAGGTTGATCCTAGAAACTGCAGTGCTGATATGGTTATGCAGTAGCTGAACGAGCTGATTTTAAACAATTTTAGTTCCACCATTGGGATATGGCCGGCGCGTTCGTACAAATACTCCCAACTAGTCCAGGCGCCCAGTACCACGAGGGCGAGTGGAAGCAGCCAGTAACGGCCCGAAAAACTGGCTGTGAACGGGATCATAATCAGGAAGATCCCCCCGCATAGTAGTAACATTCCCACAGGATCTAGATCCAGTTTTGTGCCCCGTTCTTTGTTGGGGTTGCGGCCTGCGGCCGCCTCTGCGCTGCGATATTGTGCAGCGGCAAGATTCTTTTTCGCCCCGATGGTTCGCCGTTCTTTCGAGAAGGGGAGCCAGCGCAGCGCAAGTCCAATACCGGCAAGCCCGAGGGGAGCGTTTAGGGCGAAGGTGTACCGCCAGCCAGGATCGTCGCCTAGGCAGGCAACCATGATCCCTGAGATTAGTGGGCCCGCGGCTACCGAGGCAGCAATGGTCAGCCCCATCATGCCGTAGGCGCGAGCCCTATCGTCAGCTTTGAAGTATTGCTGGATCATGCCGGTAACCTGGGGTGAAAATACGCCGGCTCCTACAGCTTGGAGTAGGCGCATCAAGTTGAGAGAGAATATGGAACCGGCTACCGAACAGCCTATGCAGGCTAAACAAAATATTAACAGTCCGATTACAAACATGAGGGCGCGGCCGACTAAATCGCCTATGCGTCCAGCAGGTACTAGAACTATTCCGTAAACCAGAGCGTAACCAGCCAAGACCCATTGGATCCCGCTTGTCGAGGCTCCGAGTGTAGACTGCACTGCAGGTAAAAGTGTGTTCACAGAAGATACTTGAAGCAACGCCATGACCAGTGGGGCAAGTGTAGCTATAAGAATCCTGTTTCGATCGTAGCGTCTGGATGAACCAGGCACCGTGAAATAGCGCGGGGCAGACAAGGCTTCTCCGTAAAAGCAGATAGGAAAATTTTAGTTTTTCCGTATGTTATGCCTACTTCTGGGGTGCCAACAATTTACATGAGGCAAAGGTAATGAGCATTACAACCTGCGCCTATGAAAGAAACAGTAAGCAAAAGGCAAAAAAGTGGGGCCCACTTTAGTGGGCCCCAAGCTGGAAAGAGCTTATTTACTTCCTCTTGCCTTCGTCGAAGTTGGTCTCGATCTGTTCCTTCTTGAGATCTTCAGAAACAGTCTTAGTGTCCTTCACGGTCTCTTTACCTAGCGAGATCTTTTCGACAGGTACGGATTCCTTAGAGACATTTACGCGATCTTCGTGAAGGGTGACAGAAGCTTCGCCCTCGGAAATGTCCTGGTTGCCGAGCTTCTTAGCTTCGTCCTCGTTGATCGGGGTACGAACAAGGCGAACCTCTTCGCGCTCTACCGGAACCTCGACGGTTTCGGTTTCGGTAACTACGTTCTTGCGCAGCTGAGCCTGGCCAGTGGCCACGCGCTCCTTAGCGACGTTCAGCTGTTCCTCAGAGCGAATGATCTCGCCGTCGTCGGCAATGTCCTTCTTGTCCTGGGGGCGGGCGTCGCGCTTGGTTTCCTCGGCGCGATGACGTCCAGCAGCTTCGTGGTCCTCGGTGTGGCGGGCTGCGGGAGCTCCAGCAGCAACGGGGGCTCCGGCTGCGGCCTCGCGACGCTGGCCCTCGCCAGCCTCCTGCTTGCCATAACGAGTAGTATCGTCGTCCTTCAACTGGTCAACGCCGTAGTGACGGTACAGGGCATCCTGATCCTCGGGGGTCAGGTGGCCGGCCTCGGCAAGATCCGGAGCGTCCTTGATGCGATCCTTGGCGAAGGCTAGGTGAAGGCCCTCGTCGTCAAGGCGGTGTCCGCGTAGCGGAACCAGGCTGGAGCCAAGACCAAAGAGGCCGTGAGCGACCTCGATGAAATCGGGCTGGCCGGTTGCGTCGTTAGTGAAAACCTGCTTGACATCGCCGAGCTTGTCACCGTTCGAATCAAACGCGGTGGCAGCTGCAAGTTCCTCAATAGAGTGTGTGGTCATTTATTGTCCTCTCGCAAAATGCTTTAGCAGGGGTGTGACGTAGGCCCCAGCTATAAAAAGACTAACATCTGTGTACGAAGCTGTCGCTTTAAAAGAATTCCATCCTGTAGGGGGAAATGATGAATGCGAGTTCGCGCCGATAAAAAAAGATTAAAACTGGTTAATCAACGCGTGCATGAGCGGGTGCGGCCGTGAGTTTTTGCGCTTCGTCGGTGTAATTAGAACGCGAGAAGAGTTGAGGTTTTGGCGCAGTATATTGCGGAGTTTCTATCTAGAGGAGTGCTAGTAGCAACAGTTCTGGGGCGTGAATGAGTCTGATCGGTGATGGAAGGAACATCGCGAGTGCGTAAAACTGAGGCCGTAGATTAAAGAAAGATTAGAAAGAATAATTTGTCTATTTTTGCCAATGGCAAATATTTGTCCGAGCGGTGGCGCCTTACCGGTAAATGCGCTATGGGGAGAGTAACGCCGACGCTGTAGAAGTTACGTATGGCTCGGGTGATAAAGAAGCTGTGAAACGGCTGGGCTGTCTGCGCATTTTGGCGGCTTACCCTATTTGTGTCATTAACTTGAAAAAAGACCCCCCGATCACGCTTTCGCCTAATCAGGGGGCCTTATAGTAGCGGGGATAGGATTTGAACCTACGACCTCCGGGTTATGAGCCCGGCGAGCTACCGAACTGCTCCACCCCGCGTCGGTGATTACAGTGTATTGAATGAAGCCCCCGCATTTCAAATGCTCACGGGGTGTCATTGCTCACCATAGCTTTTGTTGTACACCAGTACCTTCCAGCGGGCGTCGCCGGAACGCAGCCTCCAGGCAGTATCGGAACAGTCAGGATCGAGCCGCCAGGATTTGTTGAGCTGTGGCGCATAGACGGCTTCGGGAAAAGCCTCAATCTTGTCGCTTACGTCTAGATCGAGTTGGGTAACTACTATCTGGTCAGCTACAGGTAGTGCTGCCTGATATATCTGTCCACCGCCCGCGATCCACACCTTTTCGCCGCCCTCGCAAGAACTGGCAGTTGACAGCGCTTCCTGAAGGCTGTGGGCGCGGGTACCTCCGTGCACTGCAAAGTTGGGATTAGAAGTAATTACGATATTCGTGCGCCCAGGTAGGGGGCGAGAGCCAAGAGCCTGCCAAGATTTACGGCCCATCACGATGGGGTGTCCCATCGTGAGTGCCTTGAAATGTTTAAAATCCGCGGGCACATGCCAGAGCATTTTTCCGCCCGCTCCCAAGATTCCATTTCGATCCTGGGCCCAAACCATCCCGATCAAACGGCCACCGGAGCCTTGATAGCAGGGTGGTGACGGTACCCCTCCGTAGCATTTATGTCTTCCATCTGATAGCTAAACAGGTCTGGCGCCTTCTTCAGGTACAGAGTGGGGAATGGATACACCTCACGGGAGAGCTGTTCTTTGACTTGCTCGACGTGGTTGTTGTAGATATGGCAGTCGCCTCCGGTCCAAACGAAATCGCCTACCTCCAGACCTACCTGCTGAGCCACCATATGAGTGAGCAAGGAGTAGGAGGCAATATTGAAAGGCACTCCTAAGAACAAGTCACATGAACGCTGGTAGAGCTGGCAGGATAGTTTGCCGTCAGCAACATAGAACTGGAAGAAAGCGTGGCAGGGAGCCAGCGCCATTTTGTCGAGTTCTCCGACGTTCCAAGCTGAAACGATCATGCGCCTTGAAGAAGGGTCAGAGCGCAAAGTGTCGAGAACTTTCGAAATCTGATCTATATGCTGGCCAGACGGAGTTGGCCAGCTGCGCCACTGGTAGCCGTAGACGGGGCCGAGCTCGCCCTCGGCGTCAGCCCATTCGTCCCAAATTGTAATGCCGCGCTCTTGTAGCCAGCGAACGTTCGTGTCGCCATTTAAAAACCACAGCAGTTCGCCCTTCACTGCCTTCATTGCAACGAACTTCGTGGTGATGCGGGGGAATCCTTCTTGGGCGAGGTTATAGCGCAGTTGCCTACCAAACACTGAACGGGTTCCCACCCCGGTGCGGTCGCTCTTTTGAGTACCGTTTTCTAGGACGTCTGCAAGTAGATCTTCGTATTGCCGATTTATGGGGCGCTGGGTCATTTTTACCTCTGTTCTCCTAAGATCTCGGAGTCAACCTGGATAGGCTCCTGGAAAGGGGCCAGAGCGCTTTCGGCGCCCTCGATAACATTGTTGGCAAGTGAACGTCCACTCATCCATCCGAGCGCGGCGCCCACTCCAAAGGGGATAAAGCGGCCTAGGGAACGGCCTGCCCACCGTTTCCCGAGCTTCTTACCTAGGGCCTTCACCAGCCTGGCATTTATGGATTTCATAGCTGGGTTGGAAGCGGATAGTAAGGTTTTGCGGGCCCAGTTTAGCCCGGAGATGCCCATCTGATCTGCGACCAATTTTGCGCCCTCGTCACCCATCAGTGAAGACATAACCAGGGTGCGGCGGGCTTCCTTGCCTTGCACCGGAACGCCGCTGAGTTCGGCCAGCCCCAGCACGTAGTAGGCAGTTTCGGTTAAGAAGGTGAGTAGTTCTGCTCCGGTCAAACCTACCGCAGCTACGGTGCCTACGCCAGGAAATACCGCCCCCGCGCCCACGGCAGCAGAGGAGGTGCCAGCCCAGTTCCGGTAACGCTTGGCTAGGATTTTGACCAGCTGCTGGTTAGACGAGCCGGGATTTGCCACCTTCAAAGCTGCAATGCGCCTTTTGATGTCGGCTGCTGGTACCTCGAGGGCTGCATCTAGAACGCCGGTCCAATCCATGCGCGCGGCCGATGCTGAGGCTTTTGAGGCGGAGGAAACTACCGTACCTAAGTTTGCGCCCTTTGGGAGGGCCGACTTGTCTACCTTATTTTTGCCCAGCATTCTTACTCCTCGACGATCGTGGTCTCGTACGTTGCCCCGTCTTCGATAGTGTGGCCTACAGTGCAGTGCTTGTCGATAGCTCCGAGGGCGCGTTCTACTAGTTTTTCCTTAGCGGTGTCGTCAACTTCAGAAAGATCGGTTACGATCTCGACGCGGAAAGTCTTGTAAGAGTTGCGTTCTTCATCTTTGTCGGTTTCTACGCCTACACTGGCCTGGAAATCCTCGCCGAGCACGCGGGCCAGAGTGTGGTCTGCCGAGAGCGTATTGCAGGTTGCCAGCGCCAGCTTTATGAGCTCGCCCGGGGTGAATTGCCCTTCACCGGTTCCAATTTCGACGGTTGCACCCTTACCGTTGCGTCCTAGGTAGTGGCGGGTTCCTTTTCGTTCTGCCCACAGTGCGTCATTTTGAGTCATATCTTAATGGTGCCATGAATCTTTCTGCTTCGTGCTCCCGGAACATTTTTGTGAGTAAAAGGTATGGGCAATCCGCAACGAAGATATTGCCAAGGCTGCTACCTCACGTAAGGACCATTTCAGGAAAGAAGCAGGGGGAGCGCCCGAACCAATCCCCTTGGCTCTCAGTCCCAGCGCATAGGACCAGGCGAGGGCGCGTGGCAGGTGAAAGGCAGAAGTCACCAAGTACGCCCGTTTTGTTCCGCAGGGCAGAAGACGTAGGCTGTAGCGCAAATTCTCTTCGGTAGATGTCGCCTTATCTTCCAAAATTATCGCTTCGGGTTCGACTGCGCGGTTAAGGGCATACCGGGCCATGACCTCTGCTTCCGACGCCAATTCGTCTGGGCCTTGTCCGCCGGAAACAATGAATGGGGCACCTCCACCATTGCGATGCCAAAGCTCAATTGCAGCATCCAAGCGACGTGCGAGGATTGGCGAGGGCGCCATTCCTCGCAAGCCTGCGCCCAGCACAATAATCGGAAGCTTCACCGGCCTAAATACCGCTCGGCCGCGGATTCTTCGAACTTGCTAGCTCTTCCCAGCTGGCCAGCCACCTTTTCTTCAATCATCTTTCCCACGAAGGGGATCTTCACCCGAATCTCACCTGCAATCTTTCGGATCGTACATTCGCCCTCGTCAATTAGGTTCGAGGTAGCGCTTACCATAACCGGCACGCCTGACACTGACACAGACAAAGAGCCCGGACGCGACCCGGCTGCCGCCGGGCCCCAAGCTTCCACGATTGAAACCTGCATAGTTTCAGGAATGAAACGGCGTACTTTCGCCGGGGCCTCTCCGCTCGAAACACCCGCCGTGGAACTGGCTTGAATGCGCCCCGCTCTGCAAATCAGGTCGATGTTTTCGAGGCCGACTCCAATTGTCTCTGCGCGCGTGGTGTAAAAGTCCTCATCCTGGAACATTTCCTGAGTTTTCTGAAATGAAGCGGGGTAGCGAATTTCGAGCTCAAATTTCATTGGGTCCTCCGGAAAAGTCGGGGCATTGGCGCCGGTCGTTAATTTATACGTTTACTCTATATGTATGAGGCAAATGACAAAGATGGGTGAGCGATTCAACCTGCTGCCGGTTTCAGCATCCGAGGCAGATCGCTTACACGTGCTTATGGCAGATTGGCAGATTCTGGCAGATTTAGCAATGGCTGACCTAGTACTCTGGATGCCAACCAAAGATGACCGCTTTGTTGCAGTGGCCCAGTGCCGTCCTGCCACCGGGCAGACCGTGCATTTAGACGATGTGGTTGGAAAACACGCCTCGCCCATGCGTCGCGAACGCCTGGGTACCACTTATTCGTCAGGGAAGATCATCAGCGCTGATTCGCCGCGGTGGGCAGGTACCTACTCGGTGATGGAAACCTTCATTCCTGTTGTCGTGGACGGGCACACCTGCGCAGTTATGAGTCGCGAATCGGGCTCCGGCTTGACTCGGATTGCGAACATGCAGGCTCAGTGGTCGGCAAGTGCTGCCGATTTGCTGTGTCAGATGATGACGCGAGGCGAATATCCCTACGACGTAGCGCCTACCGTGGGGACGTTGGGGGCACCGCGCGTGAGCGACGGAATCATGCTGGTCGACGGGGAAGGGCGACTTTCTGAGATATCGCCGAATGCGCTTTCTTGCCTGCGCCGAATCGGTTTGCCTCAGGATTTGCGCGGGCAGGTGTTGGCTGAAGCTATCACAGACCTGATTAGCAAGGAAAATGATCCTGTCGAGGAAACGCTTGCGGTGGTGGTTATGGGACGGGCGTCTTGGGTAACCGAGGTTGAAACCCGTCTGGGGACAATAACGTTGCGCGCCCTGCCACTTACTAATGGCAAGCAACGGTTGGGCGCAGTGTTACTCTGCCGTGACGTTACCGAGATGCGTAGACGCGAACGCGAAATGATGTCTAAGGATGCCACGATTCGCGAGATTCACCACCGCGTAAAGAACAATCTGCAGACCGTGCATGCACTTTTGCGCATGCAAACCCGCCGTTCTGACATACCCGAGGTGCAGTCTGCGCTGCAGGAGGCTGGCCGCCGAGTAGGAACAATTGCGAAGGTACACGACGTGTTGTCGCGAACTTTAGACGAGACGGTGGATTTCGACAAGTTGGCCAAGGAAGTGCTGGCGCTCGCGGCTTCCATGGCTTCTTTCGAGGGCGATGCCACAGCAAAGATCGAGGGATCTTTTGGCACCGTGGGAGCCGACGCGGCTTCGGCGCTTTCTGTTGTCCTTTCTGAACTGGTTACTAACGCCGTAGAACACGGGCTCGAGGGCGAGCGAGGAACGGTAGTTGTGCGTGCGCATCGAGATGGGCCAAAACTGCATGTTGAGGTCAGAAACGATGGAAAGTCCATACCGGAAGGGGCTACCATGACCGGACTGGGAACGAGGATTGTTCAGACTCTGGTTCGGGGAGAGCTTTCCGGCACTGTAGAGTGGGCGAATCTGCCCGAAGGGGGATCCGTAGCGACTGTCAACGCAGTGGTCGACGATCTATGATCGCGGCCGTTAAATAGTTTGTGCGGGGCGTTGCCCCGCACAAACTATTATCGTTGCGCTTAGCTAGCGCGGCGTGCGCGAGCGGCACGACGGCGCATGGAACGCCTTTCGTCTTCGCTCTTGCCGCCCCAGACACCAGAATCCTGATGGTTTTCGATTGCCCATTTTAGACAGGTTTCTTGCACGTCACATTTGTTGCAAACTAGCTTCGCTTCCTCTGCCTGAGCAATAGCTGGCCCGGTATTTCCGATTGGAAAAAACAGTTCGGGATCGACTGTCAGGCAGGCAGCACGGCTACGCCAATCCATTGGGCACTCCTTCGATTGGGAACAGTAGGTGTCCCCGAGATGACTTCTGCGTTAACGCAGATTGGAACGTGTATCCATTTTTCTTATCTCTGCAACGTTTTGCAAGGGTTTTGAGTGTCGTATTAGTTGGTTGGAGGGTGGGAATAGTCACAGCGCAGTTCTGGCGGTGGTTTGGATCACCTTAGCCTCCGCTCCGTCGAAATAAATACCCCGCCCTGGCTTGGTCTGCCCGGGGAGCGGCAGCATGCCCGTTAGGTCGTAGTCTCGAGCCCAGCTTCGAATTGCCGAGTTCGGTGCTAAAACAACGATCTTGGCGTTGGCCGCGTAGTCGCTTAGTGGCCCTGAAAAGGCGGTAGTCAGTTCAGTGATTGAGCAGGTGAGAAGAGTGGTTGAGTCAGTGATGGGTGGGCGCGATCCTTTTGCTGAATCTATAACCTGCTCAGGTTCTATAGCGAGAGCTCTTGCGAGGGCGCTGCACAGGGTAGATTTGCCGGAGCCTGCTGGCCCAGCTATCAGCCATCTGCCGGGGCTCGGTACCCAAGGCGTTCCAAGTGGCCCCTGCCAGCCAATGCCCACTCCAGCTATAGTTCCTGGCTGCGGTAGTGTGCTGACTAGCGGCATACCTGCTGCGGACAGTGCCTCTGGTAGGGCTATTTGTACTACTGTTTTTTCCTGTGTCACTACGAGCGCCCTGCCTGGATTTTTGAGCTGGGCCGCATCTTTAGCTTTTAGTCCTACTCGGGCTATGTCGAGGGGATCTGTAAGGCCTAGATATATGCGAGTGGAGAAGTTGGCACACCAACGAGCGCCCGTCTGAGCTGGGCGGACAGTAACCACTAGGTCGATCCCATCCATTCGGCACAGCTGTTCTAATAATTCCAGACCTATTCCGGTCCCCTCCGATAAATCTAGGTTTGCAAGTAGCGCTTCTATCCCGTCGATAATTACCAGTGCTCCTGCACTCTGCCCCGCTAAGAGAAGTGACAGGCCTTGTGCCTGCAGGCAGGGGGCGTCTATTACGGTGGTGGCTCCTTTCCATTCGCTTGGCCGTGAAGTGAACACGTGTACGGGCCTGCCCACTACTTGGCAGGCTAACGTTTTTGCGGCGGTTGTAGCACCCATGCGGGTAGGGCCGCAGAGCAGGATTTTTCCGAGGGTGGGAAGGCAGAAACTGTCTGTGCATTGGCGGTCAGGGTAGTCTGCCTCTCCGAGCACGCTTCCGCTTCCACCTCCTGCGGCGGCCTCGCAAAGTGGTAGCGCACGTGGCAGCTCTGGGGCCCAGGGGGCCGAGGCAACGAAATCGGTTGCAGCTTGGATGCGCCTAACTATGGCCATGGCTACCTCAGGTTTCGTCCAGGAGATTTGGACGTCCCTTCGCGAGCCTGCGGCTTCGAGAATTGCTCTGCCTGGGATCGCCGGCAGAGAAGCGGCGGTAGCGTCCCCAAGCACATCCATGGAATCGGTGGCTTCAAGTACCCGTAGGCAGAGTCTGATCGAGGCGTTGGCACGAATATGCGAATCCACTACGCCGCCGGGACGTTGAGTTGCAAGCACTAGAGATACTCCGAGCGAGCGGCCGAGCGCAGCAATGCGGGTTAGATCTTCTAGGATCTTGGGGTGGGTCAGAGCTAGCTCGCGAAATTCGTCTACCACTATGACTAGGCGCGGGCCGGGGGCTTCGCCTTGTGCCTGTGCACGTTCGCGCCGTTTTAGTTCGGCCATTAGCGACGAAAGGGCTCGTTCTGTGGCCCCAGAATCCAGGTTCGTCAACATTCCGGCTACATGGGGTAGGCCTTCTAACGGGCCGAAGGCAGCCCCACCTTTGTAATCGACAAGGATGAAGTTGAGTTGCCACGGGGGAGCGGCCAATGCGAGTTGCAGCAGCCAAGTTGTTAGCGCTTCCGATTTACCTGCCCCTGTAGTACCCGCTACTAAAGCGTGGGGACCGTCAGCCAAATCTAGAAATACTGGGCCAGAGGTATCCTGGCCTATCTGCACCCTGTTGGAGGGGTGCTGCCATAGCGTTCCCTTGACTGTTTCTGCTGGCATTTCGGTCAATACCACCTCTGGCATTTTGGCGCCCGAATTCAAAAAGTTGGCAAACCAGCTGTGCGATACCCCGACGGGGGAGTCAACCAGCACTATTCGAGTTGCCGCGGCAGGAACTTCGCCCTCGTCAGATACTGCCGCCAGGGTGGCCTCACCATCTTTCCAAGAGACCTTGTAACAGTCCTCGCCCGCGGAAATTTCTGCTCCGCATTGGGCCAGCCACCACCACAGGTTTGCCGAGGAGTGTCGGCCCACCAAATAGACGCATTCGCCGGGCTCGACCTTCAGAATCTCACCCTTTTTCGGATCTGAAATCCATGCCACTAAAGGCCCCGAATGCGTAGATGGAGCTTGCACGCTCTGTGCCCGCAAATACAGCCCCCACGGGGTTGGCAAAGGGAGTTTTTGCCGTATTTGCACGCGCCACTTATAAATGCCAATCCCACCCACCGCGGCCGTTATAGCTGCCAGAACGCCTAGCAGCAGCCAATTTGCCGCGAACGTCCTGAACAGGAACAGTGGCATCACTAACAAGGGGAGAAAAAATATGGCGCGGTTCAATTCCCTCTGACGCAGCTGAGGCTTGCGATAGCGCAGATCGTTTGGGCGGGCGCATACCCTTACCCTTGTCTGTCCGAGTTGAAAGCAGGTGCCCGGATGGATCCTAAAGGAACGCTTGGAAAGCCACCACCTCCCGAAGAGTACTCGCGGTAAGTTGTGGCGGGCGAGGGCGTGGGCCCGGAAAGTGGAGCGAACGCGCCTCACCTGCACCTGCTTTCTGGAGGCCGTGGGATCTGCAACAAGGCCTCGCCCCAGCACGCCCTCGACAAGTGGCGTCGGGCAGCCGGCTTGAGGGCCTTCCAGTGGGGTCAGGAGAAGTTGCTTCATGGTTCTTACCGTAGAAAAAGTGGTCAGGCCATGGTCGTATTCTCCACAGCTGGACAACTCAAATAGACCTGGGTGGAACTGTGGATAACAATAGAAGCCATGAGCGAGCATGTAAGCCAGAAGACGGCGGCCGATCTGCACAGGCAATTGGTCGACCAAATTGAAAAGGCCCGAACCCAGTATTACGACCAGGATTCCCCCGAGCTTTCAGATGCCCGCTATGACGAAATCTTCTCGCGCCTGCAGCACCTCGAGGACGAGCACCCGGAGTTAGTCACGAATTCTTCGCCCACCCAGTCCGTGGGTGGGGAGCCTACCCAGGCTTTTGCCCCGTTCACTCATTTAGAGCGCATGCTTTCTTTAGACGACGTTTTTTCGCTCGAAGAAGTTGAGGCCTGGTACCGACGCATGCAGAAAGCTGCCGGCACGCAGAAGCTGCCAGTTACCTGTGAGGTGAAAGTAGATGGACTGGCAATTTCCCTTCTCTACAGGGACGGGAAGCTGGAGCGGGCGACTACTCGTGGCGACGGTACAGTTGGCGAGGATGTAAGTGCGAACGTGGCTACGATAGCGCAAATTCCTAACCAGCTCACAGGTGAAGACGTTCCTAAAACTATCGAAATTCGCGGCGAAATATATATGCCGATTGAAGCGTTTAAGGAAATGAATGCCCAGGCAGCCCTGTTTAACAAAAAACAAGAAGAGCTGCGCGAAGCGAAAAAAAAGGCGAAACCCAAGCGCAAAATTTTCGTCAATGCGCGCAACGCGGCGGCTGGATCTTTGCGACAGAAGAATCCGCAGGTAACCGCAACCAGACCTTTAGCGATGATTACACACGGCGTCGGAGCTGTTGAGTGGGACAATGCCCCAGCTACCCAGCATGGCTGGTACAGGCAGTTGAAAGAATGGTCACTGCCTGTATCTGAACACACTGAGGTGGTTGATTCTCTTCCCCAGATTTACGACTACATAGACCGCATTGGGAAGAAGCGGCCTCAGATTGCACACGGCATCGACGGGGTGGTGGTGAAGGTCGATAATGTGGAGCTGCAAACTCGTTTGGGGCAGACCTCTAGGACTCCTCGATGGGCCACCGCTTATAAGTTTCCTCCGGTCGAAGTGCACACCCGCCTGTTAGACATAAGAGTGCACGTCGGACGCACAGGCAGGGTCACCCCTTACGGGCTCATGGAGGAAGCCTTTGTAGATGGATCCAATGTATCTAGAGCCACCTTGCACAATGCTGAAGAGGTAGCCCGAAAGGGGGTGCTCATCGGCGATACTGTGGTGCTGCGAAAGGCAGGGGACGTAATACCCGAAATCGTGGGTCCTGTGGTTGCGGCAAGGGATGGTTCCGAGCATGAATTCGTAATGCCTACCCATTGCCCTTCGTGTGGGAGCAAGATAGCCGCCCAAAAAGAAGGCGACGTCGATCTACGCTGCCCAAATCAAGCATATTGTCCTGCCCAAATTACCGAGCGCATCTCTCATCTCGGTTCGCGTGGGGCGCTAGATATTGAGGGGTTAGGCGACGAATCTGCCCTAGCGCTTACCCAGCCGGAGGCCAACCGAGACGAGGTTGCTGCGGCCCTGGTGGCAGGACAGACGGTAGTTCTCGATTCCGGAAAAGTACTGCGCCTAGAGGGGGCCGAAGAGCTGCCCCACGCAGAGCAAATTCTGAGGGCGGAGGCGCTGCTGCCGCCTGCCGCTGCGCCGGTACTGTCCAATGAAGCTCCGGTGTTCAATTTGACTAGTGCCGATTTGCGCGACGTAATGATCTGGCGCAAGAAGAAGAACTCGTGGGTGCAGACCCGTTATTTCTGGTCGAAAGGGGAAAAGCTTTCTGCTGCTGAGGCCGAAAAGACGGGTTCGCTCTATGGGCCGCCGCAGGCGGGTAAGACTGTAACTTCGCTATTGCGGGAGCTGCAGGCTGCGAAGGAGCAGCCGCTTTGGCGAGTACTGGTAGCGCTGTCGATTCGCCATCTGGGGCCTACGGCATCCCGTGCTTTGGCTAGCCATTTTGGTTCCTTGGAAGCCTTGCGGGATGCGTCGGAAGCAGAAATTGCCGAGGTTGAAGGCGTGGGTGCGGTAATTGCCCGTTCCGTAAAATCCTGGTTTGCAGAGCAGTGGCACCTCGATATTGTCGAGGCCTGGAAAAAGGCCGGGGTGCGCATGAGCGAGCAGGCCAACCAGGTCGAACAGACCCTGGCAGGTATGACGGTCGTGGTTTCAGGAAAGATGCCGGGGGTTAGCCGCGACGAAGCCAAGGCGGCTATCGAAGCACGCGGGGGCAAGGCTGCGGGCTCGGTGTCGAAAAAGACTACGGTGGTGGTTGCCGGAGACGGGGCAGGCTCGAAAGCCTCTAAAGCCGAAGCGCTTTCCATCCCGGTCCTTTCCGATGAGGATTTTGTTCCTTTGCTTGAGGGCGGGCAGGACTATTTAGATTCGAAGCTCGGCTAGAGGATGTGGCGTAGGGGGCGTACCAGCCGTTCGGTCATGCGCACTAGTGAACCTCTAGATTCCCATTCGAGCAGACTCATTTCGCGCGAGTTGGTAAGGTCTTCGAGGAATACTTTTTCGAGGTAGCCTGCCTGTTCGCGATCTGTTATTTGCAGGTTTATCTCGAAGTTTCCGGTCATCGAGAGTTGGTCGATGTTTGCGGTACCGATGGTGGACCAGCGCCCGTCGACGGTCATGGTCTTGGCGTGAATCATAACGTCTTGGTATAGCCAAAGCTGCGCCCCAGATTCCAGCAGTTCGGCGTAGAAGGAGCGAGCTGCCCAGTCTGCGATTAGGTGGTTCGATTTTTCGGGTACCAGTACTCTTACGTCTACTCCACGGTGGGCGGCCGCTAGGAGGGCATCTTGGATTTGGGCGTCGGGGATGAAATAGGCGGAGGTGATCCACACGCGTTTTGAAGCGCGTTCGATTGCGTCTATGTATATGCCTCGCACGGGGAATAGTAGCTTGCGGGGCGTGTTCAAGGCAGCCGTGATCTTGTTGTCCCAGCTGCGGGCGCCGCGGTCGAGGAGGTGCTTTTGCGAGGCCTTGCAGTGTTCATTCCAAAAGTCCACGAAGGCGTTATCAAGCTCCCAAACATTTTCGCCCTCGATGCGCAGGTGGGTGTCGCGCCACTGGTCGATGTAAATTTCTCCGATGTTGTAGCCGCCTACGAAGCCAATTTTGCCGTCTGCCACTAAAATTTTTCTGTGGTCGCGTCCCATGGCTCTGAAACCGCGTTTGAAAATTCCGAATTTGACTATGGGGAATTGGAGCACGTGCAGATGATCAAGTTTGGGAAAGCGTTTGAAGGGCGGTGGCACTACTAAGTTGGCGAAACCGTCGTAAATGATGAATACTTCGACCCCCCGCTCTGCTGCCGCGATTAGGGCGTCTTTGAAGCGGTGGCCTGTTTGGTCGCCCTTCCAGATGAAGGATTCGAAGAAGACATATGAGTGGGCCCCTTCGATGGCGTCGATCATGTCGTCGTAGAGCTGGCGCGCATCCATGTAGGTGGTCAGCTTGTTGTCCGAGACTGCCAGTTGTTTGGGAGGCAGCGTTGGAAACGACAGCGGACCGGAGGGGCTGCGGCGTTTTCGCCATTCGTCTACGCACACGAGGGCGGCAGCCGCCACCGCTTGAGCAGTAAAGAAAGTACCTAACGCGTATTTTGTGGCTTTCTTTGCCGTCTGTATCTTGGATCGTTTCGCCATGGGGTTACTCTATCGCGGCTAGTTTTTTTGCGGGCCGCTTAGCTCGTTGCCGGGCCGAGAAGGTACCATCGAAGCATGTCGACTATTTCCACTGAAGAGGTCGCCCGGTTAGCTGGGCTGGCCCGTATTGCACTTACTGATTCGGAGATTACGCGACTTGCTGGTGAACTTGACCAGATTGCAGATGCGGTTTCGCGCGTGTCTGAGGTTGCCACTCCTGATGTTCCAGCTACTTCTCACCCGATCGCGTTGCAGAATGTGATGCGCGAGGACGAGGTTGGACCCACTTTGGATCGGGACGAAGTTTTGCGTGCCGCACCCGAGTCGGAGCGAGGCCAGTTCAAGGTTGCGCAGATTTTGGGGGAGGAATAAATGAACAGCATTTTGCAGTTGTCTGCGCTGGCAATGGCTGAAAAGCTGCGGGCCGGCGAGATCACCTCGGTTGAGTTGACGCAAGCCTGTTTGGATCGCATTGAAGCGTTCGATTCGAAAGTGCACGCATTTTTGCACGTGGATGCCGAGGGGGCTTTGGCTACTGCGCGGCGTGTCGATGAAGCACGCGAGCAGGGCAAGGAATTGCACCCGTTGGCTGGGGTTCCTATTGCGGTAAAGGATAATATTGTCACCCGCGGAGTACCCACCACTTGTGCGTCTAAGATTTTAGAGGGGTGGCTGCCTCCCTACGATGCCACGGTAGTTTCGACGTTGAAGAAGGCTATGCTGCCTATTGTTGGCAAGACCAACATGGACGAATTCGCCATGGGCTCTTCCACTGAGCATTCTGCGTTCGGCTCCACGCATAACCCGTGGGATTTGGATCGCATCCCCGGCGGTTCTGGCGGGGGCAGTGCGGCCGCTGTGAGCGCCTTTATGGTTCCTTTTGCACTAGGTTCCGATACTGGCGGGTCTATACGTCAGCCAGCTGCGTTTACCGGCACTGTAGGTGTGAAGCCTACATATGGAGCGGTTTCCCGTTACGGTTTGGTGGCAATGGCTTCTTCTCTCGATCAGATTGGTCCTTGTGCGCGTACGCTGGCCGATGCGGCGGCGCTGCAGGAGCTCATTGGGGGGCATGATCCGGCTGATTCTACTTCGTTGGATGAACCGGTTGCTGATCTTTCTGGGGCTGTGCGCTCCGGTAGTGCCAAGGGTTTGCGCGTTGGCATTGTCAAGCAGCTGCAGGGCGAGGGATACCAGGAGGGCGTAGTTTCTACGTTTAACAGGGTCATCGATTCCTTGCGGGAGGCTGGAGCTGAGGTAGTCGAGGTCGATTGTCCGTCGTTCGAATATGCTCTTTCGGCTTATTACCTGATTATGCCTGCCGAGGTTAGCTCCAACTTGGCCCGTTTCGACGGGGTTCGCTACGGCTTGCGAGTGGAACCGAAGGAAGGGCACGTTACTGCCGAACGAGTCATGGCTGCAACTCGCGAGGCCGGCTTTGGCGACGAGGTAAAGCGGCGCATTATTCTGGGCACGCACGTGTTGTCGGCTGGTTACTACGATGCCTACTACGGCAGTGCGCAGAAGGTACGCACTTTGGTCCAGCGCGATCTCGAGAAGGTGTTTGGGCAGGTGGATGTACTGATGTCTCCCACAGCTCCCACAGTTCCCTGGAAGTTTGGGCAGAAGTTAGACGATCCGTTGGCTATGTACTTGGGTGACGTCACTACTATTCCTTCGAACTTGGCTGGCATTCCCGGGGTATCGGTACCGATTGGTTTGGATCCAAAGGAAGGCTTACCGGTGGGGCTGCAGGTACTCGCTCCGGCGCGCCAGGATAAGCAAATGTATGCTGCCGCTGCAGCAGTTGAGAGCGTTGTAGAGGCTGATTTGCCGGATTACTGCCCGGCTAAGACGTGGGAGGAAGACAAGTGAGCACGTTGATGAAGTACGAGGACGTGGTAGCGAACTTTGATCCCGTCCTCGGTATTGAAGTACACGTAGAACTGGGGACCAAGACTAAAATGTTTGACGCTGCCCCAAATGCCTTTGGGGGCGAGCCAAACACTCAGATTACGCCTGTTTCTTTGGGATTGCCCGGGTCGCTGCCGGTGGTCAACCACAAGGCGGTCGAGTACGCAATCAAGATTGGGCTGGCGCTGAATTGCAATATTGCCGAGTTCTGCCGCTTCGCCCGCAAGAACTATTTCTATCCGGATTTGGTTAAGGCCTTCCAAACTTCACAGTACGACGAGCCTATTGCATACGACGGCTACGTAGATGTAGAGCTTGACGACGGGAGTATGTTCCGGGTCGATATTGAACGTGCCCACATGGAAGAGGATGCGGGCAAGAACACTCACATTGGGGGTGCCGAGGGGCGCATTCAGGGGGCGGCATACTCTCTGGTTGACTACAACCGTGCTGGGGTGCCGCTGGTTGAAATCGTTACTCGTCCCATTGAGGGGGCTGGGGAGCGAGCTCCTGAGGTGGCTGCTAAGTACGTGCAGACGCTGCGCGATATTTTCCGGGCGTTGGACGTGTCTGAGGCCCGCATGGAGCGCGGCAATGTGCGCGCGGACGTGAACGTTTCGTTGCGCAAGGATCCCTCTTCTCCATTGGGCACTCGTACGGAAACGAAGAACGTGAACTCGTTCAGGGCCATTGATAAGACTGTTCGCTACGAAATGCGGCGCCAGGGTGCCATATTGTCGAAGGGCGGAAAGGTTATTCAGGAGACCCGCCACTGGCACGAGGAGGATTCCACTACTTCTTCGGGGCGCGAGAAATCGGATGCTGAGGATTACCGTTACTTCCCGGAGCCGGATTTGGTACCGGTGGCCCCTGCGCGGGAGTGGGTTGAGCAGTTGCGCGAGTCTCTTCCGGAACTTCCGGTTGCCCGCAGGCGCCGGTTGCGCGAGGAGTATGGCTTTACCGATATGGAGATGCGCGATGTCGTCAACGCGGGGGCGTTGGATCTAATCGTGCAAACGGTCGATGCTGGTACCAAGCCTGCCGCAGCCAGGAAATGGTGGATGACCGAGTTGTCGCGTGCCGCTAAGGATCGCGGCGTGGAACTCGACGAGCTTGCTGTAACGCCAACCCAGATTGCTGAGCTGCAAAAGCTCGTTGATCAGGGCAAGCTTACCGACAAACTGGCGCGTAAGTGCCTTGAAGGAGTGCTTGACGGCGAGGGCGATCCGGCTACGGTAATGTCTGCGCGGGGCCTCGAGCTCGTTCAGGACGACGGCGCATTGGATGCCGCAGTGGCAAAGGTGGTCGAGGCTAATCCCGATATTGTTGCCAAGATCCAGGGGGGTAAGACCAAGGCTGTTGGCGCTCTCGTGGGGCAGGTAATGAAGGAAATGCGGGGTAAGGCCGACGCTGCGAAGGCCAGCCAACTTCTATTGAAGGCATGCCAGGATAAATGAGGACTTCACCTTCTTACACCGTCCAGTTTCGGTTGCTTCTTTCCTCGGCAGCAGTTTCAGCCGGGCAGATTGTCGATTTGGTAACTTCCACGGGAGCCGAGATCACGGGGCTGGACGTGGCCCATTCTGGGGGCGCCCGGCTGACTGTGGACTTGACTTGCGACACCCGCGATAGCGGCCATCGCAGGCAGTTGGCCTCCCTTTTACAAAGTACAGAGGGCGTACAGGTGTTGGCTGTTTCGGATGCGACCTTTTTAGCCCACGTTGGGGGCAAGTTGGAGGTGGCGCCTAAGAGTCCGATTCGAAACCGCGACGATTTGTCTCGGGTGTATACGCCCGGGGTGGCGCGAGTGTGCACGGCTATTCACGACGAGCCGTCGAAAGCTTTTTCGCTCACGGTCAAGAAGAATACTGTGGCGGTAGTTACTGATGGCACCGCGGTGCTTGGCCTTGGCGACATTGGCCCCGAGGCGGCAATGCCTGTCATGGAGGGCAAGGCCTGTCTGTTCAAGCAGTTTGGTGGGGTTGACGCTTGGCCGGTTGCTCTGGATACCAAAGACACCGATGAAATTGTGAACATTGTGAAGGCCATTGCCCCTGCCTACGGAGGTATTAATCTCGAGGACATTTCTGCTCCGCGGTGTTTTGAGATCGAGGAGCGGCTCCGCAATGAGCTCGATATCCCGGTGTTCCACGATGATCAGCATGGAACTGCCATTGTTACTTTGGCGGCTTTGCTGAATGCTTTGAAGCTCGTAGGCAAGGATATTTCTGACATTCGGATAGTGGTGTCGGGAGTGGGCGCTGCGGGGTCGGCGATCATCAAATTGCTACTGGCTCAGGGGGCTCGCGACATTGTGGGCTACGGCCGTTCTGGGGCCTTGGTTTCTGACGAGGTCGAGGGCATGCACCCGGCACGCAGATGGCTTGCTGAGCATACTAATCCTCGCAAGGTACGCGGTTCGCTGAAAGACGGGTTGCGCGGGGCCGATGTTTTTATTGGGGTTTCCCATGGGGGAATCTTGAGCGGGGAAGACATCGCGCAGATGGCGGAAGATGCGATTGTCTTTGCTATGGCAAATCCAACGCCCGAGGTGGATCCGATGGAGGCATCGAAATATGCCAAGATTGTGGCCACTGGCAGGTCTGACTTCCCGAATCAGATCAACAATGTGTTGGCGTTCCCCGGGCTGTTCCGCGGGCTGCTCGATGCTCGCGTCTCGCACATCACTACCGAGGTGCTGCGGGTGGCAGCTGTAGCTATCGCCGAGGTGATATCCGAGGCAGAACTATCGGTTGACTACATAATCCCGGGCGTTTTCCATCCTGGGGTAGCTACTGCTGTCGCGGAGGCAGTGAAGAAGGCGGTAACTGATCTGCCGCATCATGAAATTGCCGCTCAGGAGCACGTAGACTACTAATAGTTAGCTAAACTCCCAGTTCAGCGGCAGGTGTGCGCATGCTCACCTGCCGCTGATTTGTAATGGGCTGGGGGAATCTGTTTATATTGTTTCCTGTCGCCCGGCGGAAACGACGGGAGATTGGAAAACCAAATAGCGCTTCTGAGGCCTGTCTCACTGGAAACAGAGTTGACAAACTTGGAAGAAATAGCTTAGAGTAGTTTTCTGTTGCCGAGAGATCGGGCTCTTGTTTGGGGTTTGGTTTTTTGGTGTGCCCCCAGGTGGCTGGCTGTTTTGGTTGGTTGTTTGGTGTGGTGGGGTTGTTTTTGTTCTCGATAGTGTGTTTTTGTTTTTTGCTCTTTTTTGTGTGTGGGCTTTGCACTTCTTTTTTGGTTGTGTGAGTCTGTTTTTTGTTTTTTTGGTTGGGATTGCCCTTTTTTGGGTGTTTTCTGAATGTTTTTGTTTGGAGAGTTTGATCCTGGCTCAGGACGAACGCTGGCGGCGTGCTTAACACATGCAAGTCGAACGGGATCCATTGGTGCTTGCACTTTTGGTGAGAGTGGCGAACGGGTGAGTAACACGTGA
>NZ_ATUW01000002.1 GCF_000420405.1 Winkia neuii subsp. neuii DSM 8576 | reverse complement strand
CCCGGCTTGTTGCTGGGGTGGTTGTTATAGGTTTTCGTGGTGGTCATAGCGGTAAGGTCACGCCCGGTCCCGTTCCGATCCCGGTAGCTAAGCTTGCCAGCGCTGATGGTACTGCACTTTTTAGTGTGGGAGAGTAAGTCACTGCCACGGATTATTCTTTGTTATTTGGTTGGGCCCAACCCCTCTATATAGTGGGGGGTTGGGTCCTTCTGTTTGTTAAACCCGCCGTCTTGTTAAACCCTTGGGCTTGCTTGTTGTGTAAGCCCGGTTTGCTTGCCGGGGTCCGGGTAGTCGGGCTGTTATGGCAGGGTGGGTGCTCCCTGGCAGGGTGCGGGTTGCGGGTGGGGCCCCTCCGGGAGGGGCGGGCCACAAACAACACAGGGGGGTGGGTTAGTCGGATTCGCCTTTGATGAGGTTGCAGCCTAGTAGTGTTGGGTGGTTTATAGGTTCTTTCGCGATTAGGGCTGATAGCATGCGTGCTGCGTGGGTGCCTAGGTCCTGTACTGGGTTAGAAACACTCGTCAACCGCGGGCTAAAACGTTGCCCCTCCCCCGTACCGTCGTTAGACACTACTGCCAGGTCATCAGGTACCGCGATGCCACGACTGCGCCAACAATCTATTGCAGCCATCGCCATTAGATCCGAGCAAATGTACACCCCATCAACGTAGGCAGGATCAATCCTTTGAGCAGCACGCTCGCCTGAAGCTGCAGTAAAATCGCCCTCGACCATAACAAAATCCGGGCCCACCACCTGACGGAAGCCCCTCAAGCGGTCGGAGGCAGCCAACATGTCTAAAGGGCCTGTAACAATCGCCGGGTGGTTGATGCCCCTTTCCTTCAGCCTACGCGCTGCAATACGACCGGCCTCCACGTTATCGACGTCCACCCACGAGGTAAATTTGGACTCCGCGGTAGGCTTTCCAATAAAAACCATAGGAATGGGTGCATTCAACAAAAACTGGATTTGCCCGGGCACCTGGTGGTGAGAAGCTACAATAGCGCCGTCAACGTGCCCATCGTACAGAAAAGAGTGCAACTTTGAGGTTGAAGAGTTGCGTTCAGCCATTGCCAAAACTAATTGGGTTGAGGTGCCCGCAAATGAGCGGTTTACGGACGTCAACACGGAGGCGAAGAAAGGATCCGAAAATAGCCGCGTATCCGGTTCAGGAATCACTAATGCCACCATGTCCGTTCTAGAGGTAGCCAGCGAACGGGCAGCCTGGTTGGGCCTATATCCCAAGGCAGCAATAGCAGCTTCGACCGCCTGTACCTTTGCCGTAGAGACTCCGACTCCGCCCCGGACAACCCTAGAGGCCGTGGCTCGCGAGACTCCCGCGGTGCTGGCAACGTCCTCTAAAGTAATGGTTCTGGCCATGTAAGCTCCTCACTCGATGTCACCAGCCTAAGGCTCTGGAGCCTCGAAATTGCGATTTGCTGCGACCTTGGCAAGCCAATGCGCAGAGGCCTTCGGAACCCTCTGCATAGTGCCATAGTCGACGCGGACAATGCCAAAGCGTTTGGTGTAGCCGCGCGCCCACTCGAAATTGTCGAGAAGCGACCAAACCAAATAGCCCTTCAAATTGACCCCTTCGGAGCGTGCCCGCAAGGCAGCGGCAAGGTGATCGCGCAAGTAAACTAGCCTGTCCTTAGAATCGTCTACGTAACCGGTACGGTCGGGCACGTCGTCGAATGCAGCCCCATTTTCGGTAATCACCATTTCAGTGTCGAAGGGGCGGGCGTATTCAGAATTGAGCCAAACTAACAGCTCGTAGAGGTCGGAGGCCTTCACCTCCCAGCCCATAGCAGTATGGGGAGTATGCCGAGCAACGGGAACAACCGAAGCCGATCCAACAATCGGAGAACGCCCTAAAACTCCCCGAGCGTTTCTTTGGGGAGAGGCCGGCTTATACCCCTCAGAGGGTGCTGCTACCTGGGAGCCGTTGTAAAAGTTTATCCCCAGCACGTCGATTGGGGCGCTAATAATCTGCAAATCCCCTTCCCGCACGTACTTCATAATATCGGCTTCCAGAGCCATGTCAGCCACCACATCTGGCGGATAGGCACCCAAAAAAAGTGGATCTGCAAATATGCGATTTTGTGCCCCATTAACCCGCCTAGCAGCATCGCGGTCTGCAGCAGAATCGGGGTTCGCAGGATGCGCCCACGAGAAATTCAAGGTAATTCCTACCTTCGGATGCAACCCCTTTTGGCGGGCAAGGCGGCGAATCTGTGCCGTCGCCAGGCCATGTGCCAAAAGTAGATGGTGGGCTGCCGCCACGCCCTCGTCAGGGCTGGTATGGCCGGGAGCATGCTCCCCGCAAACGTAGGACAAAAAGGAGGCACACCATGGTTCGTTCAAGGTCGTCCAGACGTTAGCTCGCTCGCCCAAAGCCGAATAAACCACCCTCGCGTATTCGGCAAAAAGACTCGCCGTCTGCCTGTTAGCCCAGCCGCCCTCGTCCTGAAGGGCCTGAGGCAGATCCCAGTGGTACAGGGTGACCCACGGCTGAATTCCCGCAGCGTTCAACTTGTCTAGCAAAGCTGCGTAGAACTCCAGACCCTTCTGATTTACAGAACGTCCATCTGGCATGACTCGCGCCCAAGAGATAGAAAAACGGTAGGTAGAGACCCCGAGTGAAGAAATCAGCTGCACATCTTCGTCTACGCGGTGATAGTGGTCGCAGGCCACATCTATATTTGAAGAATCGTCGATGCGCCCCTCTTCGCGGCACATGGTATCCCAAATCGAAGGGCCCTTTCCATCTTCGAAAGCAGCGCCCTCTACCTGGGCGGCAGCAGTGGCCACGCCTAGAAAAAAATCCTTTGGAAGCTGAATAGTTGTCATCCTTTTACTGCTCCTTGCATAACCCCGGAAACCAGACGGCGTCCGGCAAAAATAAACAGAATCAAAAGTGGGACGGTTGCGACTACTACGCCCGTCATGATTAGCGAATAGTCCTTGAAATAGGAAGCCTGCAGCAGTTGGAGAGCGACCGGAAGCGTCGGATTCTTATTCCCCAACACGATGAATGGCCAGAAAAAGTTGGTCCACGAGCCGACAAACGTAAACAGTGCAAGCATTGAGGCTGCGGGCAGAGCTGCGGGAACCGCAACAGTTAGAAATGTGCGGAACATTGAAGCCCCATCTACTCGAGCGGCCTCGATTAGCTCACTAGGCAGGGCATCTCGGATGTATTGCGTCATCCAGAAGACTCCGAAGGCACTGACTAGCCCAGGCACGATTACTGAAATAAGCTCCCCAGACCAGCCAAGCTTATTCATAACCATAAAAAGTGGGACCACGCCGAGTTGGGCAGGCACAGCCATAGTTGCGATGACGAACGTCAGTAATCCGTTTTTACCAGCAAAGCGGAGCTTAGAAAAAGAGTATCCTGCCAGCATCGAAAAGAAGACTACCGAGGCTGAAACTATTACAGCTACAAGCAGTGAGTTCCAAAATGCTGCCCACAAGTCGACACCGGAATCCATTACGCGATGCAGATTCTGCAAAAAGTGCCCCTGCGGAATTAATGACGGGACAGGGGAGCGAGCAATCTTCGGAGCTGTAGAAGAAGCCAACAAGAAGGCAAAATACAAGGGATATGCGGATGCGAGCAAGATGAGCGCAAGTACAACATACCTATACCAGCGAGGGCGCTTGGCAGGACCAAAATTTCCCTTGCGGGCTCTCCGCCTGCGAGCAGCAGCGGCTGCCCTCTTGCCCGAACGTTGCCTGATCATTGCGAGTGAAGGTTCCGACTTCATTTGCGATCCTTCTTTGTTCCGTTGGAATCGGCGGAGGCGATCCGTCTTGTGAGTAAGAAATTCAAGGCTGCGAATGCCACCACTATCAAGAACAGTAGCCAGGCTACGGCGGCGGCTTTGCCAAATGATTTTTGTGCCCCCCCCAGCCCAGCTGGTACATGTACATAGACAAGGTAAGCCACTGCTTGTCGGCGCCGCCCCCGCCCATGGTGTCGAACATTCTTGGCTCGTCGAATATTTGCAATCCGCCAATTGTGGACGTGATGATCACAAATATGAGGGTCGAGCGCAGCTGAGGGATAGTGACCGAGAAGAATTGGCGTGCTGGGCCGGCCCCATCTACTGTTGCTGCCTCGTAGAGTTCGTGGGGGACGGCTTGCATAGCCGCGAGCAAAATCAGGGAGTTATAACCTGTCCAACGGAAGTTGACCATATTCGCGATGGCAATGTGCGAGGCCAAAGTCGACGAGTGCCAACCTATCGGGCTGATCCCCAGATAGCCGATCAAAGTGTTGATCATGCCAGACTGGTCGGCAAAAACTTTTGAAAATATGAGCGAAACCGCCACGGGAGCAACGACGTAGGGGAGCAGCACTCCCATGCGCCAAAAGGTTTTTGCGCGCAGATTCGCGTCGAGTACCCAGGCGATGAAGAGTGCCAATATCACCTGGGGCAGCGAGGACAGTAAAAAAATCGAGAAAGTGTTGCGCAAGGCGGTCCAGAATACTGGGTGCTGTAATACAGCCACGTAGTTGTCTGCCCCAATAAACCCCTGGTTCCCCCCAATTAGCGGCCACTTATGCAGTGACACCCAGGCGGTGTAGGCCAAGGGGAAGAGGCCGGTAATTGCAAAAATTATGAAAAAGGGACTGATGTAGAGGTAAGGAGACAACTTGGTGTCTGCGCGTGAGAGGCGGTTGCGAAAGCTTGAGGGGGCAGACATTTTAGGCTCCTAAGGGTGCCCCTGGGCGCTACGCCCAGGGGCAAACCAGCTATTGCTGTAGATCTAGTTGCTTGTATTCGCTCAGAGCCTTCTTCCAGGATGGCTCTGCCTTGTCGGTCTTGTCGACGTCCACGCGATTTAGGGCATCGGTGACCAGTGAGGTGATGGGGAAGAAATTTGGCCCTTTATAAGGCTGAATTTCGATCTTCTTGGACATCTCGGAGTAGATCTTGCCTACTGGAGCGTCGTTGAAGAATTTATTGGTGTACCCGGTCAAATCTGCAGATTCCAAAGCCTTAACTTGCGAGGGGAAGTTCCCTTTGGTTTTGAAGGCCTTGATCTGCTGCTCTGGAGCAGTTAGCCACTGCGCTAGCTCCTTGGCCTCTTTTACATGCTTTCCTTGCGTGGGCACGGTCAGGTAAGAACCGCCCCAATTGCCGCCCCCGCCAGGGAAAACAGGAGCAATATCCCAACCCTTGACTCCGGAGGCGTTGCCCTCGATCACCCCAAGCATCCAAGGAGGACACAGCATGGTGGCGAAACCGTCTTTCTGGAAGGCGTTAGTCCAGTCCTCAGACCACTGGGCTAGGTGAGCAGACAGCTTATTGTCTACAGACTCGGTGATCAGCTTGTCGTATATACCTTTTATCTGCTTGTTCTTAGACAGTTCGATAACCGTGTTGTCCTTCTTTTCGAAAGGCTCTTCAACCTGGTTGATTATGCCCTGGTAGGTGCCTACCGCGCCGTCGTACCAAGGTATGCCGGTAGAGTCGACAAACTTCTTGCCCACCGCGAAGTATTTATCCCAGCCGCCCTCGAGAAGCTTCGCGACTTCGTCGCGATCTGAAGGCAGGCCAGCCTTTTGGAAGAGGTCAGCGCGGTAGCAGATTGCTTCCGGACCGGCATCCGTGCCCGCCCCGAGTAGTTTTCCGTCCGAAGTGGTAGCGGCTTTGGCCTTCCAATCGAGCCAGCGGCCTTGGGTTGCATCAGATTTCAGGTCTGTCAGCTGATCCGGATACTGCATCAGCTCTGGCCACCAGTCGACCTCTACGGCCTCAATGTCGGCCAGGCCATTGCCGGCGGCAAGCCGGGTCATCATGTTGTCGTGAGCTTCGTTAGAAGTAGCGGCTTTCTTTTCCACTACTTTGATGTTCGGGTGGGACTTCATATATTCGGCAAACAGGTTGTTGTAGCCGAATTCGTTGAAAGTAGCAACGGTAAGAGTTACCTTGCCATCTGCAGATTCTGCCGAGCCATTGTCTGCGGAAGAACAGGCGGTCAGCGAGAGTGCGGCAAGGCCCACCAACGCGCCCAGGTGCAAAATTTTTCTATTCATTACAGCGACTCCTTTGTGCTGATAACCGCGCCTATGCGGAAACCCCTGAGAGCGCTCTCAAAGGAATGTAGCAAGGTTTGAGAGCGCTCTCAACTGGGATGTATGCATCATTGCATAAATGTGATTGGGTTGGTGGGTAAATGAGGTTACGAATTTATAACGATTGGTTTTGCTGGGACGGCGGCATGCATCAGAAAGCTCCTCCGGGTCTTTCGCCCGCCTCTTTTTCGCCCTCATCCTAGAGTGCAACCTTGGTGCACTGCGGCAAAGGCAAAGCATGCCGCAATGAGGGGCTCTAAATCCACGACTGCAGCCACATGCGCATCTGCCAGTGCGAGTGGGGAATGAGCATGCCTGTGGCCAACGGTAAGAAGAACAGGCCGCAAGCCGATATTGCAGCAACTGCCATAGCAGCTAAGGTCTTGGAAACTAGTCCAACGAGCGAACTGCGTGTTCCCGCCCTCCACAAAAACCGGATAAAAGCGGCAACCGCAAGAGAAATAAACGGAACTAGCACCACCGTGTAAAACATGAAGATAGTGCGATGCCAGTATAAAAACCAAGGAACCCAGGTGCTTACATAGCCTAGAAGGACCAGCGCATAAGAAAACCGCCTGTACCTGACGGCAGCGTAGACGAGCCAAACTAGCGCTACAAGCCCAATCCACCACAGGGCGGGATTGCCCATGGCGAGTACCGCCCGCACCAGGTAATCGCCCTCGCCGCCGTAGGGTTTCTGATAGGCAAAAGAAGTCGGACGCAGATCGAAAATCCACTGCAACGCGTTGGCCTGATAAACATGGCTCTTAGTAAGTCCCACATGAAAGTCGTAAACCTGACTTTGGTAGGACAGCCAATTTTGCAGCTTGTTCCCCTTAGCATGGCTGTTCCATCCGCCCGCCCCGAAAAACCAGTTCGCCCAAGAGGCCATGTAGACAACAAAAGCAACGGGCACTAGTTGCACGAAGGCCGGAATGCCGCCCGCAGTGACGGCTCCGGCAACGGAAGTAGCGCTTTGGCGCACTCTCAGACGCAGAGCTACCTCATAGGCAAACACTCCCATCCCCAAACACGCCAAAACCCAAATACCCGACCATTTCACCGCACAAGCCGCCCCACAAGCCAGACCCGCACAAATTAGATACGGGCGGAAGAAAATGCCCTCAAAGGGACTTTCAACCGCCAAAGCTAGGATCCGGTGAGCGTTGTGTTGGAAATCCAACACAACGGCTAAGAAAGCTGCCAGCACGAACACAGCTAAAAACACGTCTAACAGACTGGTCCTGGACAGCGAGACCGCCACCCCGTCAAAAGCTACGAAGCTACCCGCCAGTGCGGTGGTAGGAACCGAAGCAAAAAGTCTGCCAGCAATTACGCAGGTGAGCAGCACCAACAGTGTGCCAAACAGGGCAGCCATAAAACGCCACCCAAACGGGCTATCCCAGCCGAACAAATTCCCGCCAATACCAATCAGATACTTCCCCAGAGGCGGGTGTACTACAAATGCAGGCGAGGGCGAGAGAGCAGAAAAATCCCCCGAATTGAACAAGAAATCCTTGTTCTGGCCCCACTTGCCCTCGTAGCCTAAGTGCATGAGCGAATAGGCATCTTTTACGTAGTATGTTTCGTCGAAAACAAGTTTATTAATCACTCCCAGGCGGGAAAAACGAATAACTGCGGCCACAAAAGTACACAGTAAAGTGCAAATAATCTGCCATTTCTGGTTCGAAACCGGTCGTTCCACCCCACCAGTGTACGTAAGCGTCGGGCAAGTATAAGACGAACTTTTGAAGAATTCGTGAGACTCTTGGAACGTGAGTGAAGAAACCATCCAGATTCCAGGATCGATCCTATTAGCGGGTACGCCCATTGGGGATGCGGCTGACGCCCCACCTAGGTTGGCTTCAGCCCTAGCTCAAGCTGACATTGTCGCGGCCGAAGACACCAGGCGGGCGTTGAACCTAGCCTCCCGGCTGAACACCCGCATAAACGGAAACATCATTTCCTTTCACGAACACAACGAAAAAGATAGGGTGAATCGGCTACTTGAGGCGGCTCAAGACGGCGAACGCGTAGTTGTGGTTTCAGATGCGGGCATGCCCACCGTCTCGGACCCAGGCTTCCGCCTAGTAGCCGCAGCAGCCAAAGTAGGGGTGCCGATCTCGGTGCTGCCGGGCCCATCCGCGGTACTCACCGCCCTCGCTATTTCCGGATTGCCCTCGGATAGGTTCTGCTTCGAAGGGTTCTTGCCCCGCAAGGCGGGCGCGCAAGCTAATAGGTTGGGGGATCTAGCAGACGAGCCCCGCACTATGATCTTCTTCGAATCCCCTCGTCGAGTCCACGAAACTTTGGCCGCAATGGCCGGAACTTTCGGCGAGGATCGCGAGGGCGTCATCTGCCGCGAACTAACCAAAACCCACGAGGAGGTGATCCGCGGCACCCTCGAAGAACTAACCGCCTACACCGAAAAGGAAATGCTAGGTGAAATCACCCTGGTAGTTGCGGGTGCTCCCAAGCGCAAAACAGACACCGCTTCGCTGGCCCGCGAAGTGATGGAACTAGTAGAAGAGGGCGTCAAACTGAAAGCGGCAGCAAAACACGTAGCCAAAAAACACGACGTGTCGAAAAACGACCTCTATGAGGCCGCCCTAGTACTGAAGAATAAGGCTAAAAAGAAGAAGTAAGCAGAACGCCGGCGCGGCGCATCTGCTCGCGCGCCGCCTGGCCCAATTCTTCGGACACTGGCTTAGTCAGGTCCAAAAATACCCTAACTTTTAGCCCCTCTTTCACCCCGTCGATAGCGGTATCTTTTACGCAGTGCGACTCCGCTAAGCCCACGACATCAATCTGGGTAATTCCGCGCTCGCGCAAAATCGCGCCCAACAGATGCCCGTCGGCGTCTTCGCCCTCGAAGCCCGAATAAGCTGCCGCGTAGGCGCCTTTTTTTACGGCGACGTCCGCATTCAAATCGGCCAGAGCGGGGTGCAGTTCGGCATTGGCGCTACCAGCTAACCCGTGCGGGGGCCAAGAATCTACGAAATCGGGCTGATCAGAAAAGTGCCCACCCGGAGAAATATGCCAATCCTGGGTGGTGCAAATAAGATCGTAATTGTTTCGATGCTTCGCTACGAAATCGGCAATATCGTGGGCCACTTGGTTACCGCCTTCTATAGGCAGCTCCCCGCCCTCGCAAAACGTCGGTTGCACATCGACTACTAACAGCGCTTTAGCCATTATTGCTCCCTGAGACAAGCCTGATAGTTGCAGATAGCATACACCAAAATGGCCCGGCTAAAAGTATGTGGAAAAAAATACTAAGATGGTACCCATGAGTCGAGTACTATCTTCTGTTGCCTGGCCCTACGCAAACGGGCCCCGTCATATTGGACACGTTGCAGGTTTTGGCGTCCCGTCGGACGTCTTCAGCCGTTACATGCGAATGGCCGGCCACGATGTACTCATGGTTTCAGGCACAGACGAACACGGTACTCCCATCTTGGTGGCAGCTGACGCCGAGGGGATAAGTGCTCGCGAGTTGGCTGACCGAAACAATCGCTTGATCGTCGAAGATCTGACCGCTCTGGGGCTCTCGTACGACCTTTTTACACGTACCACCACCGGCAACCACTACAAAGTTGTCCAGTCAATGTTCGAAACTGTCCGCGACAATGGGTACATGGTCGAGCAGTCCATGGGAGCGGCAATTAGCCCATCTACCGGGCGCACCCTACCAGACCGCTATATCGAGGGCACCTGCCCGCTGTGTGGGTACGAGGGCGCTCGCGGCGACCAGTGCGACAATTGCGGCAAGCAGCTTGATCCCACAGATCTGATAAAACCCAGATCAAAGATCAATGGCGAAACTCCGGAATTCGTCGAGACTACGCACTACTTTTTGGATCTGCCTGCCCTCGCCGACGCACTTGGCAAGTGGCTCGACGAACGCGAAGAGTCTGACACCTGGCGCCCTAACGTCATCCGTTTCAGCCAGAATCTGCTAGGTGAGATCAAGCCGCGCGCCATGACCCGCGACATTGACTGGGGAATCCCAGTTCCCGGCTGGGAGGATCAGCCGAATAAGCGCTTGTACGTATGGTTTGACGCTGTGGTGGGGTACCTGTCTGCTTCGATTGAATGGGCTCGCCGCAATGGTGATCCAGAGGCGTGGCGCAAGTGGTGGAACGATCCCGAGGCCCTGTCCTACTACTTCATGGGTAAGGACAACATTGTGTTCCATTCGCAGATTTGGCCTGCCGAATTGCTTGGTTACAACGGCGAGGGCGACAAGGGGGGCACTCCGGGCAAGCTCGGCAAGCTCAACCTGCCCACCGAGGTGGTTTCTTCTGAGTTCCTTACTATGGAGGGCAAAAAGTTTGCCTCTTCGCGCGGCATCGTGATTTACGTGCGCGATATGTTGGAGCGCTACCAGGCTGATGCGCTGCGCTATTTTATTTCTGCCGCCGGCCCGGAAACTCATGATGCCGACTTCACCTGGCAGGAATTCGTGCGACGTACCAATGGCGAACTTGTGGCTGGGTGGGGCAATCTAGTGAACCGCACCGCCTCTATGATTCACAAGCGTTTCGGCCAGATTCCTACTCCCGCGGAGCTCGAGGAAGTAGACCGGAAACTGCTCGACGCGGTCGAAGCGGGCTTTGACGCTGTTGGCGAGCTGATTCGTACCCATAGGCAGAAAGCTGCTCTTTCCGAGGCTATGCGGTTGGTAGGCGAGGCAAATAGGTACGTTGCCGAGACTCAACCGTTCAAGCTGAAGGCAGACGAGGAGCGGGCCCGTCTGGGCACAATTTTGTGGACCTTAGCCCAGGTGGTCTCCGATCTGAACTTGATTCTTTCGCCATTCTTACCCTTCTCGGCTAATGCCGTTGACAAGGTATTGGGAGGTTCAGGGCAGGTGGCTCCTATGCCCCACATTGAAGAGGTCGAAGATCTGGACGTGAAGGCCGAGGATGGCAGTCCTCGCAAGTATCCGATTATCACCGGTGATTACACGGGTGCTCCAAAGTGGGGTCGCCATGAGGTGCAGGTGGGGCTTCCGATTGAAAAGCCCAAGCCAGTCTTCCAAAAGCTCGACGAGGACGTAGTTGAGCAGGAACTGCAGCGTTATTCAAATCTGGGTGAATAAGCGTTCAGGTATATAAAAATGCCAGCGGCCGAATGCCGCTGGCATTTTTATGCCCTCTAAACCTTCTGCGTGGTTGCCCGTGGGCAAGAAGGAAGAGCTAGTTCCCCGGCTTGAGCCGGGGAACAAACCTTATGGGAGGATTAGAAGACACCCATCGACTTTCCACCTGTGTCGAGGGTGGTGAAGTGGCGGGAATCTACGTTCTGGTCGTTACCCTTGGAGTTGTCGCCGGCGATGCGGGATACCTGGGTAATGGTGATGTAGTTCTTCAAACGGCCTTCCTGGGTATCGCCATCGCCGAAGGACAGCCAGCCAACCAGCTGGTCTTCCCCTGCAGCGACAGGGTTGGATAGGGTCAGTTCGAAGGTGCGAGTCGAGGTCTTGGTGTTGAAACCGAGATCGCGAATGTAGGCTCCCTTCAGGTGCCCGGTAGTGATCAGGCGATCGACTCCGCGCGGACCCTGAGCAGTGTGTACCTGAACTAGGAAACGAACGGCCGGGAAATCAGCGTAGTAACGCTGGGACCCGACGTTCTTGATGTGAATGCCAACAGAGCCAGCAAAGCCGGGGGACTTCATGCCGGAAACGGTCATGGAGGCGGTTAGATCTTTTTCAGCAGTGGTGCCTGCGTTAGCAGCAGAAACGCCGAAGCCGGCTATACCGGTGGCAAGAGCAAAAGTTGCTGCAGCAGCACGAGTAAAACGCTTCATTTTATTGCTTTCCTTCTACTTTTCAGGCTCAGTGGGAGTCGGCGGGGTTGTTGTATAGCTTCATCTGCACTTCGTTCTTTACCGGAACGAAGGCGCGCCATGCGGTGGGGTTGGACCAGGTGCCGTTGAGCTTGCAGAACTGCTGGGTGCCGGTCATCGAGATGGTGCGGAAGCCGTAGGTGGCTTCGCCGGTGTAGCCCGCAGGAACGTCGTAGGGGCCCACGTCTTGGCCAACCTGCCAGGACAAGGAGTACGAGGCCGAGCCCCCGATTTCCTTGGCGAGGGTGTAGGCAATGCCAGCGTTGCTGTTGCCGTCCTTGCCGACCTTAGTGGAGCCGCCGAGGTTGATGCTTAGGGTCTCGGACTGAGAGCCGTTCACCGAGATGGAGACGGACTGCGACTTAGACAGAGACTGCTTCAGCGGAATAGTGTTCTTGGACTTATTAGTTGCCGAAATGGTGCCTACGGGGAAGAACTTGTCGGTCACCTTGTAAACCACGGTGCGGTGGTCTTCCCAGGGGTTGCACACGGGGTGCGGATTTACGATGTTGGCCTTGATGTGGTCGCTGCCGTGAGAAGTGTGAACGATGGGCAGCTTAGCATTGGTTTGAGGGGTTTCAGGGTAGTCGTTTTCGATGGTGTCCGCCATTGCAGGGGCAGCGACTACAGAAAGTAGTAGTGCACTGCCACCGACGGCGCCAGCTACGCGGGTTAACTTCATAATCATTCCTTTGAAACTGGTAATTGGCTGAGCGGTTGCTCTGTTTCAAAGGGTAAGGCTTAAACGCGCAGGTAGCTAGGCGTTTCAGATTAGAAATGCTTAAGGTGCGAAGGTGCTAATCCTCGCTTTAATCTTTGTGTGAATAAAAGTGCAGGTTATCGGCTAACCGGGCGGTAAGCATTAAAAATAAGGTTAAAGAAAAATAATGAACGTGGGCGACTGCACAACGCGTTAATGAAAGTTGCGGAGGCGCAAAGCGCCTCCGCAACCCCATCTACGCCAGGTCAGAGAGAATTAGAAGATGCCGTTGGAGGAACCGCCGGTATCCAAAGTGGTGTGGTGGCGGGAATCTACATTCTGGTCGTTTCCCTTGGAGGTGTCGTCCTTGAGGCGCGATACCTGGGTGACGGTGATGTAGTTCTTCAGCCGTCCTTCCTGGGTAAGGCCGTCGCCAAAGGAGAAGTAGCCGATTAGCTGGTCTTCGCCGACGTTCACCGGGTTGGATAGGGTCACCTCGAAGGTGCGAGTTGAGGTCTTCGGGTCGAAGCCGAGATCGCGAGTGTAGGCGCCCTTTAGGTTGCCAGTGGTGATAAGACGATCGACGCCGCGGGGGCCCTGAGCGGTGTGTACCTGAACGTGGAAACGAATGGCCGGGAACTCGCCGTAGTAACGGGAGGAGCCGACATTTTTGACGTGGACAGCTACTGAACCGGCGTATCCGGGGGCTTTCATTCCGGAGACGGTGTAGCTGGGGGCTAGGTCGAGCTCGCTCTTGGAGGGGGCATCAGCTGCTAGTGCGGAGCCGCCCAGAGCGGCTAGGCCGGTAGAAAATGCGAATGCAGCAGCGGCTGCACGAGTCAGGTGCTTCTTTAGCATTGGTTATCTCCGTATCAGTAGGAATCGGCCGGGTTCTTGTATAGCTTCATCTGCACTTCGTTCTTCACCGGAACGAAGGCGCGCCATGCGGTGGGGTTAGACCAGGTACCGTTAGCCTTGCAGAACTGCTGGGTGCCGGTCATCGAGATGGTGCGGAAGCCGTAGGTGGCTTCGCCAGTGTTGCCCGCGGGAACGTCGTAGGGGCCGATCTGCTGACCGGTCTCCCAGGTGAGGGAGTAGGAGGCTTCTCCGCCAATCTTCTTGGCCAGGGTGTAGGCAATGCCAGCTTCGCTGTTGCCGTCCTTGCCGACCTTAGTGGAGCCGCCGAGGTTGATGTTTAGGGTCTCGGACTGGGAGCCGTTCACTGAGACGGAAACGGTCTGAGACTTGGAGAGAGATTGCGATAGCGGGATGGTGTTCTTCGACTTGTTGGTGGTCGAGATAGTCCCAACTGGGGAGAAGTTGTCGGTTACCTTGTAGACGACGGTGCGGCGGTCTTCAAGGGAGTTGCACACGGGGTGCGGGTTCAAAATGTTGGCCTTGAGGTGGTCGCTACCGTGCGAGGTGTGGACGATAGGCAGAGAGGCGTTGGTTGCCGGAGTCTCTGGGTAGGTGTCGGTCTTGGTGTCCGCGAGCGCCGGGGCTGCTGCCATCGTGGCGAGCAGGGCGCCGCTACCAAGAGTAGCTGCAATCTTGCTAGTCAACTTCATGAGCGGTCCTCATTTCTTTGGTTTACTCAGAGCCGGTTAGCTCCTAAAACCGACCATAGGGAAGGAATTGGCTCTTGGCTAGTTAAAAACGGTTCGTATAAAGTCACCAAACCCCTTTCTACCACGCGTTTTAATGTTCGCAAAAGCGCCCTTACCGGCAGGAAGAGGGTGCCGGTAGGGCGCTTCATTAATGAAATCCTAGAAAATTCAAATGTGGACTTTAATGTTGGTAGTTGTTAGACTCGGCGTTTACAGTCTTTCTTTTTTCGCCTCCTAGGGTTGCCAGTGCGGCTATGATCAGCCCCGCGCCGGTGAAAGCCAGGATCCCTCCCAATATTCCGCTTATCGATAGGTGTAGTCCCGCTCCGATTGCAATTGACAAGATGGCAACGGCCAGGGCAAGCAGGTACCAGGCGATGGCGATCCACGACACTTTGGGGACGGTGACGGTCTGGCGAATGGGTGCCGGGGCAGGGGTGCCGATTTCTTGCGTTGGAGTGGAAGCTGTGGGCCCGCCTAGTTTGCGCCAGTCCTGGCTAGCCGAGGGCAACACTTGGGTATCTTCGGCAGGGGGTGCTGCGGTAGGTTCTGTAGCGGGCAGAGGGCGGGTAGGTTCATTTGCGGTGCTCATTTGATCTTCCCTTCAATAAGTGTCAGGCGGCCGCCCTTTACGTGGAGCCGGTACCTGTGTTTGGCTTTTTCTTCGTCGCTGCCGCGGGTGAGGATGCAGGTGTTGGTCTGATCGACGTTGCGAGATTCTAGCCGGTAGGGGCCGTCGCCTAGCTGCAGGTCAGCTGCCTCGAGTGTGCCAGTTGGCAGCGGCAGGTTGTTGTTGAAAGTGAACGAGGTCGCGTTCTTTGGCAGGTTCGTCTGCCACGTTTGAGCCATTACTGTGGTGAGCGTGCGACCTTGGTCCATGGTGATTTCGATCGTGCCCTTCCAGTTTGGCGGAATTAGCACTGTTGCGTCCGAGGCGTAGGAGTGGGAGACAATTCCGCCTTCGACCGGAGAATTCAGATCGCTGAGCGACTCTGCCCGCAATTGGAAGGCGCGTTGGCCTAAGATTTCGCCGGCTTTTGAAACTGGAGTGGTGGCGATCTCGTTAGGTACTGCCCACACGATTAGAAGTAGGGGGGAGCCGAAAATTAGGGCTAGCGTAGCTAAAATGCCGGGCAGGCCAGATTTGTGGCCGCGCGCATTCGCAACTAGAGCAGTAAGAGCAAAGATCGCGAGTGCGATACCGAAAGCTGTCAGCAAGGTGGCGGCGGTGGCCGGCGAACTCACCAGAATGTAGAGGGCGGCGCCAAGCAGTCCGAGACCGGCCCCAGCCAGTTGCAATTTCCCACTGAGCGCGGGCTTTACCTGACGCGGAGGCAGCGGCTTAGGTGGGGCGGTGGGTTCCGGCCTTGCGCCTGCGTCGGAGGAGGGCGAAAAGTCAGCTGGGCGGGAGGCGGGAGCAGAGTTTTTGCGACCGGATTTCTTGCCGGACGTTTTGGCCAACAAAAGGCAGATTACCCCCAACACGACGATGGACAGTAGTGCCCAGGAGCCGGCTGCGCTGTTATCCCAGCTGGTAATGCTTAGGACGCCGAAAAGGATAAAGAATCCCGCCCCAAACAATCCTGCTCCAGGCGAGGTGAGGTTATCCATGTGGGAGGCGCCACTGGCATCCGGCAGTAGGAGCCAGGCCAAACCGTAGCTCAGCATGGCGCCGGGAAAAAAGAATAGAGCAAGAACTACCGCTAGGATACGAATTAGGTTCAGATCGTAGCCGGTGGCGTTCCTTATGGCCCCGCAGACTCCGCCGAGGACGCCATGGGAACGTATCCACGCGCCCTCGGCCAATTTCGTGGACAAAGACTTGCTTGTATTTTTCATACTTCTATCTCAGCAGCGAAGCCGGCTCGTAACTATTAGGGACTACCCTGATTTATCCCTGAATATGCTTCCACTAGCTATGATGGGCACTGCCAGCATGCAATCATCGAAGCTATGAGATTGCCTCTTCGCCGAATTAGTAGCCCGATCGCGCTGGCCACGCGCTCGCCTCGGCCGTGGTTAGCCGGAGTTTGCGCAGGCCTTTCTTTGCACACGAAGGTGCCCGTTGGGTGGGTGCGCCTAGTCTTTGCGCTGGCTTCCCTGACGGGGATTTCGTTTCCTATCTACCTGTGGTTGTGGATCTCGATCCCCGTGGGCGATCCGTGGGCGAGCAGCCAGTCCGAACGGCGCATTCAAGCCGGGGCCCTCTCTAAGACATTGGCTGAAAAACAAAGTGCGGCCCCCGACGAGTACGCTCCCAAGCGGATAATGCTGGCGGTAGGCATATTTGCAGTGTGTGCCGGCAGCGCGATCAGTATCGGCTATCCCTCCCTAACGGAGCTATCCCCGGTGGCGTGGACGGGAATCTTGGTGGCTTCCGGCGTGATTCTAATTTGGGGCCAGCGCGATTTGGGCCAGCGAAGCTCAGGAAAAACTATTGCTGCCCTGGGCGGGGGTATCCTGCTGGTTGCCGTTGGGGTAGTAAACCTGGTGGGCAGAGCTGTAGGGGTAGTAGGGCCCTTCAACTCTGCGGTGGTCGCATTGGCAATGCTGGCTGGAATTGGTGCCGCAATAGCGCCCGTGTGGGTGCGTCTTACCGACGAACTAGGCAAGAGCCGGGCCGAACAAGTACGGGAGGCCACCCGCGCTGACATCGCAGCCCACCTGCACGATTCCGTATTGCAGACTCTAGCTTTGATCCGGGCGAGGGCGGAGGATCCCGTTGCCGTGCGCACGCTTGCGCGCAGGCAGGAGAGGGAGTTGCGCACCTGGCTTTACCAGGGGGAAGAATCCCAATACGATTCCGTGGTTGCGTTGGTGGGGGCCAAAATTGCCGAGGTCGAAGATCGCTACGGGGTGGCGATCGAATACGTGCACGTGTCCGATCTGAAACCGGGGCCTTTCACACACGCGGCTGGGCCCATAATTCAGGAGGCCTGCCAAAATGCTGCCGCCCACGGCAAACCTCCAATCTCGGTCTACCTGGAATGCTCGGGCAAATCCTTGCAAGCGTGGGTGAAAGATCGCGGGACGGGATTCGACCTGGACAATGTTCCCCCTGACAGGCATGGAGTACGCGACTCTATACTGGGCAGAGCGGAGCGCCTTGGGGGCATAGCCACCATCAATTCGAGCGAGGCCGGAACGGAAATCTACCTGTCGTTGGAGGACAAATGATCACCGTGGTGATAGTTGACGACCACGCCCTAGTGAGGGCCGGGGTGCGCAGCGAGCTGGCTGGTTTTAGCGACAAAATTCAGGTGGTGGGCGAAGCTGCCAACGTTGAAGAAGCATTGGCCGTGGTGGACGAAACCAAGCCAGATGTGACCTTGCTCGATGTGCACCTGCCGGGTGGGCGCGGGGGCGGAGGTGCCGAGGTCGCTGCCCAGATCAGCGCCACTACAAAATGCTTGGCACTGTCGGTGTCGGATTCGGCAACCGACGTTGTCTCAGTGATTCGCTCCGGCGCTCGCGGCTACGTAACCAAATCTATTGAGGCTGCAGACCTGGTTGCCGCAATTGAACGGGTGGCCAGCGGTGACGCTGCTTTCTCTCCGCGGCTGGCGGGATTTGTACTCGATGCGTTTGGCACCCAACAGGTTGCCGGCACCGACGAGGAACTCGATCGGCTGAGCGCGCGCGAACTCGAGGTCATGCGCCTTATTGCTCGCGGCTACACCTACAAGGAGGTTGCGGCGAAACTGTTCATTTCCATCAAAACGGTCGAGACTCACGTTTCGAAGGTGCTTCGCAAGTTACAGTTGTCGAATCGGAACGAGCTCACCAGGTGGGCGAGTGCCCGCTCTCTCATATAGTGAAGTGTCTCCACTAGAGTGCTCATCTGACGGAGGTGGCAGCTAGGGTAGTGGGGTGGATTCTTTATTTGACGCCCTCTTGCCAGCAAGTTCGCTAAAGCCTTCTGCTGCAGCCACGCTGCCGCAGGTCATGGTCGAACCAGACCAGGAATATCTGGACTCTCTGTCCCAGCTGCAGGCGCCGGAAGAGGAGCGGGCAGCCGAGACCCACCCGCCCCTTGCAGGTGAGGAAATAACGCAGGGGCTCAACGGGCCGCAAAAACAGGCTGTCACCTACGAGGGCGGGCCACTGCTAGTTATGGCAGGGGCAGGCAGCGGCAAGACTCGGGTACTCACTAGGCGCATAGCCTACTTGCTTGCCACGGGGAGGGCCCTGCCCGGGCAGATTCTGGCCATTACCTTCACTAACAAGGCTGCTGCCGAGATGCGCGAGCGCGCTTGCGATCTGGTGGGGGCGCAGGCAAAACGCATGTGGGTGTCTACTTTCCACTCTGCGTGCGTGCGCATTTTGCGACGTGAACACGATCTGGTAGGTCTCAAATCGACTTTCTCGATTTACGATTCGGCGGATCAGCAACGGCTGTTAACCTTGCTGGCCAAAGAAAAGGCGGTGGATCTAAAGAAGTTCTCGGCCCGGACCCTCTCGGGACGTATATCGGATCTCAAGAACGAGCTGATCAACCCTTCCGATTACGCGCAAAAGGCGGGTAAAGACCCCCTCTCCAGGGTGGTTAGTCAAATCTATCCGCTCTATCAAAAACGCTTGCACGAGGCCAACGCGGTAGATTTTGACGATCTAATTATGCTCACGGTCCGCCTGCTGCAGGAAAACCCTGGCGTTGCCGACCACTACAGGCGCCGCTTCCGCCACATTCTGGTAGACGAATACCAGGACACCAACCACGCCCAGTACGTGCTGGTGCGGCTATTGGTAGGTCCAGAGGGCGCTACCCCGCCCCCGGCTGAGCTCACGGTGGTAGGTGATTCTGACCAGTCCATCTATGCCTTCCGCGGGGCCACAATTCGCAACATCGAAGAATTCGAGAAGGACTACCCCAACGCCCACACCATCATGTTGGAACAAAACTATCGTTCCACTCAAAACATTTTGAGCGCGGCCAACGCCGTGATTTCCCAAAATTCGGGGCGCAGGCCCAAAAAATTGTGGACGGACCTGGGGGCTGGGGACAAGATCGTCCTCGACGCTGCAGAATCAGATCGCGGGGAAGCCCTGTTCGTGGTCGAGCAGATCAACGAGCTGGCAGATAAGGGCTACGACTGGGGGGATATTGCTATTTTCTACCGCACTAACGCCCAGTCGCGAATCCTTGAAGATGTGCTAATGCGCGACGGCATCCCCTACCGGGTGGTGGGCGGCACCAAGTTCTACGAACGAGCCGAAATCAAAGATGCTATCGCTTACCTGAGGGCAGTTTCTAACCCCGACGACACCGTGTCCTTGCGTAGGATATTGAACGTGCCCAGGCGCGGTATTGGGGCCAAAGCCGAGGGGGCAATCGCCTCTCACGCGGCAGTGCGGGCAATTAGCTTTGGGCAGGCGCTCGAAGAACTCGACAGGGTCGAGGGCATTTCGAAGAGGGCGGCCAATTCCGCGGAAAAGTTTGCTGAACTGCTGCGCCGAGCCCGTTCCAGAGTCGAGGACGGCGACGGGATCGCCCAGGTGCTGGACTTTTTGCTCGACGAATCGGGCTACGTGGGGGTACTTAGCCAAAGTACGGATCCACGCGACGAAGGACGCATCGAAAACCTGGCTGAGTTACACACGGTAGCTTCAGAATTTGACCTGTCTGAGCCCGACGGCACGCTGGCTGATTTTCTGGAGCGAGTATCGCTTGTCGCCGATTCGGATCAGGTTCCTTCAGAGCGCGGGCAGGTCACCTTGATGACCGTTCACACTGCCAAGGGACTCGAGTTTCCGGTGGTGTTTGTAACCGGCATGGAAGATGGCACGTTCCCACACCAGCGTTCTATGGGGGACCCGGCCGAATTGGCCGAAGAACGCCGCCTTGCCTACGTGGCAATAACTAGGGCACGCAAACTTCTGTATTTGACCAGGGCCGGCTCGCGAAACCAATGGGGCGCGCCAGTAGAGTTGCCGCCCTCGCGCTTCTTAGACGACATTCCGGCGGACATTGTCGACGTGCGCCGCGAGTTCACCCCTACTCAAACCATCGCCAGGGCGGGGGACGCTTTCGGAGCCGGGGGCTGGAATCCCACCAAGTACGCTGGCACAGTGCGCACTAACAGGATGATGCCGAAGGCAGCTAAGCCAGCGGGTAAAGAAATCGTGTTAGCCGTTGGCGACCGCGTCAATCACGACGCCTACGGGCTAGGCCGCGTCCTCGGCGTCGAGGGGACCTGGCCGAACACCACCGCAAAAGTAGATTTTGGCGACGGCACGGTCAAACGTCTCGTATTGCGGTTCGCGCCCTTGGAAAAACTGTAGCCACCCGGCAAATAGAAAGGGGAAGGTGAGGGGGAACTTCGCCCTCGCCGCCCCCTAATCTATTGCGGCTTGGCAGGGCGTTTTTGCTGTGCACGCCCGAATTAGCCGCGATAGGCTTGGTACAATCTCTCGAGGTCGAGACTTGACTACCGGAAGGACAAAGGCGTGGACCTTTATGAGTACCAAGCCCGCGAATTGTTCGCGGCACACGAAGTCCCCGTACTACCTGGAATTGTCGTCGAAACTGCCGCGCAGGCGAGGCAGGCAGCAGAACAGCTTGCAGCCCCGCTGGTGGTTGTGAAGGCGCAGGTAAAAACCGGCGGGCGCGGTAAGGCTGGCGGAGTCAAGCTGGCCCGTAGTCCCCAGGAAGCAGAAGAGGCGGCCGCAGCCATCTTGGGGCTGAACATCAAAGGCCACCAGGTGCGCAAAGTCATGGTTGCGGCCGGAGCTGACATCGACGCGGAGTTTTATTTTTCGATTCTGCTAGATAGGTCCAACAGGCAACATTTGGCCATGTGTTCGCGCGAGGGCGGCATGGAAATTGAGCTCTTGGCAAAGGAACGTCCCGAAGCGCTCGCCAAAGTAGCGGTAAATGCGGACGGGATTGACGAACAGGTGGCGGCACACATTTTAGCCGAGGCAGGTTTTAGCCAGGATGAGGTCGCTCCAATCGTGCCCGTGCTAGTAAAATTGTGGCAGGTCTACAGCGAAGAGGACGCCAAATTAGTTGAGGTGAACCCGCTAGTGCGCGACCAGGAAGGCTCGATTATTGCCTTGGACGGCAAAGTCAGCTTGGATGACAACGCGCGTTTCCGCCACAGTGAACACCAAAGCTATGTGGACACACAAAGTCAAGATCCTCTGGAGGCTAAGGCAAAAGAAAAGGGCCTGAACTACGTTCACCTCGAGGGCGAAGTGGGCGTAATCGGCAACGGGGCTGGCCTGGTCATGTCCACCCTGGACGTGGTGGCATATGCGGGCGAAAAGTACGGAGTAAAACCGGCGAACTTTTTGGACATTGGCGGGGGTGCGTCCTCGCAGGTTATGGCCAATGGGTTGGAAATAATCTTAGGTGATCCGCAGGTGCGCAGCGTATTTGTGAACGTCTTTGGCGGCATTACCGCCTGCGACCAGGTAGCCGAGGGCATTGTCGAAGCGCTGAACATTCTTGGCGAAAACGCCACTAAACCGCTGGTGGTTCGCCTGGACGGGAACAACGTAGAAGAGGGGCGCCAGATTCTAGCGGAGGCAAGCCACCCCCTAGTTACTATGGTCGAAACTATGGACGGCGGGGCCGCCAAGGCCGCAGAACTTGCCGCCGAGAGGAAATAACAATGTCGGTATTTTTAGACGAAAACTCCCGCGTTATTGTTCAGGGCATCACCGGCTCCGAGGGGCGCAAACACACCGGACTAATGCTCAAGGCAGGCACTCGGATAGTTGGCGGCACTAACCCCAAGAAGGCCGGTACTAAGCTGCAGTTCGAAAAAGCGGATGGAAGCAGTACCGAAGTGCCGGTATTTGGCACGGTAGCCCAGGCAAGGGAACAGACTCAGGCCAACGTGTCGGTAATCTTTGTGCCCCCGGCATTTGCCAAGAGCGCTGTAGTTGAGGCCGTAGACGCCGGAATTGAGCTAATCGTAGTCATAACCGAGGGCATTCCGGTACAAGATTCCACCGCTTTCGTAAACTACGCCCTCGAAAAAGGCAGCCGCATAATTGGGCCGAACTGCCCGGGCATCATTAGCCCCGGCAAAGCGAACGCCGGGATCACCCCCGCAAACATTACGGGACCGGGCAGACTGGGATTAGTGTCCAAGTCTGGCACTTTGACCTACCAGATGATGTACGAACTACGCGATCTGGGCTTCACCACCTGCATCGGCATTGGTGGGGATCCGGTGGTGGGCACCACTCACATCGATGCGCTAGCAGCCTTTGAGGACGATCCCGATACCGAACTAATCGTTATGATCGGCGAGATCGGTGGCGACGCGGAAGAACGGGCCGCCGAATACATCAAGGAACACGTGAGTAAACCTGTAGTCGGATATGTGGCGGGCTTTACCGCCCCCGAGGGCAAGACCATGGGCCACGCCGGCGCGATCGTCTCGGGATCTTCAGGCACGGCCGAAGCCAAAAAGAATGCGCTGGAGGCCGGGGGCGTAAAAGTTGGGAAAACCCCTTCCGAAACAGCCCGTTTGGCACGCCAAATACTTTCCGGCCTGAACAAAGCCTAACAGTTCCCTTGTGCCCCCACTTCAGGGGGCACAAGGTGCGCAAATGCGCCTTCGTTTGCGCCCTCCCGGCGCGGGAGAAAACCATTTTGCTTCCGGGGCGGCAACATTGAAGGCGATGAAACCTAAGGCTCGCTCAGAAATCGTAATCCGTCTTCCCGAGGGGTGGTCCAAAGCCGCCTTTGTCGGAGGCGAATACGCTTTCTTGGGTTGGCTCCTACCCGTGGCTGTGGGCCTTCTGGCCTACGTTGCCGAGGCCTCCAATCCCTATCTCGAGGGCGCCAAATGGTCTCAGGCCGTAAGCGTAGCCTCCGACTATTGGCGTCTAGCCTACGCAGGCAGTGCGCCGTTCGCAGGCGGGAGGCTAACCCTCATTCCCCTTGCTCTTCCCATGGCAATGCTCGCCCTGCTTTCGCACGCCATAAAAACCCAGGTGAGCGGATGGGCAAAGATTTTTGTCGCCCTCGGACACGTGCCCGTAGTATTTTTACTCAATGCCCTTACCGGAGGCGGCCTCTCTGGAGCCATGGCCACCACGGCGCTCGCGGTATGCGCGTTGGCAGCGGCGCTGGCGAGCCCGTGGAAAAAGGGGCTGCCAGCTCACGTTCAGGCCGGAGTACGCTTTGCTGAGCGAATGCTGGCGATTCTGGCCGGGGCCTCACTGGGGCTTTTCGCCCTCGCGCTAGTCTTGCACTGGCACGAAGTAGCGGGAATCTACTCGCTTTTGGGGGGCGGCGTCATTGGCGCCTTCGTTGTGACGGCGATCTGGGTGGGGTATTTGCCAAACCTGTGCGTGTGGGCGCTCAGCTGGGTAATTGGGGCTGGCTTTGAGGCCGCCGATGGAGTGGCCTCTTCGCCATTTTCAGTTGCCCGCCTGCCACTGCCCGCGATTCCGCCCTACGCGGCAATCCCGGGGAGAGCCCCCGGAGCAGTCGTTTTGGTAGCTACCGCCTTATTTTTCGTTCTGGCAGGATTTTTGCTGGCGCGAGGGACCCCAACCCGCTCCCGCAAAGAGCGCATTGAATTCTTAATTGCCGGGGTAGGCTCGCTGGCAGTGGCGGTGCTGGTGTTGGGTGCACTTTCGCGTGGTTCTTTGGGAGCCGGGCGCATGGCCGAAGTAGGCCCCCCCCTGGGGGCACTGGCGGCATGGCTTTGTCTGTGTGCTCTGGTGCCAGCGGCCCTGGGCGCGTATTTTGCTGCCCCTGCAGCTCGCGCCGAGCTATCCCGGCTGCTAGGCGCCACTGCCACAGAATCGAAAAAACAAAACGAACAGTATCCCCCGTCTAACGGCGAGAAGGCAGGATCGCATACTGTGCCTGGAACCGGTGCGGTTCCTGAGGGCAAAGCAGAAACTTCCCGCGCGGGTTCTAGCTCGCACAAGCGGTTACGCCTAGTAGTAGATAAAAACGGGGACCCGGAGGCGCCTACCACCGCAATCGCCAGGAAGCAAAAATGAAGCGGATAGTGGTTTTAATATCTGGAACCGGCTCAAATCTAGCGGCTCTGTTGCGCGCCAGTTCCGACCCCAGCTACGGAGCGAAAGTGGTAGCCGTGGTAGCAGACCGCCCTGCCCCCGGCCTCAAATGGGCTACCACCTGTCCCACCCACGTGCTTGCGCTTGCAAACTATCCTTCGCGAGCCGACTGGGACCGCGCCCTCGCCCGAACCGTGGCCCAATATAAGCCCGACCTAGTGGTGTGTGCGGGATTTATGAAATTGCTTGGCGCAGATTTTTTAGCCGCCTTCCCAGGAAAAGTAATAAACACCCATCCTGCACTGCTGCCTGCCTTCCCCGGCACCCACGGGATTGGCGACGCCCTCGCATACGGGGTAAAAATTACCGGCGCCACGCTCTTTTACGTAGACGCCGGTGTAGATACGGGCAAAATTATCGCGCAGGTTGCGGTTCCCGTGTGCGAGGGCGACACAGAACAAACCCTCACGGCAAGGCTGAAAAAAGCTGAAACCGAACAGTTAGTGCGCGAAGTGGGCAGGCTCAGTAGCCGCGCTTAGCGTCCACCGCCAAATCCGGAAGTACGCCCTCGGCAAGCGAACGCGCACACTCGGTAAAGGCCTCAAAGATGTCGCTGCGCGTTAGCGGCCCTGAGACGTGGGGAGTAACCACCACCTGCGGGTGGCCCCAGCGCCAGTCCGAGGGCGGAAGAGGCTCCACCTCGTGTACATCCAGCACGGCTTTGGCGAGGTGGCCGGAATCTAACGCCCAGTGCACCGCGTCAGAATCTACGGTGGGCCCACGTCCCACATTCATAAATACGGCCCCGTTGAGGTTGGAAAGCAAATCCCGCGAAATGATCTTGTCCGTAGCTGGCGTGAGCGGCAGTGCCGAAACTACTAAAGTTGCCTTGCGCAGGTGCGGGGCGCCCTCGTGAAGGGGATAGCAGGCGGAGAACTCTTCCACCTGCCGGCCCGAGGTATTGAGCCCGACTGCTTCTATACCGTATGCAGAGAGCACGCGCGCCACGCCGCAGCCAACCTCCCCGGTGCCGATTACCACCACAGTTGCTGCACGCGGATCAACGTAATTATTGAAGAAATCGGTGTCCCAGGCTCCCGTTTGCTCGTTGGCGCGGAACAGATCGCCACCGCGGGTCAACCACAGGTGGTACGCCAACACGTACTCGCCAATGCGCCGAGGCATGTCCCCGACAGAGTGAGTGAGCACGTAGTTTGCCCCACTGGCGGCCAGGATAGGAGCAGATTTGTCGACCCCGTCAGATTGGGAATGAAACCACTTTACAGACACTTCCCCGGCAAAAGTCCAACTCGGCAGGTCAAAACCTACCCAGGTGTCGGCCCACCGGAAATCCTCCCTGGAAAGTTCATCATTCGGGACGTGGCGGACCTGTGCTCTAACAAATTCCTTCTGCAACGGTTCGGCTAGCGGGGCAGCAAGCGGAGTAGTTAGCAAGATACGCTGCGGAAAAAAGCGCCCAATCGGACAGGGGGCGCCAGAATTAGAAAAACTCATCTTAACTCCTAGGCAAACGCGCTGAGTGCTTCGATTATGGCCCATGGGTTTCGAAATAGCTAAACTGTAGGTGCTCTAGATAATCGCTCCGCTCCCGAAAGGAATCAGCGTGCCCATCCAACCTACTCAAGGTGAAGCAAAAGTTCCCATTAAACGAGCTCTAATTAGTGTCTACGACAAGACCGGATTGGAAGATTTGGTCAGCGCACTTAGCGCAGCGGGGGTACAGATTGTTTCTACCGGTTCCACCGCGAAGCGCATCGAGCAGGCAGGGGCCAACGTTACCGAGGTTAGCCAGGTAACCGGATTCCCCGAGTGTCTAGATGGGCGCGTAAAAACCCTGCACCCCAAAATTCACGCCGGCATTTTGGCCGACCGCCGCAAAACTGCCCACTGCCAAGAGCTCGAAGAGCTCGGAGTAGCACCATTTGACCTGGTTGTTTGCAACCTGTACCCGTTCACCGAGACTGTACGCTCGGGAGCAGATTTTGACGCTTGCGTAGAACAGATCGACATTGGCGGGCCCTCCATGGTGCGGGCGGCAGCCAAAAATCACGCCTCGGTGGCAGTGATTACCGACCCCTCCCGCTACGACGATGTAGTGCAGGCAGTAAAAGACGGCGGGTTCACCGGCCGCCAGCGCCGCGAGCTCGCCGCCGACGCGTTTGCCCACACCGCCGAATACGACGTGGCAGTGTCTGAATGGTTCGACAAGCAGCTGCTCGAAGAAGACTTTGAGGGCACCTCCGAAACGGATTACGAAGACTCCGGTGTGGCTTCCGGGGCTAAACTCCCCGAACTGTTCCAACCCTTATTCGTGAAAGCGGCCGATCTGCGCTACGGCGAAAACCCGCACCAGGAAGCCGCACTCTACGTGGAACTAGAAGAGGAAGACCTACAGGAGCTAGACGAAGAGGACGAGGGCGAAGAAGAACTGGATATCAACTCGGTTGAAGCCAGCCCCGCCCAGGGCATTGCAGGCGCGCTCACCCTTGGGGGCAAGCCGATGAGCTACAACAACTATTCGGATGCCGACGCGGCCCTGCGGGCAGCCTACGACCACCCAGACCAGCCGTGTGTGGCTATCATCAAGCACGCTAATCCCTGCGGAATTGCGGTGGCCGAAGACGTTGCAGCCGCCCACCGCAAAGCTCACGCCTGCGATCCGGTATCGGCCTACGGTGGGGTGATCGCGGTGAACCGCCCGGTAACCTTGCAGCTGGCTCGCCAAATCAAACCGATTTTCACCGAGGTGGTGGTTGCGCCCTCGTTCGAGGCCGATGCCCTCGAATTGCTACGCACAAAGAAGAACCTGCGCATCTTGCAGGTGACTCCCCCAGAGCGGGGAGCCAGCGAAATCAAGCCGATTAGCGGGGGGCTGCTCGTGCAGGCTCGCGACGACGTGGATGCCCCCGGCGACAGCGCTGCTAACTGGAAGTTGGCCGCTGGCAAGGCCGCAGACGAGGCTACCTTGGCGGACTTGGAATTTGCCTGGCGCACTATTCGCGCAGTGCGCTCGAACGCGGTGCTGCTAGCCAAAGACGGAGCTACCGTAGGGGTAGGCATGGGGCAGGTGAATAGAGTCGACTCTGCCAAACTCGCCATTGAGCGGGCAAACACTTTGGGAGCCCGCTCTACCGGCGACGCCGCTAAAGTCGACTCCGCGGGCGGAGCACGAGCAGATGAAGTTCTTTCGGAAAAGCCCGAGGAACGAGCCCGCGGGGCAGTAGCTGCCTCCGACGCCTTCTTCCCGTTTGCCGACGGCCTGCAGGTACTCATTGATGCCGGCGTGAAGGCGGTAGTCCAGCCCGGCGGATCGATCCGCGACGGCGAAGTTATAGAAGCTGCCGAAAAGGCTGGGATCACCATGTACTTCACCGGTACCCGCCACTTCGCCCACTAAGCATGAGGCACGCAGCTGGAAGGAGCGCAGACCCGAGCCCGTTAGAGCCGGCACACCGGACTTCGTCGTTCGTGGTTTTAGGGGTAGTCAGCGCCGCCATCGTTGCGGTGGCGGTGCTGGCCGGCCTCGGCCACGTCCTAACTGCGGTGCGCCTTCTGGCTGCAATTTGCCTGACAGGGGCGCTTTACCGGGCAGTTTTTCCCGGTAGATCGCGTTGGTTCGCCGCGAAACGCGCCTGGATCGACGTAGCAATCCTAGGAGCGTTCGCGGCAGGGCTATGGCTCTTGGCCCCCTACGTCGAACTGGTCATATAGATTCTTTTACCCACTCCAGGTCCGCAAGCCAGGCGTGCGCCGAAGCGTCGGAGGGCATCCGCCAGTCGCCGCGCGGGCTGAGTGAGCCGCCCCCCATTACCTTGGGTCCATTGGGTACGCAAGAGCGCTTGAACTGATTGGCAAAGAAACGTTTGATAAACAGTTCTTCCCACTTCACGATGGTTTCCAGCGCATATTCGCGACGCTCTTCGGCAGGATAGCCAGGCGGGAAATCGCCGCTGGCGTGATTCTTCCACGCATTCCAGCTCATGAACGCAACTTTGGCGGGCAGGTAGCCGCGCCGGGTCAGATAGTATAAATTGAAATCTTGCAGTTCGTAGGGGCCTATCTTTGCCTGGGTAGACTGAATTTGCTCGCCCTCCCTGGCAGGCACTAATTCGGGGCTGATCTCGGTGTTCAAAATAGAATCCAGCACTTTCCCGGCCTCCTGGCCAAACAGATCTTGGGTAATCACCCAGCGAATAACGTGCTGAATCATGGTCTTGGGCAAGCCGGAATTGATTACGTAGTGCGACATGTGGTCGCCCACTCCGTAGGTGCACCAGCCTAGAGCCAACTCGGACATGTCGCCCGTTCCCAGCACGATACCGCCGCGTTGGTTGGCGATGCGGAACAGAAAATCGGTGCGCAAGCCCGCCTGCACATTTTCAAAGGTAACGTCGTAAACCTCTTCGCCCTCGCCGGCGGGGTGACCCATTGCTTTCAGCATTCCCAAAGCGGTGGGGCGAATATCTAGTTCCTCGAAAGTGACCCCAAGTGCCTTCCCGAGGGCGTAGGCGTTGGACTTGGTATGCTCCGACGTGGCAAAACCAGGCATGGTAAAGGCCAAAATGTCGGTACGGGGGCGCTCTAACACGTCCATTGCGCGCGCCGCCACGATGAGGGCGTGCGTAGAATCCAACCCGCCGGAAACGCCGATCACGATCTTGGGGGAGCCAATAGATTCAATGCGCCGCACCAGCGCCGAAACTTGAATGTTGTAGGCTTCAAAGCAATCCTGATCCAGCTGGTTCGGATCGTCGGGGACGAACGGAAAGCGGTCTAGATTGCGCTGTAGAGGGACGGTCTTAGTGGGATCAACCCCAAAATTCCATTCGATCAGCACCGGTTCGAATGCAGCCATCATGGGGGTGGCCGCCCGGCAGTCGTCGAAGCTAGACTGGCGCAGCCGCGAGGCAGCCAAACGATCCAGGTCCACGTCGGCAAAAGTCAACACGTCGGAGCGGGAAAAACGCTGCCCTGCCGCCAGCTGGTCGCCTGCCTCATAGATCATGGTCTGCCCGTCCCAGGCAAGATCTGTAGAAGATTCGCCCAGGCCCGCAGCTGCGTAGACGTAGGCGGTGCCCGTGCGAGCCGATTGGGAAGCCACCATGAGCTCGCGGTCCTTAGCCCGCCCCACGGTAATCGGACTGCCGGAAAGATTGGCAATCACAGAAGCTCCGCTGAGTGCGTCGTAGGTTGACGGCGGCAACGGCACCCACACGTCCTCGCAAATTTCGGGCGAAACGGTAAAGCCGATAATGTCTAGGCAGTCGTAGTGCACGCGGGCGAAGGGCACCAGGTCGTCAGCAATCTGGACTATCCCGTCACCTCCAGCGCGGGCGCCTTCGGCAAAATAACGCTTTTCGTAGAATTCGCCGTACGAAGCCAAATACATCTTGGGGGTGGCTGCCAAAATGCGCCCGCCCTGGATTCCCACACAGCAGTTGTACACCCGTCCGTCGTAGGCCAGGGGAGCCCCTACCAGCAGCAGCGCCCCTAGGTGGGCGGTTTCTTGGGCAATAGTTTCGAGGGCGGCTTCGACCTCGTCCAGAAGTGTCACCTGGTGGAACAAATCGTCCAGGGCATAACCAGAAACGCAAAGCTCGGGAAACACAACCAAAGCTGCTCCGCCCTCGGCTGCCTTCTTGGCCAGGTCCACTATTTGTGTGGCATTGCGTGCCGGGTCGGCAGGCCAGATGCGCGAAGTTGCGGCACACACGCGTGCAAAACCGTGATTGTACAGATTGTTGAACTGCATAGAAATGTTGCTCACAGCTCTATTTTGCCCGCCAGGTGTCCGTTTGCGCATGTTTTCAGCCCCTGCGCCGCAAAGTAGTGCCGGCGGTGGAGGCAACTAAGGCGTGCAAAATAGGCTCCAAAATATTTACTAGTTCGCTGCGCTTCATAGAGGCGAGCGGCTGCATGCGTACCACGTAGCGGAGCAGAATCAGGCCTGCCCCGTAAGCGCCAACTAGTTGGGCGATGAGGGCGGCATCCGGGCCAGTGAAGTCAGCTACGGCTGGAACAATGTCAGAGGCAAAATAGTTGCGAAAGATTCGTTGGGTTTCCTCGTCTGTGACCAGGGCAGAAAATAGGGCCGACAAGGTGCCTGCGGTAGCTGCTTGTTCCCAGGATCCCAAGGCGAGTTTAGACAGTTCACGGCCTAAATCTTGCGTGTGGGATGTTAGGAGATGGTGAATAATTTCCGCAGGATCTTCGGGCAGTGACATGGCCTCCCGAAATAGGCGCTGCTTGGAACCGAAATAATAGTTGATGAGGGCGGGATCGACTCCTGCGTGCCTGGCGATCTTCCTCAGGGTGGCGTCTTGGTAGTGGGAGCGTACAAAAATGTCGTGCGCCGCCTCAAGGATTTTCTGTCGCACCTGCCCGCGTTCGGCCCTAGGGCCCCGTTTTGGGCAGGGAGTAGTAGCAAAAATAAATTTCTTTTCCGACATTGTGAACTGGCTCCTAAAAACAGCAACAGTGCAGGTGTGGGCTCTTTTGAAAGAAGTAATTTCAACATGGTGGAAATTACTTGACTTTCAGTTTAGTCTGCATCGTGCACGGGAAGGGAAAAAATGAGCAAGCTAGTTCGCGTTGGTGTAGATGTCGGATCGACTACCGTGAAGGCGGTGGTGTTGGATCAGGAAGGGACCCAGCTCTTCGCTGACTATAGGCGACATAACGCCGACGTGCGCAGGGAACTCCTCCGATTGCTTGAAGACGTTAGCACGGATTTGCCCGGCGTTGATGCGCAACTGGCGGTCACCGGCTCAGGTGGGTTGAGCGTCGCTGAGGCAATGAATGTTCCTTTCGTGCAAGAGGTAATTGCCGAGACAGAAGCCACTCGGCGTTTTCATCCCGACACCGACGTGATTATTGAATTGGGGGGCGAGGACGCGAAGCTCACGTATTTGCACCCCACTCCGGAACAGCGGATGAACGGAACCTGCGCCGGGGGAACGGGAGCATTTATCGACCAGATGGCGACACTGCTCGGTACGGATGCTGCCGGTTTAAATACTTTGGCTGGGCAGGCGAGCACCGAATACCCTATTGCTTCGCGGTGTGGCGTGTTCGCCAAGACCGACCTGCAGCCTCTGCTCAACCAGGGGGCGGCCCACTCAGATTTGGCCGCTTCGGTTTTTACTGCAGTTGCTACCCAAACTATTGCGGGTTTGGCTTGTGGGCGGCCTATTCGCGGCAATGTGATGATGCTGGGCGGGCCACTGCACTTTATGCCTAACCTGCGCGAGGCATACCGCAAGCTTTTGCCAGACGTAGAAAAATTCACCACTCCCACTGACGCGCAACTGTATGTAGCCCTGGGGGCGGCCCTGCTGGCTCCCGGTGGACCTGCCAATGCCAACGCGGCCCTTCCCGAGCCTTTGACCGATCTGATAGCCCGCCTCAAGGATGCCCCGGTTGGAGGGGAATCCGCCCTGATGCGCCCGCTCTTCAAGGATGCGGCCGAGCGGTCAGAATTTGACCGTAGGCACGGCCAGGAAGTGATCGAATCGATTCCCACCGCTCAGGCTGCCGGGCGGTGTTGGCTGGGTATAGACGCGGGTTCTACCACCATCAAAGCGGTGGTAATTGATTCTAAGGACCGCATTGTTTTTACCCACTATGCTTCGAACGAGGGCGATCCTGTAAAGGCGGCGGTGCAGATTGTGCGCAACGTGCGCGCTGCGCTGCCCGCCGGGACAGTAATTGGGCGCGCCTGCTCGACCGGATACGGGGAGGGCCTGGTGAAGGCCGCCCTGACCCTTGAAGAGGGCGAAGTCGAGACTATGGCCCATTTCAAGGCCGCGAATTACATAAATCCCGGTGTTACCTCGGTGGTGGATATTGGCGGCCAGGATATGAAGTTCGTGAAGATCCGCGACGGGGTAGTGGATTCAATCAGCGTCAATGAGGCCTGCTCTTCCGGGTGTGGTTCCTTCCTACAGACTTTCGCTGCCACTATGGGCAAAGATGTGCGCGAGTTTGCCCGTGCTGCTGTGGAATCGAAGGCGCCGGTCGACCTGGGCACCCGCTGCACGGTGTTTATGAATTCTTCGGTGAAGCAGGCCCAAAAAGAGGGCGCAGATGTGGGGGCAATTGCCGCGGGGCTCTCCTACTCAGTGGTGCGCAACGCCCTCTACAAGGTAATCAAACTGAAAGACGCCGACGACTTGGGCGAAAAGGTAGTAGTGCAGGGCGGTACTTTCTTGAACGACGCGGTTTTGCGCGCCTTCGAGCTACTAACTGGCCGCCACGTCATTAGACCCAACATTGCTGGGCTCATGGGGGCCTACGGGGCCGCCCTCATAGCTAAAGAACACGACAGTGGCCAGGGCGAATCGACCTTGGCGCAGGTGGAAGACCTAGAGGGATTCAAGGTCGAGACTTCGCGCAAGACTTGCCGGCTGTGCCAGAACCATTGCAACATGACGATATCCACCTTTTCCAACGGGGAACGCCACGTGTCGGGGAACCGTTGCGAGCGGGGAGCGTCACTGCAAAAGCGGCCCAAGAAGTCTGATTTGCCGAACCTATACGAATGGAAGTACAAACGGATTTTTGGCTATCGCCGCCTTACCGAAAAGAAGGCCCATCGCGGTGACATCGGGGTACCCAGGGTGCTGGGTATGTACGAGGACTATCCGCTGTGGTTTACGATTTTGACCTCGCTTGGATTCCGAGTAATGATTTCGGGGCGCTCCTCCCACGATCTATTCGAACGCGGTATGGACTCGATTCCCTCGGAAAACGTTTGTTATCCGGCCAAGCTCACTCACGGGCACATTGAGCAACTGCTTAGCAAGGGCGTAAAGACCATCTTTTACCCCTGCGTGAACTACACCTCTGTGAAGGCGGGGCGGGCTGACAATTGCTTCAACTGCCCAATTGTGGCCACCTATCCCGAGGTTCTGGCTGGGAATATGGAATCGCTTGAGGCGGACGGCGTGCGGTTTCTTTTCCCGTTTGTGAACCTGCGCGATCCCGCGAAGGTCGAGCAGATGCTGGTGGAAACCTTCGCAGATTGGAACGTGACGTTGCCTGAAGCTAAAGCTGCAGTTGCTGCTGGTTTTGAAGAGCTCGAGGCAGTGCGCGCCGAGATCCGCGAGAAGGGAACAGAAACACTCGAGTGGATGCGTTCGCACGGGGTGCGTGGGATTGTGCTAGCAGGCCGTCCCTACCACCTGGATCCAGAGATCAACCACGGCATTCCCGAAGTTATTAACGGCCTAGGGATGGCTGTACTCACCGAGGATTCCATAGCTGATGCTCGGCTGGAGCGTCCCCTGCGCGTGGTCGACCAATGGTCGTACCACTCGCGCCTCTATGAGGCTGGCGCCCGTGTCGGAGACGAGCCTGACCTGCAGCTTGTGCAGCTTACCAGCTTCGGGTGCGGGTTGGATGCGATCACCTCTGAACAGGTCCAGGAAATTCTGGAGGGACGCGGTGATGTATACACCCAGCTGAAGATTGATGAGGTGTCCAACCTGGGGGCGGCTAAGATTCGTCTGCGCTCTCTGGATGCTGCTTCGAAAGAACGGGCTGTGCGATCCGCCAGCGTGGACACCTTCCGACACAAGTCGGGCGGGCACGTCTACCAGAATGCCGTCTTCACTAAAGAGATGCGCGAGGCCGGCTATCAGATCCTGGTGCCGCAGATGGCGCCTATTCAGTTCCGGCTGGCAGAGCCGGTGTTCCGCCGGGCTGGTTTGAATGTGAAACTGTTGGAGCACACTGACACTGACACGGTCGAGACAGGCCTGAAGTATGTGAACAACGATTCCTGCTATCCCGCGATCGTGGTTATTGGCCAGCTCATAGACCAGTTTGTCTCTGGAAAGGCCGATCCGGAGCGGACTGTGGTTGCCATCTCGCAGACCGGGGGCATGTGCAGAGCGACTAACTATGCGGCCTTGCTGCGGAAGGGGCTTCGCGACGCCGGTTTTCCGCAGGTGCCGGTTTTGGCCGCTTCGTTGCAAGAGGTCGAAACCCACCCGGGATTTGAGTTGGACAAGAAAACCCTGCATAGGGTGGTGCAGGCGATAACCCTGGGGGATGCGATTCAGCGCATGCTATTGCGCGTTCGCCCCTATGAGCTGCGGCCGGGATCGGCTATGTCGCTGTACCGCAAGTGGGATGCGCTCGCCCGCGAGTGGTTTGCCACTTCGAAGGCATCTGGGCTGGGTAAGTGCTCGTTCCGCCATCTGGTGAGTGAATGCGTGCGGGCATTTGACGAGCTTGCTCTGGCGGATATTCCGCGCAAGCCGCGGGTGGGGATAGTTGGCGAGATCTTGGTGAAGTTCCACCCTGACGCTAACAACCATGCGGTGCGGGTTATCGAGGACGAAGGCTGCGAGGCGGTGCTTCCGGGGCTGCTGCAGTTTTTCGAATATTCAGCTGCCGACTATGACTGGAAGCGGCAGGTTATGGGAGACTCGTTGAAATCGACCTGGGGCAAGAAGCTCGCACTGAAGGTGCTCGAGATGTATCAGGCGCCGGTGCGCAAGGCTTTTGCCAAGACGCGTGGTAAATTTACTTCCCCCACTCCGATCATGCAGATGGCCGCCAAATCTACGGATATTGCCTCGATGGGCAACCAGGCCGGGGAGGGATGGTATCTGGTTTCTGAAATGGTCGATATGATCGAACACGGGTGCCCGAACATCATCTGTGTGCAGCCCTTCGCCTGCTTGCCCAACCACGTGGTTGGCAAGGGAATGTTTAGGCCGTTGCGCAAACGCTATCCGCAGGCCAACCTGGTGGGTATTGATTACGACCCCGGTGCGTCTGCGGTAAACCAGCTAAATCGCATCAAGTTGATGATCGCAGCTGCGCACATGGCCGATGGCTCTTTGGATTTTTCCGGTGTGCCGCAAGATGAGGTGCCGGCAGCTCCCGCCTGTGGCGGCTGCGCGGGGGGCGCTCCGAAACGGGGGCCGGTTTCGCTTGGCATGCCTACGGTTCGCAAATAATAGTGCTCGTACCTGTTGGCGCCTTCCCACCTATGTGGGGCATTAGTTAAGTAATGCACCAGTAGGCGGGAGGGGCAATGGCGAACCCATTTAGCGGCCCTGGGCCCATCTACCGGCAGATCGCAGAATCGACTAAGAGTCAGATTGTTGCACGCGCCTTAGTTGTGGGGGACAAGCTGATGTCCACCACCGAGTACGCCTCTACCTACCGCATCGACCCGGCAACTGCGCAGAAGGCATTTGCCGAATTGGCCCGGCAAGGGTTGGTCGAAAAACGTCGCGGTATCGGCATGTTCGTGGCGGCCGGTGCCTTCGACAAGTTAGTAAGCGGGATTCGCTAGACTTACGAGGACGAGGTCTTACTTCCTGCTCTAAAGCGCGGGGGCCATGGCGGCAGCGATCTTCGTGGCGCTCACGGCCATCGCTTTTGCCCTGAAACAGTTTCTGCGCCCTCGCCTGTGAAGAAGGCGGCCGGTGTTGCCGGCAGGAATCCGCCATGAAAACATTAATTAGTGCATAAAAGCAGGTAGATATCGGCCGGTTGATAACCTCGAGATGATAAATAATAATTGTGAGCTAAAGCATCTTTTAAACATGTGAATACTCCCCAGCGGTTTTGGGCTGCCGCCGAGCCGCTACAGGACCCCAACATAGGAAAGAAATGAACGATCTAGAGTTCTCCCACTTGTCGAAAACCTTCGGCCACATAAAAGCTCTCGACGACGTAAGTTTTACGGTTGGCGAGGGCGAATTATTCGGTTTCGTCGGAGCAAACGGCGCCGGAAAAACCACCACTATGCGTATTGCCATGGGGCTCATTGACCCGGAACGAGGGCAGGTGGCGTTGGGCGGGGAGCCGCTCAACCAGAGACGACGCACCCAGATAGGTTACATGCCGGAAGAGCGCGGCCTTTACCCCAAAATGAAAGTGGGTGCCCAGCTGGAATACCTGGCGCGCCTACACGGAATGTCCGCCGCTGAGGCCCACGAGGCTCAGGAACGCTGGACAGAAAGGCTCGGGGTTGCATCCCGTCGCGGGGACGAGGTTGAAAAGCTCTCGCTCGGCAACCAACAGCGGGTGCAACTCGCCTCCGCTTTGTTGTTCAACCCCAGGGCAATGATTTTGGACGAGCCCTTTTCGGGGCTAGATCCGGTGGCAGTGGACGCGATGAGCGAAGCCATGCGCGAGTATGCCGCTCGAGGGGTACCGGTGCTGTTCTCTAGCCACCAGCTCGACCTAGTGGAACGGGTGTGCGACCGCATTGGAATTATTTCCTCCGGAAAGCTCGTGGCTACGGGCACTGTGGAAGAGTTGCGAGCAACTGAAGATCCGCTAACTAGGGTGAGGGCCTCTGAAAGCGCCTGGGCTGCAGCTAAGCAGGCGGCAGACGGCCTGGAAGTGGCGGACTCTGACGGGGGAGGCACCATTCGCTTCACCTCCCCAGAGCAAAAACGGCAGGTGCTGCGTGCAGCCATAGAAGCAGGGGACGTTTACGACTTTGCCGACATAGAGCTGCCCCTAGCCGAAATCTTCCGCGAAACCGTATCCAAAACCCAGGAGGCAGGCAAATGAACCAGGTGCTGCAGATTGCCAAGCGTGAAATCATCCAGCGAGGGCTAAACAAAGCTACAGTAATAACCACCATTTTGATCGCCCTCGTCTTTGGCGTTGGAGGTACGGTTGCCGCCAAATTCTTGGGGCAAGAAGCTGAGCCCGAGAAGATTGCGGTCACCGCCGACACCCAAGAAATAGGCAGTGCGCTCAAAGCCGTTTCTAAACAAATGGCCTCCTCCGGGGCGGGGGTGCTAGCAAACGACTCGGTGGCAAAGCGGGTTCCCTCAGCCGAGGTCGCCAAGAAGCAAGTTAAAGACGGCACCGCCGACTACGCCCTCGTCAAAGTGGGCGACCAAGTTCAGCTGCTGTCCAACGGGCCTGCCTCACTGTCGCTTTCTACCACAGTACGGCAGGTTGTCGCCTCGGCCGAACTGGGCAAATACGTGCAGGACATCGGCGGGAACGTGAACGAATTAAACGAGCGGGTAAACAATGTCCAGTTCAAAACCGTTGACCTATCTGAAGATAGCGATGACGATTCCGGTGCCACAGATCATCTCACCGGTTACTTCGTTTCGCTGGTTGCCCTACTGTTGCTATTTATGATCATTTTGACCGCCGGCCAGGTGGTTGCGCTCGGAGTGGTAGAAGAAAAGTCCTCAAGAATAGTTGAGGTGCTCTTGGGGGCGGTGAGCCCCTCGAGGCTGCTGCTCGGCAAAGTCTTAGGTGTGGCCGTGATGGCGTTGGCGCAGCTGGTAATAATGGGCAGCGGGGCTATTGTCGGGGGGATGGCGCTAATCAAGGCAGTGGACATCCAGCTGGATGTGGCCGGCATATCCGGTTGGGTCGTGGCATGGATGGTTTTGGGCTTTGCCACCTATATTTTCCTCTACGCTGGTGTGGGCGCCATGGTTACCCGCAGCGAAGATATGGGCACTGCGCTCATGCCGCTGCTGCTGTGGCAAATGGTGGTCCTGTACGTCACGTTGTTCGTGGCAATGAACAATCCCACCTCTACTCTGGTGCGGGTGCTCTCGTTCATTCCGGGGGCCAGCTGCTATGCCATGCCCGTGCGCATCGCCTGGGGTGTGGCTCCCACCTGGGAAATCCTAGTTGCCATTGTGCTCAACCTGGTGGCCCTACCCCTGCTGATCTGGGTCGGAGGGCGAGCCTACAGGCGCGGCGTTATGAACACCGGGGGCAAGCTCTCGTTCCGGCAGGCATTTGGTAGACAAGCCGTGAAAGCCTAGGGCAAGGCGGCATTAATAGATCCGGCCTCCCGCCGCGGAAAAGGTGGGAGGCCGGATCTTATATACGCTCAGTTACTTTTGCGCGATCTCCATAACCTGTTGGGCAATGGATAGTTCTTCGTTGGTGGGAACAACCATTACGGTGATCTTGGATTCCGGAGTCGAGATGGTGCGCGGGTCGTCGCCGCGGACCTTGTTGGCTTCCTGATCCAGTTCGATGCCCATGAATGCTAGCCGCTCGCACAGCTCGCGGCGGATGTCGACATCATTCTCGCCAACGCCGGCGGTGAACGTAATAACGTCCAGTCCGCCCATTACAGCGTAATAGCGGCCGATGTAGGAGACCAGCCGGTGCAGGTACACGTCGAGGGCGGCTCGGGCCTTCTGATTGCCTTCGTCCGCTAGGTCGCGCACGGTGCGCATGTCGTTGTCGCCACACAGGCCGAGCAGGCCGGACTTCTTGTTGAACAGCGTATCCAGCTCGTCGGTGGACATGCCCGCCTGGCGGGAAAGGTGGAACACAACTGCCGGGTCGATGTCGCCGGTGCGGGTACCCATAACTAGCCCCTCGAGCGGGGTCAGCCCCATGGAGGTATCTACGGCCTTGCCGTTTACAACTGCCGAGGCCGAAGCACCGTTGCCCAGGTGCAACACAATCTGCTTCAGATCGTTCCGGCCCAGAATCTCGCTGACTCGGCCCGAGACGAAACGGTGCGAGGTGCCGTGGGCGCCATAGCGGCGGATCTCGTACTTTTCGGCAACGTCTTGGTCAATAGCGTAGGTGGAGGCCTCCGCCGGCAGCGTCTGGAAGAAGGCGGTGTCGAAAACTACTACGTGGGGCACGTCGGGCAGCAGCTTCTTAGCTACGTCGATACCGGCCAAGTTGGCGGGGTTGTGCAGCGGTGCCAGCGGGCACAACTCTTCGATCTTCTGGCGAACCTCGTCAGTAACCAAAGCCGGTCCGTCGAAGTACTTGCCACCTTGAACTACGCGGTGACCAACACCCACGACGTTGGCATCGGCAATGGAGGGGCCGACCTCGTCGAAGAGGCGCAGAATCTCGGAAAGGCCGAAACCGTGGTCCGCGATAGGCTCGTTCACATCGGTAGTCTGCCCGTTGTACTTGTGGGCAATGTGGGCTTCCTTCTCGCCGATCCTTTCGCACAGGCCCTTGGCATGTACTTCCCCGGTGTCGGGATCGAGTAGCTGGTACTTGATCGAGGACGAACCGGAGTTAATTACTAGAACGGTGCGTGCCATAGAGCACTTCTCCTTTTATCTGTAGGGATTACTTTTCCTGCGCCTGGATGGCGGTGAGGATAACGGTGTTCACAATGTCGTCTACGGTTGCTCCGCGGGACAGGTCGTTTACAGGCTTCTTCATACCCTGCAAGATCGGTCCAATTGCGGTGGCCCCAGCCGTGCGCTGGACCGCCTTGTACGTGCAGTTGCCCTGGTCCAGGTTGACGAACACAAACACGTTCGCCTGCCCCGCTACGGGGGAGCCGGGGCGCTTCTTAGCCGCAACTGTCGGATCGAAGGCAGCGTCGAACTGCAACGGTCCGTCGACAACTAATTCGGGGTGGGAATCCTTGATTTTAGCCATGGCCTCTTTGACCTTGTCCACGGTTGGGCCCTTGCCCGAATCGCCGGTGGAGTAGGAAATGAGGGCGACCTTCGGGTCCATCCCGAAGTTCTTTGCGGTATCGGCGGAAGCGGCAGCGATGTCGACAAGCTGATCCGAAGTGGGGTCGATAGTTACCGCGCAGTCGGCGTATAGCTGCACGCGATCTTCGAGAAGAACAAAGAAAGACCCGGACACTGTAGAAGTGCCGGGCTTAGTCTTGATGATCTGCAGAGCGGGGCGAATGGTTTCGGCCGTTGTATGGACGGCGCCGGAAACCATGCCGTCGGCCTCGCCGGCAGCAATCATCAAAGTGCCAAAGTAAGAAACGTCTGCCAACATCGACTTGGCTTTTTCGAGGTCGACGCCCTTGTGCTTGCGAGCTTCGTACAGAATCTGGGCGTAGCGGTCAATGCGCTCCGGATCTTTGGGGGAAACGATCTGGGCGGCTGAAATGTCGAGGCCTTCTTTGTCCGCGGCAGCCTTGATGTCTGCTTCCTCGCCCAGTAGAACCAGGTTGGCAGTGCCCATTTCGAGGACGGTAGCGGCGGCTTGGAGTACCCGCAGATCGTCGGGCTCGGGCAGGACGATGGTGCGCAGCTGCGACTTGGCCTGCTTGATGAAGCCAGCCTTAAAAGCGCCGGGGGTGACTACCCCAGAGCCGGCAGTTTGGGTAAGAGCGGCAAGCTTTTCGGCCAATTCGTCGGATATGTCGGTGCTCTGGGCGGCAAACACGTTTTCCGAGGCGGGAGCCTGGCCGCCGACGTAGAGGGTTCCGGCTACGGAAGCGTGCGAGTCTTCGACGACTTTGCGGGCCGCTGCGATTGCCCCTTCGGGATTCTTAGTCTTAGAACCATCTACCACGAGCAGGACGGTCGCAGAATCGTCAGCGGCGACGCCCGCCTGGGTGGCCAGCAGTGACAGGCCCGAGTAGGAGGTGGCAACAGTGCCGTCAACTACCTTTGCGTCAGCTAGAGCAGGAATTGCCTTTGCGCGCAAGGACTTGGCTTGCAGGAACCATTCCCCCTCGGCGTAGGGGCGGGCTGGGGTAGAGTTTAGTTTCTGGGCGATCTTGTCAGCGATGGGGCTGACAGTAAACGACGTGTCAACGGGTAGCACGTGGATCCGAGTCATTACTTCTCCTCGTAGAGATTAGCTTCCAGTGCTAACTGTAACTGTTTCGGGAAGGCGCAGGAAAAAAATAGGACGCGCCTTTGGTCACTCATTTTGCGCTAATTTTTGCTTCGAAATAATCACTTTTGCGGACTGATTAGGTAATCTAATTGTATTGACAAACGGTGTGAGGAGTGGGAGTGGCTGAAAGAGCCAGTTTGGTACACCACATTGAGGAGCTAAAAGCGGACGCTGTTCGCGTAGGCCGACCCCGGGTGATGGCACAGTTTGTGCTGGTAATGATTACTGTCGGATGGATTATTTCGACCCTGGGGGCCTGCATGCCCCTGCTCAAATATTTCAACTACGCGGGTATTTCAGTATTTGAACAAGCGGCTTTAGTTACGAGCGCATTTTTGGCTGCCGCACCCGGGATTTACCTATCCCAGAATCTGGACGAGAAGGGGATCTCTTCGCGCAAGCTGGTGTCGCTAGCGATGGTTGTGGCAGCGTTAGCGCTCTTGCTAGCTGCGGTGCAGCCTACTTTTTGGGCCCTCGAGGGCGCAGTCGTGGTAGGTGGAGCAGCTTGCGGGGCGGCAGTTAGTGCGGCGGGCAAATATATTCGCCAAATTATGCCCTCCACCTTGCGCGGACGGTTTTACGTGATCGGCGATCTGGGGTTGCTGTCCGGAATTTTGCTGGGCCTGTCAATTACTGCCACCTGGGCGTGGCTGAACGAAATAGAAACAGTCGACATGCCTTCTTTTTTGTCCGGTCCTAGCCCGCTTTTCTTCTTTCCGGTACTGCCTGCCCTAGTGGGGGCGGGAGCTAGTTTTGTGGGCCCCGAATCGCCCGTGCTGCTCATCCGCCAACACAAAGGCGAGCAGGCGCTAGCCGCCCTCGTAAAGATCCGTTCTGGTTCTGCAGCGAGGATTGCCCGCGAATTTGGGCGCATGGAAATCCTGGCTTCGGTAACCGACGAGACTGTAGGCAGGCGCAAAGCGCAGTATTCCTCGCCGCGGCAAAAAATTATGACTCGGTCGGCGATCGTTGCCGCCTTTGGGCTGCATTCGACTGGGGCGGGCATTATTTTCTTGTTCGGAATCGCTATTTGTTCGTGGACGGGAACCTCTATGACCATCTCGGTGATCGTGGGCATGGGGGCTGTAGCCTGCGCCCTGTTCGGGCTGATCTTTAGGGTCTACGGATTCTTGCCCGAGTCTTTGGCGCTGGGTACCTCGCGGCGGCAGAGTCTGCTGGTGGGAGGGGTGACTTCGATAGTGGCTTTACTTGCGCTCGGGCTCACCTTCGCGGTGGTTGTTCCGCACTTTTGGGGGGCGTGGACGCTGGTAGCTGCGATCTTCTTTGCGCACACTCTGATTGTGATCATGGTGATGTTCCCCGCCTCAAATTCCCTGACCAGAGCGCATACTCCCGGGCCTGTGAGGGCGCGGGCCAATGCCACTTCGCTGGTAGTGTTAGGGCTGTCCTTGGGATTGTTTTTGCTGGTGGCGGACCATTTTGGGGCGGGGGTGGCGTTCTTTGCCATGGCGGCAGTAGATGCGCTGGCCACGGTTGGGGTGGCGCGCGTGGTGCCCCCACCTCCGCAGGTTTTAGGGCGGCGCGGCAGGTAGACTAAAACTATGCAGCCAACCCAACAAGACGTTGCTGACCTAGCAGGAGTTTCTAGGCAACTCGTATCCCTGGTAGTGCGTGGGGATAAACATGTCTCAGCTGCAAAACGCCGAGCCGTCCAAGAGGCCATGGCCACTTTGGGGTATCGACCCAACGCTGCTGCCCGGGCCCTAGTGGAGCGACGCACCCGCACAATCGGGCTCGTTACGCCCGGCTTTTCGAACCCCTTCTTCGGGGACCTTGCCGACGCCATCCGCGTTGCCGCATCTGAACGCAATCTGACCCCGCTCATCGGGTCGTCGGCTTCGGTCTTGGAAGTGGAACGCTCTGTAATTGACCGCTTTATCGAGATGGGTGCCGACGGGCTAATTTTGACCGGTTCGCTTCTGTCCCCCGAGGCTATTTTGAAAATTGGTGAGTTGGTGCCCGTCTGCCTACTCAACCGCCCTCCGGCTAAGGGAATGGTAGACGCGGTATTGTGCGACGACGCCAGGGGGGAGGCTCTTGCCACCGAGCATGCGGTTGAGGCCGGTTATAAGCACATCGTGTTTTTAGAGGACGAGGACGCCGACATCCCCCAAACTTCAGCTAATAGGCGCCAAAGCGGATTCTTGGCGGCTATGAAGAAAATGGGCAGGGCCGACGAGGCGGTAACCATTACCGTTACCGGGCGCGTCTCCGAGGCCGTGTTGCAGGCTTTCGACATTTTCAACTCCACCGATGTGGCATTTATTTGTCACAACGACCAGATAGCTTTCGAGGCTGCCGTCGAGATCATGTCCAGAGGCATGTCCTTAGGGGTAGACGTGGGGGTGACTGGCTACGACAACACGGCGTTGGCCTCGTTCTATTCGCTGGAGCTGACCTCGATAGATCAGGGGCTGGCGCGCATGGCGCGGGGGGCCGTGCAAATGATCGAATCGCGCCAGCGGGATCGCAAGGCACCAGGGCGTTCCGAAATGATCGAACCCACCCTGGTGGCCCGGCGCTCGACACGGCGTAGGCTATGGAAAAAGTAACTGGTGGGGGATGGTGCACGCGTGCCCGCGCCGGGCTAACATGTACCTGTGACTTCAAGTATTACTGAACGCCCCGTCCTGGTGGTTGATTTTGGAGCCCAGTATGCGCAGTTGATTGCGCGCAGGGTGCGCGAAGCTCGCGTCTATTCCGAGATCGTGCCGCACACTATGGATGCGGCGCACATGTTGGCTAAGAATCCGGCCGCGATTATTCTGTCTGGCGGGCCTTCTTCGGTGTACGCCGAGGGCGCCCCCAGTATTGATCCGGAAATCTTTTCTGCTGGCGTGCCCGTGCTCGGCATCTGCTATGGTTTCCAGACAATGGCCGCCAAACTTGGGGGCAAGGTCGGCAAGACCGGCACTCGCGAGTATGGCCATACTGAGGTTCGTCTCGAAGGTGACGGCGGCTTGCTGCTGGGGGGTACTCCGCAGGCGCAGGCCGTGTGGATGAGCCATGGCGACGCGGTGCAGCAGGCTCCCAAGGGCTTTACGGTTACCGCCTCTACTGCCGAGACCCCGGTGGCTGCCTTTGAAGATCGCGAACGCGGCCTGTACGGGGTGCAGTGGCACCCCGAGGTGCATCACAGCGAATTCGGGCAAAAGGCGCTTGAGCACTTCCTTTACGAGGGCGCCGGCTTGGCAGGGGATTGGACTTCTGCTTCCATTATTGACACCCAGGTGGAGAAGATCCGTGCCCAGGTTGGCGATGCGCAGGTCATCTGTGGGCTGTCGGGTGGGGTGGATTCCTCGGTTGCTGCGGCGTTGGTGCACAAGGCTATTGGCGACCAATTGACCTGTATTTTTGTAGACCACGGCTTGCTGCGTGCGGGCGAGCACGAACAGGTGGAACACGACTATGCGGCTTCGACTGGCATCAAGATCGTCACGGTTGACGAGTCCGAGCGTTTCCTTACTGCTCTGCAGGGCGTTTCTGATCCCGAAACCAAGCGCAAGATTATCGGTCGCGAGTTCATTCGCTCCTTTGAGGCAGCTCAGCTGGATTTGGTGCGCAAAGCGGGAGCCGAGGGCGCCCCAATCAAGTTTTTGGTACAGGGCACCTTGTACCCGGACGTAGTTGAGTCCGGCGGGGGCGAGGGGGCAGCTAACATCAAGTCGCACCACAATGTGGGGGGCTTGCCCGAGGATCTCAACTTCGAGTTGATCGAACCGTTGCGCACGTTGTTCAAAGACGAGGTACGCCAGATTGGTCTCACCTTAGGGGTACCCCAGAACATTGTGTGGCGTCAGCCGTTCCCGGGTCCTGGGCTGGGGATTCGCATTATTGGCGAGGTCACCAAGGAGCGTCTTCAGATCTTGCGTGCCGCCGACCTAATTGCTCGCGAGGAATTGACTAAGGCTGGCCTGGATCGGCAGATCTGGCAGTGCCCGGTGGTGCTGCTAGCAGATGTCCATTCGGTGGGGGTGCAAGGTGACGGACGCACTTACGGGCATCCGATCGTGCTGCGCCCGGTTTCTTCCGAGGACGCCATGACGGCAGACTGGACGAGGCTTCCCTACGACGTGCTGGCCCGCATAAGCACACGCATTACTAACGCGGTCCCCCAGGTGAACCGAGTGGTTTTGGATTGCACCTCCAAACCGCCCGGAACTATTGAGTGGGAGTAAAGGAGTGGGGCCTCCAGCCAGCTGGCTGGAGGCCCCCTTGTCACTGTGTGGATGCTAGCTAGATTTTGTGGGCTCTCTTGCCTGCCAGGTAGGCGCCCAGGGCTAGGGCGGCAATCGCTGTGACTGCCAGATATAGGCCGCGGTAGCCGAAGGTGGGGACCATCCACCCCAGAACTAGCGGGCAAACCCCGATGGCGGCATCCATGAACACGAAGTAGGTGGAGTTGGCAACGTCGAGTTGGCTATCCGGAGCATTTTTGATTGCCAAGGCCAACCCTGCTGGCTGGGAAGCGCCGATGCCAAAGCCCATGAGCGCAGCCGCTGCCAGCAGCAGGAATGAGTTGGTGGCTGCAGCTAGCACTGCTAGCCCGACCACCATGGCGCTGTAGCCGGGCACCATTACTGGAAGGTCTCCGCGGCGGTCGAACAGGCGCCCGGTGAGCGGGCGGGTGACGAACATGATTAGCGCGTAGATCACGAAGTAAATGCCGGCAGCTTCTACCAGACCTTGCTCTGCAGCAAAGGAATTGAGGTAGGTCAGCACCGCCCCGTAGCCAAAGTAGATTAGGGCGGTGACTGTAGAGATTGGCAGTGCGCTGGGTTCCACAAAGGTAGTAAAGGCTAGCTTTTTGGTGGTATTTTCGGCCTCGGTCGCACTGCGCAGTTTGGCTTGCTCGGGGCCCATGGCTAGCGCACAAAGGAGGGCAAGAACCGAAACTGCGGCACAAATCAAAAAGAGTGTGTTGAACCCTAGTATGTGCATTGCAACCGTCCCGATGAAGGGGCCGATGGCGGATCCGACGGTAATTGAGAGCATGAAGTAGCCGATGCCCTCGCCGTGGTGAGATATGGGGATGCGTGCGGTCACCAGTGATGTAACCGCGGTTTGGGAAATGCCGTAGGCCACCCCGTGCAGAGCCCTAATCAGTAGCAGTGCAAGCAGAGAATTCGTCACCAGGTAGGCTAGGCAGGAAAGCACCACCAGGGCCAGACCTGTCAGCAAGGTTCGCCGGCGCCCGAGCGTCTTCATAACGACCGGGCTCACGAAGCGGGCTAGCAGAGCCCCCAAAATGAAGATGCTGGCAGCAAACCCAGCGGCAGACACAGAGGCCGCGTAGGTTTCTTTAGCGTAGGTCGTTACCGACACGATAAGGACGTAGTACTGGATATAGACGAAAAAGTTGGCGAAGGTGCCGGCTAGAAAGTGTTTGGTGAATATTTTTGTGCCGGGCACTAGTTTTTGCTCCTGTATTTGGTGATCAAGACGTTTGCGCCGGCGGCTTCCACCACCGCGTGGGAGACCGAACCTAGATAGCCTTTGTAGCCGCCGGATCCGTGGCAGCCCATAACAATCAAGTCGCAGTGGTATTTGCCGGCAATGCGGACTATGGAATCGGCGGCTGTGGCGCCTTTGAAAATAACTACTTTGGTTTCTGCTTCTACTTTGGCGGCAACGGAATCGAGGTAGCGCCGGGCTTCTTCAGCTGCCTCCACCACCTCGGTAGTCAGCGAAGCTCCGCCCATGGCCGCAGTGCCCAGGGCAACCACGTGCAGCAAAATGAGGCGGGAGCTCGGGTTTTCTTTAGCTAGTTGGGTGGCCACCGAAACCGAGTGCTTCGAGGACGGGGAACCGTCGTAGGTGGCAAGGATGGAGTTGTACCACACGGGGAATACCTTTCTGGCAAAACAGTAAATATGTTTCTGGAAAACTGTTCATTCAATAGTGTCGTAGAGGCGGATATAATGGAAGCTCCATTCTGAAACACCGGCTATTATGGTTTGTTATAGTTAGCTTGGGGGTAGATGTGAGCTCCGATTCAACCCGCTATTTGGCCTTTGTCGCCGCTGCGGAACAGGGCTCTCTCTCGGGGGCGGCCAGGGAACTGGGGTACACGCCCTCGGGAATAATTCGCCTGGTCAACGCTCTGGAGGCGGAACTGTCCCTAGAGCTGTTGCGGCGTACTTCGAAGGGCATTACTTTGACCAGCGAGGGCGCAAAGCTGCTGCCGGCCGCTCGTCAGGTGGTGCGTGCGCACGCTTTGGCCAGCCAGCTCGCCTCCCGTCTGCGCGGTGTGGAAGTGGGTGAGATAACAGTTGGCACTAAACATTCGGCGGCAGCAATTTGGCTTCCGCGCATTGCCGTGGCTTTTGCTGAAAAGCATCCGGGCATTGACATGCGCGTTGAAGAGGGCGGTACTTCGCAGGTAGTTGCTCTTCTCGAACAGGGGCGCGTTGATTGTGCCCTGCTCACCTCGCGCGCCGAAGGATTTAGCTGGCTGGCCCTGCAGAATGTGGAGTTGGTGGCATGGTTGCCTCCCGGGCATCCTTACGCGCGGGCGAAGCGGGTGCCGGCGCAGGTTTTTGATGGGCAGCCTTTCGTGCGCACCCATTTGGAAACGGCCATGGACGCGGACCAGTACTTGAAAGATTGCGGGGTAGTCCCGGATGTGAAGCTGACGTCGGCGGATTCTTACACCACCTACCTGCTGGTGGAGGCCGGCTTGGGCGCCTCGCTGAATGTGGCCCCTATGGCGGCGGCTTGGACCGGGAAAGTGGCGGTAGTTCCCGTGGATCCTCCGTATCAGCTGCAGTTTGGGCTGGCTTATCCGAAGGGCCGAGTTTCGCCTGCTGCGGCTGAATTCATTGCCTGTTCGGAGCAGGTAAAGCGGCGTTGGCTAGAATAGGCCCATGGGTAAATCTAGGCGCAAACGAGGGTGGGCGCAGGCTCCTATTGCCTTGCCGTCGCCAGTAATCGACAACCACACACACCTGCCTTTGCACGAGGGCGAGATTCCCAATCCCGAGGGCGTGCGCGTGCCTAGGGAGCGGCAGGTTCAGTTGGCTAAGCAGGTAAATGTTGCTGGCATGATAACTTCCGGATGCGAGCTGCCCGAGCTAGAGCCTACTTTGGACCAGTTGGGGCAAAATCAGTGGGCCGCCCTGGCTATTCATCCGAACGAGGCCGCCCTCCATGCGGGGTTTGTAGAAAAGTCTCCAGATGGGCTCACCCATGAAAGGCAAGCCCACCACCAGGTTTCGCTTGAGGAGGCAATTGCCCGCGTGGGCCAGCTGTGCCGCGACCGGCGGGTAGTGGCGGTAGGCGAGACCGGCTTGGATTACTACCGCACTTCCGAGGCGGGCAAGCAGTATCAGTTGGAATCCTTTAGGGCACACATCGAATTGGCCAAGGAATTGGATTTGCCGTTGCAAATTCACGATCGCGAGGCTCACTCAGACACGATTGAAACCCTTCTTGACATGGGCGCCCCTGCCCGCACCGTGTTTCACTGCTACAGCGGGGACGAAGAAATGGCTCGGGTGCTCGCCGAAAATGGTTGGTATGCCTCGTTTTCGGGTACCCTTACCTACCCTGCCAATGAGCATCTGCGGCGAGCGCTCCTGGCGCTGCCCAGGGAGCTGGTTCTGGTGGAAACGGATGCTCCATATTTGACGGCTCAGGCGCATCGGGGCCAGCCTAACGCCTCCTATCTAATGCCGTTTACAGTGCGGCGGATCGCTGCACTGTGGGCTATTGCAGACGGGGTTGGGCCCACTCAAGACGACGACGCTCTTGGCAAGGCAATGGAGAAGTCTGAGCAGGTGTTGGCTGACGAATTGGCGCAAACTTGCCGGCAGCTGCTTGCCAACACGGTGCAGGTTTATTCGGTTTCTTTGGGGTAAATTTCCAGTTCAGCGGCTTTACGAGGGCGGGTTCACACCGTTATTTATAACTTTGCCATAGACTAAATGTCACGAAATGGTTACGATCGTATACGTTCGATAAACTTACTTGATAGGAACCTATGACTGACAGCAAAGTTTTTAAACGTGCAGCAGCTACCGCGGCAGTGGCTTCTTTGGCCGTTGTAGGTACGGCCGCCACCGCGGTAGCTATGGGCCACAAACAGGTACTTGTCGAGGTCGACGGCGTGTCCCGCCCGGTCTCTACCTGGGGCTCGAATGTGCACGAGGTGTTGGCTGACGCACAGGTTCCCGTTGGTAGGGCCGACTCGGTTAGCCCCGCCCGCGCCAGCGGAATATCCGCCGGGCAGCGAATTCAGATTCGCCGGGCCAAAGATTTCACTGTGGCCAAAGATTCGGGCGAGCAGCAAGTAAAGTCTGCCGCCCGCTCTATCTCGGACGTGTCGGCTACCCAGGGCAATGGGGCTGTAAGCGCTAAAAGGCCTTCCAATACTTCTGACCCGCTGCCGATTTCTGCCAAGAGTACCTCGGTTCTGATTCAGGATGGGGACGCTAAGAAGAAGGTTGCTGCCAAGGCTGGGCAGACCGTAGACCAGGTGCTCGCAGCTGCCAATGTGAAGGTGGCTCCTTTGGACCGTACCCAGGTGAGTGCTGGCCAGGATGGCCCCACCGTCACTGTTACGCGGGTGGGTCGCGGTACCGTGAGCAAGGACGAAGTAACCAAGAAGCATCCCACTAAGAAGGTCGAGGATGCGGATCTGCCCAAGGGCCAAACTAAGGTTACCCAGCAGGGGAAAGACGAGGTAGTGCAGAAGGTCAGCTACCAGGTTACCGAGAACGGCAAGGTAGTTCACGAAACCCCGCTCAGCACTAAGAAGACCCAGGAGCTAGTCGAAGAAGTTGTGCACGTGGGCACTAAGGAAGAAAAAGAGGCCGAGCGGGAAACTAGCTCGCACTCTGAAGAATCCTCAGCTCGCCCGGGCCGGGGCACCGGTTCGGCTCCCGCTGGAGTGTGGGCGCAGCTGGCGCAGTGCGAGTCGGGGGGCAACCCGGCTACCAATACCGGTAACGGTTTCTACGGCCTCTACCAGTTCACTGCCTCCACTTGGCACGCAATGGGTGGATCTGGCCTGCCTTCCGACGCTTCGGCCGCCGAGCAGACTATGAGGGCCCAGAAATTGCAACAGCAGGCCGGCTGGGGGCAGTGGCCCGGTTGTGCGGCATCTTTGGGATTGATGTAGGGGGAGTAAGTGGGTAAGCACTCTGCTAAGGCTTCAAAGGCCGAGGTTTTCTTTGGCAAGTCCTCTCCTTCGGTCCGCAGGCCGGCGATTCTGGCTTCCGCTGCGGCTCTGGCAGTTGTCGCTACTGCAGGCACAGCCGTGGCCTCCAGCTACCGGAACGTGTACGTGAGCGTGGATGGGGTAAAGCGCCCGGTGTCGATGTATTCGCAGTCGGTCTCGGATGCGTTGCGGGTTGCGGGGGTGAAGACTTCTCGCTTCGACAAGGTCACGCCGGCGAAGGAGGCTTCCCTAGAGGAAGGGCAGACGGTGTCGGTTACTTCGGCTAGGCCGGTGTCTTATTCGCGCGGATCTGACTCCACTCCGAAGCAGACCTTGGTGGCTGCACCTTCTACGGGGGATGCGGTAAAGGCGTTGGCTGCTACAGACGAAAAGGTGCAAGTGGCCGTTTCGCGCAGTGGTGGCTCCGGCAATGCGGTCCCGCTAGTTTCTAAGGACCAGCTCGTAACCGTCGAGGTCGACGGGAAAACTAAGAGCGTGCAGGCCCCTTCGGGCGCTGAGGCTGCAACGGTTCTGGCTAAGGCTGGCGTCAAAGTGAGCCCAATAGATCAGGTGCGTGCTACTTATTCGGACGGGAAGATGTCTGTAAAAGTCACTAGAGTTGAGCGCGGCACTCGTGTCCAAAATAAGCAAATCGATTTTAAGACTGAAGCTGAGCCCGACCCAGAAGCGTACGTCGGAACCAAAAAAGTCCTTCACAAGGGTAAAAAGGGAAATATTGCCTCCACCATTTACTTTGAGAAGCACGATGGCGAGGAAGTGCATTCTGTGAAGTTGAGCGAGCAAAAGACCGCTGAACCCGAAACAGAAGTCGTTAAGGTGGGAACTAAGCCTGCTCCTGAGGGCGTAGACGAGGACGTATTGCGTCGTGCCAGCGAGGGGCAGGCCAGCCCCGAGGATGCCCAGCGAATTGCAGCTTCCATGGTTTCTGAGCGCGGTTGGGGAGCCGACCAGACGGCATGTCTGATCAACCTGTGGAACAAAGAGTCGCACTGGAACGTGCATGCTGAAAATTCCAGCTCGGGCGCCTATGGGATTCCCCAGTCCCTGCCCGGGTCAAAGATGGCGTCGGCTGGTGAAGACTGGAGGACTAATCCGGCCACTCAGATCAAGTGGGGGCTTGGCTATATTGCGGGCCGCTATGGTGATCCCTGCGGGGCCTGGTCGCATTCTCAGTCGGTCAACTGGTACTGAGGCCGCTTAGCTGGTCTGGCAGAAGGGGCGGCACCTGGCACGAGAGCAAGTTGGGGCATGGGCCCGCAACCGGCTGTTCCGTGGGGGAAAATAGCTGTTCAGAAAGCTTTTCGCCCTCGCGCAAGCCGGTATATTCTACGGGCGCCTCCCGGCCAAGTATGTCCATGAGCGTGCGCGCCAGCTCCAAAACCCCGACCTGGTTACCCATGCGCATAGCTAGGACCTGCCCATCGCGGCCTAGGCGGGCCGCCTCGAGGAGTAAACTGCAGGCTTCCGAAATGGTCATTAGGTAGCGCTTCGCCTGCGGGTGCGTAATGGTTACGGGCCTCTCGCGAACGATCTGGTGGTATAGCGAATGCACCACAGAGCCTCGCGATGCTAGCAGGTTGCCAAACCTAACCGAGGCGTAGGCTTTGCCCTTTCCATAGGCGGCGGTGAGCCTTTCGGCCAGATACTTTGACTTTCCGAGCGCCGAGGACGGGGCTGCCGCCTTATCCGTGGAAATGTTTACCAGCCGCTCTGCATGCCGGCTTGCCTGCAAAACGTTGGCGGTGCCGAGCGTGTTGGTTTTGTAGGCCTCTGCGGGGAATTTTTCGAGTAGTGGCAGATGCTTGAGCGCGGCGGCGTGAAAAACGATTTGGGGCCTGTGGGCGGCAAAAATATTTTCCAGCGCATCTAAATCTCTAATGGAACAAAGCGCCAATTCGTCACTAGTCATGAGCGCTCGCCCTTCGAGCTGCAGCTGGAGGGCGTGCAGGGCAGATTCGTCGCGGTCGAGCAAGACTAATTCTTCTAGCTGGGCATGCCACAGCTGGCGTGCCAGTTCGGAACCTATAGACCCGCCGGCGCCGGTTACAAGTACTCTTTTGCCGCGCAAATAGGATAGGTCCGGCGCCTGCGAGCGGGCCCTACCAGTTAGTTTGGAAAGCTCTGCGTCTAAACGGCGAGCAATCTCAGGTGGCAGTCCGGCGGCGATCATGGCATCGATGATACCCAAAATGTGGGGCTCGCCCTCTATTATCGTGAAGTAGACAAGAGGAGGTCTTTTGCGCGAAGCAGCGCTACAACAGTTCTTAAGCAGCCACCCGCGGGCGTTGCCGGTCCACAATAGCCTGTACGCGCCAAAAAACGGGTGCGGTCCCTACAGCCACCTGCTAGGGCGGATGGGCCTGCAGGTGCGACTCGACGAGAAGGGCCGAGGCCACCTCAGGGGGCAGCTGCTCATGGGTGCCGGCCAAAAGGTGTTGCTCGGCTTGGCCACCCGCGGGCGCGCCGATCCAGTTGGGGGAATGGCCTATTCCCGCTCGGGTTTTTGGTACACCTACGTGCAGGCCGATCCCAGGGGGAACTTCCACGTGCGTTTTTCCTACGAGGGCGCTCGTGGGAAGCTAGTGCGACCATTTTTGGCCCAGTGGAAGGGCAACGAGCCCGTATTCGTGAACGTTTTTGCCCCGGCCTTACCGCAGCAGGTGGATGTGTTCGGATCTTGCGTCAGCCGCGACGCCTTCGAATATGCGGGGGCCGCGCAGCTGGGACACTACTTTGCCCGCTCCTCCGTGGCTTCAGCTTTCGACAGGGAGCCCTCCTACCTAGCCGGGTTAGATCTGTCGGCAAATCCTTCGCAGTTTCAACGCCGAGTTGTAGCGGACGATTTAGCTCGCAGCGCCCCCCAGGCGTTAGCCCACTCCACCTCCGGAGGAGTGTTAGTAGATTTTGCGGACGAACGCTTCCCACTGCTGTCTGGCAGGGGCGGTTACTTCACTTACTCCACTGAACTGAAACGAGCCGGGCTAAAAGCAAAAGATTACGCAATTACCAAATGGGCCTCAAAGCGGTATTGGCAGGCTTTCGCGCCCGCCTGGCAGCGCTTAGTGGCAGCAGCCCCCCTAGGGAAAGTGCTAGTAAATAGGGCCTTTTGGGCCCTGCGCGACACCAGCGGAGCATTGTTGCCCAACGGGAAAACCATCAGCTGGGCAAATAAGAATTTGGCAGCCACCTACGCCCTCGTGAAAAAACTAACCCCGTCGGTCACGTTCATCACCTACCCTGCGCACCTGCAAGTGGCCGACCCAAACCACAAGTGGGGAGCGGGGCCATACCACTACGTCCCAGGCTTCTACCGCCACCAGAACAAGCAGGTGCGGGCGGCGCTAAACCTTCCCCCGCTGCTTTAGAGGGCGAGTGGCCGCTGCCACGGCCTCCAAAAAGTTGCGCGTCTGCTGTGCAGAGGCAGCGTGCTGGCTAATCCAGGTGCGTCCGGCCCCGCCCACTTGCAGTTGGGCAGGATGCTCGTAGAGATCCTGCCACAGGTCGGCTAGTGCCAGGCCGTCGCCGGCGGGAACGGCACTGCCGGCTCGGGCAGCCGAGATTATTTTTGCCGACTCCCCGTTGGCGCTGACCGTCACATGAATTCCCCGGTACAGATCTTCAAAGAGCTTTGAGGGGACGGTAGAGCGCAAAGGCTCCCAGTCGCGCAACGTGACGAGTGCGGTGTGGGCCCACTCGAAGTGTTCCCCCAGTTCTTCCCGCCGCACCCGGGAAACGAATTCGACTGGTAGCTGCGCCTCTTTTGCGCGCCGGCGCAGCGTAGGCAGGTGGGCTCCGCCGCCAACCAAACGCAGCCTGACCGGAATTTGCCGACGCTGCAAGATGCGCAGGGCGTCAAAGGCAGTACCGAGCCCCTGGGCGCGTCCAATGTTGCCCGCGTAGAGGATTCGCAACTCCCCGGCCACCTGGCGGTTAGCCGCGATCACCGCGGGGGCGGCATCGAGCGTGTTGTACACGAGCCCCACGTGGGAGTGGGTGCGCTCGCGCAAAGAGGCGGCAAAATCAGCGGAAGTAACCGTAAGGGCCCCCGCTCGACGGATACACCGTCGCATAGCCACCTTGGTTACTCCGCCCAGGGCGGCCATGAGTTGGGCCCGTACTTTGGCAGGTACGCTCGTGGGGGTGTTGCCCTCGCCCAAATAATCCAAAAGATCGGGCCACGCATCGCGCAAGTCCACCAAAGTAGGTAGCCGAAAAATGTCGGCAAGTACTCGCTGGGCAAACAGGTTCGGCATCGGCGGCGCAGTGGAAATAAGCAGGCCGTAGCGATTTTTTAGGCAGAGCGAAAAAGCCTTTGCAAACGCTGAACACATGAATATGGCCTGGTCGCCAATACGGGAGGGCAAAGAAAAATCGTGTTCGCGAAACGCCGTACGGTAAATCCGGTAATGTGGCCCTCGGCGTTCAAATCCCCCCGGCTGATGCTGCGGGGCAGGGGAAATCAACTTGCCTCCGGGATAGTGCGGCGGCGAAGCCACGACCGTAATGTCGTGGCCAGCATCCAGCAGGCACTGGGTAAGTTTGCTTGCGCGCCGCTGGGAAATCCCGCTCTCGGGCTCCCACAGCTGCGACAGAATCAGTATTCGCATTTGGTCACAGGTAGGTGGGGAATCAAGAAAAACCTTCTTGAGCGTATTTTCTATGGTACGGATTGCTATAGTCAGTACGCAAGTATGCGCAAGTGAATTTACGGAAGCTAAGAAGGCAGAACATGGCTGGATCTCACTCCACCCCAACGAAGAGTTCCCACCGGGTGCTGAAAACCCTGGCGGTAATCGCCCTCGTAATAGTGCTCCTGTGCGCGGGGGTACTGTGGTGGTTATCGTCGTCAGTTACCGGCAATATTTCGCGGGTAAAAGTCAAAGCCCCCACCATTTCAAAACCGGCCGCAGCTGATGCCACCAACTTCTTAGTCCTAGGCTCAGACGTGCGCCTAGACGCCTCGAACCGCTCCTCCTGGGCCCGGGGAGGGGCACGCACGGACGCCATGATGCTCGTGCAATTTTCGCGCAAACACAATGCGGTTACCGTAATGTCGATTCCGCGTGACGCCTGGGTAGACATCCCCGGCCACGGCAAAGCCAAAATAAACGCCGCCTTTGCATACGGGGGGCCGTCCCTGGCTATCGAGACCGTGCAAGACTTGACCGGAGTGCCAATTGACCACTTCGCAATAGTGAACTTCGAAACCTTCTCGGCCCTAACCGACGCCCTCGGCAGCGTAGAAATCGAAACCACGCGAGGGCCCCAACAGATGAACGGCACGCAAGCGCTAGCCTTCGTCCGCGAGCGCAAATCTTTGCCCGGCGGGGACTTCGATCGGGTGAAGCGACAGCAGGCCTGGATGAGGGCCATAATGGCGGGAATATTTTCCGAGGACGTGCTGTCTTCGCCCTCTAAAACTTTGAACCTCATCCAAACGGCGTCCCAGGACATGACACTCGACGAAGGCCTGGGCACCTCCGAACTGCTTTCCCTAGCTAAGGACGCCCGCCACGTGCGCCCCAAAGACGTCACTTTCATCACCGCCCCCTACACCGGTACCGACACCTCCGCCGACGGCCAATCCATAGTGAACCTGGACTACGAGGTGCTGCAGCCGCTCGCTAAAGCGTGGGCCGAAGACAACCTGCCCCAATACTTGCAAGGAGCAGGAGCTGGGATTCCGCAACTGTCGAAGAGGGTGAACTAGATGGGCCTAGGTGAGCTTCGAAAAGACCTCTGGCACCTGCGCCACGGCGGGGTGAGCGAGCTAAAAGAACATCGTCGGCGGCAAAAAATAGCGGCTACAAAGGCGCCCGCGCCGGCGAAAACGAACAGAAAACTGCCCGGCCCCTGGCCGCTCCCGCTTGCCACCAAACCGCGCCACCAGGTGCGGGCAGCAGTAATTTTGGACGAGTTCTCGGAACTGGCCCTCCGCTACGAATGGGAGCAGGTTCTACTAACGCCGGGTGCATTCGAAAGCCAGCTCGCCCAGAATCAGGTCGACCTGCTCTTTGTCGAATCTGCCTGGCACGGCAACAACGACAAGTGGCGGTTCATGGTAGTCGGAAACAAAACCCCCACCAGCAAGCTGCGCCAGCTTGTGGCGCATTGTAAAGAGGCCGGCATTCCCACCGTATTTTGGAACAAAGAAGACCCGGCCCACTACCTGGACGCCATCGAAACTGCCAAACTGTTCGACTACGTCTTCACCACCGACGAAACCCTGCTGGAACGCTACCGGCACGAATTAGGCCATGACCGGGTGGGAGTACTACCCTTTGCGGCCCAGCCTTCGATACACAATCCCATCAGATTGCCGGAGGGCGGAAAACTGCCCGAGCTTTCAGATGTCGCTTTTGCGGGCATGTACTTTGCGCACAAGTACCCCGAACGGCGCGAGCAAATGGACATGCTTTTAGGGGCGGCGGACGACGTGTCCGCCCGCATGCCCAAAGGGCTCGACATCTTCAGCCGCTATTTAGGCGGGGATTCCCGCTACCAATTTCCAGCCCCGCTCGACAAACGAGTGGTTGGGTCCCTCTCATATCCCCAAATGCTGCACGCCTACCGGCGGTACAAGGCGTTCTTGAACGTCAACTCCGTGGTGAGTTCCCCGTCAATGTGCGCCCGCCGCATTTTTGAAATATCGGCTTGTGGCACCCCGGTGGTGTCTGCGCCCTCGCCGGCAATAGAAAACTTCTTCACGCCACAGGAAGTGGTACAAGTGTCCTCGCGCCCCGAGGCCGGTTATGCGCTGAGGGCATTAGTAAACGACAAGGAGTTGCGCGACCAGATCACGCACCGGGCCCAGCGGCGAATCTGGCAAAAACATACCTACGCCCACCGAATAAACCAGGTACTCGAAACAGTGGGGCTGGAAGGGAGCAGTTGGCATCTGCCCACGGTTACCGCCATGATTTCCACTAACCGCCCGGCCCAGGTGGACCACGTCCTCGATTATTTGCACGCGCAACGCGAAGTGCAGGTGCAGCCCGTAATACTAACCCACGGGTTTTCGCCCTCCGACCCTCAGCTGGGAAAAGCGAAGGACTTAGATCTGCAGATAACCTGGTTGCACGGGGATGCGCAGGACAGCCTTGGGGCTTGCTACAACCAAATTTTGCAGGCCGCCGAGGGCGAGTGGGTGGCCAAGATGGACGACGACGACCTGTATTCGCCGTACTATCTGTTCGAACAGTTGGTGGCCAGCGACTATTCGGGGGCCGACCTGGTTGGCAAACACGCTCACTACCTGTACCTGAAGGGGCGCGACCTGACGGTTTTGCGCTTTGGGGAGTTTGAACACCGCTTCACCAGTTTTGTCTCGGGGCCCACAATCGTGGCCAGGCGCGAGCTGGTCGAAGAAATTGGTTTCGCCGACCGCACTAGGGGCGAGGACACGGCGCTACTCAAGGCGGTGGCGGCGGCCGGGGGCAAAATATTCTCGTCCTCGCGCTTCGGCTTTGCCCAGATGCGCACGGGCGGTACTCACACGTGGGACATTTCCGACTACGAGATTTTGGCTAACTCCACTCTTGCCCACTGCGGGCGCCCCAACAGGGGCGAGCTGGGTTAGTTCTTCTGCAGTTCCACGGTGGTGGGCCCTTCTTCGACCTCAGGCTGGGGTTTCTTGAGCAGCTTGCGAATGGCCATAAGCGCCAGCGCCGCCGAATGTCCGTCCCCAAAGGGGTTCTTGGCATGCGCCATTTCCTGGTACTTTTCGGGATTTTCGATGAGGGCCAGGGCTTCGGAAACGATGTTGTCGGCATTGGTTCCAACCAGGCGCACGGTGCCGGATTGGACGGCTTCGGGGCGCTCGGTGTTGTCGCGCAGCACAAGCACGGGCTTGCCCAGGGCGGGGGCTTCTTCTTGGACGCCGCCGGAATCGGACAGGATTAGGTGGGAGCGTTCTTCCATGTGGGAAAATTCGCTGTAGTTTAGCGGCTCGCAGATAAGCACGTTGGAGTCGCCTTCGAGGTGGGGGCCGATGGTTTGGCGCACGGTGGGGTTGGCGTGAGCTGGGAAGACGATTTGCCAATCTTTTAGGTGCGTCGCCAGGCGGTGGACGGCCTCGCCCACGTGTTCCATGGGCTCTCCCCAGTTTTCGCGGCGGTGGCAGGTGAGCAGCAAAACGGGGGCCTTGGAGTCGTATATTCGCTGGAGGCGTTCGTCGGCAAAGGCAGCCGGCTTTTTTAGTACGTGCAGGAGTGCGTCGATCACTGTGTTGCCTACGACAGCAATGGTGTCGGGGTTTACCCCTTCGCGCAGCAGGTTGTTGCGAGAGACCTCGGTGGGGGCGAGGTTTAGGGAAGACACCTGCGTGGTGATCTTGCGGTTCGCCTCTTCAGGAAATGGCGAGAACATGTCTCCAGAGCGCAGCCCGGCCTCCAGGTGAATTACAGGAATCTGCATGTTGAATGCGGCGAGGGCGGCGATTGCCACAGTGGTGGTGTCACCTTGCACCAGTACAGCGTCCGGGCAGGTATCGGCGAGGATAGGAGTAAGGCGTTTGAAAATCTTTGCCGAAAGCTTGTTCAGCGACTGTCCTTTTTCGAAGGCCGACAGGTCGTAGTCGGGTTCAATGTCAAAAAGTTTGTTTACCGATTCGAGCATTTCTTTGTGCTGGCCGGTTGATACTGCGATAGGGGAAAAATCTGCAGCTGAATGCAATGCTCGGATTACAGGAGCGACTTTAATCGCTTCTGGCCTGGTGCCATATATCACAAGGATGCGGTGTTTATTAGGCATTTTATCGCTTTCGGATGGGAAGGGGAGCAAAAAATATACTAACATGTTTGCTTGAAGGCTCTCTTTGCTTGTGTTCCCCGCATGAATTGGAGTCTGAAGTATGTAGGTCCCACCAGAAGGGAAAAGAATGCGCGAACATGGTTCTTTAGCCGTAATTGGCCTCGGCTATATTGGTCTGCCCACCGCAGTGGTTCTGGCCCAAAACGGCTGGAAAGTGACGGGAGTCGACGTCTCAGAGCGCACTTTGGAATTCGTAAATGCCGGAAAGTTGCCTTTTGTCGAGGAGGGGCTCGAAAAAGCGCTCAAGGAGGTTGTTGATTCCGGCAGGCTCGTCGCGCAAAAAGAAACTCCGGCCTCGGATGTGTACATCATTTCGGTGCCCACCCCATTCCAGGGTGAGCACGAGGCCGACCTGTCCTACATAGATGCGGCGGTCGACAAGATAATCCCCCAGCTGCGGGGCAACGAGTTGGTAATTTTGGAGTCCACTTCGCCGCCGCTTACTACCGAGCGCATGGCCGAGCGCGTGTTTGCCGCTCGTCCGGATCTGAAGCGCGAGGGCGAGGGGCACGTAATGTTTGCTCACGCTCCTGAGCGCGTCCTTCCGGGGCGCATCATGGTCGAGATGACGGCCAACGATCGCATTATCGGGGGGCTGACTCCGCAAGCGACTCAGCGCGCCAAGGAGGTCTACGACACCTTTTGTGCTGGCCACGTGCACACTACCGATGCGAAGACCGCCGAACTGGCTAAGCTCGTCGAAAATTCCTTCCGCGACGTCAACATTGCCTTTGCCAACGAATTGTCGCTAATTGCTGACAAGTTGGGAATCGACGTGTGGGAACTGATCGACTTGGCGAACAAGCACCCGCGCGTGAACATTCTGCGTCCGGGCCCCGGCGTGGGCGGGCACTGCATCGCTGTGGATCCCTGGTTCATAGTCGCAGCTGATCGCCAGAATGCCCGTCTGATCGGGACCGCGCGCGAAGTAAACGATGCTAAACCAAAATTTGTGCTCAAGAAAGTGGCCGACGCCCTCGGCAATGTGGCCCGGCCGAAGATTGCAATCTTGGGGCTGGCCTTCAAACCGAATATTGACGATCTGCGCGAATCGCCCGCGCTGCGCATCGCCAAGGAACTGGTTAGTGGCAGGCAGGCCACCTTCGACATCTACGAGCCCAACGTCACCGAGCTGCCGCAGGCTTTACAGGCAGACGGGGTAACGCTGGCAGATACAGACAATCCCGGCTCCGGCTACGATTTGGCGCTGGTACTAGTTGGGCACGACCAGTTCACCCCGGAGTTTTTGGAAGGCCTCGGCGCCCACGAAACCCTCAATTTTATCGGCAGGTAACCATGGGCGGGCTAGTAGACAGCGCGGCAAATACACTCGTACTAGTAGAAGAATTTCCTGCTCCGCAACTAGCTGAGTTGGACTTGCCGGCGGGAAGCCGTATCGCGGTATTAGGGGAGCGGGAAGAGAAAACCTTCGACGGGGTCAGCCAAATCCTGCTGTGCTGCCAGGAGCCCAGTCTTGCTTTTCCCCTTGCCGAGCTCGCCAAAGACGGCGCCCACGCAGCCTTTTTGGCAGTTTCCCCACCTGCGGAATTCGACAACGTTTGGGTGCTGTCCTGGATGCGGATGCTGCGCTCGCTCGGTGCCAGCGCCTACGAGGGCGCAGCTGGCATGTGGCTATTCCAAATCGGGGGGCAAGCGGCGCCCTCGGTCATAAGCCGCTGGGTGGCAGACGCGCTCGCCGCGCCGGGGCGAGCCCTGCAAACTGGCACGGGCCAAGAGGTCGAAGAAAAATATTTGGGGTTGCTCAAATATGTGCGCAACCACCGCCAGGAAGCTTCGCCCTCGCCCGTCGCCAAAATCCCGGAAGGGCAGGGCCAAGACCGGGAACAGTTACTCAAAAAACTCAAAGATGTGCAAAACCAAAAGGACAGGCTGGCCGCCCGGTACAAATCGCTGGCTGAATCAAAACTGGGCTCGCTAACACTTAAATGGTGGGCGCGCGGAGGAAACAAGTGAAACGCACCGGAGAAGTACCCGAAGAAGTTCGCCGCCTGCTATTAGACGCCGGCGCCCTAGACGCCGAGATCGCGTCCCTTTCTAAGCACTTAGACCAAAACCAAAAGCTGCGCCCGCTCCCGCTCGAACAACATCCGTGCCGGGTATCCGTGATCGTCCCGGCCTACAATGCCGCTGCAACGCTCGGGCGCACCCTCACCTCTCTGGGCAGCCAGAGCCTGCCTGCAACAGACTACGAAGTGCTCGTAATTTTGAACGGGCCTGAAGACGGCAGTAGCAAGCTGCTGGAAGAATTCGGCCAGCAAAACCAGTACTCCAATCTGCGCTGGGTCAGAGCCGACCGAAAGGGGGCGGGGCGGGCCCGCAACATTGGCCTTTCGATGGCTAGGGGAGCCTACGTCACCTTCGTCGACGCCGACGACGCCGTAGAACCGCACTTTCTGGAGCAGCTGCTGGCCCACGCCGGTAAGGACGTAATCTCGGTAGCCCCAATAGTGAACTATGTGGGCAGTGCACCCCAAGCTCAAAACTCCCTCGCAGATCGAATAAACAACAATGCGGGCAAAGAAGTAGCCGTCGATTCGGTCCCGTGGATGCTGGGATTTAACGCCTGTAAGCTGCTGCCAGCCAAGATAGCGGCCGCCCTCAGCTACCGCGAAGACTTAGAATCAGGCGAGGACGTAGTGTACTTTGCCAGCGCGCTCGCGGGCAAGGGATTGCACTTTCACTTTCCGGATCAGGAAGGCGGCGCCTACCTGCGCTTCCTTACTCCCGATTCAGTTTCGCGCCAAGAGGTCTCCTACGCTTTCAACGTGCGGGCACGGCTGGACTGCGTGCGGGCTTTAGAGCAGGCGCGCAAGGCAGAAAATAGTGCGGTAATCACCTCTCTAATCAGCGCTCAATACGGGTTTGCGGTGCGCTATTTGCAGGCGTATCCCGAAAAGGCCGACTTGGTGGAAGCCGATCTTGCCGAGCGTTCACTGCTGGCATTTCCCTGGCAGAAGGTAAACGAGGGCAAGGCTACGAACCTGGTGTTTGCCTACTGTTTCTCGCCATTTTCCGACACTTCCGCTACGGTCGCGGCGAAGGTGGTTGCCGACCTCGGTGCGATCTCCGACGTTATTAGCAACGACATGTCCAAGTTGCGTCGCAAAGACCAGTCGTTGTCCGTGATCGCCGACCGCTGGATTGAGCATAAGTCTGTGGTCAACGCGCCCGTGTCTTTTTCGGGCTGGGAGCCCACGGTTTCATTTGCCCACCAGGCGGTTGCGGTAGCCGAGCGGCAGGCGGCAGCTGGAAGCGGATACCGCACAATGTATTCGAGGGCCTTGTGGGCGGCCTCCCACGTGGCGGCATTCCTGTTCAAACGGCGCCACCCTCAAGTACGCTGGACAGCCGAGTTTTCGGACCCGCTGCGGCGGGACGTTACGGGGAACCTGCGCTCGGGCACCTTTAGCGAGGGCGACATGTCAAAAATGATGCTGCGCTACCTGTCGCAGCAGGGCTACCAGTTGCTTGAGCAGAATTCATATTTTGAGCTGATCGAGATTTGTACGTTTCTCGCGGCCGATGAACTCATTTTCACGAACGACAACCAGTTGGACTACATGGTTGCCGACTACCCGGACGATATTCGGCGGCTGGTAAAAGCGAAAGCTACGGTGCGCCACCATCCCACCCCTCCCGCCGCCTCCTACGAGGTAGTGGAATCTGACTATAAGATGCCCTCGGGGGTTGTGAACATCGCCTACTTCGGGGCATTTTACAAAAATCGTGGTCTGGACGACGTGTTTGTGGCACTGCGAAATTTGTCGCAGGCAGAGCAGCGCAAGGTACGTTTCCACGTCTTTTGTAACAAACCTAAAGAGGTAAAAGAACGTGTTACCTCTTACGGGATCGACTTGCTCACCTACGTGAACGGGTACTTACCCTACTTAGAATTCTTGAATGTTTGCAAGCAATGTCAAGTACTCTTGCTGAACGATGCCATATGCCTCGACACCATGCCCATAAACCCGTTCCTGCCCTCCAAGTACGCTGACTATTTGGGAGCGGGGCGCGATATTTGGGCCCTGGTAGAACCGGGTTCTTCGCTAGCTAAGGCGAACGTGGCCTACAAGTGCCAGGCGGGCAACTCTGCGGCAATCTTGAAGCAGCTGCGCACAATCATTGCCCAGCAAGCTTAGCCTCGGCATCTTTCAGCAGCTGTAGGGTGCGTTGATATTCTAAGAAGTCCTTTTCGGTGTAGGGCAGAATACCGAAACCCGCTAGAGTCTTTATCAATCCGGGGCGGTAGCTAGGGGGAACTTTGTGTAAGAAGTTCGAATTGTAGCGTTCAAAGAAGGTCAAATCGGCCCGGGCAACGAACTCGTCTACGGCGGCGGGCACGTCTGAAACGAATATGTCGGCCACCTCCGCACCCAGGTGTTTTCTCATGTAGAAAGACAACATATGCGACGTAAAGGAAGAACCGAATGGCACGCGATGTTGGGGGTAGGGGCGGCGGGGTTCTTCCACAGGTAGGCTCTGGCCAGTGAGTCGTTCGACGAGCCTTAGCAGTACCCATTTGCGGTAGAGTTTTTCGGTCCCTGGTTCCGCCAGCGATTTCAGCGACTCAGACAGCAGTTCGGGGTGGGTTTTGGCGGAAATTAGTGCAGTCCCAATCTCGGTAAGGCCGAGGGCGGGGTTGTACCAGGTCAGGCCCAAGAAGTCGAAGACGGGATAGCCTGTCTCTATTTGCCCCAGTCCCCTGAAGGTCATGTTGGCCGAGCTAGCTTCTAAGATTGTTCCGAACGAGAGCGTCTGTAGGCCCAGGGTGGGGGCGGCCAAGATAGCGCCCAGGGCCATGAAGGCCCAGGTGTGGGTGTGGAATCTGGCGGCGACCAGGTTTGTCTTTACGGAAATTACGGGGAAATTAGTGAAGAACTGGGCTTCCCTCGAGAACCTGCCGCCGAAATCTAAACTGATCAAAGTGGTGTTTTGGGCCGGCAGCAGCTTCCAGGCAGCCAGGGAATCGAAACCTCCTGAAAATGACAGGCCGATATTTCCACTTTTTTGGGGCACGTAGGGGACGGCCAAATTCGGTGCTGAGGCAGAGGGGACAATTTCTGCCCTACAGAAGCTGCGGAGGAATTCCACACAGTCTGGGGGCAGGGGGTGGCCGACCTCTATGCGGTCAAAGGCTCTCCCCGAAATAATTGCCAAGGTGGCGGTCAGAGTCTTGTCGGTGAGCACAATCGGGCGCCCGAAGTCGAAGTAACAGCAAAAGTCCTTCCCCTCTCCACGCACCTGAAATTCGAACCTGGTGTTATCCACCAGTGCGAAATCAAAGTAGGAAACCGTAGCCATAGCGCCCTCTTTCAACAAATGTGTATAACCGCTAGTTAATAAAACTAGCCCAGTGGGGGAGCTAACCCAAGCCGTGACGGCGATTCGCAGAGGCTTCGACCTCGGAAAGTTCCACCAGATCAGGTTCGCTGTAGGCCGCCTTCGTTGCCGCCAAAATCTGCTGAGCCTGCTCGGGCTGGTCCTTTGCAAGCAGCCACGACCACTTGCGGTAGTTGCGCGCAACTAAGTAGGCGTCCCCGTCTTGAATAACACGCCCCTTGTGTATCCAAATCGCTCTGGTACACATTTCCTCTACCGTCTGGGCCGCGTGAGAAACGAGGAACATAGTGCCCGCGTTCTTGCGCATCTTTGTCATGGCCTCCTCGGAGCGTTCCCTAAACGCTGCATCGCCAGTATTCAAAGCCTCGTCGATAAGCAAAATATCTGGACGCGATGCCGTGGCAATAGCAAAGCGCAACCTAGAACCCATACCCGAGGAGTAGGTGCGCATGGGCCTGTAAAGCGCGTCCCCTATGTCTGCCAGCGCCGCCACGCGGGGGATAGCTTCTTCCACCTGGGCGGGACTCAATCCCATAGCGAAAGCCCCCAACTTGATGTTCCGGTAACCGGAAAGGTCGGGGATGAGGGCCGCAGACACACCCAGCAAAACCGGCTGCGAGGAAGCCTTTACCACGCCCTCGGTTGGGGTCTCTACGCCAGCGATAATTCGCAAGAGGGTGGATTTGCCAGAACCGTTTAGCCCTACCAGCCCCACCGCTTCACCCGAGCGAACTGCCAAAGACACGTTGGATAGGGCGTGCACCTGCCGGCGGGGATTGCGTCCCATAATCCGCATGGCCGCCCTTGCAGGCAATGAATGCGCCGCGCGCGCTTTGGCGTCGTTTACCTCGGTTTTGTAGGTGACGGAAATGTTATTCACCAAGACCGATATTGGTCCCAGGGGAACATCTACGCCCGTTTTATTGTTCTCGGCCATATTCGACCTCCCGCTGCCAGAAGAAAATAAAGCCAAATACGAATACGCCTGTGGACCAGGCACTTATTGCGGCAAAAAGTGAGGCTGAGGGGACGCGCTGGTAAAGCAAACACTCCCTGTACGCGGTTAGGAACTGGTAAGCCGGATTCCACTCCATCAACGTGACTGCAACAGGGTAGTGCTCGAAGCGCGAGACCGAAAAGAAAATGCCGGAGCCGTAGAACCAAAATCTGGAAAGCAAATTTATTAGCGCGCCCAAATCGGGAATCATATGGCAGAGCTTGCCGCCTATGAGGATCAGTCCCGTGCAGAAGAGCTGCTGGAGGGCCAAAAGGGGGATTAGAAACAACCAGGTAGGCCCGAAGGCGTTAGTGCCGTAGCCGATGGCCAGACAGATTAGCAGGGTGGCGATAGTGGGCAGGGAGTCCACAAAATTGCGTACGGATAGCGAAAATGCTAGCGCCGCCCGGGGGAACGTAAAGGCACGGATTAGATTGCGTCCGCCTCTAATCAGGTTAGAGCCGCCGTTTAGTGCCGAGGTGAAGAACGCGAAGAAAATAACGCCTATTGCTAAATAGCCAACGAATCTGGGCACGCCCCTGGAGGTCTTCAGCAGGAGGCCAAACATCAATCCGTATATGCCAATGTCTAAAAGGGGGTGCAAAATTAGCCAGATATGTCCGAGCAGCATATTTTTAGATTTGCCAAATGCGCGTGCCCTAGCGTTTTGCCAGATGAAATGGCGGCGCTGCCACAGTTGGCTGATGTATGTGCGAAGGGGTGGACGGCCGACTACGGGAGTGAGGTTCCAGTCGGCCAAATACGTTATGCCGTAGGGGGACGTATCTATGGCAATCTCGGAAAGCCAACTGTTCATGTCCTCGGTTACGCCCACTTCGCCGCCGCTCTTTCGGGGCCGGGTTGGGGGGTGCGTTACGGCTGGAATGTCCGCTTCTGGTTTTCTTCGCTTGCCAGCCATTAGAGCCCCCGAATTTTCTGGTAGATGGAATCGTAAATTTTCACGTTGTCTTCCCAAGTCCGTAGGCGGGGCGGGGCAAGCGGCGGTTGAGTCATTGCCCGCCAAATGGTCTTGGCCCACGTGGCTATGTCGGTCGGTTCTACTAAATAGCCCGAGGGCGCAGGTGGAGTGAGCTCAGCTAGCGCGGGGAGGTTTGAACTGACGATTGGCGTGCCCGCTGCTATCGCCTCCATCCCCTTGATTGGGGTGACGGTGCGACACACTGGTTCGTCGCGGCGGGGAATTACAAAGCAATCTAAAGCCTTGTACCACAGTCTGGCCTGCTGCGGGGATACCTTCCCTACGAAATCGACTAAGTCGGCTACTTGCTCCCTCTTTGCCAGGGCTCGCAGAGCAGGCAGGGATTCTCCGAATCCGACCAGCAGCAGGCGGGCGCGCCTACCTTGCCGCTTTAGTTCTTTGAGCGCCAAGATCGCCGTCTCGAAGCCCTCGTAGGGCACGAGCGAAGAAATGGAGCCAAACAGGTATTCGCCATCCGGTAGCCGCAGCTGTTGGCGGGCTTGTGCCTTAGAACAGGGAGCGGGCGGGTTGGCTGGAAGATTTGGCACCACATAAATTTTTTGCGGATTTACGCCGCGGTCAATAAGGCGTTGCCTGTGCACTTTCGACAGCACCACCACGGCGCTGGCCGCGTTGGCTAGTTGGGTTTCTTTGCGCGCAAGGGTGCGATACTGCCAGGTGCGTTGTCCGCCCTCGCGCGCGGCAGGAGGTAGTTTGGAAAGCCATGTGCTTTCTAGCTCTCCGCGCATTTCGTATACCCAGGGGAGGGCGAAACGCTCGGCCACGGCGCGGGTCATAAGCGCATTTTTGAAATCGGTGGTGGTGTGCAAAACGTTTGGCGCAAATGTGTTTGCCTGCTGCGCCAGAGCCTCAGCCTGGGCTTGTAACCTGGCAGGTAGAAAAGCGGGCCAGCGCCCCGGGAGGATGCGTCCGTACTCGACGCCGCCGAGTTGTTCTATATTGGCGTGGGCGAGTTTGCCTATAACTAGTGGGTATCCCAGACGGGTGAAGGCCCGCACCGCCATGTTCTGGCGCCTTTGGCCCGCAAGGATTTGCTGAGACCGCAAGGTGTAGCCCGACTGGGTGTGTGGCAGAGAATTGGTCAGCACGTGAAGCACGCGGTGGCGCCCGGTTGGGATCTGATAGCTGCGGGAGGCCAGCGAGGACGGGTGTAGTTGAAAACGCGGCGTCTGCACTGCGGCGATAGCTTGCAGGCGAGGGCGTAGCCGGCGGGGGGCAGCTTCGACCGCCTCGGGCAGGCGTCCGAGGCGCTGCAGGTACCTGGCGTGGGCAGCCCTAAAAGTGGGTGGGACCGGACGTCCGGCTAGGGCTAGTACTGCCGCTTCGAGCTGGTTGGTGGGACGGGCGCCAACTCGGTTTGCTGCCCCTTCTAAATTGCGCGCCAAAAGCTGGCAGATTACGGGCCCCGAAGGTAGTTTTTGGGCCGGCACGGCCAAAAGATTAGCTATCTTGGGCGGCATCCGGCGGCAGGCCTGCAAAGCCAATAGAGCGGGGTCGGTAGCGGCCATGGCCCGGGCTGCAGACACTCCTAGGAGTAGTTGCCTCAAGAAAAAGGACAAAGGGGCCATGGAACACCGATCTAGACGGGGATATACAACCGTCAATGATATCTGAACTTTCCTTCAGGGTTGAACAAAAGTGTGTCGGATTAGCAACGCGCGGCGGGGTGGTGTGAAACTGCCTACAATAGAAACGTTCAGTATAGACACTAGTGAAAGAAAAAGCTAATCTACTAGTTCGCGTGTTCTGTGTCCGAGGTGAGCTGGAAGTCCCGCATTTAAATGAGCGCAAGGTGCGGTTGAACCCAGTATCAGTTAGGGGCCAGTTCGACGCCGTGCGCAACCATCCATTTAGGAAGGGACACCTTTGGCTGCCTTGAGCACCTCAGACGCACCGGCAGTACGCCGCCGTATCTCATTTAACCAGATTCAAGAACCAATGCAGCTGCCCAACCTGCTGGGCTTGCAGATGCAGTCTTTCGACTGGCTGCTTGGTAACGAGGCGTGGAAAGAGCGAGTAGAAGAATCCCAGGCATCGGGTTCTAACGAACTCCCAGCGATGTCTGGCCTCGAAGAAGTGTTTGCCGAAATTAGCCCAATCCGCGATTTCGGCGAGACCATGTCGCTTTCCTTCCGCGAATACTACTTCGATCAGCCCAAGTACTCGATCGACGAGTGCAAGGAAAAGGACTACACCTATTCGGCGCCGCTGTTCGTTACCGCCGAATTCGTCAACGAAAACACCGGCGAGATTAAGTCGCAGACCGTGTTTATGGGCGATTTCCCGCTAATGACCCCGCGCGGTACCTTCATCATCAACGGCACTGAGCGCGTAGTTGTTTCCCAGCTCGTTCGCAGCCCCGGCGTATACTTCGAACGCACTGCCGACAAGACCTCTGACAAGGATATTTTCGGCTGCCGTTTCATCCCGTCGCGCGGGGCGTGGCTCGAGATGGAAATCGACAAGCGCGAGAACGTGGGCGTGCGCATCGACCGCAAGCGCAAGCAGTCGGCCACTATCTTCCTGCGCGCCCTCGGTATGACCCCCGAGGAGATCCGCACCGAATTCAAAGACTACCCGGTAATGCTCGAAACCCTCGAGAAGGATCCGGAAGGTATCCGCACCACCGAGGATGCGCAAACCGACATCTACCGAAAGATCCGCCCGGGCGAGCCTGCCTCGGCTGAGGCAGGGCGCTCCCTGCTCGAAGGCTTCTACTTCAACGACAAGCGGTACGACCTGGCCAAGGTTGGTCGTTACAAGATCAACAAGAAGCTTGGGCTCGAGACTTCGCTGGACGAGTCAACTCTGCGCCTCGAAGACATCATCACCGCTTTCAAGTACCTGCTTGCGATCCATGCCGGCCAGCGCACCTTCCCCGGTGTGAAGAAGGGCCAGGAAGTGGAAATGCGCGTCGAGACTGACGACATTGACCACTTCGGCAACCGTCGCATCCGCGCCGTAGGCGAACTGATCCAGGTGCAGGTGCGCACGGGCATGTCCCGCATGGAAAGGGTCGTGCGCGAGCGCATGACTACCCAGGACGTCGAGGCGATCACCCCGCAGACCCTGATCAATATTCGCCCGGTCGTGGCCGCTATCAAGGAATTCTTCGGCACCTCCCAGCTGTCGCAGTTCATGGACCAGAACAACCCGCTTGCCGGGCTTACCCACAAGCGCCGTTTGTCCGCCCTCGGCCCCGGTGGCCTGTCCCGCGACCGCGCTGGCATGGAAGTTCGCGACGTGCACCCCTCCCACTATGGGCGCATGTGTCCTATCGAAACTCCTGAAGGCCCCAACATCGGTCTGATCGGCTCGCTCGCTTCGTATGCGCGTATCAATCCGTTCGGCTTTGTCGAGACCCCCTACCGTCGCGTTGTGGACGGCAAGGTTACCGACGATGTCGAATACCTGACCGCAGACGACGAGAATGGCCACTTCATTGCTCAGGCGTCTACTCCTATGGACGAGCACGGCAACATTCAAGGGGACGAGGTCGTCTGCCGTATCGCTGGTGGCGACCCCACCTTGGTGCCGGTCGAGGACGTTGATTACATCGACGTTTCGGCGCGCCAGATGTGCTCGGTCGCGACCGCCCTCATCCCGTTCCTGGAGCACGACGACGCTAACCGTGCACTTATGGGCGCAAACATGCAGCGTCAGGCTGTGCCGCTGCTGAAGACCGAGGCCCCGATGGTGGGTACCGGCATGGAACGGCGGTGCGCCCTCGATGCCGGCGATTCCGTGGTGGCTGCCAAGGCTGGCGTAGTCGAGGAGCTGGATGCTGACTCGATTTCCGTGGCTAACGACGACGGCACCCACCAGGTGTACAAGCTCGAGAAATTTGAGCGCTCCAACCCGGGCAACTGCTCCAACCAGCACGTTGCAGTCGAGGTCGGCCAACGCGTCGAAAAAGGCGACCTGCTGGCGGACGGTCCCGCAACGGACGGTGGCGAACTCGCCCTCGGCAAGAACCTGCTGGTTGCCTACATGTCGTGGGAAGGCCTCAACTATGAGGACGCGATCATTTTGTCGCGCCGCGTGGTCCAGGACGACGTGCTCACCTCGATTCACATCGAAGAGCACGAAATTGACGCCCGCGAAACCAAGCTGGGCCTTGAAGAGATCACGCGCGACATTCCCAACGTGGGCGAGGACGCACTTGCTAACCTCGACGAGCGCGGCATCATTCGCATCGGCGCCGAGGTAACTTCCGGCGACATCCTGGTTGGCAAGGTCACCCCGAAGGGCGAAACGGAGCTTACCAGCGAAGAGCGCCTGCTGCGGGCCATCTTCGGCGAAAAGGCCCGCGAGGTACGCGACACCTCGATGCGCGTTCCGCACGGCGAGTCCGGCATTGTGATTGGCGTGCGCGAATTCAACGACGACGAGGACGAACTGCCCCCGGGTGTCAAGCACATGGTGCGCGTTTATGTTGCCCAGCGTCGCAAGATCACGGTTGGCGACAAGATGTCTGGCCGCCACGGCAACAAGGGCGTGGTTTCTAAGATTCTGCCCATCGAGGACATGCCGTTCATGGAGGACGGTACTCCGGTAGACATCATTTTGAACCCGCTGGGCGTGCCCGGTCGTATGAACGTCGGCCAGGTACTCGAGATGCACCTAGGGTGGATCGCTTCGCAGGGGTGGGATGCCACAGAGGCGCTGAAGAATAACGAGGAGTGGACCAAGCTGCTGCCCAAGGATGGCCTGAAGGCCCCGGCGCGCTCACTGCTGGCCACCCCGGTATTCGACGGTGTGCAGCAGGAAGAACTGAATGGCTTACTCACTTGCACTCTGCCTAACCGCGACGGGGTGCGAATGGTCAACGACCTGGGCAAGGCCCAGCTGTTCGACGGCCGCTCTGGCGAGCCGTTCCCGTACCGGATTGCGGTTGGCTACAAGTACATGCTGAAGCTGCACCACTTGGTGGACGACAAGATTCACGCCCGTTCCACTGGCCCGTACTCGATGATCACCCAGCAGCCACTAGGTGGTAAGGCGCAGTTCGGTGGCCAGCGCTTCGGCGAAATGGAAGTGTGGGCAATGGAAGCGTACGGTGCTGCCTACGCCCTGCAGGAACTACTTACCGTAAAGTCTGACGACATCGTCGGGCGCGTGAAGGTGTACGAGGCGATCGTAAAGGGTGACGACATTCCGGAACCGGGCATTCCCGAATCGTTCCGCGTGCTCATCCAGGAAATGCGTTCTCTGTGCCTGAACGTTGAGGCACTTGACGCAGAAGGCGCGGCGGTTTCGCTGCGCGACGAAGAAGATGATGCGGGCCGCGCAACCGAGGAGCTGGGTATTAACCTCGGCGCCAGGCCGAACGCTGCATCTTCCACGCTGGACGAGATTTAAGGAGTCGGTATGGACGCAAAGGCATTTGAAAAACTACACATTGGTCTTGCTACTGCAGAAGATATTCGCGGCTGGTCTCACGGCGAGGTCAAAAAGCCCGAGACAATCAACTACCGTACTCTGAAGCCCGAAAAGGACGGCTTGTTCTGCGAGCGTATTTTTGGTCCTACTCGCGACTGGGAATGTGCCTGTGGCAAGTACAAGCGTGTGCGCTACAAGGGCATTATCTGTGAGCGCTGTGGTGTCGAAGTAACCAAGTCCAATGTGCGTCGTGAGCGCATGGGCCACATTGAGCTGGCAGCTCCAGTTACCCACATCTGGTACTTCAAGGGTGTCCCTTCCCGTTTGGGCTACCTGCTTAACTTGGCTCCGAAGGACCTGGAAAAGGTCATTTACTTCGCTGCCTACATGATCACCGAGGTCGACGAGGAGGCCCGCCACGCGGATTTGCCTTCGCTGCGGAGCGAGCTTGAGGTCGAGATCAAGCGCGTTTCTGAAGGGGTTGACAACGCCATCAATAGGCGTGCCGAAAAGCTCGAGAAGGATCTTGCCACTCTTGAGGCCGAAGGCAAACCCACCAAGTCTCAGCTGGACAAGCTGAAGAAGGCTGCTGACAAGGAAATGGGGCAGATTCGCCGCAAGGGTGAGCAGACCCTGAAGCGTCTCGACGACGTGTGGGATAAGTTCGTCAACTTGAAGGTTGGCGATCTCGAGGGCGACGAGCTGATGTTCCGTGAGCTCGATTCGCGCTACGGCATTTACTTCAAGGGTTCGAAGGGTGCAGCTGCTGTGCAGAAACGCCTAGAAAACTTCGACCTTGAGGGCGAAGCTGAATCTCTTCGCGAGACCATCGCCACTAACACCGGCCAGCGCAAGACTCGCGCTTTGAAGCGCCTGAAGGTGGTTAATGCCTTCCTGCGCACCGGTAATTCGCCACAGGGCATGGTTCTCGACTGCATCCCAGTCATTCCGCCGGACCTGCGCCCCATGGTGCAGTTAGACGGGGGCCGGTTCGCCACCTCGGATCTGAATGACCTGTACCGGCGCGTGATCAACCGCAACAACCGTTTGAAGCGACTGTTGGATCTGGGTGCTCCCGAGATCATTATCAACAACGAAAAGCGCATGCTGCAGGAGTCTGTAGATGCCCTCTTCGACAATGGTCGCCGTGGGCGCCCGGTTTCGGGTCCCGGCAACCGTCCACTCAAGTCGCTTTCCGACATGCTGAAGGGCAAGCAGGGGCGTTTCCGCCAGAACCTGCTGGGCAAGCGCGTGGACTACTCAGGTCGTTCCGTTATCGTGGTTGGTCCGCAGCTACACTTGCACCAGTGTGGTTTGCCCAAGCAGATGGCATTGGAACTATTCAAGCCGTTCGTAATGAAGCGCTTGGTCGACCACAACTACGCCCAGAACGTCAAGGCTGCCAAGCGCATGGTGGAACGTCAGCGCTCCCAGGTGTGGGACGTCCTCGACGAGGTCATCCGCGAGCACCCGGTTTTGCTCAACCGTGCACCTACGCTGCACCGTCTGGGTATTCAGGCATTTGAGCCGGTGTTGGTTGAAGGCAAGGCAATCCAGCTGCACCCGCTGGTGTGTGGCGCCTTCAACGCCGACTTCGACGGCGACCAGATGGCAGTTCACCTGCCGCTGGGAGCCGAGGCACAGGCGGAAGCGCGCATCCTCATGCTGTCGGCAAACAACATTTTGAAGCCGTCTGACGGCCGTCCCGTGACGGTACCTTCGCAGGATATGATCATCGGCTTGTTCCACCTGTCCTCGGAGCCGGATCCGGCAGTCGAGGTTAAGAAGGACGAGGACGGCAACCCGGTGCTGCGCTACTTCTCTTCGGTAGCCGAGGCGATCATGGCGTTCGACCTGGGCGAGCTCGATCTGAACGCCAAGGCTCGCATTCGTTTCGAGGACATTGTCCCGCCAGCTGGCTGGCAGGCTCCCGAAGGGTGGCAGGCCGGCGACCCCGTGGTACTCGAGACCTCCCTGGGGCGCGCAATCTTGAACGAGACCCTGCCGGTGGACTACCCGTTCGTGGACGCGGTCGTAGACAAGAAGATGCTTGGCACCATCGTCAACACTCTCGCTGAACGGTACCCGAAGGTAGTCACTGCGGCATCGCTTGACGCCCTGAAGGCCGCTGGCTTCCACTGGTCCACCTGGTCTGGTATTTCCATTGCCTTTAGCGACGTCGTCAGCCCCGCTGTCAAGAAGACCATTCTGGCCGACTACGAAAAGCGTGCAGCGGACGTCCAGTCGAACTACGACCTCGGTCTTATTACCGACGAGGATCGCTACCGCGAAGTTGTGGCAATTTGGACCGAATGCACCGCGAAGGTGGCGGAGGCAATGCGCGCGAACTTCCCGGTTCGCAATACCGTGTTCCGCATGGTCTCCTCTGGTGCTCGTGGTAACTGGGACCAGATCCGCCAGATTGCGGGTATGCGTGGTCTAGTGTCCGACCCGAAGCAGAAGCTGATCGAACGTCCTATCAAGTCGAACTACCGTGAAGGTCTTACGGTTCTGGAATACTTCACCGCAACTCACGGCGCCCGTAAGGGGCTGGCCGACACGGCGTTGCGCACTGCAGATTCCGGTTACCTGACCCGCCGTTTGGTCGACGTGTCTCAGGACGTCATTGTTCGCGAGGAGGACTGCGGAACCCGGCGCGGTCTCACCATGAACATTGGTTCCATTGGCGAGGACGGCAAGGCAGTGCGTTCCGACATTGTCGAGACCACTGCATTTGCGCGCACCTTGCTGAAGGATGCTGTCGACGCCGAGGGCAACGTTGTTGCTGAAGCTGGAGCCGACGTGGGCGATGCCTTGATCGACAAGCTGATCGACGCCGGCATCACCACCATCAAGGTGCGTTCGGTGCTCACCTGTGAATCTTCTGTTGGAACCTGTGCAGCCTGCTACGGTCGTTCTTTGGCAACCGGCAAGCGCGTTGACATTGGCGAGGCTGTCGGCATTATTGCGGCCCAGTCGATTGGTGAGCCTGGTACTCAGCTGACTATGCGTACATTCCACACCGGTGGTGCTGCGGGTGCCTCCGACATTACGCAGGGTCTACCCCGTGTACAGGAACTTTTCGAGGCCCGTACTCCGAAGGGCGAAGCTGCTATCACCGAGGCCGCTGGTCGTGTGAAGATCGTCGACGAGGCCGATGGGCCGCGAGTGGTTACCATCACCCGCGACGATGGCGAAGCCGATCTCGAGATCGAGGTTTCGCGCCGCCAGAAGCTGTTGGTGGGGGACGGCGACCACGTTGCTGTCGGCCAGCAGCTGGTCGAAGGCCGCGTTGATCCCAAGAAGGTACTGCGTGTGCTCGGTGTCAATGCCACGCAGAAGCAGTTGGTCGACGAAGTGCAGGAAGTGTACCGCTCCCAGGGCGTGGACATTCACGCCAAGCACGTCGAGGTCATTGTGCGGCAGATGCTGCGCCGCGTGACAGTGCTCGATTCTGGCGACACCAAGCTGCTGCCGGGCGAGTTGGTAGACACCATGCGTTTCCGCGACGAAAATCGTCGCACGGTGTCCGAGGGCGGCAAGCCGGCCGCTGGGCGCCCTGAACTCATGGGTATCACCAAGGCGTCGCTGGCTACGGATTCCTGGCTGTCGGCTGCATCCTTCCAGGAGACCACCAAGGTCCTTACGGAGGCTGCTATGAACGGCAAGGACGACCCACTACTTGGGCTGAAGGAAAACGTCATTCTTGGTAAGTTGATTCCGGCCGGTACCGGCCTCACCAACTACCAGCACGTTTCCGTTGAGCCTACCGCCGAGGCAATGGCGAACGTGGGCTGGTCCGAAGAGGACTTCCGCGTTGGCGAGGTGGACGATGATTTCTTAGCCGGAATCAACTTTGAAACCGCCTTCCGCAACGGGTTGTAAATAGCGCAGAAAGGCCCGGGCTTCCCTCGTGGGGCCCGGGCCTTTCGCTTTTAAAGTCTCCGGTTGTGGAACCCTATCTGCGCTTCTGCCTGAGCGTTTGTGCCTTCGAGCTATACATTCAGAGTAAATTTACTCACATATGTGGGCTGACCTTTGACGGGTAGACACTTAGCCCGTAATCTTGACGCTGGTACCCGATGCGTCGGGTTGCCGCTTTTCGCCACTTTAGTGGCATCGGGCTTCTACCGTTGAGGCTCCGGACGTTCCAGTACAGCCAGTCTGGGCGGGCCGGCCCCTGGCGGTCGACGCTGCCCAGGGGCGGTAATCAAAAGTTAGGGTTTTTCCCAAGGACGCCGGAGCTAAACTTTATACATTTCATTTTCTAACAACGGAGACGTAGTGCCTACTATTCAGCAGTTGGTGCGCAAGGGTCGTCAGTCCAGGCGTAGCAAGGTATCAACACCTGCGCTAAAGGGCTCCCCGCAGCGCCGTGGCGTGTGCACCCGCGTGTACACCACCACCCCGAAGAAGCCGAACTCCGCTCTGCGCAAGGTTGCCCGTGTGCGCCTTTCGTCTGGCATCGAAGTTTCGGCATACATCCCCGGCGAAGGCCACAACCTTCAGGAACACTCCATCGTGCTTGTGCGCGGTGGCCGTGTAAAGGACCTTCCCGGTGTCCGCTACCGTATTGTTCGCGGCTCGCTAGACACCCAGGGTGTGCGCGACCGCAAGCAGGCTCGTTCCCGCTACGGCGCAAAGAAGGAGAAGTAAACTATGCCTCGTAAAGGTCCAGCTCCCAAGCGTCCGCTAGCAGTTGATCCCGTATACGGTTCGACAATCGTCACTCAGCTCGTAAACCGCGTGCTTCTCGATGGTAAGAAGTCGCTGGCGGAGCGCATCGTCTACGGCGCCCTCGAAGGCGTCCGCGGCAAGACCGACCAGGATCCGGTTGCCGTTCTAAAGCGCGCTCTGGACAACATTCGTCCTTCGCTCGAAGTGCGTTCTCGCCGCGTTGGTGGCGCTACCTACCAGGTGCCCGTCGAGGTGAAGCCGAACCGCGCAACTACTCTCGCGTTGCGTTGGTTGGTAGACTTTTCACGCAAGCGCCGTGAAGGCACCATGACTGATCGTCTGATGAACGAAATCCTGGATGCGTCCAATGGCCTTGGGGCTTCTGTGAAGAAGCGCGAGGACATGCACAAGATGGCCGAATCCAACAAGGCTTTCGCTCACTACCGCTGGTGATCCGCCGGGTTAAGCCGACGGCCACCGGATATTTCATCCGTTTCGTCAACAAGTTAGGACAACACCAGTGGCACTAGACGTGCTTACCGACCTTACTAAGGTTCGCAACATTGGCATCATGGCCCACATCGATGCCGGCAAGACCACCGTTACCGAGCGCATCCTGTTCTACACGGGCATCAACTACAAGATTGGTGAGACTCACGACGGTGCAGGCACCATGGACTGGATGGACCAGGAAAAGGAACGCGGCATTACTATTACTTCTGCTGCGACCACCTGCTTCTGGAAAGAAAACCAGATCAACATCATCGACACCCCCGGCCACGTCGACTTCACCGTCGAGGTTGAGCGCTCGCTGCGCGTCCTCGATGGCGCTGTCGCAGTGTTCGACGGCAAGGAAGGTGTGGAACCCCAGTCCGAGACCGTGTGGCGGCAGGCTGACAAGTACAACGTTCCCCGCATCTGCTTTGTCAACAAGATGGACAAGTTGGGTGCAGATTTCGACTACTCAGTAGGCACTATTCGCGAGCGTTTGCACGCGACTCCGGTAGTCATCACCTTCCCGATTGGTGCTGAGCATGATTTCGAGGGCGTCGTCGACGTGCTGCGTATGAAGGCCCTGCACTTCCCCGAGAAGGATGCTGATGGCAAGGAAACCTACGGTTCGATTGTCGAAGAGAGCGAAATTCCAGCAGAGCTAGCCGACAAGGCGGCCGCCCTCCGCGAGGAGGCAGTCGAGATTGCAGCTGAGGCTTCTGAAGAGCTCATGGAGACCTACCTGGAAAACGGTGAACTCTCCAACGAGCAGATCGTGGCCGGCCTGCGCAAGCGCACCATCGATTCCGAGGTTTACCCGGTGTTCGCTGGTTCCGCGTTCAAGAACAAGGGCGTCCAGCCCATGCTCGATGGCGTGTTGGCGTTCCTGCCCTCGCCGCTTGACGTTCCTCCGGTACACGGTTTCGAGCCGCGCCACGAGGACGAGGAGCTAATCCGCAAGCCCGACGAGAAGGAGCCGTTCGCAGCTTTGGCGTTCAAGGTTGCGGTTCACCCCTTCTATGGCAAGCTCACCTACGTGCGCGTTTACTCCGGTAAGGTGCACGCTGGCGATCAGGTCTCGAACTCCACTAAGGAGAAGCGCGAGCGCATCGGCAAGATCTTCCAGATGCACTCCAACCACGAGAACCAGGTGGATGAGGCTCACGCAGGGCACATCTACGCGTTTATCGGTCTGAAGGAAACCACTACCGGCGACACCCTGTGTGACCAGCAGAAGCAGATCATTCTCGAGTCCATGTCCTTCCCGGATCCGGTTATTCACGTGGCGATTGAGCCCAAGTCGAAGGCCGACCAGGAAAAGCTTGGCACTGCTATTCAGAAGCTAGCTGAAGAAGACCCGACCTTCACTGTCCGTCTAGACGAAGAAACCGGTCAGACCGTGATCGGCGGTATGGGAGAACTTCACCTCGACGTCCTCGTCGACCGCATGCGTCGTGAGTTCAAGGTGGAAGCGAACGTCGGTGCACCTATGGTTGCCTACCGCGAAACCATCAAGAAGGCCGTCGAGAAGGTCGACTACACCCACAAGAAGCAGACTGGTGGTTCCGGCCAGTTCGCAAAGGTGCAGGTTTCCTTCGAGCCGCTGCCGCTTGATGGGGAAGAGACTTACATCTTCGAAGATAAGATCACCGGTGGGCGCGTTCCTCGCGAATACATTCCGTCGGTTGACGCCGGTATTCAGGATGCGATGGAGTCCGGTATCCTCGCTGGGTACCCGCTCGTCGGTGTGAAGGCCACCCTTGTCGATGGCGCATACCACGACGTCGACTCTTCTGAAATGGCGTTCAAGATCGCCGGTTCTATGGTCTTCAAGGAGGGCGCCAAGAGGGCGAATCCGGTTCTGCTCGAACCGGTTATGGCCGTCGAGGTGCGTACCCCCGAAGAATACATGGGCGACGTGATTGGCGATCTGAACTCTCGCCGTGGCAGTATTTCTGCCATGGAAGATGCGCACGGCATCAAGATCGTGCGTGCAACCGTGCCTCTATCGGAAATGTTCGGCTACGTCGGAGACCTTCGGTCGAAGACTCAGGGCCGCGCAGTATACTCGATGGAGTTCGACAGCTACGCCGAGGTTCCTCGCAACGTAGCTGACGAAATCATTGCAAAGACCCGGGGCGAGTAGGACCCGCGGGTTTGATCCTGCACACAAAATTTAAAAACAAACCCGTAGTGGTCTCATTCGCCTGTTAGGCTTATAATCAGCCCAAGGCTTATTTGAGAGTAACTACCCGAGTCCCAGGAGGACAAAAGTGGCTAAGGCCCAGTACGACAAGTCCAAGCCGCACGTAAACGTCGGCACCATCGGTCACGTTGACCACGGTAAAACCACCACCACTGCAGCCATCACCAAGGTGCTGCACGACAAGTACCCCGATCTGAACGAGTTCACCCCGTTCGACGAGGTCGACAACGCTCCTGAAGAGCGCGATCGTGGTATTACCATCAACGTCTCCCACGTGGAGTACCAGACCGAGAAGCGTCACTACGCTCACGTTGACGCCCCCGGCCACGCCGACTACATCAAGAACATGATCACCGGTGCGGCTCAGATGGACGGCGCAATTCTAGTTGTTGCTGCCACCGACGGCCCCATGGCTCAGACTCGCGAGCACGTTCTGCTCGCCCGTCAGGTCGGCGTACCTGTAATCCTCGTCGCCCTGAACAAGGCCGACATGGTTGACGACGAAGAAATGCTGGAACTGGTCGAGGAAGAAGTTCGCGACCTGCTGAACTCCCAGGATTTCGATGGCGACAACGCCCCCGTCATCCGCATTTCCGCTCTGAAGGCCCTCGAGGGCGATCCGAAGTGGGTTGCTCAGATCGAGAAGCTGATGGATGCTGTCGACGAGTACATCCCGACTCCGGAGCGCGACCTCGACAAGCCGTTCCTGATGCCGATCGAGGACGTCTTCACCATTACCGGCCGTGGCACGGTTGTCACCGGTCGTGCAGAGCGCGGCAAGCTGGCTCTGAACTCCGAGGTCGAGATCGTTGGTATCCGCGACACTCAGAAGACCACCGTCACCGGCATTGAAATGTTCCACAAGACCATGGACGAGGCCTGGGCAGGCGAAAACTGTGGTCTTCTGCTGCGTGGCACCAAGCGCGAAGATGTCGAGCGTGGCCAGGTCGTTTGCGAACCCGGTTCGATCACTCCTCACACCAAGTTCAAGGGTCAGGTTTACATCCTGAAGAAGGAAGAAGGCGGCCGTCACAAGTCGTTCTACTCGAACTACCGTCCGCAGTTCTACTTCCGCACCACCGACGTCACCGGCATTATCCAGCTGCCCGAGGGCAAGGAAATGGTTATGCCTGGCGACACCACCGAGATCGAGGTTGAGCTGATCCACCCGATCGCTATGGAGGTCGGCCTCGGCTTCGCTATCCGCGAGGGTGGCCGCACCGTTGGTTCCGGTCGCGTCACCGAAATCGAGAAGTAAGCTTTTCGATTTAGCTAACTAGCTGCGTTGGGTCCGCCTGCTTTGGCAGGCGGACCCAACTTTTTTGTATTCTCTCTTTATGGGTAGAACGTCGGTTGTGGCCCACCTGCCAATTAGTGTCTCGAAAAGTGCCCCTGAGTCATTGCCGCAGCAGATTGTGGCGCAGATTCGCTCCGCGATTGGCAAGGGAGCGTTGGTGGGCCGGGATACTTTGCCCTCCTCGCGCTCGCTCGCGAATTCGCTTGGAATATCACGCGGTTCTGTTGTTTCGGCTTACGAGCAGCTTCAGGCCGAGGGCTATCTAGAAACCATTCCGGGCGGTCTAACTAGGGTGCGCACCGATATTGAGGTATACCATCCGGACATGCAGGGGCGGTCTGAATTGGGCACGTTCCGAGGGGTAAACGAGCCGGTAGCGGGCTTGTCGCTGGAGCCGGGACAACCCTACGAAGGCTCACTCGCAAACGCTAAATGGCGCTCAGCCTGGCGCAAAGGAGTAGAGCTGTCTACAATCTCTTCGCTGCCAAGGGCTCTTACGGAGCACCTGAGGCACATGCGGTCGGTGGTGGTGCCTGCTGCCAACGTGATGGTTACCTCCGGTGCTCGCGATGGATTGGCAACTATTTTGCATGCCTTCTCCTTGGTGAAAAAGCGTCCGGCGCGCGTTGGTTTTGAGTCGCCTGGAAACCCTCATCTGCGCGCTGTTGCGAAGATACTTGGGCACGTGCCCGTTCCCGTTGGCGTAGATGAGGCAGGGCCTCGGGTGAACCTCCTCGATTCTTGCGAGCTCGACCTTTTGGTTGTTACACCGTCTCACTTGTATCCGGCGGGTGCCTCAATGCCCGCGTCGCGACGCTTTGCGCTCTTGGAGTGGGCGCGAGCTAGGGGAGTTCTGATAGTTGAGGACGACTACGATTCGGAGCTGCGGCATGTCTCGGCCCCGCTGCCGGCGTTAGCAGCGTTAGATAGCGGAGATGATCCTCACGTGATTTTGCTCGGGACGTTTTCTACGTTGTTGACCCCAAAAATGTCCGCGGGCTGGCTGAGCGCTCCGGCTAGATTGTTCGATGTCTTGGCGAAGGTGCGCAACAAGATTGGCAATCCTGTAAGTTCAATCACTTCGCAGGCGTTGGCCGACTTGATCGAGACCGGTGAACTCGCCCGTCACACTAGGCGCATGCGTCGGCTCTACCGAACGCGTTCGGTGGCGCTTGAAGAGTGTCTTAGCCAGGTGCCTGGGGTGCGGATTCTTGCCCAGGCCTCGGGGCTCAACGTTGCCCTAACTAGTTCTTCCTATCCCGAGGGCGTACTCGTCGAACGCTGTGCTAAAGCGGGCTTGCGGGTGCGGGGGTTGCACGAATACTGGGGGAGCGCCTCCTGGCATGTTGGGCTCATGCTCGGGGTCGGAGCGCTTTCAAATGCCGATTACGTGCGTGCTCTTGACCGTCTTGCTTTAGCCTGTTCAGACGCTAGTGAACAAGTTCTTGCTCGTTGTGCGAACCACTAAGCACGAAGGCGCGACACGCCCGAGTGCGTGGAGCGGTGCAACTCACATCGGCAACGCCTTTTATGCCAGTCCAAAGGCTGTTATTGTAGATAACCGGTCTTCCGAAATGGCGCCTCTGCGCGCCCGCTCCGGAAAATCGGCAGTCAGAACTGCTCGAAAGAGCAGATGAGGCTGTTAAATAAGGAAACCACGAACTCGGTGCCGCGGAGCGCATGCGACACGCCCGAGTGCGTGGGTCGGCAAAATACGACATCAAAGATAGAGGTATGACGGCATGGCGGGACAGAAAATCCGCATCCGGCTGAAGTCTTATGACCACGAGGTCATCGACTCTTCGGCCCGCAAGATCGTCGACACGGTCACGCGCGCCGGCGCCACCGTGGTGGGCCCAGTGCCCCTGCCGACCGAGAAGAACGTGTTCTGCGTTATTCGGTCGCCGCACAAGTACAAAGACAGCCGTGAGCATTTCGAAATGCGCACTCACAAGCGGCTAATCGACATCATTGACCCGACGCCCACGGCAGTAGATTCGCTCATGCGACTCGATCTGCCCGCTGACGTCAACATTGAGATCAAACTCTGAGGAACTCTGCCATGAGCACGCTAAAGCAGACTGCGCCCGCAGTGCCCGTGAAGGCACTTCTCGGCCGCAAGCTAGGCATGACTCAGGTGTGGGATAAAGACAATAAACTTGTCCCCATCACGGTCGTGCAGGTTGATAAAAACGTGGTGAGCCAGATCCGTAACAACGAGACGGACGGTTACGAGGCAATTCAGCTAGCCTTTGGCGAGCTGGACCCCCGCAAGGTCACCAAGCCCCTGAAGGGGCATTTTGAAAAAGCTGGGGTAGCCCCCCGGCGTCACATCGTGGAAATCCGTACCCCCGATGCTAGCGAATACAAGCTCGGCCAGGAATTGGCTGCCGACACCTTCGAGGCCGGCACCAAGGTCGACGTCACTGGCAAGACCAAGGGTAAGGGCTTCGCAGGCGTCATGAAGCGTCACGGCTTCGGCGGCGGCCCTGCCAGCCACGGTGCCCACCGTATTCACCGCAAGCCCGGTTCCATCGGTGCTTGCGCGACTCCTGGCCGCATTTTCAAAGGCCTTCGCATGGCCGGTCGCATGGGCTCTGCCCGCCGGACCATCCAAAATCTGACGGTCCACGCAGTTGACGCCGAAAAGGGCATCCTGCTCATCACCGGCGCCATTCCGGGTCCCAAGAACGGGATCGTAGTGGTCCGCACTGCTGTGAAGGGTGCGTGAACATGTCCGAGAATCTGACTATTGAAATTGTGGACGCCGAAGGCAAGGCCACCGGCACTTACGAACTCCCGGCCGAAATCTTCGACCGCGAGCTCAACATTCCGCTGATTCACCAGGTTGTCGTTGCCCAGTTGGCCGCTGCCCGTCAGGGCACCCACGCCACCAAGACTCGCGGTAAGGTCCGCGGTGGTGGCCGCAAGCCCTGGAAGCAGAAGGGCACCGGTCGTGCACGTCAGGGATCCATCCGCTCCCCGCAGTGGGTTGGCGGCGGCGTCTCTCACGGCCCCCAGCCTCGCGACTACTCCCAGCGGACCCCCAAGAAGATGAAGCTTGGCGCGCTGTACTCGGCTCTTTCGGATCGTTTCCGCAAGAACCGTATGCACGTCGTTTCTCAGTTCATGGATGTAGACGCAACTCCCAAGACCAAGACTGCTAAGGCCGTTGTGAACGCTCTGGTTGCAGAACGTCACCCGCTGGTAGTTCTGGCTCGCGAGGAGCTGTCCACTGCGTCCTCGCTGTCTAACCTTCAGGAAGTTACCTTCCTGTGGGCCGATCAGCTGAACACCTACGACGTAGTTGACGCTGACGATGTCATCTTCACCACCGCCGCCCTCGACAACTTCTTGGGCAAAGGCAAGGAGGAAGACAAGTGAGCCTCGAAAAGCACAGGAATCCACGCGACATCATCATCGCTCCGATCGTTTCGGAAAAGGCCTACAGCCTGATGGATCAGGGCAAGTACACCTTCGAGGTGGAAAAGTCCGCAAAGAAGCCGGCGATTAAGGCCGCCATCGAATCCATCTTCGGCGTGAAGGTTGCTTCTGTGAACACGATCAACCGCCAGGGTAAGCGCGTTCGCACCCGCACCGGCTATGGCAAGCGCAAAGACACCAAACGCGCGATTGTCACGCTGCGCGAAGGCACCATCGACATCTTTGGCGATTCGGTTGCCTGAGCCGGGGAAATAGAGGAATAACATGGGAATCCGCAAATATAAGCCGACGACCCCGGGTCGCCGCTTCTCCTCGGTGTCTGACTTTTCGGAACTGACCAGGTCGACACCCGAGAAGTCGCTTCTTCGTCCGCTAACTAAGACTGGTGGCCGCAACTCTTACGGCCGCGTGACTGCCCGCCGCAAGGGCGGTGGCCACAAGCGCCAGTACCGCGTGATCGACTTCCGTCGTCACGACAAGGACGGCATCCCGGCTAAGGTCGCACACATTGAATACGATCCGAACCGCACGGCAAACATTGCTCTTCTGCACTTCGCAGATGGCGCAAAGCGTTACATTCTGCATCCGGCAGGCGTAAAGCAGGGCGACCGCATTGAGCAGGGCCCCAGCGCCGACATCAAGCCCGGCAACTGCCTGCCGCTGCGCAACATCCCACTGGGTACTGTTGTGCATGCAGTCGAGTTGAAGCCCGGCGGCGGCGCAAAGATTGCCCGCTCTGCAGGCTCTTCGGTTCAGCTAGTTGCTAAGGAAGGCCCCTACGCCCAGCTGCGCATGCCCTCCGGCGAAATCCGCAACGTTGAAGCTGATTGCCGCGCCACTGTTGGTCAGGTTGGCAACGCCGAGCAGATCAACATCAACTGGGGCAAGGCCGGTCGCATGCGTTGGAAGGGACATCGCCCGAAGGTTCGCGGTGTCGCTATGAACCCGATCGACCACCCGCACGGTGGTGGCGAAGGCCGCACTTCTGGTGGCCGTCACCCGGTGTCCCCATGGGGCAAGCCGGAAGGCCGCACCCGTCGTCCGAACAAGCCCAGCGACAAGCTCATTGTGCGTCGTCGCCGGACCGGCAAGAAGCGCTGATTAGGAGTTAGACGATGCCACGTAGTTTGAAGAAGGGCCCCTTCGTCGACGATCACCTAATGAAAAAGGTCGATGCCGCCGTCGAATCTGGCTCCAAGAATGTAATCAAAACCTGGTCGCGCCGCAGCGTCATTACCCCCGATTTCATCGGGTTGACCTTCGCTGTGCACGACGGTCGCAAGCACGTTCCTGTTTACGTGACCGAAGCGATGGTAGGGCACAAGTTGGGCGAATTCGCTCCCACCCGCACCTTCCGTGGCCACGACAAGGACGACCGCAAGGGTCGCCTCCGCTAGGGCAACCCATCTACTGGAAGAATTGAGGCAAAACGATGGAAGCCAAGGCGCAAGCGCGATTCGTGCGCTCCACGCCGATGAAGGCACGTCGCGTCGTGAACGAAATTCGCGGTAAGCGTGCCCTACAGGCCTACGACGTGCTGCGTTATGCACCCCAGGCGGTCGCCGAAGACGTCCGCAAGGTGCTACACAGCGCAATTTTCAACGCTAAGTACCAGGCCGAAGAGAACGGCCAGAACCTCAAGCTCGAGGATCTGACTATTCGTGCCGCCTGGGTAGACGAGGGGCCGACCATGAAGCGGTTCCAGCCTCGCGCCCAGGGCCGCGCAGGCCGCATTTTGAAGCGCACCTCCCACATCACCGTGGTTGTTGGCGCTGACGACAAGAAGGAAGAGGTCCGATAAATGGGTCAGAAGGTTAACCCCACAGGGTTCCGTCTCGGCATCACGACGGACCACCGCTCCCGCTGGTTCGCCGATTCGACCAAGCCGGGTCAGCGTTACTCTGACTTCGTCAAGGAAGATGTTGCCATCCGTCGCATGATGGAAGGCGAACTGGAACGTGCAGGCATTTCGAAGATCGACATCGAGCGCACCCGCGATCGGGTTCGCATCGACCTGCACACTGCTCGTCCGGGCATCGTGATTGGGCGCCGCGGCCTCGAGGCCGACCGTCTGCGCGACCAGCTCGAGAAGCTGACCGGCAAGCGCGTCCAGCTCAACATCCTCGAAGTGAAGTCGCCCGAAATCGACGCGCAGCTAGTTGCTCAGGGGATTGCCGAGCAGCTTTCGGCTCGTGTTTCGTTCCGTAGGGCGATGCGCAAGGGCATGCAGTCCGCGATGCGCTCCGGCGCTAAGGGTATTCGTGTCCAGTGCTCCGGTCGTCTCGGTGGGGCGGAAATGTCCCGCAGCGAGTTCTACCGTGAAGGTCGCGTACCGCTACACACCCTGCGCGCGAACATTGATTACGGCTTTTACGAAGCCCGCACCACCTTCGGCCGCATCGGCGTGAAGGTTTGGATCTACAAGGGCGATCTGACCGAACGCGAATTCGCGCGGCAGCAGGCCGAGGCCGCTCCGCGTGGTCGCCGTGGCGATCGCCGTGGCCAGCGCCGCGGACGCGGTGGCAACCGCCAGCAGCACGCTTCGAAGCAGCAGGCTCCGAAGCAGGATGCCAAGGTGGAAGCAGCTGAGGCCAAGAAGGCCGAAGCTCCGGCTACCGAGAAAAAAGAAACGGAGGCCTGAGCCGTGCTCATCCCTCGACGTGTTAAGTTCCGTAAGCAGCACCGCCCGAACCGACGCGGTGTAGCCAAGGGCGGTACCCAGATCAGCTTCGGCGATTTTGGTATCCAGGCAGTCGAGCACCACTATGTGACCAACCGTCAGATTGAGGCTGCCCGTATTGCCATGACCCGCTACATCAAGCGTGGCGGCAAGGTCTGGATCAACATCTTCCCGGATCGGCCGCTAACTAAGAAGCCTGCTGAAACTCGCATGGGTTCCGGTAAGGGCGCCCCCGAATGGTGGGTTGCAAACGTAAAGCCCGGCCGCATCATGTTCGAGCTGGCTGGCGTTTCCGAAGATGTGGCTCGCGAGGCCCTTCGTCGCGCACAGCACAAGTTGCCGATGCGGACTCGCTTCGTCACTCGTGAAGGTGGTGACCGCTAATGCCTAAAGGATCGAAGGGTCTGACTGCAGCCGACCTCGACATGATGGACGAGGCGCAGCTGGCGGAAGAGCTCGACAAGGCTAAAGCTGAGCTTTTCAACCTGCGTTTTCAGATTGCGACCGGTTCCGGGGCCGACAATGGCCGGGTCCGCGCACTGCGCCGCGACATCGCCCGTATTTACACAATTGCGCGTGAGCGAGAGCTAGGCATCCGCACCGCGCCCGAGGCAGGTAAGTGAGCAATATGAGCGAGACTGTAAACGAAGAGCGCAATCAGCGCAAGGTTCGCCGCGGTTACGTCGTATCCGACAAAATGGATAAGACTGTTGTGGTGGAACTGGAAGAGCGTTCCAAGCACGCTCTGTACGGCAAGGTTGTGACCAAGACTAAGAAGGTTAAGGCTCACGACGAGCAGAACGAGGCCGGAGTCGGTGACTACGTCCTCATCATGGAAACTCGCCCGCTGTCCAAGACAAAGCGGTGGCGTGTAGCCGAAATTCTCGAACGCGCTAAGTAGGCGATTCGAAAAGTGTGGCCCGAGCATCCGCTCGGGCCACACCCATATTTAAATCGGGCGATTTAAAACACGTTTGTTTGGGGCTTAGGTCCCTTCCGTATTAGCATCGGGGTTATGGCAAGAAATGGGAAAAGGGTCGTAGCTCCACGGTGCCCCCTCCGCCCGGGCGAGCCGTGCACGCTGTGCCAGGCGTTCGTTACGGGCCCCGAGGATTGTCAGACTGTAAAGCTCGTCATGGAGGATCCGGAGCTACGGGAATTGTTGGCGCAGCGCCGCCGTGAATATAACCGCCGGCGCCGGGCCGAGGCTAGCTCTTAGGAGCGCTTGCGGTAGGCAACGATGCCTGTTGCAGTGAGGGACAGCGCAGCTAGTAGCAGTGCTGCGGTGGGCGCCCCGGTCCTCGCTAGGTGCGAACCAGCCCGTGCGGAATGATTCGCCTGCTTTGGTGCTTTCGAAGCAGGTGCTTCGGAAGTTTCTGGTGCGGCGGTAGGTGAGGTGGTACCTGTGTCTTTCTTGCCCGGTGCTGGCGAAGGCATGCAGCTATCCCTGCCAAGCAAATCCTTTACGGTAGTTGCCTTGAAAAAGTAGGTTTCCCCGGAGGCATCTTTTAGACCATCGTTGTCGGTAGCTACGTAGAAATCGCAAGTCGGAGTTACTGCGAGTCCTTCGAATTTTTCCTGCATCCAACCGTGGTATTTGCCGGCCGGCCCCCGCAGATCTAACCCCGGCCCATTCTTTGTTAGAGGCGTTGGTTTGTCAGTACCGCCGGCTCTGTCTAGTGAAACGGTCTGCAGCTGTTTGAGGGCGGCTTTAGGTCCGTTTTGTTTGTCGCGTTCGATTACTGCCAACGTATTGTTATCGACGATCGCGATGTCGGAAAGCCCGATCCAATCGCCCTTCGTGCTTGTGTCTTCTAGTGGATAGGAATACCAACTCCACGTCTTGGTGGATACCTGATAGCGGCCTATACGTGCGCTGTTGCCTTCTGCAAATTCGAGCGGCTTTTGCGTGGGATTTTTCCAGAGCGGGCGCTGCAGAGCCACGTAGAGGACCTCGTCCTCGCCAGTGCCGGCGGCAGCGACTCCCTCGAGCCCCCACTTTCCAACCTTCTTGCTAACTTCGGAAGGAAGCGTTACCCGCTCAACGATATGCCCAGCCTGGTCCGTGCGAATCAGGGCGTTTTCGGATCCTTTTTTGCCCTCGTTAGCTAACCAGAATCCGCCCTCCTGGCGCGCGGCAATGCCCTCCAGGTCTAACGAGGCCGGTTCACCAGAATCGGTCACGGTGATTCTGCCCGAAATTGTTGGATGTGAGCCAATATTTTCGATGGTGTAGATATAGGGCTCTGCCAGTGCATCGTCTGAAATTGCATATAGCCTTGTTGGATCCTTTGGATTTGGGCTGAGTCCTGATAGAGCAGTCCACCCGATGGGCGCCCCATCTTGGATCTTAGAGGTGAGGTGGGCAGGTTCTTCAGCTCCAAGTTGGTACAGGCCAACCGAAGCCCGCACATTGTTTTTTGCGTTGTCGACCTCTGACGAGATCGCCAAAGTATTGCTCTTAGGGATTGGGAGGACGCCCTCAGGTCCGTTGGTAGTAAAAAGTGTCTGTTTGAAGAGCGGGTGAGAGGCGTCGGAAACGTCGTAAACTGCAACAAAATTGGAACGTTCAGAGGCCACAAATGCATAGGGCGTGCCCCCGTAGTTTGCTATAGCCAGGCCCTCGGGCTCAGGGCCTTTCTTGCCCGCACGCTTTTCGTTGTGAAGACCGTAGCTTGTGGCCAGATCCTCGATTTCGGTACCGGAATCCCAAACTATCTTTCCGTCAGTGTCGAATATGGTCCAACCTCGCGAGCCCCCCTTCCAATCGCCCTCGTTGGCTGTAGCCACGTGAGTGCCGTCGATCCAGCCGATGGCATCTGGTTCGCGTGGAACTTCGCGCAAAGATCCTGAGGCCTCGATAAGACCGTCCTTCTTCGTGTCGATGCCGTCCAGGTTAACCTTGCCCGCGCTGAAGGCGGCGGTGATCTTGCGGGTGGGTAGGTCGATGATCGCCACCCCGTTGTTTTCCTGAACCGTTACGGCTAGCTGGTTGTTCGAGTTGATCGAAACGTATTCAGGCTCCGGATCTTCTGGAGTGTCCCAGCCTGCTTTTGCGATTTGGGGAAGTGGCTTGCCGTCTTTGTCAGTAAAATTGATGGGCTCAGCCTGCCAAGAAGAGGGGCTGCCTGCCAGGTCGATCACCTGTACGAAGCCTGCCGGCAGCTGCGGCAGGCCGCCGTCGCCTGCGTCCTCGTCGCGCTGATTTTCGATAGCAATGGCTGCGTACTTGCCGTCGGGAGAGATTGCAATAGAATCGGGCTGGCCTTTCAGGTCAATGGAAGCAACCTTTTTTCGCGTTGCAGCTTCTAGCACGTCGAGCCGGCCAGCCGGGTGCGAGAAGTCTTGGCCCGATTGATCGATCACTACGAGCACATACTTTCCGTATGCTGCAACCGAGGTAGGTTGGTCGTCGGCGTGCCCGTTCTGGGCTAGATCATAGGAGCCGGCACCCTTAGGGTGGGAGGGATCTGTTATGTCTAGAAAGCCGATGCGTTTTCCGGCCGCGTCGGTGTAGATTAGCGTGTTGCCGTCTGCGGTAACAGTAGATATCTCGGCGTTAGTCTCGGCCTTCGGATCTACATCTTTAGGGACATTCTGGTAGACGGGGTAGGTTGCCACGCGCCCAAAAGGGGCATCTTCGGAGGCTGTGGCCGAGAGCGGAAGGGCTCCGGCAAACGCCAGGCAGGCCGAAACGGCGAGGGGACGACGCAAAAAATTCATCATGTTCCTTTCCTAGATAGTTCAATAAAACCCCGTAGGGGTGAACCAAAACTCTAGAAAAGGTGAATAAAAGGTAAATTGGTGTTCAGTCTTTGGAAGACTACCGATTTAACTATGCTAAATAAACGCCATAATTATTCTGGCTCAGTAACGAAAAAGGTAAGAGGAAAGTGCTGAAAGGTAAAAATAGTGGGTGCCTTCCAAAAGTGGTAAATATATAAGAATTAAAACTCAATTAAATACCTGGGGGGCAGGAAAACCTGCCCCCCCAGTCGATAGAAAACGCTTAGGCGGGAACGCTTTGCGTTTGCTCTATTTCGTCCTCTTCCTGGTTGTAAATGAACGGGTGCTTGCCATCCAATGTCTCGGCAACCCGTTTCTTGTCGAGCGTGTGAGTCCAAGTCGCCACGATCAAAGTTGCAACAGCGTTGCCAATGAAGTTGGTCAGCGTGCGCGCCTCATCCATCAGGCGATCGATGCCCACAATCAGGGAAACCCCATCGACTAGTTCGGGCCGGTAGGTTTCGAGGCCTGCGGCAAGCGTTGCCAGTCCAGCCCCGGTGACCCCTGCAATGCCCTTAGAGGCGATAATCAAAAACACCAAAAGGCCGATCTGTTCGCCTAGCCCCATGGGCTTGTTCATTGCGTCAGAAATGAAGATCGCGCACATGGTCACATACATGGACGAGCCGTCCAAATTGAAGGAGTAACCCGTGGGAATAACCAGTCCGACGGTGGCCTTTTCAACGCCCATGTGCTCGAGCTTTTGCATCAGGTGGGGCAGGCCGGTCTCGGAGGAGGAAGTAGCCAGCACGATCACCAGTTCGTTGGCTAAATACTTGAAAAGTTTGCCAATCGAAAGCCCGGTGAAGATCTTTAGCATAACTCCGAGCACCAAGAAGATGAATATGGCGCAGGTGGCGTAGTAAGTCAGTATCAGCTTCGCCAGTGCGAGCACTGCCTTCCAACCGGTTGTGGCCATTACTCCCGCCATGGCACCAAAAGCGCCAATAGGGGCGAGCCACAAGATCCAGCCCATGATCTTGAAAACGATTTTTTGTACGGAGCCAACCAGTTGCAACACGGGTTCGCCGGCCTTGCCCATGCCTAGCAGGGCAAAACCAACTAGCAGTGCCACTATCAACACCTGCAGCACGTTATGGGATACCAGTGGCGCAAATACGGATTCGGGAATAAGCCCCTGTATGAAACCGACGAGCCCACCAGGCCCCTCAGCTTTCTTCTGAACCTCATAGTGAAGATTCTCGAGGTTCAGCCCGGTCCCAGCCTTCACAAAGTTACCGACCGCAAGGCCAATGCCGAGCGCAAAAGTAGTCATGGTTATGAAGTAGACCAGGGCAATGCCGCCGATCTTGCCAACGGTAGCGGCAGCTTTAACCGAACCCACACCCTGCACAATCGTGCAGAAGATAATGGCGGGCACCATCATCTTGATTAGGCCTACAAAGGCTGACCCCAAGAAGGCCAGACCCACAACTTTTTCGCCAAAAATTGAGCCGACTGCAATACCGGCCACGACTCCAACTATTACCGCGATGAAAAGCCATTTCATCTTGTTGTTAGAAGGAGCTTTGGTTGACTTTACCGACGAAGACACCTCGCCCTCGCCCGCAGACTTAGTCTTAGATTCCATTTTTCTAACTCCGGGGAAATCTGGTACTTTATTTTTCGTCTTTGCCGTAGAACTTGCCCGAATAGTGCGGGTGCATCAAGTTCTCGGGAGCCAAGATCTGATCAATCTGCTCTTCAGACAATAAGCCCTTTTCGAGGATCACTTCCTTTACCGACTTGCCAGTGGCAGCGCATTCCTTGCCGATCTGATCGCCGGCAGCGTGGCCGATCACGTCGTTGAAGTACGTTACTATGCCGATCGAATTCATGACGTAGTTGTAGCAGCGCTCGCGGTTGGCAGTGATGCCGTCGATGCAGCGCTCGCGCAAGGTCTTGCAGGCGTTGGTCAGCAACTGGAGCGACTCGAACATTGAGGCGGCCAGTGCAGGCTCCATGACATTCAGTTCCAGCTGGCCCGCCTCCGCAGCAAACATGACGGTGGTGTTGTTCCCGAAAACTTTGAAGCAAGCCTGGTTTACGACCTCGGGAATTACGGGATTTACCTTCGCGGGCATGATTGAAGAACCAGCCTGAAGCTCGGGCAGATTGATTTCCTTTAGGCCGGCACGCGGTCCAGAGGCTAGCAGGCGCAAGTCGTTGCAGATCTTGGACAGCTTCATTGCCAGCCTGTTGAGGGCGGCATGCACCATCACGTAGGCACCATTGTCGTAGGTGGCCTCGATCAGGTCGGGCGAGGACACAACCTTGTAGCCGGTTACCTCGGCAAGCTTTTCAGCAGCAGCTTTTGCGTATCCCGGGGGAGTGTTTACACCGGTGCCAATAGCTGTAGCACCGAGGTTTACCTGAAGTAAAAGCTCGGTGGCGAACTCGATGGTCTTGAGATCTTCGGTTAGGTTGTGCTCGTACCCGTGGAATTCTTGTCCCAGGGTCATAGGTACCGCATCTTGGAGCTGGGTGCGTCCCATCTTGAGCACGTCGTCAAATTCGTTGCCCTTCTTTCCGAACGATTCGATGAGCTGCTCGAGCTGATCTGTTAGCTTCTGCTTCAGCGCGTAGACAGCCATGCGGAATCCGGTGGGATAGGCATCGTTAGTGGATTGGGATTTGTTTACGTGATCGTTGGGGTTTACAACGTCGTAACGCCCCTTGGGAAGTCCCATGGTTTCGAGGGCGAGATTGGCGATTACCTCATTCGTGTTCATGTTCACCGAAGTGCCAGCGCCGCCCTGGAACACGTCGATGGGGAACTGATCCATGCAGCGCCCTTGCTGCAACACTAGATCGCAAGCTTTCACTATTGCCTGACCGACTTCGTCTGGAAGTGCGTGGCAGGCCATGTTCGCCAGTGCGCAGGCCTTTTTGACCTGCACCATTGCCCTAACGAATTCGGGAACATCCTTGATCTTCTTTCCAGAAATCTGGAAGTTTTCCACGGCCCTAGCGGTGTGTACGCCGTAGAAATTCTGATCGTCGATCTCTTTGGTGCCGATAAGGTCTTCTTCGACTCGAGACATAATTTCCTCTACTGAATTAGTTAGTTATCGCACAAATGCGACAGCCGCATATGTGCGGCATGGCATAAGTCTAAACGACCAATTTCGCCGCAGAGGCGTCTTGAGTCCCAAATAAGAAAGTTTATTTGGCGTAGATCACTAAATTAGTCCAAGATATCGGAATGCATTTTTAATGCCATTCTCATATATCGAGGTAGAGGTCCATTTGCACATATCTTTAATTTCGGCAATCGCATTGCCCATCGCGATTGGAGTGCCCACTTTCTTCATCATGGGACCATCGTTGGCGCTGTCGCCGATACCTACAGTGTCGGAGAGTGGGATGCCGAGGTGGGTGGCTACCGCCTGAACGCCGCTGCCTTTGGAAACTCCCGCAGGTACTAATTCGCCGCCCTCGGTACCCTCGGCGGTAACTGAGCCAGCTACGATAGTGAAACGACTTCCAAAGTGGGATATAACGTCCGCTAGGGAAGCGGAGGCGGTCGGCGGCAAAGTGAAGGTGCATTTTGCGCAAGAACTAGGAGTTCCTGTTCGCAAGTAGGGTTCGACCTGTTTTAGATAAGGCCCCCAGTCGCCCGCAATGCGATCCGCACCTGCCCCAGAATAGGAATCGATAAAGGCTTGCGAGGGCATAATCCGGTCAGGGCCCTGCCAAATCCAATATCCGCCCACGGAATTGATGTATTCGGAGATTTCGCGAATTTCTTCGTCTGGGATGCGTACGTCTTGCAACACCTCGCCGTCGAATTGAATGTACGTGCCGTTAGCTCCGACTAACCCGGAAAATCCCAGGTCCCAAAGCCAGGGGTAGACCTCGGGCAAAGAGCGTCCCGTGCACATAACGAGTCTGTGTCCGGCCGCGGCGGCGTGCAGGCAGGCATCCTTTGTCGATTCGGGAACTTCTTGTGTGGAATCTATCAGCGTGCCGTCGACGTCTAGAAATACGAGTTTGCGCATGTTTGTATATTGTCATAGCTCACTTGCCCTGGCCATAGTGTGTAACTGGAGGCTTCGGAACTAAAGCCCATTTAGCCAGCACGTTTGGTGAGCAAAGGCACATGCGGTATTTAAGGCGCAGTGGTTTTATTTGTAGACGCAAGTCGGTAGGCTAGTTGAGTTGCGTGTCTACTGGGATTTTTCTAGTAGAAGTGCCGGACTGCCAATAGTTCGGCCGCTCAGGCAAAGCCTACGACGTGAGTTTTGCAGAGACCTGGCACGGATTGTGCCCGAGTCTGCGACTCACCTCTCAGGAGTTTGGGTGCGCAATAGTACAGATACGTTCGGCTAGGCTCACGGGCTCTGCCCAAAGAGAACCGGCACGACGACAGGAGATTACTCAATGATTCAGCAGGAGTCGCGACTGAAGGTCGCCGACAACACCGGTGCAAAGGAACTGCTTTGCATCCGTGTACTCGGTGGCTCGGGTCGGCGCTACGCCGGTATCGGCGACATGATCGTCGCTACCGTCAAAGACGCCATCCCCGGCGGCAACGTGAAGAAGGGCGAGGTCGTAAAGGCCGTTGTCGTTCGCACGAAGAAGGAACGCCGCCGCCCCGATGGTTCCTACATTCGATTCGATGAAAATGCTGCCGTGATCTTGAAGAACACGGACGGAGAACCCCGCGGGACGCGTATTTTCGGGCCGATCGGCCGTGAACTTCGCGATAAGAAGTTCATGCGCATCATCTCGCTGGCACCGGAGGTGTTGTAAATGGGAGCCAAGATCAAGAAAGGTGACCTGGTGCAGGTCATTGCAGGCCGCGCATCCGATCCTAAGGATGCTCGCCTAGTAGCCCGCAACAAGCGCCGCGAAGCCGAAGGCCTCAAGCCGCTCGCGCCTGGCGACAAGGGCAAACAGGGCCGCGTGCTCAAGGTATTTCCCAAGGAAAACCGTGCGCTGGTCGAGGGCGTAAACGTTCGCACTCACCACGTCCGGCAGGGCCAGAACGCCCAGGGGCAGGTAACTGGGGGCATCGAGAAGCGCGAGGCGCCGATTGATCTGTCCAACCTAGTCCTGGTCGATCCTTCCACCAAGAAGCCTGCCAAGGTCGGCTTCCGCGAGGAAGAGGTCGAGCGCGATGGGCGCACTCGCACTGTGCGTGTTCGTTACAACAAGGCGACCGGAAAGGATATCTGAGAATGACTGAAACTCAGACCCCGCGCCTGAAAGCGCGCTACCGCGAGGAAATTGTTCCCGCCCTCGAAAAGAAATTCGACGTCCAGAACCCCATGCAGATTCCTGGTCTTACCAAGATCGTTGTGAACATGGGTGTTGGTGAAGCTGCCCGTGATTCTAAGCTCATGGACGGTGCGATCCGCGATCTGGCCGCCATCACTGGTCAGAAGCCAGCTGTAACCAAGGCTAAGAAGTCCATCGCACAGTTCAAGCTGCGCGAAGGGCAGGCTATTGGCGCACACGTCACCCTTCGTGGCGACCGCATGTGGGAGTTCCTGGACAGGCTGCTCTCGACTGCTCTACCCCGTATCCGCGACTTCCGCGGTCTGTCGGCGAAGCAGTTTGACGGCAACGGTAACTACACCTTCGGTCTAACCGAACAGTCCATGTTCCACGAAATTGATCCGGATAACATTGACCGCGTTCGCGGCATGGATATCACCGTCGTCACTACGGCGAAGACCGACGAGCACGGCCGCGAGCTGCTGCGTCAGCTCGGCTTCCCGTTCAAGGAGGACTGACAAATGGCGAAGACCGCACTAAAGAACAAGGCTGCCGGCAAGCAGAAGTTTGCTGTTCGCGCCTACACCCGGTGCAACCGTTGCGGGCGTCCCCGCTCCGTGTACCGCAAGTTCGGCCTGTGCCGCATCTGCCTACGCGAGATGGCCCATGCAGGTCAGCTCCCTGGCGTAACCAAGAGCAGCTGGTAAAACGACTACTTCGCAGGTCCCCCGCCTAATGGGTGGTGTGGAAACCGCGTAGAGGAAGGGCTAAGGCCCAAAAATATGACTATGACAGACCCAATCGCAGACATGCTAACGCGTCTGCGTAACGCTAACTCGGCGCACCACCAGTCGGTGTCTATGCCTTACTCGAAGTTGAAGTTCGCTATTGCGGGCATCCTTGAGCGCGAAGGCTACATTTCCGGCTCCGAGGTCGCCGACGCCAGGGTTGGTAAGACCCTGACTTTGAATCTGAAGTACGGTCCGAAGCGCGAACGCTCCATTGAAGGCTTGCGGCGCGTTTCCAAGCCGGGCCTGCGTGTGTACGCAAAGTCCAACAACCTTCCCGAGGTTTTGGGCGGCCTGGGTGTGGCAATCTTGTCCACCTCCTCCGGCTTGATGACTGACCGTGAAGCAAATGACAAGGGTGTAGGTGGGGAAGTCCTCGCCTACGTCTGGTAAGGAAAGGGGGAAAGTAACATGTCACGTATTGGTAAGCTTCCCGTTTCCATCCCGTCCGGTGTCGATGTCACCGTTTCGGGCCAGAACGTTAAGGTGAAGGGCCCTAAGGGCGAGCTCACTTTGGATGTGCGCGAGCCCATTACCGTGAAGGTCGAAGACGGATCGATCACTCTGGAGCGTCCGGACGATTCCCGTACCGCTCGTTCTTTGCACGGCCTGTACCGCACCCTGATTGCCAACATGGTCGAGGGCGTAACCAACGGTTACAAGAAACAGCTCGAGATCGTGGGCACTGGTTACCGTGTCGTTGCCAAGGGCAAGAACCTGGAGTTCTCCCTCGGCCTGTCCCACCCGGTTGTTATCGAACCGCGCGAGGGCATTGAGTTCACTGTAGAGGCGGCGAACAAGTTCACCGTTTCTGGCATCAGCAAAGAGCTCGTCGGCGAAGTTGCAGCTAACATTCGGAAGCTGCGCAAGCCTGAACCCTACAAGGGCAAGGGCATCCGCTACGCGGGTGAACACGTACGCCGCAAGGCCGGAAAGGCAGGTAAGTAATGTCTTACTCTGTAAAAGGCAAAGGTAAGGTAGCCGCTCGTAAGCGCCGTCACCTGCGCGTTCGCAAGCGCGTATTCGGCACCACCGAACGTCCCCGTTTGGCAGTATTCCGCTCCAACCGCCACATGGTTGCGCAGATTATTGACGACGAAAACGGGCGCACGCTCGCTGCCGCGTCCACTTTGGAAGCGGATCTGCGTGCCGAGGGCGATTCCAAGACCGACGCAGCTCGCAAGGTTGGCCAGGCTGTGGCCGAGCGTGCGAAGACTGCCGGGATTGAAGCCGTGGTTTTTGACCGCGGTGGCAACAAGTACCATGGTCGCATCGCTGCTGTCGCCGAAGGCGCGCGCGAAGCTGGCCTGAGCCTCTGACCGAAAGAAAGGAAAAGCTGATGGCTCCTCAGAATAGCCGCCGGCAGGGCGGTCAGGGTTCCGCGGAATCGCAGGATACGGACCGTCGCGAACGCCGCGGCCGCAATAACAACGAGCGCAAGGACAACCGTCGCGGTGGTCGCAACAACGACCGCAACGAGTTTGTCGAGCGCGTCATTACCATTAACCGTGTTTCCAAGGTCGTGAAGGGCGGCCGTCGCTTTAGCTTTACCGCTCTAGTTGTGGTAGGCGATGGCGAGGGCACCGTCGGCGTTGGGTACGGCAAGGCTAAGGAAGTACCCCAGGCCATTTCTAAGGGCGTCGAGGAAGCTAAGAAGAACTTCTTCCGCGTTCCCATGGTTGGCCGCACTATTACCCACGTCGTGCAGGGTGAGGATGCCGCAGGCATTGTTCTGCTTCGTCCCGCCTCGTCTGGTACTGGTGTAATCGCGGGTGGTCCTGTCCGCGCCGTCCTGGAATGCGCTGGCATTCACGACGTTCTTACTAAGTCTCTCGGCTCGTCGAACGCACTCAACATCGTTCGCGCAACTGTTGCTGCTCTGAAGCAGCTGCACCAGCCCGAGGCAGTAGCAGCCCGCCGCGGTTTGTCGCTGGAACGCGTTGCTCCCGCAGCCATGCTGCGCGCACGCGCCGAAGCGGACGCCGAAAAGCGTGCTGAGGCCGAAAAGAAGGAAGCCGACAAGGCTGCCGCAGGAGTGAGTGCGTAATGTCGAAACTGAAGATTACCCAGGTTCGTTCCAAGGCTGGAGCAACTCCGAAGCAGCGCGCGACTCTCGCTGCTCTAGGCCTGAAGAAGATGCACCAGGTTGTAACTCACGAGGATCGCCCGTCTGTCCGCGGGCAGGTTAACATCGTGAGCCACATGGTGACCGTCGAGGAGGTCGACTGACAATGGCGAACACTGCTAAGAAGCTGGGCGATAAGCCCGTAAAGCTGCACCACCTGAAGCCTGCTCCGGGTGCCAAGAAGGCTAAGACCCGCATTGGTCGAGGCGAAGGCTCGAAGGGTAAGACCTCGGGTCGCGGTACCAAGGGCACGGGTGCACGCAAGAACGTTCCGGCAGGATTTGAGGGCGGCCAGATGCCCGCCCACATGCGTCTGCCGAAGCTGCGCGGGTTCAAGAACCCGTTCCGCGTCGAGTACCAGGTTGTGAACCTTGACGCACTCTCGGAGGCTTTCCCCGAGGGCGGCAAGATCGAGGTTTCCGATCTGGTTGCCAAGTCGCTGGTTCGCAAGAACAAGCCCGTCAAGGTGCTTGGTTCGGGCGAAGCTGCTGCTAAGTTCGACCTTGTGGTCGACAAGTGGTCCGAGTCCGCAAAGCAGAAGATTGAAGCTGCTGGCGGTTCTCTGACGGCTCGGTAAATGCCTTGAAGGACGGGCGGTTCGGCCCTTGGCCGGATCGCCCGTTTTTCGTTTTAGAAAAAGGCGATACCATAGAAGCCGGTTTTGGAAACTCGTGGTATCCCCATGAAAATCATTGGAGACAAGTTTGTTAGCTGCATTTGCACAGGCGTTCCGCACCCCGGATCTGCGTAAGAAGCTACTATTCACGGCTTTCATCATGCTGCTGTTTAGGGCTGGCTCATTCATACCTACCCCGGGCGTGTCGTTTTCGAACGTCCAGAAATGTTTAGCCAACAATTCCCAGTCCGGCCTGCTGGATTTGGTCAATTTATTCAGTGGCGGGGCAATGCTGCAATTGTCGGTCTTCGCGCTGGGCATTATGCCGTACATTACGGCTTCGATTATTACCCAGTTGTTGCGCGTGGTCATTCCGCGATTCGAGGATCTGCACAAAGAGGGGCAGGCCGGCCAGGCAAAGATGACGCAGTACACGCGCTACCTGACAATCGCCCTCGGCGTGCTGCAGTCCACTACGATTATTTCTCTTGCCCGCTCGGGGCGGTTGCTGCCGAACTGTTCGCCCACTGACCCGATCATCCCCAATGATTCGGTCATGAACTACATTCTTATGATCGTCACTATGACTGCTGGGACCGGCCTGATCATGTGGTTGGGTGAGTTGATCACTGAGCACGGTATTGGAAACGGCATGTCGCTGTTGATCTTTACTTCTATTACCGCGAATTTGCCGGCACACCTTTGGTCTATCTCCAAGGCCAATGGCGGGGTAGCTAAGGTGCTTGTAGTAATTGCGTTGATCCTGGTTGTGACGCTAGCTATTGTCTTTGTTGAGCAGGCGCAGAGGCGCATCCTTGTTCAGTACGCCAAACGTATGGTTGGGCGGCGCCTATTTGGGGGATCTACCACGTATATCCCGATGAAGATCAACATGTCCGGTGTTATTCCGGTCATTTTCGCGGCCTCTATATTGGCTATGCCTACTATGGTTGCTCAGTTTGGGGATCCGAAACAGGGCTGGGTGCAGTGGATTCAGCGTAACTTCTCCCAGCAGACTCCGTTCTACCTAGTCTGCTATGGCATCCTGGTGCTGTTCTTCGCATTCTTCTACACGGCGATCACTTTCAACCCCGAAGAAATCGCCGACAACATGAAGAAGTATGGCGGTTTTATCCCGGGCGTGCGTGCCGGGCACCCTACTGCAGACTTCTTGCGTTACGTAATCAACCGCATAACCACCGGCGGAGCTGTCTACCTATTGATTGTGGCGATGGTGCCCACCATCGTAATGATCGCCCTCGGCATCACCCAGATGCCATTTGGCGGTACCACCTTGCTGATTGTCGTGGGCGTTGGCTTGCAGACTGTTCAGCAAATTAATTCACAACTACAAAAACACCACTACGAAGGATTCTTGGCATCATGACCATGAAGAGAATCGTCATCCTCGGCGCCCCGGGTGCCGGGAAGGGAACCCAGGCTAAGAAAATTGCCGAATACGCGGGGATCCCTCACATGTCCACGGGCGCTATGCTGCGCACTCATCTAGACAACGGCACCGAACTTGGGAAGAAGGCCAAGGAGTACATTGTTGCCGGAAACCTGGTGCCGGACGAGGTTGTCAACGATATTGTCCGTACTCAGCTCCAGGAAGCTGCTCGCGACGGGGGCTTTTTACTCGACGGGTATCCGCGCAACCTGGATCAGGTGCACAACCTGGGCTACATTCTGCACGACCTGGGCGTAGAGCTCGACGGGGTGCTGGAACTGAAGGTGAACTTCGACGAGGTCGTCGAGCGCATCAAGAAGCGTGCCGAAATCGAAGGTCGTGCCGACGACAATGATGAGTCTGTGCGCAACCGGCTCGAGGTCTACAAGCGCGAGACGGCTCCGATCACCGCGTTCTACCAGACTGCCGGCAAGCTCACCGTAGTTGATGGGATGGGCACCGTCGACGAGGTGTGGGAGCGCGTTAAGGCAGCTGTTGACGCCGAATGAGGCACGGTATTGAGCTAAAGAGCATCGACCAGGTGCGGCACATGCGACGTGCCGATCTGGTCGTTGCCGATATTCATAAGGCTCTTCGCGAGGCGGCTAAGCCCGGAGTCACCACGGATGAGCTCGATACGGTTTCGGCCTTGGTAATTGAGCGAGCTGGGGCTAAGTCGAATTTCCTTGGCTACTACGGCTACCCGGCTACAGTATGCATTTCTGTAAACGACACGGTAGTGCACGGTATTCCAAATGACTATGCACTGCAGGAGGGCGACATTGTTTCGTTCGATTGCGGGGCTTACGTCGAGGCCGAAGGCAAGCAGTGGCATGGGGATTCCTGCTTCACGATGATTGTGGGCGGCGAAGACAAAGGTACTGCAGACGACATCGTGCTTTCGAAGGTTACCGAGGAGGCAATGTGGGCAGGTGTTGCCTCATTGGCTTCCAAGAAGCGCGGTTTGACTATCGCTTGCGTGGGGGATGCGGTAGAGCAAGTCGTTGCCGACGCAACCCTCGAGTACGGTTGGGAACCCGGGATCGTTGAAGAATTTATTGGGCACGGTATAGGCACACAGATGCATCAGTCCCCAGACGTGCTGAATTACTCCGTGCGTGGGCGCCAGCCGAAGGTTGTTCCGGGCATGGTTGTTTGTGTGGAGCCCATCCTTACTCGGGGCTCTGCTGCGGTTAAGACGCTTGAAGACGAGTGGACTGTTAAGACCTTGGACCATTCGCACGCGGCGCATTGGGAACATTCCGTGGCTATCTTGGAGGATGGCATTTCGGTTCTGTCCGCTCCGGATTTCGGCAAAGCTGGATTAGCTAAATATGGGATTGAGCCCATAGCGCTGTAAACGCTAGATGTAAATCCCCGGAAGTCCTTGACTTCCGGGGATTTTCTATGCCTGAAGACGGAGGTTTCGTAGGGAAAAGCCCGGAAGACAACATTTCGAATGTCTAAAACAACAAAAACAATGTTAGAACGTGTGAATTTATGTTAGATTGATCGTATCAATCAGGGCGATCCGGCCCCTGCGCATTCAATGACGAAAGCGGAGCTACATGAGTACTACTCGAAGGCCACTGAGCGACGGTCCTCTAGTCGTCGCGATAGATTCATCTACGACCTCGTCCAAAGCTATTTTGGTAGACGCCGGCGGATACATTTGGCAGACAGCAAAACGAAACATCCAGTTGCACACCCCGGCCATGGACTACTACGAGCACAATCCGTTGAGGTGGTGGGAAAGCTCGTACGCGGTTATCGGCGAAGTTTTATCGAAGCTGTCCGCGAAGGATCGCACTCGCGTTGCAGCAATTGGAATTACCCACCAGCGGGAATCTTTTGCCCCCTTCGACAAGGAGGGCAGGCCGCTCAGGAAGGGAATACTTTGGCTTGACGGTAGAGCTACGAAACAGATTCGCAAATACGGTAGCGAGAGGATACACGAGCTCTCGGGCAAGCCCGCTGGAGTTACCCCGGGCATTTATAAAATGGCCTGGCTCAAAGAAGAAGAACCTGAAGTTCTCCGGCAAGCGTACAAGGTAAGCGACGTCCACGGCTACATTGCTTTTAGGCTTACCGGCCAGTGGGTATCATCCCAGGCAGCTACAGATTCTTTGGGGCTGCTCGATATCCAAAAACGCACCTACGCCGAGGAACTGCTACAGATCGCGGGTGTGAGCCTAGAGCAGATGCCTGAGCTTGTCGAGCCTTCGAAGCCGATGGGTACGCTGCTGGGTGATCTTGCTGCAGAGTGGGGAATTAGGGAGGTCCCCATCGTTGCTGGGCTCGGGGATGGGCAGGCGGCGGGAATCGGCGCGGCTGCCGTGTCACCGGAAATTGGGTTCTTAAATTTGGGTACCGCCGTAAACGCCGGAGTTGAATCCTCTGTTTACAAGTTTGATCCGGTATTCCGAACCCACGTCTCGGGAATTCCGGGTAACTATGTGTTTGAGGTTTTGCAATCCTCTGGATCATATTTAGCCGGCTGGTTCCGGGAGGCGCTAGGCGATCCAAAGCTCCTGGGGGAGCCAGATCCGAAGCTCGATGCCGCGGCTGGGGAAATTCCGCCAGGTTGCGAAGGTTTAATCACCCTTCCTTATTGGAACGCCGTTCAAAGTCCCTACTGGGATCCAGTAGCTAGGGGAGCGGTGGTTGGTTGGCGCGGCACCCATTCCCGCGCACACATGTACCGTTCCATTCTGGAATCTATAGGATTCGAGATGCGCCTGAACTTGGATTCGATAGAAGCGGGAACCGGGGTGAAGCTCAAAGGATTGCGGGCTATGGGCGGAGGAACCAAATCAAAAATCTGGCGCCAAATAATGGCGGATTGTACGGGTCTGCCAATAACTATGTGTGCCGAGAGCGAGATCTCTGCGCTGGGAGCTGCAGTTCTCGCTATGGCCTCAACTGATGCGTATGAAAACCACGACGTAGCAGTGGCCGCAAAGAATATGGCCTCGTTCGGCGAAACTGTTGAGCCGAACAAAGAATTGCACGAACGCTACCAGGAAATAGCGGAAGTGCAACGCAGTTTGTACCCAAGGTTGAAGGATATTTTCGAAGATTTGCATCAGCTGGCAGAAAAATATCCCTCGACTAAACCGCAGTCGCCTGCGGCAGAACTATAGAGATTGGAATGATATGACCACAATTACGATTCTGGGCGCCGGAGCAATGGGATCTGCGCTTTGTACCCCCCTGGTAGATGCGGGTTGTAAGGTTCGACTTTGGGGAACTTGGCTCGACGATCATTTGTTAGATGCCGTCGAAGCAGGTGAGCCACATCCGCGCACCAATGAGCCTTTAGCGGCAGGTGTTAGAACCTATCGGTCGGATGAGCTAGCTGAAGCACTCGAGGGCGCCCAGGTAGTAGTGATGTCGGTTGCTTCAGTTGGTGTTCCAAAGGTTGCCGAGCTGGCTGCAGCCGGGATGGCAAAGGCAGATGCGCTCTGGCTCACATCTAAAGGTTTTAATGAAGATGAGCAGGGAAATATAGAACAGCTGCCCGATGCTATTCGTCGGATAGCTGCAGAAAATGGTTACGCAGACCTGCCCCCCTTGGTCGCAATTGCAGGGCCCGTAAAGGCAAACGAGTGCGCTGGTCGCAAACCTACCGCCACAATATTTGGGTGTAAGAATGAGGCTATTGCAAGAAAATACGCGCAGTTGGCTTCTACCACTAATTATGCAGTCGACTATTCTGATGACGAGGTAGGGGTTGAAATCTGTGCACCAATGAAAAATGTGTACGCCATAGCGCTGGGTATTTCAGATGGATTGGAAAAAGCAACAGGCGTTCCGCATCACAACTTGAAGGCTGCAACTTTCACTCAAGCGGTAAAAGAGATGTCGCTGCTAGGGAAATCCCAGGGCGCTGATCCTGCTACGGCCTTCGGGCTGGCGGGGGTGGGTGACCTTGAGGTTACTGGACTTTCGGGCAGAAACAAGGTTTACGGTGTGCGGATTGGGCGTGGGGAGACTCCCAGCGAGGCGCTTGCTGAAATGGATAGACTGGAACAAACAGTGGAGGGGGTTCCTGCAGCAAGGCTGGCATTGAAGTTTGTAGACCAGCACGCAGGCGATATAAAGGATAGGTTGCCCCTTTTGAACGCAGTGGCCAATATTTTGGATGGAGTAGACGAACCGGTGGATGCAATTCTCGCGCGGGCAGTGTTGCCGCGTGTTTGAGCAGAAAAGCGCTGACCCTGGATCACGACGTCAACAAATACTCGACGTCGTGATCAGGGAGGGGCATGCCCATATCGATGAATTAGCTGAGCTCATGGGCGTTTCCAGCATGACCGTCTATCGTGACGTTGCTGAACTGGAACGGGCCCGACTCGTAACCCGCCATAGGGGCGACATCTCAGCCGCAGAAACATCTTTAAGTGAGACTGCGGCGCAGTTGCGTTCGTCAACTAATTTGCCCTCGAAGAAGACTCTTGCCCGTGTAGCGGCCCGTTTCGTATCGCCTGGAATGTCTGTTGGCCTGGATGATTCGACAACGAACATTCCTCTGGTCGAGCAACTGGCCCAATGCAGTCCACTTACTATAGTTACCAACGCAGAGTTTATTGGCAGGGAAGTGCGTCAGATGAAGCATGCTCGCCTTCTTGCGTTGGGCGGAGAATACTTCCCGTGGGCGGACGCCTATTTTGGGGTTTTGACTGAAGCCGCGCTTTCCCAGATGAGTCTGGACATTTCAATTATGTCTACTACTGCGATACAAGCGGGGGCGTGTTACCACCCGGACGAGCGGGTGGCACGGCTAAAGAGGGCTTTCATGAAGTCGGCGCAGCAGAACATTCTGGTCGTTGACTCTTCAAAATATAGGAAGAGCGCGCTCCACAGGGTGTGCGCCCTCAATGACTTTGACGTGGTGATCACCGACCGCGATGCCGATAAACAGGTGCTCGCAGATCTTGAGAAAGCTGGCAGCCGCGTTGTAGTGGCTGATTAGCTACAAACCTAGCCAGGCTTTCAGATAGGGGAGGGTCTGCTGGCATTGGAAGTAACCTGCGTCGTAGTTTGCCTGTAGCTTTTCCACTGAGCGATCGAGGCCTGAAACCTTCATATCCCAGGGATAGTAGACATAGGCGCGGCCCTGCCGTTCCAACTCGAGAAGGCGTTTGCGCGTTGCCTGGTATTTCTTGTGTCGCTGCAATAGCGCCCGCAAGACGTGCGGGTGCTTGCGGAAGGCCCTGCGGTAGAGGGCGGGGTTTCTGGGCGGTTTTTTGACGTAGTCGCGAGGACGCGTCAACACGACCACGAAGTATTCGTACCCGTCCATTTCTGCGGCTTCGAGCGGGATTCCCCCTGAAGGTCCTAGGGCTCCGTCGGCGTAGAGCTCGCCATCAATTTCCACGTAATTCATAAGGCCGGGCATGGTAGAGGCTGCCCTTACCTTTTTCATTAGGTCTTCCTCGCTGCGGATTGAGTCTCTGTTCCAGTAGACGGCCTTCCCGTCGCGAACTCGGAAGGAGCTTATTCGCAATTCGGCCGGGTTGTTCCAGAAAGCTTGGAAATCGAACGGGAGGGAGGCGTTTTCTAGGCCAGCCTCCTCGTAGATGTATTTGGCGTTGAAGTAGCCTTCACCTCGAAGGAAAGAACCTATGGAACCGATGTTGGGATCTGCAATAAAATCTACAAAGGACTTTTTTGCCCGCTTTGCGTCTCCGGAGAGGTAGTTGACGGCATTGGAGGCGCCGGCCGATATGCCAGATACGTGCGGAAAATTTATCCCGTTCTCGAGTAGTGTCACTACAAAGGGAGCAGTGGCAGAGGCGCGCATTGCGCCGCCTTCAAAAATTAGTGCTGTCTTATCAAGTGTTCGCATAGCAGTCCTTCCTTGCTCAGTCTAGAGCCATAGCTAGCAGGCCCGCCCGCTAGTCTTTAGTCCTGACAGCGGTGAAGCTTTGCTCTAGGCTGAGGGCGGGGGAGCTGCCGTGTACCACAGTTTCCCTAGTAACAAGCTGCGTTGGAAGGCAAGTGGGTGGACTTATTTGTACTGGATTCCAGTTCCTGCTCCCACGGGCCAAATCAACTGCAATCCATTTGGTTAGGAGCAAGAATGGCAAAATTCATTTACTACACGGGGATTGTAATAGCAGTTATCGCATTCGTGATTTCGCTATGGGGCCTATTTGGCACCCTCCCTTACAAGCTCCAAAACATACCGGCTCCCCTGGTAATTCTCGCCTTAGCTATGGTGGCGGGTGCGCGAATGTCACTTAGGAAAAACGGTCAGGATGGCCGCTCCTCTGACGCCGGGCGGAGCAACTGACAGATAGGGCAGGGTTTCTAGGGCACGAACCGCGTGGGCGTTGCGCCTTAGAAAGGCAGCTAGTAGCCTTTGTCCTGGTCGAACCCGGGGAGGGCGAAATGGAATCTGTGTCAGTAATTTTAAAGTTTGTGATGGCCCTGCTCTTTGGAGCGCTGGTGTACTGTTTCCTGCAGGAGCACACTCCAGTTTGGTTTTGGGTAGTTCCCATCGCAATACTGGCCGCCTGCGGCGGTGAGCTATACATTGCTCACCTGCGCAAACAAGAAAAGGCTGACCGTGACTCTGAGCAGGAACTTTCGGCAGAAGAAAATAAGCGTTAGAATCACTCCTGGCGCGAAACTGTGCAAGCGCCTAAGTGTTCAACCTCACGTGAGGTATCAAACAGGTTAACTCCCTTTACCCTTTAGGCAAAGTCGCCTATTCTTGATAGTCGGGTGTCCGTGCATACAACTATGCCCGGATCTTGTCCACAAGATCTGTGGGCGCCCACTCACTTACAGACAAGGTAGACGGAAGGTTATGGCGAAAAAAGAAGGCGTCATTGAGGTAAAAGGAACGGTCGTCGAGGCCCTTCCCAATGCAATGTTCCGCGTCAAACTGGAGAATGACCACGTTGTGCTGGCCCACATTTCCGGCAAGATGCGTCAACACTACATCCGCATCCTCCCCGAGGACACGGTAGTAGTCGAAATGTCCCCTTACGACCTTTCCCGTGGCCGTATCGTATACCGCTACAAGTAATCGAGACCGCGGCCTAGCCGCAGAGGTGAAACCATGAAGGTCAAGCCCAGTGTCAAAAAAATCTGTGACAAGTGCAAGGTGATTCGTCGCCACGGCATCGTCATGGTCATTTGCGACAACCCAAGGCACAAGCAGCGTCAAGGCTAACTTGGCGTCGGCCTAAAGGCCGAAAGCGCTCGCTGAACGATCAACGGATCGACCCCTGGTGACGGAGGCCAGGGCCGCAAAACTGGTGCGGACGGCGAAGCGACGACCTCCGATTTAGATGGAGAAAACCAGATGGCACGTATTGCCGGAGTCGACCTCCCCCGCGAAAAGCGGTTGGAAGTCGCGCTAACTTACATTTACGGCGTCGGCCGGACGCTATCGCAAAAGGCTCTAAAAGAGACCGGCGTTAGCCCCGACCTGCGCGTGAAGGACGCAACCGAGGAAGACCTCGTAAAGCTTCGTTCCTTCATCGAGGGAAACTACAAGGTTGAGGGCGATCTGCGCCGCGAGGTGCAGGCAGACATTCGCCGCAAGATCGAAATTGGTTCGTACCAGGGGCTGCGCCACCGCTTCGGACTTCCTGTCCACGGCCAGCGCACCAAGACGAACGCTCGCACCCGCAAGGGCCCGAAGCGCACCGTCGCTGGCAAGAAGAAAGCAACTAAGTAGCAGCGCTAGTCGCTGACCGACGACCTCAGAAGAAGGAAAAATGGCCGCAAACCGCAGCTTCAAGTCGCGCCGCACGGCGCGCAAGAACGTCACTCACGGACACGCGTACATCAAGTCGACGTTCAACAACACCATCGTTTCTATTACCGATCCGACCGGCGCTGTCATCTCTTGGGCATCCTCTGGCCAGGTTGGTTTCAAGGGCTCCCGTAAGTCCACCCCGTTCGCAGCACAGATGGCAGCCGAAGCCGCTGCTCGCCGCGCACAGGATTCCGGCATGAAGAAAGTTGACGTTTTCGTCAAGGGCCCGGGCTCTGGCCGCGAAACCGCGATTCGTTCGCTTCAGGCAACCGGTCTCGAGGTTGGCTCCATCAAGGACGTCACCCCGCAGGCACACAACGGCTGCCGTCCGCCGAAGCGTCGCCGCGTCTAATCCGTCCGGCCTGGTTCCTTCGGAACATTGGCCTAACGCTGAAACAGGGAATAATCCCGCACTCGTTTCACAACAAAAGAAGAGCCGGCCCACCGTGGCCGGACGGAATCCTGGCTGACGTCATATAGCGGGCGTCGGCAAGAAAGGACACATAGTGCTAATTGCACAGCGACCGAATTTGACCGAAGAGGTAGTTAGCGAACAGCGCTCCAGGTTCACCCTGGAGCCGCTCGAACCTGGTTTCGGTTACACGCTGGGCAACTCCCTGCGTCGTACCCTACTTTCGTCCATTCCTGGTGCGGCTGTTACTTCCATCCGCATCGATGGAGTGCCGCACGAGTTCTCAACGATTGCTGGCGTTAAGGAAGATGTTGCCGAAATCATCCTGAACATCAAGCAGATCGTGCTTTCGTCAGAAAACGACGAGCCCGTAGTGATGTACCTTCGCAAGGCTGGCGAGGGCGAGGTCACCGCTGGTGACATTACCCCTCCGGCTGGGGTGCAGATCCACAACCCGGATCTACACATCGCCACCTTGAACGAAAAGGGAAAACTCGAGGTAGAGCTGACTGTGGAGCGTGGCCGCGGCTACGTTTCTGCCGATCAGAACAAAGACCCGGATGCCGAAATTTCGCGCATTCCGGTCGACTCGATCTACAGCCCCGTACTGAAGGTCACCTACAAGGTCGAGGCTACTCGTGTTGAGCAGCGTACCGACTTTGACCGTCTGATAGTAGATGTCGAGACTAAGCCGGCCATCAGCCCGCGCGACGCCCTCGCTTCTGCTGGCAAGACTCTGGTTGAACTATTCGGGCTGGCCCGCGACCTCAATATCGAGGCCGAAGGCATCGAAATTGGTCCCACCCAGACTGACGCCGAACTTGCCGCCGACCTGGCAATGACCATTGAAGATCTGGACTTGCAGTCCCGTTCTTACAATGCTCTAAAGAGGGAAGGCATTCACACTGTTGGCGAACTGGTTGCTCGCAGTGAGTCCGACCTGCTTGACATCCGTAACTTCGGTGCGAAGTCCATCGAAGAAATTAAGGCGAAGCTCGCCGAACTGGGCATGGTGCTGAAGGATTCTCCGATGCCCGCCGGCGGTTTTGACGGAGAAAACGCAGGATCCATCCAGTTCAGTGACGAGTAGTTCGGCGTAGCCGATAAGCTTTGATCTAAAAAATTATTACCTAGGAGTACTAAGATGCCTAAGCCCACTAAGGGTCCCCGCCTGGGAGGCAGCCCAGCTCACGAGCGCATTATCATCACTAACCTGTGCCGGGAGCTCATTGTTCACCGTTCCATAGTCACCACCGAGGCTAAGGCCAAGCGTGTTCAGCCCGTCATCGAGAAGCTGATCACCAAGGCTAAGCAGGGCACCGATCACGCCCGCCGCCAGGCCTACTCGAAGCTTCGCAGCAATACTGCCAAGCGCGATGCCAGCTACGTCGACTACGTCTATCAGCTGTTCGACGTAATCGGTAAAGAGATCGATCCGGAGCGCGAGGGTGGCTACACCCGCATCGTGAAGCTTCCGGCTCGCCGTGGTGACAACACCCCGATGGCCCAGATTTCAATCATCACCGACAAGGTGCAAAAGAAGGCTGTCGTAAAGGACGCCACTAAGACCGCTCAGAAGGCGGCTAAGGAAGAGGCAGCCAAGGAAGATTCCAAGGCCGCTGAAAAGGCCGAGGACGCTCCCTCGACTGCTCCGGAAGAGGCAGCTAAGGCAGAAGCTGCAGCAGGCTCTACTGCTGCCGAAGCTGAGCAGAAGTAGTTTTACTTCCAGCTGGGGCCGGTGCCGCAAGGCGCCGGCCCTCAGTATTTAACGGCTTGTTCGTTATAGGGTTGGCGTATGAGTATGCGAAATAGTGGGCCTGTTACCCTGACTATCGACTGCGGTGGGGGAGGCATAAAAGCAACTGCGCTAGATTCCCGTGGAACTGCTCTTGCTACCCCGGTTCGCACCCCTACCCCCTACCCGCTTCCGCCGGATATGCTCATCGACATTGTTTCGGATCTGAAGGGTGGTCTTCCCGCACCCGATCGGGTAACGGTCGGTATGCCGGGGATGATTCGGCACGGGGTAGTTGTGGCCACCCCTCACTATGTTTGCAAAGCAGGTCCGCGTACGCGCCCGCTTCCAGAGCTTATCGAGCAGTGGCATTTTTTCAATATGGGGCAGGCGCTCAGCGATTTTCTCAGCTTGCCGTCCCTGGTGCTAAACGATGCAGAAGTTGCAGGTTACGGCGCAATTACTGGCAAGGGCCACGAGGTGATAATCACGCTCGGCACCGGGCTTGGGAACGCCATTTTTGACGGGGGAGAACTTGCTCCGCACATTGAGTTTTCACAGTTGCCAGTTAAGTGGGGGCTCACTTACGACGATTATTTGGGCGAGCACGAGCGGCTCCGGCTGGGTGAGGTGCACTGGTCCCGCAGGGTGCGCCGGGTGGTGGAGTCCCTGAGGCAGGCAATTATGTGGGACCGGCTGTTTGTTGGGGGAGGCAATGGTGCCCACATTACGGCCAGGCAACGCGCTTTGATGGGGGATGAGGTCGTTATTGTTCCCAACGACGCTGGCGTCTTAGGGGGCGTGCGGGCCTGGGATTTTCAGGGGCAAAACTTGAAATAGGATATGAGCGTGGAAGAATCTCAGCGCCTGCGCTTTTTGATTGCTTACGACGGCACCCCATTCGCTGGTTGGGCTAAACAGCCCGGGCTGGCCACTGTCCAGGGGGAATTAGAGGGCGTGTTGGCCACTATTTTCCGAACGGAACTAGAGCTCACCGTTGCGGGGCGAACTGATGCTGGCGTGCATGCTCGGGGCCAAGTGGCGCATACTGATGTTCCGGGTGGGGCAATGCAGAAGTTGGGGCGAACCTCCATTGGGGGGCTCGCGGACCGCATGAATAAGCTACTTGGTCGGGCCACTAGAGGGCGGCCTTGTGGGCCCATTGTGGTGCGCGCGGTAGAGGCTGTGACAGCCGATTTTGACGCCCGCTTTTCAGCCACTTACCGCCGGTACGTCTATAGGATTGCGGCAGGAAAAAGAAACTGGGATCCCACGCGCGCCGACGTGTGGTGCCACCCTAAGGAACTGGATCTTGCGGCCATGGGGCAGGCAGGGGCAAGCCTGCTGGGGGAGCACGATTTTCTCTCGTTTTGCAAGCCGCGCGAGGGCGCAACCACTATCCGCACGCTCAAGAATATCTACCTGCGGCAGGTGGGCCGGATTATCGAGATCGAATTAGAGGCCGACGCGTTCTGCCACTCTATGGTGCGCTCTATTGTGGGGGCTTTGGTGGCTGTTGGAACTGGCAGGCACAAGCCGTGTTGGCCTGCAGCTCGCCTGGCCGAAGCAGCTCGCGGCTCAGAACCGCAGCTCGCCCCCGCTGCGGGCCTCACCTTAGAAGAGGTGGGCTACCCGAGCGAGGGCGAGTGGGCGCTTCAGGCACGCCGTACGCGACGCGTGCGCACGCTAGACTAGTCGCCTTTTAGGCGCTTTTTGCGCTGGTTTAGGTAGCCGGATAGGCCAAGTTCGGTGAGCGAGTCCAAAATGAGGGCCGCCCCCAGGCCGGCTCCGGCTTTGAGCCAACCGGACTTCTTGCCTTTGGTACGCATTGCGGTTACGAGCAGTGCGGTGCCGGCAGTTGCCTCGATGCCCGCCCAGGCTCGTACGATCCACGGCTTGTCTAGTGCGGCAGTGTGGTAGGCGGACCAGAGCTTTGACCCGGATTCTTCGGGCTTGTCGAGCATGATGTCCACGGAGGAGCCCAGAGCGGAACCCCAGTTGGAGGCTTCAAAGACGGCAACTTCGGGAAGGTCTGCAACCTCGACGTTTCCCCCTAGATAATCGGCTAAAAAGGCGGGCAGCCCCAGGGCCTGGATCATCTTGGCGAAGCCCTCTTGGCCGGGTGTAGAGAGCGCCCGATCGATGTCCTCGCGGTTGGAAAGTGGGTCTATTTGGCTTAGGCGGGCGGCAATTTGGTCTTCGCCAAAGTGAGCACGTACAGCCGCAAGTAGACCTGCGGGAGCCTTTCCGTTCCACCCGCCAACTACTAGGGCGGTGTTCATCTTCCACGAGTGGAGCATGAGCGATTCAGATGGAATGTGGTCGAGGCGCTCGGTGGGAGCTTCCAAGCCGGCCAGGCGGTGGTCGTCGTTCGAAGAGTACAGGGCGATTGCCGGAAGCTCGGAGACCATAACTCCGGAAACAATGTCTTCTTCTGTACCCGCGTAGATAACCGCGCGCATTCCCTTACCCAGTTCTACGGACCCCACATCTAGCCCCTCGGCTGCTGCTACGAAGGGAACTGAGGCGGCGGGCATCTTAGTAATTTCTACTACCCGCACTTCACCCTGCTTCGACTTTTCGGGATCGGGGAAGGTGCTGCCCTCAGGAACGTGGTCGGCAGAAGTGTTGCCGATCCATACCTCGGCATGAAATTGCTTGGCCAGCTCTTCAGTAACGTCTGCGAGATCTGGGCCCAAAGAGAGGGAAGTACTATCTTTTTCCACTACCGCCACTTGTGAATCTTGATTGATCAGGACGGTGAGCCCCAATAGGTGCGCTGTGCTGGGATACCAGTCTAGTTCAGCAACAACGCCCATATCTGCGAGAGCTTTGGCAACGTTTTGCGGATCTAGGGAGGCGGCAACGAGCGCGCCCTCTTCGGCTTTCCAAGTATCAGTCATAGCACTCCTTATGGTTATGCGTACAGTTTAGCGGTTTTCGTGGGGCGCGGGGGTTAGCAGATTCGCAGGTGGGGTGGAACAATAGTTTTTATGGCAGGAAGCATCGAGATCACCGCGGCGGCAGTAGACCCCGCACTCCTTGATCTACCGTGGGAAATACCTTTGGCTGAGTGGCCGTCTGAAATCCTCGCGGCCCTTCCCAGAGGCATTTCACGCCACGTCGTGCGATTCGTGAATCTGTCCGGCCGTATCATCGCTGTAAAAGAGATAAATACTGACATCGCCTACCGCGAATACGGCCTTCTGCGCGATCTGCACCGCATGGATCAGCCCGCTGTAGCCCCCACCGCGGTGGTTACTGGGCGCGAGACTATGCGAGGTAAACCTCTAACTTCTGCCCTGGTTACTGAGCACTTGCAGTATTCGCTGCCGTACCGCGCCCTGTTCTCGCAGACGGTGCGCCCGGACACCACCTGGCGCCTGATTGATTCGCTGGCAGTGTTGCTGGTGAGGCTGCACTTGGTGGGATTCTTTTGGGGGGATGTCTCGCTCTCGAACACACTGTTTCGCCGAGATGCGGGCGCCTTCGCCGCCTACCTGGTGGATGCCGAGACTGGGGCGCTGCATGGCTCGCTAACTAAGGGGCAGCGCTCTTACGACCTGGACTTGGCTCGCACCAACATCATTGGCGAGTTTATGGATCTGCAGGCAGGAGCCTACTTTGACGAATCGTTAGACGTTGTGGAAATAGGCGAACGTCTAGTTGACCGCTACGAATCGCTGTGGACCGAACTGACTGCTGAAGAATCCTTCGATCGCGAAGAACGCTGGAGAGTCGAAGGACGTATTTCGCGTCTGAACGATTTGGGCTTCGATGTAGGGGAACTGTCCATGTCTCGCAGTCCCGACGGACAAAAGCTGACTATCCAGCCCAAGGTTGTGGATGCGGGCCATTACCACCGCCAGATCATGCGCCTTACCGGGATGGATGTGGGGGAGCGGCAGGGCCAGCGCATGGTCAACGACATGAAGACTTTCAAGGCCATGAACCATCTGGAAAATCAACCGGCTGAACTGGCCGCCCACATTTGGCTCGAAAAGGTATTTAACCCGGTAATCAATGCTATTCCAGCAGAATATCGCTCGAAGCTCGAACCTGCCGAGATTTTTCACGAGGTGTTGGAACACCGCTGGTTTATGTCTGAACGCGAAGGTCGTGACGTGCCAATGAAGGAGGTGCTCGATTCTTACATCAACGAGGTTCTGGCCCATCACCCCGACGAAAAATCTGTAATGGGTTTTGCAGTCGACGATTCCGAAGGCTTGGACGCACCAGATGCCGACAAGCGGGACGTCACGGACATTCACGCCCTTGCTAGCGACGAGGGCGAGACGGAAGAAGAATTTGTGCCCACCTACCGACTATTTGAGCGAGCTCCAGAAGAGGACGAATAATGCGCGAGATTGCTTGGCGCGGGCTGCGCCAAAAGGCCCCTGAAAATACGATTGCCGCCTTTGACAAGGCCGTCACTGCGGGCAAGTGGTTCCACTTTGATTTGCGAATGCTGGCGGACGGTACACTAGTTTGCCTGGCCGACACCACGCTCGATCGCACTACAAATCTTGCAGGTCCGGTTGGCGAGGCCACCTACGCCGATATTCGCAGAGCTGACGCTGGGGCTTGGTTTTCACCCAAATTCCGTTTTGAACGCATTCCTGAGCTGGCTGACGTCATTTCCTTCATGAACAAGTGTTCTGGCAAGGGCCTCTGCCAGGTTCACGAGGGCGGAAGCGGCCTTATTTCTGCGCTCGCGGTTGGTCTCGAGCAGCTAGAGGGTGGGCGCTTGCTGCTCACCTCGGATTCCCCAGCCGTGCTTGCCGGCCTAGACTCTGCCCGCCTTTCCGTACCGTTAGTTTATTGGGCTGGTTCGGATTGGCGCGGCCAGCTTTCAGCCTGCGGCGGAGTGCTGAGTGAGGGCGGAGCGCTTTCGGGAATCATCTTAGATGCAGACCAGGTAGATGAGCAGGAAGCTGCTGCCGTGCGCGAAAGGGGTCTGGATTTGTACCTATTCGGTGCCACCCGCGAAAAAGCCGAAAGGGTTGCAGCAAAAGGCCTCTTGAGCTAGAACAATAACGCTACGAAGAGGTTTTTAAATATTTAAATGGTATTAAATTAGCGCAAAAAAATAGTTAACTAAGGGTTGCTTTACTAAGGTTATCCTATTCTTGTCTATAAACATCTGTCCAGGTCAGCGGGTGTTTTGGAGTTCTAATTTAGAGACTGGAATCAATGTTCTTTTAGAAAACTTTTTTCGTTGTCGCTGGGGCATACTGAAAGTGTCAAGAACTTCTGAAAGGAAAAGACATGTCTGCTCCAGCTATTGCTTCCTGCGCCGCAACCGACTGCTCCTTCAACCACGGCGGCTGTGCGGCCCCGATGGTCACTATGGGTACCAAAGCTTGCGTGACTTTTATCGACCTCGACAAGAAGGGTGGGCTTCCTACCCTCACCCCGCAGGTGGGTGCTTGTCAGCGCGCGGATTGCGTGCACAATGACAACCTGGTTTGCGATGCTGCCGGCGTAAAGGTTTCTTCCGACGAGACCTGCCTGACCTTCCAGGCTCGCTAAAGCGCGCAACATCTACTTGGCCCCTCCAGCTGGAGGGGCCAATTATTTTGCCCTGCTGCGGGGTGAAAGGTTTTTTATTCCCCCCTGGATTAATTCAGTCAAATAGGTTAGCGTAGGCTTGCCTAAATTGATCTAAGGAAGGATTAGGATGCGTAAAATCGCAACAGCTGTAGTTGCGTTTGCAGCCACGGCGGCAATGCTGGCAGGCTGCTCTTCAACGAACGATGCCAAGGACGACGGGGCCGGCCCCCCAGCTAAAGAAGGGGCTTTCCCGGTAACGGTAACTCATGCCTCGGGTAAGACTGAAATAAAGAAAAAGCCTGAACGCATCGTGGTCCTGGACATGGCCGCCCTCGACACGGTAGATGCGCTAGGGGAGGGCGACAAGGTAGTCGGAACTGTAACTAAATCAGTACCCTCTTGGCTGAAAGACAAGTACAAGAATGCTACTTCGGTAGGGTCCCTGAAGGAACCCGACGTCGAACAGATAGCCAAACTCAAGCCAGATCTGCTGCTGATCGGGGCGCGCAGCTCCTCAATGTACGGTGAACTGTCCAAAAATTTCACCACTATAGACGCGAATGTTGACTGGCAAAAGCCCAATTACTCGGAGCAGGTAGTTGACCAGGTGCGCCAGATCGGATCCGCCCTCGGCAAGAAGGACGAGGCCGAAAAACTCGTGGGGGCAATGAAAGACAAGATCGCCAAGTACAAAGACACCGCCAAAGGCAAAGGCAAGGCGCTAGTACTGATGGCAAACGAGGGCGAACTTTCGGTTCACGGCCCCCAATCCAGGTGGGCTCCCATATATGACGTTTTTGGCTTTGAAGAAGCCACCACCGACTACACCCCCGACGAAGGGCACAAGTCAAAGAAGATTTCGTTTGAGGCAGTAAAAGAACTAAACCCCGACTACATATTCGTAGTAGACCGAGCCAAGGCAATCGGCAAGGACAACGGGGCAACCCCGGCAGAGAAGCTGTTAGACAACGAACTGGTGAACTCCACCAAGGCTGCTCAAAACAAACACGTCGTGTTCCTAAACCCGGAGCGGTGGTACATAGTAATGTACGGCGCCAACAACTACCAGGCAGAGCTCGACGAAATCGCAAGTGCCATCAAATAATTTGCCGGAAAGACAAAATAACTTCGCCGAGCCACGGGTGCTGTGGCTCGGCGGAGCCACGCTAGCGGTACTAATCCTGGTATTCGTTTCGATTGTTACCGGGGCAGCAAAAATGTCGCTCGGGCAGGTACTGACCGGGCAGGCAGACCTAGATCAGCTGATGGTTCTAACCGTATCGCGGCTGCCGCGCACGCTCGCCCTCCTCTTGGCAGGATCAGCCATGGCGGTGGCCGGCCTAGTAATGCAGCTAATGGTTCAAAACCGCTACGTAGAACCTGCCACCACAGGAGTCACCGAATCGGCGGGACTAGGCGTTTTGGTGGCCGTCCTATTTTTCCCTACCCTTGCCATGTGGGCACGCATGCTAGTTGCAGTCTGCTTCGCGCTGGCCGGGACCGCGTTGCTAATGGGGCTCGTGTCCTCGCTGCGCTACCGCGACCCGATCGTGGTGCCGCTACTCGGCATAGTTTTGTCAGGGATAATTGGCGCTGCCTCCACGTTTTTAGCCTGGCAATTTGAAATGCAAGGCATGCTAAACCTATGGCTGACCGGAGACTTTTCGGGAATCATAAAAGGACGTTACGAACTGCTCTGGGTAGTAGCAGCAATGTGCGTGCTTGCCTACCTGTTCGCCGACACCTTCACCGTGGTGGGGCTGGGGAAAAATTTCTCCGAATCCCTAGGGGTGAGTCACCGCGCTATAACCGCCCTCGGGCTGGCAATAGTAGCAACCGTTGCCGGCGTTAGCACCGTCGTCACAGGAACACTGCCATTTTTGGGCCTTATAGTGCCGAACTTGACCTCGCTGATACTAGGCGACTACATGCGCCGGTCCCTGCCACTAGTAGCGTTAGGGGGAGCCTTCTTCGTGCTCGTCTCGGACATTATTGGCCGCACCCTAATAGCGCCAGCCGAAATCCCCGTGGGGGTTGTAATGGGTGTAATTGGGGCCGCAATATTCATTGGCTTCTTACTGAAGACGGTGAAACGATGAACCGTCGCTACCGCCTCACCCGCAATCGCACCCTAATATGCGCCGCCCTAGCAGTAGCTGGAGCAGCCTTCTTCGCCCTCTACGACGCCCTAGACTTTTGGCAGATAATTGGGCCGCTGCGCCTTACCCGCCTTGCAGCGCTAACCATAGTGGCAATTGCGCTCACCACCTCGACCGTTGTGTTTCAGGCCGTAACCCAAAACCGGATTCTCTCGCCCGGAGTGATGGGATTCGACTCCATCTACGTGCTAACCGCAACAGTGGGCACATTCTGCCTAGGGGCACAGGCTATAAGCCGGATTCCAGCGACAGTCTACTTCGCCTCCAACGCACTGGTGATGATGGCCGTGGCAACCGCCATGTTCGTATTCTTGATTTCAAAAAATACCCGCTCACTGCACCTACTCGTGCTAGTAGGAATCGTAATGGGCACCCTCTTTCGCTCGATATCGGCGATGCTCGGATTCATAATGGATCCAAACGAGCTACTCAGCGTGCAATCGCGAACCACCGCCTCCTTCGCCCTCGTGAATAAAGAGGCACTGGCGGCGGCAGCAGTGATCACAGCTGCAACCTGCACCTACATATGGCAAAAATCTCCCACGTGGGATGTGCTTTCCCTAGGGCGCGACATTGCGGTCGAACTAGGAGTCGAATACAAGGCGGAAACCCGCAAAGCGCTAGCGGCCTCAGCGCTACTAGTGGCCTGCGCCACCGCCCTCGTAGGGCCTCTAATGTTCTTCGGGCTGCTGGTAGTAAATATTGCGGTCTACACGGTGCACTCAGACAGAATCCGCCCCCTCATCCTGGCAGGCGGCTCACTGGGAATACTAATACTCGCAGGCGGGCAAGGATTGCTAGAGCACGTCCTGAACTCCGAAACCGTGCTGCCGGTACTAATCGAGCTAGTAGGCGGACTAGCCCTCCTAGTGCTCATATACAAGGACTCCAAATGATCGAAATTCGCTCACTCACCCTAGACTACGGCGCGTGTCCGGTAGTCGAAGATTTAAACCTAGACCTACCAGACGAAGGCCTGACCGCCCTGATCGGGCCAAACGGAGCAGGAAAATCCACTCTGCTCGCCGCCCTCGGCAGGCTGCACCCAAAAACAAAGGGAACAATAAAAGTTGACGGCACCGAACTTACGGACTGGAACAGCGCAGAACTCGCAAAAACTTTAGCCATCTTGCGACAAGAAAACCATCTGGCAGTGCGCCTTACCGTAGCCGAACTAGTGATGCTTGGCCGGCACCCCCACAACGGGGGGCGCCCCCGAAAAGAAGACCGCACAAAAGTTGCCGCCGCGCTGCAAACGGTGCAAATGGTAGATTTCGCAGACCGTTTTATAGACGAACTATCCGGGGGGCAACGACAGCGCGCCTTCGTAGCTATGGCCCTGGCGCAAGACACCAAATACCTGCTCCTAGATGAACCCCTCGCCGCCCTCGACATGCACCACAGCAGACAAATGATGAGGCACCTAAAAAACATTTGTGCCAAAGCTAACCTTGCAGTGGTAGTAGTCATACACGACGTGAACACGGCCGCCACCTACGCAGACCAAATGGTGGCCATGAAAAGCGGGAAAATCTGCGCCAAAGGCACGCCCAGCGAAGTCATGACCGAGCAGACCCTGCAAAAAATTTACGACGTTGAGGTAGAGGTAACCCACCTGTCGGGCCGCCCGATCGCAATGCCGCTGCCCTAAGAATTCTGCCTTGCATGAAGCTTTCGTTAGTATAGCTAGGTAGAAAAAGCAGTAGAAGGAATGGCGATGGCTGAAAGAACCCAACTAGAACGCCGCCTTACCAGCCCCCAAGTGGCAATGATCGGCCTCTCTGGAGCTTTGGGCACAGGCCTGTTCTTGGGGTCAGGATCCACAATTGCGCTCGCGGGGCCGGCAACGGTCATCAGCTACGTTCTAGCTGGTGCCTTAGCTTTAGAAATCGTGTGGGCGCTAGCGGAAATGGTGTCGGTACACCCGGTACCCGGCGGGCATGGGGCCGTAGCCGGCGCCTATCTGGGTCGCATGGGCGGCTACGTTGCGCGCTGGAATTTCGCCATCCAATCTTTTATTGCGGTGGGGGCCGAGGTCGTGGCTACAGCCACCTATCTTCAGCACTGGTTTCCGGGTCTCAATTTGGGCGCAGCTACCGCAGGCTGTTCGCTGTTTGTGGTCGGACTCAATTTGGCAACGGTGCGGTTGTACGGAGCCAGCGAGTACTGGTTTTCGATGATTAAAGTGGTTGCCATCAGTGTGTTCATCCTGTTGGGACTGTCTTTGATCCTGTTCGGGTGGCCTTCCGCGAATCCGCCTACCGGCTTGTCTAACCTGACGCGCCACGGGGGGTTTGCTCCCTCTGGCATCGGTGGTATTTTGCTGGCGGCTTGCACGGCGGTGTTCTCGTTTGGGGGCATCGAGAACGTGTCTACTTCGGCGGCGGAATCGGAGCATCCGGAAAAGGACATTCCCAGGGCTGCCAGCGCGATGATATGGCGGCTGCTGCTGTTTTACGTGCTGGCTGTTGGTGTAATCGTGGCGATGCAACCTTGGAGCCACACGGCCGCTAGCGATGGTTCTATTGAGTCCTCACCGTTTGTGCACGCGCTGGACAACGCCGGGGTACCTGCGGCTGGCCACATCATGAACGGGGTGCTTATCGTGGCGGCGTTGTCGGCTGCAAACGGCTGCTTGTACGCCTCATCGCGCATGTTCCATTCGCTTGCCTTGGACAAGATGGCGCCTGCTTTTGCAGGTAGAACCACCGCCTCAGGCACGCCCCGCGGAGCAGTGCTGATTGCCTCCACGGGTATGGTTGCCGCTTCCTTGCTGGCAATATTTGCCCAGGAGTCTGCGTTTAACTACCTCATGGGTTGCGCCATCTTGGCGATTTTGGTCACCTGGGTGATCATTTTGGTAACCCATTTGAAGTTCCGCCAAAAGAGGGCGGGGCGGCCGGCGGGCCCGGCCCGTCTTTGGGGAGCGCCCATAACTAACTGGCTCGGCATTGTCGCTTGCCTGGGGGTATTTATTTCGCTGCGCTGGCAGATGCCCGTGGTGTGGTGGGCAGGAATTCCGTATTTGGTGTTGCTGTGCGGGTCTTATTTCGTGTTGCGTGCTTTCCGGCACATTCCCAAGCCGGCTAGCTTACCCGAGGGGCATTAGGCTTGCGGTAGAGCGCACAAACAGTTCGTCTAGGGCCGCCGGCTGTCCGTGACCCATGCCCTCCACTAGAGTCATTTTGGCTCCCGGGATTGCTTCGGCTAGGCGGCGGCCTTCAGAAGGGGCGATCACTATGTCGGCACTGCCGTGAATTATGTGGGTGGGTATTTTCAGTTCCCCGAGCCGGTGGTACCAGGGCGGGGTGGTTTCCATAGCCCGGAGTTGGCGTTGCAGGCCTTGCCAGCTCACGCCTCGCTCGTAGTTTGTTTTCGCGAGGGCGGCCAATTCCGTTTTGTCCCAGGGGTAGGCGGGCCCCGCGATTGCCTGCAGGGAGTGTTGATACCACTCCAGGTACGAGGAGAGGCCGGTAAAAGGGGTGGGGAGGGGCGGACTAGGTGGGCGTGGGTGTTCGGTAGCAAATGTGTAGAAAAGCCCGAGGCCGCGCACGTCCTGGGGAAAGTTTAGAGCCAGCAGTTGGGCAATGGCCCCACCCATGGAGCGGCCAGTAACCACGGCGGAGGAGCCGAAGTGCGAGATCAGGGCGTGCACGTCGGCGGCCATATCCATAAGCGTATAGGGGGAGCGGATGCGGCAGCTGCGCCCCACATCCCGGTTGTCGAAACGGATGACAAACAGCCCCTTTTCGGCAAGCCGCTGGCAGTAGCTCTTGGGTGTTGAAACTAGTTGAGCACCGTGGCCCTCGATATTTACAACTAGCGGGTTATCTGGGCACCCGAAGGTTTCGACGCACAGGTCGATTCCGCCGAGTGCCACGAGCCGTTCCATTTAATCCCCCAGGCAGGTGCCTACGTGCCGGGCTGCCGAGACCCAGGGGTGATCCTTGGGTACGGTTTTTAGATTGCCGGCCACGTCTTTCAGGGGCACGGCTTGGGCCGATTGGCCCTTGGCTGCAACGGTTATCCCATACTTGCCGGCGGCAACTAGATCCGCACCTGCCCCGCCTAACAGAGTCCCGAGCAGGCGATCTTCTGCGTTGGGAGTGCCTCCCCGCTGTACGTAGCCAAGTACGGTAACGCGGGCCTCCAGCCCGGTGGCAGCTTCGAGCTGCTCGGCTAGTTTGAGGGCGTTGCCGCGGTGGGCTGCCTCGAGCATAGAGCGGTGTTTCTTGGCCGCAGCCTTGGCGTTGGCGTTGGAAGCGCCGTCGATAAGGGCTTGGGCTGCGGCGTAGTCGGCGGCGTCTGAGAGTTCGCGGGCGCCCTCGGCGATTGCGACTACAGAGAAGGGGTGCCCGTTCTTTGCGCGCTTAGAAATTGAGGCGGCTACCGAGTCAATGGAGTAGGGGATTTCGGGAAGCAGAATAATATCGGCCCCGCCCGCAATACCGGAGCCGAGCGCCAGCCAACCGGCTTTGTGCCCCATAATTTCCACTACGATGATCCGGTGGTGGCTGTGGGCCGTTGAGTGTAGCCGGTCGATCGCATCGGTGGCGATACCAAGCGCGGTAGAAAAGCCGAAGCTGGTGTCCGTGTGCGCAATGTCGTTGTCGATGGTTTTGGGCAGGTGAATAACGTTCAAACCCGCCTTCGCTAGTCGGTGGGCGTTTTTAGCGGTGCCGCCCCCGCCAATCATCACAACCCCGTCGAGGCTGGCGGCTTCACAATTTTTCAAAATTGTGGGGATCATGTCTTCTTTGCCGTTGCCTACGTCCATCTTGTGGGGCTTGTCCCTGGAGGTGCCAAGAATGGTGCCGCCAACGGTAAGGATGCCGGAAAGGGAAGCGGAGGTTATGGGCATAGTCTGATTTAGGGCCATGCCGCGGATGCCTTCGCGAAATCCCACAAGCTCCATGTTGTGGTGGCCGATGGCGGCTTTGCCAAAGCCGCGAATTGCGGCATTTAGACCAGGGCTGTCCCCGCCCGCAGTTAGGATGCCGATGCGTTTCTTTTTGGACATGCTCTTCCCTTCGCTGGACCAGGTTAACCCTACCGTACGGAAAGTGTGCTCGTGCATGGGGAGCAGCCATGCCCGAACTAGGTGAGTACGCTGCGGCATGTAGCGGGTGGCTTCGGTCCTACGGAAGGGGGAGCCTAGCCGGTTTTTGGGTGGGTAGTTTTTAGGAAGAGTGGGAAATTATTCGCCCTTGCTAAATATAGGGTTTAGAGTGGGAGCGATGAGTAATACTGTACCCGCATGGATGTTGATCCCCTTTGTGGTGATGCTGCTATCCATTGCCATAATTCCCCTTATTCCAGCAACAGCAAAGTTATGGGAGGACTGGCGTTTCCAGCTGACCATAGCCTTAGTCTTGGGCGTTCCGGTTGCTATATACATGGCCGTCAATTTTGGGCTCATGCAGGTTGCCGACACCGCCTTTGAATATTTCCAATTCATTGCGCTACTGTTCGCCCTCTTCGTGGTGTCGGGCAGTATTTATTTGGAGGGCGACATTAGGGCGACGCCCAAGAACAATTCGCTCTTTTTGGCCATTGGGGGCGTTATCGCCTCCTTCATTGGTACCACCGGGGCAGCAATGTTGCTGATCCGGCCGCTGCTGAACATCAATTCGGAGCGAAAGCACAAGGCGCAGACTGTAATTTTCACAATTTTGATTGTGGCCAACAACGGCGGTTTGCTAACCCCGCTTGGGGATCCGCCGCTATTTTTGGGATTCTTGCGAGGGGTGCCGTTTACTTGGACATTCCACCTGATCCCCGAATGGTTCTGCATTAACGCGCTGCTACTTATCACTTACTTCGCGTTAGACACCAAGGCCTATGCTCTGGAGTCTGTCGAGGATCTGAAGATGGACGACACAAACATCACCCCCATAAGGGTGCGCGGGGCAATAAACTTCATTTTCTTCGCCCTGATCATCGTGGCCGTGGCAGTTGTGCCGTCTATGAACCTGGAGGCCATCGAGCACGGCACCGCCGCCTGGCACGAATACCTGCCTCTACGCGAGATCGTGTTTGCCATAGCGGTCATTGGTTCGTTCGTTTTCGGTTCTAAAGAGATCCGCTACAAACTCAACGAGTTCACCTGGGCTCCGATTGTCGAGGTCGCAGTGCTGTTCATCGGCATCTTCTTGACTATGATGCCGGCACTGAAATATTTGGCCCAGATCGCTCCGAAGCTGCCGCTCAACGAGGTGACGTTCTATGTCTTTACGGGCGGGTTGTCGAGCTTCCTAGACAATGCCCCCACCTACGTGACTTTCTTCGAGATGGCAGCCCAATTGGATGGGGGAGCCAAGGTGGCGGGCGTGCCCGAGGCTTACCTGGTGGCTATCAGCTTGGGTGCAGTAACTTGCGGCGCCATGACTTACATTGGCAATGGCCCCAACTTCATGGTCAAGTCTGTTGCCGAGGCGAACGGCGTGAAGATGCCTTCTTTCGGGGGCTATATCGGTTGGACTTTGCGCTACTTGGTGCCGGTGCTTGCCGCCATGGTGCTGATCTCTATTGCCGAGGGCGCAGTGACCAGCGTCATTGGTTTTGTCGTAGTTTTGGTGGTGCTTGGCGAGGCCGGGTGGATCATTGCCCACGCCCGCAAGAGCGAGAACCACCAGCTGCTGCGTGAGGGCAAACTGTAGAGACAAAAATAATCTGGGTGTGGGATCGGCTTTTGGCCGATCCCACACCCAGTTAAGGGCTGTTTGCAGGGACTAGGATTCCTTGCGGGAACGGTGTAGTGCCGTGCCCGCGCTTAGCGCTAGCAGGGCACCTACCGCTAGGGCAGTTGAAGCTGAACCAGTGTGTGCTAGCGTTGGCGATTCGTTTGCCTGTTTCCCGGATGTGCGGCTAGCCTTCGCAGGCTTAGAAGTGGCCGCTTTTACGTGCTTGGGCGAGGGGGCCGAGGGGACCTTGCCGGCCTTAGCAGGCTGGGCCGGCACAGTAGCACTCGGTTTGCCCGCGGGGGCGGATTTTGCGGGGGCAGGCCGACTCTCTTCGCTTCCCTTAGGAGGTATAACTTCGGGAGTGGCCGGAGCTACTAGCTGCAAACGCAACTTCAAGTACGCCAGTTTCGCCTGTGCTCTTTCGATTTGTGCCGGCAGGTTAGCTTTCGTTGCGCTTAGGGAGGCTATATCGTCCTTTAGCTGCTTTAGGGCGCGTTCAGCCTCTTTCAGCTTTTCCTGCAGGCCCTGTGGGCTAGCTGCTTGCTGCTTTGCCAGCTTGTCCTTTGTGGCCTGTACCACCTGGAGTCTATCCTGTAGCTCCTGCTGGGCAGCCTTCACCTGGTGGATGTGTGTGCGCAGTGTTTCGGCGGCTTTGTCTGCGGCCTGTGAGGCTGCTTCGTGAACCGCTTGGCTTTGGGCTAGAGCAGCTTGGGCCCGGCCTTTTTCTTCTGCGGCTTTTTGGAAATCCTTCAGTGCGCGAGCGGCCTCGGCCTTTGTTGCCTCGTAGTTCTGCAGCGCCTTGCTAATCTCAGCTAGTTTTTGGTTGGCAGCTTGCAGATCTGCCTGGGCCTTGGCTAAACCGGTGGAGGCGAAGGCTGCCGTTTCGTCCTTTTGCGCCTTGGTAGCCTTCAGAGTGTCTAGTTGCTGTACTGCCTTTGCATTTGCAGCCGTGGCTTCTGCCTGGGCTGTGCGGGCCTCTTCTAGATCCTTTTCTTTCTTCTGCAGGTCTACCGTGGCCTCCTGAATGCGGATCTTATTTTCTTTCAGCTCGCGCTGAAGGCGTTCTATGTCCTTGTCCTTCGTTTCGACTATGGCCTCTTGCGCGTCCAGTTCGGACTTGATCCGTACGGCTTCTTGCTTTGCCGCGTCGTGGTGTTTTTCTGCTTCCGTGGGGGCCTTAGCCTTTTCCAGGGCGGCTTTTGCCTGCTCTAGTTCAGCAGAGGCCGAGGTGAATTGAGGCAGCAGCTGGTCGCGGGTTTGCTTTGCCTCAGCGTGTTTTTCTGAAGCCTGCCTGCGAGCCTGCTCAGTAGTGGTAATTGCCTGCCCTAGCTGCGCCTGGTTGGCTTTAGCCTTGGTGTAGGCGGGCTGGAGGGCGTTGATTTGGCCCTGCATTTGCTGGGCCGCCTGCGAGGCCTGCTGGTGAATCGATACGGCTGTCTCGAGCTTGGCTTCAGTGGCAGCTAGCTGCGTGTTTGCTTCTTGCAGTTTTTGCTGGGCGGCGGCGTATTCCTTCTGGTTTGTCTTGTCAGTCTTCGCGAGTGCTGCCTGGGCGGCATCCCGCGCGGCTGTCAGCGCGTTCTTTTCTTGTTCGAGGCGCGCCGCATTGATCAGTTCGGTGTCTGAGGTTTGCTTGGCGGTGCTTTGCTGAGCAACCAGCCTCTCGTGCTGGGCAATAGTTTCGTCAGCCTGCTTCTTAGCCTCGGCAGCTGCGTCGTAAGCAGATTCAGCAGCCTTTAGATCCTTGTCTGCTGCGTCTAACGCATCTATGGCTTTCGAGACTTTGTCGTGGGCTGAATTGAAATCTTGCTGCTTTTTTTCTAGAGCCTTCTGCGCATTGGCGACAGCCTGCTTTTTTGCTTCGCGGGAAGCGTTGACGGCTTTCTGCGCCTCTATCTGCCGGGCGGTAGCTTCAGAGAGGGAGTCCGTGAGCTTTTGCGTGTTAGCATCTGCGGACTGCCGATCCGCCTGGGCTCGCCTTAGAGCTTCTTCCTTTTCTGCCTTTTCGCTGGTGGCTGCCGATTTTTCTTTTTCTGCTGCCTGCTGGCGGGTCTTTGCCTGCGCTAACTCGTTGTTCTTTTCAGCTAGCGCTGCTCCCTTAGTAGCTGCCTCCGCTTTTGCGGCAGTGAGCTCATCTTCAGCACGTTTGGCTTCTTCTAAGGCCCGCTCTTTAGCGGTCTGAGCCTCGGCGACGGCCTCCTGCTTCTTCTCGGCCTCCGCCTTTGCAGAAGTCTTTTCGGCTGCTAGCTGACCGGCGTCTTTGCCCTTTAGTTTGCCCTCGACCTCATCTTTGGCAGCGCGGGCTGCAGCCTCAGCCTTGTCTGCTGAATCCTTGTCGGCGACAGCTTTCGCTAGGTTGGTAGCTGCGGCTGTGAGCTTCCTCTGAGTGTCAGCTACCGCATCCTTGTAAGTTTTGCCGGCCTCCGCTAGAGCCTGCACGCGCAAGTTGGCCTGGTGAGCCTCTTGCATCGCCTGGGTGAGATAAGCCTTGGTCTGTTCTATTTCTGCGCTATTGTCCGCGGCCTTTTTTACCGCCTGCTTCGCTAGGGCAACTGCTTTAGTGCGCGCGTCCAATTCTGCCTGCGCGTTCTTCAACTTGCCCTCAGTGTCCTCCACTGCCTTGTGAAGGGAAGAAAGTTCTGCCTCAGCTTGCGCAACCTGCTGCTTGAGGTCGTTAGTTTTTTGCTCGCTGCTAGTTGCCGCTTCCGTCTTCGGGGAATTCTGCTGGGGTGATGGTGCAGCCAGGGCGGCGGGGCTCAAAAGCGACAGAGAAGCCCCCACAGCGAGGGCAGGTACAACGATTTTAGAGGGGTTCATTTTAGTGAGCCTTCCGGGTTTAGATTTGTTTCTACAAGATCGAAAGACTACAAGAGTAATTTTTGGTTGGTAAAGCCATTTAGGGCGGAAATAGCTTTTTCATGGAAAAGTCATAGGAAACAAATTCCGCCTTCATAAAATTCCTCCAAAACGCGTGTGACCAGGGGTTATAGCGGTAAAGAAAAATACACGCAAAATTCATTTAAGAATCCTGCGTGTATTTCTCTGATTAGATCTAGCTATTGCAATTTATTGCCGTATGGGGCAAGGGGGCTACACTCCCAGCGGTATCGCCAGAGCGAGGATGCATAGGAGCCCCGTCACCGAAAGAATCGTTTCCATCAGTGACCAGGTTTTAAAGGTCTCCCCAACACTCATGCCGAAGTATTCTTTGACGAGCCAGAACCCCGCATCGTTCACGTGGGAAAGGAAAACTGAACCCGCCCCAATTGCCAGCACCAACAGCGCTGTTCCCGCCGGCGGCAGTGTGGTGGCCATGGGGGCCATGATGCCGCTGGCTGTAATAGTGGCAACCGTGGCCGATCCAGTTGCCAGACGCACCGCCACGGCTACGATCCACCCGGCAAGCAAAATCGGCATCCCGAGCTGCTCAATCCACTGGGCTATAACCTGGGCAATGCCGGATTCGACCAACGTTTCTTTGAAGCCGCCTCCGGCCCCCACGATGAGCAAAATGGACGCGATCGGAGCAAGCGAAGACCCTACGAGCTTGTTTACTTCCGCGACGGAGCGCCCGCTTGCCCTCCCCAGTACCAGCATCGAATACAAGACGGTGAGCAAGAGGGCGACCAGCGGTTCGCCAACGAACTCGAAAGCCTTGTAAACAAACGAGGCTTCCGCCCCTCGCATAGCCATCTCGACAACTGTGCGCGCCAGCATAAGCACGACTGGGAGCAAGACTACCGAGATTGCCACCCCAAACGAAGGCCGGCTTCCGCCCTCGGTGGCAGGAGCATCCTCGCCCCCTAAAAGTGAATTAGCCCGGCGGGGTACCCAACGCACCATGAGCCGTGCCGCCAACGGGCCAGAAACGACAACCGTGGGGACCGCCACCAAAAGGCCCAGCCCCAAGGTCAATCCAATGTTTGCCTTTAAAGCATCGATGGCAATAAGCGGGCCCGGGTGCGGCGGAACCAGCCCGTGCAGGGCTGAAAGACCGGCCAAGGCGGGGATCCCAACGGCAATCACGGGCATCTTTGCCCGCCGCGCGACAAGCATCACCACCGGAATTAGTAGTACGATCCCAACCTCGAAAAATAGGGGAATGCCGACTACAAACGCAACCAGCGCCATAGCCCACGGCAACACCTTTGTTGAAGTGCTCGAGAGCACCGTGTCGACAATCTGGTCGGCTCCACCCGAATCGATCAACAACTTGCCGATTATGGCGCCGAAGGCGATAAGTACGCCCACGCCCCCAACGGTAGAACCCAACCCCTTAGTGAATGCGGCAAAAGTATCCGGAAGTGGAATCGCAGCAACGAGGGCCAGCACCGCGCTCCCTAAAGTTAGGGCTAAAAACGGGTGCATCTTGCGCCACACAATAAGCAGCACAATCGTGACTATTCCTGCCAGCGCTGCAATGACTAGCTGCGGCACTGAATTCGTGTGTGCAAGGCCGGAAGAGGCCGCGAAAAATAAACAGTTCATTAGATAACTTTCTAGAACGTGGTTTCTAGCAAGCTGCGCTCGCGCAAAGCCGCTATTACTGACTGCAGGGTTTCTTCTTTGGAACCCAACACGGAAATAGCGAGGCCGTCCTCGTCCTCGCCTAATTCCTGCAACGTTTCGAACTGGGAGGCGAGCATGCCCGGCTTCATGAAGTGCTCGCGGGTGGCCATCCTCTTAGAAAGGACATCCGCCGGAGCGTGCAGATGCACAAAAAATACTCTGCCGGGCCCCTGGCGCAGCAGGTCCCTGTAGCTGCGCTTCAGGGCCGAACAGGTAACAATCGTGGAAGAACCAGCTAGGGCATGTTCGGTCATCCAATTACGCATCTTTTGAAGCCAAGGCCAACGGTCCTCGTCGGTGAGCGGATGGCCTGCACTCATCTTGTCTATATTTGCCTGCGGGTGAAAATCGTCAGCTTCCGCCTCGGGCCAGCCAAGCCTTTTCGCCAACGCATCAGCAGCAGTAGTCTTTCCAGAACCAGCAACACCCATAAAAATTAGGTGAACAAGATCGTTACTCATATGTATCTCCCGACTTCGGCGTCCTTACGGACAATTTACTAGCCATGGCAAAAAAGAGGCATATTCGCCCGCATTTTTTGTGCAAAAGTGGCAAAAACCGCAGTTACTGGGCGCTCAATTCGTCCAAGCGCGCGATGAGTTTTGCGGCCCCCTCGGCAAACTGGCTGGGGCGGGGAAGTAGCGACAGACTGACAAAACCTGGGGTGGGCATGTCGAAAAAGTACCCCGGCTGGGCCGAAAGGCGGTATTTACTTATTAGGGATGTGACCAGCTCGTCCTCGTCAATCCAGGCGGGGAAGCGAAGCAGGGCGCTCCAGCCGCCCTCGGGCTCGTACAGGCTCACTACTCCCGTAGACGAGGCGTGCACCAGGCGGCGCAAAATGGCAAGATTTTCTGCTAGCCTGGCCCTAACTTTTTTGAGCTGGGCCGGAATCTGTGCCAACAGGCCTGGGATTTGAGCGGCGATAATTTCACTCATGGGCAGGTAGGCGTCGGCAATTGAATCTAGTTTTTCTAGTGCCCGGCTAACCTGGCTAGCGGGCCCGCTTACTTCCAGCCAGGCTACTTTCGCGTGCGGGGCAGCTAGGTTTTTGGAAAGGCCGTCGAGGGCGAAAGTAAGCACCTTTTCGGATCCCGCTATGCGCCTGCGCTCGCGGGAGATAAGTGGATAGTCAAAAAATACTTCGTCAGCGATTAGGGGAAGCTGGTGCGTGGCGCATATACGCTGCAGCTCGGCCAGTTCGGCGGGCCGCAAGTATGAGCCTGTGGGATTGTTGGGATTTATTGCTACGAGGGCGCGCGGGGAGTGGAGTTGCAAATACTGCTTGAGCCCGCCCAGGTCGGTCATCCACGTGCCATCCCAAGTGAGGTAGTAGTTGTCGACCTCGGCGTTTTCAAGTTGGGCAAGCTGATCGACCATCGGGTAGCCGGGCCGGGGGGTGAGGACGAAATCGCCGGGATCGCAAAACAGCTTCAGTAGCCAGGAATAGCCCTGTGACGTGGAACTGAGTAGATAAAGGCGATTCGGGTCGAGGGGCCGGCCCTCGCGCCGGGTTAGAAATGCGGCCAGCTGCTCGCGGGCTTTGCGCGGGCCCCTGGGGTCAGCCTGATAGACGCTAGGAAGCAGCGAGGGGGCCAGGCCGTGGCGGGTCGGATTGGAATCGCTCAGATTGGTTAGCGGGCCCGTTGCCTGCTGCTGCGCCAAGGAAATGGGGTTGGGAGAGGGCGAAGTGGCGCGAGCAGAAAATTTCATGCTCCCATCGTAGCCAGCCGGGCGGGCCCGGCTAAACTGCCCTGATTGCTTCGAGTAGCACGCGGGCGTGTGAATTTGCTACATCGCGCGTCGCCACCAGCAAGGTAACGGGTTCTTCGCCCGCTATTTTCGCTAGTTTTTTGAGGGCGGGATTCCCTTGCAGTTCCCCAAGATAGTTCTGTCTAAAATCAGTGTCGCTAATGAGCCCGGAATGCCAAGCTTTTCTCAGAGCCGTCGAAGGCGTTAGCTGCTTAGCCCACCAATCCATCTTCAAGGCGTCTTTGCGTATTCCGCGCGGCCAAAGCCGATCCACCAAAACGCGGTAACCGTCCTCGGAAGAGGGCGCGTCGTAGACACGCTTAATTTGGATGGCCAAGATACCTACCTTTCTGCCTCGGTGTCAGAAGGAGTACACCTTTATGTATCCCTTGGGAACGGGCGCATATTTTTGCCAACTAAAAGGCGTCCGAACTCCGCCAAAGCTTGCGGCACACCAATACTATGCCGCCAACTATTAGCACCGTTGCAAGGCCTGTAAATACGAGGGCGGGGGTGCCGGTGTTCGGGCCTTCTAGAGGCTTCGCGTTCGTATTGTTGCTGCCCTTCGGGGACTTGTGCGCTCCCGAAGCGGGTGAGTCTGCCACGGGAGCCTTGCCGGGAGTGGAAGCTGCCTGCACGCGTATCGGATAGGCAAATGCGTTGTTGCCGAAGCGCAGCCCGAGCGAGTAGTAACCGGTTTTTTCTACCCGCGGCACTGTAAAAGTGACCTCGGCGCGTCCGGTTTCGTCGAGACTGGGAACAACCTTGTTGTCGATTGGGGCGGCGCCCACCTTCTTCCCGGCAAATTCGATAGTAACCGTCTTAGCGTTTGGTTCGGAGGTGGTCCACGACAGAGACGACAACTTGAAGTGAGCAGTTTCGCCCGCCTTCAAGGTGCTTGGTCCGGTGATGCCAATCGATTTTTGGGTATGGTCCACCGCATAGTTGGGGTTAGCGGCAAGGAACTTATTGAAAGCGCCGAGGTCGTTCACGCCGGGAAGTTGAGTAAAGTTAGTGCCTTCGCGCAAGGCTGTATAGCCATCCCCGCCCTTCAGTAGGAAGGTGCCACCGGCCACCCGAACTTTTGAGGCAGTGTCGTTGCGGGCTAATTTCTTTCCATCTAAGAATATCCCTAATACTTTGCTGCCCAGTTTGGCCGTGGGGTCGAAGGTGTAGACAAAGTTGTTGGAGAAGGCGAGTTTCAGCATGGGGCGGGAGGCGCCCTCACCCTTCCACTGTTGTTCCACCAGTTGGTAAACCTGGGCCGGGGTGAGGTCGATAGTACCCATGTCCCCATTGAAAGGTTGGACGTTGTAGGACTCTTCGACGGTTACAACCCCGTCGTTGTTAGTATCCAATGCTGGGGCTCGCAAACCGCCCGCGTTCATGATCGCAAAGCTGGGCCGGCTGCCTTGAGTCTTCGCGTACTGGTAGAAGCCCTCCGCTATTAGGTTTCCCAAAGTGGATTCAGCACCCCGATTTTCACTTCCCCCAGTGTCTCCTTGTACTCCCCGCTTCGCGGGGCTGGTTATGGTTCCGATTTTTTCCTTGCCGAGTTCTGCGGCTCGTGCGGTAGCCCGGCGCACCATCGAGAAAATGGTTGGATCTGCAGCTGCAGCGGAATCTTTTGTGGCGTCCAGGACTTTTAGCATCTTAGAGCTGGATGAGGTGACCTTCTTAGTATTGGCGTCGACGGTAATTTCTATGTCTCCCAACAGCCGCCCGAAGCAATCGGGCTGGATGACGGGAGCTCCAGAAGCTGTTTTCGTAGTCTGGTTGGTGTGGGTGTGGCCCGCAACAACTGCATCGACATTGGCGCCTAAGCGGGCTGCGTCTGTGTAATCTTCGTGTAGGAGGGCAACCACCACGTCAGCTTCCCCGTTTTCTTCCTTGCCATCTTTTAGTGTTGCGGCGGAATTATCCAAAGCCGCGATTGGGTCGGAAATGCGCAGTCCTGCAAGGCCTTCTCGGTTTACCAGATTTGGAAGGTCAGAGGTAGTCGCGCCTATAAAACCGACCCGGACGCCCTCCTTGGTGGTTCGGATTTTGTAGGGGAGGATTTTAGAGCGGTCGAGACCCGAAATGTTTGAATTGACGAAGTCCCAGCTAACCTGCCCGAGCTGACGATCGACTATGTCGGAGTAGCCGCCGTCGAATTCGTGGTTGCCAAGCCCCGATACGTCAAGTCCCAGAGCTGAAACTATCTTCATAGTCGGTTCGTCTTTGGCTATAGAAGATACGTAAGTTGACCCGCCTACCGTATCGCCTGTGGACACGAAGAAGGTGTTAGGGTTTGCCTTGCGCAGGGCTTTAACTTGTTCGGACAAGTTTGGGGCCATCTCGATATGCCCGTGGAAATCTGTAATAGCAGCGATGTCGATTTTCACCCCGGCCGCCGCATGAGCGGTGGGGAAGGGCAGTGTTAGCAAGCCAAACGCCATTGAAGCGAGGGCAGGCAGACTAAATAAGAGGCATCTGAAGCGAAGCATAATGTTCCTCTGTGGCACCGGTAGAGACGATCACAAACTGCTGCCAATCTAGTGAAAGCATGTAAATAGGGGGTGAATCTCTGTTTACCTGTGGGCCAACCCAAGATAAGTTTGGCTTGCTTCGTGCTTAAAGCGCCACGGGGCGGCCAAGGCCCGTTTACGGGGCCTGTTAGCCGTCCTCGAAAGAATCTTCCGCGAATATGTTTAGGAAAAACGACGCTCTATCTTTAGAGTCATCTTTAATTACCTATGCTTGGGCGGCGCTTCATGTACAGGAGCGAGAATGGTCGTCCTTCTTCATCAATCTCGCTGCGTTTGTAAATACTAAATCCGTGACGTGAATAGAATTTCACCGCCAACGGATTTTCTTCGTTTACAGTTAACTCGGTTACGCCATAGTCCTTGATTGCTAGATTCAACAGCTTCGTACCAAAACCGGCACCGCGAAACGGCGCGGCAATAAATAGCATCTCGAGACGGCAGGCCTGTGCACCCATGAAACCAACCGCTCGCCCCTCCCGGTCCCTAGCCACCACTAAATGTTCTATTCCAGTAAACGCTTGCGGTAACACCTGCTTTATCTCGTCAATATCGGCCTCAGATAGAAACAGGTGACTCGCGCGTACCGAAGACACCCACACCTGAGCCAACTCGTCAATAAGATCTTCAGTCCGGTTCGCTGCACATGCCTCAACTAATGTCGCCTGTCCCATACCTTCACTGTAGTTAGGTGACCTATTCACAATTATTAGATCCGTGTGCAATGAAAAATCTTCTACCTAATCAAGTGACAGCGCTAGAACGCGCTGGGCTGCTTTAAACGTAGAAAGTGCTAATCAGAAACAGAACAGGCTGCCAGTTTCTTCCATTTGCGGATCTTGGTGCGGAACGTGGTGAACGGGGCGACCGTGTTGATATGCACCCATTTCCATACTGGCCAGGCTGATGGGGGGGGGGGGAAGAAGCTCACGCCCGCTGACCCGACTCAAACTAATCTTCCGCGAATTCCCCGAGGAAAAGACTCCCGCGTTTAGCAATCTCTACTTGCAGCTCAGTGCCGGATTCATACGATCTCCCCGCGCACTTCCTTGCGAAACTGCCTTAAAAATACCGTCCGTTAGCGGGTTCAATGACAAAACAGCATTTTACAGGGGGGCGCGATACGGGCTAACGCAGTCGATTTTCGCACCCCTAGGGGGCATACTCGCTAACGCAAACGCTTACCTATCAAATCCAGCGTCTATGTGGAGCCACCTGTCAGACTCGAACTGACGACCGTCCGCTTACAAGGCGGGTGCTCTACCAACTGAGCTAAGGTGGCTGGGCAAGGACTAGTTTTACACATAACCTTCCCCAATGCGAAACTGGCTCGATATTGGCTAGCTCACTTTGTTGCTTGCTCCAACATGTCCTTGAACGATTTGGCCTGAATTACTTTCCCGTCACGCACGAGCATAGGGGTTCCATATGACTTCTTGTCGGTGAGCCCCGAATTCACCCAATCCTTAGTCCACGCCTGCAACGTATCTTTAGTCTTATCCACGTCAAACGAATCGATAACTGCCTGGTCTATTCCCTGCTCTTTAGCAACCTGAGCGACCTCTTTTTTGCCCTCTTCAATACTGGTCAAAGAGGATTCGGCCCGCCCTTCCTTAGCGTCTTTCAAAACTTGGTCGGTCAGGGCGAAATGCAGGTCAACAAACTTCTGGGGCTGCTTAGAAGCAACCTGCAAAGCAGCGGTAGCAGCGGGGAAACCCCAGGAATAATGTGAGGACATGGTAACAACAGGCTTGAAAATCAGGTTGATCTTGCCATCCTTAGCTGCCTGAACCAGGTCGTGGCCAATAGCCTGTTCCAGATCCAGGCAGTGCACGCACACGTAGTCCGAATAAAGCTCCACGTTAGGCAGGCCCTTCACTCGCTTGCCCACCCCATCCTTAGAAAGGACTATGCCCTTGTTGGACTTGACCGATTGGGAATAACTGGCCCCGCCAGCCTTCGAAGAAGACTTCTTCGACCACAGCACGCCCCCGATGAGGCCAATGGCAACCAAAGCCGCAACCACAATGACCCCAATGGTTATATTCCTAGTGGTCCTGGCTTTTTGTGCCTTCTTGCGCTTCGCCTGAAGTTGCTGCTTAGCCTTCTCCAGGCGCTCGCGTTCTTTAGGGCTCATCTTTTCAGTTGCGGATTTCTTATTCGAAGACTTAGCCATATTGTTTCCTTTGCGAACCTACTGTGGGATCCAAATTCCAGACGTCGACAATAACGGTACAACTAGAAAGGCACTCGCGCCTAAGGCTAGCAGTCCGAGCAAGACCCGCACGGGGAAAGAAGTCAAAAATCGATCGGTGATAGCTCGCCCCCCTCGCCGGACTTTGCCCATGCCGGGCAGAACCCACCAGAGGAACGTGGCCCCCACCAAAAAGAGCCAAAACTCGGGTTCAGCCTGTAGCTGAGAAACCAGATTAGAAATATCTGCCGGATTTACCACCTGCACAGACAAACTGGCAAAGGCGCACGCGGACGCAACCGCCAAAGAAATAGTCCCCGCGAAAGCGACCCCCAACACATTTCGCAGCAAGTGCAAAGGAAGCCGAGCAAACGCACGGGGGCCGTCAGACCCCTCCGGGCCCCCACGAGGAAGCCGCACCGAATGGTAGAAGGACTGCTGGGAGCCAACCACGCCCTCGAAAACAAAAAAAGCCGCCAGCGCTGGAGCCGCCCCCAAACCCAAGCGGGCCATGAAAGCCGCCGCCAAACAGAGCAGACAAAATCCGAAAAAAGGGTGCATCTTTGCCGTGGAAGGCCGATAGGGGGCGGGCAGCGGCACCTGACCTTCCTGCGCCAACAAATCGGGGACTTCGCCCTGGGAAAGTCCCGGCGTAGCAACAACCCCCGGGGCGCCATAGGAAGGCAATTCCCCTGCAGCAGCTTGAAAAGCCTGCACCGGATAGGCCAGAGTTTTCGCAACCGGCTCCTGGGGGATGACGCTGGTTTCATCCGGGGCTAGAACCTCGGTCTCGGGAACCAGCAGCTGAGTTTGCGCGCCCTCGTCGATTCCTCTGCGCAACAGCTCAGTTACCTGGGCGGAATCAATTGGGCTGCGCGTGGGAGCAAGAGCGGACCTGAGCGCCCTCTGCACGCTAGGAGCAAGCCCGCGCACATCCGGGTTGCCCGTTCTGACCCGGGCTAGCACGGCCTCGATTGGGCCGTCCCCAAAAGGAGGGCGGCCGGTAGCCGCATGAACCAAAACTGCGGCCCACGACCACCAATCTGAAGCCGCATCGGGGCTAGCACCATCTAACACCCAGGGTGCCAAATACCCAGGGGTGCCGGTTACTAGCCCGGTTGACGTGAGCCGCTCGTCGCCAGCAGCCTGCGCAATACCAAAATCTATTAGCACGGGCCCCCGGGAAGACACCATAATATTTCCCGGTTTAATGTCACGGTGAATTACTCCAGCCTCATGTAGCTGCTGCAGTGCTGAGGCTAGCCGCTCAGCTAGATCGACCAAGTCTTCCCCGCTCCACGGCCCCGCCTCCTTGACGTCCTGAGCTAGGGTAGGCCCCGAAATAAACTCTGTGACAATAAAAGCGTCTGCGCCCTCGGTCTCTAAATCTAAAACGCGCGCAACCGCCTGGGAACGGACCTTGTTAATAGTGGCAGCCTCGCGCGCCAGCCGCTTGCGGGCAGAAACATCAGAACCCAAAAAGGAATGCAAAAGCTTGAAGGCAACCTCGTTGCCAGCGGGATCCTGCGCCAAATACACGGTTCCCGTGCCCCCAGCCCCAAGCTGGCGCAGCAACTGGTACCCGCCAATGTTTCGCAAAACTTCCACGTGCCAATGGTAATAGAGGCCGCCCCCAAATGAGACGCGCAGCAGGGGAAGCATCCCAAAAGACTAAAAGGTGAAATAGTGGGCCCAAAGGTTATGGAAACTCAGAAAAAGTGTGCGAAGATAGCTTCAGCGCTTTTTGCAATGAAAGCGTGTGTCAGCGAAGACACCTGACACTCCACTCGGATCGTCCGGCACGTACCTGCCGGTGGAGGGAATAATAGAAAAATGGCAACTGTAACCTTCGACAAGGCTACTCGCGTATACCCCGGGGCAACAGAACCGGCGGTAAGCGAACTGGACCTACATATCGAGGACGGGGAGTTCCTGGTTCTTGTTGGTCCATCTGGCTGTGGTAAGTCCACCTCACTGCGCATGCTCGCAGGGCTTGAGGATGTAAACGGTGGACGAATATTCATCGGCGACCAAGATGTGACCGACGTCCAGCCCAAGGACCGCGACATTGCAATGGTCTTCCAGAACTACGCTCTTTACCCCCACATGACCGTCCGCGAAAATATGGGTTTTGCCTTGAAGATCGCGAAGGTCGATAAAGCCGAGATCCGGCGCCGCGTTGACGAGGCCGCCCAGATCTTGGATCTAACCGAATACCTAGACCGCAAGCCGAAGGCCCTTTCTGGCGGGCAACGTCAGCGTGTGGCGATGGGTCGCGCAATCGTGCGCAAGCCCAAGGTATTCCTAATGGACGAGCCCCTTTCCAACTTGGATGCGAAACTGCGTGTGCAGACTCGTACCCAGATTGCCACCCTGCAGCGCAACCTGGGCGTAACAACCGTATACGTTACCCACGACCAGACCGAAGCGTTGACCATGGGCGACCGCATTGCGGTGCTCAAAGAAGGCGTACTGCAGCAGGTGGGCACTCCCCGCGAAATGTACGAACGTCCGGCGAACGCCTTCGTAGCTGGGTTCATCGGCTCCCCGGCAATGAACATCGGTACTTTCGAAGTGCAAGGTGACCACGCCGTGCACGGGCCCGCCCACGTCAAGCTATCCAGGGAGGCGATTGACGCTCTAGCCCCCGAGGACGGTGGCAAGATTCAGATCGGCTTCCGCCCCGAGGCGATGGAGGTGGTCGACTCTAATGACGAGGCCACCATTCCGCTCACTATCGACATGGTCGAAGAGCTCGGCTCCGATGCCTACATCTACGGTCACGTCGAGGGCGCCGAGGGCCTAGGTTCCGGCAACGATTCGGACGCTAACACCATGATTGTGCGCGTCCCACCGCGTACTGCCCCCGGGATTGGCAAGACCATCCACGTGCGCCCGCGCCCGGGCATGCAGCACAACTTCTCGGTATCTACCGGGCTGCGTCTACCCGACTAAAATTTTCAAACAAAAGGGTTGGGGGCAAGGTGAAAGCCTTTCCCCCAACCCTTAGTTAACGCCCGCTAGGGCAACTGCCAGTTGATCGGAGCTATCCCCAGGGACTCCAAGGCTGCATTCGCCCTCGAGAAAGGTCTGGAACCGAAGAAACCCCTTGAGGCCGAAAGAGGTGACGGATGAGGTGATTCGATACGGGGGTTGTCTCCAAGCTTGGGTGCTAACTTGCGAGCGTCAGCACCCCAAAGAATTGCTACAAATGGTTGCTCGCGGTTCACGAGTGCCGAAATAGCACATTCTGTTACCTCTTCCCAGCCACGCCCGCGGTGGGAGGCCGGGGCGCCGGGCCGTACCGTAAGGACGCGGTTGAGCAAGCAAACGCCCTGCTCGCACCAGGGAGTAAGATCCCCGGAGCTGGGTTGCGGCACATGGAGATCTTCGGTCAATTCGCGAAAAATATTCACCAGCGAGCGCGGCGGCTTCACCCCAGGCTGCACTGAAAAACTTAGTCCCATCGCGTGCCCGGGAGTGGGGTAGGGGTCCTGGCCAACAATCAGGCACTTCACCTTGTCAAAAGGGTAAGTAAAAGCCCGCAATACGTCGGTCCCAGCGGGAAGATACCCATTGCCGGATTGGATTTCGGAACGCAGCATCTGTCCCAGCTCATGCACTTTTCCTTCCACGGGGGCGAGGGCGCGCGCCCAGCCAGGGTCAATCAGTTCAGAGAGCGGTTTGGGTTCATTCATGTTTCTAGTTTCCTCTTTTACGCCCATTCTTGTGAATACTCCGCGCCATTGCTCCCCGGATTTGTCGCGAACAGGTAGTCTAAGCGCGTGAGCGAGAATAGCTATCCTGAAGATGAATTCGACCAGATCGGGCGCGACTTGCCTGCCGGGGTGCACCGCGCCCCCAGGTCCACTTTCTCGAAAGTGCTACCCTTCTTGATCGTCCTGATCGTTATGCCGTTACTCGCCTGGGGGGTGGTGGGTTTGGTAAAGCACAACTCGACTACCCCCTCGCCTAAAGCGCAGACCACAAGTCAACCTCCCAAAAAGAGCCAGCCTCCCAAGGCCTCTCCTTCGCCCTCGCCAACCGAGGAACCTAAGAAGGAGCAGGAAACCGAGGAGCCTAAGAAGGAATTCGACTCGGCGCAGGCTGCCAGCATTCCGGTGTCCGTATTCAACGTAGACGCTGGCAACGGGGTAGCTGGGGCCGCAGCACAGAAACTAATTGACTACGGTTTCACCGATTCTGCCGCGTCGAACCGCCCTGACGCCGTATTGGACCAAACCACCGTCTACTACGGTTCTGAAGATTTGGCCGAAGCAGCAAAGGCAGTGGGGGAGCAGCTGGGCATTTCTTCAGTGCGCCTAGCTCCCGACATCGTTGCAGAAAAGGGCCGCATCTACGTTTACATAAAGAGTGACTACCAGCAATAATTTGTGTTTTGAGGGAGCGCATCCGCTTTTTGCGGATGCGCTTTTTCGCTACTGGGCGAACCTAGCTGTAAACAAATAGCTCATCTTGCACTCTGGGGCTTAGAGTGCCAAACTTTAGTTAGCACTCCACCGGTGCGAGTGATAATCAGGTTGCTTATACCGGTGAGGCAAAGACCAATACAGGTGCTGCATGAGGCCAAGAGAAACCGGAAAGTCCGGTGGCTGTTGGCTGTCCGTCGCGGGCATGCACACCGCCAACCGTAGGTAGGAATAATCCACAATGGCAAAGATCATTAAGTTTGACGAGGAGGCTCGTCGTTCTATTGAAGCTGGCCTGAACCAGCTTGCCGACACTGTCAAGGTCACCCTTGGCCCCAAAGGCCGTAACGTTGTCCTAGACAAGAAGTGGGGCGCCCCCACCATCACCAACGACGGCGTGTCCATCGCGAAGGAAATTGACCTGGAAGAGCCTTTCGAACGCATTGGCGCCGAACTGGTCAAGGAAGTTGCCAAGAAGACCGACGACGTCGCTGGCGACGGCACAACCACCGCTACTGTCCTGGCACAGGCCATGGTCCGCGAAGGCCTGCGCAACGTTGTTGCGGGAGCAAACCCGATCGCGCTGCGTCGCGGCATCGACCAGGGCGTAGAGGCAGTAGTGCAGCACCTACTCGATTCCGCTAAAGAAATCGAGACCACCGAAGAAATCGCTGCAACTGCATCGATCTCTGCTGCTGATCCCAAGATCGGCAAACTCATTGCCGAGGCAATGGATATCGTTGGTGCAGAAGGCGTCATTACTGTTGAAGAATCTAACGCCTTTGGCATCCAGCTCGAGACCACCGAAGGTATGCGTTTCGACAAGGGCTACCTGTCCGGCTACTTCGTAACCGACGCGGACCGCCAGGAAGCCGTCCTAGAAGATGCCTATGTGCTGCTGGTGGAATCTAAGGTTTCCAACATCAAGGATTTGCTGCCCATCCTCGAAAAGGTCATGCAGTCCGGCAAGCCGCTGCTGATCGTAGCCGAAGATGTCGAGGGCGAAGCCCTAACCACTCTGGTCGTCAACAAGATCCGTGGCACCTTCAAGTCCGTTGCCGTCAAGGCTCCAGGATTCGGCGATCGCCGCAAGGCAATGCTGCAGGATATGGCTGTGCTGACCGGCGGCCAGGTCGTATCCGAGACCGTGGGCCTCTCGCTTGAAAACGTTGAGCTCGACATGCTCGGCAAGGCTCGCAAGGTTGTTGTCACCAAGGACGACACCACTATCGTCGACGGTGCAGGCGCCAAGGAACAGATCGACGGTCGCGTGGCCCAGATCCGCCAGGAAATCGAAAACTCCGATTCCGACTACGATCGCGAGAAATTGCAGGAGCGTCTGGCCAAGCTGTCCGGTGGCGTCGCAGTCATCAAGTCCGGTGCGGCAACCGAGGTCGAGGCCAAGGAACGCAAGCACAGGATCGAAGATGCCGTGCGCAACGCTCGCGCTGCCTCCGAAGAAGGCATCGTGGCCGGCGGCGGCGTAGCTTTGCTACAAGCTGCGGCCAAGGTGCTAGATAACTCCGACCTCGAGGGCGATGAAGCTATTGGCGCCCAGATCGTGCGTGTGGCTGCCGAAGCCCCGCTGGCCCAGATTGCCGACAACGCTGGCCTAAACGGCGGCGTTGTTGTCGACAAGGTACTCTCGCTCAAGGAAGGCGAAGGCCTGAATGCAGCAACTGGCGAATACGAAGACCTCATGGCAGCAGGCATTGCTGATCCGGTCAAGGTAACCCGTTCTGCACTGCAGAACGCTGCCTCGATCGCAGCTCTGTTCCTGACCACCGAGGCTGTAGTAGCTGACAAGCCGGAACCGCCGGCAGCTCCGGCCGCCGGTGGTGGCGACGACATGGGCGGAATGTACTAAACCGCTATTTTGTAGGGCCCGCGCTAGCTTGCGAACAGTGAGGTAGCGCGGGCTTCCGCATCCTCATAGGTGGCAGAAGCCGAAGAAAGTGCCTGTGAAATAGAATCCAATGCGGCCTCGACCTGGGCCTGTGCCGAGCGCCACTGGGTAGCTGCGGAACTGAAAGCCGCCGATGCGGCCCCCTGCCACTGCCCCTCCAACGCCCCGAGCTGGCCCATCATCAAAGCTACGTCCGAGCGTATCTGACCCGAAATTGTCGACACCTGCCCAGCAGCGGTAGCGATCGAAGCGGAATCTGCTGTAAAACGTGCCATGGTTTTCCCTCTCTGTAAGTTCCCAACTGGCAGCTACAGATTAGGTAAAAGCCCCAACAGATATGTTCCAAAAACCGCTTTGCTGTGGAAAACTGCCTTTAGCACGCCTGTGGAAAACTAAAGGCACTGCCGCGAAGGCAATTAATCTTGTTCGGGTGGCTTTTTCTCTTCCCGCTTCGGCACGGTATCGAGCACATCGATAGCAAGCTCCAAAGAGGAAGATAGATCCTCCTCAGCCTGCTCGCTGGAATCGGCCTCGTCCTCTTCATCCTCCAAAGCGCCCTCGTCAGGAGCCATCTGGGGGCTATCTTGTGTGTCCTCATCACTAACCACCGGAAGTTCGGCGGTAATTACCTCAGGCTCAGACACTGACTTGAGAGGGGCTACCCCCTTGATAACCCCCGTAGACGGATCATCCGAGCGATGCTGATAACGTTCAATCGCCTCATCATGTTCCTCAGCTGCATCGTTGGCCTCCCGACGCACGTCAGACTCCAAACACTCGAGCTCGGCATCCAAACGCGCCTCTTCGGCCTCCAAATTATTGCGTGCTACCGACTCCCAATCCTCGGCGAGCGGAGAGTTAAAAATAGCATTGCGGGCAAGTAGCTTTCGCACGATCCGGCGGCGAAAACGGCAGTACGAGGCAGCAGGCACGTGAGCGTATTCCTCACGCACCGCACGCACATAATCCCTGTAATCTTGCGGATCCGTAGCAAGCATGGACATATCCGCGTCCAACAAAACCTGCTGGTCCACATCGTCCGGGTACGACCTGTGGGATTTCATGGAAATAATCAGCCCACAAATGCGCTCGACCACAGACTCGTCAAGACCCGTTTTCTGCAAAATCTTAGCCGCAGCAGCCGAAGAAGCCACCTCGTCCTCGCCAACCGCGCGAGCATCGTCGCCCTCTTCATAATCAGAAAACACTATTCCGTGCAACCAGGCGGCCACACGCAACAAATCGGGATCGTGAGTGCACCCCTGCAACTCGTCAATACCTGTAAGAACAGCTACCAAATGGTTCACATTGTGATAGTGGCGGTTAGGGGAAGTCCACTTCACCAACAGTTTCTGAGCAAGCTCTTCAAGCTGGGCACGATCCAACTTCACGCCAATATTCGACATGGAACGTGCAAATGCGCCCGGAAGCCATTGCGGAGTTTCAGCAGAAGTCATAAACAACCTCAAAAGACTACGATGACACCGGTAAGCTTATGCCCCAAAACGCAAAATATCCCAACTATTAGCCTCCGGAGTGGTGAATATTGCTTTAATTAGCGGGTAGGTAAGTACAGCCTAACCGTCAAACCGCCGCCCTCAGTAGTGCGCAACTCGGCGCTGCCCTCGTGCGCTTTCGCAATCGCGCTAACAATCGCCAGCCCCAAACCAGAACCCCCAGTATTGCGCGTACGCGAAGTATCCGAGCGGTAAAAACGCTTAAACACGTTGGCCCTCTCGGCCTTCGCAATACCCGGGCCGTGATCGCGAACCTCCAAAATTGCCATGCCCCCGCGGGTTCCCACAGCAAATTCTACCGGCGAACCCACAGGAGTGTATCGTGTCACATTTCCAACTAGGTTGGTTAAAACCTGCGAAATTTGGTTGCGATCAACGTGCGCCCAAACCTCCCCGGGCCGATCCGGCGACGTCAAAGAAACGATAGAAGTCGCCCTCTTCCGATCCAACGCCTTCAAATCGGCAGAAGCATGCTCGAGTAACTGCACCAAATCTACGTCCTCGAGCTTGAGCTTGCGCCCCTCGTCCAAACGCGCCAATTTGAGCAGATCCTCCACCAGCTCGCTCATGCGGGAGGCCTCAGACTCAATGCGCCCTATCACGTCGCTAACCCCTTCGCTGGGAACCCCGCCCATGCGGTACAGCTCCCCATACCCGCGAATGGCCGCCAGGGGGGTGCGCAGCTCATGTGAAGCGTCAGAAACGAACTGGTGCATCTTCTTTTCGGAAGCGGCACGGGCTGAGAAAGAATCCTCCAGATGGGTGAGCATCTGGTTTAGCGACTGCGAAAGCGAACCAATTTCGGTGCTAGGAGGTTCGTTCTCCACGCGCTGGGTCATGTCCCCAGCTGCAATTTTGCCCGCCACAGATTCAATTTCACGCAGCGGGCGCAACGAACGACGCACTAGATAGTAGGCCGCGCCGGCCCCCGCCATCACGATGAGCAGCGACGAGAAAAACAGGTACAGCGAAGTGCGGTAAATTGTCTGCGAAACTCCTGCCAGGGGAAGGGCTACTGTCGCTACCCCCACCGGCGCGGAATCGCGGTAAATAGGGACAGCGACCGCCCTCCAGGAAACGCCGATCTTCGAAGAAGGGACCGTGATCGGCTGCGTCATTTGCGAACTGGAAAGCTGGTTAAACGTCAGTAGCTGGCCCGGCTGCGGTTCGCCGAACTGCTCCCGCGTTGCAGGAGTGATAATAGTGCGCTTTTTGTCCACTCCAAATTGCATTCGCACGTAGTAGTGGGAGGGCAACTCGGGGTTGGTTTTTACCTCGAGCGAGGGCGAAAACGAGGCAAGCTGGCGTTGTGCAGTAGAAATCAGCTCATGGTCGACTTGACCGACCAAATGGGACTGCAAGATACCAAGCATCGAGGCACCAGCAAGTACCAACCCAACGGTAATTAGCGAGGTAGTAACCGTTACTAGGCGGAAAGTAAGCGGTGTCGAATGCCAACGCAGTCGCAGATTTCGAAGGAGGGCGACGTCCGCTTCTTCCTTTTTGGGCCTCCGCGTGTGCGAGCTAATCATTCTTCACGCATGATGTAGCCGACGCCGCGTCGAGTGTGGATTATTTCGCCGCTCGAACCGGGCACGTCGAGCTTGCGGCGGAGGTAGGAAATGTAGGATTCAACGATCGCGGCCTCCCCGTCCCAATCGTATTCCCACACGTGATCCAGGATCTGCATTTTTGATACCACGCGGCCTTCGTTGAGCATAAGGTAGCGCAGTAGTTTAAATTCTGTGGGGGATAGGTCTACGAGGGTGCCTGCGCGGTGAACTTCGTGGGCGTCCTCGTCAAGGGAAATGTCGCCGACGCGCATGGTGGATTCCTCGGGGGAGGCCGGTTTGGTGCGGCGCAAAATGGCACGTATTCGGGCGACAACTTCCTCGAGGCCGAATGGTTTTGTAACGTAGTCGTCTCCGCCTACGGTCAGGCCTTGAATCTTGTCTTGCATGTCGTCGCGAGCGGTCAGGAAGAGGACGGGCATTTGGAGCCCCGCTTCGCGCAGCTGCCGGGTTACGGCGAAGCCATCCATGTCGGGCATCATCACGTCTAGGACTATTAGGTCGGGGCGGTAGTTCTTTGCGGCACGCAGGCCGGTGGCGCCGTCCTCGGCAACTTCTACGTCGAAACCCGCGAATCTGAGCGAGGAGGCTAGTAGGTCGCGGATGTTCGGTTCGTCGTCTACAACGAGCAGTTTCGCTTCCGACTGGTTTTTGTCCATGCTTAGATTTTACCTAAGCACCTGAATGGTTGCTGGATGCTTCCTGGGTGGATAGTTGGATGCTGGCGCGTTTTCTAGCTCTGTGTTCGCTGGGGGAGGGCAAGTACGTTTGTGCAGGTGAAGGCCCCGCCCCCTCCTCAAATTAGTGAACGTACACTTAAAAGTAGTGGTTGGGATTGGCGGGGGAAATAGTGAACGTACACTTAAAAAACGGGGGTGGCAGAGACTTGCAGGGGCCCGCCACGTCGCCAATACTGGACACATGAGCCAGACAGAACAAAATAGCATCAAACAACCCACACGAGCGGAAGGGCAACCTGCCGGCGACCCCTTCAACCCGCCCGGCGCGCAATTTCGCCCCGTGTCAATGAGACTTTGGAAAGCCCGCCTCGCCGGCGCCCTAATCGTCCCAGCAATAGCTCTAATAGCCGCAATCGTCACCGCGGTAATCACCAAAAGCATCGTCGCCTGGATCGTCGTAGCAGCCGTAATTGCCTTCGGAATCTGGCTAACCTGGCTCATCCCCCGCCAAGTCCGCGCAATCGGTTGGGCAGTAACCAACGAAGAACTCCTAATCCGCCGCGGCATCATGTTCAAATCCTTGTGCGCCGTCCCCTACGGGCGCATGCAATTCGTAGACGTAAAAGAAGGCCCCCTGGACCGGTGGATGGGTATCGCCTCGGTTGAACTCCACACCGCCTCCGCTACCACCGACGCCGACATCCCAGGCCTACCCAAAGAGGACGCAAACCTCCTGCGCGACCGCCTGTCCGCCCTCGGCAACGCAGAGATGGCAGGACTATGACACCCCAACAAACCACACAAACCGCCCCCCAAAGCTCGGCAAACGAAGTACGTGAAGACCAATGGCGGCGCGTGCACAAACTTTCGCCACTACTGAACAGCGGCGCAGCCCTAGGCGCCCTCGTGGGTGTTTTCGCCCTCAACAATGTCAAACAGCTATCGGAATTAGCTGGAACTATCTCCCACCGTTTTTCAGCATTGGGGGCAACCGCAGTAACGCTAGGGGCCATAGTGGTGGTTTTTGCCCTCATCGGGGGCCTAATGTTCTGGCAGTGGCGCAACACTTACTTCGCCATAACAACTAAAGCGGTCCATTTCCGCCACGGCATATTCTTCAAAGCTCACAGGCGCGCCCCACTCGACCGCATCCAATCGGTTGACATCTCTCGCCCTCTGCTAGCGCGCGTTCTGGGACTGGCTGAACTCAACGTCGAAACTGCCGGAGGTGCCGACTCCCACGTAAAAATAAAATATTTGGCAGTGGGCGAGGCCGAGGACGTACGCCGCGAAATTCTCCACCAAGAAGATGCCGCCCGCCCCAACGAGGACGAAGCCCCAAGCCGGGTGCAGGAGGTAGAAGATTCCGGCGTGGCCCATTCAGGCATACTCGGGAAAGCATATTCGGGCCCGAACTTCCAGCCGTGGAAACTTTACGAACTGGACTTGCCAATATTTTTGGGAGGCCTAGTCCGGTCAATAGGAAATATTGTTGCCGCCCTGGTAGTGATAGCAGCCCTGGTTGCCGCCGTAGTTGGCGCCTCCATTTTTGGATCGGGGGAACTAGCGGTTGCACTCGGAGGCGTTGGCGCGATTATCAGCCTCGTTGCAGCGGTTGCGGCAGTGGGGTCTGTAATCTGGACTCGAGTTAATTCGGAGTATGGGTTTGCTGCCTCAGTAACCCACTCGGGCATCCGCATTACCCGCGGTCTAACTAAACAGGTGTCCCAGACCATTCCACCAGGGCGAATTCATGCAGTTCGGCTGCGCCAACCTTTGCTATGGCGTTCTAAGGACTGGTGGCGTGTCTCGGCTCTGCAGGCCGGGGTGGGATTGTCGGCGAAGTCGTCAGAAGATTCCACCGGCAACGGAGGTAAAGGTGAAGTCACTCTTTTGCCCACCGGCACACGTGACCAGGCACTGCGCGCCCTCTGGCTGGTAGTACGCGACCTGGGGGTAGAAAATCCAGACGAATTTTTAGAAGAAGCCTTAACTGGCAGCGGCGAAGGCAAATATTTTACCCCGGTGGGACGCAAGGTACGCCTGTTGGACCCGCTCACCTACAATCGCAAATCTGTGTTCATCACCGATACGGTGGTGGTGGTGCGCGACGGGCGAATCACTCGCCATCTAGACATAATCCCGCACGAACATGCTCAGTCAGTCACCGCCGAACAGGGCCCGCTCGAACGGCGCTTGAAGGTAGGCAACATGAATCTGGACGTGGTTCCCAATGCCATGGGCATCGGAAAGGTCAAGCACCTAAACCAGCGGGTGCTCGCCGAGGCCGTCTTGCAGCAGGCTGAGCTCGCCCGTCTTCGCCGCGGCGAGGAACCAATGGCCGACTGGCAGGCCCGAATGGCGAAGGCGTCCGCATGAACACAGCCCAATCCCGTCTGCGCGTGGCAGTCGTTGGGGCAGGCAAGGCGGGCTGCGTGCTCGCCTCAGCGCTGCGCGCAAGCGGCCACCAAATCGTAGGGGTTACCCCCGCCTCCGACATGGACCGGGTTGAGGCAATGTTGCCGGGGGTGCCCGTCCTCGACGCCGACAAACTGGTCCCCACGGCCGATCTGGTGCTGCTGACTGTGCCCGACGAACTCATTGGCCAAGTGTGCACCGGTCTAGCCGACCTCGGAGTATTAAAAACCGGGCAACTTATAGTGCACGCGGGTATGGCGGGCCTGAGCGCACTCTCCAGCGCCGCCCCGGCCGGAGCCCTTCCCCTTGCAATACACCCGGTCGTCTCGCTCACCGGCACTTCTATTGACCTGTCCCGGCTGCAAGACCGTCCCATAATTGTTTCCGCCCCCGCGCCTTTGCTGCCTATCGCTCAGGCACTGGCGGTTGAACTTGGTGGCAATCCCATTCCAGTTGGCGAGGCCGACCGCCCGCTGGTAGCTGCAGCCCTAACCCATGCTGGAACACACGTGAGGACTGTACTCGCGCAGGCAAAGGCGTTGTTGGCGGCAGGGGGAATCGAAAATCCCGAGGCGATCTTGGATTGCCTTTCCGAGGCACCGTCCTCTCAGCGTATCGCGGCCTCGGAGGCGCTCGAAGCGATCAATAAGGCCGAAAGTGCCGCCCTCGCGCTGCAAATGGATCCCGACAATGTGGAGCTTGCGCCAAATATGGGGGGCATCGCCGAAACGTATAAGCTGCTATCTGAACAAAGTGCAATTCGCGCTAACTAGGGAAAGGCGAAGATGGATCCTCAGCTCGTCTACACGTCAATGGAGCTGCGTCAGGCGCTCCAAGAGCAGCAGGGCAAAATCGGGTTGGTAATGACTATGGGGGCTCTGCACGAAGGCCACCTCGACCTGGTCCGGGCTGCGCGCAAAGCCAACGACGTGGTAGTGGTTTCGGTTTTTGTGAATCCGCTGCAGTTCGCCCCTGGCGAGGATTACGGCACTTACCCGCGCAATCTCGACCAAGATGTTGCTTTGCTTTCGCGCCAGGGGGTGGACGTGGTGTTTGCGCCCTCGCCCGAAACCATGTATCCCACCGGTCAGCCGCAGATCACTTTCCAGGTGGGGCCCGTGGGGGCACGGTACGAGGGCGCAGCCCGCCCCACACATTTTGCTGGGGTGGCGCAGATCGTCTCTAAGATGTTCAATCTGGTGCGCCCTGAGCGAGCCTATTTTGGGCAAAAAGATGCTCAGCAGCTGGCGGTTGTGAGGCAGCTGGTGCGCGATTTGGACTATCCGATCCAAATTGAGGCCGTTCCGACCCGGCGGGAGGCGAGCGGACTTGCCTGTTCGTCGCGAAACGTGTATCTGAGCAAGCCAGAGCGCGAGGAGGCTACGGCTCTTAGTAGGGCGCTCACTGCCGGGTTACAGGTGGCTGCCGCTACGGGGTCGGCTGCGCACGTGTTGGAGGCGGCAACTTCGGTTTTGGAAAATGCTTCGGGAGTGCAAACTGAATACGTAGCTCTAGTCGATCCGAATACCATGGAAGAAGTGCAAGAGGGCCAAAAAATTACCGCCACGCTTATGGTTGCGGCGCGCGTGGGAAGGACTCGGCTGATTGACAACACCCTGGTGGTTTTAGGCCCTCGCTAGAGAGAATTTCAATCCCAGAGCACGGAAGGAATGGGAAATGCCTTGGAAGACTAGTGCCATCTACTACGGCGGCGACTACAACCCGGAACAGTGGGATCGTGAAACACTTGCGCAGGACATTCCGCTCATGAAGCAGGCGGGCGTAAATATGGTGACGCTCAACGTGTTTGCCTGGGGTGAGCTGGAAGCCGACGAAGGGGTCTGGGACGAGGACGGTTTTTCGCGTTTAGGCGAACGCATAGATTCTTTGGTCGACGCCGGTATTGCAGTTGATTTGGCGACGGGTACGGCTTCCCCGCCAGCGTGGATGGCTAAGAAGTACCCTGACTCGCTGCCCGTAACTAAGGCGGGGGTGCGTTTAGGGTTTGGCTCGCGGCAGGGCTATTGTCTTTCCTCGCCTGCCTACCGCGAGGGCGTGGTGCGCCTTTCGCGGGAGGTTGGAAGACGTTTTGGCCACCACGAAGGGGTAGCCCTTTTCCATATAAATAACGAGTACGGTTGCCACATAAACGAGTGTTTCTGCGATCGGTGCGGGCAGGAATTTCGGAGTTGGCTGCAGCGCAAATATGGGTCTCTGCAGGCGCTAAACGACGCCTGGGGGACCGCTTTTTGGTCCCAGCGCAGGCGCAGCTGGGAGCAGATTGATCCGCCTGCTCAGATGCCCACTTTCCCCAACCCCGCCCAGCTTGCCGATTGGCGTCGTTTTAACAACGACCAGTTACTGGGCTTATACCGGCTCGAGAAAGCGCAGCTGAACGAGATTGCCCCGCAGGTGCCTGTAACCACTAACTTTATGGGTTACTTCCCGCCGTTGGACTACCGCCAGTGGGCGCGCGAGGTCGACGTCGTCTCGAATGACGAATACCCGGATCCGGCGGATCCGGCTGCAGCCGCCGAACTGGCTTGGTCGGCGGATATGCAACGCGGCTACAAGGGCAAATCGTGGCTGACTATGGAGCAGGCTCCTGGCGCCGTCCAGTGGCGTGCCGCCAATGCTACTAAGAGGCCGGGGCAGTGGGCGCTATGGTCGCTGGCGCAAATTGCGCGCGGAGCTGACGGGGCTCTCTGTTTCCAATGGCGGCAAAGCGTTGCCGGTGCCGAAACCTGGCACGGCGCAATGGTGCCCCATGTTGGTACGGAGAATCCGCACTGGAAGGAAATGGTCGCCCTTGGCAAGCAGTTGGCCAATCTGTCGCCCGTAGCGGGCACGCCGGTAAAAGCGGACGTGGCCATCCTGGTTGACTGGCAGAGCGAAATTATTCGCTCCACTGCTATAGGCCCGGTTCCGCATTCGTGGCTGGGGCAGGCTAGGGCCTGGCACCGCAGTCTATTCGAGGCAGGTATCACTGCCGACGTCGTTGGCTCTGACGCTGACCTGAGCGGTTACCGAATGACGATTGTGGCCGACATGGCTGCTCCCGACAAAGAGCTGGCAAAGAAACTAGAAAAATTTGTTGCCGGCGGGGGGCAGCTGATTGCCACCACGGGTACGGGCCGCTTCACCCCTGCCGGAAAGGCCACCCAAGGGGGGTATCTGGGGGAGCTAACGTCGCTGTTTGGCGTAAACGTTGAAGGCACCCTCTACGGGAGCAACGCTGCCGAAGCAGACGTAGTTACCGAGGGCGAAGACGAGCACTTGGGCGGTTCCACCCCTCCCGGCAGCCCCGCGGGAGGGCCGGATCCACGTGTTTGCCGAATAACCGCGGCTATAGGTGCGCCCGCTTCCAAACGGTACGTAGGGCTGGAAACAGTGGACCCCGCCCTCGAACGGGCCTTGGACAGCCTGTGTGAGGTGCGACCTGCACTACGTGGAAGGACCCGCGCCGATGCGATTCGCGTAGATGATGCCGAGGCTATTGCATTCTTCACCGACGGGATTGCTTCCGACCTGAATGGTCAGGCTGCGATCTGCAAACGCAAGGTGGGTAAAGGGCAGGCCTGGTATGTGGGAACGGACCTAGACTTTGCGGGGAGGGCGGCAGTCCTCGCCCTCGTGGGTGCCCACGCCAGAATCAGGCCCACTTTACCGGATGCCCCCGCGGGCGTCGAAGCGGTAAAACGTGGCAAGGTATTGTTTGTGCTAAACCACGCGGACAAGGCCGCCGAGCTGGCTGGCATAGTAGGAACAGACCTGCTGAGCGCCACGCAACTAAGCGGACACGTGTTACTTCCGCCTCGCTCGGCCATCGCTGTTTGGCAGTGAGTTATTAGCCACACCGCTTTGAAACGAGCACTCAGGCCAGTTACTATTATCTAGTTGTGCGTTACGTAGGCACGCAGGCGCTTCCCACTCGCCCGCACTGCCCGAACGCAATAACCATTAGCATTTGACCGAAGTTGGTCGCCTCCGGGCACCAATCAACTACGACGAACGAAGGCTACGCCGTGCGCACCTATACACCTAAGGCTGCCGATGTAACCAAGAAGTGGTACATCGTTGACGCCGAGAATGTCGTCCTTGGACGACTCGCGACCACTGTCGCAAACCTGCTCCGTGGGAAGCATAAGCCGACTTACGCGCCCCACATTGACACCGGAGACTATGTCATCGTTATTAACGCTGACAAGGTCGTCCTGACGGGCAGCAAGCTGGACACCAAGCGCGCTTACCGCCACTCGGGTTACCCGGGCGGGCTGCGCTCCGTTTCCTACCGCGAACTGCTCGAGAAGAGCCCTGAAAAGGCGGTAGAAAAGGCTGTCCGGGGCATGGTCCCCCACACCAAGCTTGGTCGCGCCCAGATGAAGAAGCTGCGCGTGTTCGTTGGTTCTGAACACCCACACACTGCTCAGCAGCCCGAAACTGTCGAGATCAAGAAGATCGCTCAGTGACCGGGTCGCTGGCTTTAGAAGTTTGAGGAAAACCGTGGCTGAGAACACTGCAACTGTAGAAGAAAACGAAGAGCTGGAGAACGCTCCAGCCGAATACACTTCCGAGACCGAGGCCCCCGCTGCCGGTGCCGGCCAGTCTGTGACCGCTCCCGGTTCGGGCTTGGGCCGCCGCAAGTCTGCTGTAGCTCGCGTTCGCCTGATCCCAGGCGAGGGCAAGTGGACCATCAATGGCCGCTCTTTGGAAGACTACTTCCCGAACAAGCTGCACCAGCAGCTCGTAAACGATCCGTTCACTCTGCTTGATCTGGCTGGTCGCTTCGACGTGATCGCCCGCATCAACGGCGGTGGCATTTCCGGGCAGGCTGGCGCCCTGCGTCTTGGCGTTGCCCGCGCGCTGAACGAGATCGATCGCGATGCAAACCGTCCTGCTCTTAAGAAGGCAGGATTCCTGACCCGCGATGCTCGTGCAACTGAGCGCAAGAAGGCTGGTTTGAAGAAGGCCCGCAAGGCGCCTCAGTACTCCAAGCGCTGATTTTACTTCTGGAAGGCCCGCCCCTCTTTGGGGCGGGCCTTTCGTTTTAACGGTACGGGCGGCGGGGCGCGGGCACTGCCCGGCGGTCCTGCTTCGGTCGGGGTTTTGCGCAGGTGGGGGGCTGTGCACCTGGCATGTTGATCGCCGGTGTTTTGGAGTGGGTGGTCGGGGACGGAGTGGTGGTCCAGGAGCTAACAGTTTCGCCAGCGCACCCTAGTCAGCGCGGTAGACTTGGGGCGAACTATTGTTACCTGGAAGGAACCTAAATGCCTAGATTGTTTGGCACCGATGGCGTGCGAGGCCTGGCAAATAAGAAGCTGACTCCCGAGCTTGCTACCAATCTGGGAATCGCTGCAGCCCGACTATTTTCTGCCGATTCGAAGAGTGGGCAGAAGCCCCGCGCGGTTGTTGGACGTGACACTAGGATCTCGGGTGAGTTTCTCGACCACGCAATTGCTGCTGGCCTGGCCTCAGCCGGTATGGACGTGGATCGGGCCCGAGTGGTTACCACCCCAACTGTTGCCTTTTTGACGGCCGAAGGGGACTACGACCTCGGCGTTATGATTTCGGCTTCACACAATCCCATGCCCGACAACGGAATTAAGTTCTTTGCGCGCGGGGGGTTTAAGCTGCCTGACGACGTCGAAGATCAGATTGAGGCAATGTTGGGCGAAGAATGGGAGCGGCCGCTCGGTGGCGACGTCGGTGAAGTGGAAGAGGAATCCAAGGCGGTGGATCGCTCGTACGTCGATCACCTCGTGTCGGCTGTGGGAACTGATTTGTCGGGGCTGCGCATTGCTGTCGATTGTGCGAATGGGGCTGCTTCGTTCCTGGGGCCCGAGGCACTTCGCGAGGCGGGTGCGGACGCGGTTGTTATCAATGCTTCGCCCGATGGGCGCAATATCAACTACGAGTGTGGCTCTACCCACCCTGAGGCGCTGCAGGCTGCAGTTGTGAGCCAGCACTGTGATTTTGGGGTCGCCTACGACGGGGATGCGGATCGGTGTTTGGCAGTTGATTCGCAAGGCAACTTGGTTGACGGCGACAAGATTATGGGAATGCTCGCGGTTGGGCTGAAGGACGAGGGCAAGCTGGCTGGCAACACTTTGGTTGTTACAGTTATGTCCAATCTGGGTTTGCTGCTTGCAATGAAAGAAGCTGGTATTGACACCGTACAAACTGCGGTGGGGGATCGTTACGTTTTGCAGAAGATGCGCGAGGGCGGATTCGCGATTGGGGGCGAACAGTCCGGGCACGTAATCATTTCCGACTATGCGACTACCGGCGACGGGGTGTTGACTTCGTTGATGATTGCCAGGCGAGTTAAGCAGACGGGTAAGTCCCTTGCCGAGCTGACGTCTTTTGTGAAGCGCCTACCGCAGACGTTGATCAACGTTTCGGGGGTTAACAAGGCGGCAGCTAATGCTAACGAGGGCGTGGCTAAGGCGGTTGCGCAGGCTGAGGGCGAGTTGGGCGAGACCGGGCGGGTACTGTTGCGTCCGTCGGGTACTGAGCCGGTTGTTCGGGTGATGGTGGAGGCGGCTACCCAGGACACTGCTGATCGGGTTTGCCAGAAGCTGGCAGGAGTTGTCAAGGCGGAGTTGGCTTTGTAATTTGCTCAATTGCTGCGTAAAAGTGGGGGCGTGCCGGTAGACGGTGCGCCTCCACTTTCGTTTTCTCTCATCCACAACAGTGAACGTACACTTAAAAAATCAGTGAACGTACACTTAAAATTTAGAGCTTGCGCAGCCGCAACCTGTTCACCCTGTGGGCCGAATTCTTCGTGATAACCAGTGTTGCTCTACCTCGGGTGGGGCGAATGTTTTCGATCAAATTGACCAGGTTGATGTCGTTCCATATGCGCTCAGCGGTGGCCACAGCCTCCTGGTCGGTTAGCCCGGCATATGAACGGAAATAAGATTTTGGCGATGTGAAAGCAGTCTCGCGCAGGCGCAAGAATCGGTCGACGTACCAATTCTTAATGTCCTCGTGCCGCGCATCCACATAGATTGAAAAGTCGAAAAAATCTGAAACCCCGAGCGCCGTAGACGCCTCAGAGGAACGCAGCGGCGGCTGCAGCACGTTTAATCCCTCAACGATAAGCACGTCAGGTTGGTCTACAACGTTTCGCTCATTCGGCACGATGTCGTAGGTCACGTGCGAATACACTGGAGCTGACACCTGTGGTGCCCCAGACTTGATCGCCGCCAAAAAGCGCAGCAGCGCCCGCCGGTCGTAGGATTCTGGGAACCCCTTTCGGTGCATTATTCCCAGTCGCTCCAGTTCCGCGTTGGGCTTCAAAAAACCGTCGGTAGCCAGCAGCTCCACTTTGGGAGTTTGCGGCCAACGGCGCATCAGTTCGGTCAGAAGCCTCGCCACTGTGGATTTCCCGACGGCAACAGATCCTGCGATCCCAATAACGAAAGGAGTTGTCCGCCCCCTCGGTTCCCGCAAGAATCCCGCCCTCGAATTAGCGAGGGAACGCTGCTCGTTCACGTACAACTGCAAGAGCGCAGATAGTGGCCTGTAGATGGCGTCGACTTCCCGCATGTCGATGGGATCGCCAAGCCCGGCAAGGCGCCGAATGTCTGATTCTGTAAGCGGCAAAGGCGTGGCGGAGGCGAGTGAAGCCCAACTGTGCCGATCGAACTCCTGGTACGGGCTGCGCTCCGAAGTTTGCGGGCCCTTAGCTCGAAAAGTGGACCGGCTGTTTTCGCCCTCGAAAAAACTTTCCGGCATTCCCCACGGGTTATTTTTTGCTGCGTTCACGCTCCATTATTGCTATAAAAAGGCCAGTTTGTGCAAAGTTCATGGCGTATTCCACTTATTTTGGGGCGGCTTTTCAGGTTTTGTTTGCTGAAAATATCGCCGGTCCGTGGTTTGATTTAGGCATGTGCGGAATTGTTGGACATATTGGTTGTAAGCTTGGCTTCCGAAGTGCCGAGGTCGTGATGGGCGGTTTGGCGCGTCTGGAGTACCGCGGTTACGATTCGGCCGGGATAGCGGTTGCGGCCCCGCAGCTGTTGCAAGTGCGCAAGTCTGTGGGGAAGTTGGCGAATCTGCGCGAGCTCCTCAAGAAGGAGCCATTGGATCAGGCCATTGCGGGGATTGGGCATACGCGTTGGGCTACGCACGGGATTCCGACTACTGCTAACGCCCACCCGCACGTTGCCGATCAGGGGCGATTGGCGTTGGTGCATAACGGCATTATCGAGAACGCGGATGCGTTGCGTGGGGAACTCACGCGTGCTGGCGTGGAGTTTGTTTCTGACACTGATACCGAGGTCGTGGCCCACCTTCTTGCGCACTACTACCGGGCCGATCAGGATGATTCGGTAGCGGTTGCCGAGGGCGGCGCCGAGGTTCCTCAGACCGAAAACAGGTTGGCGTTCGCTCGTCTGGCGCGTGCTATGCGCAAAACTACAGCCCGTTTGGAGGGGACATTCACACTGCTGTGCTTGCACCAGGATTGCCCTGAGGTGATTGTTGCTGCACGCAGGTCCTCGCCGCTCGTAGTCGGGATTGGCGAGGGCGAAAACTTCCTTGGGTCCGACGTGTTGGCTTTTGCTGAGCACACCGACCAGGTAGTCGAGGTTGGTCAGGACGAGATGGTTCTGCTCACTGCCACCGAGGTGGTGATTGTAGACGTTGAGGGCAAGCCTACTGAGCCGTCTACTTATAAGATCGATTTCGAGACGGAAACTGCCGAGAAGGACGGCTGGCCTACTTTCATGGAGAAGGAGATTGCAGAGCAGCCGAAGGCGATCTCTGCGACGTTGGCTGACCGTTTTGATTCAACCGGGCATTTGGCACTTGACGAGCTGCGCATTCCCACGGAAATTTTGCGCACTATCGACAAGATAATCGTGGTGGGGTGTGGCACTGCAGCGTATGCGGGGCAGGTGGCAAGGTACGCGATTGAACATTGGTGCCGTATTCCGGTAGAGGTGGAGCTGGCCCACGAGTTTTCTTACCGCGATCCCGTGGTTACCGAGAAGACGCTGGTGGTGGCCATTTCACAGTCTGGGGAGACGATGGACACCATCATGGCTATAAGGCATGCCCGCGAACAGGGGGCCCGCGTTTTGGCTATTGTCAATACTCCGGGTTCCACTATTTCGCGTGAATCTGATGCGGTGCTGCTGACTCACGCTGGGCGCGAGATTGCGGTGGCGTCTACCAAGGCATTTACCGCTCAGCTTTCGGCCTGCTACCTGCTGGGGTTGTTTCTGGCCCAGGTTCGCGGCAACAAGTACGTGGACGAGATCGAAGATTACATGGAGAAACTGGCGAAGATTCCAGCTAAGGTGCAGGCCGTCCTCGACGGTGCCGAAACTGTACGGCAGGTGGCGCGCACGCTCGCCAACGAGGAATCTGTTTATTTCTTGGGGCGCCACGTGGGTTTCCCGGTAGCGATGGAGGGCGCGCTCAAGCTGAAAGAGATCGCGTACATCCATGCGGAGGGTTTCGCGGCGGGCGAGCTCAAGCATGGTCCGATCGCCCTGGTCGAGGACGGGGTCGCAGTGGTTTTCATTGTGCCTACGCCGCGTAGGCCCGAGCTACACCGCAAGGTGTTGTCTAACATTCAGGAGGTTCGCACTAGGGGAGCGCGCGTGTTCTGCGTTGCTGAGGAGGGCGACAGCGCTGTTGACGATTTTGCTGAGGCCGTTTTCCGCGTTCCGCAGGCGCCCACCTTGTACTTGCCGCTGCTGACGGTGGTGCCGTTGCAGATTTTGGCTTGTGAGGTTGCTAAGACCCGCGGGCTTGACGTTGACCAACCGCGCAATTTGGCGAAGTCGGTGACTGTCGAATAATGCTACGTGCCTATGCCTCCAGTGATGTTCGACGTGCCGAGGGCGAGCTGGTTGCGTCTGCTCCTACAGATGCGCTTATGAAGCAGGCAGCTGACGGGGTAGCTGCGGCTGTTTCGGATCAGCTGACTTTGGCTGGTGCAACCGTGCATGGGTCTACTGTGCTGGCGCTGGTGGGCGGCGGCGACAATGGGGGAGATGCCCTCTACGCGGCTAAGTATTTGGCAGATTCCGGTGCGAAAGTGCAGGCTCTGTTGGTTTCGCGGAAGGTGCACCAGCGTGCTCTGGCAGCTGCGAAGGCAGCTGGGGTGCAGATTCTGCAGGTCGCCTCGCATACTTCTCGTGCCCAGTTGCGCGCGCTGGTTGCTAAGGCGGCGAACAGGGCGGGCGTATGGATCGACGGGATCGTGGGTACCGGAGGGCGTGGGCCACTGCGTTCAGTTGCGGCCACGGTTGTGGGTTTGTTGATTTCGATACGCGATTCCAGCCCGGATGAGCCGATAGTGGTAGCGATTGACATTCCTTCAGGGCTGGGCGGCGAGGACGGAAAAGTAGTTGGGCCGCACCTTGCGGCGGACGTGACTGTGACTATGGGGCGGATGAAGAACCCGTCTTTACTGCCGCCGGCGTGTTTGTCGTTTGGCCGCGTCGAGGTGGTTGAGCTGGGTCCTATAGAGGCACCGGTTTCGGCATGTCGGCTGGGTCGAGCTGACGTTGCAGATTTGTGGCAGGTTCCGGGGAGGGCCGACCACAAATATACGCGTGGGGTGGTGGAAGTCGTTGCCGGTTCAGACGCGTACCCGGCTACGGGCATAATTTGTGCTAAAGCTGCCGCCCGTGCCGGCGCTGGGATGGTGCGAGTGAACGTGCCAGCTGTGGCTGCGCCCTCCTTGTTTGCTGTCTTGCCCGAGGCGGTGCCAGGGGCGGGCCGGTCGCAGGCTGTGGTTGTGGGGCCTGGGCTCGATTTGCAGGACGAGGGCCGTGTCGACGAAATGGTGAGGGCTGCCACTAAAGCTATTTTGCGTGGTCTTCCTGTGGTTGTCGATGCGGGAGGTATTTCGATCATCGATCGCATCTTGGCGCGTTTGCCTGAACGGGCGGAGTCTATGGGGAATCGTCCTGTGCGGCGCGTGCGCAAGTTCGCTCCGAATGTGGTGTTGACGCCGCATGCGGGGGAGGCGGCACAATTGGCTACGAGGCTCGGCTTTAAGCAGTCTGCTGGAGGGGTGGCGCGTTCCGACATCGAGGCGGGCCCGGCTAAGTGGGCGGGTTTGCTTGCTGAGAAGACGGGGGCCACAGTGTTGTTGAAGGGGCCGGTCACTGTTGTTTGTGGGCCCGAGGGCGATACTTTTACCCAGGCGGAGGCGCCGGGGTGGACGGCCACTGCTGGTGCGGGGGATGCGCTCGCGGGGATCGTAGGTACGGTTTTGGCTATGTTGCAGGCCGAGGCGGAGGCTGCTGGGCCAGCTTTGGGGGCAGGGCAGATTGCTGCTGGGGCCGCGGCGGGCACGTGGGTGCATTCGGTGGCTGCAAGATTGGCGGCCGGGCTGGACGCCGAGGAGCCGTATGCGCGGCGCCCAGCAAAGGTTGGTAGGCCTATTTTGGCTTCCGACATTGTGGAGGCAGTGCCGAGGGCGGTTGAATTCGCCCTCGCCCCTTAAATCGCCGTCTCCCCTTGAGTCGCCCCTGCCCTAAGGTGTACGTTCACTATTTTCCCACCTGTTTTAAGTGTACGTTCACTAAATTGCGGGGGCGCGTGTTAGTGTTTCGTAGCAGAAAAGCGGTAATGACCTTGGGCTATGTTGCCACCCGGTATAGGCGGTGCAGGAAAGAACATTAGATGGTGGCAGAATGGATGTCATGAGTTCGGACCAAAGTTCTTCCTACGGCGGGGCAGCGTATATTGACACCGCAGCTATCGCGTCCAACATAAAGAGGTTGCACGCAGCCGCGCCTGATTCCGAACATATGGTGATTTTGAAGGCGAATGCCTACGGGCACGGTTTGGCGGTTTGTGCAAAAGCTGCGCTCGAGGGCGGAGCCCGCTGGTTTGGCGTTGCTCAACTTTCGGAGGCGCTTGAGCTGCGGAAGATAGTTGGTCCGCGGCCGCGAATCTTTTCGTGGATTTTTCTTCCAACTTCACCGCTCGAAGAGGCCGTACGCGCGGGGCTAGACCTCTCTGTATCGGATATTTGGGCGCTTGACAGAATTGAAATGGCAGCCACCCAAACCCAAAAAGTAGTGAACGTACACTTAAAAATCGATACGGGAATGTCCCGAGCAGGCGCGACCGCAAAGAGTTGGCCCCATCTTTGCCAAGTGGCCGCAAAAATGGAAGCTGAGGGCAAAATAAAGGTCGTGGCTGTGTGGTCGCACCTTTCCCGAGCCGACGAAAACACCCCGGCTGGCCTCGCCCAGACTAAGGAAGCCGGCGAGGAATTTGCCGCCGCCCTCGCCGTAGCGAAACGGGCTGGCCTCACTCCCGAACTGTCCCACCTGAGCGCAACGGCGGGTATGCTGTGGCACCCGGAATTACGCACTCCTATGGTCAGGGACGGAATCGCGGTCTACGGCCTGTCCCCAAACGACGAACTTCAATCGAGTGTTTCTCTTAAGTTGCTGCCGGTAATGCGACTGCAGGCGTGGCTCACGGTGGTGAAAAAAGTAGATGCGGGCCGCCCCGTTTCCTACGGCGGCACCTGGCAGACCCCGTCAGAGCGTTGGTTGGGGGTAGTTCCACTCGGCTACGGCGACGGCATTGCCCGCCATTGCAAGGGGGCCCACGTGCGCATCAAGACTTCGAATGGTGCGTTCGATGCCCCGATTGTTGGCCGCATTTGCATGGACCAACTGGTGGTGGATTTAGGTGAGGGCGAAGAAGCTCCCGCGAGGGTGGGGGACGTAGCAGTTTTCTTTGGTGACGGCTCTGACGGGGAACCCGCCGTCGAGGACTGGGCCCGCTGGAGTGAGACTATAAATTACGAAGTCGTGACACGAATTGGACCACGTGTGCCCCGTGTCGAGGTATCAGACAAAGGTAGGCAAAATGGTGACGAATAGTTTACAGATTGAGGTTGCTGACCCCGACGAGACCCGTCAGGTAGGTGAACGCCTCGCCAAACTGTTGGGGCCTGGGGACCTGGTTATGCTTTCGGGTGAGCTGGGCGCCGGGAAAACCACTTTTACTCAAGGCATCGGTAAGGGGATGGGGGTGCAGGGTAATATTTCCTCGCCTACTTTCATTGTGGCGCGGGTGCATCCTCCCCAGAGTGGGGCTGTTCCGTTGATTCATGCCGACGCCTACCGCATCGAGGGCGCCGAGGATTTAGCAACGTTGGATTTGGAGTCGTCGTTGGCGGAATCTGTCACTGTGGTCGAGTGGGGGAAGGGCAAGACCGAGGGGCTCTCTGAGGATCGCTTGGAGGTTGACATTATTAGGCCTACGGGTGGCGAGGCGCAGATTGACGCTGGCGGAGTGGTTGATTTGACGGCGATGGACGATGGTAGGCGCAGGTTGGTGCTGAGGGGCTACGGCAAGCGGTGGGCGAGTGTTGACTTGCGGCAGTTGGCCGGTGTTTCTTCCGTTGTCGGTGGGGCTTCGGCTGGGCAGGCAGGTTGTAAGAACTAGTAGGCGAAGGCTTAGGATTACATCGTGCGTTTTTTGTGTATTGATACTTCTGCTGGCGCGGGTGTTGCCCTGGTCGACATTTCTGATTCGGTAGAGGTTTTGGCCAAGGATGTTATTTCGGACCAGCGGCGTCATGCTGAGGCTCTTGGCGGGTTGATTCGGCAGGTGGTGCGTTCGGGAGCTCGGGGTGAGCTCGCTGAGGCTGGTATTGAGGCTATTGCCGTGGGTACGGGGCCGGCTCCGTTTACGGGGTTGCGTGCGGGGTTGGTTTCGGCGCGTGTAATTGGTGAGGTGCTGGGTGCGCGCGTGCTTGGCGTTTGTAGTCTTGACGTGTTGGCACGTCAGGCGCTTGACCAGGTACGTGATCGGAAAGTGTTGGTGGCTACCGATGCTAAGCGTAAGGAAGTTTACGCGGGGCTTTACCAGGCTTGTGGCCCGGATGATGTGAAGTGTTTGTGGGGTCCCGAAGTGGGGTCTGCTGAGTCATTTTTTAATCGGGTGCGTGCGGATGATCCTGTGATTGTTGGAGCGGGGGCTGAGCTTTATCCTGAGGCGTTGCCTCCTACCGGACAGTTGGCGAGGGCTTTGGATCCCGTTATTTTGGCGCGTATTGCGGCGGCTCGTTTGGCTAGTGTGGCCGAGGGCGGGCAGGCCGATTTTTCGTCTGAGCCTTTGTATTTGCGTCGTCCGGATATTCATCCGGGGGTCTCTGCGAAGTTGGCGAAGCCGCGCCGCTAATCTCTCTCAATGAGTGAACGTACACTTAAGGCGCCCGAGGGCGAAGCCCCATTTGCGCTGGTCAGGCTCGATTTGTGTTGGGTGGACCAGATTGCCTCATTGGAGCGGAACCTATTTGGTGGAGAAGCTTGGGATGCGCAGATCTTGCGGAAAGAGCTGTCGAGGCCAGATCGCGCGTACGTGGGCGCGGTAGCGTCGGTAGATTCTGTTGAACTACTCGGATACGGAGGGGTGCGTTTCGTTGGCGACCAGGCCGACGTCATGACGGTAGCTACTGTCCCGTCACAAAGGTGTAAGGGGATCGGCGCGGCAATTGTCTCTTGGCTCGAAAATGTTGCCGCCTCCCTAGGTGCTGACGCAATATTCTTGGAAGTGCGCAGCAAGAACGCGCAGGCCCGGCGCCTTTACCAGCGTGCCGGTTACAAGGAACTCGGCGTGATTCGCCACTACTATCGCCTGCCCCCGGATGACGGTATCCGGATGGGTAAATCCTTACTTTTGTCCTCGGAAAAGAATACCCCCTAAGGTGAACTCCTTAAACAAGCAGATGGCTTTCACCCCCCCGTTACTTGCGGCCTGCCCCTGCAGCCCTCTGTGGTGCACGTCCGGAGCGCGCTTCGTCCTCGCAAATAAACGCCCCTAGAAGTTGCGGGCTGGCACGTCGCCGTCTTTACTCAAAGCAATGATGCGCGTGCTAAGTCCGGTCTACGCGTATAGCGAGAATCACCTTAAAATTTGCCCTGAAGTAGTTTACGTAACAGTTCTGTTGCCAAAAGATCGCCGGAAAATAGCCAAAATGCGCTGTCAAGCCCCCCTGAGTGTCAGAAAAATGCAACCTATTTGCGCGCCGCCGTTCTTTTAAATGCCACGAATAACGCGGCAACCAGGCCGCGGCTGGCTTTTGTTATCCCGTTTTGGGACTGTGGATCTACCTCGTCTAGTGATCTGTGCGACTAGGCTAAAAACGTGGCGAATTCAAATGTGACGACCAAGAAGAGACATGCTTGGAATACCACCGTCTTCATGAAGCAGGCGATGGCTATCTCGGGTCTCTTCTTCGTCTTTTTTCTGTTATTTCATTCATACGGAAATCTAAAGGCGTTCGGCGGGGCGGCCAGTTACAACGGCTACGCCCACCACCTGAGGATGTTCCTCTACCCGATCCTGCCTTACGAAGGGTTCTTGTGGATCCTGCGCGTAATCATGATTCTGCTCATTGTCGTGCACATGGTTTCGGCGCTTTACCTGTGGCACCGCGCTGGCGCGGCTCGGGGAACCCGCTATGACGTAAAAAAGGCGGTGACAAATTCCTATGCGGCGCGGACAGTGCGAGTCGGATCGCTGCTGTTGATCGGCCTAATCATTTTCCACATCTTGCACTTCACTACTAAGACGTTCAAGATTGGCGACAATGCTGCATACGCCTCCCACACAATGGTGGTTGACGGCGAGAAGGTGCCAGCAATGCCGTTCTCGATGATGGTTACTACCTTCTCCAATTGGTGGATGGTCCTGGTCTATGTGGCGTTTGTGTCGATTGTGGCTTTGCACGTCGCGCACGGTTTTTGGTCGGCGTTCCAAACCATGGGTTGGATGCGCGAAAATACCCGCAAGCCTATGACTGTGTTGTCTGGGCTTATCGGGTTTGCCATCTGGTTCATGTTTGTGTTGCCGCCGCTCTGTATCGCACTTGGCGTCATCAAGTAAGGGGTGAAGATCATGAGCGAACTTATTTCCGGACTTTATTACGAGGGCGAGAAAATTGCCGACACTAAGGCGCCGCTTGATGTGCCAATCGAGAAGTGTTGGGAGACTCGCAAGTTTACGGCGAAGCTGGTCAATCCTGCGAATCGTCGCAAGCTAAAGATTATTGTTGTGGGCACTGGTTTGGCTGGTGGCGCTGCCGCTGCTTCGCTTGGCGAGATGGGTTACCACGTTGACGTCTTCTTCTACCAGGATTCGGCGCGGCGTGCCCACTCTATTGCAGCTCAGGGCGGTATCAACGCCGCGAAGGATTACCGCAATGACAACGATTCGGTCTATCGCCTTTTCTACGACACTGTAAAGGGGGGCGACTACCGGGCACGCGAGACTAATGTTTACCGTCTTGCGGAGGTCAGTGCCAATATTATTGACCAATGTGTGGCGCAGGGGGTTCCCTTCGCTCGCGAATATGGTGGGTTGCTCGATAACCGCTCTTTTGGCGGGGTGCAGGTTTCGCGTACATTCTATGCACGTGGGCAAACAGGCCAGCAGCTGCTGATTGGCGCGTATCAGGCACTGGAGCGGCAGGTTAAGGCGGGCACAGTAATCGAGCATTCACGCCATGAAATGGTCGAGCTTATCCTGAAGAATGGTCATGCCAAGGGCATCGTTGCTCGCGATATGACAACAGGTAAGCTTGAGGCGCATACGGCCCACTGCGTTATTTTGTGTACTGGTGGATACGGAAACGTTTTCTTCCTCTCCACGAATGCGATGGGGTGCAACGCTACGGCTGCGTGGAGGGCTTACCGAAAGGGCGCCTATTTCGCTAATCCGTGCTACACGCAGATTCACCCGACTTGTATTCCGCAGCATGGGGATCAGCAGTCGAAGCTTACGCTGATGTCTGAGTCGCTGCGTAATGACGGGCGTATCTGGGTGCCTAAGAAAGCTGAGGATTGCGACAAGGATCCACGTGATATTCCGGAGGAAGATCGCGATTACTACTTGGAACGCATCTATCCGTCTTTCGGTAACTTGGTGCCGCGCGATATTGCTTCGCGTCAGGCAAAGAACATGTGTGACGAGGGTAGGGGCGTCGGTCCGGCACTTGCCGAGGTCGGCCCTGACGGCCAGGAGCGTATGGTTCGCCGCGGTGTGTACCTTGATTTTGCCGATGCGATTGAGCGCATGGGTAAGGATGCTGTTTCGGCTAAGTATGGCAACTTGTTCGAAATGTATGAGCGTATTACGGACGACGATCCGTATGAGGTGCCCATGCGTATTTACCCGGCGTCCCACTACACCATGGGCGGGCTTTGGGTTGATTATGACTTGGAGTCGACCATTCCGGGCCTGTATGTAGGCGGGGAAGCTAATTTCTCGGACCATGGGGCCAACCGGTTGGGTGCTTCGGCGCTCATGCAGGGGCTCTCTGACGGTTATTTTGTCCTTCCGAATACGGTGAATGACTATTTGGCAGATAAGTTGGCTGAGCCGTTGCTGGATGGCGACGATCCGGATGTGCAGGCGGCTTTGGCCGAGGCTCAGGAGCGTATTGACCGCTTTATGAGTATCGGCGGTTCCCGTTCAGTGGATTCTTTCCACAAGGAATTGGGGCGGATAATGTGGGATTACTGCGGGATGTATCGCACCCACGATGGCCTGTTGGAAGCGATCGAGAAGATTCGCGCGTTGCGCAAGGAGTTTTGGCAGAATGTGCGCGTTCCCGGTGAGTCTGTTGGGCAGATGAATCAGTCGCTTGAACGGGCGGGTAGGGTCGCTGACTTCTTGGAGCTTGGCGAGCTGATGTGCATCGACGCCTTGCATCGTAATGAGTCTTGCGGCGGTCACTTCCGTGGTGAGTCCCAGACTGAAGAGGGCGAGGCGTTGCGTCATGACGACAAGTACCTTTACGTTGCGGCGTGGGAGTACAAGGGCGAGGACCAGCCACCGGTTTTGCATAAGGAAGATTTGATCTATAACAACATCGAGCTGAAGCAGCGGAGTTACAAGTGAAGATTAAACTGCGTATCTGGCGCCAGGCTGGCCCTGAGGCTGAAGGCGTAATGAAGGAATATGAGCTCGTTGGGGTGCAAGAAGAGACGAGCTTCCTCGAGATGCTTGACATCTTGAACGAGGAGTTGTTCGCGAAGGGCGAGGATCCGGTTGCGTTCGATTCTGATTGCCGCGAGGGAATTTGCGGCATGTGTGGTTTGGTGATCAATGGTGTTCCGCATGGCAATGATGGGGCGTCTCCTAAGGGGAATACTCCTACTTGTCAGTTGCATATGCGTTCTTTCAAGGATGGGGACACGATTACTATCGAGCCGTGGCGTTCGAAGGCGTTCCCTGTCATTAAGGATTTGGTGGTTAATCGGAGCGCGTTGGATCGTATTATTCAGGCTGGCGGGTATATTTCTGTCAACACTGGGGCGGCTCCTGACGCGCATTCGACTCCGGTGCCTAAAGAGAACGCAGATAGGGCATTTGAGGCTGCGGCTTGTATTGGGTGTGGTGCCTGTGTGGCGGCGTGTCCTAATGGGTCGGCTATGTTGTTCACTTCTGCGAAGGTCACCCATTTGGGTTTGTTGCCGCAGGGTGAGCCCGAGAATCTTATGCGCGTGAAGAACATGTTGTTGGCGCACGACGCTGAGGGCTTCGGTGGGTGCACGAACTTTGGTGAGTGTGCAGCTGTGTGCCCGAAGCAGATTCCTCTTGAGACGATTTCTGTGTTGAATCGTCAGTTGGGTAAGGCCGTGCTTAAGGGCATGTAGTTTTGCTCGAGTTGGGGTCCCGGGGCTGTGAATGAACGGTTTCCGGGGCCCTTTGTTGTGTTTGATTGTGTGGGAGGGCGTGTGGTTGTGTCTTTCTCTGGGGGAGAGAGAAGAGGTGGGAAGGGCCGTTCCACATAGTCCCTTCCCTAAAAGGGTGAACGTACACTTAAAGTGTTGGACACTCACCCCGAAAAGGGTGAACGTACACTTAAGGAAAGAGTGAACGTACACCTGAAATATTTGCGCTCCCACCCGTGGGGGAGTGAACGTACACTTAACTTCGTACTGATCAAGGGAACGCGTAGGATGAAACAGTGACTGCTGAACCGCTAATACTAGGTATTGAATCTACTTGTGACGAGACAGGTGTCGCCCTCGTGCGAGACCGCGAGCTTCTAGCCGACGTTACAGCTACATCGATGGATCAACATGCTCGTTATGGCGGCATAATCCCGGAAATTGCTTCACGCGCTCACCTCGAGTCTTTTCTGCCTACAATGCGCGCCGCTCTCGAAAAGGCAGGAGTTGATTTAGATCAGGTAGATGCTATCGCCTGCGCGGCTGGTCCCGGCTTGGTCGGCTCGCTAACGGTTGGGATTTCTGCCGCAAAGGCGTTGGCCGCGAGCTTGAATAAGCCCCTGTATGGCGTAAATCATGTGATTGGACACCTTGCCGTAGATGAGCTTGTTGATGGACCATTTCCGGATCATTTTGTCGGTTTAATCGTTTCAGGGGGACATTCCAATCTTCTTGATGTGCACAATATTGCAACTGATGTGCGCGAATTGGGGGGAACTCTCGACGATGCTGCGGGGGAGGCATTCGACAAGGTGGGGAGGATGCTCGGAACTCCTTACCCGGGCGGGCCGCACGTTGACCGCTTGGCGCAGGCTGGAAATAAGAAGGCTATTCGTTTTCCGCGCGGGTTAGCATCTTCGAAGGATAAGAATGCCCACAGGTACGATTTTAGTTTTTCAGGCCTAAAAACGGCTGTGGCCAGGTATGTCGAGGGGCTTGAGCAAGCAGGGAGGCAAGTTCCCGCCGAGGACGTGTGCGCGGGGTTTTCTGAGGCGGTAAATGATTCTTTGACCGCTAAGGCTGTTTTGGCGGCGCAGGACCTGGGCTGTTCAACGATTGTTGTCGGGGGTGGGTATTCAGCTAATTCGCGGTTGCGTGAGTTACTTTCTGCTCGTGCGCAGAGTGCTGGGCTGGAGGTTAGATTGCCTCCGTTGCGTTTTTGTACAGATAATGGGGCCCAAATAGCGGCAATAGGGAGTGCGCTTGTGCGCGAGGGCGTGGAACCCTCAGACCCGTCATTTGGCCCGGATTCTGGTTTGTCGTTGTCTGTGGCGCGAGTTTAGAATAGCGCCGTTGGTCGGGGCGGTTTGTCTTGGCCGGGTTGTGTTCAGCCAGGCTCCCGCCCCGCCTGTCGTTAAGTGTACGTTCACCCAAATGCCAAGATAGCCACATGCTTAGATTTGCCCGTGACTTGCGCTCTAGTAAGAAATAGTGTTGCTGAAAGATTACCGGTTGGTTTTGGCAACACCCTTTTGCGAAAGGCAGCGGGATCAATCTGGATTCCTCGCTTTTTGATTTCTAAGGTGCCGACGCCCAAGTCTGCTAAACGCCGTTTTATCTTCTTAGCGTTGAGGGGTAGTACTGAATGAACTTTCCAAAACCTACCAAATTTTGCGGCTACTGCTGGGGGAGCGATTTCTGACGTTGCATATGCGATTCCCTCGTGAACTAGCGTTGCCCCCGGCCACGACTTTACCCATTGCGCTAACCCACCTGCGCGCAATATGGCTCCGTCGACCTCGCCAATCCATTCGGCGACAGAATTGCCTACTTCAGCCCTAGCAGCGGGTGCATTTGGTGAGTCGGTGTAAATAGGGAAGGTGGAGTATTGCCCGCCCCGTATGCATAGCGCCGCGCGGCCGGCCCTTTTGCGTAAATCCCCGAACCATAAACTCGTTTCGACGACTGCCCCGTCGACACTTACCCACAGCGCCTCCGCGTCGCTCGGAATATCCGAATAGTGCAGGCCCGGGGCAACTTTCACGCCTAAATTCGGGATTGAGTTACGCCAGTTTAGGACTAGAGGCAGCGCCGGAGACCAGGTGCTTGGGTCTATCAGACGGCCACGTGGGCCACGTCGGGCCGGGTCTGCGAAGAGCGCGTCCACGCCAGCATCGGCAAGCGTCTGCATGCTAATTTTTGTAACGTCGGCTATCTTGACTGTCGCTTGTGGGTACTCTGCGAGATTGTGCTTCGCGCAGCTTGCGGTGTAGTCGTCAAGTTCTAGTGCTAAGACTTGTATGCCCGCTTTCGCGAAGGCAATTGCTTCGGTGCCGAGGCCGCATCCTAGATCTGCGACGAAGTGTACGTTCACTTCAGCAAGCCGTTTTGCATGAATCGATGCCACACATTGTCGGGTGGCTTGTTCGAGCCCTGGCCGAGTGAAAAGCATTTTCTTGGCCTGTGTGCCGAATTTAGCTTCGGCGCGTTTGCGGAGGTCGCATTGGATGGCGATCTCCGTCGCTATCTGAGGTGCCAGCCCTTGTTTGCGGAGCAAAAGGCCAACTCTGTCTGGGCTGGCGCCAATCTTACATGCCTGTTCGAGTTCTTTATAGTAGTTTCCGCCCGGGCTGAAAGGGTTTTTCTGAGGGCGGGTACCAATGTTTGGAAGAGGCATATGGAAAGCCTACCTGGCCTGGTCGGTCCTATAAAGTTGGCTAACAGAGAACCGTTGGCACTCAGGTTGTCAGAGTGCTAAGGGTGGGGCTAATCTATATCTTGTACGTGAAGCGAATAGCTAAGCGCAGGTCGCCTATTCGACCACCCGCGACGGAGGGTAGGGGGCCGTTAGCAATCCCATTCGATCTACAAGAAAGGGAGGTCCGCAGTGTCGGTCTCCATTAAGCCGCTCGAGGACCGCGTCTTGGTCCAGCAGGTAGAAGCCGAGAAAAAGACTGCTTCAGGCCTTGTTATTCCGGATAACGCTAAGGAAAAGCCTCAGGAAGGTACTGTTTTGGCAGTTGGTCCGGGTCGTATTGATGACTCCGGCAAGCGCGTTCCGGTTGATGTTGCCGAGGGCGACGTCGTGATTTATTCGAAGTATGGCGGCACCGAGGTGAAGTACAACGGGCAGGAGTATTTGCTGCTCAATGCTCGCGATATTTTGGCTAAGGTTGATCGCTAAGCCTTTTTAGGAAATGCGGCTGGTAGCGTTGCTGCCGGCCGCTTTTTCTTTAAGTACGGTAACTTCTCGTAGTGTTTTGCAGCAAGACTTGGGGTGGGCGTGCGTTATCGGGGGTGAGTGAGGGAGGCATGTGTACCCGTAACGTAGTGAACGTACACTTAAGTTTTGCTGGTAACGGCACTGGTTCTGAAGCGGTATGGTCGCCACCGAAGATAGTGAACGTACACTTAAGTGCCGGAGGGTAGTCGCATAAAAATGGGATAAAAATGGGAGCAGCCCTGCGACTGCTCCCATGGAACTGTTGTACGAAAGCTTTCTACGCGCTCTTACGAGCCTTCTGAATTTGTGCCCTACGTTCTTCCTCTGTCATTCCACCCCACACGCCGTATGGTTCGTGGGCTTTTAGTGCGTATTCGCGGCATTTATCGATAACCGGACACGTAGCACAGACGGCTTTCGCGGCCTCCGCGCGACGCCTACGAGTACCTCCGCGTTCGCCCTCGGGATGAAAGAAAAGTTCCGTATCAAGGTCGCGGCAGGCACCCTCGTACTGCCATTCCCAAAGGTCTATGCTGGGACCGGGAAGTCGCGATACATCTGTCATTCGCATCTCCTTAGCAGTTGCGTGGGCTCTGTGAACCCCAGGGGCTGACTTGATCAGATCCCTTATACAAGAGTGTTTCAGGTGAATCTTAGAGTTTCCTGAATGCAAGCCGAAAATAAAGCTAACAATTCGGTAAGAATTAGTTAAGCCGGTGTTCAGGCGGGCGGCTGTTAGCGTTCTTCTTCTATGGCGAACGGCTGCGTGCATGATAAAAATCCCATTGCTGAGGCTTAAGCCTCAAGAAATTGGGCGTTAGTATTGAAATGTGAGCCACGATATGCAAAATCCAGTTGTACTGACAGGTCTTACCTACGACGATGTTCTGCTGCTTCCGCGAACAACGAATGTCGTCCCCTCCGATGTGAATACGGAGGCGGTGTTGACGAAGAAGATTAAGCTGCGCATGCCGCTGATCTCCGCGGCCATGGATACTGTGACTGAGGCCAGGATGGCGATCGCGATGGCGCGGCAGGGCGGAATTGGTATTTTGCACCGCAACCTCTCCATTGAAGAGCAGGCTCACCAGGTGCGGCAGGTGAAACGCTCGGAGTCGGGGATGGTTTCGGATCCCGTTACTGTGCAGCCGGAAGCGACAATCGAGGAGCTGGACAAACTCTGCGGCCATTATCGCGTGTCTGGGCTTCCTGTCGTCGACGAGGACAATAAGCTACTTGGCATTATTACTAACCGTGATCTCCGCTTTATTCCTCCGTCAAAGTGGGCCGAGATGAAGGTTTCGGAGGCTATGACACCGATGCCACTGATTACTGGCAAGGTTGGTATTTCTCGGGACGAAGCAAAGAAGCTTTTGGCTCAGCATAGGATCGAGAAACTCCCGATCGTAGATGAAAATGGGCGTCTCGGCGGTCTGATTACGGTGAAAGACTTTGTGAAGACCGAGAAATATCCGAATGCGACCAAAGATTCTAAGGGGCGTCTGCTCGTGGGGGCCGCCCTTGGCTACTGGGGTGATACTTGGGAGCGCGCCGAAGCCTTAGCCGAGGCTGGAGTCGACGTCCTCGTCGTTGACACAGCCAACGGTGCAGCTGAGCTTGCTTGTCAGATGATTTCTCGCCTCAAGTCAGATGAGCGCTTTGACGGAATTCAGGTGGTTGGCGGCAACGTAGCTACTGAAGAGGGCGCCCAGGCACTTATTGACGCTGGGGTAGATGCAGTGAAGGTGGGAGTCGGGCCTGGCTCGATTTGCACCACGCGCATCGTTGCAGGCGTTGGGGTTCCCCAGATTACGGCCATTATTGAGGCGGCGAAGGCGTGTAAGCCTGCAGGAGTGCCACTAATAGCCGATGGTGGCTTGCAGTATTCGGGGGATATTGCAAAGGCGATCGCTGCGGGAGCAGATACCGTGATGCTAGGTTCGTTGCTGGCGGGTTGTGAGGAATCACCTGGTGAACTCGTATTTATGAATGGTAAGCAGTACAAGCACTACCGGGGTATGGGTTCCTTAGGTGCGATGAGCTCGCGAGGGCGTAAGTCTTATTCGAAGGATAGGTATTTTCAGGCGGATGTGTCTTCTGATGACAAGATCGTCCCTGAGGGTATTGAGGGACAGGTTCCGTATTCTGGCTCTCTAGCGGCGGTTGTTTATCAGCTGCTCGGGGGGCTGCACCAGTCGATGTTCTACGTTGGCGCTGTGGATATTCCGACCCTGAAAGAACGTGGAAAGTTTGTGCAGATTACTGCGGCAGGGCTGCGTGAGTCCCATCCGCATGATGTGCAGATGACTGTGGAGGCACCCAACTACCACGGGCAGTCTCAAAAGTAGGTATTTTCGGGGGGCTTGCAGGGCCCTGACCCAGGGTTTTTAAGTGTACGTTCACTCTTCAGAAATTTCGAGGAGTGAACGTACACTTAAAATTGTGAAAAACGATGGAGCAAATGTGACCCCGCTCGAAGCTTGGCAAAATACTCGTGTGCTTGGGTTCGATACTGAAACAACAGGTACTAACCCTCGCGAGGACCGTATAATTACTGCTTCTCTCATAGGGCGTCTCTCGCCCTCGGAGAGTACGAACTGCAGCGAACGATCATGGATCGTGAATCCTGGAGTACCAATTCCGCCTGCTTCAAGGGCTGTCCACGGGATGAGCTCTGAGTTCGTGGAAGCTAACGGCATGGAGCCTGCGGAGGCGCTGTCAGAAATTGCGGCGACGATCGCCGAGGAGACCAGTGCAGGATCCGTCCTCGTAATATTCAATGCCAGCTACGATCTGACGATTCTTGAGAGTGAACTTGCGCGTTATAATCTTCCTGCGCTCCGTCACCGAGTTGATACTGGGCACGTCCCCGTATTTGACCCTTTGGTTTTGGACCGCGCGTTCGTTCCGCGCCGAAGGGGTAAGCGTAGGCTTGCTGATTTGCTAAAACATTACGCGGTGGAAATGCCCGATGGGCTCCACAATGCTGGCGTAGATGCTGCAGCAACGCTCAATTTAGCCAATGTTATGTTGACATTTCATCGCCAATTCGCTGAGGTCAGTCCGGAGCAAATAAACGCCTTGCAGAAGGCTGCCCACGAACAATGGGCAGTAGATTTTGAAACATTTTTGCGTGAGCGCCGCGGCGATGGGGTACACATTGATCGTAATTGGCCACTTGCTGAAGGGATGGGCCAGTGGTAAAGAAAATTGGCTGGGCTCTGTGGTCGCTGGTGTTGCTAGTAGTACTAGCTGGGCTGTGCTATTACGTGTACGGGGTTTCAACGGGCAAGCTTGGGCCAGCTGCCCAAAAGGTCGGCGGTAAGGCCACGGTTGCCCCCAGTAGTGCTGATCCGGATGATGTGGTAGTTCCCCAAGGAGCTGATAGTTCAATTGGTGCTTTGTTGGGCATGCCGAGGTCGGATTTGGCGAGTTTCAAGGTGGGGAACGCTTTGGTTTTTCGTTCAGAGTCCGGGCATGTCGTTTGTTCCTTCTCTGACGCTGGTGGAAAACTTGGTACGGACCTGATTTTGCCGTATAGGGGAGCTGATGGTTCAACTGCCGCTTCGCCTAGCATTCAGTGTGGGTTGGTGCGTGCGTTGGATTTGCATACTGAGGATCAGGTGGGTTGTGTAGAGGGCAACCGTACGGGTGACACGCTTGCTGTTTGGCCCGGAGGTCGTGGAATCGGCGCCTGTGTTGTTAAAGGGCAGCCTCTGCGCTATGACGCGGAGGTTGAAGATAATCCGGATCCCAATCAGCGAATGAAGATTCGTTCGTTGGAGTATGGTAAACGTATACAAAAGGACGGTTGGGCTTGCGGCGACGACGGCGAGAACTTGGTTTGTGCGGAACTTGCTAGCGGGCGAGGCTTCTTGATTGGTTCTGACGTATATCGGTTGCTGGGCCCTGAGAAGTAGTCCTTCCCCATTTCAGATGTGAACGTACACTTAAGGGCTTAATGCTTTTAGGTGTACGTTCACTATTTAATGTGTCCACAGGTGCGTCGGTCTATGTTTTCCACAGCTTTCCGGGATGGTACTGGCAAAGTGGTGTATTTTTGCCGAAACTTCATGTATGTTCACACAACGAAGGCGTTATAGATACAGGCTTAAGCCTCCAATGGGGCTTGTTTTCCACGCGCGGAGGCGCTGTAGTGATGGTGATTCTTCGCTAGTACGTGTAAGTCCAAATGCTTCCGTGGTTCCGATTGAGGTCGGGCCTTTAGCTGCAGACGTCGATTTCTTACGTCGCGCGCGAGTGCTCGCGAGTATTGACCGGTGTGGTGGGGGCGTAGCTTGCCTAGAGTCAGCTGCGCTCATCCATAAGATTCCTTATATGGCTACTAATCCGGACGTGCACCTTTTAGTTGACAGGACGTGCAGGAAGCGTTTGAATTTGCCGTCTTTGAAGGTTGGGAGAACACGGTTGCGGGAGGCCCAGGTGATTCGGCATGAGTGGGTTGTGCCGCCCCACGTCGAGCGCATAGGTGGGGTTTGGGTAACTAGCGTCGAGCAGACAATTTTAGATATGCTGCGGCTTGCTCCACCTGCTGATGCGGTAGCGTTTGGTTGTATGGCTCTTCGTAAGCTTGTTGGGTTTGATCGCGACGATCCGAAGGCCTCGTATAGTGCCGCTCAGAAGGTGTCGGCCAGAATTTATAAGCGTCTGAGACGAGAATATCCGCCTGACCGGAGGTTTCGACAAGCCGAGCGGTTATTAGACTTACTAACTCCCGCTGTGGATTCTGTGTTAGAGGCTGTAATGGTTTGGGTTTGTTATTTGGCAGGATTGCCGAGGGCGAAGCTTCAGGAGAGGGTATGGACCGGGACTGGGTGCCGTTATATTGATGCGTTTTATCCGCAAGCCCTTGTTGCGTTGGAGTTTGATGGTCGTATTAAGTTGGGTTTTTCTGCAGAGGCTGCCATGTACGAGAGGACTCGGCAGTTGCACCGCGATAGGGAACTTGAGAGTTTAGGTATTCATGTGGTGCACGTCAGCTCAGATGAGGTTGGAAACTTTACTGTGTTGGTTGCTAGATTGCGTAGGGAGCTTTTCAGTCTCGGTGTTGGGGATTATGCAGTGAGGGGATGGATCACTACTAGAATGCGATCCTGGAGGCCGCGAGGATCTACCGGGTGGTTCTGAGGGGAGCGTAGCAAGTTATGGTTTGTCTATGTGTTTCCCTCATTCAATATTTGTGAACGTACACTAAATAAAAGTGTGGGGCCTGTTCTCGAGGGCAACTCTGAAGGGTGCGGGTCGGAGTTTTGATCCTGGCATGTGGAGGACCTGAGGGCGAGGAAGATACTCAGCAAATTATCTCGACATCGAGTAATCTGAGAGTAAAGGACATCTTTGCAACTCGATTGAGGAGACTTTATGACCAAAATAAAGGTCAAAGGGCCGATTGTGGAGCTTGATGGCGATGAGATGACTCGTATTATGTGGCGTTTTATCAAGGAGCGGCTGATCTACCCGTATCTTGACATTGATCTGCGCTATTTTGATCTAAGTATCGAAAGTCGCGATGCGACGGATGATCAAGTGACGATTGATGCTGCGAACGCCATAAAAAGGCACGGCGTAGGTGTCAAATGTGCAACTATAACTCCTGATGAGGCGAGAGTTGAAGAATTTAGTCTCAAGAAAATGTGGAAATCTCCCAATGGCACGATTCGGAACATCCTTGGTGGGGTTGTTTTCCGGGAGCCGATCATAATTTCTAATATTCCGCGCCTGGTACCGGGGTGGAAGAAACCAATCGTTATTGGGCGCCACGCTTTTGGAGATCAATATAGGGCTACGGATTACAAGGTTCCCGGTGCAGGAACCGTGACGTTGACGTTTACGCCTGATGATGGCTCGGAACCAATTGAGCATGAGGTTATACGTACTCCTCCCGAGGGCGGGGTAGTTATGGGGATGTATAACTTTCACGAGTCCATACGCGATTTTGCCAGGGCCGCTTTCAACTATGGGTTAGATCGTGGCTTTCCGGTGTTTTTGTCGACCAAGAATACTATTTTGAAAGCCTATGATGGGGCGTTCAAGACCATATTTCAAGAGGTATTTGATTCGGAATATAGAGAAAAATTCGAGGCTGCAGACCTAACCTACGAACACCGCTTGATAGATGACATGGTAGCGTGCTCGCTTAGGTGGGAGGGCGGATACGTATGGGCATGCAAGAACTACGACGGCGATGTTCAGTCCGATACTGTAGCTCAGGGGTTTGGGTCCCTGGGGCTTATGACGTCGCTCCTTATGACACCGGATGGCAAAACAGTGGAGGCCGAGGCTGCGCATGGCACGGTAACGAGGCATTACAGAAGATACCAACGGGGGGAGCCGACTTCCACTAATCCGATAGCTTCAATTTTTGCTTGGACTGGGGGATTGCGCCACCGTGGAAAGCTTGATTCTACCCCGGAGGTCATCGGTTTTGCCGATGTGCTAGAAAAGGTCGTAGTAAGAACTGTAGAAGGCGGAAAGATGACGAAGGATTTGGCGCGTTTAGTAGGCAGCCAACAACCGTTTTTGACGACGGAACAGTTCTTGGAAGAGCTGGACGAAGCAGTTCAGCAGGAGCTAAGTTAGCCCCCCTTGAAAATAAGATAGTGAACGTACACTCTAGCTTGGTTGCAAGTCCCCCCTCGAAATTGTGAACGTACACTATCCGGGGAAGTAAGGAAGGTAGGGGAGGCACAGTATGTTTTGCAGGTTTCAGTATCTTTGTCCTACTCACGTTGCGGAAATTAGGGAACAATAGAGTTGCGAGTCACTAAACGCTTCGCAGAACCTTGCTTACCAATGGAGGGATGAATGGGCAGCGAACGTACACTTAACGACCTGAGGGGCAAATATTCAAATCCTGACGGCAGTCAGATCAAAGTTGGAGTTTTGACGTCTGGTGGGGATGCCCCGGGCATGAACGCAGCTGTACGTTCAGTGGTTCGTACTTGTATTGCCCTCGGCGCCCAGCCTTACGCGATACTAGACGGGTGGGCTGGTGCGGTAGCGGGTACTGACCGGATCCGGCCGCTCCGGTGGGGGGACGTCTCTTCGATACTCAACCGAGGCGGAACTGTAATTGGTACTGCCCGCTCAGCTGAGTTCCGCGAACGTTCGGGTATGAAAAAAGCTGCACGAAATCTGCTGGAAAAGGGCATTTATCATCTGATCGTGATTGGTGGTGACGGTTCACTGTCGGGAACGGAAGAGTTCCGTGCAGAATGGCCGTCTATGCTTGATGACCTGGTGGCTGAAGGAGTCATTTCAAACGAATTGGCGAAGGCCCATCCCACACTTTATATCGCAGGTATTGTTGGTTCCATTGACAATGATCTGGTTGGCTCAGACATGACTGTGGGTACTGATTCTGCCCTTCACAGAATATTGTCGGCAATCGACGAGATTTCTTCTACCGCAGCCTCCCACCAGCGCACGTTCGTCCTCGAGGTTATGGGACGCCACTGCGGTTATCTGCCGCTTATGGCTGCTGTGGCAGGGGGGTGTGATTATGTTTTCATCCCCGAGGAGCCTCCCGCCCCGGGTTGGGAGAAAGATATGGTGCAGGCCTTGAAAGTAGGCCGAGCTGCAGGCAGACGGGAGTCTATTATTATCGTGGCCGAGGGCGCCGTGGACACTGAAGGTGAAAAGATTACGGCGCAAACGGTGGCCGATGCAGTTGAAAAGTACGCTGGTCAGCAGGCTCGAATAACTATTTTGGGGCACACTCAACGGGGCGGTACGCCCTCGGCATATGATCGGTGGATGCCGACCGCTCTCGGGTATGCGGCCGTGATCGAGGTATTGAAGGCGACGCCAAAGTCTGAACCCTATATTTTGGGTTCGCGTAAGAACAGGATCGCGCGTCTGCCGCTCGTGAAATCGTTGGAGCACACTCGCAAGGTAAAAAAGTTGACTGCGGCGCATTGTTATGAGGAGGCCGTGCGCGCCCGCGGCCGTTCGTTTACCAATATGCTCGCTTTGAATCGGATACTGTCGTTTCCGCCTGAAAGGGGCGAGTGCGAAACTTCTGGGAGGTCGGCTAAGCGTGTGGCAATAATGCACGTGGGTGGGCTTGCTCCGGGGATGAACACTGCCGCTAGAGCCGCGGTGCGTATAGGCGTGGACAAGGGTTTCGAAATGCTGGGCGTGCAAGGATCGTTCGCTGGCCTGATGGATTCGAAGATTGTGCCTTTGGCGTGGAGGGATGTTGAGGGATGGGGATTTGACGGGGGCGCGGAACTGGGAACCCGGCGGCATATTCCCGAGGTCGATGAGCTCTACGCAGTGGGTAGGGCGATTGAGAACAATAATTTGGACGGCCTCGTTATTGTTGGCGGAATGAACGCCTATCTTGCGGTTTACCGGATGGTTTCTGAGGTGGGGCGTTATCCGGCTTTTAGAATTCCAATTGTGTTGGTGCCGGCGACTATTGATAATAATTTGCCGGGTTCTGAGTTGTCGATTGGGACGGACACGGCTTTGAATAATGTTGTTTGGGCATTGGATCGGATTAAGGAGTCTGCGGCGGCGTCTAAACGTTGTTTCGTTGCTGAGACGATGGGCCGATATTGCGGATATTTGGCGCTTATGGCTGGGCTTGCTTCTGGGGCAGAGCGAGTGTATCTAAATGAGCTGCCAACGAGTTTGCGCGAGATCGAGCAGGACGCAAATCTTATGCGCTGTTCTTTTGAGCAGGGCCGGAGATTATTTTTGGCGGTTCGTAATGAGGAGGCGTCCGGCTTGTACAATCTTGAGTTTTTGGAGCGCGTGTTTGAGCAGGAGGGGCGTGGCCTTTATGACGTGCGTGCGAGTGCAATTGGGCACTTGCAGCAGGGCGGTTCGCCTACGCCGTTTGATCGGTTGTTGGCCACGCGTCTTACTGCGCGGGCTATGGACGAGGTCGAAGCCCAGTTTGAGGAGGGCAGGTTTAGGGCCGTATATGTTGGCGAGTCTGAGGACGATGCCGTCGTTTTCCCTGTTGAACGCATGATGGATCAGTTGGATTTGCAGCATAGGCGTCCTTTTGAGCAGTGGTGGACGCAGTTTGTTCCTATGGTTCCGGTGGTTAGCCTTGAGGAGGCTGCTTGTCCTGTTCCGCCCATGCCAACGATTGGTCCAGATAACTTGGAGTGCTTCGAATAGGGTAGCGTCGGTTGGAGCATCTACTGGCCGCCCGTTTTCGCTCTCTCGCTGAAAGGAGTGAACGTACACTTAATTTTCTTGTTGGCGACTAGAACGTACACTTGGGTATGAAACGGAAAGGAACTAGCATGAGCGACCATGTAGAACCGATTGATCCAACTCAACTTGCGTCTTGGCGAAAACTGCAGGACTTGAAGGATAATTTCGAACCGGACTTGCGTGGATGGTTCAATGATGATCCTGAACGCGCCGACAATCTGACGTTCAAAGCCGCTGATTTGTATGTGGATCTGTCAAAAAATCTGATTACGAAACCAATTTTTTCGGCCTTGCTCGAACTTGCCGAGGGGGTGAACGTACACTCAATGCGCGCGGCAATGTTCTCGGGCGAACATATTAATGTGACTGAGGACAGGGCTGTTTTGCATACGGCTTTGCGTCGGCCAGTATCAGATCCTTTGCAGGTTGACGGGCAGAATGTCACGGCGGATGTGCAGGATGTTTTGCAGAAGATGTTCTCTTTTGCGAAAAAGGTTCGTGCTGGTGAGTGGAAGGGCGCTACTGGCAAACCGATTGAGACTGTAGTCAATATTGGCATCGGTGGTTCGGATCTGGGACCTGTTATGGCATACGAGGCGCTCAAGCCTTATTGTCAGGATGGTTTGCAGTGCCGGTATGTTTCTAATATTGATCCAACAGATATTGGCGAGAAAACTGCGGATCTTGATCCTGAAACAACGCTTTTTGTAATCGCGTCTAAGACTTTTACGACTCTCGAGACTTTGACTAATGCGAATGCTGCTAAGCGTTGGCTGTTGGCGTCTTTGAGGGATCGCGGGCTGATTTCTGGTGATGGTACATCCCAGGATGAGGCCGTAGCTAAACATTTCGTTGCGGTTTCGACGGCGTTGGATAGGGTTCAAGCGTTTGGTATAGACCCTGCTAATGCCTTCGGCTTTTGGGATTGGGTTGGCGGACGTTATTCGGTTGATTCGGCTGTCGGGCTGTCATTGGCGATTGCGATAGGGCCGCATGGGTTCACTGATTTTCTGTCGGGTTTCCGGGCTATGGATGAGCATTTTATGCATGCTCCTGCGAACGAAAATGTTCCGTTGTTGATGGGGATGCTGAATGTTTGGTACCGGAATTTCTTGGATGCTCATACGCATGCTGTTTTGCCGTATGCACAGTATTTGCATCGGTTTCCGGCGTATTTGCAGCAGCTGACTATGGAGTCAAACGGCAAGAGTGTGCGTCGCGACGGTTCTCGAGTGACTACGCTAACTGGCGAAGTGTTCTGGGGCGAGCCTGGAACTAATGGTCAGCATGCGTTCTATCAGCTAATTCATCAGGGCACTGAGCTGATTCCAGCAGATTTTATCGCGGTGGTAAATCCTGCTTGGCCGCTGAAGGCTCCGGATGGGGCCGATCAGCACGAATTGTTCTTATCTAATTTCTTTGCCCAAACGAAGGCTTTGGCTTTTGGCAAGAGTGCTGAAGAGGTGCGGGCTGAGGGAACTGCTGCAGAGATCGTGCCGGCCAGGGTGTTTGAGGGCAACAAACCTACTACGTCTATTATGGCGACTGAATTGAGTCCTAGAGTGCTGGGAGAACTGATCGCCTTATATGAGCACATAACTTTTGTAGAGGGCGTTGTCTGGGGAGTCAATTCCTTTGACCAATGGGGTGTTGAGCTGGGAAAGGTACTAGCGAAGCAAATTTCTTCTGCCGTTGCGGGTGACGAGGAGGCTTTAGAAATGCAGGATTCGTCCACCAAGGGGTTGGTGCAGTTCTATTTGGATAACCGCCGGTAGTTGTGCAGGAATGTGAAAGAGGGCGGTGAGTTCGTCCTCTTTCGCGCGTTTCTGTGCGATCTGTACCCCAGTTTTAGTGAACGTACACTTAAGCGATTAGGTGAACGTACACCTTAGCAAGTAACGAAAAGGCGGGCCCACAGGCTGTGTCCGTGGGCCCGCCTAATGACCTCTGTAGCCGCGGGAGATACCGTAACTATTTAGAAATATCGACCGTATATTTTAGAGTGTGTGTCTTCCCAGACTTCAGGCGCAATGTGTCGTCTAATACGTTGGCGCCTTCGATACAAACAAACCGGCGCCATTGAGAACCCTCAATATCGGCAAAATCCTTCGCCCTTTTTGCACCGGGATTCCAAATTACGATGTTTGACGCACCGTCAGTCGATACCTCTATCCGCCGGGCGCCATCTACAATTTCTACCGGCCCCGAACCAAAGTAGATTCGATCTGTTTCGCCAGAGAAGGTGATCGGCTTTTTCGCGCTCCTAGTGGCCTCCTGGCCTGGCACTTTATCTAGATACTTGACCTTCTCTAGGCCTGTAATTTGGATTTTCTCTACATCGGATACCAGCAGGTAGGCATGCAGAGCATCTTCAAATTCAACCGGCTTCTTACCCTCGTTGGTGATTGAAAGTTCCAGACGTAGCTTGTTACCGAAGGAGGCCTCAAAAGTCGCAGAAAGATTCTCCCAGCCTGCACGTTGCCCCTTCAGCGATCCTTTAGCTAGATGCCACTTGGCAACTACGCGGCCGCCCTCGTTATTTTGCTCCACGAATTCCCAGGATTGGCTTCTAGCCAAGCCGTGCTTTGGGGTCAAGTTCCCGTCTTTGCCGGAACCAAACCAGGGTAGACAAATAGGAATGCCTCCGCGTACGGCTTCGCCTGCAACCGGCTTCTTACTAGATGCCCAAAGTGCTTCGTCCTTGCCAACTTTCCAGGAAGTTACCTGAGCGCCAAAATCATAGGCTGCCCCGGTAGCATTTTTCCCTTCGAATTTTCGGGCTACGGTTGCCGCGTCAGCATCCGGATTCAGCTTGGCGACTTGAGCTTTCAGATCGGCTGCCTCGCCAGCGCGCTGGGGAGTCTTCTTGGCCTTTTCTTCCTCATAGTCCGATAATGTCTCTTCTGGCATCGTCGCGAGAACGCGCTGGCGTTCGGCGGCCACATCGTACGTGGGCTTCGGCCAGGTCGGATTCATATCTGCCAGTGTTCGTAATATTATTTCGGCGATTGCATGCCTCGAATACCACTTGTGATCAGCTGGAATTACATACCAGGGGGCTACGTCTGTGTCTGTGTGCTCGAGTATTTCTTCGTAGGCGGACTGGAATTTGAACCAGTCGGAACGCGTGTCTATATCTCCAGGAGAATATTTCCATTGTTTGTCAGGACGGTCTACGCGTTCGAGTAGCCTCTGGCCTTGTTCGTCGTAGCTGACCAGGAGAGCAAATTTGACCAACGTGATGTGTTTTTTCTTGAGCTGAGCTTCCCAGCGGTTTATTTTTTCGAGGCGTTTGGTTAGGTTCCCGCCCTTTAGCTTGTTTGCCACGTAGGGTACGAGCACGTCCTCGTAGTGGGAGCGGTCGAAAAAGCCAATGTAGCCGGGCTTGGGGAGGGCTTTTTCTATGCGCCATAAAAAGTCGTGTTTGGCTTCAACGGGGGTGGGTTTCTTGAAGGCGGTGATGGCTACGCCTTGCGGGTCTACCATTGCGAGGACGTGCCTTGCGATTCCGCCCTTGCCGGCTGTGTCAAGGCCTTGGACGAGCACTAATAGACTGTCTTGGCTTTGCCCCGTATTTGCTTGAGCCCACAGCCGTTCTTGCAGTTCAGCCATAATTTCACCGCGTTTAGCGGTTTGCTTCAGTGCGGCTTCCTTGCCTGAAGTCCAACCTGGGGTTGAGTCGCGTTCGAACTTTGCAATGGGCACGATTGCTTTTGCTCGTAGTAGTTTTCGAGGGTCCGCGCTCCAACCGTCGAGCGCGCCGTCTTTGCCGTCTTTGGTCGAGGGCGAATTTTGGGTTTTGGCCATGGGTCCACCTTTCTAGCTATTTTCACTTTACTTGGCTGCATGCACCGGCGCATCACAACTGTATTTTTGCGTCCCCATAAATTCCTACGTTAGGTGTACGTTCACTACTTTGACGGACAAATTACGCGTGGTGGGACTTATGCTGAAGAAAAAAGATAGTGACGGATCTATCCTTTAACCGTGGCGCAACGCCAGGGCGTATGCAACGCCTAATCCACGAAGGAGTTTGAGATATGGCACAGACGAAAGAACCGGTAGTTGTCACAGTTACAGGCGCGGCCGGGAATATTGGCTACGCGACCTTGTTCCGCATTGCCGCGGGCGACATGTTGGGCGCGGATCAGCCAGTTATTATTAACATGCTGGAAATTCCGCAGGCTGTGAAGGCTGCCGAGGGGACTGCGATGGAGCTGCGGGATGCAGCATTCCCCACTTTGGCCGGCTTGAATGTTTACGATGACGCGAATAAGGCCTTTGAAGGTTGCAATTATGCTCTGTTGATTGGTGCTCGCCCTCGGTCGAAGGGGATGGAGCGCGCGGACTTGCTCGAGGCCAATGGTGGGATTTTTGGGCCGCAGGGGAAAGCTATCAATGACCATGCTGCCGACGATGTGCGGGTCTTGGTAGTTGGCAACCCTGCTAACACGAATGCGTACATCGCTGCTGCGTCGGCTCCGGATGTTCCTGCCGAGCGGTTCACCGCTATGATGCGGCTCGACCATAATCGTGCTATTAGCCAGCTTGCCGAGAAGACTGGTGCTGCCGTGAGCGATATTAGGAAGGTCGTTGTTTGGGGGAATCATTCGGCTGACCAGTTCCCGGATATTTCTTTTGCGACGGTGGGCGATAAGGCTGCTACGGAGTTGGTTGACGAAGAGTGGCTGGATTCTTACTTTGTTCCGACTGTTGCTAAGCGGGGGGCCGCGATCATTGAGGCGCGCGGGGCATCTTCGGCTGCTTCGGCCGGGTCTGCGGCGATTGACCATATGCGGTCGTGGGCTTTGGGTACTCCTGAGGATGATTGGGTTTCTGTGGCGTTGCCGTCTAAGGGACAGTATGGCATTCCTGAGGGTCTTGTGTATGGCGTTCCGTGCACTTCCGATGGTGGTGAGTGGAAGGTCGTTGAGGGGCTTGATTTGAATGCGAAGCAGAAGGAGCAGTTGAAGAAGAATGCTGAGGCTGCCCAGGTGGAAATTGAGACTGTGAAGAAGGCTGGCATTTTGTAGTCAGTTTTGAGGGGTCCCGGCGGGCGTGTCCCGCCGGGACCTTTTGCTGCGTTTTAAGTGTACGTTCACTAGTTTGCGGGAGAACCTAAGGTGTACGTTCACTAATTTTGGGGGTGGCGCCTCCTTATTAAGTGTACGTTCACTATTTCAGAGGGCCAGTGTGCGTACTTTGAGCGTTTTCGTTGGGCGCTTCGGCGGCTGCGCCAGGTGGCTGCTGGCCTAGACTAGGGCGCGCGGCTATTACAAGTTATATGGGCAAACATTTTGGCTCGTTGATGTGAAAGGGGCAAAAGCGTAAAACTGCATGGGATAAGATAGGCGCGCAAAGAGATAGCTGGGGAAACGACGTGGTTTCCCATCTCTAACGCCAATGCAAAGGAGCATTAATGCGTAAATTAGTAGCGCTAGCTGGAGTAGCCGCACTGTCCCTCTCTCTTACCGCTTGTGGCGGTGGTAACGAGGCTAAGACTTCGAGCGGAGGTAAGGAGGATGCCTCCCAGGTGGATGTTGTGACTTGGTGGTCAGCTGGTTCTGAAAAAGAGGGCCTCGCTGCACTACAGAAAGTTATGCAGAAGCAGCACCCCGATACGAAATTCCAGAGTCAGGCTGTTTCTGGTGGGGGTGGTGACCAGGCGAAGCAGAAGCTGCAGGCTGATCTTGCCGCCAAGAACCCGCCTGACACCTATCAAGCTCACGCTGGTGCCGAGATTAGCGAGGACATCAAAGCCGGCTACCTCGAAGACCTTTCGGGACTTTATGACGAACTCAAACTTCGCGACGCTTTCCCCAAAGATTTGATTGAGCGCCTAACTGTTGACGGAAAGATCTACTCTGTGCCCTCGAATATACATCGAGCGAATGTTACTTGGGTCTCGAAGGCGGCTTTGGATAAGGCTGGCATAGATCCTTCGAAAGCACCTGCGAACATCGAGTCTTGGATCGCCGATATGGAAAAGCTGAAGAAGTCGGGAGTCAAGTATCCGATGGCGGTGGGGAATTCCACGTGGCAGTTGCACCTGCTCGAAACGATTTTGATAGCGGACATGGGAGCTGACGGATACCAGGCGCTCATGGATGGAAAAGGTGATTGGCATTCGGCGGACGTAACTAAAGCCTTCGAGCATTATAAGAAGATTATGGAATATGCTGATCCGTCCCTTCTAAATGAAGATTGGGAGCCCGCAATGAAAGGCGTCATAAATAACGATGGAAGTCAGGCTTACACTGTTATGGGCGATTGGACTCCTCCTGCTTTTGATGCTGCTGGGAAAAAGATGGGTAAGGACTACTTTGCCTGGCCGGTGCCCGGGACCGAGGGCGTATTCGACTTTCTTGCGGATTCGTTCACTATGCCCGTGGGAGCAAAGCATGCGGGAGGCACCAAGGCGTGGCTCGATACTATTTCCTCTAAAGAGGGACAGATTGCTTTCAATTCTGTGAAGGGATCCCTTCCTGCGCGCGCGGATCTTAGCGAGGACGAAAAAGCTAAGTTTAGCGATTACCAGAAGAGCGCCATGAAGTCTTTCAGCGAGGACAAAATTGTTTCGTCTGTTGCACACGGGGCAGCGCTGCCTTTGAAGGTGACAGAATCTATGAAGAAGGAAGGCCTAGGAAAGTTCACTGCGGGCAATTTTGATGCGAAACAGCTGCAGGAACAATTCGCGAAGTTGGCAGAAACAAAGTAGTTGCTGCCTTACAAGTATTGGGGGTGGGGTTAGTCCCACCCCCAATCATGAGGATTTGCCATGTCAACAGTAGAAATAAAAAAGTATAAACGGAAAAGATCAGTTGGTGGTATAAAGCAGTGGGGGCCAGCACTCTTATTGATAAGTCCTTCCGTGATACTGGTTGGATTCTTTGTCTATGGACTCATCGGCACCAACATTTATACTTCGCTTTTAGACAATCATACGGCGGGACAACTTAATGGCGCGGACCCGGTTCATTTTGTGGGGCTAGATAATTTCGTCGCCCTCTTTAATAATCCTGACTTTCTATGGTCTTTTAGAAATTTGATAGTGTTTACTATTGTGTTTCTTCTGGGGACTTTGATCTTGGGGTTCCTGTGGGCGTGGCTTTTGGAACGGCCTATAAAAGGGGACAGTTTTTTCCGGTCCGTATACATGTTCCCAATGGCTGTATCGTTTATTGCCTCGGGTGTTGTGTGGCGCTGGCTGCTGAATTCGGGCCAAGGAGCTGATGCCTCCGGGCTGAACCGACTGTTCCAGTCTATTGGCCTTGGATTTTTGCAGAACAGCTGGATCTCTTCGCAGCGGTGGGCAATTCTTGCGGTTGCAATACCCGCTATCTGGCAGCTGTCCGGGTACATAATGGCCTTGTTTCTCGCAGGTTTTCGGGGCATTCCTGATGAGTTGCGCGAGGCGGCACGTATCGACGGCGCGAACGAGTGGCAATTGTATAAGAATATTATTTTCCCACAGCTAACTCCTGTAGCTCTGTCGGCAATAATTATTATTGGGCATATGTCATTAAAATCTTTCGATCTAATCATGGCAATAGCGGATAAAAACTGGTATCAGACATTTGTTCCGGCTGTGGACATGTACAACGCGATGACTGTGAACGATCATTCCCGTGCTGCTGCAATTGGTACGGTGTTGCTACTTGTGGTTGCGGCCCTAGTTATCCCTTATTTGATTCATGATGCAAGGGGGAGGAATACTCGATGAGCGCAAAGCTTGAAGCAAAGACTCTGCAATCTGCGTCACCTAGGAGGAAGGGCACATCGAGGATTTCGAATGCGCTGCGTTACTTTGTGCTTGCGATGATTTTGTGCCTCGTTTTAATACCGGTGTATGTGCTTATCGTAACGTCTTTTAAAAGCGGGGCGGAGGTTAGTCCGGCCAGCGCCTGGTCACTTCCTAAAGATTGGAATGTGGATAATTGGATGAGGGCGTGGAATGCGCTAAAAGGTGGAATCGGTAGATCGCTAATACTGGTAATCCCCTCATCTATTATTTCTGCCATGCTTGGCTCGGCTAATGGTTTTGTGCTCAGCCGGTGGAAATTTCCGGGAGCTAATATAGTTTTCACCCTGATATTATTTGGTATGTTCATCCCTTATCAGGCGGTTATGATTCCACTCATGAAATTAGTGGTTGGAGCGGGACAGGCTTTAGGAGTAACGCCCTTTGGTATTCCAGCTTTGATGGTATTGCATATAGTCTATGGCGTTCCTATCTGCACGCTTATCTTCAGAAACTACTATGAGTCTGTCCCTGAGGAACTGGTGGAGGCTGCCAGGGTAGATGGAGCGGGGATGTTGCGTACCTACTTTTCGGTGGTTTTGCCTATTTCTGTCACGTCGTTCGTGGTAGTAATTATCTGGCAGTTTACTCAGGCGTGGAATGATTTCTTGTTCGCCCTATTTTTTGGCGGGTCTGCTCAGACGGGGCCTGTAACTCTAGCGCTGAATGAGTTGGCGCACGGCTCGATCATGGCGGACTATGGCGGCTCGATGGCGGGCGCCCTCATAGCTTCCGCGCCCACATTACTCGTTTATATCTTCCTTGGAAAGTACTTCGTGTCGGGAATGATGTCGGGATCGGTCAAAGGATAAAATGACGTTTTGTGCGGTAGCCTGCCCTGGTTGCGGGATTTTGCCTTGGGTCAGGGTAGGCTATCGCCATGATTAGTGAATCGACCTCTAAAGATGATTTTGTTTTAACTATTTCGTGTAAGGATAGGCCAGGCATCGTACATGCTGTAACCGGCGCGATTGCACGTGGTGGCGGAAATGTTGTTCAGTCTCAGCAGTTTGGGGATCCGGAAAGCGGCCTATTTTTTATGAGGGTTGAAATTTCCTGTGCCAGCGGGGTTGAAACTTTAGAGAGCGGGATTAGCCGCGTTGCCGAGTCGTTTTCTATGCAGTGGAAGTTGTATTCGGCAGGGAAGCGAGTGCGTACGATTTTAATGGTGTCTAAGGAAGGGCACTGTCTCGCTGATCTGTTGTACAGGCAGGACTTTCAGGGGTTGCCGATTGAAGTTGTTGCTGTGGTGGGTAATCATCCTGATCTGGCGCCTATTGCTCAGTTTCATTCGGTTCCTTTTATTTGCAAGCCTGTTACCAATCAAAATAAGGCACAGGTTGAAGCTGAGTTGCTTGAACTAATTGATGCGGAGGGCGTCGAATTAGTTGTGCTGGCGCGTTATATGCAAATTCTGAGCGACAGCATTTGTCGAAGGCTGGCGGGCTCTGTGATCAATATTCATCATTCGTTTTTGCCGTCATTTAAGGGAGCGCGTCCTTATGCGCAGGCTCATGCACGCGGGGTGAAGCTAATTGGGGCGACTGCCCACTATGTTACGGCGGATCTAGATGAAGGTCCGATTATTGAACAGGATGTGACTAGAGTCGATCATGCGGATTCAACGCTGGACATGGTGCGCCTTGGACAAGATGTGGAGCGGCGCGTGCTAGCGAGGGCGGTGAAGTTCCACGCGGAGCACAGGGTGCTGCTAAATGGCGCTCGTACGGTGGTTTTCTCCTAATTTTTTTAAGTGTACGTTCACTGTAGCGGCAAAAATTTTAAGTGTACGTTCACTAGTTCCAGGGGTAGGCGCACTTCTAAGGGCGGGCTCTTAAGTGTACGTTCACTACGAAGGCGCCGAAATTTTTAAGTGTACGTTCACTGTGTGGCGCGGAAGGCGCCCCTTGAGATACCCTTGAGCCGTCGCAACTGGCGCCTAAGGTGGACACCACCGGGGAGCGGCATTGAAAAAGGCACCCAGTCGCTCGCCTGGGCTGGTGCCTGGAACACTTCGTACCGCGACTGGAGGATAAATTGACTGACCCCCTGCAGCAATCCCTAGCTGAACTAGACCCGCAAATTAAAGAGGCGGTGGATGCGGAACTGGACCGCCAGCGCTCCACGCTCGAAATGATCGCCTCGGAAAATTTCGTTCCCCAGGCAGTGCTCGAATGTCAGGGCTCCGTCCTCACGAACAAGTATGCCGAAGGCTACCCGGGGCGCCGCTACTATGGTGGCTGCGAGCATGTTGACGTAGTTGAACAGCTGGCCATCGACAGGGCCAAAGAGCTCTTCGGCGCCGAATATGTGAACGTACAGCCCCACTCGGGGGCGCAGGCGAATGCCGCCGTGCTGCACGCACTCGCCAAACCGGGCGATACCATCATGGGCCTCGCCCTCGACCAGGGCGGTCACCTAACTCACGGCATGAAGATCAACTTCTCGGGTCGCCTTTACAACGTTGCCGCATACGGCGTTGATAAAGAAACCCTGCGGATCGACATGGATCAGGTGCGCCAGCTCGCGCTCGAGCACAAGCCCAAGGTCATCATCGCTGGTTGGTCCGCCTACCCGCGCCACATCGACTTCAAGGCGTTCCGCGCTATAGCAGACGAGGTCGGCGCTTACCTGTGGACCGACATGGCTCACTTTGCGGGGTTGGTTGCGGCTGGCTTGCACCCCTCCCCGGTGCCGTACTCAGATGTGGTTTCTACTACCGTGCACAAGACTCTGGGCGGCCCCCGTTCCGGCATGATCCTCTCGCGCGACACTAAGCTTGCTAAGAAGCTCAACTCTGCGGTGTTCCCAGGCCAGCAGGGTGGCCCTCTGATGCATGTGGTTGCCGCCAAGGCTGTGGCGATGAAGTTGGCTGCCTCCCCAGAATTCAGGGACCGCCAGGAACGCACTCTTGAAGGGGCTAGAATCCTCGCCGCACGGCTCTGTCAAAAAGATGTAGCTGATCAGGGGATTAGCTTGCTGACGGGGGGAACTGACGTCCATCTTGTGCTTGTGGATTTGCGCAATTCTCGGCTCAATGGGCAAGAGGGCGAAGACCTGCTTCACCGGGTGGGTATTACCGTAAACCGCAACACGGTTCCCTTCGATCCGCGCCCGGCTTCAGTTTCTTCTGGCTTGCGCATTGGCACTCCCGCCCTGGCTACGCGCGGGCTGGGTAAAGATGATTTTACGGAAGTTGCCGACATTATCGCTACGGCTCTGGTGCAGGGAGCTGCCGGGCAGGAAATTGACGAGGCCGGTCTGCGCGCCCGCGTCGACAAGCTGACGGCGAAGTACCCGCTGTACCCCGAACTCGGCTAGTGCGCTATCCGTGGGATGGTCCCGCCTCCCTTATGGACGGGACCGCCGCGGCCAGCCAAATTAAGGCCGAGCTCGCGGTGCGCGTCGAGACATTAAAGAAGAAGGGCCGCATTCCGGGGCTAGGCACTATTTTGGTGGGTGAGGACCCCGGTTCCAGGAAATACGTTGCTGGTAAGCATCGTGACTGTGCTGAGGTGGGTATTACCTCCCACCGCATCGAGTTGCCTGCTACGGCCAGCCACGCCCAGGTTATGGCGGCAGTCGAGCAGATGAACAATGATCCGGCAGTAACCGGCTTTATTGTGCAGTTGCCGTTGCCTAATCAGGTTGACACCAATGCCGTTTTGGAGGCTATTGATCCGCAAAAGGACGCCGACGGGTTGCATCCTGTGAATTTGGGAAGGCTGGTTCTGCGGGTGGGCACCACCGTGGATTCCCCGTTACCTTGCACTCCTCGTGGGATTGTCGAGTTGGGTAGGCGCAACGGCGTGAATTTTGATGGGGCTAACGTTTGCCTGGTCGGTCAGGGACTTACGGTGGGGCGGCCGCTGGGGCTGCTATTGGGGCGCAAGGACTGCAATTCCACGGTCACTTGTTGCCACATTGGTACCCGCAACTTGGCCGAGCACGTACGTGCCGCCGACATTGTGGTGTCGGCTGCCGGCGTGGCGAATCTCATCACTGCGGACATGGTTGCCCCCGGAGCGGCCGTATTTGATGTGGGGGTTTCACGCACTACCGATCCGGTTTCCGGCAAGTCGAAAATTGCTGGTGACGTTGCCGAGGGCGTAGACCAAGTTGCCGGAAAGATCTCGCCTAATCCCGGCGGGGTGGGGCCAATGACTCGGGTCTTCTTACTTGCAAACGTGGTGGAAGCTGCCGAGCGCAGTTAACATGGGGGCAGTGTACTTTCTAAGGAGCCCCTATGCGTAAAGCACTTGTTCTGACCGTTATCGCGGCGCTTAGCTTCTCGTTTGCCGCTTGCTCTGGTGGGCAAAAGGCGGCTGAGCCTGCGTCTTTGGATAAGGCCTGTCTGGTTACAAATCAGGCAGGTCCCAAAGACGGGGGGCTCAATGAGGCGTCTGTAGCTGGCCTTGAGTCTGTGCGCACAGCTAAGAAGGCACCTAAGACTCAGGTTTACGAAGCTAAATCGTCTTCGGACTACCAGCAGGTGTTGCAGAAGGCTGTTGCTGATAAGTGTTCGATTGTGGTGGCCGTCGGTGCTCAGATGTCGGAGGCTGTGGGGAAGGTGGCTAAGGCCCACCAGGATTCGCGTTTTGCCCTCGTCGACGCTCGCCCAACGCTAAATGGGAAAACCGTTGAGCTAGATAACGTTCGCCCGATCCTATTCGATACTGCCCAGGGAATGTTTTTGGCGGGCTATTTGGCGGCGGGTACCACCACTACTGGTCTCGTCGGTACTTATGTGGGCCAGGTAAATGAGTTTACGCAGGCGGCCGCTTCCGGCTTGGCCGAGGGGATCGACCGGTACAACGACGCCAAGGGCACTTCGGTGTCGCTGCAGGGGTGGGAGCCGGATGGCAAGTCCGTGCTTGCCGTGGGCGATTTTGTCAATAAGGAGAAGGCAGGCCAGCTTACCCAGTCTCTGTTGGATAAGAAGGCGGGGGTAATTGTGCCCATTGCTGGTGCGGCCTCTGAAGGTACTTTGGCGAAGATCGGAAACAATCGCGATTTGGGAATTATTTGGGTTTCTGCAGATGGGGCAAGGAAGCATCCGGAGCAGAAGGATCATTTTGTGACCTCGGTGTTGAAGCGGGTAGATCGCGGAGTGCAGGCTGTGGTCGAGGGGTCTACGGCCTCGTCTGACTCTGCGGGAGCTTGGGTGGGCACCTTAGAAAACGGGGGATTGGCCCTGGCCGGCTATGGGGCTTACGATTCTAAGCTTACGCCGCAGCTGAAGGAAGAGGTTAGGGAACTTCTAACTCAGGTGAAGAAGGGGCAAATTCGCGTTCAGTCTTCCATTTTGCAGGGGGAATAGGTGCTAACTGTTGCTTCTATAAATGTAAACGGGATTCGTGCGGCCTTCCGCAAGGGTATCGAGGGGTGGCTCGATTCGGCTGCTCCGGATGTGGTGCTGGTGCAGGAGGTGCGTGCCGACCAGCAGATTGCCGCGGACCTTTTTGGTCCTGCTTGGCGGGTGGTCACCGTGCCGTGTCGGCTGAAGGGGAGGGCCGGGGTCGCCATCGCTGTGAAGGCTGATGCGCCGGTGCTTTCAAGTCGCGACTATTTGTACGAGGGCGAGTCCGATGTAGATTCTGGGCGTTGGGTGGAGCTGACTTTGGACACGGCGGATGGAAACGGCAATGCCTGCCCGTTCACGCTGGTGTCGGCGTACTTGCATTCTGGGGAGTTGGATACTCCTAAGCAGGAACAGAAAATGGCTTACCTGGCTAAGGTGGGGCCCCGTCTGGAGCAGCTGCAGGGCGCCTGTGTTGTGGCGGGTGACTTTAACGTTGTGCGCTCGGAGTTTGACATTAAGAATTGGAAGCCGAATCATAACAAGCGCTCGGGGGTGTTGGATTCCGAGATCGCCTATCTGGATGGTTGGATGAGTGGGCGTTGGCACGATCTGACCCGCACTAAGTTAGGTGAGGGCGTTAGAGCTCCTTACACCTGGTGGTCTTTTAGAGGGCGGGCTTTCGACAACGATGCGGGGTGGCGCATAGACTACCAGATGGTCACTGACGAGGCCTTGGCCCTGGCCGGGCCAACTAGGGTGGACCGGGCTAGTGGGCACGATTCTCGTTGGTCGGACCACGCCCCGCTCGTGGCCACGTATTCTTTGAGTTACAGGTAGTAGTCGGCCTCGGCCTTTTGGAGGCGGCGGCGCAAGTGTTGCAGTCGCCAGGTTTTGTACCTTCCGACTAGGCCTCCCCACTTTGGGGTGCGGGGGGCTGTTTCTATGGTCAAAGGGTCGTGTTTAGGGTCTGGCTCTATGGCCCCGGTTAGCGACTGGTGTGGCCAGGCGAGCGTGTGCGGATAGGTTACGGAAATGTAATTGGGGGTTTCGTCTGCGTGGATGTGTTCGCGGTTGGCCGGGATTGCCGGCCGGGGCGGATTTGCCATAAAAGCACACACCATGAGGGTGACGCGGGCAAGTAGGTTTACCCACAGCAACAAGGTTACGAGGGCGGCGGCTGAGGCTAACAGTGGATTGTCGGATACGGAGGCTACTAGCGAGGTGCCGGCCCACCGCAAGATTCCTGCTCCTAGTGCGAATACCACGAGTCCTTTTAGTAGGTCGGCCTTTGGAACCTTTACCGCTGCGATGAAGCGCACTAGCATCCAGAAGACGCCGGCGTCGATTAGGGCCGCCCCGGCGAGCACTAGAACGCGGATTAGGAATGAACCAATGCCGCCTGGAAGGCCGATGGCAGCGAAGATGGTTCCGCCTGCGGTGGAGGCAACCACGCCGACCGCTGCTGTAGCGAGTACAGAGAGGGCTATTACTACGAATCCTGCGGCGTCGCGCAGTTTGTCTGAGAGGGCAGAAACGGGCATTACTGTAATGCCGAACATGTCGCGGATTGAGACTTTTAGAGCCTGCATCACCCGGGTTGCGGAGAGTAGGAGCGAAATTAGCGCTATCAGGCCGGCAAGGGTGAAGGGAGAAGATAGCACAAGCGATTCCGGATCTACTAGCCCTTCCTTTCCGCCTACGGTGATTAGCCCGGGCATGGCTGAGTTAATTGCTTTGAATACTGACTCGCGTAGTTGCTCGTTTGACCCCAGTAGGGCCATGAACACCGTGATCCCAATGGCTAGTGCGGCAAACAGGCTAAAGAGGGCGGTGTAGGAGATTCCGCCGGCGAGCAGCGCTCCCCGCTGGACCCCGTAGCGAGCCAGAAAACGGCCGAGGCGCGAATCCTTGTACCAAGAGAGCAATGCCTTTATTTTCGCCCCCGCTCCTTCTTGCGACAGGGCGCTTTTGAGGGTGTGGGCACCTTCGGGGTACGTGTGGTGGTAGGGGTCGGCTCCCGTTGTTACTTGTGCGTTTTTGGCCATGGCTCAAGGTTACAAGGTATTAGACAGGTGCGTATTGGATCGGGCTCCTCCTGTAGGATTGGAGGGTGAGTGAAAGCGTTTTGTTGCCAGCTTGGTCCCGCGAGGAAGCGTCTGCAAAGGTGAAGCAGCTTTTTGCGGCGACCTTTTCGTATGCCCCGCAGGGGGTTTGGTTCGCGCCTGGGCGGGTGAATTTGATTGGCGAGCACACTGATTACAACGGGGGGCTCTGCCTGCCCATTGCGCTGCCGCACGCGACCTATGTTGCTTGCGCGCGTCGCCAGGATCGTTTAGTGCGCATCGTTTCTGCCCAGGTGCAGGGCGTCGCCGAGGTTGACCTGGATCGCGTGAGCCCGCGAACGCGCCAGGCCATTCCCTCTTGGGCCACCTATGTCGTGGGGGTAGGGTGGGCTCTCGCGGAGGCTGGCTTCCACGTTTCTGGTCTCGATATTGCGGTCGATTCCTGCGTGCCGTTTGGGGCCGGGCTTTCGTCTTCTGCAGCATTGGAGTGCGCCGTAGCGGTGGCCTGGTCAGACCTCAATTCTTTGGCGCTTGCCGAGGGCGGCCGACAGGTTTTGGTAGAGGCCTGTAGGGAGGCCGAGAATCAGATTGCGGGGGCTCCTACGGGTGGTTTGGACCAGTCGGCCTCGTTGCGTTGCGCTCGCGGAAGGGCGCTGGAACTGGATTGCAAAGATATGTCCGGGCGCCAGGTACCTTTTGAGTTGTCGGGGGCTGGGGCACAGTTGCTGGTGGTAGATACTAGGGCTACCCACGAACTTACCGATGGCCAGTATGGCAGCCGCCGGCAGGCATGCGAGCGGGCAGCTGAGAGGTTGGGTCTGCATTATTTGGCGGAGCTTACCCCGGATGCTCTTCCCGCGGCGGTGAAGAGGTTGCCTGCCGGGGAATCTGTGCGACTGGTGCGTCACGTGGTTACAGAGGTGGCGCGCGTTCGCGCGGCGGTGCGCCTGTTGCGGAGCCGGAAACTGGATGTTGGCTTGGCAAAGCGTTTGGGGGAGTTGTTTGTGGCTTCCCACATCTCGCTGCGCGACGATTATCAGGTTTCTTGTCCTGAGTTGGATGTGGCGGTCGAAGCAGCTTTGAAAGCAGGGGCTTACGGGGCCAGGATGACGGGTGGCGGTTTTGGTGGCTCTGCGATTGCCTTAGTAGACGGGGCAAAGACAGGGCGGGTGCAGCGCGCAATCGCCGAGGCTTTTGAACGGGCAGGTTTTACTCCGCCCAGGTTTTTGGTTGCCCTCGCCCAGGATGCGGCAGGGAGGATTAGCTAGTGCGCGCTATTATTCCAGCAGGGGGAGCGGGAACTCGCCTGTGGCCGTTGTCCAGGCGCAATCGTCCCAAGTTTTTATTAGATCTGGCTGGTTCGGGCCAGTCGCTGCTTGCCGATGCTATAGGGCGTTTGCGGGGGGCAAAATCTGTCATGGTGGTCACCGGGCTCATGCACGAGGACGCAGTGCGCGCGCAAGTTGGCCGTTCGGTGGAAGTAATAACTGAGCTTTCCCCTCGCGATTCGATGGCCGCGATCGGCCTTGCGGCAGCTATTGTAGAGGTCCGCTACGGGCGCGAAGAAGTTGTAGGTTCTTTCGCAGCCGACCACGTGGTTGCCGACAATACTGAATTCGCCAGAGCTGTTAGGAGCGCTGAGGAGGCCGCTGAGGCCGGGTGGATTTGTACTATTGGCATCGGCCCACGTTTTGCTGCCACTGGCTTCGGCTACATTGCCCCTGGCGATTCCACCGAGTCAGGGGACACTTTGCAGGTAAAGCGTTTCGTTGAAAAGCCCGACCAGGAAACTGCCAGCCGGTACGTGCGCGAGGGGTATTTGTGGAACGCCGGAATGTTTGTGGCCAAGGCGGGATTGCTGCTCGATACGCTCAGCCTAAATCATCCCCACCTGGCCTCCGGATTGCGGCAAATCGCTGCTGCTTGGGATAGCCCGGACCGCGACGACGTACGCGAACGCGTTTGGCCGGGCCTAACTAAGATAGCCATTGATCACGCCGTAGCTGAGCCGGCTGCCGCCCTCGGCAAAGTAGCGGTGGCCCCCACCGCGCCCACTTTGGGCTGGGACGACGTAGGCGATTTTGGAGCCCTGGCTAAGATGGACAACATTTTGCAGGTGGGACAGGCCCGCGCCGAGGTGATCGCTTCTGGCTCTACGCTTGTGGCCACCGACCTGGATAGTACCGAATTGATCGCCGTGCTCGGCATCGAGGACGCCGTAATTGTTAGAACCAAAGACGCCACGCTCGTGGCCAGCCCGCAAAAGGCCCAAGAGATAAAACAGCTTACTGCCTCCCTTCCTGCCGAATACCGATGAAAAAGTATCTGCCACTCCTGCTCGCGATAGGTCTCTTTGCAGGCTGCCAGGCGAATGAACCCGAACGTGTAGCCGCCCCTGTGCCGAAGGCTTGCGCGGTGATGGAAGGAGCCGACATCGCTGGCACAGGCGCTTCGGCAGTGGGCAGAGGGGTCAGTGCGGCTGGGGCCGCTACTGGCCAGCAGATCTCAGCACGGTTCGTCAGCGAGCCAGCTGAAGGGCAAAAAGCTATGGAGACGCTAATAGAGGATGGATGCAACCTGCAGGTGGTGTTCGGTTCCTCCCTGGAAGCCGGGGCGTTGAAACTAGCCAACTCCCACAGGCAAGTTCGCTTCGTGTTAGTGGGAATGTCATTGCGGGCAAAGGACGTGCCCGAAAATGTAAAACCCGTAGTTTTCGACCTGTCTGTTCCCGCCTGGCAGGCAGGCTATGCTAGCGCAGCCTACACGCGCACTAAGAAGATCGGGCTCGTAGCCGGGGCATACAACGACCAAAGTGCCACATTGCTCGCAAATTTTTCTGCGGGAATAGGGGCGCGCGACACGGCCAACTCTAAACAAAAACCTGCCCAGGCTAATGCTACAGATAAGGGCGAGGGGTACTACCTGGGGGCTCAAGCCGCCTACGAACAGGGCGAAGAGGCCGGCCGCCAGCTTTACAAGGCCGGTGCCGACGTAATAGTTGCGGCTGCCTCCGAGCAAGCCAACAAGGCGCTGGTGCGTGCGCTCAAACAGAAAAGGGACGAAACTAAAAAGGTCAAAGTTATTGTTCTTTCGCCCTCGGCAATTTCTAAGGAACAGGCGGCCAACCTGATTGTGGCCACGGTGGAACCGCGCTACGAGGTAGCCCTAAAAAACCTGCTAGTTTCCTCTATAAAGAATGGCTTTAGCTCCGCCCGCTACATAGCGAACGCTCAAAATGGGGGAGTGGGCATCTCTCTCGCAGGCGCCGGCGAGGGCGAAGCAGAGCCATTTGCGAAGGCGCTGGAAAGTGCGAAACAAAGGCTTTCTAAAGGGCAAAAGCTCCTGGTAAAACCCGATTCGGCACCCGGTCAGATTAGTGCGACAGCTTTTGCGCCCCCTACTGAGGCGAGTAAAGAACTGGACGAAAAGTAAGCGTTAGTCTGAAAAAATGGTGAACTCGAGGTCGCAAATCGGAAAAAATTATCCAGTTGGCACACAAAATATTTGAGTGTAAGGCATGCTGGTTTAGTGAGTAAAAGTGAAACGTATAGACGCGGCCCGGTGATGCTGCGGGGGCGGATGATCCCAAAGGAAACTACCGACACTAGACTACTAAAGAAGGGCCAGGAATCCGACTGGCTGCACATGGATCCGTGGCGGGTCATGCGCATCCAAGCCGAATTCGTAGAGGGATTTGGGGCCCTCGCCGAATTGGGGCCGGCAGTATCAGTATTCGGATCCGCCCGCTCGAAAGTTGGTTCTGAACACTACAAATTCGCTTATGAGGTAGGCCGGCTTTTAGCTGAGCGCAACATAGCCACCATTACGGGGGGCGGTCCCGGGGTGATGGAAGCTGCCAACAAGGGGGCGCACGACCACGACGGCGCCTCGGTGGGCTTAGGGATCGAATTGCCGCATGAACAGGCGCTAAACCAGTGGGTGAACCTGGGCGTGAACTTTAGGTATTTCTTCGTCCGCAAGACCATGTTTGTAAAATATGCTTCCGGGTTTATTGTGATGCCGGGTGGATTCGGCACTTTGGACGAAATGTTTGAATCAGTCACGCTAGTGCAAACCCGCAAGATCAAGAAATTCCCGATTGTGCTCGTGGGGGGTCACTACTGGAACGGGCTGCTGGACTGGATTAGGGGAACGGTTTTGGAAGCCGGCTACATTGCGGCCGAAGACCCTGACATGTTCCGGGTAGCTAACACTCCAGAGGAAGCCGTCCGCTTGGCTACGGCCGATATCTAGCCCATCTCGGGCCGCTTTTATATCGATTTGATAAAATGGGCTCATGCTACTTCTGTAGCTGGCAATCATGCCAAGAAATGTAAGGACAGGTGCGCACATGGCAGCAATGAAGCCCAGGACTGGCGACGGTCCACTTGAAGTTGTCAAAGAGGGTAGGGGGATCCTTATGCGGATTCCTTTGGAAGGCGGCGGCAGGCTGGTCGTAGAGCTCAGCGACGACGAGGCTCAAGATTTAGCCAAGGCACTCGAGAACCTATGAAAGTAAGGGGCGGCTTAAGGGCCGCCCCTTCGCTTATCCCCCTTACGCTGGGGGTCTGTCTATTTGCGTGCTATTGCAATAGCTAGCCCGTCACCGACTGGGAGCAGGGAGGTTATCCACAGATCCTTGTCTAGCAGAGTTTTCACAGCCTCGCGCATCGCGACTGTTTCTGGGTCTCGGCGGGCCGGATCTGCCACCTGGTCGTGCCAGAGGGCATGCACCAGCGCCACCACGCCGCCCGGGCGCACGAGCAAGCGGGCGTGCTGCAAGTATTGTCCGACTTCGGCCACGTCCCCATCAATTACCACCATGTCGTAGGCGTTGTGTGCCATGCGGGGGAGCACATCCAGCGCCCTGCCTGTGATTAGGCGCGTGTGTTGCGTGGGGATGCCGGCCTCCCTAAACAGCTTTCGGGCGGCCTTGTGGTACTCGGACTCTATGTCAATAGAAGTAAGGACCCCGCCCTTTGCCATACCCTCGAGTAGGTAGAGGGCGGACGTGCCCGTACCCGTACCAATTTCTAATACTGTCCGGGCGCTGGCAGCTCCAGCAATCGCACGCAGGGCACCTCCACATGCCCTCGAGACAGCGGGCGCACCGAGTTCTTCGCCTAGCGCACGCGAGGCTCCAATAACTTCGTCTTGGTATGCGATCTCTTCGGCATAAGTCCAGGAGAGGGCTTTCTCGGACAAGGTAACTCCTTAGGAAATGAACTAGCCGGCTGTTAACAAACTAGTTTAGCGCCCTACAGGGGCGAAACTCCCAGATTGCGTCCGGACAGGCCGCGCGAATGGTGAGCGAGCTTGCCGGCTAGCGCTTGCAACGCGCTGGCAGCTTCGCCTTCAGAAAGAGCAACGGGGGTGCCGTTGTCTCCGCCGATGCGCAGGTCCATGTCCAACGGAATCTGGGCTAGCAGCGGTACGGGATAGCCGAGCACTGTGGCCAGGCGGGCCGAAACGGTTTCCCCTCCGCCCTCGCCGAATATCTGAAGCTTCTGCCCATCGGGGGTGGACATGTAAGCCATGTTTTCAACAACGCCAATGACGCGTTGGTGGGTTTGGGCGGCAATAGACCCGGAACGCTCCGCCACTTCGGCAGCGGCAATCTGCGGGGTGGTAACGAGCAGGATCTCGGATCCAGGAAGGAGCTGCGCGATAGAGAGGGCGACATCGCCGGTGCCCGGTGGGAGATCCAGGAGCAGCACGTCGAGGTCGCCCCAGTAGACGTCGGTGAGGAATTGTTGCAGAGCGCGGTGCAACATGGGCCCGCGCCAAACTACAGGTTGGCCGTCGGGAACGAACATGCCGATGGACATGACCTTTACGTCGTGAGCCACAGGAGGCACAATCATGCCGTCGATCATGGTGGGTTCGTGTTCTACGCCCAGCATGCGCGGAATCGAAAAACCGTAAATGTCGGCGTCGACTACGCCAACCTTCAAGCCTTGCTTCGCTAGCGCAACCGCCAGATTCGCGGTGACCGATGATTTACCTACGCCGCCTTTGCCGGAAGCTACCGCAATGACCCGCGTTAGCGAATCCGGCTTCGCGAAGGGAACCTCGCGAGTAGGTCCACTCAACTTTTCACGAAGTGCCTTGCGCTGTTCTTCATTCATAACGCCTAGGCGGATCTGGGCCTGACTGATGCCTTCGACGGTAAGAGCCGCTTTAGTAGCGTCCTCTTTAATAGTGCTCTGTAGTGGGCAGCCAGCCACAGTCAGGTCAATATCAATTGTGGCGACTCCGTCTTTTACGGAAACTTCGCGCACCATGTCGAGGTCGGTAATTGGGCGACGCAATTCTGGATCGATCACGGATTGCATCGCTTGGGTAACGGCTTGTTCTAACTCGGTCATATTTCCAATCGTATTGGGTTAGGTTTGGTGGACGGCAGAAGGTTATGCCTTTGGCGAATCTGAGCTGGCCCCATCGGAGGCCGTAGGGCGCAGTTCTTCTAACAAATCGCGTATTTCGGAACGGACGAAATCGCGCGTGGCAACATCGTTCATCGCGATGCGCAACGAAGCAATTTCGCGCGTTAGGTATTCCGTATCTGAAAGCGAGCGCTCTGCCCGGCGCCTATCTTGTTCGGCAAGGACTCGGTCGCGATCATCTTGCCTGTTTTGAGCAAGTAGCAAGAGGGGGGCCGAATAGGAGGCCTGGGTTGAAAAGGCTAAGTTCAGCAAAATGAACGGGTACGGATCGAAAGGGGAGGCGCCGTGCACCCGGGCCAAAACCACATTCGAGATAATCCAGGCTCCTACGAAGATGGTCATCCACAGCAGGAATTTGGGGGTGCCGAAAAATCTGGCTATGGCCTCGGCAGCGCGCCCAAAGGTCTCGTTTTCGCCGCCGGAAGATCGTCGTCTGGAGCGGTTCATAAAGCGTCCGAAGCGGCTCCCCGATTTTGAGGGGGTATCTAGGCGCTCATTCATCAGAATGCTCCCTATCCATTGACTGGTCAGTTATCTGCTCGTCGGCTTCGCGCCAATCGTCAGGCAGAAGTTCGTCTAGTACGTCGTCTACTGAAACAGCTCCTAGTAGGTGCCCGTCGGCATCTACCACCGGCAAGGCAGTTAGATTGTAGGTTGCCAGTAGCCTGGTTATGGTGCCGATGCCCACCGAGGCATCCACCCCGTCTAGGTCCCCGTCCAGGATTGACCCCAGTAGCGTTTGGGGGGGCTCCCTTAGGGCTCGTTGGATGTGTACGATGCCCAAAAATCGGCCCGTGGGAGTTTCCAGCGGGGGGCGCACAACGCAGACAAGTGCGGCGAGGGCGGGGGGCACATCTACCTTGCGAACGTGTGCCAGCAAGGTGGCCACATTGGCGTCAGGGGGCAAGATCACGGGCTCTGTAGTCATCAGGCCACCCGCGGTGTGCTCGCCATAGGCAAGCAAGCGGCGTACGTCCTCGGCCTCTTCGGGCTCCATCAATTCCAGCAGCTGGCTGGCCTTATTGTCAGGTAATTCTTGTACGAGGTCGGCCGCGTCGTCAGGCTGCATTTCGTCTAGCACGTCTGCGGCCCGGGGGGCAGCTAGGTGGGCCACGATCGAAACGCGGTCCTCCTCGCCCAGTTCTTCTAGAACGTCAGCTAGCCGTTCGTCAGGTAGCTCGGCAGCCACTTCCAGACGGCGATCGTCGGGGAGATCGTGGAGCGCGTCGGCCAAATCTGCCGCTCGCAGCCCCTCGTAGGTAGCCAGTAGGTGTGAGGTGTCGGCGGGAATCATATTTACGCGCATGCCGGTAATCTGGTTGGGATCAACCAGTGCTTCTCCGCCGGTACGTTTAAAACCGAAGGTTCCGGGCCGGCCTCGCTCTACGTAAACTTTCGAGATGTACCAATCAGAGTTTTGGTCCTGCTCTATAGCTAGATCGGCGATGCGTCCCTTTCCGGACCCATCGCGGAACGTGACTAGGCGCCCCAGAACTTCGCCAACCACGAGCGATTCGACAGGTCGTTGGGAAAAACGCCGCAGATTCAGCATGCCCGTAGTAATAACTGCGCCCGGTTTAATCGAGGTAACGCGGGTAAGTGGCATAAAGACGCGACGCAGGGAACCGACCTCGACAACTAGACCTATTGCCCTGTGGTTGCCGGTGTAGCGCATCATGACAACCACGTCAGAGACCTTGCCAATGGCGTCACCTACCGGATCGAACACGGAGGTGCCTGCGAGTTTGGCTACGAATACGCGCCCACCAACACTCTTTACCGTTTTCGTATTGTGGTGCATGGGGACCTCCAGTTGGCGAAATCATGGCTAGCAAGCGCGCCGGCGGCAGTTTTCTGGCAATATCAATAATATGTCTACACCACTAAACTTTACTTCACCAGTTGGCAAGGCACCTGCGCCTACCGGAACTGAGGTGGCTTCATTTAGAACTTATGCTGAGGCCCAAACTGCCGTAGATGCGCTGGCTGAGGCGGACTATCCCGTGCATACGCTCACTATCGTCGGCACTGATCTGGTAATGGTTGAACGGGTCACAGGGCGTGCTACCGCTGGGAAGGCTTTTGCTCGCGGCGCCCTCAATGGGCTTTGGTGGGGGGTGATGCTCGGCTTGTTGAGTGCTTTCATCAACCCCGATTTTGGCGGAGCCGTAATCGTTATAACCGCAGGCGTAATAACCTTACTGTTTGGTCTTATCAACGTTGCAGTGCACGCTATGGCTGGTAAAAAACGACGTCAGGATTACACGTCTGTAACCTCGGTTGCTGCTTCGCGCTTCTCGGTGCTTGCTCTCTCGGATGCGGCTCGGGCAAGGCAGGCACTTGCTGGCGCGCCCGGGAACCAGCTGCAAAGGCAGAACCGTCCGCTCACTTCCGCGCCTGCCAACGAATCCCAACGGGAGCAGCAGCCGCAGGGGGCCCCTGCCTACGGGGTGCGCTTGAGTGAGGAAGAGAAGGCCGAGCGTGCGCGCAGCCAGGGCCATGGCCGCCACCGCGGCCCCGAACCTGACGAGGAGGCCTCTGAAAAGCCCCAATCGTGATCAATACCGCCTCGCCTGGGGCGGGAATCCTAATGAGCTAGACGTACCATTTTAAATGGTCAGATTGGCCGCTAAGAGCCTTAAGGAGCAATATGGCAATTCGCCAAGACCTTCGAAACGTCGCAATCGTTGCCCACGTCGATCATGGCAAAACTACGCTGGTAGACGCCATGCTCTGGCAGTCTGGTGCCTTCGGCGAGCACGACACGGTCGAAAGTCGTGGCGAGCGCATTATGGACTCGGGGGATCTGGAACGCGAAAAGGGCATCACGATCCTCGCGAAGAACACGGCTGTGCGCTACTCAGGGCCCGCGGTCAAGCACTCTGGCTGCGACGAGGTAGTGATCAACGTAATTGACACCCCCGGACACGCTGATTTTGGCGGCGAGGTTGAACGCGGCCTTTCCATGGTTGACGGGGTAGTGCTGCTGGTAGATGCTTCGGAAGGCCCGTTGCCTCAGACCCGCTTCGTGTTGCGCAAGGCACTAGAGGCCGGGCTGCCCGTGATCGTGGTAATCAACAAGGTGGATCGCCCCGACCAGCGCATCGACGAGGTGCGCGAGGAAACCATGGACCTCCTGTTGAACCTAGCCGACGACTTGGTAAACGACGGCGCGGATATAGACGTGGATGCCCTTTTGGATGTGCCGGTGGTCTACGCTTCCGCAAAGGCAGGTAAGTCTTCTCTCAACCAGCCCGCTCCCGGTGAGCTTCCCGATTCGAACTTAGAGCCGCTATTCGAAACGATTATCAAGCGTATTCCTGGACCCTCCTACGATCCGGAGGCCCCGCTGCAGGCCCACGTGACGAACCTGGACGCGTCGCCTTACCTAGGCAGGTTGGCGCTGTTGCGCATTCATAATGGGACCTTGAAAAAGGGGGCCACCGTTGGTTGGGTGCGCCACGACGGTACTATGCAACGCGAGCACATAGCTGAACTGCTGGCTACCGAAGCGTTGGACCGAATTCCTGTTGAAGAGGCCCACGCGGGTGACATTGTTGCCATTGCGGGCATTCCCGACATCACTATTGGCGAGTCCCTAGTGGACTTAGAGGATCCGCGGCCGCTGCCGCTCATCAAGGTGGACGATCCGGCGATCTCGCTGACTATCGGGATTAATACTTCGCCCATGGCCGGCCGCGTAAAGGGCGCCAAGGTTACAGCCAGGCAGGTAAAAGATCGTTTAGACCGGGAACTCATAGGCAACGTCTCGCTTCGCGTTTTGCCTACCCAGCGCCCCGATACCTGGGAGGTGCAAGGGCGCGGCGAACTCGCCCTCGCGATTTTGGTCGAGCAGATGCGCCGCGAAGGCTACGAATTAACGGTTGGCAAACCGCAGGTAGTCACCAAGGAAATTGATGGCAAGCGGTACGAGCCCATGGAAAATATGACCATCGACATTCCCGAAGAGCACCTGGGAGCGGTCACCCAGCTTATGGCAGCCCGCAAGGGGCGGATGGATTCCATGGCAAACCACGGCACCGGTTGGATCCGGCTCGAATACGTAGTGCCGGCGCGCGGTTTGATCGGATTCCGCACCAAGTTCCTGACCGAGACCCGTGGTACCGGTATTGCCTATTCCATTTCGGCCCCCTACGAACCGTGGCATGGCCACATAGAACGTCGTCTGACTGGCTCGCTTGTGTCTGATAGGGCCGGCAAAGCCATCCCGTATGCGATGATCAAATTGCAGGAGCGGGGTTCCTTCATGGTGCAGCCGGGCTCCGAGGTATATGAGGGGCAGGTAGTTGGCGAGAATGCTCGTAATGAAGACATGGACGTCAATATCTGCAAGGAAAAAGAAAAGACCAACATGCGTGCGGTGAGTGCGGATTCTTTCGAGGGGCTGGTGCCTCCGCGCACTCTGACGCTCGAGGAATCTTTGGAATTTGCCGCCGAAGATGAATGCGTCGAGGTCACCCCCGAGGCAATTCGCATCCGCAAGGTGGTGCTGAATGCCCAGGAGCGTTTCAAGATTGCCGCTAGGGCACGTCGGGAAAATAAGTAGTTGATCTGTTACTAACGAGGGCGGCAATGCCGCCCTCGTGTTGTATTGGGCGGGCGAAAGGCGACAATAGCCACGTTATAGGTAAAGTGTTTAACGCTGGCGGGCGGTGATAGGTCTCGTTACAGTAGAGCTGTCAGTTGCGAATACCGCAAATGCGATCTAAGGAGTTTATCTTGTCTCTTATTAACACCAAGGCTCCCGAGTGGAAGGGTACCGCCTACCACAACGGTGAATTCGTTGACGTATCGTCCGACGACTACAAGGGCAAATGGGCAATCATCTTCTTCTACCCGGCCGATTTCACCTTCGTATGCCCGACCGAACTCGAAGATATGGCCGAAAACTACGACGAGTTGAGCTCACTCGGCGTCGAGGTGTACTCCTTCTCGACCGATAAGCACTACACTCACAAGGCTTGGCACGAAACTTCCGAGCGCATCGGCAAGATCAAGTTCCCCATGGTTGGGGATCCCACCGGCGAAGTGGCCAGGGCATTTGAATCGCTAGATGAGCAGGAAGGGTGCGCTCACCGCTCTACCTTCGTGATCGATCCCAACGGTGTAATCCAGTACCTAGAAACTTCCGCCGAGGGCATTGGCCGTAACGCCACCGAATTGGTGCGCAAGGTCAAGGCCGCTCAGTACATTTACAACCACCCGGGCGAGGTCTGCCCCGCAAAGTGGGAAGAGGGCGAGGAAACCCTCACTCCTAGCTTTGATCTGACTGGCAAGCTCTGATGCTCGAAAAAAAGGTTCTAGATCAGGTCGCTGGCGTAGTTGGCATGATCGCCAATCCCGTCGAATTTGTGGCCTCCCTAGACGATTCTTCGCGGTCGGGTCAGATGCGCGAAATGCTCGGGCAGGTTAGTGAGCTCTCTCCACTAATTTCAGTCGTGGAAGCTCCCGCAGAGCGCACTCCGTCTTTCGGTATTCGCCAAAAAGGCGAGGCCGAGTCGGTGCGCTTTGCGGGCCTGCCCATGGGCCACGAGTTTTCTAGCTTCGTTTTGGCTCTCCTGCAGGTGGGAGGCCATCCTGTAAAAGCTGATCCCGAGGTCATTGAAGGGGTAACCCGGCTTGAAGGTAACTTCGAGTTCGTGACCTACATGTCCCTCACCTGTCAAAACTGTCCGGACGTGGTGCAGGCACTAAACGCTATGGCGGTGCTAAACCCTAACGTCAAGCACACTGCGGTCGAGGGAGGAGCTTTTCGCGAGGAGGTAGACGCCAAGGGAATAAAAACAGTCCCAAGCGTGTACCTAAATGGCGAGCCGTTTGGCCAGGGGCGCATGAGCATGAGCGAAATTTTGGCTAAGCTCGACACCGGTGCAGCCGAGCGGACAGCGGAAAAGCTCAGTGCCAAACCACCTTTCGACGTGCTTATAGTTGGCGGAGGCCCAGCCGGAGCTGCGGCGGCCATCTACTCAGCGCGTAAGGGACTAAAAGTGGGCGTTGCTGCCGAGCGCGTCGGCGGGCAGGTAAACGATACCGCTGGTATCGAGAATTTGATCTCGGTAACTAAGACGGAGGGGCCTGAGCTAGCAGCCCAGCTGCGCCAGAATATGACCTCAAACGGGGTTGAGCTGATGGAGTCCCTGCGTGCCCAGAAGCTCTTACGAGAAGATGGCAACTTAGTCGTCGAGTTTGCCGGAGGGGGAAAGCTTTCTGGTAAATCCGTAATCTTGGCTACCGGAGCCCGCTACCGCACTACGGGCATGCCGGGTGAACAGGAACTGCGCAACAAGGGCGTCACCTTCTGCCCGCATTGTGATGGACCGCTGTTTACGGGTAAGCGTGTGGCTGTCATTGGCGGGGGCAACTCTGCCATAGAGGCGGCTATCGATCTGGCGGGACTTGCTAGTCACGTAACGGTGGTTGAGCTCATGGATCACTTGGGCGCTGACCAGGTACTGATCGACAAACTGAATTCACTTTCGAACACCCGGGTGCTTACCTCTGCCTCTTCGAAGGAAATTAAGGGTACTGACTCGGTTTCCGGCCTCGTGGTATCCCACGACGGAATCGAAGAAACGCTCGATGTGCAGGGCGTATTTGTGCAAATTGGTTTGGTTCCTAGCACCGACTGGCTCGAGGGTACCCTGGAACTCGAGCGCGGTCAGATCGTAATCGACGAGCAGAATGCGACCTCTATGGAGGGCGTATTCGCAGCGGGTGACTGCACCACGGTGCCACGCAAGCAAATCGTAGTAGCTATGGGCGAAGGCGCGAGGGCAGCCCTCGGCTCTTTTGATCATTCCATCCGCAATTAGGCAGAAGGAGTCCTGTTGAATCTTAGGTCTCTACAATATTTAGTGGCTCTGTCCCAGCAGGGCTCCTTCCGCTCCGCGGCCAACGCACTAGGGGTAGCCCAGCCGTCTATTTCAACCCAAATTAGGCGTTTTGAAGATGAACTGGGCGCCAAGCTCGTAGTGCGCTCAACTCAGGGGGCTCAGCTCACTGAGTTGGGGCAGAAGGTAGTAATTGAAGCCCTTGAAATTTTCTCGATAGTCGACCGAATAAAGTCGCTTGCCAATGGGAAGGATCCTTCCCATCGCGAGATTCGGTTGGGCGTATTTCCCACCTTGTCTCCGTATTTGTTGCCTTACCTACTGCCGCAACTGCGCAAGGTGGCTCCCGATATACACGTGTTGGTCTACGATCAGAAGTCGCCTGTGCTTGTGAAAGAGCTACAGGAGGAAACTATCGATGTGGCTATCTTGGCAGACGACAACTTTGACGATTCATTGGCGCAGTTTCCGGTGCTTGACGAGTATTTCGTGCTGGCTCTGCCTACCGACCACCGGCTGGCTCGCTCGTACGGTCCTATCGATGCGCGTGAGCTGAAGGGTTCCGAGTTGTTGTTGCTGGGCGATGGCCACTGTCTACGCGAGCAGACGCTCGTACTCTGCTCTGAGGTTGGGGCGAGTGAGCGCAAAGACTACCACGTGAATTCTGTGGAAACTTTGCGGCAGATGGTGCGTTCCGGAGTGGGGCCGGCCCTGCTGCCGGCACTGGCGGTATCCGGGGCTGACGAGGCTAGCCAGGATATGCGCTTTAGGCGTTTTGCCGCCCCCGCTCCCAAACGCGTGCTGCGCGTGGTAGTGCGTCGGGACGATCGCCAGGCTGATTTTGTGCCCCTGTTGCGCAAGGCACTGGGGACTATGCCTCAACGCGTGCGCAACCCTGGGTTGCGGATACATCCCGCCTAAATACGGAAGGCTAGAGTAACTTTTTCCGCCTCGCCCGCTAGTTAATTCGCTACCAGCGCCGAGGCGGAACTTTCTTTCCCGTCACCATTTTTTCTGCGGGTACTCGCACTTTGCCTTTGCGGGTCATGATGTCCACAAAATCGGTCTCCACCTGCACTACTTCGCCGAGGGCGTCGTAAAAACCATCCTCTTTGCGGTAGCGCAGCACCACTCGCTCGCCCTCGTTCCAGGCAAGCCACGGGAGGGCTGGAGGGTTAGGGCTCTCACATGAATAAGCTTTTTTCTCCATCGTGGGACATACTAGTTTAGACGCTTGGAAAGCGGAAGAACCAGGAAGGTGTATTCATGACTTATGTCATCGCTCAACCGTGTGTGGATGTGAAGGACCGCGCCTGTGTGGACGAATGCCCGGTGGATTGTATATACGAGGGCGCCCGCACTTTGTACATTCATCCTGATGAGTGCGTTGACTGTGGGGCCTGTGAGCCCGTTTGCCCCACTGAAGCTATTTTCTACGAGGACGATCTTCCCGAGGAATGGTCTGACTACTATCGTGCGAACGTCGAGTTCTTTAACTTGAAAGACCTGGGCTCGCCAGGTGGGGCCGCCGCAGTAGGGCCGGTAGATTATGATGATCCAATGATTGCTGAGCTTCCCCCGCAGGCGTAACATGTTGCCTCGCGCTCTAGAATTGCCAGTATTCCCTTGGGACACACTGGTTTCGGTAAAAGAATTGGCTGGCCGCCACGCGGGTGGCATTGTAGATCTTTCGATTGGTACCCCCATCGATCCTGTCCCCTCGTTTGTTCGGCAGGCGCTTGTAGGTGCCTACGACTGTCCCGGTTACCCGCCAGTTGAGGGGCTGCCTAAGCTGCGCGAACAAATTGCCGAGTGGTATAGGATCCGCCGCGGCGCCAGTGCGGTTACTGCTACGGGGGTTATTCCCACGGTAGGGTCCAAGGAGCTAGTCGCGGGGCTGCCCTTTTATCTGGGACTGCGGGCAGGCGACAGGGTGCTGCGCCCCAAGGTGGCATACCCAACGTACGAGGTCGGCGCTCGGGTTACGGGGGCAACGCCCGTGGCGGTGGGGCCTGACCCTAGTACTTGGCCTAGCGCGCAGATGGTGTGGCTCAATTCGCCCTCGAACCCTGACGGGAGGGTGTATTCGGTCGAGCAGTTGCGCAAGATAGTGCGGTGGGCTCGCCATCACGGAGCGATTGTAGTGAGTGATGAATGCTATGCAGAACTCGTGTGGGATGGCTCTGAGGCCCCCTCTATTTTGGAAGATAGGGTTTGCGACCGCGACACTACAGGCCTGCTGTCGGTGTACTCACTTTCGAAGCAGTCGAATTTGGCGGGTTACAGGGCGGCATTCATGGCTGGCGATCCAAAGCTAGTGCAAACGGTGTTGGGAATTCGCAAGCATTGCGGAGCTATGGTGCCCGGCCCAATACAGCAGGTTATGTGTGCGGTCCTTGCTGACACGGAACACGTCGCCCTCCAGCGCGAAACATATTTGCGCAGGCGCAACAAGTTGCTTGCCGCTACTGCTGAGGTAGGGCTTTCTCACGACCCGGAGTCGGTAGCTGGCCTCTATTTGTGGCTTTCTGCTCCGGGAGCTGATGCATGGAAAATTACTGAGGCTTTAGCAAAACTTGGGATACTTGTAGCTCCCGGTACTTTTTACGGTGATGAAACCCATGTGCGCATGTCCTTGACCGCAAGTGATGAGCGTATTGCCGCCGCTGAGTATAGACTTGGTAAAGAAGCGGTAATCCTCCGCTGAAGATTTACCTCTTTTGGCGCTTTCGCGCCCGAGGTCTACCAGGTAGGGGGCGCAATGGGCGAGCCAAACTACAGTGCAACGCTGCAGGTAGATGGGAAGAAACTGGAACTTCCCCTAGTGGAATCCACTGCGGGTTCTGCCGGAATTGATATCTCGCAGGTGCTAGGTGAAACCGGCCGGGTAACGCTCGATTCGGGATTTTCCAACACGGCCTCATGCGAATCTGAAATAACTTATATCGATGGGCGAAACGGAATCCTCCGTTACAGGGGCTATCCAATTGAGCAGCTGGCTAAGCAATCTACCTTTTTAGAAACTGCCTACCTGTTGATATATGGGGAGCTACCCACACTTGGGCAGTATGCGCAGTTTATTGAGCGCATCATGCGGCACAGGCTCCTGCACGAGGATTTCAAGGCTTTCTTTACTGCTTTTCCGCACGACGGCCATCCGATGGCTATTTTGCAGGCGGGCATTGCTGGGCTGGCCACGTATTACGAGGACACTATCAACCCGTTAGATCCTGAAAAACAAGACTTACAAACTGTCTTGCTGCTGGCGAAAGTGCCAACCATGATCGCCTATATCGCTAAGCGGGCAGCGGGTTTGCCCTTGCTGTATCCCACTTCGGACAAATCCTATACCGAGGATTTTTTAAGGCTTACGTTCGCCTTGCCGTATCAGTCCTACGACATTGACCCCGCCATTGTGCGGGCGCTCGACACCTTGTTTATTTTGCACGCGGACCACGAGCAGAACTGTTCTACTTCTACTGTGCGGGTGGTGGGGTCCGCTCACGCTAATACCTACGCAGCTGTGTCCTCGGGGATTGGCGCATTGTCCGGCCCGCTTCACGGGGGCGCGAACGAAGCAGTTTTGCGCATGCTGAGGCAGATTCGGGACGAGGGGATGTCGGTTTCCGAATTCGTAAAGAAGGTAAAGAACAAAGAAGACGGAGTACGCCTGATGGGGTTTGGCCATCGAGTGTACAAAAATTACGACCCACGGGCGGCAATTGTAAAGGAGCTGACCCACGACGTGCTCAACTCGATGGGCCAATCCAACGACCTCTTGGAAATTGCGATGGAGCTAGAAGGGGTGGCGCTCGAGGACGAGTATTTCAAAGAGCGCAAGCTATACCCCAACGTCGATTTCTATACGGGTATAACCTATTCGGCGATGGGATTCCCAACCAAAATGTTCACCCCGCTGTTTGCTCTGGGTAGATTGCCTGGCTGGATAGCCCAGTTCCGCGAAATGCTTTATCAGTCCAAACCGCGTATAGCGAGGCCGCGGCAAGTGTATGTGGGCCCAACCGAACGCGACTATGTGCCAGCGCGCAGGCGCAACAACTAAGCCCATAAGTCCGGCCAAAAACCGCCCAATTCGGTGTACATTTTGCGCAGCAGAGGCAAGGAAATGCCCACTACGCTGTGGTAGTCGCCCTCGATAGAGGTAACGAAGGGGCCACCCAAAGAATCTACGGTGAAGGCGCCGGCTACCTCTAGGGGCTCCCCGGTTTTTACGTAGGCCTCGATTTCGGCGTCGGATAGATCTGCAAAATTTACTGTGGTTGCGCAGGTTGCGCCGCGGCTAGCCCAATTTTTCGATGTGCCCACCATTAGGAAATGCCCGGTGAGGAGGTTGCCAGAACCTCCGCGCATCTTTTTCCAACGTTTTGTAGCTTCTTCTGGGGTGTGGGGCTTGCCTACTAGGGCACCCTCGATTAGCAGCATCGAGTCGCAGCCAACGATGCAGGTGGGATGCTGGTAGTTAGTGCTCGCTGCGATTTTTTGCGCCTTGGCACGGGCCAGGTGCTGAACCCGCTCTGCAGGGGTCTTATCTTTGTCTGCCTCCAGTAGGGCCTCCTCGTCAACGTTTGCTACCTGTACATGCGGCGAGAGACCCGCGTTTTGCAGAGTCTTCAGGCGGGCGGGGGATTGGGAAGCGAGAATTAGATCCATACCTTCATTTTATGGACACTTCATAAGTGGCGGCGCGTCGCCTGCCAAAAACGGGTAGTGTGAACTAGGCGATATCGTCTACTGGAAGGTAAGGGAATTGACCCAGGCGCGGGAATCAGCGAGCTCATTTTCAGGAGCCACCATCGATACAGCCAGAAATCTGCTTATCGGTGGTAGACCCACAATGAACCTGAAAGAGCTCGCTCAGGCGGCAGGATGCGAGGTAGCCTACGCGGAGCGATTTTGGCGGGCCATGGGGTTTCCCGATCTGAAGTCTGACGAGGACATGTTCACCGAACTCGACCTGGCTTCCCTGAAGTCGTGGCTATCTCTTATGACTGAGCTGGGGCTCAAGACGCGTTCGGCAACTTCTCTTATACGGGCCCAGTCGCACACGATGGACCGTTTGGTGCTGTGGCAGACCGAGGCCATCGTACAAGACTTGGTTAGCCAGTACGACCTAGACGACACAACTGCCCGACTGTTGCTGCTAGACCGTATAGATCAGTTCACGGGCATCTTGGAAAAGCAAGTTCGCTACGCTTGGAGGCGCCAGTTGGCTGCGCTGCTCACCCACATTGACGACGAGGTCGGGCAGCGGGGCATGGAAGACATGACTGCCGATACCTATCCCTTGCGGCGCACTATGGGGTTTGTCGACATGGTTGCCTATACTCGCCGGTCCGCTGGCCTGGGTGCAGAGGCGTTGGCGGATCTAGTAGAAGGTTTTGAGTTTCGCTGCCGCGACGTAGTAACACGCAATGGTGGCAGGGTAGTAAAGACTATTGGCGACGCTGTGTTGTGGGTGTGTGACGATTTGCAAACTGGACTTGCGATTGCCTCGAAGCTGGTGCACTCGCTGGTTACTTCCGCCGAGCTGTTACCTGTGCGGGCCTCGATAGTTTGCGGGCGGGTGGTATCTCGCTCCGGGGATATATTTGGTCCGCCAGTGAATTTGGCCTCGCGTCTGGTAGACATTGCGCCTACTAAAGCAATTTTTCTGGACGAGGCTACTGCGCAGATGCTGTATGAATTGAGCGACTTCGATTCTGGGTTAATCAAAAAGGCTGATCCTGCTGATTTGCGCGGGGTGGGTACGGTGGTTCCATATTCCTTCGACTGGGAAAAATATTTGGCTAATCTGTAGGTACCTGGTCTCACACCGGGGGAATAGTCAAGTTCTAGTAAATGTTAAATATTCAGATAGTAAACGTATTTGTGGCTCAATAACAATTTTTTGCCCCGGTGCGTTACGATTGAGCCGTGACTAGAGTTTTACTTGTTGAAGACGACCCAGCAATTTCTGAGCCGCTTGCGCGTGCACTAGGGCGCGAGGGGTATACGGTGTCTGCACACGGTACTGGCAAAGGCGCCTTGGCCGATCTAGCTGGAACTGACCTGGTGGTGCTAGACCTGGGGTTGCCTGACATTGACGGTCTAGACGTGGCACGGCAGATTCGGGCCGGGGGCTCCTCGGTTCCGATTATGATTCTTACGGCTCGTACTGACGAGGTCGACATGGTGGTTGGCCTCGACGCGGGATCTGACGATTATGTGACAAAGCCATTCCGCTTGGCCGAGCTGCTGGCTAGGGTTCGCGCGCTCCTACGTAGGGCGGGTAGCGAAGCTACCGATGGGTACCTGGAGGCTCAGGATATCCGCATCGATGTTGCTGCTCACCGCGCCTTCCGCGGCGATGTGGAGCTGCAACTTACCGCCAAAGAATTCGAGCTGTTGCGCGTACTGGTTCGCGAGGCCGGAAACGTGGTTGAACGCGAGACACTAATGCGTGAGGTTTGGTCTTCTGATCCAACTGATTCCACTAAAACATTGGACATGCACGTATCGTGGCTGCGGCGCAAGCTAGGCGACGATGCTGCCCGCCCCCGCTACATCACCACGGTGCGGGGCATGGGGTTCCGCTTCGAAAAAGAGGCATAGGTGCGCCGCCGTGCGCTTTTGATGTCTTTGTGGGCGGCAACTGCCGGCGTCTTATTGCTGGGGTTGCCGCTCGCCTTCTTGGGGTCGGTCTACGTTTGGACCTCCACAACGGCTTCACTCAACGACAAGGCGACTTCTATAGCTAGGCTTACCGATCATACCGTTGGGGCCGGCAATTCGATGGACGGAACCAATCTCAGGTATTGGGGAGCTGGCCCTTCAACCTGGATTCGTGTATACGGGCCGGACGCGGCTGTAACCGAGGCTGGTAAACGTCCTTCCTGGCCGTCGCTAGCGGTATCTACCGTTTCCTCCAACGGCAATACGGTTTCCATCGAAACCTCCGCATGGCCAACTATTGGGCAGGCCGCGATCCTGGTGTTGCTGGTAGTGCTCCTTTCGGGAGTAGCGCTCGCGGTGGCCTCGATTTTGGCATTGCGTTCTTCTAGGAGGCTGTCGGCTCCGCTCATATATTTGGCTGCGCAGGCCGAGCAGGTCGGCCAGGGGCAGGTGCGCGCCCGCATGAAGCCTTCGGGTATCGAAGAGATTGATCTAGTTGCCCAGGAACTGGCTCACACATCTGAGCGCATAGCTGGTCGCCTTGCAGCGGAACAACAGTTTGCCGCCGATGCCTCCCATCAGCTGCGTACTCCGCTTACCGCTCTGTCTATGCGGATCGAGGAAATCGAATTGATTTCCGACGACGAGGAGGTGCGCAAAGAGGCAGGTGCCTGTTTGGAGCAAGTGGAGCGGCTGACCCAGGTAGTAACTGATTTGCTCTCGTCTCAGCGGCGCAGTGGGGGAACAACTCAGGCAGTAAAACTAGAGCCTATTTTTGCCCAGCAGAGCGGGGAGTGGCAGCCCGCTTTTGAAGCGGCTGGGCGTGAACTCGCTTTTGCAGATCAGGCAAAGCGGGTTGTGCTGGCAACACCGGGTAACCTTTCGCAAGCTCTTGCCACGCTAATCGAGAATTCCCTGCGTTATGGGGCTGGCAAAGTAAGCGTGTCCACCCGCAGGGGGAAATCGTCCAGGTCCGTTTTCATTGAAGTCAGTGACGAGGGCGAGGGGGTGGCAGATGAACTGGCGCCAAGAATTTTCGAAAAAGGAGTATCTGGGCACGGCTCATCGGGGATTGGGCTCGCCTTAGCCCGCGAATTGGTACAAGCGGACGGGGGGCGGATCGAGTTGACGCAGAGGCGCCCCCCGGTGTTTACCATTTCGCTTTCTGCGCTGCCCACGTCTTTAGATCCCGACAAAGTTATGCCACAAGGTGCTATGGTCTCGATGGGCCGTCGGCGGCGCCGTTTCTGACTATATAGTTGTAGGATTTTATGTCCCGGCGCAGGCACCTTCCTCCTTTCAGAATGGAGAAAAATGGATAAAGGCAATGCCCTTTCTGCACCGCTGAAGGCAAGAAGATCTTCTTTACTTGTGTGGGCCTTTGGGTTCGGATTGGCCACTACGTTTGCCGACCTTGCGACGCAGCTGGTTCCCCGCGACAAGGAACTGCCTTGGGGAGGGGGCTCTGCATTGCGCCTTGTGGCAGTGTTCGTTGTTTCAGGAGCCGTATTTGCGCTAATTGCCGCGCTCTCGAATCGATTTGCCAAAACTTCTCCCTCTCGGAGTTGGAAATGGCGCGCAAGCGCCTTTTTTGTACCGCTAGCGTGTTGGGGGATTCTATTGGCCCACCTGTGGCCTGCAGTATCGATGAACGATTCGTGGTGGATAATTGCTGATCCGGTGGGTGCGTCTAATCAGCACCCGCTGGCATATGGGATTTACCTGCGAGGCCTCACTGACGTTGGGAAATTCTTGCTGGGCACTTATTCGCACGGACTCGCTTTCACCGCATTAGTGCAGATGTGTCTCTGTGCCGCGGTGGTTGCATTCATGGCCGACACGCTAGATTGGCTGGGTGCTCCTCGAGTGGTCTGGGGGGCTTTCGTTGGTTACATGGCGCTGATGCCGCTCGTGGGCGACTACGCTATCGCCCTCGTTAAGGATTCCCCGTTCGTTATTGCGCTCGCTGGACTTGCGCCGTTCTTAATTCGAATATGGCACAGCCGGGGGCGAGCCTTTAATAGTGTGTATTTTGCCGTGGCATTCTTCTTGGACCTGGTATTCGTTGGGGCCATGCGAAATAATGGGCTAGCGGTTGTGGCTGTGCTTTTAGTCGTCATATTTGTCATCAGTGGAAAGTTCCGCTTTCGAGCGGTGACGGTAACACTGCTAGCTCTGGTTGTCGCTTGCCTACCCTCGCAGGTGTCTAAGCACTATGTGGGCGAACATAAATACGTGGAATCAGTTTCTATGCCGCTGCAAATGATTGGCTACGGCCAGTGGGCTCATCGAGACTGCATTCCAGTTTCCACGCAGCGCTACTTTGCGCGTATTATGCCACCGCAAAAATGGGCAGATGTTTATTGGGCTCAATCGGTAGACGCCACCAAGGATTCGCCAGATTTTGACAAGAAATTCTTGCAAGAAACGAAAAAAGACTTCCCACGTCACTTTTTGAACTATGTAAAATCATGTCCTGCAGCGGCGGCTAAAGGGTATCTGATCCATACTCGCACCTACTGGTCGCCGCTTACGTTGCCGCTTGGAAAAACTGAGCAGTCGCTGTTTACTTCCCTAGTGTCCAATAAGTCAGGGGCTACAGCTGCCATCGTTGCGCGCTTGAAAGACCAGGGAGTAGCAAACCATTCGCTATTACCAAAGACGCTGGATGCGCCGGTGCAGGCCTGGTTTAGTATTGGCACTAAGTATTTGCCTGGCCCGGGTACCTGGATGTGGCTGTTGCTTGGCATACTGGTAGGTTTCTTCTATAGATCGTGCGTTGCCGAGGGCGTATTAGTGGTTTTGCCAGCGGTGTTGATTTACCTCACATTGTTGGTGGCGTCGCCGGTTGCTTTCCCCTTTAGATACGTAGCCTTCTTAGCTTTTTATGCACCTTTTGCTGCCGCCGTTCTAACGATTCGGCCTAGTTGTCAGGCCGTGGCGGAGTCAAAAATAAAAGATCGGTTATTGAGCGAGTGAAGCTGCGTCGCGGTGGCGTTCTAGCTGGCAGGGCGAGTGCCAATATAATCAGTGCGTAAGTTTTCGCAGCCAGCTACGTAGCCGAGGCGTTTTAGAAAGGTTCACTTTGGGGAAGCGAGACCAGATTGCAGTAATAATTCCTTGCTACAACGAAGAGGCAGCAATTGGCACCGTGGTGGCAGATATGTCAGCTGCGCTGCCCGAGGCAACCATCTACGTATACGACAACAATTCGACGGACAATACTGCTGCGGTTGCCTCAAAGGCTGGAGCTATTGTTCGTACTGAGCCCCGACAAGGCAAAGGCAACGTAGTGCGGCGCGCCTTCGCCGACGTTGATGCAGACATTTATCTAATGATCGACGGAGACGATACCTACGACGCTGGTGCTGCTCCGGCGATGGTAGCAATGCTGAAAGAACAGGGGCTGGATCATGTGCTGGGGTGCCGGCAGGATAACCCGGCAGCCTCGGCATACAGGCCTGGGCATGCCCAAGGCAACAGAATATTTAACCGGTTGGTTTCTTGGCTCTTTGGAATGCCGGTAACCGACATGCTCTCGGGTTACCGGGCCTTTTCGCGTAGGTTTGTGAAATCTTTCCCCGCGTTGTCGCAGGAGTTCGAAATTGAAACAGAACTGACAGTACACACTATGCGTTTAGGGGTACCCCAAGGCGAGTACGCGGTCGGATTTAAGGATCGGCCTGCTGGCTCTGATTCCAAATTGCGCACGTTTCACGATGGATTTAAGATCTTGGGAACCATTGCGCGCTTACTTTCGCACGAGCGCCCCTTTGCTACCTACGGTTTTGTAGCACTTGTGGCAGCTGTGGCCTCTCTGGCCATAGGAGTGCCGGTAATTTGGGAATTTGCGCTAACCGGGTTGGTGTCCCGCCTACCCAGCGCCGTGTTGGCTTCAGGGCTCGGGATTATCGCTTGTCTATCGGTGACGGTGGGGCTGACTCTAAGTGGGGTTTTACGAGGGCGGCAGGAACTGGCACGCCTGGCCTACCTGCAATACGAGGCGCCTGGGCATGCTGAGTAAGAAAATTTCTCCTTCGCTAATTAAGTACCTTTTTGTAGGAGTAGGCACTTCTCTTTTAGACTTCGTGCTATTTCTGACGTTTTCGTCTCTATTGGGCATACCTGAAGTTGTGGCAAACATATTGTCTACCACCATTACTATTGTGGTCTCGTACTTTGTTAACAACTTCTTTGTCTTTGAGGCAAAAACTCCATCCTGGCGTTCTTTTTTCTCGTTTGCAGGACTAACTTTGTTTACCGGAATGGTAGTGCAATCGGTAATTATTTGGGCAGTCATGCATATTCTATCGCTCTGGTGGGTAGGGCCGATTGTGGCTTTTAGAGCGGGCGCAAAAATTTTGGCTATGGCAGTTGGAGCTACCTGTAACTATCTAGGTTATTCAGCCCTATTTTCTAAAAGGAAGTAGGCGCTGGGGTGGAGCGTCGTTGAGGGGAGTAGTATGCGCATAGCACAAAAAATAACTGGTCAGGTTCGTACGGTTTTATATGCGCTGTTAATTGGGGCTATTTTCGCAGCTATAAATGCGTTCGGCATATGTGTCGCTCGACAACTCAATGCTGACGTGCCGGCGGTAAACTTCCTCAAAATTTTCACGTACTTCCTGCTCGGAGCAGGGGCGTTTGCGTTCTTAGTGTGGGGCTCTAAAGCAAAACAGCTCCCCAAAGTTGCACCGCTCCAAAGGCGAAGGCTAAATGTTTGTACTTTTGTGTTACTAACCTGCTCTTGGATAGTTCCATTCGCCCATTTTTGGCCAGCAGTGGCAATGAATGACACGTGGGCAATATACGAGGGGCCGGTGCGAGTTTCGAACCAACATCCGCTGGGGTACGGTCTGTACCTGACGGGCCTTAGCTCAGCTGGAACCGCGATTTTCGGTTCTGAGGCAAGGGGATTGGCGTTCGCCACAGCAGTGCAAATACTGCTCTGGGCGGCCGGTGTGGTGTTCGTAGTCGACACGTTGAACGTCCTGAGGGTGAAACCAGCATTTATTTGCGCGTTTGTAGCCTATGCAGCATTTTTCCCGGTCGTGGCAGACTATGCTATCGCTCTAGTAAAAGACTCTCCGTTCATCCTCGCCTTAGTTTTGCTCAGCGTACTGCTGGTTTGTGTATGGGTTAGAAAAGGCGTGGATTTTAGGCGACCAGGTTTCGCTTTGGTCTATATAGCCGTGCTAATAGGACTTGCAGCCACACGTAATAACGGAAAAATCCTTGCGCTTGTAGCTGTTGTGCTTGTTGGAATCTGGGCGAGCAAGAGTCGAACAATTGCTGTTGTAGCCGGGGTGAGTGCTTTAGTAATCGGAGCGATTCCAGGCGTGTGGTCCTCATACTATGTAGGTCCGCACAAGTATGTGGAATCTGTTGGAGTGCCTTTGCAAATGATTGGTTACACTCTGAAAGTAAATAGGCAATGCCTACCTCAGCAGGATTTAGACTACTACAGCAAGATTTTCCCTCTAGACCTATGGGCTCAATTTTATGATCCGGTAACAATCGATAGAGTAAAATATAATCCCCATTTTCAATGGGATTATATGCAAACAACAAAAGATGAATTTCCAAAACACTTCGTCAGTTCGGCATTGAGCTGTCCTCGTAGTTTTGCTAGAGGATATATAAACCATACCTATCCGTACTGGACTGCGTCGGCTAAGAACGTTGGGCAGACGACTCAATCTACGTTTACAGCGCTAGTTTCTAACGAGACAGACTTTGAGCACGGGTACACAGCTATGTTGCGCGGACGTGGCGTAGTAAATCATTCTCAGCTGCCTCAAAAACTCGACAAAGCGGTCTGCGCTACGTGGATACCACTGCTTATGAAGACAAAGGGCACTGGTAGTTGGGTGTGGGCAGCCTTGCTAATTGGCCTTGCTGCTATCGTGAACAGGAAACGGGCGGTGTTGGTGTGCCTGTTGCCATCCGCAGTAATCATGGCAACCCTACTAGTTGCCTCGCCCCACACCCTAGTGTTTCGTTACTCTGCGTTTCTTACCATTACCGTGCCTCTGGCGCTGATTATTTTATTTTCATCTGGAGGAAAACGAATGGGCACCTGCTGAATTTTGTTTATGCGGCGGCAGAGCGAAAGGCTCCCACTATAACGGCGACGGCGCCTCCTCCCGCTCCCACAGCGTAACCGATTAGCGAGCCGGATTGACCGAGTAGCGGCGACAAAATAGCCAGCAAGACTGTGCCAATTGCAAAGGCAGCAAGGCAGATCTTGGCATAGATTTTTTGCCTGCCTGTAGTAACTAGATACGCTGATGGGACGCAGGTTAGCGAAATCAGCATTACTATTGCCAAAAGTATCTGCATTGGCAGTGTGCCGGCTGCATATCTTGTCCCAAAAAATAGCGAAACTAGCCAGGGGGATACCGCTATTAGAAGTAGGTGCAAAGGGATCAAAAATGCGGCAGATAGAAAAAAGAGGTGTCTTTGGGCTGCTTTTGCGGCCGCTGGATCTTTGATTTTTGAGAGGTGCGGAACTAGTACTTGGTTTAGCGCTTGGGAGAATAGATTTACGGGAGTAGCAAGTGAAATTGCCACGGCAAAAGTGCCTGCAGTAGTGGCGGAATCGAATGCCCGCACCAAGACCATTGTTGCTGGTAGTAATCCACCATTGGCGAGGGCAGCTAGCGAGTTATCGCGCACGAAACCAACTACGGCGGCCTTAGGTAAGGACCTGCCCACTGTGCCGGCACGAGGCCAGTTGACGGCTGCGAAAAGCCCATACCCGAGGGCGAGGGGTAGCAACAGTGCCCAGTGTAGCTTGCCAAGTACAGCGGCAACCAGCAAACCTATTGCAGCTATTGAGCTAATCGTGTCCCAAAGTGCAGCCCTATCGATGCGGTCTTTTCCTAGCAATGAGCCCCGAGTGAATACGTAGGCGCCGTATGCGCCAACGAGTAAAAATGAGCAGATTGTAGTAGCCACATTCCCGAGCAATATGTGTGCGATTATTGCCCCTATGAATGCACTCGCTAAAAGAGCTATCGAGGTAGTGCGCACTAGCACCTGGCGTCCGGACTCGTAGAGGTCAGTTTGCGAAAAGTAGTTGGCTGCCGCTACCGCAGCTCCTTGGGGCCAAAATAAGGCAGCGTATACGGCCAGTGACAAGACTGTATTCACTCCGCCTACTTCCTCGGGGCCCATGAAGTTCGCTATGAGCCAGGTGTAACCGAACCGGGCCACCCCTTGGATTGCCATTCCATAGGACGAGAGTAGGGTCTTGCTAAGGATGGAATTACGAAGTTTCACTTAACTAGCCTTTGGAAGAGATGGAAGTATTTGTCCGCTACGGCCTGCCCCGAATATTTCGCTTCGGCCCGCTTGCGCGCTTTCTGGGATAGCTGCACACGCTCAGCAGGGCTTAGCTCGGCATAATCTAGCAATGCTTGTGCTAGTGCCGGTACATCTTGTGGGGGTACTAAAAATTTATCTTCATCGACAAAATCGGAGCAGGAGCCCACATCTGTAGATATTACTGGCACTCCGCACCCGGCGGCCTCAGTGCCGATTATAGGGAAGGCCTCCCCATATGCAGAAGAAATTACCAGCGCTCCACTCTCTGAGAGTATCTGGGCGGGATCCAAGGTGGGGCCCTCCAGGCTAATGCGTCCTTTAGCAAGTAGTTGCTCACATGCTGAGTTAGGCATTGTGAGTTTGTTTGGGATTACGTCGGGCCCAATTAGGCGCAAGTTCCAGTCGGGGACTTGGGCAGCTATCCGCGAGAATGCTTGGAGTAGGTATTTGTGCCCTTTGACGGGGTGGTTTCGCGAAATATTTGTGAAGGTCTTGGAGTTAGAGAAGGTGGCCTGGGCTGGCAGAGCTGTGCCGTTCGGTATTGGTTCCACGACGTGGCGCATGTGTAGGTGCTCTAAAAACTCGCGCATATGTGCGCTTGCTGAAGAGGGGACAACCGCACTAAAACGGAATGAGAGAGTTCCCACAACTTTTGCGATGGCGCGGGTAAGCGGGTGATCGGCAGGTCCTAGTCCGTGAGTATGCATTGTGGAAATGCGCACACCTTTGGCTGGGGAGAGTAGAGAGACCAGGTCCGCGTGGAATAGGTGGGACCAGATCACATCCGGGCATTCCCGTTTCACTATCGCCGAAAAGTTACGAACCATTGCCAGAAGGTTTCGCGAATTTTTGTCAAAGTTTAGGTAGTAGACTTTGTCGAATGCGTCTTCCAGCTGATCTGACAGGGCGTCTGGTTGCATTAGAATGACAAGCGTGTGACGCGAAGAGTGGGGCCAAGCTTTCCCAAGCGTCACCAGTAATTTTTCGGCCCCACCAATAGCAGCATCGGTTATGAAGAAGAGCGTGTTCATATGATTTTCCAAAACTTTCCTAGGGCTTGGCGTCGGTAGGGACCAACATGCACATCCTGTTCTCGGTAAACAATTATCCGCCCAAAGTTGGCGGTGTGGAACTGCACGTGCACGCGCTTGTACGTTACCTTACTGCGAGCGGGCACAGGGTAACAGTTGTGACTTTGGGACAGGATAGGAAAGAAGAACGTCGCGACGGAGCGCGCGTGTTTACCTTCCCGGAGCATTTCCGCTTTGGTGGGGTATTTGGGGTTCCGAGTCCCGCAGTAGTGCAGTTTTTGCGCAGGTATATTGCCACCGAGGGAGTAGACGTAGTTTCGGTGCACACGCGCTTTTTCCCTATGACGTGGGCGGGTGACGTTGCCGCTAGGAGCTTGAAGATACCGGTGGTTCACACCGAGCATGGATCAGATTACGTTTCTTCGAATTCTCGTATTGTTTCGACTGCGGCTTACCTTGTTGACCAGACTTTGGGGCGGGCGAGTTTGCGTTCGGCAACAGCAGTGCTTGCGGTGTCCGAGAGCGTTGCTGATTTTGTCTACCGACTTTCGCGTGTGCGTGCGCAACTGTTTTACAACGCCATCGATGCTTCCCCGTGTCCGCCTGTCAGCCGCGACCCGAACAAGTTACTTTTTATTGGCCGCATCGTGGCAGGAAAGGGATGGCGTGAATTCGTCTATTTAGTGAATGGTTTGGTGGCGCAGGGTATGCCTGTTCGGGGGACGCTTATTGGGGGCGGACCTCAACTCGAACAGCTCCGCCAATATGAGTCTGAGCATCTGCGGGTGCTCGGCGCGATCGCGCCAAAAGAGGTGCCGGCGGCATTGCGGGGGGGAATCTTGGTAAATCCGACTAGCCTGTCTGAGGGCTTTCAAACCACTTTGTTAGAAGCACTGAGTCAAAATAGCGCAGTTGTAACATTTCCAGTTCCCGGTGCTAAGCGGCTGGCAGAAGATGGGGCTCCTGTTGTTATCACCGAAAAGTCTGTGGCCGGTTTGGAAACGGGGATAAAGCAGCTGTGGGAGCACAATCCCCAGTCATATCCAGCAAAGAAGATGGAGCAGTGGACTTGGTCGGCTCGGGGAGCCCAATTTGTGTCTATCCTTCGAGAACTTCTTAGTTAAAATCCCTGAAAACTACTCGCTTATAAAGTACGTAACGCAAGATAGTGCCGAAGAAAAGGCCTATAACGTTCGCCGAAATTGTGTCTGCCAGCGGCGAGATCAGACCGAGGCCGTAGTGGCTTACTAGCAGGCACACAAGCGGGGGCAGCATTCCCAGAATATTGGCGAGGGCGAATTGGGCCGCTTCTCGGCGAAGAGATTTTGTTTTGGGGGAAGAAAATGCCCAGTTGCGATTTAGCCCCCACGAAAAAATTGTGGCAATTATAGCCGCCCCCACTTTTGCTAGTAGCGGCGGCGTGCCCCAGTGCAACAGCCCGTTGAGGGTGACCGTGTCCACTATCCAGGCAAGGACTCCCGTTATACAAAAACGTGTTATCTGCCCCAAATCTAGGCCGTTTAGGTAAGTAAGAAGTCGCACGCACCCAGGGTACGTGAATGCAAAGTCTCCTCCCAAAGATAGGATTGTTACGTGAGTGCACCAATAGTCGCAGTAGTAGGAGGCGGGCAACTCGCCCGCATGATGCAAGAATCGGCCAACGCCCTCGGAATTCATCTGCGGGTTCTAGTTGAATCGAAGGAGGCGGCTACAGCGCAAGTAACTCCGGATTCTCCGGTAGGGCAGGCCTCCGATACGCAGGCGATCGCCGAAATTTCGCAGGGGGCTCAGGTCCTGACGTTTGAGCACGAGCATGTGCCAAACGAATTTTTAGAGACACTGTCGATACCTGTCCGCCCAGCTCCGAAGGCCTTGCTATACGCCCAAAATAAACTAAAAATGCGCCAGGTTATGGATGCTCTGGGGGCGCCCAACCCGCGCTGGGCCGAAGTGTCCACCAAGGGTGAGCTAGCTGACTTTGCACAGAAAGTTGGTTTGCCGTTGATTCTGAAAACCCCCACTGGAGGTTACGACGGCAAAGGGGTATTAAAGATCAACTCGCTTGGCGAGGCCGAAGAATGGCTATCCGCCCTTGGCGAGGGCGAATCCTTGCTTGCAGAAGAGGCCGTAAAATTCAACAAGGAACTAGCTGTTCTGCTTGCTCGCCGCCCGTCTGGGCAGGTCCGTTGCTGGCCAGTGGCGGAAACAATCCAACAAGATGGGGTCTGCTCTGTGGTGTTAGCTCCGGCTCCTAACCTCTCCGATAAGGTTGCTGACCGGGCATGCGAGTTAGGCAAGAAGATAGCTTCTAAGCTCAACGTTACCGGCGTGTTAGCCGTGGAAATGTTTTTGGTAGGGCAGGCAGACGAGGCAAAACTCTACGTAAACGAACTGGCAATGCGCCCTCACAACAGTGGACACTGGACCATCGAAGGGGCCGTCACTTCGCAATTTGAACAGCACTTGCGGGCAGTATTGGACCTTCCCCTAGGCGATACCTCGCCGGTGAACGGGGCAGCGGCGATGGTAAACCTACTTGGGTCAGATTTCTCGGAACCGCGTGAGGCATACCCGCAAGCGCTCGCGGCAGATCCGGCGGCTAAGGTGCACTATTACGGCAAAGGCGTCCGCCCCGGCCGTAAACTGGGGCATGTGACCGTGGTTGGCCCTGACAGCAGCGAGTGCGCGCACAGGGCACGCAAGGTCGTAAACATTCTTCAGGGAAAGGAAGCCGAGTGAAGGTTGCAATAGTGATGGGCTCCGATTCAGATTGGCCCACAATGAGGGCGGCAGCCCAGGAGCTGACTGACCTGGGTATCGACTACGACGCAAAGGTCGTATCGGCTCACCGCATGCCTGCGGACATGATTGCGTTTGGTAGGCAGGCAGTTGCAAATGGCTACAGCGTGATTATTGCCGGTGCCGGCGGGGCCGCCCACTTGCCGGGAATGCTCGCAGCTGTTACCCCTCTTCCTGTTATAGGCGTTCCGGTCCCTCTCAAGTACTTGGACGGGATGGATTCCCTCCTGTCGATCGTGCAGATGCCGGGCGGTGTCCCGGTGGCCACTGTCTCGGTCGGAGGGGCTAAGAACGCGGGGTTACTTGCGGCGCGTATTCTTGGTTCCGGGCAAGGGGAAGAGGCAGCTCGAATTCGCAGAGCGATGGAAAAATATCAAGACAATTTGCGCGAAGTTGCGATCGAAAAAGGCAAAAGGCTGGACGCAGACCTAGGGCAGAAAGGGAAGTAAAATGAGTATTTTAGTTGCAGGTGGAGCCGGATACATTGGGGCTCACGTAGTTAGGTTGCTGCGTCAGCGCGGGCAAGACGTAGTGGTTGTAGACGACCTGTCCTACGGCAAAGCTGATCGCATTGGCGACGCCAAGCTCGTTGAGCTAGATATTGCTTCTGCAGGCGCTGTCGAAAAACTCATTCAGACTATTGAGCAGGAATCGGTTAGTGCTGTTATCCACTTTGCCGCGCGCAAACAGGTGGGCGAGTCAGTAGAAAAGCCAACCTGGTACTATCAGCAAAATATTGGCGGCCTGGCTAACATGTTGCAAGCCATGGAGGCCACCGGGGTCAGGCAGATGATCTTCTCTTCCTCTGCTGCAGTATACGGTATGCCACCGGTAGAGGTAGTAGACGAAGACATTGAGAAGCACCCCATCAACCCCTACGGCGAAACGAAGCTCATAGGCGAGTGGATGATGGCTGACTGCGAGCGCGCCTGGGGGTTGCGTTGGATCGGTCTGCGCTATTTCAACGTTGCCGGTGCCGGTTGGGAAGATCTGGAAGATCCCGCCACTTTGAACCTGGTTCCGATGCTCTTGGACAGGCTTGCCAAGGGGGATAACCCAAAGATATTCGGTACGGACTACGACACTCCCGATGGCACCTGCATCCGCGACTACATCCATATTTTGGATCTTGCGGATGCCCACCTTTCCGCCCTCGACTACGTGGAATCAGGCTCGAAGATGCAGTACCACACGTTCAACGTGGGGACCGGCAAGGGCACTTCAGTCCGCCAGATTGTAGACGGTCTTCGCGAGGTTACTGGATTGAACTTTGAGGCCGACGAATTGGATCGCCGCGCCGGCGATCCGCCGCAGCTTATTGGCAACGCCTCGCGGATTACGGAAGTGCTTGGTTGGAAGGCTAAGTACGATGTGCATGACATTTTGGTATCGGCTTGGAAGGCCTGGCAGGCCCACGATCGGGCAATCGACGTGGAGGCATTAAACGCTAACAAGTAGCACGCGAGAGTAAAAGTTATGGCGTGACCGATTTGAGGTCACGCCATAACTTTATTCTGTTTTTTGGAAATCCTCTTTACTGAGGGTGCCCTCGCGCAGCTTCGCGAAAAACTCTGGGGATTTTTCCTCGTCTAGTAGAACCGTCGAGCCTGCTCCCTCAACGTAATAATCAGTGGATTCAATGGGAGGAATTCCGGACAGGCCGGCTCCCGTAGCATTCTTATAGGCCAACCCGAGCCGGGCTAGTGTAACCATTCCGGTGTCGGGATCGGTAGTAAGCGAGCTAGCAACCGCGCCTCCCAGCGCCACATGGCGGAAGGGGTTTACGAGACTGGAAGGAGAAAGTCCTTTTTTGAGCACTTGGTTTACCACCTGACGTTGCCTATCAGCGCGCCCCAAATCGCCCCTGGGGTCGAATTTGCGCATGCGGGAAAAAGCTAGTGCAGTCTTTCCGTCAGCATCGTGGCAGCCCGCTGTCCAATCCAGTTTGGCCTCCGGGTCTTGTACGGTCATATCCATGCAGAGGTTCACGCCGCCTACGGCATCGACCATTTGCTCGACGCCCCCCATACCAATTTGTACAAAGTGGTCTACATGTATCCCAGTTAGTTTTTCTACCGAGCTCACTAGTAGTGGGGCACCCCCAAAGGCATATGCGGCGTTCAGTTTGTTGTAGCCCCACTGGGGAATGTCGACAAGGGTATCTCGGGGTAGTGAGACGGCCGCAGCCTGGCCATTGTCTGCCTTGTGGATCAGCATTATGGTGTCGGCTCGGTGCCCCTGGGTCCCGTCGGGACCTATGCCATTTTGCCCTTCGGAGGTGTTACGCTCGTCGGAACCTGCAAGCAGATAGGTCTGCCCGGAACGTATTCCCTGCCCGTCTAGGGCGTCCACATGGCTCAGTTTTGAATTGGCCCACAGTAGGAGCCCCAGTGGCCAACAGATGAAGGCGATAACTACCAGTAGCGCTATCGGCTTGGGGGTGAAATGGTAGCGCCGCCGTCTGGGTTGTGGGCGCAGGTTAGTAGAAGTTGGTTCTACCGTGGGGAAAGTAGGTTCCTCACGAGGGCGAGGGGGCGCCTGATCCGGTCGGATGCTCCTGCGCGTAGGAGGATACGAGGGCGGAGAGGCAGGAGGGTACGAACGCGGCTGCGAGCTTGCTCGCCTGGACGGGGTGGACGCGCCAGTCCGATTAGGGGCGGCAGAGGAAGCCGAAGCTGAAGGCCGGCGGCGCCGTCTGGGCTGGAAAGAGGGCGGATTGCTCACGGCTCGCACCTCTTCTGGGCGGCCTTGTTATCCTCTTCCACTTCTGCTCCAACCGGCGAGGAAGGCGACGGGGCAGGCTCTGCAGAGGGCGAGGAAGTAGGCGCCGCACTGGGAGCTGGAGGTTGTTCGCCGCCCTCGTCAGGAGCGGGTTTAGCGGCCTTCTTATCCGGTTTCTGGGCAATTACATAAGTCTTGGAATTTCCGTCGCGCACCGGCAGGCCCGCCGGCAGCGGGCTGTCCTCGCGCAATGCGGTCCAGACAGCTTCGGCGTCCTCGGAAAAAATTACCCGGTCGGGATCTGCCGGATACGGCGCGTATGGGGCAGTGGCAAAACGTACGTTCGCTGGCTTAATAGCTTGTAGAGAGTAGGCGGTGCCGCCCAATGCGGCAAGCGAGGAAAACCCCGAGGAAACGGTGAGTGAAGAGAGCCCAGCCTTAGTAAATCCGTAGAGGGAGGAAATGTTAGTCAACACGTTCTTTTTCAGTGCGGTGCGAATCATGATTCCCAACAGGCGTTGCTGGCGCTGGATTCGGGAGAGGTCTGAACCATCACCTACATGGCGCAACCTGGCATAGCCAATCGCGGCCTTTCCGTCCAAATGGTTACAGCCCTTCTTCAGATCTAAGTGGGCATCTTCGTCAGAAATGTCCTCGTCCAACCAAAGTTTTAACCCCCCGAGCGCTTCAACCATGGAAGAAAAGCCGCTGAAGTCGGCCAGTACATACTCGTCTATTTTGACCCCGGTGTTCGCCTCCACGGTCTTCTTTGCGCACTCGATTCCAGCAGTCGTGTCAGAACGGCCTGCAGCCTGGGCAAACGCGCTGTTCACTTGGCCAAAGCTGGGTTCTGTTTCGCTGCCGTCCTCGGTGCGGCAAGAGGGCAAATCAACCATCGTGTCGCGGGGAATAGAAATCACCGACACGGATTTCCGGTCTTTGGCCACGTGGGCAATCATCATAGTGTCAGAGCGCATACCCTCGACACCTGTATCCTCGCCCTCGCCAGACTTACCAGAACGAGTATCGGAACCAAGCACCAAAATATTAATTGGTCGATTCGTGTAATGGTCATAGGGCAGGAAGCCGCCGTCCTTCTTACCCGCCACATTTATGGAATCGTTCAAATCTTTGTAAACCAGCGCGCCCGCCGTCACAAAGAAAACTACTAGGGCTAGAAAACCCGTGAGTAACCGTGCTGGCCAACTGAGCCCCCGCGGCAATTTGGAGGCATGAGTGGGGTGGTCACGGTAAAGTGCACGCCAATTGGTCATCGCTCTAGTTTAGTTTCCGTATCCGGTTTGTGGGCATTCATGATAGCTAGCTCACGCGCCAGGCGAGTGATCTTGCGCTGCTGGTAGTGCGCCCTCTTCGACTGGTATGCAAGAGAGGCGAAGAACGCAATCACGAGCAGATACAGCAATAGGTCGGCCCCGCGCTGAACGCCAACGAGTAGTGCCACCTTAGAAGTTATAGAAGGCCACAAAATCGCCACCACAGCCAATATTGCAAACACCGATATTGACAGGCGGCGCAAGGCGAGCTTTTTGTCTGAGCCCTCGCGGGAACGAATTAGCAGGATAGCTACAACTAGGATTCCAACAATCAGAATGACTTTGATAAGCATGATTTCCTTAGTGCAACAGCAGATCCGTGACAATATTGATTGAGTTCAACAGTGACTGCCCCTTCGCTCTGGAATAGTCCGTGTAGCGGATGTGAACAGGGAGCTCCGCCCAGGGCAGTCTTGTTGCCGCCAGCTGGGTAACGATTTCGCTAGCGTGAGCCATGCGGTTTTGATTTAGGTAAATACTTTGAACTGCGTCGCGGCGCAGAGCTCGCAGACCGTTGTGGGCATCCGTTAGTTTCAAGCCTGTCTCTAGGCGAGTTACGAATGCAGCAGTCTTTAGCACGAGCTGTTTCATTTTGGAGGCTTCGATGTTACCTCCCAGAAAGCGCGAGCCGAAAATAATCGCCTTGTTGTGCTGCTCGGCGTATTCGACCATGGCGATTGCATCAGAGGTCTGGTGCTGGCCGTCTGCGTCGAAGGTGACTACGTACTTACCGGCAGTGGCCCGCAAAAAATACGAGAATCCTGTTTGTAATGCTGCCCCCTGGCCCATGTTGATCGGGTGGGTGAGCACTGTAGCTCCCGCCTGGCGAGCAATCTCGCCTGAACCGTCGGCAGAGCCGTCGTCAACGCAGATAATATTCGGGAATACCTTCCTGGTATCGCGAATCACCTGACCTATAACTTCGCCCTCGTTAAAAAGAGGTACGACGAGATAGGTCTGCGAGGCTAGTGATGACATAGCAATAGTTTTGCACATGAATCTTTGAAACTCGGTATATACAGTCTGTGAGCGAGGTGAAAAGTGTCATGGTATCTCGACCTCTGCCTAGAAGACAACGCTGAGCTTGCCGAATAGTGTGCAGTTTCGCAGGCAGTGTGAATGCGCTAATGTACAAGAGTAGTGCAAATTGTATATGCGGAGGAAAGATGACTCGAATCGTCTCCAGTGCCGACGTCTCTGACCGGGCTCACATTGGCGAAGGCAGTTCAGTTTGGCATTTGGCTCAGGTTCGAGAGAATGCGGTGTTGGGGGAAAACTGCATCGTTGGTCGTGGGGCATATATTGGCGAAGGGGTCCAGCTCGGAAGCAACTGCAAGGTACAAAATTATGCGCTCATCTACGAGCCAGCCAAGATTGGCGAGGGCGTTTTTATTGGGCCTGCTGTAGTGCTAACTAATGACCATTTTCCCCGTGCCGTAAATCCGGACGGTTCCCTGAAGTCTGCTTCTGACTGGGACCAGGTCGGGGTCAGCATTGAGCGGGGGGCGTCTATCGGGGCACGCTCCGTTTGCGTGGCACCCGTACACATTGGAGCCTGGGCCCTGGTGGCTGCCGGATCCGTGGTAGTCAAAGATGTGCCCGCGTTCGCACTGGTTGCAGGCGTGCCCGCAAAACGGATCGGCTGGGTCGGTAAAGCGGGGGTAAAACTTGAGAGAGTGTCCGAAGGTTTCCGCTGTCCTGTCAGTGGAGTCCTCTACAAAGAAGAAGATGGCGAACTGACGGAGGTTTGCGAATAAATGTCTAAGGAATTCATTCCTGCAGCCAAGCCTTTAATTGGCGAGGAAGAAGAAGCGGCTGTACAGCGCGTGCTGGAATCTGGGATGGTCGCACAGGGCCCCCAGGTAGCAGCCTTCGAGGAAGAATTTTCGGCCCAGATGGCAAGAGGGGCGTCTTCGTGCGCCGTTAACTCGGGTACGTCGGCGCTGCACGTCGGGCTACTTGCTGCAGGCATCGGGCCTGGCGACGAAGTGATTGTCCCGTCCTTCACTTTTGCGGCAACTGCTAATTCGGTTGCTATGACCGGGGCCAAACCCGTGTTTGCGGATATCGAGGCCGACTATTTCAACCTGGATCCAAAGCACGTTGAAGAGCAGATTACTGCTAACACGAAGGCGATCATGCCTGTGCATCTGTACGGACAGCCTGCGAACATGAATCAGATTGTGAAGATCGCTCGGGAACACAAGCTCTTTGTGTTTGAAGATTGCGCCCAGGCTCATGGCGCAACGTTAGATGGCCAACAGGTGGGGACCTTCGGTGCTTTCGGCGCGTTCAGCTTCTACCCGACTAAGAACATGACTGCTGGTGAGGGCGGCATGATCACCACCTCTGATCCCGAACTGCTTCGCCGGGCGAAGATGATTCGCAACCAGGGCATGGAAAAGCGCTATGCGAACGAGCTCGTCGGAGTTAACAACCGGATGACCGACATCAATGCTGCCATTGGTCGCGAACAGCTGAAGAAGGTTGGAGGTTGGACCAAGACCCGTCAGCAGAACGCGAAATACCTGTCCGACAATATTGAGGGAGTAATAACCCCCAAGGTCATGGAGGGTGCCACTCACGTCTACCACCAGTACACGATTCGCGTAGAATCTGACCGCGACGGCTTCCAGCAAGCTCTCAAAGACGAATACAATATTGGTTCGGGCGTTTACTATCCGATCCCGAATCACAAGTTGCCTTCGCTAGCTGAGTACGCTCCGAACCTGGAGCTGCCCGTTACCCAACAGGTTGCGGAGCAGTGCCTGTCGCTTCCAGTGCACCCGTCCTTGGACCAGGAAGACTTGGAGCGCATCGTCTTTGCAGTAAACGCTCTGGCTAAGGCGGGTGCGTAGTGGCTAACCTGCGTTACGGCCTTATTGGACTAGGCTCTATGGGGCGCCATCACGCCCGCAACATTCGCGCCCTCGAAGGGGTAGACCTGGTGGCAGTAGCCGATCCGTATGGTGATAAGTACGGGGTTGCTGGCGACTTGCCTGTGTTGCCTGACGTTGATGCTCTTATTGAGCAGAACTTGGACGCCGCGATGGTGGCAGTGCCCACGGCATTCCATGCGGAAACTACCCTGAAGCTCGCAGCTGCGGGCGTGCACACTATGGTCGAAAAGCCGCTCGCCTCTTCTATCGAGGACGGCGAGGCCGAGGTGCGAGCTTTTGAGGAGGCGAACCTGGTGGGTGCAGTTGGCTACGTGGAGCGCTGTAACCCGGCCATTCTCGAGATGCGCAAGCGCATTGCCGAGGGGCAGCTCGGTAAGGTCTACCAGATTTCGACTCGCCGGCAGTCCCCGTTCCCAGCTCGTATCTCAGATGTCGGCGTGGTGAAGGATCTAGCCACTCACGACGTCGATCTTGCGGCCTGGGTTGCCGATTCGGCCTACGAAACAATTTCGGCGCAGACTGCCTTCCGCGCCGGGCGCGAGTTCGAGGACATGGTTATAGCGTCCGGCAGGCTCAAGAACGGAATTTTGGTCAACCACACAGTCAATTGGCTCAGTCCCTTCAAAGACCGCACCACGGTTGTGCTTGGCGAAAAGGGCGCACTAGTTGCCGAGACTGTCATGGGGGATCTGACGTTCTACGAAAATGGCAAAGTGCCGTTGGGGTGGGACCAAATACGCAACTTCCGGGGTGTTTCCGAGGGCGAAGTAACCCGCTACGCTCTGAAGAAACGTGAACCGTTGGCTGTCGAACACGAGCACTTCCGCGACGCTATTTTAGGCAGGTCTAAAGAGCACGTAACAATGCGTGAGGCGCTAACTACTATGAAAGTCGTGCAGGGAATTTTAGATTCTGCAAAATCTGGGCGGCAGGTGAGTTTTTAGCTAGGCCCGCGCGGGCGCACTGGCTACAGACAACATGAAACGTTTCCAGCTTGCGAGCAGAATTTTTGCTCCTGAGATAGCCGCGGCGACTCTGCGCCTGGACGCGGTGGTAAAAGCACTCCTCAGCTTGGGAAATAGAGTTGATGTCTACACCACCACCTATGCGGGAGCTAAGAGTGAGTGGCGCCCCGGACTGACTGTGAGCAGGTGGCCAGCGAAGAGGGATGCAGAAGGCTATTTGCGGGGTTACCTTCCCTACATGTCGTTTGATTTGCCGTTGTTTTGGCGATTGCTTTTTGCCCCTAGCGCGGATGCGGTGCTGGTTGAGCCTCCGCCCACCACCGGAGTTGTAGTTAGGCTAGTGTGTGCGTTGCGGCGCCGCCCGTATTTGTACTATGCGGCTGATATCTGGTCGCGGGCGGTGGCCGGCAGTGCGCCTGCGCTGGTCACTGCTGCGTTGAAGGCTATTGAGCGTTTTGCGCTCTCTGGAGCCGCAGGCATCGTTGCAGTCAATGCCGATGTCGCGGCGTTATGCAAGGAGTTGGGCGGAAAAAACATTCGCGTTGTGGAACAGGGGGTAGACACTGAACTATTCTCGTTTGCGGGAGCTACGCCCTCGCCGTTGCAGAGGGCGGAACTTGGGCTTGGGAATCGGCCGTACCTGATCTATGCGGGAAACGCCAGCGAAGTGCATGGGGCTGAGATATTTCTGGAGGCCTACTCGCGAATTGTGGACGAAGTCGATTTTGATCTGGTGTTCTTCGGGCGCGGCACCAGTTGGCAAGATCTAACAGAGCGTGCAAATAGCCCGGCACTTTCTGGGCGCGTACACGTAAACGGTCTGTTGCCTCCGGAAGAACTCGCTACGTGGCTGCGCGGGGCGAGTGGCGCATTGGCTTCTATTCATCCCCAGAGTGGTTACGAGCTTGCCTACACCACCAAGGCGCTTTCTGCATTTTCGTGCGGGGTTCCGCTCTGCTACGTGGGCGAAGGTCCCACTGCGCGCGATATTAGGGAAAATCGGCTGGGAGTGGTTTCCCGATACGAAGCAGCGGCGCTAGCTAGGGGCATGGCCGAATTGGCAACTACCGCGTGGGATAGGTCAGCTATTAGAAGCTGGGCTGAAGAGAATAAATCTATCGTTTCTAGTGGCCTGAAGGTTGCCCAGGAGCTGGTTGCAGTGAGTGAGCGAAAATGAAAAACATTTTGGTGATTAGCTACTCGAATATCCCCAAAGACGCCCGGGTATTGAGGCAGCTATCGGTTGTAAAAGAGTTCGGTCACGTAACGACGTTGGCATATGGGGATAAGGCTGTTTGGGCAGATGAGCACCTGCAAATCGATTCTTCTTTGCCTTCCCTGCCCCAGACGCTGCCGGGCGTTGCCGCCCTGGCTAGCCACCGGTTTCGCACAGCTGAGAAATTAATTCCAGCGGCCCGGAGGGGAGCCGAACTGGTAGCGGGGCGTAAATTTGACGCAATTGTCGCGAACGATGCCCGGGCATTGCCCTTGGCTATGAAACTTTCGGGGGGAGGCACCCCCGTGTGGGCAGACCTTCATGAGTGGGCCCCCGAAGAGCGCACTCAGGTGCTCTCGTGGCGTCTTTTAGTAGCGCCTTTTATGCGCGATATTTGTGCCTACTATTTGCCAAAAACCGCCGCCCAAACAACCGTGGGGGAACAAATTGCCAAGTTATATGAGCGCGATTTTGGCGTACGCCCTCTGCTAATGCGCAACGCTCCCGCTTGGCAGCAGCTGTCGCCCTCGCCAGTGGACGAGGACAAAATTCGGCTGGTACATTCCGGTAGCGCCGTCCCCGGCCGGTCGATCGAGAAGATGATTGAGGCCGTAAAGCAGCTGGACGATCGCTTTAGCCTGGACTTTTACCTTACAAGCGCAGGAGATGGCGGTAGATACCTGCGCTCCTTGAAAGAAATAGCAGGAGTAGATAGTCGGATTACTTTTCACAATCCGGTTGCTCCGGCTGACCTGCCAGCGACCTTGAACGCATACGATGTCGGGATTTTCTGGATCCCTCCGTTCAATACGAATGCGCGGCTAACCTTGCCAAATAAACTCTTCGATTTTGTGCAGGCACGGCTTGCTGTAGCAGTTGGCCCAACCGTGGAAATGGCAAACGTGGTCAATCGCTACGGCCTTGGAGTAGTCTCGGAAGGATTTCAAAGTGCCGACATAGCCCGCACCTTGTCTAACTTGGAGGCTGCTACGATTCGAGAGTGCAAAGAGCGGGCACACCAAAGTTCGAAAGCACTTTCTTTTGAGAACGAGGCTGAGGTCGCACGCGGTATTTTCCGCCGTCTACTGGGTGAAGTCGCCTGAATGCCTAGGTATTGCCCGGAGCTGAAAAGTGCCTAGCCTACTTTTAGTCCACTTAGACGCATTTGCATTAGCTGCGCTCATCTACCTGCCCGGGCTGTTGCTCGGCTGGTTCGCGCAGATTAGACGCCGATATTTATTTGTCTTGGCCCCACTCATATCGTTGGCGCTCTTGTCGGCGCTGCCGGTGCTCTTTAGGCTGATCTCGATGCGCTGGTCTGCGGGCTCATTTTTGGGGGTGGTGGCCCTCGGCGCATTGGCTTTGTTTCTTCTCCGCAGACCGAAGAGGTCAACCCTGCGCGTAAAAGTGCCACCCTTGCTACTGGTAGGTGGGGCACTGGCTTGGCTGGGCCAAGTTTTGCCGATCTACCTTTCGCGTTCTTTGACTAAACCTATCCAGCAGATAGATTCCACCTACCACATGAACCTGGCGTGGCTTATTGCCAAAACGGGAAATGGTTCCTCCCTCAGCGCTCCAACTCGAATGTTTGGATTAGATACCTCTAGGACTACTGCTCCTTCAGGATGGCACGACCTTGTCGCTCTGCTCGGGACCAGGGTAGTTGAGTCCACGAATGCTTTGAGTTTGGTTGTGCCGCTAGTCTGGGTTCTGGGTATTACCCTGCTTGCATATCGGATTTTTGCGCCAAACTTGCGGTTGGTATTTTACACCCAGCTGGTCACCCTTTTGTTCAGTGAATTTCCTACTTTGGTGCAGTCGACGTACCCGATTTTGCCAAATACGCTGGCTATAGCTCTATTGCCGTACGCCCTGTGTGCCCTCTACCAGCTTTGGTGCGACGAGAGCGGCAAATCGCTCGCGCAGTGCCTGCTTAGAGGCTTGTTTGCCGCTGCCCTAGGGTTAGCGCTGGCACTGGTGCACCCCAGTTTCATTTTCAACCTGGTTGCTTTGTTGACTCTACCTGTTGGATACCTGCTCTTCCGGGGGGTTCGCCGAGCTAGTGCCAGAGGGCGTAAGAGGTACGCGGTTAGGTTAGCGGTAGCTACTTTGGTACTAATAGTTGCAATTGTTGCACTATTTTGTGTGCCATATACTGCGGATCTTTTCTACCGAATGACTCATGCCTACGCTGGGCGACAAAATATCGATATTGTGACGCTGCTGAAGATAGTCTCGGTCGCTTCGGTGCATCCGACCTCAGTCTCGGCAGTGGCAACGTATTCTCAGCTCATTTTGGAAGGTTGTGCCCTAGTAGCTTTTATTGGCGCAGTGGCTGCCTCTAGAACGATGCGCCTGCCGCTTCTGTGGTGTTCGTGGTGCTCGATTGCAGTAGTTGCCCTTGCCGTAATGTGGCGCGTAGGGTCCGCGCTCGGTGGGTTCTGGTACATGAACGCTCACCGCATTTTGGCTCCGCTACAGATACCGGCTGCCCTTCTTATGGCGGTGGGAATATGCTGGTGGTGTGAGCAGCTGCGGCGTATTTTGAGCGGGATACGGGTAAGAAATAATTACCAACTAAGCGCGTCCTTAACCTGTGCTTTTGCTGTTCTAATTGGGTTCAGTTGTGGGGTAGCTGCGAAAGAAGCACATTACACTCTGGTCTACAGCCCCTCTTCGGCTTTTATCACCGTAAATGCTTCTGCTGCGGAGCAAGCCATGATTACCAGGGCCGCAGATAGGATAAAAGGCCGGGTAAGAGTAATTGGGAATCCCACTAATGGGAGCGCGCTGATGCAGGCGCTAGGTGGGGTAGAAGTGGTTTTCCCGCAGATGTATTTCCGCTCTTCGAACGTGGCTGAGGGATATCTGCGAACTAATTTCCACCGACTGGGAAGCGACGGCAAGGTATGCCGGCTGTTGCGTAGATATCAGATTGAATATTTTTACTACGACACGGACCCTGGCCCAGGTGGCAAAGGAATGGGGGCTAAAACAGACTTCGTTCGTCTGCCGGCCCCTTCGACAGTGCAAAAAGTTGATCAGGGTGGAAGCGCAAAGCTTTACAGGATTGTTGCCTGCGGTTTTGGAGGGCAGAATTAAATGTCCTCTGCAAATCCCAAAGAGTTGCGAGCCCATAACTATGGCGCTCATACAATAGAAACAGCATCGAAAGTATGGAGGACGCATGCGTATTGCAGTAGTTGCACTGGGTAAAATTGGTTTGCCTTTGGCAGTCCAGTTTGCAGATATGGGCCACGAAGTCATTGGCGTGGACGTAAATTCGAAGACCGTCGAGGCAGTAAATGCTGGTAAGGAGCCTTTTCCTGGCGAGGCGCAGCTGCAGGAAAAACTCACTGAGCTGATCCCTACAGGCCGGCTGAGGGCAACCACTGACTACGGCGAAGCTATCCCGCAGGCCGACGCCGTGGTGCTCGTTGTGCCGCTATTCGTAAATGATAAAACTTGGGAGCCCGATTTTGGCTGGATGGACGCGGCAACGAAGTCGCTTGCCAGCCATCTGCGGCCGAATACTTTGATTTCTTATGAGACAACATTGCCAGTGGGTACTACCCGAGGCCGTTGGAAGCCGATGATTGAGCAGATCTCTGGGTTGCGCGAGGGCAAAGATTTCCATCTGGTGTTTTCCCCGGAACGCGTTCTCACAGGTCGAGTTTTTGCTGATCTTCGCAAATACCCCAAGCTTGTGGGCGGTTTGAACGAGGCTGGAACTCAGGCTGGCATTGACTTCTACAAGCAGGTCCTTACTTTTACTGAGCGTGAAGATCTCCAGCGGCCCAACGGGGTTTGGGATATGGGCTCCGCCGAGGCGGCTGAGATGGCTAAGTTAGCTGAGACTACCTACCGAGACGTCAATATTGGGCTGGCTAATCAGTTCGCTGTTTACGCCGATAAGGTTGGCATAGATGTTGAGAAGGTTATAGATGCCTGCAATTCTCAGCCGTATAGCCATATTCACAGGCCTGGTATTGCGGTAGGAGGACACTGCATTCCTGTTTATCCGCGCCTGTACTTGTCGACCGATCCGGAGGCCTCGATTGTGCGGACTGCTCGTAAATACAACGCGGCGATGCCGGACTACGTAGTTGGCCGCCTGAGTGAGGTAATGGGCCAGCTGCGGGGGCAAAAAGTTGCGGTGTTAGGCGCTTCCTACCGTGGTGGGGTAAAAGAAACTGCATTTTCAGGCGTGTTTCGCACAGTAGAGGCACTTGAAGAAAAAGGCGCTGAGGTACTGGTGCACGATCCCATGTTTAGCGACGAAGAACTAGCTTCCTTCGGGTGGCAGCCCTACCACTTCGGTGAGGCAGCCGATGCTGCCATAATTCAGGCAGATCACAAGGAATATGCGCAGATTAGCGCCAGGGATATTCCGGGAATTAAGGTCCTCTTCGACGGGCGGAGGATTTCTTCGCCGCAGGCCTGGGCTGGCACGCCTAGGCTCGTGATCGGCGACGCCCAGCACGAATAGTTTTAGCTAGACTGGACGCAGCTTTGCGAGCAACTTGGCTGCGTCCACTTAGAAACAGGGGGAATACATGGCTCTGCCAACTGCAGACATACTCACTCAGGTGCACAGTTGGGGAGGATTTGTAACCTCTTTAATATTAGTGCTGGCTATCCTGTATTTGCCTGGACTTTTAGTTGGAAAGGCAGGCGGATTAAGGGGCGCTTCCCTAATGGCTGCCAGCCCGGCGTTTTCTGTTGGTCTTTGTGCTAGTGCTGCGATTATGGCTCCGGTACTGGGCTGGGCATGGGCCCCGCCCGTAGTGATCTTATTGACACTAGTAGTTGCCGCTCTAATATTCGGTTATCGAGGTCTGGCGCACCCTTTCGCTGAAGTTTCCCGGGGATCAGGTAGGAGCACTCTGCCGGTTGCCCTCGCGCTGTTTATTTTCGTGCTCTTCACGTGGCGCTTTGCCTATTGCATGCATGATCCGGGTACCTTTAGCCAGACTTGGGATACGGTATTTCATTTAAATACCGCGGAACTAATTCAGTCTCGGCGGGATGCATCCTCTTTGCATATCGACTTCACCTCGAGTGGAAAAACGTTGTTTTACCCTGCCGCCTGGCACGGCATAGTGGTGCTGGTTATGAATATGGCTGGGGTCATTTCCCCGGTCGCTACCAACGCCATGGCGGCGGTTATCTCCTTTTTGGTGTGGCCGATAGGCGTCTATGCGCTCGCAAAACGTGTCACTTCTGCCCGTTCTGTACAGATAGCGGCGCTGGCACTAGCGCCAATCTTTCCCCAGTTTCCCGTCGCCTTTTTGTGGTGGGGTAACCTCTATCCGAATCTGCTGGCCTACGCGCTTTTGCCTGCCTGTCTGCTGCTATTTGACAAGTTGATAACTGGGTTTACCAAGGCCAGTCCTGTATACGCCCTCCTGCTGATAGTCGCCACTATAGGTTTGGCATTGGCTCAACCGGTGGCGGTAATAACGTTGGCCATAATGGCGATTGCCTGGTTAGTGCTACGCCTGTGGGCCAAGTCTAGGCGAAAGATTGCACTGGCTCCTGTAGCCGCTTTAGTTTGGATCGGTTTGCTAGCGGCGTTGAATGTGGTCATGGACAGGGTGCCACAACTTGCCACAATGCGTCACATCCCCTCAAGCTGGCCCTCCCAGGGAAACATATGGCAGGGGCTTATGCAGCTTTTTGCCTTCACTGGGGGAAAGCCGCACGATAACTGGGATGTTAACTCCTTTTGGCACTTGCTGTTGCCTGCCGCCTTAGTTGGAATAGGCTTTCTTGTTAGTTTGGCTCATAAAAAGGCGTGGCCTCTCGTAGGCGCACAAGTTTCTATGGCGGTGCTGTTTCTGGCGGGATTTGCGCTCAGAGGCACGGCTCGCACTTACTGGACTGGGCCGTGGTATTCGGATGTGCCGCGAATGTTCGCCCCGCTGTGCGTTGGCGCCCCCATCTTTGCAGCCTTTGCCTTGGCGGCGGTGGGGAGCATATGTGTGCGGCTGCTGGGGCGCGGAGTGCGGGTGCTAGTTGCGCCTGCGCTCGCAGTGGTTGTCGTTGCCGGTTTGTTTTCCCCGGCCCTCAACGTGGCGTTCGGGCGGATCTCTTTAAGTATGCAAATGCTTTCTCCTACTCAAGACGGTGGGCTGTTAGATACTGACGAGTTGGCACTTTTCTCGCGTCTGAGCAAGCACGTGCCCGCGGATGCGAAAATTCTGGCGAATCCCTGGGAAGGAGGCGCCCTCACCTGGCCATATGGGAAACGCCAGCCCTACTTTTCGCAGATCGTAGCCGGTCTCCCTCAAGATAAGAAGGAGCTCGCAAACCACCTCGAGGACGCTAACCGGCTGCCGCGCGTATGCGAAATCCTGCGCCGCAATAAGATTGAATACGCCTTGCAACTACGCGATTCCTACCTGTGGAGGGGCTCTGGATGGTCCATCGAGAATAACTTCTCCTCCCTTGATAGGCTCACCGAGTTGCCAGGAGCAAAAGTGGTAGACCGACAAGGAGAAGCTATATTGGTAAAACTACCAGGGTGCAAACTAACTAAGTAGTCGCCTAAGTCTGCGTAATATCCTGCGGGGACTGGTAACTCTTTGAAGCTGTCTGTATGCGAACATGCCGGCCCGTGCACCCGGATTTGTCAGTACGCGGCGTTCTGCTAAATAGGCTTCGGTCAGGTTGTGCTGCTGTTCCATAAGCTGGTCGCTAAGTAGGGCTTTTTCGGCTGTGAGCGAGGCGATTCGCCGCTCGTAGGATTCGAGTAATTGCCAGTTTCTCGACAAATATTCTTGGTTAGCTCTAGCGGCCTCAAGCTCCGAGAGCTGGTAGCTGAACAGGCGGCGGGAAGCGCGGATAGCTTCGGGCACCTCTCGGGTAGAGGTGGGCGCGGAAACGTAGATGCCGGGCGTTACGGATTTGCCCTCGCAGGCAGCGACGACCGTCTTCCACCAGGCAGCGTGGTCTTTTTTGAGCTGGGGCAGCATCTGTGTCAGCGAGGAATTGATATGGGCTGCGCCCTCCAGATAGGCGGCTAACACGTCATCTAGATAGTTGCTAGCTAAGACTGCCTCGGGCAGAACCCACTCTTGGCTGGCGCCAAAATTGGCAAATAGGTCAGAAAAACGCAAATCAGCGTAAGCATTCGGTGCGATTGCCAGGCAGGGGACGGCAGAAGAGAGTGAAAAAACTGCCTGGTGAAAACGGTTGGTCACGGTCAAGAAGGCGCCTTCGAAACCCTGAGCCACTTCTTTAGGGCTAGACGGGGAGGACAGTGTTACAGGGGATCCCATGTAAGAGGCGATGAGCTCGTGGAATGCAACGTCCTGGTCTGCTTTGGAGGGATCAGACATGTGCGAAACAAGCCGGGTGGGTAGACCGGTGAGAGTGGACAATTTGTCTAGAGTCTTTGCAATTAGCTTACTGGCCCCAGCGGAGCTAAAAGTTGAGCGGGCGTCGTTGAAACAGGCCGCAATATATTTCTTACCCCAGCAAGGCTTTGCGCCCGAAAAAACGATGGCATCGTCGTGTGTCACACTAACCGGCGCCTCAGTGTATTTTTGGGCGTTTTGCGCCGAGTATTTTCCGCGCACCCCAATAAGGCTGGCGGCATCGAAGAGGGCAGCCATGGCTGCTTCCTGGTGGCCCAACACTAATGGGCCCACGGATTGGCCAGTCACTACTACGGGAATAGATAGGTGTGCGGCGTATTGGGCAAATAAGGATCGTTCAAGAAAGAGCCAGGAGTAGTAGGAGTTGAGCGATCCGCCCCCGCCAATTATTAGGGCATCTAAATCGTGAAGCTGGGCGAGCTCAGTAGCGAATGGGTTGCGCTCAAAATCGGTAAAGTCGCAACCGGCAAGATATTTTTCTTCTCGTTGCAGGGGTTGGTTGGGAAATTCGATTGAGTGCAAGAAATTAGCGCCAGGTATCAGCTGGGCACTTCTAGCCGGGCTATGAGTGAACATGTACGGGGTGTGCCCTGCCCGGCGAACCTGCTCGTAGGAGGCTATAGCAATAGCATCGTCGCCGACGTGCCAGGAAGGGTTCCCAATATCAGTCAAAACGCCAATCTTAGCCATATTCAACCTCCCAGGAGGGGATACTCTACTTTGCTCGGAACAAAATTCTACCTTGTGTGAATGCTAGCTTGCGGGAGCCCCTCCCAGGCTTTGGGCGGGTGGGTTGTATGATGGGGCGAATGGAACAAGTCAGTTGTACAACGGAGCATGGATAATGCGGCCTAAAGTAAGCGCTGTGGTAGTTGCGTACAATCGCGAGGAACTACTGGCTAAGTGCCTACGAGCGCTAAATAATTCCACGGTACGTTTGCACGAGCTGGTGGTTGTAGACAACGCCAGCACTGATAATTCAGCTCAGGTAGCTACGAGCTTAGGGGCGCGGGTAATTCCACTCGCCGAAAATACCGGCGGAGCTGGGGGATTTACTGCAGGCATTGCGTGCGCCCTAGAGGCGGGGCCAGATTTTGTTTGGCTGATGGACGACGACACGATCGTAAGTAATACGGCGTTAGCGGAACTGCTGAAAGTGCAAAAAGACTACAGGGGCCAGCCTGCCTTCCTTTGTTCCAAAGCAGAGTGGTTTGACGGACAGATTCACCCCATGAACACCCACCGCCCTCGTCCCCTTATTTCACAGCGTCAGCGTGACCATGCCAAGGAGGTAGGCGCAACCCCGGTGCGTTCAGCCTCGTTCGTGTCGGTATTGATAGATTGTCGTGCCATAGCTAAAGAGGGGCTTCCTATAGCCGACTACTTTATTTGGAACGACGATTTGGAATATCTAAGCCGCATTGGCAAGAATCGGGTGGGGCTGTATGTGCCGGCTTCGAGGGTGTTGCACGCTACTAAGAAACTTGCCGATGTAAACGCGGATCCGCGCGATCGCTTCTTTTACGAGGTGCGTAACAAGATCTGGTTCCTGAGGTTTAGCAGGGGCTTGCACCTGCTGGACCGGCTGCTTTACGGAGCTTCCTGCCTGCGGCGATGGGCAAAAATGTTCGCCGCCTCTACGGCTCGCAGGCAAATGCTTCGGGTGGGGCTGCAGGGGCTAGTAGCATCTTGGCAACCGCCAAGACCAAATTCGCAGATTTTCCCACCTAACACGCCAGTCGGACGTGCTATAGCTAAGGCAGAGCGCGCATGAAGAAAAAACTGAAGGTGTTGTTCGTCGGCTCTTCCGGCGGTCACCTCGCCCAGATGCTCTCTATCAAACCGTGGTATAAGGATCATCAGCGTATTTGGATTACTTTTGACACCCCTGATGCAGTCAGTGCTCTAGAGGGCGAAAAAGTATTTTGGATGCACCATTCCCCCGAGCGGAAAATTGTGGATTTGCTAAAGACTACCCAGGCAGCGGTGCGGTTGTTGCCGAAGATTCGCCCGGATGTGGTGATCTCTACGGGGGCATCTTTGGGCGCAATCTTCATTATTATTGCGAAACTGGCGCGCATTCCCACCCTGTACATTGAAGTTTTTGATCGCATCACCCTCAGATCCATGTCGGGGCGCATCTGCTACAGAGTTGCCGATACTTTTGCTGTGCAGTGGGAAGAACAGCTCAAGATTTATCCGCGTGCCCAGGTAGTGGGGCCTTTGCTATGAATAACGCGGAAGTAGTAGTAATGGTGGGAACTCACCATCTGCCCTTTGACCGATTGGTGCATTGGGCCGACCAATATGCGGCAGGTAGCTCAGCGAAGGTCTTTGTCCAATACGGCAATTCAGTGGCGCCCACGATCTGCGAGGGGGCTTTCTCGCTCACGCAGGCGCAGATGGCCGAACTGCGCCAGGGTGCGAAGGTGCTCGTCTGCCACGGCGGTCCCTCGATTATGGTGGAGTGGTTGCGCTCTGGATTCCGGCCTATCGTGGTGCCCAGGGACCCGGCTTTAGGGGAGCATTTGGACGAGCATCAGATACTCTTCAGTCAGTTTATGGCTTCTCGCGGCTGGATTGATCTAGCTGATTCCAGCGAGCAGCTGGCTAAGTTGATTGACGAACATCTAAACGGGCAGGCGCAGGCAGTTGATATCTCCGGTTTGGATTCGGTTCAAGCTGCACAGAACGTGGGTCGCATAGTCGAAGATATGGTGTATAACCGCACTAAGTAGTTTGGGAAAAGAAGCGAAGTCGGCGCAAATGCCCGCCCGTGTGCTTATTTCCGCTAAGGTGAACGGGTATGCTGTCTCCGACAGAAAATAGGAGAAATACTGATGAACGTTGACTTGGTTGTGGTCGGCTCCGGTTTGTTCGGACTGACTGTTGCGGAGCGGGTAGCCTCTCAGCTGGGCCGAAAAGTAGTGGTCATTGACAAGCGTGGTCACATTGGTGGCAATGCGTATTCTGAAGAGGAACCTACCACCGGGATAGAGGTTCATAAATACGGTGCTCATCTGTTCCACACTTCGAACGAGCGCGTGTGGAAATACGTCAACGAGTTCACTTCCTTCACCCCCTACGTGCATCACGTGTACACCACTGTTGGGGGCGAGGTCTATCCCATGCCCGTAAACCTGGGGACGATAAATCAGTTCTTCCGCTCGGCATACGGGCCCGAAGAGGCGAAGGCGCTTATAGCAGAGCAGGCTAGTGAGGTGGCTGGCAAAGACGTCGACGACTTCCAGTCCAAGGGGATCTCGCTGGTGGGACGCCCTCTATTTGAGGCCTTCTTCCAGGGGTATACCGCGAAACAGTGGCAGACGGACCCGAAGAACCTGCCGGCCTCCATAATTTCGCGCCTGCCCGTGCGCTACACCTACAACAACCGCTATTTCAACGATACTTGGGAAGGTCTGCCCGTTGACGGGTACACGGCATGGCTGAACCGCATGGCAGATCACCCGAATATTGAGGTGCGCTTGGATACCGATTTTTTCGACGAATCCCAGCCCTTCAACAAGAAGTCCTGTGTGGGCAATGTGCCGGTGGTTTATACCGGCCCAATCGACAGGTACTTTGACTATGCCGAGGGAGATCTTTCTTGGCGCACAATTGACTTGGACCTGGAAGTTCTAAACGTGGGGGATTTCCAGGGCACTTCGGTTATGAACTATGGCGATCTGGACGTGCCCTACACCCGTATTCACGAATTCCGCCACTTCCACCCTGAACGCGACTATCCGAAGGATAAGACGGTAATTGCGCGCGAATATTCCCGCTTTGCGAAGCGAGGTGACGAACCATACTATCCGATCAATACCGCCCAGGATCGGCAGCGCCTTTTGACCTACAGGCAGGCCGCAAAGAACGAAAAAAACGTTTTGTTCGGAGGTCGCTTGGGGACCTATAAGTACCTCGACATGCACATGGCGATTGGCTCGGCTTTGTCGCGGGTTGATAATGTACTGAGGCCCTTCTTCGAGGGCAACCAGGAAGTCGAGTGGGAAAGCGGAGAATAAATGACCGCTAAAACTGCTGACGGGTTTACTATTCCCGGTCGGTCCAAAGGCTTAGTGCAAGCCCTCAAACAGCGCTACCTGTTAAACCTGATCGTCCACAAAGAACTGCGCGTACGCTACCGCGGCTCGATACTTGGCATGCTCTGGTCCTACGCGAAGCCTGCAACCCAGTTCATTGTTTTTTATGTGGCGATCGGCAAATTTATGGGCATGAACCGGGCTATTACCAACTACGTGGTGTACATGTTTGCCGGGGTAGTAGTAGTCAACTATTTCAGTGAAATATTTGGCAATGCAACCCGCTCTATCGTGCAGAATACGGCTCTAGTGAAGAAGATATATTTACCGCGCGAGCTGTTTCCCCTGTCGTCGGTGTGGGTAGCGATGGTACACATGTTCCCCCAGGTGCTGATTTTGGTGGTGGGCGCACTAATCTACGGTTGGCGACCCGGCCCACTCAATATCTTGGCTGCGTTGGTGGGATTCGCCATCATTACCATATTTGCTCTGGGGCTGGGGCTGTTTGCGGGAGCGCTGAACGTGATGTACCGCGACGCTGAAAACTTTGTGGATTTACTGCTGATGATTGCGACCTGGGCCTCGCCGGTCCTGTATCGCTGGGAAATGGTTTCGAATGTGTTCGAGGGGCCGGCCCGGTGGTTCTGGTACCTATACCAGATAAATCCCATAACTCCGGTAGTTGAACTATTCCACTACGCCTTCTGGCTACCCACTGCCGGGGTGACTGATCCCATGCCTCCGCACATGGGAATTTGGACCCTAGTAGCTGGTGTAGTCTCGCTCGCATTCTTAGGGCTTGGGGAAGCTACCTTCAGGCGTTTCGACGGAAAGTTTGCGCAGGAACTTTAAGATGGAAAACAAAGAAGTAGTAATCCGCGTCCAGGATGTAGTCCAGGATTTTACGCTGCGACACGCTCATACTTTGAAAGAAATCCTAGTTTGGTCCCTCACCGGCCGTAAGGGAGAGTTGCGCGATAGATTCCGAGCATTGGACCACGTTTCCTTCGACATCTACAAGGGCGAGACCGTGGGGCTAATGGGCTTCAATGGCTCGGGCAAATCCACGATGTTGAAGCTAATAAGTGGGGTTATGCGGCAAAGTAGCGGTTTCGTGGGGCACAAGGGAAGGATCGCCGGCCTAATCGAAGTGGGGGCTGGGTTTCACCCGGATCTGACCGGCCGCGAAAATATTTACCTGAATGGCGCGATCTTGGGGATGACCAAAAAGCAGATCGACGCCGCTTTCGACGACATCGTGGCTTTCAGCGAAATTGAGCAGTTTATCGACACCGAGGTCAAGTTTTACTCCTCAGGCATGTTCTTGCGCTTGGCTTTTTCGGTGTGCGTGTACACGGACCCAGACATATTCCTGATCGACGAGATTTTGGCGGTTGGGGACGAACCGTTCCAGAAGAAATGTTTGGCGCGCATCAAGGATTTGCAGAAGCAGGGGAAAACCCTTGTTATAGTCAGTCACGACTTGGACATGATGTCTAAGCTCTGCGACCGTGGGATTTTACTTGACCACGGTAAAGTGAAGATCGATGGAACCGCTGCTGAGTGTGTTGAAAGTATGAGGGGCTAAGCATGACACAGGAAGCCAAAGACATGAAGGTTGCAGCTGTAGTTGTTACATACAATCGGGTGGAGTTGCTGAAGGAGACTCTAAGTGCTTTAGAGGCTCAGGATTACCCGCCTTCTGCGATCGTAGTTGTCGACAATGCCTCTACAGACCAAACCCAGCAGATGCTGAAAGAACGCAAAAATAAGCTGCCCATCGAGGTACACAGACTGAAGAAGAATACGGGCGGTGCCGGTGGTTTCTTCTTCTCGATGGACGTTGCCTACGCGGGTGGTTACGACGCGTTCTGGATGATGGACGACGATACTAAGCCCAGGCCTGATTCTTTGGGAAAGTTGGTGCGCGGCTTACAGCAGGCAGCCGAATACCGCGACGGGCAGATGCCTTCGTATGCAGCCTCCATGGTGGTTTGGAAAGATGGCCGGGCCTGTGACATGAACATTCCCACTCCCAGCTGGGATTGGACTCGCCCTCTGGCCGAGGGCAAGGATTGGATCGATATAGACTGTGCCTCTTTCGTGTCCTGCCTGGTCACTCGCGAGGCAGTAGAGGCTTGCGGTTTGCCCCATCCGGAGTATTTCATTTGGTTCGACGATGCTGAATACACCTACAGGATGGCTAAATGGCGTAGGGGAATATTTGTTCCGGACTCGGTGGCGGACCACCTAATGCCTGCCAATTCGGCTGTGTTCTGGGGGCAGGCTACCGAGAAAAATCTTTGGAAGTTCGGAAGGGGAGCGCGCAACCAGGTGGCAGCGGCAATCTCGCTGCGCAAAGCGCGGATACTGGCCGATCTGTTCCAGAATTTGGTGAGCCAACTCAAGGGGTCGCAGGTCCCGTGGAAGGTGCGGGCAAAACTGGTTCGCTTTGCCCTGGATGGACTCGTGCTGCGCCCGAAGGTTCGCTACCCACGCACTATGAATAGGCATTAGCTGCCCGAACGCGCTAAGACGAATAAAAAATGGGAGGGCAGCTTTGGCTGCCCTCCCATCAGCGTTTAACGCTTATTGTTTTTTGCCCTGTAGATGAATGCTGCCATAGCATTTCGGTCGATAGAGTCGACGGGGCGGAAATTGCCATCTGGCCACCCGGTAGTTATTCCAGCATCTTTTAGCCAGCCAATCTCGTGGTGGAACGGTGCCACTCGCAGATCGTTGTTGTGTTTGTAGCGGACGTCCTTAAACAGATCCTTGTAGACGGGCTGGTATATCTTAGTCGCTACATCGGGGGAGCACTTGGTAGGATATTTGTCGCAGAAACGATATAGGAAAGCAGCCATTGCACCGCGTTCTACCGGCTGGAAGGGGCGGAAAGTCCCGTCAGCCCAACCTGTTGTGATGCCGCTATCTTTCATCCAACTGATTTCTTTGTAGAAGATATTCGCCTTGGGCACATCTTTGAACGTTGCTTTGGCAGGGGCGTTGTATGCAGGCGAGCCTGCCATTCGGTACATGAACGCGGCCATGGCATCGCGATTGATCTTGTTGTAGGGCCTAAAGGTGTGGTCGGGCCAGCCTGTAGAGGTCTTTGAATCTTTCATCCAAGCGATCTCGGCGGCAAACGGACTCCCTGTAGTCACGTCTTTGAACGGGTTTGAACTCGGTGCAGGGGCAGTAGCCACCTTGGGGTGACGGGGATTCCACTTGGCAAACAAGACGGTGTCATCTTCCAATGTGAAGCCCTCATTTACCGGTTTGGTGAAGTTTGCGTCCAAATACCAGCCCTCAAAGTGAGCGCGTGGATCAGACAGGTTAGGCAGATTGGTTATGCGGGTGCCTACCGGCTGATCTTTGAGGGCGGCCGGCTGCTCGCCATAGCCGCCGGTCTGGTATTTCACGTAGGCGAGATTTTGGCCTTGCTGCTGCTCTTTTGTCTGGTAGACCCTAAAATGGTCGATTTGGAAGGTCTTAGACCAGTCCGTCCTCTTGTCAGGCCGGGCTGCCCATCCGCCCATAGCCAAATTGGCTATGACGTAGAACTTTTTATCGAACGGTTCGGGCATCGCCCCCTGGTAGTGCGAGCCGTCGGGGCGAATCCACTGATTTTGCCAGGCGGAGCGGCGCGAATATTCTTTGCCGTCTACGTAGAACACAAAACCGGAGGGGCTCCAGTCCATAGTCCAGGTGTGGTAGGAACCGGGTAGGTCCACCGGGCCAATAGACTTTGAATCTGCGTCTGTAGCATGGTCGTTCTCGGAGCGGCGGGTATTCCAGGGGACTGTGGAAGCATGGATTGAGGTGAAGTTGATTTTCCGCGCCCAAGCGTCTCCCAGATTTTCGAACCAGTCTAATTCGCCGTCTTTCGGCCAACCGTAGGGGTTTTGCTTGGGCATGAGCCAAAATGCTGGCCAGGTGCCGTGTTCACCGGGAGTGCGAAGGCGCACTTCAAAGCGACCATACTTCCAAGCCGCGTGGTCGCGCGTCGAGATCGAACCTGAGGCTGCAACAATGGGGATCTTTCGACTGTTCAGCCCACTGGCAGGATGGGCCCTAATATTTAAAGCCCCGTCTTCCACGAATAGGTTTGAATTTGGATCAGTCTTGGGGCCTTCCACACTTGGGTAGCTAAAAGGTCCATTTTCGGGCTCTCCGTGCTTATTCCATTTTTTGTTCCAGTCGACACCCCCGCCACAAAACTCGTCATTCCAAACCAAGTCGTAGGTGCGTCCCTCGGCTGTGACCGTACGAGGAACGGGTTCGGACTTCGCGTGGCCATTCGGGCTGGCAACGCAGGCTTCAGGCTGAATGTCAGACTCTTCGGCCTGAGCTCCCTGCGCGGGCACAAATATGGCGGTGAGTGCTAGTGCCAGCGGCGCTGCCAACAGGATCCCTTTTTGCATGTGTGCTCCTGAAAACTATTAGTTCGGTCAAAGCAAATTTTAGCTAAGCACTAACCGAAATATGAGAAGAAAGGCACGGATTGTGACCGGATCTACCAGGTATTATGAGAGCGTCTAATATACATCTTTAATCTAATTGAGGGTTACATGGCAAAACACTTATTGGTCCCCATTGCGGCTGCCGCCTCCGTTGTGGCGGCTGGGCTCTTAGCCCCGGCTGCGAGTGCGGACGAGCAAACCTTCGCCCCTGCTCCCCGCACCGTTACTTCCGGTGGAAAACGATACGAGTTGGTGTGGAGCGACGAATTTAACGGCACCAATCTAGATCCGGCCTGGGGAGATATATCGACTAACAAGCCGTATGCGAACGGGGCGATGGTATATCAGAACAAGTTCGACCCGGCAAATCCGGAGAAGTCTAACCTGGTGCTGAAGGACGGGTATCTTCGCTTGCAGGCCCGGCCATTGCCCGAGGTGGAGGGAAAGGATGCCTCGGCTGGAATCCAGACCGCCGGGCACAAGACCTGGAAATTTGGCCACTACGAAGCCCGCGTCAGGTTTCATTCAGCTCCGGGTACTTGGCCGGCGCTGTGGATGATGCCAGAGGAAAATCCCTACGGGTGGCCAAGGGACGGAGAGATCGATTGGATTGAATACCCGCGTTCGGCCACTCCAGAGCAAAACCAGACGGTACTGCACACCTCCGGTGCTACCTCGACGCGCTACGGTGGCGATAGTGGATCGCAGGCTTTTTCACTAAAGAATGGCGATCTGGCAGGTAGCTGGCATACCTGGGCAATGGACTGGACCCCGGAAGGTTTTGTCTTCTACATGGATGGCAAGGAATATGGCCGCAAGGATACCCATGGTCCAGAGGGATCAGCGCAGGAAAAAGCCAGTGGCAACATTTATGGAAACAAGCATTGGGATTCTTCCTGGAAAAACAAGGAGAATGGTAGTATCCACAAGGATTCCCCAGCTCTTGCCCCATTTGATAAGAAATTCTATCTGATCCTCAACATGGGTCTGAAGGCTCCGGAAGATTGGGCAGGAAGACCTAAAGGGACTGCTCTGGACTACCAGAACGCCAAGATTGACGTCGATTATGTGCGCGTTTACCAAACTGAACGCCAACAACGCGCCCAAAACGGAGTGTATTTGAAATTCGACACCAGGGGAGAGGGCGCCAATCCTGATACTCGCTATTTGACTGTTGGGCAGAAGGTCGGCGAGCTACCTAAGGTAAAGAACAGCAAGGGCGAGGAAGCGCTCGAATGGTACCGTACTCCAACTCTGGAATGGGGAAAGGTAGACGCAAATACAGAAATCAAGCAAGATTGGACCTTGTTCCCCAAGTGGGGAACGCCTGCGGAGACGGAAAAGCCCAAGCCTGCTCCTAGCGAGCAACCCAACCCTGCAAAGACGGAAAAGCCCAAGCCCGCTCCGGAGGAGCTTGCTAAGCCGCAAGGAAAAGTCTTTTCAGATGTGCAGGCTTCTAGTCCTTTCGCTTCCGAGATTAAGTGGTTGAAGGATCAGAAAGTTACTACTGGTTGGCCGGATGGGACTTATAGGCCGTTTAATAAGATTAATCGTGATGCGATGGCGGCTTACCTTTATCGGTTGGCTGGTTCTCCTGCTTATACCCCAAAGAAGCAGGTTTTTAAGGATGTAACCCCAAGTAACATTTTCTACAAGGAGATTTCCTGGGCCGCTGAGCGTGGGATTACCACGGGTTGGGACGTACGTGGGCATAAGGAGTTCCGTCCGTGGCAGCCTATTGATCGTAATGCGATGGCGGCGTTCTTGCGTCGGTATGTGCAGACTCCTGAGTTCAGGGCTAAGTACCCTTCCTCTAAGGCTCTAGCGATGGTTGCTGATACGGCTGATCGGCATGGGTTGCGCGATGTGAAAAAGGGGATGGCCTTTGCCGACGACATCTTTTGGGCCTACAACAGTGGGGTGACTACTGGGTGGAAGGAAGATCAGACTTTCCGCCCCTGGCAGCCGATTGATCGCAACGCGATGGCAGCCTTCCTATACAGGATGACTATTTCAAAGTAGTGGACAATAGTTTTAGGGGGCAGCCTGAAGGCTGCCCCCTAAAACTATCTATAACTTATTTCTTTTTCCCACGGCGCGAGGCGAGGAAGTTCTTGGCTTTCCACTTTGCCCACCCGAAAGCGGTCTCTTGCCCGGCCCGCAGCTCGTTGAACATCGCAGCCTGCCAAAGCAAGGCTCCCATACCATTTTTTTTCGCATATTCGCGCAAGTATTCGTCGCGCACCTTGAGTTCGAAATAGCGATGTTTTTCAGCCCCGGCAAATACCGAGTTGCCAAGAACCCCGCCCTGGTTGCGGCGCTGATGCCAGAAGGCCAAAGGGGCGCCATCGAGGAAACCGACGTCGTAACGGGCCGCGAGGCGAATATGGAATTCCCAATCGCCAACCACAGGTAGATCGTCGCGGAACCCCCCAAGGTCGTCAATGACCGCGCGCGGGTACATGCAGGAAATGGGCACCGCGATATTAGAGCTCATGAGTTTCGAAAGCGAGAACTGGGTTATCTCGGGCCAGGCGGGTTCCCTCCCAATCTCGGTTACCGTATTTCCCTCCAGGCGTTCCAAAACTATTTCAGTTCGCACAGCAACGCCCCCGTAGGTGGGGTGATCCTGCAAGAACTGCGAAGTCTTTTCCAAAAACCGGGGGGACCAGGTGTCGTCGTCGTCGTGAATGCAGATATAGCGGCCGGTCGATGCCTCAATTGCAATATTGGAAGCTCGCTCCATGCCCAGCGAGGTTTCGTTGTGGATAACCCGCGCACGGCCCTCTAACGCAGTGGCGTGCTTTTCCAAAAGTGCATCTACTGGAGCCGGAGCGCCCCCGTCATTTACTACTATTAGTTCAAAATTCCGCATGGTCTGCTTGGCGCAATCCAGCAGTGCTCGCTCCAACAAGACAGTGCGGTCCTTGGTTCTAGTGACAATAGAAACTAGCGGCCGAGTTGTCATGGCATCTCCTGTTCGGCGGTACAAAACATCTTCATGCTACCCGTAACGTAACTAAAACCCGCATACCTAGTTGGTAAGACCGAGATTTTGAACCTCTCTCACAAATAGGGCGCCCATGGATCTGGAATAGGTGCCCGAAATGTGGTTGGTGTCCTGCATAGTGTAAATGTTGCCCACTATTGGGCGGCAGGTGCCCCCTGGGCAAATCCAGGGGATTGGATCAATCTGATAGTACCTGCCCGGTCCCGAAACTTCCTGTGGAAGGCCAGCCGCAGGGGAGGGGTCAGCAAAGAGCTTGGAAGCGGCAAAAGAACACTGGTCGACGCTCTTATCGGCGAGACAAGTCAAAGGTTGCTCTTTTAGCCTAGGCATGTCTCGGATGCCCAGTACATCGATGCCCGCAGAAGTGAACTTTTGTGCAGCCTGGGCAATATTTGGCGGAAGTTGTTCCTTTCCATCCTTAGGTAAGTAGGTATCTTCAAAAATCACCAAGTCTGGTTTCTTCTCAAGTACATATTTTTGTAGCTTAGCGTTGTTTTCTAGGCAGACCTTTTCGTCCTCGCGACTAGCCTTAGACGGATCTCCGCCCATAAAGGTGCAACCACCAAAGTAAAAGCCGAATAGTTGCCACCCAAGTTTGGGTGCTGCCTGCGCGATCATGCCAGAGTACTGCTGGAGCCTAGAATTACCTATTAGCACCACGTTCTTCTTGGGGTCAGCTACCGGCTCAGACTGGCACACGTCCGCCAAATGCTTGTCAGCGGGGGACCACTTAGCGTTGCAATCTTCGTTAGAAAGTCCCACCCAGTCGCCAGATAATTCTGTTTTCAAAGGCAAAATCTGTGCCTTGGAGGGCGGATTCTTCCCTGTAATAAGAATTGCTGCGCCAGGATTGTTGAGATGTGCCCTAGCTTCGGCCTTCTTGATCTTTCCATCTAAATAAATGCTGGCCCCAGAAATGGGAAGCAGGCCAACCACTGCAGCAACTGCAATTACTGTGACAGAGCGGCGACGCTTTTGATTTAGCCACTTTGAGTAGCGAATTGGAGCATCGACGAACTTAGTAATTAGACCAGCAGCAGCAATGGCCCCGACTAAAACAGCTATTTTGCGGAGCCAGCCGGGGTGGCCGTCCTTGGCAGTAACCGTCAAGGTTATCAGCAGAGGCCAGTGCACTAGGTAAAGAGAATAAGAGATGTCTCCCAGATACTGTAGCGGGCGTGTAGACAGCAGCCTGTCCGCAGCCCAAGGCAGATAGGTGCGGCCTGCAGCAATCACCAAAAGTGCCCCAGTGGTAGGCCACAAAGCCATAAAACCTGGGAAACCACCCTGCACATCCCAAATAACTCCGCACAGCAAAATAGCAATGAAAGCTACCCAGGCGACCACAGCACGAACAAGCCTATTTATGTAGCTAGGATCGCCCTCGTAATTAGGCCCGAAATTAAAACGCCTTTCAAACGGGGGCAGCGCCAACGCAAAAAGTGCTCCCATGGCGAACTCCCACAGCCTCGTGAAAGTTGAAAAATACGCGTAGGTTTGGTTGGCATTGGTTAGGTAGACGGACCAAGCTAGGGAACAGACAAATATGGTTCCGTAGACCACCCACAGGGCGGTACGCTCGCGCACCTTTATTTTGCGGGCCACCCACACGGTAAGCAGAATCAAAATAGGCCAAGCCAAGAAAATCTGCCCCTGAATAGACAAAGACCAAAAATGTTGGAAGGGGCTTACCTGGTCCTTATTCGCATAGTAGTCAGCCGAAGTAAAAGCCAAATACCAGTTCTCGTAGTAGGCAGCCGAAGAGAAAGCTTCGGCAAGTGCTCCGCGCAGGCGCTCTGGCGGGTAGAAGAAAAATACTAGCGCCAAGGTGGCAAGAATCGTGATCACAGCTGGCGGCATCAACCGCCGGAAAGCTTTCAGGCAGTACTGGACCACATTTAATGGCCCACCCCGGTCAATCCTGCGCAAAAACGTTTGCATCAAAAGGTAACTGGAAATAAGCAGGAAGATGTCTATGCCGCCGCTAACGCGCCCAATCCAAACGTGGTAGACAACGACCATCAAAACTGACACTGCCCGCAGCCCGTGCAGCTCAGTGCGGAACTTACCTGCCGAAGTTATCGCAGGGTGTGTGCTAGCTTGTTTCATCGGAATAAGACCCTACAGCCGAAATAGGCAAAATTTCCACAAAAATATTCCTCCCTGGCCAAAATCACAGCTGGCGAGTACCCGCTGGGACTTATGACTAGCCACAGAAAAATGTGTGCGAGACAATAGTTGTAAGGCGCTTCGCGCCACCGACTAGCAAAATAGGAGACAAGTCAATGGCTGACGAATTCCGTATTGAACATGACACTATGGGCGAGGTAAAGGTGCCAAAGGATGCCCTCTATGCTGCACAGACGCAGCGCGCAGTGCAAAACTTTCCGATCTCGGGAAAGACTCTTTCAGACCACCACATTGCCGCCCTCGGTCAGGTAAAACGTGCCGCCGCAATTGCCAACCTGGAACTGGGCGTAATCGACGAAGCAACGTCGAAGGCCATTCAACAGGCCGCCGAAGAGGTAATTGAAAACAAGCACGACCAGGAATTCCCAATCGACATCTTCCAAACTGGTTCGGGTACCTCTTCCAACATGAACACCAACGAGGTCATTGCCACCCTGGCAAGTCACATCAAGGGGCAGACAGTTCACCCAAACGATCACGTAAACGCCTCGCAATCTTCTAACGACGTGTTCCCAACCTCCATTCATATCGCCAGCGTGCAGGCCGTGAACGAAGTGCTCCTGCCCGGGCTCAAAAAACTAGAAGCCTCGCTAGAAAAGAAAGCAGAAGAATTTAAAGACGTAGTCAAATCCGGACGTACCCACCTGATGGATGCCACCCCCATAATGTTGGGGCAAGAATTCTCGGGCTACGCCATGCAGATTCGCAACGGCATCGCGCGAATCGAGGGCGCGCTGCCGCGACTTTGTGAGCTGCCGCTAGGCGGTACCGCGGTTGGTACCGGTATCAACACGCCTACGGGATTTAGCCAGCGCGTCATTGAGCTAATCGCCGAAAACACCGGCCTACCGTTTACTGAGGCCCCTAACCACTTTGAAGCCCAAGCCGCCCAGGATTCCCTAGTTGAAATGTCGGGGGCCATCCGAACGGTAGCTGTTTCGCTAGTGAAGATTTGTAACGACCTGCGCTGGATGGGCTCCGGCCCCCGTACAGGCATTGGCGAGCTGGCTCTACCGGATCTGCAACCCGGTTCCTCGATCATGCCCGGCAAGGTCAACCCGGTAGTGCCAGAGGCGACGGTTATGGTGGCAGCTCAGGTGATCGGCAACGATTCGACCATCGCCTTCGCGGGCGCACAGGGGAACTTCGATCTGCTAGTGATGCTCCCAGTAATGGCTGCAAACCTACTCGAATCTATTAACATAGTTGGTAATGCGGCCGCGACCCTAGCCGAAAAAACCGTTGACGGCCTAAAAGCGAATGTCGAGCGCTGCAAGGAACTAGCGGAATCTTCGCCCTCGATCGTAACCCCCCTAAACCGAATCATCGGCTACGAGGCAGCCTCCAAGATCGCCAAGCACGCGGTAAAGGAAGGCATCACTATTCGCGAGTCCACCATCGACCTCGGATTTGTAGAACGCGGTGAAATAAGCGAACAGGATCTGGACGCCGCCCTCGACGTGGCTTCTATGACCCATCCCAAACAGAAATAATTAGCAATAAACTCTAGCGGGAGCACCCAGACGGTGCCCCCGCTATTGTTTAATCATGATTTACGGCGCAATGGGGCTCGGCGGCTCCTGGGAAGGCACTCAGCTTACAGAAGCCAACAAAACCCAGGCACTTGCCGCTCTGCGAGCAGCAAAAGAAGTTGGAATCGGCACAATCGACACTGCCGACATATACAAAGATGGGCGTGCCGATGCGGCGATAGGGGCCGCCCTCAAGGCCGACAAAGAGTTGCGCAGCCACTTCAAAATTCAAACCAAATTTGGCATTCACCTAAAAGGGGTGCCCAGGTACGAACAAACCAGCGAGCACCTCAAACGTTCCGTTGCCGGTTCACTCGAGCGGCTCGGGGTCGATCATCTAGACACCCTGCTGATACACCGGCCCGATCCTCTAGCCGATAAGCAGGCAGTAGCGAAGGCGCTGACACAGCTGCTCGAACAAAAAATTGTGGGCCAAATTGGCGTGTCCAACATGCATTCGGCCCAACTGCGGGCATGGAGCAAATATGTCCCGCTGGCGGTAAACCAGCTGCAACTATCGTTGGGCCACCACGCTTTCGTAGACGCCGAGGTAGACTTCAACACGCCCTCACAGGCTAACTTCGACCCGCACACAGTTGAATGGTGCCTAGAGCAGAACCTCAAACTTCAAGCCTGGGGCCCGCTCGACCAGGGCCGTTTCACCAAAGACCACCCCCAAGAAGGTGACCAAGCAACCGCTCGTGCAGTGCAAAAAATCGCCCGTGCGCAAAACCAACCTGCCGAGGCCGTAGTATTGGCATGGTTGGAAAAACACCCGGGGCGTATCGAACCAATAATTGGGACGACCAAGCCGGAACGCATCCGGGCCTGCGCATGCTCCAAACAGGTGAGACTAGACCGCAGCCAATGGTATGAGCTGTACCAGCAGGCTCGAGGAAGGAAAATTCCCTAATGCTGAAGCTTAGCGGAGCTAAACAACGCTACGCGTGGGGATCGAAGAGCGCGCTGCCTGCGCTACTTCGGGAAAGTGCCGATTCTCGCCCCGTAGCAGAAATCTGGTACGGCTCCCATCCTATTGCCCCAACCCTGCTGGAAGAGGGCGGCACCCTAGCCGAGCACATCCAAAAAGACCCGTTGGCCGCACTAGGGCAAGACACGGTGGATCGATTCGGCGAAACGCTCCCATTTCTAATGAAATACGTCGCCCCCGCGCGCCCGCTATCCCTGCAAGTACACCCATCCAAAGAAATCGCGATGCAAGGGTATGCCAAAGAAGAAGCCGAGGGAGTAGACCGCACTTCGCCCTGGCGCTCCTACAGAGATGCCAACCACAAGCCCGAAATGCTTATGGCCCTAACCGACTTTCAGGCAGTAGTGGGTTTTCGTGCCCCCCGAAAGGCGCGCGAGATCTTGCGGGCGCTCGCGGCCCCACTTGCCCGCGAACTGTTCGACATCTTGGACAGGCAAACTAACGCCCGCGGGATGCGTACGATCGCCACCCAACTGATGGATCCCGACACGGCACCCGACCAAGCAGCGGTAAACGAGGTAGTGGTGGCATGCAGGGACCGTATCGACCGGGGCACCACGCCCTCAAAACGTGCCGACACCATAGCCTGTGAGCTCGGCGAGGAATACCCAGGTGACGCCGGAGCTGTACTCTCGCTACTACTCAATCCCGTCACGCTGCGGCGTGGAGAAACCTTGTTCATTCCCTGTGGGCACATCCACGCTTACATGTCGGGCCTGGGCTTAGAACTCATGGCTGCCTCAGACAATGTGCTGCGCGCCGGACTGACGGAAAAGTACGTGGATGCCCGAGAAGCGCTGCGGTGTACCGATTTTTCTGCGGCGCCACCGGTTCGTATAGCCCCCGAATGGGTAAACAATTGGACCGCGGTCTACTACGCCCCCGTAGACGACTTTGAGCTTTCACTCGCCGAGCTCGGCAAGGAATGGCGGCCTCTGCCCGGCCACGGCCCTAGGATTCTGACCTGCCTGGACGGGGAGGCAACAGTTGGTACCAAAGCCACCGAGATGATCCTGCCGCGTGGGCACGGTATTTTTATAGATGCCGCCGACGGGAGCGTGCGAGCACGAGGAGTTGGGCACCTAGCCCAGGTTGACGTCCCCTAAGCCCGCGCGTTCAGTCTGCATAATCTTCTCCAGTTCCCCACTTGTAGCTTCTGGCGGAACTAACACTACAGACCCGCCCCCGGCCCACATTCTGACGCATTGCAAGCACACTGCATTTAGACTTCCCCCTATCACCAGGCGCTGCGGGGGGAGGGCGGAAATGCTATTTACCTCGGCAAAGGTAGGCCCGCCCTCGAAAAGGGCCACGGTTGGATCCGGCTCTTCCGCCCAAACCAGCGAATCAGCATTAGCCATAGTTTCGGCGGCCGCATCCACGCAACCAGCCGGAACTGAACCCGGGTACGTTAGGTCGAGGGCGGGCAGCGACAAAATAGAAACCTGCTCGGCTGCCTGCTGGTCTACCCAACTAGTCGCCTTCTCGGGATTATCTGTCACTGCCCAAACTGGCTCGGGCCCACCCACGGGAGCGCTGGCATGCCAGGTTCCCACCGTCCAACACACAGAGCGCCAATGCAGGGGAAGATCTATCAACACCCCCGCTGTGGGGCCGCCCTCGTTAGAGACGATCAGATTGGCGATCTTCGAAAGCCAGTTGGCCAGAACGTGCCCGGTAAGTTCCAAACGCTCGCCCCCAATGTAAGAGGTGAGGGCCGGGCTTACCCTAGAGTCCAAGTCTCGAACAAGTGATACAAGATTCATACTTCCAATAATAAAGGCCAAATAAATTTAGTTTCGCGCGCAATGATGCCGAAGCGCGAGGGGGCAGAAGGGGAGGGACACAAAAGTAGGGCTCGCTATCATGTATGCTCGTGGCATAGACTAATGACACGGATGTAGTTTAGATTTGTATCCAATAAAGGGGGCGCTGTGTGGAACATACTTGGCGAAGGTGATCTAGATCTTACCCAAGCCTTCGGTACTGAGTATGCCGACATGGACGTGCTCGAAGGCCCGCTGGCCTGGCAAGAACGCGCCCTTTGTGCACAAACAGATCCGGAAGCCTTCTTCCCAGAAAAAGGCGGCTCCACTCGCGAGGCAAAAAATGTGTGCGCAGCCTGTGAAGTAAGGCAGGAGTGCTTGGAATACGCCCTCGAAAACGACGAACGCTTCGGGATTTGGGGCGGGCTTTCTGAACGTGAGCGGCGGCGTTTGCGTCGCAAAGCAGTTTGAACGGCAAGCTTTCCACTGCCCACGCCTTTGCCCCGGTGCGGGTTTTAGTATTCACGCCCGGCGCCAGCTCATACTTGGAGCGGACGCTGCAGGCTCTACTCGCTTCCACCGTAAAGCCCGATCGCGTAAGTGTCGTAGATACTTCTAACTCTTTTGAACTAAAACAGGTCGACTCGGATTGGGTAGACATTATTTCGGTGCCAGGGGCTAAGTCTGTGGGGCAGGCCCTAGCCCAAATTTCCGAGGTCGAGGAAGAGCTAGTTTGGCTGCTGCACGACGACAGCGCTCCGGAGCCGGAGTGCTTGGAGCTGCTTTGCAGGGAACTCGAAAATGGGCGTTCTATCGCAGCTTGCGGGCCTACCCAATTAGATTTTGAGGGCAATAAACTGCTAAGCGCAGGTATTGAGGCTACGCGCACGGGGTGGCGCATGCCCCTAAACGACGACATTGACCAGGGCCAATACGACGATCGTTCGGACGTGCTGGCGCTAGGAACTGCGGGGTTGTTGCTGCAGTGGCGAAAAGTTAAAGCAGCCGGTGGGCTAGACCCGGCAGCCGGCCGCTACGGCGAGGGCCTGGAATTAGGGCGTCGTTTGCACCTAGCAGGAAACCGCGTAACGTTAGTTGCCAAGGCCAAGGTCCGCCATGCGCAAGAGTCGATGCGCGGCCAGCGCAAGGATATTGTCGAGGCGCGCAGGGCTCGCTACTACAACGCAGCTCTGGCGGTTCCCTGGTTTTTAGTTCCGTTAGTTGCCGTATGGGCTGCCGGGCAAGGGGTGGTGCGGTGGCTAAGTGGCCTGACCCACCTGCACCGCCAGGATGGTGCCGCATACCTGCGGGCCGCCGGCCAGTTCCTTTCCCAACCGGGCAAGGTCTGGGCTGGCCGAAGTCGCATTAGACGTGCCAAAGTAATGCCGAGGTCGAAGCTCAAGCCGTTGGAGCTTACCCACTCCCAGGTGCGTACCGAACGCAAGATTGCCAAGAAAATTGAGTTGGATGCCGCCCAGCCTGCGCCACTTGAACCGGTGGGAGCGGCCCAAGTGCTAGCTAGGCAAGGCCGCGAAAGGGCGGCACTTGGCGCAGTCGCCGTTTTCGGGCTCGTGCTGAACTTGTTTTTGACCAGGCAGGTTTGGGCACACCCGGCCGGGGCAGCCTGGGAGGACCTGCCCAGCAGGTGGCGCGATCTGCTAGAAGCTGCTTTTTCTGCCTGGATTCCCTCAGGCCTTGGCGAGGCTGGTATGGCCGACCCCATACACATCGTCTTGGCTATCTTTACCGCCCCCTTTGCGCTAGTGGGAATTCGGCCCACTCAGACGCTCATTGGCCTGTTCGCGTTTTTACCTTTTATAGCCCTTTTCACCGGCTGGTTGGCCAGTGGAATCCTGACCCGTTCGCCCTTCGCGCGCAGCGCAGGGGCACTGGGGTGGATGTGTGCCCCATTTTTCTTGGTGGGAATGGCCCAGGGGCGTCTTGCGCCGTCTTTGGCGCACGCCTTTTTGCCCCTGTTATTTTGGGGACTTGCAGGTCTGGCCAGAGCACATGCCCCCCACCTGGCTTACGGAGTTGAGGGGCGTGAGATAGCTGGTCAGCTAGGCAAGCCACATAGGAGGGCACTAGTTGGGGCGGCAGCCCTATTCATCTTTGGTACTGCCTCCCCTGTGCTTGCCGTAATTGGGGTAGCAGCTTACCTAGGCGTCGGCATTTATCTTACGGCTGTGCGGAAACCGGGGGGCCTAATCGCTTTTCTATCTCCACTCCCCACAGTGGTGGCGATCGTTCCCGCCCTCGTTCAAGCCGGCATTCGCGGCCACGCGGCTACAGCGTTATTTTCTACTGCAGGTAGGCCATTGGGCTTTGAAAAACTTGAAGTTTGGCAGCTCTTGCTGGGCGGGGTACAAAATCTGCCTTGGCTACTTCCGCTCGCAGTTGCACTGTTGGGGGCGGCCTTGGTCTCGCTCTTTTTGGTGGAGCGTGCTCTACCTAAAGTGCTGCCGTGGCTAGCTGTCGCCCTCGGGGCGTCGATAGCTGTTGCCGCGCTACACGTAACAGCTGGCCAAGGCGTCAACGGGCAACTAGTTTCCGCTTGGCCCGGGCCGGGGCTGTCACTGGAATGGAGCGGACTAGCTGGGGCCGGTCTCGTCACCATCGAATACCTCCGCCGCCCCTGGAGGGCGAAGCCACTGCGTGCTGTCGGGGCACTTACCTGCCTACTTGTGCTTGCTTGCGCGGCGGGCGGTGCAATCTACTCGCTGGGGCCCGTAATTTCCGGCCGCTTCGAAGCCGCCCCAGCTCGCTACGTTCCTGCCACCCAGGCGGGAAATCAAGATTCTGGGCGCCGTTCAAAGGTAATGGTTCTACGCCCAACGAAGAACGGGGTAGACGTGGAACTGCTGCGTACCAGCTCCCCCTCGCTCACCGACTCCAACGTCCTTTCTAGGCTGGCTCCCCGCACGGATTACAGCGCAACCCTGGCGCGACGGCTCGTAGCAGACCTACTTTCTGCAACGGGTACAAATGTTTCCAGAGGGCTTGCGGACTACGGGATTGGCCAGATCATACTGCCGCGGGAAGTTCTTGGGGCAGCGGGTACCGAAGCGCAAACGAGTCAGCAGCTAAAAGCCCGCACCCTGGCAGAAAACATCGATGCAGGCCACGGGCTAGAACGCTCCGGGGCAAACGACTTAGGGCTCCTCTGGCGCGTGCGCCCCGAGGGGGTACGGCTACGGCTCGAAAGTAAGCCCCTCCCGTCCGGGTACCTGAGCGCACGCACTGAGGTCGAAGCTTCCTCGCACGAACGGGAGCTAAAGCTTTCCGAGCGTTCCTCTTCCCGCTGGCATGCAAGCATCGGTGGGCAGCGCCTGAAAGCCGTACAGGGGAAGGCAAATCAGACTTTCACAGTCCCCGCCCACCTCAAAGGCACCCTGAAGGTGAACGCTAACCCGCTATGGCTGTGGCCGTGGCGGTTGGGAGTTGCTTTTACGCTTCTGGTACTTGGGGGCGCCCTCTTCTGGCCAGAACGGAAGGAGCAGGTGACATGGAAATTAGGCAAGTAGCCCGACTGGTTTCTGGCCTGGTTCTAGCCGGAGCCGTGGGCGCTTTAGCCGCCTGGAACCCCACCTCAGGGATTGGTGGCGTAGAGAAGCCGATCTACGCTACAGGGCATTTGGGGCCAAACTACGCAGCGTGCGCCCCAACAGAACAAAAGGGGACAGCAATAGTAAACGGTCTCACCCAAAGTGGGGGCGAGGCCGAAATAAGCGCGGTAGCCGATAGCCCTATTGGGCAAAATGGGAGCCAAATAATGGCGGCCCCAGTAGGCAACGAGGCAGCCGTGCCCGTGGGTACTCTGACCAACGAAAAAGCTGACATTTCTGCTTGTGAGCAACCGCAAAATTCCCTGTGGCTACTGGGCGCGTCAACCCAGACGGGGAGCGAGTCCTCTCTGCTCCTTTCTAACCCTGCCCCAACGGCCACCACGGTAACTTTACGCGGGTACACCAAAACTGGCCCGGCAGACCTAGTACAATCTCGCCTGCGTGTGGAAGGACACAAATCTGTGCGTCTCCCGCTGGCGGGCATCGCTCCCGATTCTGAACGGCTGTCACTACAACTTACCGCCTCGGGGCGGGGAATCAGCGCCTGGGTATTCCAATCCGAATCGAAGGGGCTCGACCACCTGGGCAGCGAGGTAATTGAAGCAGCGGGCTCAGCTAGTAAAACTAACCTAATTGCTGGAGCGGGATTCGCAAATGCCAAACTGCAACTGACGAATCCGGGGGCTCGGCCAGCGAAAGCTCAGGTTATCCGCATAGAAGGGGATAAATCCTCTCCAGTGGCCGGCGGGGATATAAAAATTCAGGCGGGAACCGTAACAGAGCTCTCTCTAGATGGTTTGGGGCAGGGGCGCGGGGGCCTGTTGATTCGCTCCGATCAGCCGTTAGTTGTTGCAAGCAAACAGGCGCAAAACAATGACTTTTCTTGGACCAGCGCCCAAGAGGGCGACACCTCCGGCACAATCACCATGCCAAAATTAGACGCAGAGGTATACGCAACTTCCGTGGCTGGGGCAAAAGTAGTTTTGACCGGCCCCAACGGGCAAAAGCACAACCTAGAGGTGGGCCCGATGGGCAGTGCCAAAATGAAACTGCCCGAGGGGAGCTGGGTTTGGAACGCAAGTGGACCGGTTGCTATTTCCGGGATCACCTACCAGGATGGAATCTCGACCTTCTCGGGTTCTAAATCTGCCCAGGAGCTAACGGCACTGGCAGTCAGAATCCGTTAGGATCGAAATCCGAATCCACCTCGTCTGGGGGTATCGAGAGGGTGGAAGCAATCTGATCCACTAGGACTAATCTGATTAGCTTCGTTAGTTCTTTCTGGTTCGAGGCGCGGCTGCTGAGCGGGATTCGATATAGGACCACGCGAGGTTTCAATCCTGAGCCCCTACTGCCTGTAAATGTGCGCGCCAAGACTGGTATTTGGCGTTCCCAAGGGGCTGGATCCGATGGGGGAACGTCCTCGACAGCGAATTCCCAATCGGAAATTGTGGGAAATCCAGCCGCTAAAGAACGGGCGTTTGCTACTACGGCCCTGTCGAAGAGTTGAGCGCGGGTAAGAGCACCCGGAAGCTGCGGGGACAGTAAAATCCCCCTCCGGCCGCGGCCGTGCCTGTCCCTTCTAATACTCACGGTTCAAACTTTAGCGAGCTTGCTACAACCGGCAAAACGGAGTCCACCCGGGGCGCTCTGCGGTAACAACGGCCTAGCCCTCCAGGCAAGAAATCTTTTGCTTGCGTCCTCCCCAGAGCAGGCCGAGGGCGAGCACGGTGGAAGCAATCGAGAAGTAGGCATAGCGATAGTCTGGAACCGGAACTAGGGGAATTTGGCTTATCAGCCAAAATAAAGAGGCCGCCGACAACCACAGCGCGAACGAATAGTTCTCGCACTGCAGGGCCGCCTTATGGCGACGTAGATAGGCCAGAGTAAACACGTTGCAGACCAGGTAAAATGCCGGGCAAAAGAACAAAGGAGCCCACCTTGTGCACGTGGTATCTGTGTAAAACGTGGTTGCTGTAAACAGGTGAGGGAAGCGGGGCGAGAAATGACCGGAGATTTTTCCTACTGTGGGGGACCAGGTATCGAATACAAAACGCGTAAACGCCTCCACCCGATAGGCAGTGTACCTAAGCGGGTGACGGGGGATCACTGCGAGCCATGCTTTTTGGAAATCGCCGTGGTAGTGGTAAATCCCCGAGAACACCTTGGTACCACTTTTTAGTTCAACCTGTTTGCCGTCTGCGCAGGTGAACCACATGAGATTTTGCTTGCGCGGTTCGGTGTGGCACCGCGTTATTGCCCCAGCCAGGTAATTCTTAAAGCCTTCCGATACAGGCAGTGCTTTTATTTGTTCAGGTGGGGTCACGTTTACCAGATCGTCCAGGAAGAGCTGATCTATTTGATGGGTTTTGTCGGGTTTGGCCACGGTTTGCACTCCAACTGCCATCCCTGCTGTAGCCACCGCAAATATCGCGACGAGGGCGAATAGAACGGGGACGAACTTTGTCCCAGAAGCCCCAAGTGGATGGCCTGCCCCGCCCTCTACCGCTAATTTTAGTTTCTGTGCAGCAAGCGGTAGCAGGAAAAGAACGGCAAATATTCCATTGGCTCGCAACAATACTGCCGCGCCGGCGAACACCACGAAACCAGCGATAAGCACAATATGAAGGCGAGCTTTGCCGCTAATCCACACGAGTGCCAGAGCGAAGAGGATCATGTACGTCAGTAGCTGATCTTTCCAAAGCCGCCCTGATTGAATTAATAGTGGAGCATATAGGGGAGCCAAAGACAACACAACAGCCCAAAACCACTGCAGCCTCTTAGTTAAATACCCGCCTAGAGCAAAAAGGAAAAAGGAACCAACGAACAAACCTGTTTCGGCCAGGAAAAGAACGGAATCTCTCCCGGTCAGTTGTATACCCCAGCGCCACAGCAGGGCCATAAGCGGGGGATGCCAGTCGTTGAATGGGATGTGTCCATTAGCTTGGGCTAGCTGCTGCTCTAGGTCGGGACCGTAGATAATTCCCGGATAGTAGCTCACTAGCACCGTGATAAAAGAAATGAAACTTGTAGCGCAAATTATTAGACTCTGCATTATTTTTTGCTGTTTCACCGGAGCATCTCCTAATTGCTGTTGCGCCAAGCGATGTCGCTTTTATTTGAGTGAGTTAGAAAAAGTACAGCTCAAAATTGCGAATAACAGTTGGTTTATCCAGTTTGGGTATTCTAATCCGGCTTATATGTGGCGAGTACGCCCTTTTGGGCGTTCTATAGGAAATTAGAGTGGGCTGAAGCAACTTGCCACGTGGCGGCGCTGCCAAACGCCCAAATTGTGTCAGGACAGGTAACCTGCACTTGTGAGACCTATTCGCACCTGCTTCAAAACCACCTGCAACCGCCCTGCTGTAGCTACTTTGACATTCGACTACGACAGCGCGACCGCCGTGCTGGGACCCCTGGCTACGGAAGCGACCCCCCAGGCCTACGATCTGTGCGCAGATCATGCCAACCGGCTCACCGTGCCCAATGGGTGGGAGGTTATTAGGTTGGAAACGAAATTCGAAGAGCGCGACCCAACCGACGACGATCTCATGGCACTCGCTAACGAGGTGCGCAAGGCTTCTGCCCCGAAACCTCCCCGGGAGGACCAGTCTGCTAGGGGGGCGGTTAGCGAAGTGGATGCTGCTTTGTCTCGCCATCCAGCTTCCAGAGGTCAGGTGGGAAGAAAACGTGGCTATCTGCGCGTAATATCTGGACAGGAAACATCGTCCCCAGGTACTGACACAGAGTAGGAGCTCGCATGCGTGAATGGGTAAAGGAAATATTGGTGTCGCCAACTACCGGGCGCAAGCTCGAAGAGGCTGGCAAGTACCTGGTAGAGCCAGAACAGGGCCTTGCCTACCCGGTGCGCAACGGGGTTGCACTTCTCTTGGCAAGCGAGGCCACCACCTTGCCTGAGAGCGAGCAAAAGTGAGCGCCGAGGGGTCTCACAAGGCTATCTTTGCTGCGGCCGGCGCAAATTTGACTATTGCGGTCGCCAAGGTTGCGGCATGGGCACTTACGGGTTCGTCGGCAATGCTCGCCGAAGGTATTCACTCGGTTGCCGACACGGGCAACCAGGGGCTCTTGCTGCTCGGTTCGAAGAGGGCGGCCAAAGCTCCCGACGACGAGCACAACTTTGGTTACTCCAGGGCCCGTTACCTGTATGCCTTTGTGGTTTCAATTGTCCTATTTTTAGCTGGGGGATGCTTCGCCCTCTACGAGGCCTACGACAAATTTGTGGATCCTCACCCGATCACATCTTGGCGGTGGGTCCCGGTGCTCGTGCTGCTCATATCTATAGTCGCCGAAGGTACTTCGCTGAGAACTGCCCTGGCAGAAGCCAAGGCGCTGCGCGGTAACCAGTCCCTGATGGGCTACATACGTTCCTCGCGTGCCCCCGAAATTCCCGTGGTGATGCTCGAAGACATTGCGGCTCTTACCGGGCTCGTATTCGCCCTCGGTGGGGTGGGGGCCACGCTGGCAACCGGAAACGGGCGTTGGGACGCGGTTGGCTCTGCCGCGATCGGTGTGCTGTTAATTGTGGTGGCGGCATTCTTGGCCTCCGAAATGGCATCGCTGCTTTTGGGGGAATCTGTAACTCCGAAGGTGGAAAAACTCTTGCGGGCGGGTTTCGCACAGGCAGGATTGAACCTCATATACCTGAAAACTTTGCACTTGGGGCCCGAGCAGGTATTGGTGGCTGCGAAAATAGCCGTGGCTGAAAAAGCCACGGGGAAAGAAATTTCCCAGCACATCAACGCTGCAGAGTCTATAGTTCGCCAATCGCTGCCAAAGTATGAGCTTGCTATTTTCATAGAGCCGGACCTTTCCAAGTAAACTGGGGCCATCCCTACAGAATAGGAATTCAATGAGTGCGCGGATTTTGGTTGTTGATGACGACGAAGCATTAGCCGAGATGATTGGCATCGTCGTTGGGGCAGAAGGGTTTGAAGCGACTTTCTGTGCCGACGGAGACAAGGCGCTGGAGGCGTTTGAACGCGACCAGCCTGATCTGGTCCTGTTAGACGTGATGCTGCCCGGCCTCAGCGGAATCGAAATTTGCAAGCGTATTCGCACGGTTTCGGATGTGCCTATCGTGATGCTCACTGCCAAAACTGACACAACCGATGTGGTGCGCGGTCTTGAAGCCGGTGCCGACGACTACATTCCGAAGCCGTTCAAGCCAAAGGAACTGGTTGCCAGGGTACGGGCGCGCCTTCGCCACGTGGATAATTCTGAAACGGAAAAGATCCACATCGGTGATCTGCAGATCGATGTTGCCGGTCACGAGGTGACCAGGGGCGGGAAGGACCTGGGCCTGACACCCCTGGAATTCGACCTCCTTGTTACCCTGGCGCGTAAACCCTGGAAGGTGTTTACTCGCGAGGAATTATTAGAAGAAGTGTGGGGCTACCGCCATGCTTCCGACACTAGGCTAGTGAACGTACACATCCAACGGTTGCGTTCCAAGATCGAGTCGGACCCAGAACATCCCACAATAGTTTTGACTGTGCGCGGAGTTGGTTACCGCGCCGGTGGCGACAAAGCGTGAGCTTTGCGAACAGGATAGCCGTTTCACGGCCGGTAAAGTGGTTTCAAAACCTATACCTGGTGAAGGCGGTACGCCAGAACTTGGGAGTGTTTATTACCGTGGTGTTGGTTGCCTCCACTGCGGTGATGATGTTGCTGCTTTCGGTGTTCGTCTCTTCGCACATTCGCGACGGGCTATTTCAGTCTCGACTCGACCAGATCATCTCGGATGCTTCGGTGCGGCGCGCTGCTGTGCAAACTGTGCTAGACCAGTCGAATGTTACCGACGGCGGCGAATTGCAAGATGTGGCCTACCAGCTTATGCAGGACCAGCGGGAAAGCGCAGCGGGGGCCGGAGCTGTTGGGGTAATGCTGCTGCGCAGCCCCCAGGAGGCTTCTAGCGTACGCATCAACGAGGTGGCGGACACCTCTTTGCAGGGCGTGCTTACCACGCAGATGCGCCAGGCTGTAGCCGCTGATTCCACCCCCCAATGGCAGTCGGTGAAGCTAAATGTAGCGGGCAAAGAGGTACCGGGGATAGTGGTGGGCCAGTCGCTTTCGTTGCCTATGGCCGGGGCACACGAATTTTATATCGTGTATTCCCTTGCCCCGGAGCAGGGCACTATTGACATGATCGTGCAGGTGCTGGCCGTGGGCACGTTGATTATTTTGATTCTTCTGACGGTCACGATCATAGGGGTTTCCTACCAGCTGATCACCCCGGTGCGTCGAGCGGCAGCTGCTGCTTCTAGGTTTGGCGAGGGCGATCTGGGGGCGCGGCTCGAGGTCGAGGGCGATAACGAGCTGTCGATCCTGGCTTCGAATTTCAATAAGATGGCCCAGTCTTTGCAAGAACAGATTGCGAACTACGAGACTCTGGCTGACTTGCAGAGGCGTTTTGTGTCTGACGTTTCCCACGAGTTGCGCACTCCTCTTACCACCATTCGCATGGCAGCGGAGGTGTTGCACGATTCTAAAGGCGACATGGGGCCGGTGGAATCGCGTTCGGCAGTGATCTTGTACGAGCAGGTCGAACGCTTTGAGCGCATGCTGTCTGATCTGCTGGAAATTAGCCGAATAGATGCCAATACGGCGCTCTCTACCCGCGAAGATATGGACATAAGCCAGATTGCGGCTAGAGTTATTTCCGATTCTGAGGCGCTGGCCCAGGCCAACGGGGTCGAGACTATTTTTGAAACCACAGGGCCGGCTGTGGCAGCTATAGATTCGATCCGTATCGAACGAATTATCCGGAACTTGTACACAAACGCTTTGGAGCATGCAGAGGCCAAGCCTGTAAAAGTGTCGGTCGCTTGCTCAGAAAGCGCAGTTGCGGTGAGGGTGCGCGATTGGGGAGTGGGGATGACTGATCAGGTAGCCTCACATGTTTTCGATCGCTTTTACAGGGCAGATCCGGCTCGTGCGCGAACTACCGGTGGGACTGGGCTGGGGCTGGCGATTGCTGCCGAGGACGCTCACATTCACAATGGGCTTTTAACTGTCATCGGGTGCCCGCAGGCAGGTTCCGCCTTTATGCTGGTCGTTCCCGTCAAGACGGACGTACCCATTGCCGAGTTGCCCCTACAGATTTCTGATCCTGAGCTCGATCAGGCTAGAGCGCAATGGTCGCGCACCCACCCCGAGGACATCACGCTGGGCTCGGTTTCTGCCGACGGCGAGGAATCTTTGGAGTTACTTTCGGTGGAGGCTTCGCCCTCGATGTTCGAAGCCGATCCGGAGGACGTTTCCGAGGGCGAATACGACGAAGAGCAGGGAGGTCGCAGTGAAGCGTAGGTTAGTGGCAGCGGCTGCTTTGGTGTCGCTGCTTGCAGGTTGTGCTTCTTTGCCAACCGCGGGGCCAGTGACTCCCGCCAAACCTGAGCAGGACGTGCAAGATCCGCTGGCTCAGCTCGCGGCGCCTCCTACGAAATATGCCGATCCGCAGCGATTAACCGAGGATTTCTTGCGTGCTGCCGCAGCTGGCACTTATGACGATTTTGCAACTGCCAGGCAATACCTAACTAAGGAGGCATCCCAAAATTGGGATCCTGCGCGCGAGGTAAACGTGACTCAGGATGCTATCAGGGTCACTTACGATCAGGGGAAACAAATTTCGCGCCTCAACGGGGTCAGAAGATTGCGCATTGACCAAAGTGGAATAGGTGATTCAACCCAGGTGGGCTCTAGGGTGGGAGCTCAGATAACTTTCGGTAAGGTCGATGGGCAGTGGCGCATTACGTCGCTGCCGCAGGGCATAATGATCCCGCTCGATTCCTTTAACACTGCTTACACCAAACGGAATCTCTACTTTGTTTCCACCGATGCCAAAGTTTTTGTGGCTGACCCACGCTGGCTCCCCAGACAGGGCCTGTCAACCAACCTGGTTAAGCTGCTGCTGGGCGGGCCTTCGCCCTCGCTAGCGCCCGCGGTGCGTACTTTTATTCCCAAGAACACTAGCCTTGACGACACAGTCAAGGCCGACGGGGCTGAACTGTCGGTAAAAGTGTCCGGAGGCATGCGCACGCTTTCTTCGAAAGACTTGGGGTGGGCCAGAGGGCAGATAGAGCGGACGCTTTCTGGCATGACAGGTTCGTCTCGGCTCAACATAGTTTCCTCTGGCACTGCCTTGCCTGCAGGGACGGATCCTGACGAGCAGCGCTACGATGCCGATTCGCTGTTGGGAGTGCGCGAAGGAGCCATAGTTGCAGACGCGGGTGGCCATGCCCGCCAGCTGGTTTCTTCGCAGAAGACTCGCCCCTATAAGCTTGTCGACCCAGCAATGTCTCCGGTTGGCGAATCCCCGTTGGTGGCCAACGACAAGGAATCAGGTTTGGTGTGGTTTCGCGAGTCGGGTCCGATCGTCGCCTACCAGGGGAAGAATTTGCGGCGTCCAAGCGTAGATCGGCGGGGATGGGTTTGGACAGGACCGGCGGATTCAGCAAAAGTAGACGTAATTGACGAAGCAGGGCAGTTGCACTCGGTGGCTGCCAGGTGGCTTGGCGAGACTGCGGTTTCTAAACTTGCACTATCGTTAGATGGTTCTCGGGCAGTACTTCTTGTAAACAACAAGAATGGGAGCGAGGAGGCATTTGTCGCGGTGGTGCATCGCGACGAGAAGGGGATGCCCACCGCGTTGGTAAATCCGGTTCGGGTGGCTTCTTCAATTCAGTCAATTCGCGATGCGGGCTGGGTTGACGGAACTACCGTTGCCGTGTTGGCTAAGGCTGACGGGGCTTCGGCCCCAGATATCGAGACAGAAGAGGCAGGCTCCCCGGCCACTAACCTGGTGGGCCCGGTGGGGGCCGCAGCAGTTTTGCGGGGTGGACCTTCGCAAACCGTGCGGGTGAGCGATCTGCTGGGGCGGCTCTTTGTGAAGTCTGGGGCGGGTTGGAAATCCGTAGAAACTAAGGCAAGCTCTCTAAACTATCCCGGTTAGGTTCGTCCACAGGCACTCTATCCACAGCCGTGTTGGAGAGGGCTGTTTTCCCTGCCTGCTCGAAGCAGGATAGTCACATGGGAGCTTTTCTAGATCTGGTGGTGCCTACGCAGTGTTTTGGTTGTGGAGACTGGGACACGAAGCTGTGTAGTAAGTGCAGGGACGCTCTAAGTGGCAATCCTTTCGAAATTTCCTCTTCACTGAGGGTGTCACTTGCCTCAGTCTTCGCCCTCGGCTGGTACCAGGGGCGCTTGCGCCAGTGCGTAATTTCGCTCAAGCATAACAAGCGGCTAGATGCTGGTTTCTATTTGCGCTTTATTGGACATCAGCTAGCGGCAGCTCCACTGCTGGAAGATATTGAGGGACCAATCTCGCTAGTACCAGCTCCGCCCTCATGGAAACGGCGTCTATTTGGGGTGCCCATCGGTCGCCCACTCGCACTCGGAATAGCTGAACAGCTAGCTAAGGCGGGCAAAAAGGTGCGGGTGGACGACATTTTGGCGCTGCCTTTGGGCGGGCACCAATCCGGCAGATCGGGGGCAACCAGAACCCAAAGAATTAGAAGTGGCATTTACTGCTTCGGGAAACCGGGCCGAAAGGTGGTGCTGGTAGACGATGTAGCAACAACCGGTGCCACTTTGAAGGCCTGCGCGCTGGCGCTGCAAAAGCGAGGTGTCTCCGTAGCTGGTTCCCTGGTAATTGCAGCTGCACCACCGCCTGTCCGAATGACAAATACAGACCCGCATATGTGAGGTGGAATACGTGAATCGAAGGTAAAGTTAAGGGAAATCAGGTACTTACCTGAGCTCTTGTGGAAAGGGGTGGTAACTAAACGCATAACCACCGCTAACGGTGCGGTTGGTATCTACAAGATGGCCTTAGGCCAACGGAGTGCCCCGGAGGACACAATGGATATTATCGTCAATGCTAGAAATGCCGAGATTCACCCGAACTTCCGCGAGTATGTAGAAGAAAAGGTGTCGAAAGTAAGTCAGTTTTATCCACGAGCCCAACGCGTGAACGTGGAGCTAAACCACGAACGCAATCCGCGTCAGGCAGATATTGCAGAGCGCATCGAACTGACTGTGCATGGCAAAGGCCCGGTGATTCGCGCCGAGGCTTCTTCTTCGGATCGGTATGCCGCCGTCGATATTGCGGCAGGAAAATTGTATGAACGGCTGCGCAGAGCGCGCGATAGGGCAAAGGACCACCGCAGGGGGGTAAACCCACACGAGGCCGAAAAGCCGCTGGATATCGAGGCGCTTAAGTTTGAGCTCAATGTAGCCGATGCGCCGGAGGCAATCGACAAGAACGCTAAGCCGGCATCCGAGCTGAAGCCCGGCGAAGAGCGCGAAGATCAGCTGGGTGATTCGCCCATAATCGTTCGCCAGAAGGTGCACGAGCCAGATCGAATGACAGTATCCGAGGCGCTCTACCAGATGGAGCTGGTCGGGCACCCGTTCTACCTTTTTGTAGATTCTGAAACGGAGCAGCCTTGCGTGGTTTACCGCAGGCACGGCTGGACCTACGGCGTTCTACGTTTGAACGCCAGGGTAGAACACTGATCGTGGTGTAGGCGTGACCCGGTCTTCAATGGCGAAGGCCGGGTCATCTTTTGCGCCCTCAGAAAATGTGATGGACTCCAGTTGTTACGCGCCCTACTTTGGCCGTTAGACTAGGCATGTTGTGTGCGATCAACTGAAGGAGCTCACGTGTCGATTCTCGACAGGATTCTGCGTATTGGCGAAGGCCGGACGCTGCGTCGCTTAGAAAAGCTAGCCGGGGAAGTACTCGCGAAGGAAGATGAGTACAGGGCCCTCAGCGACCAGGAACTGCAAGGCAAAACAGCCGAATTTAAGGCGTTGTTAGAAGATGGAGCTACTTTAGACGAGATTCTCGTCGACGCCTTTGCTACTGTGCGCGAAGCCTCTGATCGAGTACTAAAGCTGCGCCCGTACAAGGTTCAGGTTATGGGTGGCATTGCTCTGCACGAGGGCAATATTGCCGAAATGAAAACCGGTGAAGGTAAGACTTTGGTTGCTACCATGCCGTCCTACCTGCGCGCTCTCGCCGGCAAAGGCGTGCACGTGATTACGGTAAACGATTATTTGGCCTCCTATCAGAGTGAGCTCATGGGCCGCGTTTACCGTTTCTTGGGCCTTACTGTTGGTTGTATCGTGGCGAACCAGAGCCCCGACGAACGCCGCAAGCAGTATAACGCCGACATAACTTATGGCACCAACAACGAATTTGGGTTCGATTACTTGCGCGACAACATGGCCCAGTCTGTCGACGCCCTGGTGCAACGCGAGCACTACTTCGTGATTGTCGACGAGGTTGACTCGATTTTGATTGACGAGGCTCGTACGCCACTTATCATTTCTGGTCCCGCCGAGGGCGAGGCAGATCAGTGGTACACCAAGTTTTCGCAGATGGTAAAGCTACTTGAGCGTGGCAAAGACTACGAGGTAGACGAGAAGAAGCGCACGGTTGGGGTAACTGAGGCCGGCATAGAATCTATCGAGGACATGCTCGGAATTGAAAACCTCTACGAGGCTGCCCACACGCCACTAATCGGCTTCTTGAATAATGCCATCAAAGCGAAAGAGTTGTTCAAGCGCGATCGGGACTACATTGTTAGCGGCGGGGAAGTCATCATTGTAGACGAACACACCGGCCGCACCATGGAAGGGCGCCGCTATAACGAGGGCATTCACCAGGCCATTGAGGCCAAAGAAGGGGTGCAGGTAAAAGCTGAAAACCAGACTTTGGCAACTATTACGCTGCAGAACTATTTCCGCCTTTACGATGTGTTGTCGGGCATGACCGGTACTGCCGAGACTGAAGCAGCCGAATTTAACAATACTTACAAGATTGGGGTTGTCCCCATTCCCACCAATAAACCCATGATCCGCAAGGACCAGGTCGATTTGGTTTACCCGACCCGGGCGGGCAAATTGGCTGCGATCGTGAAAGACATCGCTGCTCGGCACAAGAAGGGGCAGCCGGTCCTGGTAGGCACCACTGACGTGGCTAAATCCGAAGAGCTTTCGCAGCTCTTGAAGGAAGCTGGTGTTCCGCACACTGTTTTGAACGCTAAACAGCACAAACGTGAGGCCGAGATTGTTTTCGATGCTGGGCGCAAGGGCGCTGTAACCGTGGCAACTAATATGGCGGGTCGTGGTACCGATATCATGCTCGGTGGCAACCCCGAGCGCATTGCGGAACAAAAGGTTCGTGCGGCCGGATTCGATCCGGAGGAAGATCTGGATGAATATCGCAAGGCTTATGAACAAGAGCTACCCAAGGCCGAAGCCACGGTGAAGGCGGAACACGACGAAGTCAAGAAACTTGGTGGTCTCTACGTGCTAGGGACTGAGCGTCACGATTCTCGTCGCATCGACAATCAGCTCCGCGGTAGGTCTGGCCGTCAGGGCGATCCGGGTGAATCTAGGTTCTACTTGTCGATGGAAGATCCGCTAATGGTGAAGTTTGCTACGGGCTTCGCGCAGCGGATTATGGCTTCCGGCGCATACCCCGAGGACCTACCTCTAGAGAACCGCCTGGTATCGCGCACTATTGAATCGGCGCAGAGTCAGGTCGAGGCTCAGCATGCCGAAATGCGTAAGAATGTCTTGAAATACGACGACGTTATGACCGACCAGCGCGAACTAATCTATGACCAGCGCCGGCAGGTGCTGAATGACAAGGTGGATATGGGTGAGCAGGTTCCCGGTTTTATAGATCAGGTTATCCGCGAATCTGTTGCAGCAGTTACGGCCGAGGGCAGCCCCGAGGATTGGGAACTCGAGAAACTGTGGTCTGAACTGCGCTCTATCTACCCGATTGGTATTAAGATCAAGGAGTTGGAAGAGGAAGTTGGAGGCCGCCTCGCTCTCTCAGCAGAAGATGTAACCGAGGCCCTGCTGGACGATATCTCGGAAGCCTATAACCGAGCAGTCGAGGAAGTAGATAACAACCCCATTGCTATCTCGCAGCTGGGGGAAGCGCCTATGAACGAGTTAGAGCGACGCGTGCTGCTTGGCACCGTCGATAGGTTGTGGCGTGAACACCTATACGAGATGGATTACTTGAAAGAAGGCATTGGGCTGAGGGCCATGGGGCAGCGCGATCCGCTAGTGGAGTATTCTTCGGAGGGCGCCCAGATGTTCACTGCGATGATGGGGCGTATCCGCCAGGACACCGTATCGTCTGTGTTCGGTTTTGCCCATCAGTTCAAAGCTGTTCGCGAACAGATGGAGGCAGAACAAAACGCGCACTCTGATTCCGTTATGGGTACCGTAGGCGCCGAAGAAGAACCTGCGCAGGTCGCTTATTCGGGCCCTTCAGAAAATGTTTCAGAACCGGAAGAATCCCCGAAAAAAGAGTCGGAGCGTCCTCTGAATCGCTCCCAAAGGCGCGCTGCAAAAAAGGCGAAGCGTTCCGGCAACTAGCCAATTTCTAGGGCCGTAACCACCCAGCGTCCGCGCAGCGGTTCCAGCCGGAGTGCTACGGCCCTAGATTTTTTCCCGTCGAAGATTACAGTGGCAGCCTCGACAGCTTTGAGGTTGCCACTTTTTAGTGCGCGCACGCCCTCGACATGGCAACTTATGATGCGGGCAGACTTTGCTGGCACATTCCTGCGGGACTGGCGGGCTATCTGGACGCGGGTAAGGAGTGCGTCGTGAATTTCTGGTAAGACCCATTGGCGCAGAGGCGAGGTGGGACGAAACCCGGTTAAAAGCTCGATAGCTGTTTTGGCTACGTTAGCTGCCCAGGGGCCAGGCTTTGGCATATTTAGCTTGGGAAGTTGCTGGTTTACAGCAAGCCGTGGGCGATGGTCAATTGTGCCGGCTTGGAAAGATCGAATTTCGGTGCGGGTGGGTGGTGCATCTAGCGGGCGCTTTGGCTCCAGCTTGGCTAATTTTGCTTTATTTAGAAGGTTTGTACTCATTTGTCTTCCTTTGGGATAGAGAGGGTTTGGCCGGGGTAAATTAGGTTGGGATCGGAGCCGATGACGGCCTTATTCGCTTCGTAGAGGGTTTGTAAGGAGCGGTGGTAGTACTGCGATATTTCCCAAAGTGAGTCGCCTTCGCGCACCTTGTAGTACGAAGATGAACTAGTTTTCCCAGGAGCTAGATCAAAAGGGGAGTTCCCTGGGCCCAGGTCGATAGTTGCAGCTGATGAGCTCGCCGGTGGACAGGCGTTTGCCAGCAGCGTCGTTGCCGGCAACATTCCGAGCAGGGCGGAGGCGGAAATGCCAACGCCTGCGGCTTTGCGAAGAAGTGGAGGGCCATACCTACCCAGCGAACGCCTAATTGCCGCGGAGGTTTTAGCGGGAGCGAACTGGGCGACGAGTAAAGCTAAACCGCCTAAGGCATACCACAAGCTAAAAATAGTGCCAGCGCTAGCTACTAAGAATGCAATGAGGGCAGAAAACTGGTTAGCTGGCACGCTTGCGCAGATGAACTGGCGGAGCGAATCTATAGCCATGCTCGCGCAATACGCGGTGCTGGTTGGGGCAACTAGAGATGTGGCGCTAGCGCCAATGGTTACTAATCGCTTCATTACGACCCTAATCGTTATGTTTGAGATTGTTTGATACCTAACGCTAACTCAAAAAATGTGAGCGTGTCAACAGTAAAATTTGACTATGAACTTTTTGGATTCTTTGGAAGCGGCTTTTGAGGGGATGCGTTCTGTTGAGCGCTTCCAAGAGGCGCATGAGTTAGCAGAGGCTGCCCGGCTCAGTGTTACGTTGGCGGATTTGCTGCGCGAGCGGCAAGGGGCGCCTGTAGCTTTAGAGATGATTTCAGGAGCCAGGCATGCTGGCTTTGCTCAGGAGGTAAATTCCGTTTGGGCGCAACTGGTAGATGCCTCTTCTAACCTGGTAATTGTGGCCATTGCGGCGGTGGCCGCATTTAGTGACCCCGGGCGGGCTGGCAATGTTGAATCGCCCTTGCAGGCGCGGCAAAGAATCGGGATGGTGATGCGCAATATTGCTCGTACCGGGAGGAGCGTGCTACTTACTTCCACCACCGGTAGGTCTTGGCGCGGGCACATAAGTGGGGTGGGAAAGGACTACCTAGAGTTGGATCGAAAGACGGTAGTGCGTCTGGAACTAGTAGAAAGCCTGCGCGTTGTCTAGATGGTTTTGGCCTTCTGAGCCGAAGCGGCGTAGGCCGACTGGATGTAGTCCTCGAGTACCGATTTCTCGATGCGCCACTGCTTGCGCCCGCCGATTTGAATGGCCGGTAATTCGCCCGATTTGATCATTGCGCGTACGCCCTGTTCTGAAAGTGCGAGCAGGTCTGCAACGTCAGAGATTGTGTAAAACCTAGGTTCCATACCTATATTATGCTCTATCAGCATGTTTGATGTCTACAGTTTATGTATTATTGTTTGCAGTGAAATATTCCTTTCCGCTTTCGCGCAGGGCAAAACCGATGCAGAATGGTAAAGGTTGTAAACGGCAAACGGAGACAAGATGGCTAATGCAATGAGGCTTCGCGATCCCAGACTCCTGGCGGGAATTGTGCTCATTATTGGATCGACACTGGCCGGTTGGTTCATTATCGATCGCAGTAGTGGCGGTCCCGCGATGGTAGCGGCCAAGACAGATCTGGCCGCGGGCGCGGTACTAAACAAATCCAACACCATGGTGGTCGATGGTTTAGGGGCAAAATCTGACATATACCTGCAGGCTGCGGACTTAAAGGGGAATCGGCCACTGGCGCGGCCTGTAGGAAAAGGCGAGGTAGTTCCCAAAGCGGCATTGACCTCTCCAGATTCTGTCAAGTCGCGACCGCTGGTGGTAGCAGCAGGGTCCCCGCTGCCGGCTTCTGTAAAAACTGGCGACCAGATTGAGTTATGGGAGGTAGCCAATTCTGAAACGGGACAAGCCCACGAACCGGCGCTTATGTGCGTTGCGTCTTTAGTTGCGGCCACGGAAGAAGAACGGGCTTTTTCCGAGGGCGTCCGCCTGGAGGTACGAGTCCCGAACGAATCCGTTTCCAGGGTGCTGGCCGCCCAGGGCAACGGTTCTAAAATCGTAGCGGTGGCAAAGCACCGATGATTGGCGTTTTACTTTGTCTCGAGGGCGAACTCGAAGTTGATTTGGTGCGCGCTATTTCGGCTGGGCGTGACATTGCAGTGCAACGGCGCTGTGCCGACATGACAGAACTGCTGGGGGCAGCCGAGGCAGGACTCGGTTCCGTAGCTATCATCAGTGCGGGGGCCGATGGGCTTACCGTATCGCTCGTGGAGCAACTCCACGAATCGGGCCTGCAAATAATAGTGGTATCCGACGAGCTCACCGAGTTCGGGAAGGCCCAGGTAGTCCCCGCCGAGCAGAACGCGATCTTATCCTCCATCGCTTCTAAAGCTCCAGCCAGGAAGGTCGAGAAGCCGGTTGCTCCCAAAACTGAAACTCAGGTGAGTGGCAAAGTACTGGCTATGAATTCGCCTCTCGGTTCCCCAGGGCGCACTACTTTGGCTGTGGCACTGGCCGCCCATATTGGGAAAGCTCACTCTGTTCTGCTCCTCGACGCCGATATTGCGGGTCCTGCCGTAGCGATGACACTCGGCATCGAAGATGCCAGCGCAGCTATAGCGGCAGCTGCCCGCTTAGCAGATAAGGGGGCTTTAGATGCACTGGAATTCGAGATGCTCCTCGAAGAGGGGCCGGGCTTCAAAGTGCTCACTGGCTTGAACAAGGCACACAAGTGGCAAGAAGTTCCTGGACCTTCCCTGGTGCAAATTTTGCAACTGGCAAGAACAATGTTCGACTGGGTAATTGTCGATACGGCTGCGCGCAGTGATCCTGACGATTCCGGCACGGTATTCGGCCCAGCTAGGGACGACGTATTGGACGCAATCTTGGCCGAGGCAGATACGCACCTGCTGGTTGGCCGGGCAGACCCCGTGGCAATCAGGCGTTTACTCGGAACTTTCCAAGACGAAGTTGATCGTGGCAACAGGCCGGATGTAGTAGCAGTCACAGGTACAGGCGTAATTGGGGGCATGCGCGAACGCCATGTCGGAGACGTGATGGCTCGCTTTGCCCACACGAAAATCGTTGGTATAGACCACGACGGGCCCGGTATCGCCAAAGCGTTGTTGGAAGCAAAACCGTACGAGTCTATAGGTATTTCAAAACTCGCTGAAAGGATTACGGGGGAGCGCGCTTACAGATCTCGTAAAGACATGCGAAAATAGTTTTATGCGCATCTATCTTCCCTTGCTCAAACCTGAACTTGCTGCCCAGGCTCTGCCCAATCGGCCCGCACTTGCTGCCACTGAGCAGTTCCAAAAGCTTTACTACCAAGATGGGTACGAGGAAGAAGACTACGAGTTTTTGGCTATGCTGGCGGCCGGCGCAATGTGCCAGGAGCTAGGCGGTGATATGCGCATAGTTGCCGCCGCCGATGCCGACGTCCAAGAGCTCGAGGGCGGCCTAGTACAGGCCCCGGAGGTAGGCTGGGGCGATGTAGTCTCGATTCATGTCGATGACGAGGACACCAGGCGCCTAACGGAGACCGGGCGCTGGGAGGAGGCACTGGACGAGGCTTTGCAATGGTACGACATTTCCGAGCGGGAACGCCTCATAGCCTCCTTGAAGAGGTAATTTTTAGGGCGGATCCGGATTCGGAGGCTATCACTTCTACCTTCGGGCCAATCTGGTTAGCCAATTCGCGTACATGCGAGATGATTCCCACCAGCCTTCCCGCTGAAGAGTGCCGAAGCTGGCTCATCACAGAATCTAATTTTTGTGGATCCAGACTTCCGAAGCCCTCGTCGATCAACATAGTCTCGATAACGATGCCGCCTGCCTCTAAGCTCACGACCTCGGCTAACGCTAGCGACAGTGCCAACGAACAGTAGAACATCTCGCCTCCAGAAAGCGAGGAAGCGCGCCTTACGGTATCTGAGAAATGGTCGCGCACGGCGAGGGAAAGAGCCTGATTTACAGAACGCCCCCCGTCGGAGTTGGTGCGGACGAGCTCGTACCGTCCAGCCGACATTGCCTGCAGGTGTGGATTAGCCACTTCCAAGATTTGGTTGAGCCGTTCGAGCAGGACCCAGGTGGTAAGGGGAATTGAATCTTGGTTTGCTGGCCCTGCCGTGACTAATTCGGTTAGCCACAGCACTTCGGCGCCTTCTCCTTGAACTTTTTCTAACTGGTCTTGGGCTCGTTCTGCCCGTCCTAGCGCCGCCAGAAGATTGTCGCGCTGAGCCTGCAATCTTCCCAGGGATTGGTTTGCTTCGTCTGAAGACTTTCCTGCTTCGGCTACACGTGCCTTTAGAGTCTCTAGGTTGGGAATGTCTTTGGCTGCCAATTCTTGCAGTTCTGGTTCTTCAAGCTGAGTTGCACAGGATTCTTTTTTTCCCTGCCAGGTAGAGACCACCTCGAGGCGCTTGGATAGTTCGTCCTGGTCTAAATAGTGTTCCCTGGCTTGGGCGAGGTCGGCAAACTTGGTATGCGCAAGTGCCTCTAGTAGGTGTTGGTGGGCGCGTTTTGCACTAGCCGAGGCTGAGGCCAGGTGCTCTTCAGCAGTTTTCAGGCGAACCTGGCCGGCCTGAATATGCGAGAGCTTTTGGTGTAAGTCAGCTACCGATAGGCCACCAGTATTTATTCCCGCCAGCTTTTCCTTTGCCTGGGTTATCTGCGTTTCTAATGACTCTTTTTGCTGCTTTGCTCGTTCTAACGCGTCTTTAGCGAGGGCAAGACAGGTGTCTAAATGTGCTTCTGTTTCCTTTTGCTGGTCCAAATCCTGCCTGTAGCTTGGAAGTTTGTCGGCTTGCCGTCGAGCTTGCTCGTACAGGGTTTGCTCCAGCTGCAGCTGGGGTTCCAGCTGCTGCGCAGGAATGGATATCGCCTGTTCAGCCTGCGTAGTTTTTGCTAGCGCTTGCTTATGCTTTTCGACTAGCGTTTTAAATTCCGCAGTGGCTGCAGCAGTGTCTTTGTAGGCTTGAGTCAACTCGGCAAGTGAGACCTGGTGCCCGCTGGCGGGGGCAGGGTTGGGATGTGCAGTAGAGCCGCAGGCCGGGCAGGGAACGCCGGGGGACAAGTGGCCGGCGAGCTCGGCAGCTAAATTTTGCATTCTGAGCCGACCTAGATGCTCCTCGTTGGATTTGGCAGTGTCGAGGGCGCGCGCGGCTGTAAACTTTTTGTCGGCTGCCTCCACTAGTTCTGCTGCGGCCTGTTTCCAATTGAGATTGGCGCGTTGTTGCTCTTGCAGAAAATCGAGCTTTTCCTTGTGCTCTTTGGAGGCCTCGAGTGCGTTTTCGGAGGCTTTGACCTTGATAAGTAGTTTTTCAATTTTTTCCCGGGACAGATCGAAAGCCCGCTTTCGGCCAGCCATATCGGATTCTGCCTGGTTTACCTGCTCGGTGCATTTAGCCAGGTCGGTACGCATCTTTGCCAGTTCGGCTTCGAGCCCTACGTAGGGCAGTAATTTCTGTGCGAGCTCGGAGGAACAGGAGGCAACTTGGGGATGGTAAAAGGCAATTTCTGCGATCTGGGACTCGGCGGCTTCACTGGCGACCTCAAAAGCTTTAGTAGCGCCCTCTAAAAGTTCTTTTTCGCGATTGTAGGAGCGTGCATTCTCGAGTACCGGCCGCGCTTCGTGGCTTGCTTCAACAGAAGCAGTAAGTTCCTTCATAGCGGGTTCTTGAGCAGTCAGCTCAGCTAACGTGGCCTGAAGCTTTTCTTGCCTTGAGCGGGCCGCCATTATCTGGCGGCCCTCAGCTAGCGATTTGTCTAGTTCGCGCAGACGCGTGCGAGCCTGGTCCAGATGCTGGGTAGCAGCTTCGATAGGGCCGGCAAAAATCCGGCTTACTTCGGGTGCAGAGGGGGTGCGCGTGTCGAAAGCTAGTTCTTGCGTTGTAGCCTGCTCCCAGAAATCGCCCCAGGCGGCTTCTACCTTGCCTGCAGCCTCTCTTGAGGCCGTTTTTGCCTTCTTCGCACGCCCTCGCAGTTCGTCTTCGAACTTTTGGTACTTCTGAGTACGAAAGATTGACTCCAGAACCTTCTTGCGCTCGTCGGACTTGGCGCGCAGGAACGTGTCGAACTTGCCCTGTGGCAAGATGACGGTTTGGCAAAATTGTTCAGCATTTAGACCAACCAGATCGTTTACCAAAGGCCCCACGTCTACTGGGCGGGTAGCTAAAGGATTGGCTAAATCGTTCAGCCGGAAGAGCTGGGCTGTGGCCACCTGCTCGGTAAAACCTGTGCCCCGCTTTTTAGGGCGCAAATAAGCGGGAGAGCGGCGTATGCGGTACTGGCCGGAAGACACTTCGAATTCTAACTCCACCCACGTGGGATCCGCCGGGTCGCAATATGCCGAGCGCATACGAGAGGGATCAGAATCGGTATCTGCAATGCGACCGTAGAGGGCGAAAACAATGGCATCTAAAATAGTTGTTTTACCACCGCCAGTAGGCCCGCTAATTAACATCAACCCGTCTGGTTCAAAATCTTCGAAATTGATCTCTTGGCGTTTCGGGTAAGGTCCGACTCCGCAGTAGGCCAATTTAAGAAGCCGCATGTTCGTCCCCTTTTTCTAGCTGATACCACAGCTCGTGAACTAGCTTTTTGCCGCTCTCTGAAAGCTCGCGTCTACCTACCTGTTTGGCGAAATCTATGGTCACCTCTGCTCCCTGCCGCTCAATGCGACTCCTAGAAGGAAGTTTAGCTAGGTGGGCAGAACCGAAGAATTCCACTGACAATAGGTGCGGAAAATATGCTAGGAGACGCTGATGCAAATGGGGCGGCCGACAGGTGTCAGTAACCTCGGCACGCACCCAAGATTCGCGTTCTTTTTCAAAGTTGCCGCCGAGCAATTCTTCTAATGTCCCACGCAAAACGGAAATTGGACGTAGTTGCGGCACGGGTAACTTTTCCACCCGCGTTCCGCTTTCGGTGCAGGTAACTAGCAGTGAAGATTTTGCAACCGCGGCCTCAGAAAAAGAATACGGGACAGGCGAACCGGAATAATACATGGGAATCTGTGCAGAAATCTGCTGACTGCGGTGTAAATGCCCCAACGCCACGTAAGAAAGCTCGCTTCCGAAGGTATCGGCTGAAACTATTTGCATCCCGCCTATGGAAATATCGCGTTCTGATTCGCTGGTGACGCCCCCCGACACGAAGGCGTGAGCCATCAGAACAGCGGGGATCTGAGGGGCGAACTGGCGCCGACGAGCAAGATCTGCGTGCACCCGCGCAAGCGCCGCCTCCATGACAGCCTGGTGGGACGGCTGTGTATCGAAAAATCTGCTAGCCACGAGTGGCTCCAGATAGGGGAGCGGATAGACCAGTCCGTCGCCAACCGACAGCCCCTGCCCGACCTGTTCTAGTTTGGAAACCACTACTAGTTCTGGGCGGTAAAACTGGGATCCAAAACCGAGCCGTTTAGCTGAGTCGTGGTTCCCCGGAGTAACGATTACCTTAGTGAAAGACGTAAGGCGTACCAGCGCGTCCTCGAGCAGGTCAACGGCTCCGGCTGAGGGAAGTGCGCGATCGTAAACATCGCCGCTAATTAGAACCGCATCCACTGCTTCCCGGCGGGCCTGGCCTACAAGAGAATCGATAAATAGGGCTTGCGCCTGGCTAAGGTCGGCACCGTGCAGGGTACGGCCCAGATGCCAGTCGGAAGTATGGATGATCTTCATGTTCTCCAGGTTATGCCATACCTCTGACAGTTGAAGACAGCCTTAGGGCCTTTCCCACGATTCCATGCCGGCTTCGCGCGAGGCCGCCAACCTGCGGAAAGAAGCCACTCGTTCGGGGGCAGCGAGGCCTGAATCCAGGGCACAGTCGGGCGAATCGACCCCGTGCGTACACCCGCGCGGGCAGAGCCTCTGGGCGAGGGCGGCCAAGTCTGTAAAGCCGGCTAAAACATCTTGGGGACTAACGTGTGCAAGCCCAAAAGAGCGGACCCCGGGAGTATCCACCACCCAGCCGGAAGTGGGCAGCGGCAGAGCAACAGCAGACGTTGACGTGTGTCGACCACGGCCAGTTACGGCATTAACGTGCCCGGTCGCCCGCTCGGCGGTAGGAACGAGCGCGTTGATGAGCGTGGACTTACCCACTCCCGAGTGGCCCACCAACACGGTCAAATTGTCCTCAAAGAGGTGCGCTAGCTCGTCTATCCCCTCAATTCCTGCAGAAGTAACCGAGGTACGCACGAGTGCTATGTCTAAATCTTTGTAGACGGAAAGCTGATCTTCCGGATCGGCGAGATCGGTCTTAGTGAGTACTAAAATAGGTTCAATTCCGGCTGAAACTGCAGCCACTAAACATCTGTCGATCATGCCTACACGGGGAGGAGGATCGGCGAGGGCCGTAACAATTGCCATCTGGGTGGCGTTTGCTACCATCGGCTTTTCGGTACCCTTAGAAGAATCATCTTCGGTAGAGCGCATCAGCACGCTGCGGCGCTGCTCAACCACCACGATGCGCGCCAAGGATCCTGCGCTCCCCGACAGATCGCCCACCACTCGGACCCGATCGCCGACGATCACCCCGCGTCTGCCCAGTTCCCGGGCTTTTACGGCGTGGAGCGTCTTCTTGCCGACGGCCAGCGTGAACCGGCCTCGGTCAACAGCTATGACGGAAGCGATCTGGGCCTGCGAATAGTCGGGGCGCTTCTTCGAGCGCGGCCGCGAGGAGCGGGCAGGACGCACCTTCACCCGAGGATCGTCCGTGCCAATGTCACGCCAGCCCATCTAAGCTCCTCCACATTTGCGCAAAATCTGGCAGCGTTTTTGCGGTGGTAGCAATATTTTCCACCCGCACCCTAACCCGCAGCCCCACAATAGCAGCAAAAGTGGCCATTCTATGGTCCGCGTAGGTGCAGATATCCGCCGGGTGCAATTGGGTGGGAATAACGCGCAAATAATCTGGGCCCTCCTCGACGTGGGCTCCCAATTTTTTAGCCTCGGTGGCGAGCGCGCTGAGCCGGTCGGTTTCATGCCCGCGCAAATGCCCGATCCCGTACAGGTGCGATTCTCCCTGCGCAAAAAGAGCGAGGGCGAAGACGGTGGGAACCAGTTCGCCTTCGGCGGACATGTCGCGCTTTATTCCCACCAACTTTCCTCCGCGAACCGTAAATAGGCCATCGCGCAGGGATACTTCAGCCCCAAGCTGAGGTAGGATCTGTTGCCAATGGGCTCCTACCTGGGTGGTTTTTGCCGGCCAGTGGGGAATGGAAACTGTACCTCCCGTGAGCGCTGCCGCGGCCAAAAAAGGGCCCGCGTTAGACAGATCGGGCTCGATTTGAACCTGCCCTCCGCTGGGAGCGTTGCCCTCACAAATAAAAGTGTTGCCCCGCACCTCGACCTGGACATTGTGGGAGGCCAGCACTGAAAGCGTCATCTGCACGTGCGGGCGGGACGGAGCCTTGCCCTGCAAGGTTACTTCGAAAGGGGCTCCTACGGCGGGGCTGGCAAGTAAGAGCGCCGACAGGAACTGGCTGGTTGCCGACGAATCCACGCTAACTGGGCCGTGGAGCGGACCTCCTTCGAAGCGTAGGGGCAGCTGGTCGGGTTGTCCCAAAGAAGTAATCTTGGCGCCCATCTGGCGAAGGGCCCGCACGAGCCCGGCCATAGGGCGCACCCTCGCTCCCGAATCTCCGTCCAGTACGCAACTGCCAGAAGCTGCCGCAGCGAGAGGAGCGACAAAACGCATCACGGTTCCTGCCAGGCCACAATCGATTGTGCCTGTTGATTCCAGAGGCCCGCCCCTCACGGTCCAAGTTGTTCCGGAGCGGACGATGCTTGCCCCGAGCTGGCTCAGCGCGGCAGCCATCAACTCGCTGTCACGGCAAACAAGTGCCCCAGTCAAAACAGTTTCCTGCTCCGATAGGGCTGCTAGCACTAGATGGCGGGCAGTAAGAGATTTAGAACCGGGAATGCTAATAGTGCCTGAAACCGGCTTTTTAGCTAAAGGAGCTACCCACCAATCAGTCAATTAATCCCCAATCTGTGCTATCTGCTGCGCGGCGGCGTTGGCCTCGGCCTCGCGCAGAGCCTTGTAATTTTGGTAGCGCCACCCCAGCGAAGGGGCGCCCTCGCGGTCATATGCGGCCAGAATCAGCCCGCCGGTCAAGCCTAGCCGGGTCACAGCCATCGAGAGGTTGTGCTTCCGTTTGGCGGACGGGGCAAGCAACACCGGGTAGTTGACGGCGGTAATAGGAAGATTTGCCAGAGCGAGCACTAGGGCGCAGGTGCGCGGCTTAATCCCGAACACCAGGCCTAGTCCAGCCGCGGTAGTTACAGCCCCGGCAACGCGGGTTGCCATGCGGGCATCAGAATCTAAAACTGGCGGGACTCCCCATTTTTCAAGCTTGGGTGCAAGCGCGCGGAAGCGATTTACATGTTCGTCGGTATGAACGAGGGCGTCCACACCGTCGGTAACGAAAACAGTAGAGATTAGACTGCGGGCGAAGGTACGTAAAATGCTCATAAAACATTGGTACCGCACCCGCTGTCTTTTCGCTAGCGTATGGGCCAAAAAATGGGTGGGAATAAATGCGAGGGCGTGTACGTTCACTACTTATTGAAGCAGATTTGAGCTAGGGGCTGCGATAGGCTGGCAGGTGATGACACAAACAACTAAGAGGGCACCTGTAGAGACTCTGGCGCGTAGGCGCCAGCGTTTTGAGACGGATGCTCTTCCTCACCTTGACGAGCTCTATCGAGGGGCCTTGCGGTTTACTAGAAATCCGGCAGATGCCGAAGACCTGGTTCAAGATGCCATGGTCAAGGCGTACGCGTCTTTCGACCAGTACCGTCCTGGCACAAACCTGCGGGCATGGCTGTTCCGAATTCTGCGGAACACCTACATAAACAAATATCGCAAGCAAGCCAGGCGGCCACCTACAACCGATTCGGGTGCGGTAGAGGATTGGCAGTTGGCAAAAGCAGCGAGCCACGATTCTGTGGGGCTGCGCTCTGCCGAGGTACAGGCGTTGGCGAACATGCCCGAGGGGACGGTGCGTGATGCCCTCATGGATCTACCTGAGGACTATCGCATGGCCGTGTTCCTAGCTGACGTCGAGGGGTTTTCTTACAAAGAAATCGCCCAGATTATGGAGACCCCTGAGGGGACAGTAATGTCCCGGCTGCACCGGGGCCGAGCACGCCTGCGCAAGGCACTGGCGAACTACGTAGCGGAAGGGGAGTAAAAGTGAGTTGTGGCTGTGACAATGACGACTGTCGCTGTGACGAAGTGATGGCGAAGCTATATGAATTCGTGGACGAAACACTAACTGCGGCGCAAATCCATAAATTAGCGGCCCATATTAGCGCTTGTCCGCATTGCGCGGGTCGCGCTCAGGCCGAACGCGACTTTAGAGCACTGATGGCACGGCAATGCTGCGAGTGCGCTCCGCCTAGCCTGCGGGGGCGAATCGTGCAAACGATAGCCGCTTCTGACGGTGAAAATGGGATGTCTATTACTATTTCGCAATCCTATTAGATGTTTGGCTTGGGTTTCCGACCTCGATATGCGAAACTGGGTTGGTTGTCGACCCGGAAGGAGTGTGTCCCATGTCTAAGCGTGGACGCAAACGTAAGGATCGCAGGTTCAAGCCTGCCAACCATGGCAAACGCCCTCAGTAATTGAGTTTTAGAGCCCCGCAGAATGTGGGGCTCTTTTTTTGTGTAATTTTGGGTATTGCTCCGGTGCTAGCCACCAGTTTTGGCTGCGAGCACCAATTATGACGTTATTGTCTGCTGAATTTATTAGAAATTTTCCTTTTATGAGGCCGCCTTATACGCCTTTGGTGGGATGATGAAAGGCGGTTGAAGTGGGCTAATCTATATTGTGGTTCAGATAGTGGACAAATATTCTCGTTTTCTGGGCTGGAACTTAAAGTTTTCACAACGTTTGCGCCTAGCAAACGCAATTCTCAGAAATATGCAGAATAGGAGTGAAAATGTCTGCTACGAAACAAGCAGTAGCACCGCAGACTAATGCGCAGAGCAATAAACAAGATCGCGCAGCTTACATTGCTGCCCTAGGATTTCCTATTCTGGTAATTATTGGCGGCGTAGTTGGCTATGCAACCCCCTCACTGGTACTCCCGCTCAAAGAATGGGTAAATCTTCTACTCGGCCTAGTCATGTTCGGCATGGGGCTAACCCTGAAACCCGCGGACTTTGCGTTGGTTGTCAAACGCCCGCTGCCCGTCCTACTCGGGGTCGTAGCCCAGTACGTTGTGATGCCGTTTCTGGCGGTAGTGCTAGTGCACACCCTTTCCCTTTCCCCCGAAGTTGCCGCCGGCGTAGTTCTGGTCGGCTGTGCCCCGGGTGGCACCTCTTCAAACGTGGTTTCGTACCTCGCTCGCGGCGACGTGGCACTGTCTGTAACCATGACCTCGGTTTCGACCCTACTTGCCCCCGTCCTCACCCCCCTTCTGACCCTATGGCTTGCCGGTCAGTACATGCCGGTTAGTGCCCCGGCAATGGCCCTGTCCATCGTCAAGGTCGTGCTTGTGCCCGTAGTTGGGGGCCTGATTCTGCGCGCCTTCTTCGCCTCCGCAGTAAAACAGGTGGAACCGGCATTGCCCTGGGTGTCGGTGGTTGCCATCTCGATCATTGCCTCGACGGTAGTGGCGGCCTCAGCAGAAAAAATTGCGTCCTCGGCAGCTATTGTCTTCGTTGCAGTTGTACTGCACAATTGCCTAGGATACGTACTCGGCTACCTGGCCGGTAGGGTCGCAGGAGTGAACAGGGCGGCCCAGCGTACCACCGCTATCGAAGTGGGCATGCAAAACTCTGGCCTGGCTGCCACACTCGCCATGAAATACATGAGCCCCACCGCAGCCCTACCGGCAGCAGTCTTCTCGGTATGGCACAACCTTTCCGGAGCCGTGGTAGCTGCGCTGTGCAGGACTTTGGACAAGCGGCGCCTAACTAACGCGCGCTAAAGGACTTAAGTTAGAAAAATGCCACCCGCCCGGGTGGCATTTTTCCTATTCCAGCCCCAACCAGGAAGCAAAACCTGCGTGCAAAACCAGCCAGGCAAGTAGGCCATAACCGACTTGCGCGGGCAGCCCTGAGGCGGATTGGTTCACCTCCGAAAGCCAGCCATCGTGCGAGCTAAGAGGAATGAACGTATCTACGTAGGTTACCGAGCGCCGCGAGCACACATCGGAAAGTGCATGGTTTAGCTTTGCCAGTCCCGTAGCGTCGATACCCGGAAGGGGAGGAGGGCCAACAACAAACGCCGGCATATTTGCCCCCGCTGCCTTGTCTAATATGTTCGCCAGGGAAAGCCTAGACCGCGGAGAAGTTAGCCCTGCGGGAATATCTGCCCCTCCGAAACCGACTACCAGCCTGTTAATCGAGCCCTTGGGGCAGCGCCTTGCGGCCTCCTCTTCCCATCTAGCAGACAATTCCGTAGAGGTCTCCCGAGGTACCGCCAAAGTGTAAGTCTGCATGAACTTACTCGCCTCTGTACGGGCCATAACCCGGCCCACCCAGCCCAGAGCGCGCGGATCGCCAGCTCCGGCCACAAGTTCGTCGCCAATCACAATCAAGTTCTGAGGAGTGTCCACCCCTATATTCTACCGATCAAAACGGCAATGCCCGGCAAGAAACTACCCTGCCGGGCATCGCGCATTAGCTAGCTACTTACCGCCTAAAAGCACTTTCTACAAGCTGCCTGTTTTGTTCGGCATGCTTCTTGGCAGTACCCGCCGAGGGCGCAGCCGAGCTCGGGCGCGAGACGACAGTCAGTTTCCTTCCGCCAGTGCCAGCCTCCTCTAGATTCATTGCCAAGAAAGGCCAGGCCCCCATATTTTTGGGTTCGTCTTGGACCCACACCAGCTCGGCCTTGACTGGGAAAGGAGAGAGAGCCTGCGCCAGTGCCTCTTGATCCAGCGGATAGTATTGTTCCAGACGCACAATAGCTGTCCTGGTATCGCCCCTCTTGGCGCGCTCCCTGATCAGGTCGTAATACACCCTGCCGGACGTTAGCAAGATCCGCTCCACATTTTGCGCGTTCCGCAAAACCGTCGCTTCGGCCTCGCCTATGACTTCCTGGAAGTGCCCCTTAGTGAAATCCTCTACTGAGGAAGTGGCAGCAGCTAGGCGCAACAGTTGCTTTGGCGTGAACACAATCAAAGGCTTGCGAGGACGCACGTAGGCCTGCATGCGTAGCAGATGGAAGTGCTGGGCAGGGGTAGATGGCTGCACGATGCGCATGTTGTTTTGCGCAGCGAGTTGCAAATACCGTTCGATCCGTGCCGAAGAGTGATCCGGGCCCTGCCCCTCGTAACCGTGAGGCAGCAGCATCACCAGCGAGGCATGCTGGCCCCATTTTTGTTCTGCAGAGGAGACGAACTCGTCTACTACTAGCTGGGCTCCATTGACGAAGTCACCGAACTGAGCCTCCCACAAAACTAGGGCTGCAGGGCGTTCTACCGAGTAGCCGTATTCGAAAGCTAAGGGGCCATATTCCGACAGAGAAGAATCGAAAATAGAAAGCATCTTCTGGTCGGGAGTCAGATAGTCTAACGGGGTCCATTCGCGCCCGGTGTCGTGGTCGTGTAAAACCGCGTGACGCTGCACAAACGTGCCCCGTCTGCAGTCTTCTCCCGACATGCGAACAGGGGTACCTTCTATAAGGAGGGATCCAAAAGCAAGCAATTCCCCAAAGCCCCAGTCGATCTGACCTTCCCGAGTCATCTTGTAACGGCGTTCCATAAGCTGCTTCATCTTGGGGTGGGGAGTGAAATCGTCGGGGAGATGCAAGTAGGCATCGCCAATGCGCTCGATTACCTGTCTGGGCACAGCAGTGTCCCAGCCGACCATCATGCCGGCGCCTGGGCGTTGCGACTCGGGTACCTCCAAAGCCGCAGGGGCCCACCCGTGTTCGCGCGTCTCTTTTAAGATCACATTCATCTCGTTGTTATATTCAGCAAGTGAAGCGCGGGCCTCCTGCTCGGTGATGTCGCCACGCCCAATCAGGTTCTGGGTGTAGACCGAGCGGGTCGAGGGCAGCTGCTTTATCAAGTTGTACATTATCGGCTGAGTCATCGACGGGTCGTCGCCCTCGTTATGGCCCCTGCGGCGATAGCAGACCATGTCGATGATTACGTCTTTGTGGAACTGCTGCCTAAACGCATAGGCAAGTTTGGCTGCCCGTACCACCTCTTCAGGGTCGTCGCCGTTTACGTGGAAGACGGGAATCTGCAGACCCCTAGCCATATCGGTGCAATAACGAGTTGACCTGCCCGAAGCCGGCCCAGTGGTGAAGCCAATCTGGTTATTTACAATGATGTGCAAGGTACCGCCAACGCGGTAGGCGGGTAGCTGGGACATGTTGAGTACCTCGTAGACCACACCCTGGCCAACAAAGGCAGCGTCGCCGTGGATCAAAATGGGGAGCACGGGGTAGTCGTCGCCGGCCCCCAGCTTGTCGAGCTTAGCTCTACAGATCCCCTCGAGTACTCCGTCAGCTGCCTCAAGGTGGGATGGGTTTGCCGCCATAGTTACGCGAATGGCAACTCCGTCCTCGACTGAGAACACGCCCTCGGTACCCAGGTGGTATTTGACGTCGCCGCTGCCCTGAACGGTGCGTGGATCCTGATTGCCCTCAAATTCCGAGAATATTTGCCCGTACGACTTGCCGCCAATGTTGGCCAAAACATTTAGGCGGCCACGGTGGGCCATGCCGATGACGGCGTCCGAGAGACCCTCGCGTGCCGCCATAGTGAGCGCCGTGTCGAGCAACGGGATGAGGGACTCGCCGCCCTCTAGCGAAAATCGCTTTTGTCCCACGTACTTAGTTTGCAAGAAGGTTTCGAAGGCCTCTGCTCGGGAAAGGGTGGAAAGGATATGACGTTGTTCTTCCTTAGAGGGCTTCTCGTAGGGAGTTTCGATTTGGCGTTGCAGCCAAACCCGCTGGGCAGGATCTTGAATGTGCATATACTCGATCCCCATCGAGCGGGTATAAGTATCGCGCAGACGGCCCAATATTTCGCGTAGGGTCATTTTGTCAGCCCCGCCGAATCCCCCCGTGGGGAACGGGCGATCTAGATCCCAAACCGTAAGGCCGTAGTTAGCCAAAGACAGATCTGGGTGGCGGCGCTGCCGGTAGGCAAGCGGGTCGGTGTCGGCTGCCAAATGCCCACGCGACCGATAGGCGTGAATCAGCTCAGCAATACGGGCGGGCTTGCCCTTCTCGGTTTCGAGGGAATACTCGTAATCTCGTTGGAACACGAACGGTTCATAGGGGACCTCCATAGCCTGGAAGACCCTCTCGTAGAAACCATCAGCACCGGTGAGCTTCTGTTCTACCAAACGCAAGAATTCGCCCGAACCGGCCCCCTGTATCACCCGGTGGTCGTAGGTGGAAGTCATATACATGACCTTGCCCACTCCCATGCGCGCCAGCACAGCATCTGAGGCGCCTGCCCATTCGGCAGGATAGGTGGTGGCGCCCACCCCAATGATGGTTCCCTGCCCGGCCATTAGTCGCGGTACAGAATGGGTGGTACCGAGTGTTCCCGGATTCGTGAGCGTCATCGAAGCGCCCTGGAAATCGGCAGGAGACAGCTTGCCCTCGCGCGTCTTCTTTACCAGCGCCTCGTAGGCGTCTACAAACTGGCGGAAGTCAAGCATGTCGGCCTCGTGGATAACAGGCACCATAAGCGAGCGGGTGCCGTCTTTCTTCGGAAGGTCGATTGCCAGGCCGAAGCCCACGTGACCATAGCGACGCACGTGCGGTTTGCCGTCGACCTCCTCGTAGCGGACGTTCATAGCGGGCATCTTCGTAAGTGCTTCTACCACCGCGTAGCCTATTAGGTGGGTGAAAGAAACCTTTCCGCCGCGAGTGCGCGAAAGGTGGTTATTAATTACAGCCCTGTTCTCAATCAGTACTTTTGCCGGAATTTGCCGTGCCGAAGTGGCAGTTGGAACCTGCAGGGAGGCCTCCATGTTTTTCACTACGGCTCCGGCAACGCCGCGCAGTCGTTCAACTTGGTCTGTACCAGCTTGGGTCCCCAAAAGCGCGCCGTTTCCTTTCAAGGCGTTGGCAGCGTAGGGAGAGGTTGGGGGCTCAACTTTGGAAAGCGGTAAAGGTGGCAGATCGGAACGGGTTGTGTCTGTTGCATGTGAGGGGGGATTATCTTCGGAGCCTAGGGAGCCCTTGTCTAACGCGTCGACGGCTTTGAAATATTCCTGCCAATCGGAAGGCACGGAACTGGGATCTGAATCGTATTGCTTTCGCATCTGGGCTATTACGTCGCTGGTAGCGGCCTGCTCGTTGTGCTCTTCCGGCATGTGACACCTCGATGTGGACTTTAAGGAAACCTCTCGTAGATAAGACTAGGCAATGAAAGAAGAATTCACAGCATTTCCTCTCGATTTCGAGACGCTTTTAGCGGGTTTTGGAATGTCATTGCGCCCGCGTGCCCACTACAATGGAAAATCATGTGCATAAAAGGATTGGACGGACTACTTCCACATGCTCTATGACCTCTTGATGATTGGAGTGGGGGTGGTCCTGACAGTAGGGACCGCGCTCTTTGTTTGCTCCGAATTTTCGTTAGTGGCGCTAGATCCGGCAACCGTCGACCGCAGGGCGGCAGCTGGTGACAAACGGGCTGGTAGCGTTTCAAAAACTCTGCACCATTTGTCCACCCATCTTTCGGGAGCGCAGGTGGGGATTACCCTCACCACTATTTTGCTTGGTTACACCACTCAGACGGCCGTAGCGGACATGGTCGAGCGCTCACTGCGCTCGGCGGGCCTCACGGTAGCGCTCTCGACCACAGCTGGCGTGGTAGTGGCGATTGTTCTTGTAAACGCTTTTTCAATGGTTTTTGGCGAGCTTGTTCCCAAGAATTTGGCGCTCGCGGAGACCTTGCAGGTGGCAGGCATTGTTTCTCCGCTGCAGCGGGCTTTCACCTTTGTTTTTCGCCCCCTTATTTGGCTGCTGAACGGTTCGGCGAACGTAGTTTTGCGGGCGGTGGGGGTCGAGCCCATGGAGCAGATGTCCTCGGCGAGGTCGGCCTCAGAGCTGGCAGCAATGGTTCGGCACAGTGCCGAGGAAGGAACACTCGATACCTCCACGGCTTCGATGTTCACTAAGTCTGTGCGCATGGGGCGGCTTACCGCTGCAGACATTATGGTAGATCGAGGGCGAATTGATTCTTTGGATGCTACCGATTCAGTGGAAGACTTGCTTGAACTCGCGCGCAAAACGGGGCGGTCCCGCTTTCCGGTAATAGGCGAAGACAGTGACGATATTTTAGGTATTGCCCACCTGCGTAGGGCCGCTGCGGTCCCATTTTCTAGGCGGGGTGAAGTGCCGGTTACCAGCCAATCGATCATGTTCGAGGCATTGCGGGTGCCCGAAACTGTTCAGTTAGCTCCCCTGATGGTGCAGTTGCGCGAAGAGGGCCTGCAGATGGCTATCGTAGTTGACGAATACGGAGGCACCTCCGGGTTGGTGACCTTGGAGGACATTGTCGAAGAAATAGTCGGCGAGATAGCAGACGAACACGATCCCAAACGCCGGGGCATTAGAATTGCGGGTTCTGACGGCTGGTATGCGGCGGGTGGGCTGCGGCCAGACGAATTGCACGACTACACGAAGATCAGGGTGCCAGACGACGGCCCCTACGACACCCTCGGGGGGCTCATAATGTATCGTCTGGGGGCAATACCTGCTGAAGGGGATTACGTGGACGTGAACCGGGTACGTCTGCAGGTTACAAAAATGGACGGTCGACGCGTCGAGCAGGTGCTCGTTACCCAGCTTCCCGGGGAGGGCGAATGAGTATCGGTACTGGCATGGTAATTGCCGCAATACTACTTTTGGTGAATGCTTTCTTTGTGGGCGCAGAATTTGCTGTCACGTCTTCGCGAAAATCCCAGATTGACCCCCTGGTCGAAGAGGGGAGGGCAGGAGCCAAGGCAGCGCAGTGGGCTCTGGAGCACGTCTCGCTAATGCTGGCCGTGTGCCAGTTGGGGGTAACGCTGGCTTCTACTGCGCTCGGGGCCGTAGCGGAGCCGGCTATCGCCAGGGCGGTGCACCCGCTGCTCTCCCGTTTTGGTTTTGCGGCAGCTACCTCGCACCTAGTGGCAGTGGTTGTAGCCCTGTTGGTCGTGTTGTACCTGCACGTGGTGGTAGGCGAGATGATTCCCAAGAATCTGTCGGTGTCTGCTCCCGCGAAGATGGTGTTGATCATGGCTCCGGTTTTGGTCAAATTGGCGCGCTTGGTTCGCCCCATCGTCGAGGGGATGGATCATTTTGCAAACTGGGTAATTAAGCTGTGCGGAGTTGAGCCCAAACACGAGGTGGCCGCTACCTTCACTGCCGAGGAAGTGGCTACTATCGTGGAGCTGTCTGAGGCCGAGGGGAAGTTGCATGACGACCTAGGCCTGCTTTCTGGAACGTTGGAATTCTCGGAGGAGCTAGTGGGTTCCGTAATGGTGCCGCCGCAGCGGCTGGTTACGCTGCCTGTCGACGTTACACCTGCAGCCTTCGAGAAGGTCGTTTCGCAGACCGGTTTTTCTCGGTTCCCTCTAGTCAATGAGCAGGGCGAATATGTGGGTTACCTGCATCTAAAAGATGTTTTGAATGCCGATTCGCGTCCTGAGCGAGAGCGCCCTATACCTAGTTGGTGGGTTAGGGCTTTACCTACCGCCTCCCCCCAGGACGAGGTCGAAGACGCGTTGCGAATTATGCAGCGCACCGGGGTGCATCTTGCTAAAGTTGCAGATCACGGCCAGATTGTGGGGGTGATCTTCCTAGAGGACATATTGGAAGAATTGGTTGGGGAAGTACGAGACGTAATCCAGCGCCAATAGAACTGTCTGTAGAATGCCTAACATTTCGATGCCTTCGTGTAATATAAACGTTATTGTTTCGTGATGTGACAGTTTCGAGCGAAAGGGAAACAGTGGAAAGTCGGATTGAGCGCAGGAAGGCTCAAAGGCGCCGCAGGCATCCGCAGGGGATGGGACGCAGACTTGCGGTTCTAGGTGCCCTGGGAGCAATCACTGTGGCAGCCCCGCTTTCGGGTTTTGTTGGCGCCGACATGTCAATTGCCATGCCTAAGGAAGCCGGCTACCACGCAGGTGACACCTGGGCGAAAGTGCGTTCAAACGTTTCCGCAGTCGAGTCGACTTCCCAACTTACCGCAGTTGCCGCGCCCGTCTCTGTGGCCAGGGTCCGCACCAGTAAAGATATAGGGCGCTGCAGTGCCAAATATGCCAGTTCAGGGGAACGTTCGGTGTATGCCACTTCTGACTCGATCGTGGAGCCTCTGCCGGCTAATTCCTATTCGATAGCTTCTCCTTTTGGCTATCGCACTCATCCGCTATTTCATACTTCGAAGCTGCACGAGGGTACTGACATGTCTGCCCCCTCAGGCACTCCCGTCTACGCTACTGCACCCGGCATAGTGAAGACTGCCTCCGAGATTGAAGGCGGTGGTTACACCGTCGAGATAGAGCACAAACTCGAAAACGGCGAGACTTTCTCCTCCGGTTATATGCACCTTTTGGCTGGGTCCATATTGGTGAAGGTGGGGCAGAAGGTCGAAGCTGGGCAGATGGTTGCCCAGGTGGGGTCCACCGGTAACTCCACAGGTCCGCACTTGCACTTCGAGATTCGTCCGGTCAAGGATCCTATAGACCCGTTGCCCTGGTTGAAAGAGCATCACGCAGTTCCGGTGGGCCAGGACGCGTGCTAAGGGCGTTTGCTCACCGCGGCGGGGCTAAAGAGGGCGAAGAAAATACGGCGCAGGCCTTTGCTAGAGCGGTCGACCTGGGGTACAAGAGGCTCGAGACAGATGCGCACCTCAGTAGAGACGGCCAGGTGGTGCTCCACCACGATCCGAACTTGCGTCGTACTTACGGCGTTGACGCGAATATTGCCGATTTAGATTGGGCCGATCTGGCTGATTTCCGTATGCCGCAAGGGGGCCGGCTGCTGCGCTTTGCCGAGGCGCTAGAACGCTTTGACAATGTGGAGTTCAATGTTGACGCGAAGGTGGAACCGGTTGCGCTGCCTGCTTTGGCTGTAGCGCGCGGCCAGCTCGAGAGGGTTCGCTTTGTGTCATTTTCGTCTGCAACTGTAAAGCGGTTGAGGCGTGCAGGAGCTATAAAAACCGCCCTCACCATGCCCGAAATTGCCCGCCTTCGTCTGGGGCTGGGCGTGAACGTGGGGCGAATCGCCGATGCGGTGCAGATTCCGCCCTCGTACGGGCCGGTCAAATTAGCCACCCCAACGTTTATTGCCCGCGCCCACGAGGCCGGATTGTTTGTGGATGTATGGACGGTTGACGATTCAGAAACTATATTGAAAATGATTGACGCTGGGGTCGATGGATTAATGACAGATTCGCCCTCGCTTCTGAAGAAACTATTGGTCCAAAGGGACTTGTGGGAGGGCTAAATGCCTTGGATCAGAAAGCCGGTTGACAAGAAGCTTGTCACGGCGGCTAAACGGGCGCGCGCAGCCGAGGAGGTTGCCCACATTGATTATTTGCGCGCAGTTCAAAATGCTGTTGGGCAAATGAACCAAACCCAGCTCGCTGAGGAGCTGGGGGTGTCGCAGTCTTCCGTTTCTCAAGTGCTGCGTTCTGCTAAACGCCTCCCTTCCCCAAGGGCGGGCTGTTGTTCAGGTTCCCCCGATGAGGCGGTAAAGCGCTTCGTAGCGGGGGGATTGTCTCGCAAAGAATTGGCTGGCGAACTCAAGCGGTGGGTTACTTTGGGGGCTGACGTGAGGGCGGCTTTAGAGCGGGCCTGCGCAGAGCAGGCCATTTCTGAGCACCTGCGCAAGGGGCTCGAGGAGGAGGCGATCCACTGAAGAATTCTTGGTGATAGTGTCTAGCCATGAGGATTCACATTGCATCGGACCACGCTGGGTTCGAACTCAAAGAAGCGTTGAAAACCCACTTTTGCGATCGCGGTTTCGAGGTAGTGGACCACGGTCCGCTGGCCTATGATCCTGCAGACGACTATCCACCCACGTGCCAAGCCTGCGCTGAAGCTGTTTTGGCTGACGAAGGCTCTCTTGGTTTCGTTCTGGGGGGATCGGGCAATGGCGAACAGATCGCAGCCAACCAGGTAAAGGGCATCAGGGCGGCGCTGTGTTGGTCTGAAGAAACGGCTCAGTTGGCTAGATTGCACAACAATGCGCAGGTTGCCGGAATTGGAGCGCGCATGCACTCGCAGGAACAGGCCATAAAGATAGCAGACACCTTCGTCGACACTGCCTTCACTGGGGAAGAGCGCCATGCTCGACGGATCGGGCTACTCGAAGATTACGATCGCAAACATTAGCTCATCAGCGGATTTCTGTTTAGCGGCCTAGCGCTGGTACAGTATTAGGCCGTAGGCCCCGATAGCTCAGTGGATAGAGCGTCTGCCTCCGGAGCAGAAGGTCGCAGGTTCGAATCCTGTTCGGGGCGCTTCGAAAGCCGTGGAATAACACGGAAAAGTAGTGCATAAACAGTTGCGTGACACAGTAGAACAAAAGTTTGAGTGAAAAAGGCGGCCCGCGGGCCGCCTTTTTCACTAAGGTTCACGCTACTTTTTTGGTGCGTTTACTATCCAGTAGAACAGGCCTACGAATACGCCCCCGCCAAGCATGTTGCCGATTGTTACAGGGATGAGGTTGACCAGAAGGAAGTTGCCGAGCGTTAGCTCCCCGCCTGCGCCAAGTATTAACCCGTAGGGGATCATGAACATGTTCGCTACCGAGTGTTCGAAGCCTGCGGCCACAAACAGGGAAATTGGCCCCACTATGGCCAAGATCTTGTCTGCCACTGTTTTGCCCGCGAAGGTCATCCAGATGGCCAGACAAACTAGTAGGTTGCAGCCAATTCCCAACACGAAGCATTCCAGGGGAGTGTGCGAGACCTTAGCTGTGGCGGTCGAGACGATAATTTGCCCGAAGGCGCCCTTGCCGCCGGATTGGAGATTGCCGAAGTAGGCTAGGGCTACAACGAGCAGTGCCCCTACGAAATTGCCCGCATAGACAATTGCCCAGTGCTTTAGAAGTTTTGCCCACGAGAGCTTGCCCGAGGCTTTGGCGATAAGAGTCATTGTTGTCGACGTAAAGAGGTCTGCCCCGGTCATTACGACCATCATTAGACCTACAGAAAAGACTAGACCGCCCATCAGCTTTGCCACTCCGAGAGGCAGCGCGCTAGCCCCCATCTGTACGGTGGCGAAGAAGATGAATCCGAGCCCAATGTAGGCTCCGGCTGCGATGGCTAGTAGGAACGTGTGTGATGGTTTCGAGTTGGCCACGTTTGCCTTTCCACTCATGGCGCGGGTAGCTGCCGCGAGTGTTTCGGGTGGGGTAGCCATGGAAGTTGACGGGGAATTCAGTTGTGTACTCACCTGGCAAGTGTATGCGATAAATTACCAATCACGGTATTTGGTCCTAGGACTTTAGTCGCGGGCAGCTGGGCTGATCGCGATTGCGTGCTGGTGGCAATTAGCAGGTATTCTAAGGGCGTGACTCCAGAAGAACTTTCAGAACTTATTCACAACTGCCTAGCCGGAGCGGCAAAACGGGGCGATATTGCACTCACTGCCGAAGAAATCCCGGCTGTAAAGGTAGAGCGTCCTCGAAATCGTGAGCACGGGGATTGGGCAACCAACGTGGCAATGCAGCTGGCGAAGAAGGCCCAGACTAATCCGCGTGCACTAGCAACGTTGCTGTCCGGTGAACTGGAAACCGTCGACGGCATTAGCAGTGTCGAGGTTGCCGGGCCAGGGTTTCTAAATATCAGGCTCTCGGCAGCGTCTGCGGGCCAGTTGGCTCAAACAATTTTGGAGCAGGGGCCTGCCTACGGGCGCAATCAGAGCCAAAAGGGCGCAAAGGTGAATCTAGAATTTGTCTCTGCTAACCCCACCGGCCCTATTCATATAGGTGGAGCACGGTGGGCTGCTGTGGGCGATGCTATGGCTCGTGTTCTGGAAGCTGCGGGCGCGCAAGTGACGCGCGAATATTACTTCAATGATCACGGTAACCAGATAAATAATTTCTCGGCTTCCCTTCTGGCCGCCGCCAAGGGGCGTCCCACTCCCCAGGATGGCTACGGCGGCAAGTACATTGGCGAGGTCGCAGAGCAGGTAATTGCCCAGGTTTTAGAAGAGGGCGGCGCAGATCCGCGCGAACTACCTGACGAGCAGGCCCAGGAGGTGTTCCGTGAAAAGGGCGTTAAGGCCATGTTTGCCGAGATTCAGGAATCTCTGCATGAATTCCGCACCGATTTCGACGTCTTTTTCCACGAGCAGACCCTGCATGAGTCCGGTGCTGTTGACGAGGCTATTGACAGGCTTCGCCATGCTGGAGTTATTTTCGAAAGTGAGGGCGCCCTCTGGCTGCGCTCTACTGAATTTGGCGATGACAAGGACCGGGTGCTTATAAAGTCCGACGGTAATGCTGCTTATTTCTCGGGCGACGTAGCCTACTATTTGAACAAGCGCAATCGCGGTTTCGACCAGTGCATTTACATGCTGGGAGCTGATCACCACGGTTACATCGGGCGCATGTATGCCATGGCGCGTGCCTTCGGGGACGAAGCTGGTCCTGGTAAGAACATGGAGATCTTGATTGGGCAGCTTGTCAATCTGGTCCGCGGTGGCAAGCCGGTGCGCATGTCAAAGCGTGCTGGAACCGTAGTTACTCTCGAAGACCTTGTCGAGGCTGTGGGAGTGGATGCGGCGCGCTATTCGTTGATTCGCTCGTCTGTAGATACCACGTTGGAGCTGGATCTGGACGTGGTTGCCTCTAACACCAATGAAAATCCTGTTTACTACGTGCAGTATGCGCACGCTCGCACTTGTGCTGTAGCACGCAATGCGAAGGAACACGGGGTGCGTCGCGAGGACGGGTTTGCCCCGCAGGCATTGGACTCTACCGCTGACGGTGAACTGCTGGGAACGCTAGCGCGTTATCCCGAGATTGTGGCGCAGGCAGCGAGCTTGCGTGAACCGCATAGGGTGGCCCGCTATTTGGAGGAGCTCGCTGGTGCCTACCATGCCTGGTACGGTCAGTGCCGCGTGACCCCGCGCGGAGACTCCCCAGTTGAAGCCTCTCACGTAGCTAGGCTCTGGCTAAATGACGCCGTGGGGCAGGTTTTGCGCAACGGTTTGGATCTGCTAGGCGTTCAGGCACCTGAAAGGATGTGAAATGGCCCAGGTGGCGAACCACTATGCTGGCGATCCCTCCCAGCGGCCTGACCTGTGGCCCTGGAGCGCGCAGCGGAAGCAGGGAGTGCTTCAAATAGGCGGTGTGCCTTTGCCGCAAATAGGACGTGAATATGCCAGTCCCGCCTATGTGTGGGATATCGACGATTTCGCCGGCAGATGTCAGGTGTGGGCTTCGGCCATGGCCGAGTCGTTTTGGGAAGGCTATGGGTTCGCCGGAGCCACGGTCAATTATGCTGGTAAGGCCTTCCTTTGTGCCGAGGCAGTGCGCGTTGCTACAAATGCCGGGCTAGGCATTGACACCGCCTCCCTCGGGGAGCTCACATTGGCCCTAAAGGCGGGGGCTCCAGCCTCGGGACTTGGTTTGCACGGCAACAACAAGTCTGAAGCGGAAATTGAGTTAGCGGTTCGCTCCGGAATCGACAGGATTATTGTCGATTCTCCCTTCGAGGTCGCCAAAGTAGAAGGCGTTGCCGCTCGTTTGCATAAGCGGGCTAGGGTAATGATTCGTTTGGTCACCGGAGTCCATGCGGGTGGGCACGAATATATTTCTACAGCTCACGAGGATCAGAAATTCGGGGTTTCTATAGCTACTGGGCAGGCTGAAGCGGTAGCCGATGCTATTGCGCATGCAAAACATCTGGAATTGGTCGGCTTGCACTCTCACATCGGCTCTCAAATTTTGGATCTGAATGCTTTCGTAGAGTCCGCCGGGAAAGTAATGGCCTTCCGCGCCAAGTTGTTGGCAAAGGGAATGAAGGTTCCCGAGGTCGACCTAGGGGGAGGTTACGCCATCAGCTACAACGCTGCAGACCCAATCCCGCCCACCGCCCAGGAGGTTAGTTGCGCCCTAGCCGAGGCTGTGAAGTTGGCCTGCGCGCAGGCAAGTACCGATATTCCTCGAATTTCAATCGAACCTGGGCGTGCTATTGCCGGGCCTAGCCAGGTAATGATTTACAGGGTGGGGACAATCAAAGATGTCACTTATGCGCCTGGTAAGTCCCGCCGCTATGTGTCTGTGGACGGGGGAATGAGCGACAATATTCGCCCTGCCCTCTACGGAGCCGATTACACTGCAGTGCTGGCCAATCGTCCTTCGGAGGGCGAGTCAACGCTGTGCCGAGTGGTTGGAAAACACTGCGAATCGGGCGACGTAGTGGTTCACAACGTCTATTTGCCGGCAGATCTTACCGAGGGCGACATTCTGGCCGTGCCTGCCGTGGGCGCCTACGGGCGGGTTATGGCTTCAAATTACAACATGGTTCCCCGCCCTGGCGTGGTTGGAATAAAAGATGGAAAATGGCGCGAAGTCATAAGGCGCGAGACGGTAGCGGACCTACTTTTATTAGATAAGTCGTTGTAGGTTACTTTTGTTGCGGGGGTAAAATGGGTAGAGAAGTTGTGAAAATTGGGGTTCTCGGCTGCGGTACCGTTGGTACCCAGGTTGTGCGATTGCTACAGGAACGAGGTCGTGACCTGGAGGCTCGCGCTGGGGCTCCGTTGCAGGTCGTTGGCATATGTGTGTCGAATTTGCAGGCTCCGCGCGACGGCGCCGTAGACCGCAAGCTTCTCACTACAGACGCGAACGCGGTAATTGACAGCGCTGACCTAGTGATCGAACTGATTGGGGGGATTGAGCCGCCGCGCACCCTTGTAAAGCGGGCTTTGAGCCAAGGGAAAACGGTGGTTACGGGCAACAAGGCGCTGCTAGCTGCCCACGGTCCGGAACTGTACGAGTTGGCCGCCGCTAAAGGGGCCAACTTGTACTACGAAGCGGCAGTAGCAGGCGCGGTGCCCGTCGTCTATGGGTTGCGCGAGTCGCTGCTTGGGGATCGGATCAATCGCGTCGTCGGTATTGTAAACGGCACTACTAATTACATGCTCGATCAGATGGATGCCGGGCTCACGTACGAACAGGCGCTGGCTAAGGCCCAAGAGCTGGGGTACGCCGAAGCAGATCCTACTGCCGATGTAGACGGTCTCGATGCAGCTGCGAAGTGTGCCATCTTGGCCTCTCTGGCTTTTCACACCCGGGTTTCTCTGGACGACGTCCCTACTTGCGGGATCCGTAATATTTCCCAGCAGGATTCGTTGGATGCAGCCTTTTTTGGCGAGCGCATAAAGCTTGTTGCAGTGGCCGAACGCGTGATGGCCGCAGATGGGGAGGCAATTTCGCTAGGGGTTTATCCGGCACTGGTTTCTAAAGATTCTCCTTTGGCTACCATTAACGGGGCTTTCAACGCTATTGTGGTCGAGGCCGAAGCCGCAGGTACCCTGATGTTTACTGGCCAGGGGGCAGGTGGGGTGCAAACTGCTTCCGCAGTGCTCTCCGATGTCGTGGCAGGTGCCTCACATATCGCCCACGGGGGAAGTGCGCCCGGCGAAAACTCCTACGCTAACCTGCCTTTGTTGCCCGCTTCGAAGGCACTGCGCCGCTATAGGCTGCGCATTGTGGTAGAGGACGAAATTGGTACGCTGGCACGGCTGGCGCAGGTCTTCGCTGACGAGGGCGTGTCGATTTCGGCGGTTCACCAAAGCCCAACAGAAAATCAAATTTCGGTGGTGCTGTCTACCCACTTAGCCTCGGGGGAGGCGATCTTTAGAGTGCGCCAAAAGCTCGAGAAATTGGGTTCGCACGTGGCTTCTACCTTGGTTGTCGAGGGTTAGCATGCGCCTAGCAAATGATTCGGTGCGAGTGCGCGTTCCTGCCACCACTGCGAATCTAGGCCCCGGTTACGATTCGCTGGGCATGGCCTTGGACATGCACGACGAGATTAGTGCGCGGGCAGTGGTCGGAAAAACTCACGTCCGAGTATCAGGCCAAGGCGAGGGGCAGGTGGCCGAGGGGGAAGATAACCTGGTGGTGCAGGCGTTGCGGGTAGCGCTCGAGGCCGCCGGGGCGCCGCAGGTGGGCCTCGAGCTGGAGTGCGTGAATACCATTCCGCACGGGCGGGGGCTGGGATCCTCCGCCTCGGCAATAGTGGCGGGCATGGCTTTGGCTAGAGCGTTTTTGGCTGAGCCTGAGGCATTAGACGATAAGAAGATATTGCAACTGGCAACTGAACTCGAGGGCCATCCCGACAACGTTGCCCCCGCCATCTTTGGGGGTGGAACTGTTTCCTGGCTGGAAGGTGAAACTGCCCAGGCGGCCCCTTTGCAAATAGCAGATAATTTGGTGTGTACCTGTTTTATCCCTGGTTTTAGACTCTCTACAGCTAAGGCCCGCCGGGTACTGCCAAAAATGGTTCCCCACGCAGATGCGGCTTTCCAGGCGGGAAGGGCAGCGCTACTGGTGAGGGCTCTAGCTGGACGGGAAGAACTGCTCTTTGCAGGTACGGAAGAGCGGCTTCATCAAGACTATAGGGAAAAGGTAATGCCTGCCTCTGTGGGGCTGGTACGCTGGCTGCGCGCGGAGGGCTATCCGGCCGTCATCTCTGGGGCCGGTCCCACCGTGTTGGTTTTGGGAACGGTCTCTCCTGGCGTACGCAGGCAGGGCCGAGCAGGCCGCTGGGACGTGCACGAGTTGGCAGTGGACCGGGAGGGCGTAAAGATTGTGGGGAGCGCCTCTTCGCATCACAGCTAAACTTTTGCTATTGTTGTCCTATCGCGGGATGCCGCGTTTCGGGCACTAAGTAAGCCTCTAGCTAATCCAATCTTCTTCTTTTCACGCAATAGCGCGCCTGGATTACGCTTTCCCAACAACAGTTATTGAAGGAATTTCGTGAGCACTAATAATGATTTGAGCTCTAAGCGGCTACCTGAGCTGCAGGCCATGGCTGCTTCCCTCGGCCTAAAGGGAACATCTCGGATGCGTAAATCGGATCTTATTGAAAAGATCCAAAATGCTTCGGCTTCTAATCGCAGCGGATCAGAATCTGAGCCGAAAGCACAAAAAGCGGCCGGGGCGGGCCAGGCAGAAGAAACAGCTTCCAGCCGCGAGTCTAAGACAGAACGTTCTTCAGGTGCCGAGACTGGCTCTGAACGTCCTCGGCGTTCGCGCAGACGCCGGGCATCTTCGGAGGCTGGCGCCCCCAAGCTAGATGTGCGCCAGGAGCTTGCTCGCGAAGGTAAGTCTGAGACTCCCGCACACAAGTCAGAGCCTAAAAACGTCGACGAAATAAAGCTTCCTACCGGTGGCAAGCAGCACGAGGAGGAAGAGCACTCTGGGCGCCGTCGGCGGGGGCGCGACCGCAAGCGCAATAGGCACGATAATTCGAACAATTCGCACGGTCACTCTAATGCGCACAATTCGAATAACTCGGGTAACTCCAATTCTGATTTGCGTGAAGATGATGTGTTAATTCCTATTGCCGGAATCTTGGACGTACGCGACAATCACGCTTTTGTGCGCACCTCCGGGTATCTGCCGGGGCCAAATGACGTGTACCTGTCGCTCGGACAGGTGCGCCGTTGGGGGCTGCGTTCGGGCGACGCTATTCAGGGTGCCGTGCGTCAGCCTCGCGAAGGCGAACGCCGCCGCCAGAAGTACAACGCCTTGGTCCGCTTGGACAGTGCCAACGGACTCACTGTCGAACAGACTAGCGAGCGCCCTCAGTTCAAAGATCTGACTCCGCTGTACCCCGATTCGCAACTGCGTTTGGAGACTTCTCCAAAGGCGATTACGCCGCGCATCATTGATCTGGTCAGCCCCATTGGGAAGGGCCAGCGCGGGTTGATTGTTTCGCCGCCCAAGGCCGGTAAGACCATTATTTTGCAGCAGATCGCGAACGCTATTTCGATCAACAATCCGGAAGCTCACCTGATGGTGGTGCTGGTTGACGAACGTCCGGAAGAAGTTACGGACATGCAGCGCACGGTGAAGGGAGAAGTTATTGCCTCTACCTTTGATCGTCCCGCTTCTGATCACACGATTGTGGCGGAGCTTGCAATTGAGCGTGCTAAGCGCCTGGTCGAGCTCGGCAAGGACGTAGTGGTGCTACTCGATTCGATCACCCGCTTGGGCCGTGCCTATAACTTGGCGGCACCGGCCTCCGGGCGCATACTTTCCGGCGGTGTAGATGCTTCCGCGCTCTACCCCCCAAAGAAGTTCTTCGGGGCGGCTAGAAACGTCGAAAATGGCGGTTCGCTGACCATTTTGGCCACCGCCCTAGTCGAGACCGGCTCCAAGATGGACGAGGTCATCTTCGAAGAGTTCAAGGGCACTGGCAACATGGAGTTGCGACTGTCGAGGGCGCTCGCGGATAGGCGTATTTTCCCGGCAGTTGACGTCAATTCTTCGGGTACTCGCCGCGAAGAGATGCTGCTCCGTCCCGAAGAGATGAAGATCTTGTGGAAACTGCGTCGAATTCTTGGTTCCCTGGACACTCAAGAGGCCACAGAGCTGGTGCTCGGCAAATTGCGGGACACTTCCTCGAACGCGGAGTTCTTACTCACAATCGGCAAGATGAGCACGTCAGGGGACAAGTAGTAACTTCTAGTGAGTACTCTCACCTAGGTTAGTGCCAAATCTTGTGGCATAATCTTTCTGTTCCGGTTCACCGCGAAGCGGACCCGGCGACCTCGAATTCCTTAAGGAGATTATTATGAAACAGGGAATCCACCCTGACTACCACCCAGTAACCGTGACCTGCACCTGCGGCAACGAGTTCCAGACTCGCTCCACCATTTCGGGCGATTCGATGCGTGTTGACGTGTGCAGCGCCTGCCACCCGTTCTACACTGGCAAGCAGAAGATCATGGATACCGGTGGTCGTGTTGCTCGCTTCGAGAAGCGCTACGGCAAGCGCAAGAAGTAAATAGGTCTTGTGGGCGCCGGTCGGGTCTTCCCGGCCGGCGCTTCCTTTGTAGTCGGCACAGCTATTTGTAGGAAAGCGATAATGAGCGCAAGTTTTGAGGCAGGGGAGAAGATTTTTGCCGATCTGGCAGAAGTCGAAAAGAAGATGTCGGATCCGCAGGTGTTGTCGGATCAGGTGCAGGCCCGCAAGGTGGGTCGGCGCTACTCGGAGCTAAAGCGGCAGGCTGAGGCAATTCGTTCCTGGCAGCAGCTCAGCGAGGATTTAGAGGCCGCCCAAGAACTTGCTGAAGTGGATTCCGAATTTGCGAACGAGGCCGAACGTCTTACCGCACAGGTCGACAAGGCACACCAGAAAATGCTCTCCGTGCTTGCTCCTCGCGATCCCGAGGATGCCTCGGATGTAATCATGGAAATCAAGGCTGGTGCGGGTGGCGAGGAGTCGGCGCTGTTTGCAGGGGATTTGTTGCGCATGTATCAGCGTTACAGCGAGAAGCGCGGTTGGACCTTCAAGGTCATGGACATGAACCAGACTGATTTGGGCGGGGTAAAGGACGCTCAAATCTCTATCCGCGCGAAGGGCAATCCCTCCCCTGAAGAGGGGGTGTGGGCTTCCATGAAGTACGAGGGCGGGGTTCACCGGGTTCAGCGCGTTCCTGTCACCGAGACTCAAGGCCGCATTCATACCTCGGCTGCGGGCGTCTATGTTATGCCCGAAGTTGAGGACGAGGGCGAGGTAGAAATCGGCCCCAACGACATTCGCGTTGACGTATTTCGTTCGTCTGGTCCCGGGGGCCAGTCTGTCAACACCACCGACTCGGCTGTTCGCATTACCCACTTGCCTACGGGAATTGTGGTGTCGATGCAGAATGAAAAATCGCAGATTCAAAACCGCGAGGCAGCAATGCGCGTGCTGCGTTCTAGGTTGGCCGAGGAAGAGCGTCGTAAACGCGAGGCCGAAGAGGCTGAAGCCCGCCATTCCCAGGTGCGCACGGTAGATAGGTCAGAGCGCATCCGCACCTACAACTTCCCTGAAAATCGCATTGCGGACCACCGCACGGGTTACAAGGCGTTTAACCTCGATATTGTGCTGGGTGGGGAGCTACAGCCTGTGATCGATTCTGCCATCAAGTTGGACGAAGAACACCAGTTGGCCAAGGCTACCGGGCAGGAATGAGTTCGCCTAGGGGAGCTATAAAACAGGGGGCTTACGTTCTAGCCGAGGCGGGCGTTGCCTCTCCTACTCCTGATGCTCGCGAGTTGATGGAGGCGGTTGTCGGAGACCTGTTTTCTGCCCCGAGCAAGCTGAGTGCTTCCCAGGAGGAGGAATATTTCACTCTAATTGGGAAGCGGGCCAGCCGGGTGCCTCTGCAGTATTTGACGGGAAAAATGTACTTTCGCCGGCGCACCTTGAAAGCCCTTCCCGGTGTATTTGTCGTGCGTCCGGAAACCGAAATGGTAGCTGAGGAGGCCATTCAGGCGGCGCGTGCCGTGGCAGTGAAAGCTAAATACCGGCCGGGGTGCGTGCGCGTGGTGGACCTGTGTACGGGCTCCGGAGCTATCGCCGGGGCTGTGGCTGATGAAATTCCCTCGGCTAGGGTCTGGGCGGTGGAAAAGGATTCTAAGGCGGTGGAACTGGCGCGCGCCAACTTGGAAGACTTATCTGTCAATCTGATTCAGGGGGACGCTACGAGTGCCGATACGCTCGCCGCCCTCGATGGAAGCGTCGACGTGGTGGTGTCAAATCCCCCCTATGTGCCGGCCGGGCAGGTGAGCCAGGCCGAGGCCCTCTATGACCCCGAGATGGCGCTCTACGGGGGCGGGGAAGACGGATTAGCTGTTCCCCTCCAAATAATAAAGAGGGCGAGGGTCCTGCTGCGTCCGGGGGGAACACTTGTTATGGAACACGCCGAAAGCCAGTCGCAAAAGCTAAGAGCGGCCTGCCGGGAGGCTGGTTTTGTCGAGGTCAGTACCGGTCGAGATCTAGCGGGCAGGCAACGCTACGTGCTTGCGCGCTTGCCTAGAATAGGGGCCATGAGTATTTATTCGGCACCGGAAGCTAGTGAGCCCTTGAAGGCGGCTGTGGCTGACGGCGAGTTAGTTGTTATCCCCACCGACACGGTATACGGTATTGGAGCTGATCCTCGCAGCAGTCGAGCGGTAGAAAAGCTTTTAGCAGCCAAGAATAGAAGCGGGCAGATGCCTCCGCCAATTCTCTTGGCGAAACCTGAGCAGTGGCGGCTCGTTGCTTCAACGATGAGCCCCAAAATGGAGGCGCTCGCTAAGGCCTTCTGGCCGGGTGCGTTGACATTGATTTTGCCCGCGGGTGAGGGGCTAGGTTGGGACAGTCAGGCCAAAGGAGGAACAGTGGCCGTTCGCGTACCGGGCTTAGACGCGGCGCGAGTGTTACTAGAAGGCACCGGCCCACTGGCAGTAACTTCCGCAAATATTCACGGTGACGATCCTGCGCAAAATGTTTCGGATGCCGTGAAGTATTTTGGCGATACTGTTGCGGTGTACGTGGACGCTGGTTCCACACCGGGGCCAGTGCCTTCTACCATCGTGGCTGAAGAAGGCGAACACATGCGTATCCTTCGCCAGGGAGTAATTCCTGCTAGTGACTTAGCGCGCGTTTGGGAGAGTGCGTGAAGCTCTATCTCCTTCTTGCCCTCGTCGCCGGGGCAGTGACCTACTTGCTAACGCCCGTTGTTCGGCAGCTGGCGTTGGCTGCCCATGCGCTGACTCCGGTGCGCGACCGAGATGTACACACGGTACCCACCCCCAGGCTGGGCGGAGTGGCCATGTTGGGGGGATTCGCGGTAGCTATGACGGTAGCTGCGCACGTGCCGTATTTTGCCCGCCTGTTTTCTGACCCCCAGCCGTGGTCGCTGCTAGGTGGAGCTGCGGGAATCTGCGTGCTGGGATTCCTAGATGATCTGTGGGACCTGGAGTGGTGGACTAAAATGGCCGGCCAAATACTCATCGCAGGGGGGATGGCTTGGGGTGGTGTCCAGCTGGTAAGTTTTCCCATATTTGGGCTCACTATCGGGTCTTCCAAACTTTCTATAGCGGTTACCGTAATAGTGGTAGTCGCCTGCATAAATGCGGTGAATTTCGTCGATGGTCTGGATGGTTTGGCTGCGGGATGCATAGCCATAGGGGCCACGGGATTTTTTATCTATTCTTACATGCTGGTGCGTTTTACCAATGCCCAGTCATACGCGTCGCTGGCGGCCGCCGTAGTAATAATGTTGGTGGGGATATGCGCTGGGTTTCTACCCCATAATTTCCACCCGGCAACCATTTTTATGGGTGACACGGGAGCGATGTTACTTGGGCTGCTGTCCGCCGGGGTCTCAATTTTAGTTACGGGACAGGTAGATCCGGCTATGTTTGCCGGTTCGGAAATGCTGCCTGCACTATTGCCTCTGATCTTGCCGGTCGCGGTATTGATACTGCCCCTAACTGACATGACTATGGCCGTATTTAGGCGTATGAGAGCGGGCCACTCGCCGTTCCACCCGGACCGCATGCACCTGCACCACAGGCTGCTCAATTTAGGTTATTCAGTGGTTACGGCTGTCCTTGTCATGTATATGTGGGCGGCATATGTGGCGCTTGGGGCTGCAGCTTTGGTGGTTTTCGATCCAATACACGTGGGTATTGGGCTACTGGTCGGGGCTGTGGTGGTTGTAGGTATTAGCGTCTTTTCAATCCCCAGGGTAAAAAATAGGATTCTTCGGAAGGGAGACAACTGATGGATCAAGTTGCACGCGCTATGGCTTCGGCCCGGAAAGCTGTGGCGGTTTCTTACTTGGTCGTAGCCGCCGGAGCCGTAATTGTAGGCGCCTTGGCGCGAGGTAAAACGGGGGTTATCTCCGCGGTGGTCGCGGCGGCGCTGGGGGCGGTATTGTGTCTGGCAACTGTTATAGTGAATCACTACGGTGTCAAGTATCCAAACTACGTAGTAGCTGCGCTCGCAGGCGGATTTTTACTAAAACTGGCAGCGCTCATTACCGGGTTTTTATTGACGAGGCATTTTGGCTCGCTCGACACTTTCGTAGTGGGGCTCACACTTGCAGTTATGATAGTCGTCACAATGTTTGCTGAAACGTTAGCTCTGGTTCGGGCACGAGTCAGTGCGGTTACTCCGAAACCACAGCTAGAGCGCAGTTTTGAAAGTTGCTGACGGCAGATGAACGCTCAGTGAGCGCATGTTGTACGCTATGTCAGGTGATGGCTATGTTTAGGTCAACGGCTCCACTAAGGAAGCAGGAGGTGCCCTGGTGCTAAAAGCGCTAGCGGTTGGGAATGCGTTAGTTCAAACCGGCGGGGAGTTCCATACCCCGTCGTTGGATGATTTTTTCCCACCAATTTTCGCATTCGAAGGAACGCCATTCGCGCTCAACCGCGTCATGCTGATTAGGCTCATCATGCTCGCTGTCATGGTCGTGCTATTTCTGGCCTACACGTATAGGGCGAAGCTGGTTCCCTCAAGGGGCCAGGCAACAATGGAGCTGCTCTTCGACTTTGTGCGCACTTCCATCTCTGAGCAGGCCATGGGAAAGAAGATGGCCGCCAAGTATTCGGGCGTTGTAGCCGTAGTCTTTTTTACCGCCCTCTTTATGAACTTTGCCGGAATTATCCCCGGATTGAATTTGGCTGGTACCTCCGTTGCAGGTTTGCCTATTCTCATGGCCATACTGTCCTGGGTTGCGTTCATTTATGCCGGCATTCGCGAGCAGGGGGTAGGGGGATTCTTCAAATCGGCGCTTTTCCCGCCGGGAGTTCCCAAGCCAATTTATCTGATTCTCACCCCGATTGAAGCACTGTCGACCTTTGTGATCCGCCCGTTCACACTCTTTGTTCGTTTGATGGCGAATATGATCTCGGGGCACTTCATGCTGGCGCTCTGCTTGGCAGGTACCAACTTCCTGCTTTTGTACACTCAGGGCCCGCTCAGGGGAGTGGGGGTTGCCACCTTCCTAGGGGCAATATTTGTGACCTTGTTCGAAATGCTGGTTGCCTTCCTCCAGGCCTACATTTTCGCAATCCTCACCGCTGTATACATCGATCTTTCGGTGCACTCGCACTGATAACCGGCTGCATCCGCATCCGGAAACCAAATAAAGAAAAGGAAAATACCAATGACTGGTAGCGCAGCAGTACTAGCAACCATCGGTTACGGCCTGGCCACACTTGGCCCTGGCATCGGCATCGGCTTGCTCGTGGCAAAGACTCAGGAATCTATTGCTCGTCAGCCCGAGGTTGCCGGCAGGCTAACCACCAACATGTTTATTGGCGTCGCCTTTGTTGAGGCGCTAGGTCTGCTAGGTCTAGTTGCAGGCATTCTGTGGGCTAACGCATAAACATGTATTCCGCAGTACTACAGGTTGCTGCAGAGGCTCAACGCAACCCACTTCTTCCTGAACTGTTCGATATTTTCTGGTCGGCAGTGGTCTTGATCGTGGTTGCGCTAGTTCTGGGCAAATTCGCATTGCCAACCTTCAACAAGATGGTTGACGAGCGCGCCCGCAAGATCGAAGAAGGCTTGAAACTAGCTGAAGAAGCTAAGAAACAGGTAGCCGACGCCGATCAACAGGCTCGTAGCGAACTGCGCGAGGCGCGCAAAGAAGCTCAGGAGATTCGCGATCAGGCCCGCGCAGATGGCAAAGACATAGTTGCGCGTGCCCGTGAAGAGGCGAAGCAAGAAGCGGAGCGTGTGCTCTCGACAGCAAAGCGAGAAATTGAAGCAGAACGGCAATCGGCGCAGCTTTCTCTCCGGACAGACGTGGGCCTGCTTGCCTCCCAACTTGCCGAGAAAATCGTTGGCGAGCAACTGACCGATCGCGAGCTTTCGGCCCGCGTCATCGATCGGTTCTTGGACGATCTGGAGGCAAACCCGGCGCCGGAAGGAGCTGAGTCTAAGTAATGCGTGCATCGAGTGCGGCAGCGCGTGAGGCGGGGCGCAAAGTCCTCAAGGAGGGCACGGCCTCTGCCTGGCAGACCATAGGTGAGGTGTCGGCTGATCTTTTCGCTGCGGCGGATTTGGTTAGAGCTAATCCCTCCCTCGCCAGGGCAATGACTGATCCTGCTCGTAGTGGCGAGGACAAGGCTAAACTGGCCAACGATGTCTTCGGCTCCTCACTGCAGCCTCTGGCCTTAGAAGTTCTAACTGCTTTGACTGGTGGGCGTTGGTCGCAAGAATCCGATCTCGCGCTCGCGTTGGAAGACATTGCGGTAGACGGCCAGCTATATTCGGCTGCAAGTAAGAACAACCTGGAACGGGTTGGTCGGGATCTTTTTGCCGTTACCCAACTGCTCGGCGAGAGGCGCGATTTGCGTAACGCGCTATCCGACTCAGCTGTGCAGCGAGCACCGCAGAGGGCTCGCCTTGCTCAGTCTGTATTTCGCGACGCGCTTTGCCCACAGGCCCTCCAGCTAGTTGAGAGGGCAACGATGTATCCGCGGGGAGGGTCGCTACTGTCCACACTGCGGCGCGATCTGGAACGAGCCTCAAGTTTGCGGGAGCGAAAACTCGTAACCGTCGAGGCTCCGCAGGAACTGTCGGAGTCCCAACTCAACCGACTTCGCCAGATTTTGTGCAAGCGTTACGGCAAGGACGTTGAGCTCAACGTCTCGATCGTTCCTTCCTTGCTCGGTGGACTCCGTGTCCACACGTCCTCCCATATCACCGACGGCACAGTCCGTAAGGCCCTGGCCCGTACGCGCGAACGTTTGGCCGGCTAACACAATACAAAGTAAGGATTCCCATGGCTGAACTTTCCATCGCCCCCGAGAAAATTCGGGAAGCGTTGAACAGCTTTGTTGACAGCTACGAACCAAGTAAAGCTAATACCGAAGAAGTAGGTCACGTCATCTCCACCGCAGACGGCATCGCCCGCGTGGAGGGATTGCCCGGGACCATGGCAAACGAGCTCCTTCGTTTCGAAGACGGCACCTTGGGCCTGGCTATGAACCTGGATGTACGCGAAATTGGTTGCGTTGTTCTAGGCGACTTTGGCGGCATCGAAGAGGGGCAGCAGGTATACCGCACCGGCGAAGTTTTGTCCGTCGGCGTTGGCGATGGCTACCTCGGCCGCGTTGTGGACCCGATGGGGGCACCAATTGACGGCCTCGGCGAAATCACTGATATTGAGGGTCGCCGTGCACTGGAGTTGCAGGCTCCCGGCGTAATGATGCGCAAGTCAGTCCATGAGCCGCTGCAAACTGGTCTAAAGGCAATCGACTCAATGATCCCTATCGGTCGCGGACAGAGGCAGCTAATTATTGGCGACCGGCAGACCGGTAAGACCGCAATCGCGATCGATACTATTTTGAACCAGCGCGATAACTGGCTAAGTGGTGATCCCCAGAAGCAGGTGCGTTGCATCTATGTAGCAATCGGGCAAAAGGGCTCTACTATCGCCTCGGTGCGTTCCACACTCGAAGAAGCAGGTGCGCTAGAATACACCACGATCGTGGCCTCCCCGGCATCGGACCCGGCTGGCTTTAAATACCTTGCCCCCTACACCGGTTCGGCCATTGGCCAGCACTGGATGTACTCGGGCAAGCACGTGCTGATTGTATTCGACGACCTGTCGAAGCAGGCTGAAGCCTACCGTGCGGTTTCGCTGTTGCTGCGGCGTCCGCCAGGGCGCGAAGCCTACCCGGGCGACGTGTTCTACTTGCACTCCCGCCTGCTTGAGCGTTGCGCAAAGTTGTCCGACGAGCTCGGGGGCGGTTCTATGACGGGCTTGCCTCTAATCGAAACCAAGGCGAACGATGTTTCTGCCTACATTCCTACAAACGTAATTTCTATTACCGACGGGCAGATCTTCCTGCAGTCGGACCTGTTTAACTCCAACCAGCGTCCGGCGGTAGACGTGGGTATTTCGGTTTCCCGCGTCGGCGGCGATGCCCAGATCAAGGCAATGAAGAAGGTCGCCGGTACTCTGAAGCTAACCTTGGCCCAGTACCGTAGCCAGGCGGCGTTTGCGATGTTTGCCTCCGACCTCGACGAGGCTACTCGCCAGCAGCTTACCCGCGGTGAGCGCCTGATGGAGTTGTTGAAGCAGCCGCAGTCTTCACCGGTGAAAGTCGAAGATCAGGTAGCTGTAATTTGGGCTGGTACCCACGGCTACTTGGATGATCTTCCGGTTTCCGCTGTCAAGGGCTTTGAGGCCGGATTGATTGACCACCTGCGTTCGCACACCAAGGTTCTTCAGACTATCGCTTCCACTGGGTTACTGGAGGAAGATACCGAAGCTGAGCTGAAGGCCGGGGTTGAGCAGTTCCACTCGACTTTTGCTGCAAACTTTGACTCCGCTCACGTGGATGGCGCAGATAACAAAGTCGAGGCCGAACATACACAAGAGCAGATTACGCGCGGAAAGCGGTCCTAAATGGGCGGCAAGCAACGCGTCTATAAGCACAAGATCAACTCCACTGCCACCTTGAAAAAGGTTTTCAGGGCGATGGAGCTGATCGCTGCTTCTCGTATTGGCAAGGCCCGTCAGAACGCTGCGGAAGCGGAACCGTTTTCGCGTGCGGTGACCAAGGCAGTAATGGCGGTGTCAGTACACTCGGATATGGACCACCCATTGACCCGTCCTCGTACGGACACTAAGAAGGTGGCCGTAATCGCGATAACTTCCGACCGCGGTATGGCGGGCGCATATTCGGCGAACATTCTTCGGGAAACTGAAAAACTCCTCAAGAAGCTCGCTGAAGAAGGCAAAGAACCGGTGCTGTACACTTCCGGACGGCGTGCGCAATCCTACTTCCGGTTCCGCGAACGGCCCATTGCCAAGTCCTGGACCGGGGTCTCGGACAATCCGGACGAGGAAACCATTCACGATATCGCCACTACGTTGCAGCAGGCCTTTTTGGCTAGCCCGGAAGACGGCGGGGTAGGCGAGGTCTACATGGTCTTTACTCGTTTCAAGTCCATGGTGTCGCAGGTTCCCGAGGTGCGTAAGATGCTCCCGCTCAAGGTAGTCGACTCCGAAGAGCTCATCGACCTCGACGCCGAAAAGATGTGGAACAAGTACACCGAGGGGCAGGCAATGCCCCTGTATGAGTTCGAACCATCGGCGGACGAGCTGCTCAACTACGTTTTGCCTATGTACGTAGAGGTTCGGATTCGCCACGCACTGCTGCAGGCCGCGGCCTCTGAACTGGCATCCAGGCAGACCGCGATGCACACGGCCTCCGACAATGCCGAGGAACTCATCAACGACTACACCAGGCTTGCAAATGCTGCAAGGCAGACCGAAATCACCCAAGAGATTACCGAAATCGTGTCCGGTGCCGACGCACTGGCAAGTTAGAGGGAATAAGTAAAAATGACTGAAACTGAAGAAAAAGTCCCGGGCGTCGGCCGCATTGCGCGCGTTACGGGCGCAATTGTCGACATCGAGTTCCCGCCGGATGCGATACCCGATATGTATAACGCTCTAAAGGTGGAAGTTGACCTATCGGGGCAGGGCGAGGGCGAGAACGTCCAGCAGATGACCTTGGAAGTTGCTCAGCACCTAGGCGATAACCTGGTTCGTGCGATTGCGCTCAAGCCTACGGATGGACTCGTGCGTGGCGCCAAGGTCATAGACACGGGTGAGTCAATCACGGTTCCCGTAGGTGACGTCACTCGTGGCCACGTCTTCAACGTGATCGGGGAGTGCCTGAATCTAGAAAAGGGCGAGAGCCTCGAGGTAACTGAACGCTGGCCGATTCACCGGCAGCCTCCAAAGTTCGAAGAACTCGAACCCAAGACTCAGATGTTCGAGACGGGCATCAAGGTTATCGACCTGCTAACTCCGTACGTTCAGGGTGGCAAGATCGGTCTGTTCGGAGGCGCGGGCGTAGGAAAGACCGTGCTTATTCAGGAAATGATTCAGCGTGTAGCCCAGGACCACGGCGGTGTGTCCGTGTTCGCCGGTGTTGGTGAACGTACTCGCGAGGGCAACGACCTGATTCACGAGATGGATGAGGCCGGAGTGTTCGACAAGACGGCACTCGTGTTCGGCCAGATGGACGAGCCGCCAGGAGTACGTCTCCGCATTGCACTGACCGGCCTTACGATGGCGGAATACTTCCGCGACGTGAAGAACCAGGACGTGTTGCTGTTCATCGACAACATCTTCCGTTTCACCCAGGCGGGCTCCGAGGTTTCCACCCTGCTTGGCCGCATGCCCTCGGCAGTGGGCTACCAGCCCAACCTGGCCGACGAAATGGGCCAGTTGCAAGAGCGCATTACTTCTGCGGGGGGGCACTCGATTACTTCCCTGCAGGCAATTTACGTTCCCGCCGACGACTACACTGACCCGGCCCCAGCCACAACCTTCGCCCACTTGGACGCGACCACCGAACTTTCGCGTGAAGTCGCCTCTCGTGGCCTGTACCCAGCAGTAGATCCGCTGGCGTCGTCCTCGCGAATTCTGGATCCGCGCTACGTTGGCGAGGAACACTACGAAGTGGCCACCAGGGTCAAGTCGATTCTGCAGAAGAACAAGGAATTGCAGGACATCATCTCGATCTTGGGCGTAGACGAACTGTCGGAAGAGGACAAGGTCACTGTGGCCAGGGCTCGCCGCATTGAGCAGTTCCTTTCGCAGAATACCTACATGGCCGAGAAGTTCACCGGCGTTGAAGGCTCCACCGTACCGCTGTCCGAAACCGTTGAGGCTTTCAAACGAATCTGCGACGGCGTATACGACAAGGTGCCCGAACAGGCTTTCTTCAATATCGGTGGCATCGACGACCTAGAACGCAACTGGCACGAAATGCAGAAGGCATAAATGTTAGACGTAAACGTAGTTTCGCGCTCTGAGTCAATATGGTCCGGCAGCGCCTCCTCGGTAACCGTCCCCTCCGCCGACGGCGAAGTGGGTATCTTGCCGGGGCGGCAACCGCTGCTGGCAGCCATGACAAGGGGAACGGTTCGGGTAAAGGACGGCGAGGCAGTCAAAGCCGAGGTAAAGGTCCTTCGGGGCCTGCTTTCGGTGGACTCCGACATGGTAACCGTCCTTATAGACGAATTGGATAACAACTAGCTAGAACAGCTAACATATAGTGCATGACGACAAATAATGCTTTGACAATCCTCATCGCGGTTATTGCGGGTGTTGGATTGGTCTTCGTTGTCGTCGTTGCACTTTATGCTTTCCGCATGTCACGCGTTATGCATTCTGCATCTTTTGACTGCGATTACCGGCCGGACATCACCTCGGGGTGGACGGCCGGTTTTGCTGTCTATGAACGCGATTCGTTGGATTGGTACAGGCTCGTTTCGTTTCGGCACAAGCCAGACCTTTCGTGGACTCGCCGTTCGATGCTGCTCGAGCGTCCAGTCCGCATCGGAAAGCGCGATGGTAAAGAAGTTTTTTTGACAAATGTGCGCGCTGACGGCCACAAGTTCGATCTGGCAATGGGCCGGGACGACCTAAACGGGCTCGTGTCCTGGTCCGAGGCCGCGCCTCCGCGAGCACAGTAGGAATTTCATGCGACTTGTTGTTGCGACATGCTCTGTCGACTACTCGGGGCGCCTCGACGCCCATTTGCCCATGGCCACTCGGCTGCTTATGGTCAAGGCCGACGGGTCGGTGCTGGTACATTCTGACGGCGGCTCGTATAAGCCTTTGAACTGGATGGGGGCCCCTTGCAATCTGCATGAGGTGGATCCTGATGCGGACCAGGTGGCGGCCGGCATTACGAAGGTGTGGGACGTACGTGCAAAGAAGACTGACGATCGGCTAGTCGTTCGTATCGGGCAGGTGTTTCACGACGTGCAGGAAACGTTTGGGGTGGACCCTGGCCTTACCAAAGACGGTGTTGAGGCGCACCTGCAGGAGTTGTTAGCCGCACAGGTACCAGACATTTTAGGCGAAGGCTGGCGCCTAGTACGACGGGAATACCCCACTGCAATTGGGCCGGTGGACTTGCTAGTGCGCGACCCTGAGGGGAAGGCGTGGGCTATCGAGGTCAAACGCGTTGGGGGCATCGATGGGGTTGAACAGCTCACAAGATATTTGGAACTACTTGGGCGCGATCCAAAACTTTCCGGCATAGGTGGCATTTTTGCCGCCCAACAAATACGTCCGCAGGCTAAGGTACTTGCGGAAGATCGCGGCATAACAACTATGCTGCTTGACTACGCGGCTATGCGCGGCAGCGACGACGCAGAGGCCAGGTTGTTTTAGAGAGGGAAAATGGTTGCCTTCAAAGGAGAAGTAGTTACCCCGGAAGGGATCAGGTCTGATTCGGTAGTTGAAGTTAGTGAGGGAAAAATTAGCTGGATTGGCCCTGCCTCCAGCTACTCCGAACAGATTGCCGAGAGCGTTGGGTATATTCTTCCTGGACTCGTCGATGTACACTGCCATGGCGGGGGAGGAGCTTCCTTCCCCGATGCGAAGGATGTAGATGAGGCCAGAACAGCAGCGTTCGAGCACCTGCGCTCTGGTACCACGACTCTAGTTGGATCTCTAGTCACCCAAGATAAGCCGGTCCTGCTAAAGCAGGCAGGCATTTTGGCTCGCCTATGCGAAGAGGGCGTGCTTGCGGGCATCCATTTTGAAGGACCTTTTGTCTCTGAAGGGCACTGTGGGGCACAGGATCCGCGTTACATTTTGTCCCCTGATGCTGCTTTCACCCGGGAGTTACTCCAGGCTTGCAATGGGTGGGCTGCAACAATGACCCTAGCTCCCGAGAAAGAGGGGGTACTTGGAGGAAATGGAGTAGCCGAAGCGCTGTTAGAGGGTGGGGCTTTGCCCTCGTATGGCCACACCGATGCGACTTCTGGCGAGTTTGCCCAGGCCATCGACCAAACCTACAGGGAAATGGGAGCTCGGAAAACGCGTTCCCCTCTGCCCACAGTTACACACTTGTTCAACGGCATGGCTCCCATGCACCATCGCCGTCCCGGTCCGGTGCCCGAGGCATTGGCAGCTGCAAAGGAAGGCAAAGTAGTACTTGAGATCATCTGCGACGGGGTCCACGTGTCGCCCTCGTTGGTAAGAGCCGTCTATGAATTAGTGGGCCGGGAGGCAATTACCTTTGTAACAGACGCGATGGCAGCAGCGGGCATGCCAGATGGGCAATATCGGCTCGGGCCTCAGGAAGTCAGGGTAGAATCCGGCAAAGCCTACCTTGCCGAGGGGGATTCTCTTGCCGGGGGGACGTCGCACCTGCTCGACTGTGTAAAGGTGGCAACTGTGGCCGGAATCCCTCTTGCAGATGCGGTCTACTGCGCCTCATCTTCGGGAGCAAAAATTTTGGGGCGCGAAGATATCGGTGTCCTAGAGGTAGGAAAGAGGGCGGACCTAGTTCTTACAGATTCGGACTTGGCTCCGCTCCAGGTAATAAAGGACGGGCGAGGGCTAAACTAGTGCCCATGAGCACTATTCACACGTACGGCCCCGGTTCGGATACAGCAATAGTATTGCTGCCTGCCTTTCCGTTTGATTCTAGGCTATGGGAGGCTGTCGCCTCTCAGCTCGAGGGATTGCCCGTTGTGACAGTGGATCCGCCCGGCTTTGCTGGCGAGGCGGTTCCTGTAACGCCTTCGCTGGAGGCGTATGCCTCTTCCGTGGCAGACAAATTGGCCGGGCGGGGCATCAGGCGCATCCTGGTGGCAGGGTGCTCTATGGGGGGATACACCGCCTTGACCATGGCGGAACGCTACCCGAAGTTGGTGGCAGCTATAGGTCTGATAGGAACTCATGCGGGCCCCGACAGCGCTCAGGCGCGGGCTGGGCGTACCGAAGCAGCTGTGCGAGCTCTGGCGGGCTCTGACATGCCGGAGCGAGCCGAAGGAACTAAGAAGCTGCTGGGGGCGTCCTCGCAAAAGGACGACGAACTTGTGCAGATCTTGCGTTCGTGGGCCGCGGAGGCTCCTGCCGAAGCCGTAGCGTGGTGCCAACGGGCCATGGCAGGGCGGCCGGGCCGTTTGCATGTACTAGCGCGTGCAAATATAGACGGAATCGTTGTGCGCGGGGTAGAAGATCCCGTTACCAGCGCCGACCAGGCCGAAGCCATGGCTAAGGCGCTACAGACCCAGGTCATAGAGGTGCCCAGGTGCGGCCACCTCGTACCAATTGAAGCTCCTTCAATAGTGGCGCGCCACCTGGGCGACTTATATGAGCACGTGTTCCGCTAGTCTTCAGTTTGCTGGGCTGACGGAAGATCCGCCGAGCTAGCCTCGCCCTCGTCTAACGCGAGTGGTTTGGACTGCATCGGGGTAATGCCTTCGAGGGCGGAAGCCGTTTCGGTAGTTAGGAGGCCTCGCAGTTCCTCGAGGTAGGCAGCAACCGAATTGCGCTGCTGAGTGAGTTTTTCGACCGTGCGCTGAGCAGAAGCCCGTTCCGACTGGGCTTCGACGCGAGCGGACTCGCGCAGTTGCTCAGCCTCGGCTTCGGCTGAGGCTATGATCGACTCGGCAGAACGACGCGCCTCTTCCTGGCGGCGACGTACTACAGCGTCGGTGTCGGTAAGGAGACGCTCAGCACGCTGCAGAGTATCGCCCAAATGCTTCTCGGCTTCGGCAACCTGTGCCTTAGCAGCAGCAACCATCTTGGCGGTCTCGTCGTAGGCCTGCTGGTGGGCGGCAGCGTCGGCCTCTTTCGCCTCGGCACGGGCTTGAGCAATTTCCGTTTCCGCCTCCTGGCGGTTCTGTTCGATCTGGTTGCGCAGATTTTCAGCTTCTACACGTGCCTCCCGCAGCACCGCATCCGCCTCGTTTTTGGCATCCGTGAGTAGACGTTCAGCCTCGAGTTTTGCTGCTTCGCGGGCCTGGTTGGTTTCCGAGAGAGCTGAATCGCGTAGCGACTGGGCCTCGGTAGAGGCATCGTTGCGCATTTGCGAGGATTCCTGTTCAGCCTTGACCCGCATTTCCACGTAGTCTTTCTCGGCTTGAGCGCGCTGCAATTCGGTTTCGCGCTGGGTGGTGGCCCGCAGGTCAGCAACCTCGGTGTTGACCTCGGCACGCAAAGAAGAGGCTTCGCGTTCGGCGGCGGCGACCAGCTCGTCAGCACGGTGTTGGGCATTGGTGAGTACGGTCTCGGCCTCGGTAGCCGCACGAGTGGTGCGTTCTTCTGCTTCGCGGCGCGCCTCAGAAAGCATGCCGGCGGCTTCTGCTTCGGCGCGCTGGGTCATGCGGGAGGTATTGTCGCGGGTTTTCTGCAGTAGCGCCTCAGCATCGGCGTTCGCTTTGCCCACGATGGCGGTTGACTGTTCTTCAGCTGAACGCAGCAATTGTTCGATGCGAGCCCCCACGCCTTCATAGGAACCGCGGTCAATGTCGCGCACCTGCGCTTTGGCGTCGGAGAGCTGTTCTGACAGATCTTCGCTGCGGGCCTCCGCTGCTGCGAGCCGTTCACGGAGCTCGGATAGTTCTGCGTTCAGGTTCTGTAACTGCGTATCCACTTGCACGCGGTCATAGCCGCGCATAACAATTGGAAAATCAGTCTGCTCTTCCACGTGTTCCTCCTCGCGCGTGCCGCGCGTAAGCGCCCGGGGGCATCGTTACAAAAATCGTTCCTATTGTCGCACTATTTTCTATTTGCAACCAAGTTCCACGCCGAGAATTTGGGACTTTGGCGTTTGGCTGCACAGTTTTGTTTGCGACGAACAGCGGTAGCAATATCCGGATAAGCTGCCTGGCAATCCCGCAGGTGGGGCTGAGCCGCGGTCCAACAGTTTCGCCACTTGCAACATTTGGCAATTTCGTTGTCCCTGCGACTCCGCCCACGTATGCCTCTAATTTGGACCGCGGATGGCCTATTTCTGCTAAAAGGTGGGGATAGTCGTACGTGTCGAGCAAAAGAACGTATTCTTAAACGTAACAATGTCAAATGTGCCGAACTGGTGCTGAAAGAGGGGAACCGTGCTAGCAATTCTTCGCCGGAACATTATCGCGCTCATTTTGGGCGTCATAGGTCTATGCTTACTCCTTGCCGGCATTGCCAGCGCCACTATATGGAAGCCCAGCCCTACAGTTACTGCCACCACCACGGTGCAGAGACTCGGTGTCACCCGCCCGGGCGTGCTAGAGCTAATCGCTAAAGACGTAGACATTAAAGTCAAGGGCAAGGGGAACGTAGCAATAATGGTAGGGCGAGCCCGCGACGTAAATGGGTGGGTAGGCCAGGCTAGCCACACTCAGATAAACGGGCTCAAGACCTTTACTAAGCTGGATACTAAAGAGGTGGCGGGCAAATCCGAAGAGCTGCCCGACCCCACCCAGTCCGACATGTGGCTGCAAAGCGATTCGGCCGCAGGTTCTGCCCATCTGAAGTGGCAAAACAAGGAGGGCTCATTCTCCGGGTTGATCTACTCTGCCGAAGGTCCGGCCACGGTGCAGTTGGCCTGGCACAGAACGGTTTCCACCCCGTGGCTTTGGCCATTAGTTATAGCAGGCATAGTCGTTCTTCTACTGGCGGCCCTGGCGGCGTGGGGCACCCATCGAGCCTATTTGAAGCGTTCCGGGCGTAGCAAAGGCGAACCCGAAACCGATACTGTCTCTATTAACGTCGGTTCCAGAAAGATTGAAGCTCCCGGCCGGAAGGCGTTGCGCCAGGCCCGCGAGCGCGGAGAATCCGAGATTGTGGTAGACGGGGTCTCGTTCCCTACCGGGTTGATCCCGGTGGTGAAAGAGGGGCCTGCGGCCGAGGAATCGGGCGAGGACAAAGACGAAGTAGCTGCTGGTGGGAGCAAGTCGGAAGCTAGAGCTGGTTCCTCGCCAGCTTTGGCATTGGACTCAGATTCTGACGCTAAAGCTCAAGCCGAGGGCGTGCCGGTGGTAGATCTGGCTAACCACTTTCCCGCCGGCTCCACAAAGGTGGACCTAACGAAACTCAAAGAAACTAAGAAGGAGCAAAAATAATGCGTAAGACGCTCCTGACAACAACGCTGGTGGGGATGTTGGTACTCTCTGCCAGTGCTTGCTCGCCCTCGAGTCCGCCGTCCGTTTCGGCTCCAAAGGAAGTAGATGCGCCCGCTCTAAATGCCACCCAGGTGCGAAACGTGGTGGCGAAGGTACAAGAAACGCTCGCCAAGGCAGACCAAAAGAAAGACAAGAAACTCTTGGCCCAAAGGGTGTATGGCACCGCATTGAATGTGCGCTCTGCCCAATACGATGCTTCTAAGAACGGGGCCCCACCCGCCCTAGATATGGCCCCCTCCGCGATTACAGTGTCTAAGTCGAAGGAATGGCCGCGGGCGGTTCTAGACCAGGCAATTAATGAAAAATCCGCCGCTATATTCTTACTGCGCCAAGAAGACGCCCGTGCCAATTACAAGCTCTATTCGTGGGTTAGGCTCTTCCCCGGCGTAACAGTACCCGAAACCATGGGAGCTAATAAGGGTAGTGTGCTATTGCCTACCGACACCAAGGACCTGGCTATTGCGCCGAAGGACTTGGCGGGGGAGTATTCCAAGGTGGTAGTAAACCCGAAGGACGGTGCTGCAAAGAAGTACGAAGCCGACCCGTACGCTGCGGCTGTGCGAAAAGATTTAGAAGAGCTACGTCATCAGATTGGCGAGAACGGGCAGGCAAACGTCTCTCTTTCCGCTGCTCCCGAGGTTGAGCCCATGGCAGTCTCGCTACCTAATGGGGGAGCGCTTGTAGCGCTTAGCTTAAAACAGCAGACCGATGTGAAAGTTACCAAGGCGCGTGGCAGCATAAAGTTTGAAGGACGCGTTGCGGACCTGTTGGGAGGGGAAGGCAAAGTGCCGGGAGCAGCTAACTGGACTACCTCTGTGATGGCTTTGTTCGTAGTTCCCCCCAAAGGCTCTAAGGACAAGATTCAAGCGATTGGCGCAGACTCCGCGATTGTTGCTGCAACTCGCGACGACGGAGCTGCCCCGCAGGCAGGAGACAGATAATGGCAGATCAGTACGGTGCAGTTCAGCTAGGTGAAAAAACCGGTGGAGACAAAACCGCTCCGGCAGTCGGCCCGGGTCTGATTGTTGAACTCACTGAGCAGAATCTACAAGAAAGCCTAAAACTATCGCAGCAAGTGCTGATTGTAGTTAGCTTCTGGGCTGACTGGTCCGACGCCTCCAAGCAGGTTACGGCCGACCTAGAGGACATCGCTCGGCAGATGTCTGGAGCATTCCAGCTTGCCAAGGCTTCTACTGATACGGCCCCCAGGGTGGCCGGGGCGTTCCAGGTGCAATCGGTGCCTGCGGTATTCGCATTGCTGGGCGGGCGGCCAATGCCGTTGTTCCAGGGAGCGCAACCAAAGGACAAGCTTACCGAGCTGATGAAGCAGCTAGTGCAGGCTGCCCGCCAGCAAGGTGTCACGGGCACGGTGAATGCCTCAGCCGCAGCAGAACCCAAACCAGTTTCCCCAGCACAGCAGGAAATTGACGCTGCCCTAGACGAGGGCGACCTGGAACGCGCAGAAAAGCTCCTTGCCAAGGAAGCTACTAATCACCCCGCAGATAAGGATCTGAAGACGCAGCTGGCTGGGGTGCAGTTGCAGCTACGTCTGAAGCAAGAAGAGGACGCCTCTGATTCTGATCCGCTAGTCTTGGCAGATCGGTTCGTGTCCCAGCGAAACGAGAAGGCTGCCTTCGACGTGCTACTTGCCGCCATGAAAGACCCGGATCAGCGTGAAAATGCGCGTGCACGGCTAGTGGAACTTTTTAAGGTGGCATCCGATACTAGCGCGGTGAGCGAGGCTCGCCGACAAATGTCTGCGATCTTGTTTTAAAGATTTTGCCCGCGCCAGGAAATACCTGCGCGGGCAAAATATTCTAAAGCTGGGTTGGGCGCAGCAATAGGGCTCCAAGTGGGGGGACGCGCAACTCGATGGAGTAGGGGCGGCCCATCCACGGTATAGGTTCGGCTACGACCTCGCCTAGATTGGTTACTCCGCTGCCGCCGTAAGCCTTAGAATCGGTGTTTATCACTTCTTCGTACCGGCCGGCGAAAGGAACCCCTACCCGGTATCCCTCGTGTGGATTTCCGGCAAAGTTGACTAGGCAAATAAGGAATTTCCAGCTCCCATCTTTGTCTTGGCCCTTGCGGATATACGAGATGGTGTTGAGGTCAGCATCGGCGGCCTCAATCCACTCAAAACCGGCGTGGGTATCGTTTGCCAGTGCTGCCTCACCTTTGTAGAGATCATTCAGATCGGCAATCAACTTGGCTATCCCGCCGTGCAAGGAATCGTCGCCGAGCCACCAATCAATGGAGGCATCGGCATCCCATTCGCGTTCTTGGCCAAATTCATCACCCATGAAAATTAGCTGCTTGCCAGGATGGGACCACTGGTAGGCGTAAAGTGCCCGCAGCCCTGCTGCCTTGCGCCAGTTGTCGCCAGGCATCTTGTTCCACAAAGAACCTTTGCCGTGGACAACTTCATCGTGGGAGAGCGGCAGCACGTAGTTCTCGGAAAATGCGTATACCAGCGAAAAGGTTAGCTCTCCGTGGTGGAAGCGCCGGTTGATGGGATCTTCGGCCAGGTAGCGCAAAGTGTCGTTCATCCACCCCATATTCCACTTGAGACCAAAACCGAGCCCGCCGGCATCGGTGGGGGCTGTCACCCCCGGCCAGGCAGTGGATTCCTCGGCAATCATCACGATTCCAGGATTGTTCTTGTAGGCGGTAGCGTTGGCCTCCTGTAGAAACGAGATCGCCTCCAAGTTCTCGCGACCGCCGTAGATATTTGGCCTCCAGGCGCCCTCCTGGCGCGAATAGTCCAAGTAGAGCATGGAAGCCACCGCGTCGACTCTGAGACCGTCAATATGGAACTCGCTAAGCCAGTACAAAGCGTTAGCGACCAGGAAATTGCGTACCTCGCGCCGGCCGTAGTTGAAGACTAGGGTACCCCAGTCTGGGTGCTCACCCCGCAGCGGATCGGGATCCTCGTACAACTTAGTGCCGTCGAAGTTTGCAAGAGCCCACTCATCTTTAGGGAAATGTGCAGGAACCCAGTCGAGTAGAACCCCGAGACCTGCCTGATGAAGTTTGTCTACTAGATACCGAAAGTCGTCGGGGGTGCCAAAGCGGGCGGTAGGGGCATAATAGGAGGTTTGCTGGTATCCCCAAGAACCCCCAAACGGATGCTCGGCAACCGGCATAAATTCGACGTGAGTAAAGCCCAGTTTGGTCACGTGCTCTACCAGATGATCGGCGAGCTCACGGTATTGCAGCCCCTGCATCCAAGATCCCAGGTGAACCTCGTACACCGACATCGGCGAAGAATGCGGGTCGTGACGGTAGCGGTATTCCATCCAATCCCCGTCGCCCCAAACATGGAACTGGTCAGTTACCACAGAAGCCGTAGCTGGGGGTACCTCAGTGGCTCTAGCCATGGGGTCCGCCTTCTGGAACCAGTCGCCTTGCGGGCCGCAGATTTCGAATTTGTAGCGGGCCCCCACCTCTACCCCCGGAATGAACAACTCCCAAATGCCCGAAGATCCCAGCGAACGCATAGCGGAACCGGACCCATCCCAAAAGTTGAAATCCCCAACTACGCGCACTGCCCGCGCATTCGGGGCCCAAACTGCGAAGGACACGCCCTGTACCTGCCCCAAATCGCCTTGGTAGGTACGCACGTGAGCCCCTAAGACCTCCCAGAGGCGCTCATGACGCCCCTCGCCAATGAGGTGAAGATCTAGATCGCCCAGAGTAGGCATAAACCTATACGGGTCGTCGACTGTCGAGGAATGGTCCCCGTAAGTAACCCGCAGTCGATAGTCTGGAATGTCCTCGCGCTCGAGGAACGCCACCCATACGCCGTCTTGTTCGTGGGTGGCTGGGAACGTGCCGTCTGCTGTTACCACCTCGACGGCATCGGCCAAATGGCGCACAGTCCTAATAGTTACGCCCCCTTCGCCCAGATGGGCCCCCAAGACCGCGTGCGGAGAATGGAAGCGGGCGTGGGCCACGTCCGAGAGGGTTTGCGGATCTACGAAGACAGGTTTTGCGTTCATGTGTTAAGCCTTACACGAGAGGGCGCGCAAAATGTACATTTTGGAGGGCGAAGTTACCTTAGAAGCAGGCGTTTTAATCCTTCCAAGGGAACATGCACCCAGGAAGGTCGGTGTTGCGCCTCATAGGCGACCTCATACAAGGCTTTGTCAATCTCGAGGGCGCGCAATACCTCACGCACAAGGGAATGGTTTGACCTGTATCCGTAAAGAAAGGCCTGCCGGTGCAGTTCAAGCCAGCCACTGGGGGCGCTTGCCATACTGGCGGCGTATGCAAATGAGCGCAACATGCCGGCAACATCGCGTTCGGGCATGTCGGGAAGGTTTCTCTGGCTCAGAGGGCGGAGCGGCTCGCCCTCGAAATCGATAATGGAAAAACCCTGCTGGTTATAGAGAGTTTGACCCAGATGAAAATCGCCGTGTACCCGCTGCACTTTAGCTACAAGTGGCGCAAACTCTGCGAGCAGCTCGTCTAAATTGGCAAGCTCTGGTAGGGCGCGTGCCGCGCTGGCGTAGGAAGAACGTAGCCGAGCAGGCAGGTCGATTTGCTGCGTGGCCTCCCCGAAAGCTTCCGCCAGCAGTTGATGCATCTGACCGGTGGAAGCGCCCAAGGCACAAGCTGCCTCGGACAAATCCGCCCCCACCCGGGCAGCCTCTGTAAACATCTGGAAACCGTCTTTGGCATCCGGCACCAGAGCGGTCGCGACCGAGCTCGTGTAGACCTCGCCACGGCGAACCACCTGCGAAAGAGCACGCACGTGCGGCACCCCCACAAAGCCCGCCTTGGACAACGCCAGGGGGAGGGCGACCTCAGGTTGACTACCGGGGGAGAGCACTCGGAAAAACTTCACCACTGCCGGCCACCTTCGCGCGGGAATCAGCACCGAGGTATTGGACTGTTCCCCGCCGAGGGCGCTAGCCCTCTGAATACCGTCTAACCAATCGGTGTAAAGCTGGTCGGCAAGGGTCGGATCAGTAGGGCTAAGCCCACCTGCCTTTGCCATGCGCGCTAGCCAGCCTCGCAAAAATATGGGCGAAGCACAGCCGTCGGATACTCCGTGGCCCGCAAAGGTGGCTTCGGCTCCCTCAACGAGTGGAACTTGTAGGGTAACCCCGCCATAATCTAGCGCAACCAGCCACCACCCAGGCCCTTCGGAAAGAACATGTGGCTGTGGTTCCAGGCCCTTCAGGCGGCCCGGAAACCAGCGCTTGGCGGAAGCCCAGTCAGCTAAAGATACCGGTTCAGTCATTTCCCTGCTCCTGTTTTAGCCGCAGCCAGTAGAAAGTGTGCCTGCCCAAAGTTAACGTGAGTTCGTCGTTGGTATCGACCTTAGGGAAGGGATTGCCAGCATACATGTCTACCGTGGACCACCCGGCCATGCCGGGCAGCCACAGATTTACCGCTCGAGGGGCAGAAGCAAGGTTGTACACGCACAAAATAGTGTCAGCTTCGTCGCGCCTGGTGAAGGCCAATACGGCCTCGTCAGAGGTGTGGACCAAAGTCATCTGGCCCAACCCAAACGCAGGGTATGCCTTGCGGATGGCAAGAGTGCGCCGCAGCCAATTTAGGAGCGAAGTGGGCCTGCCCCAGGCCTCCTCGACGTTGACGGCCCGATAATCCCAGGCAGGAGTGTCAATCAAAGGCAACCTGAAAGTTTTGGGGTCAGCTTCAGAAAAACCCGCCCCTTCGGAAGCATCCCACTGCATGGGGGTGCGTACCCCGTCGCGGTCCTGCAACCAGATATTGTCGCCCATCGCAATCTCGTCGCCGTAGTACAGGAAAGGCGATCCAGGTAGCGCCAAGAGTAAAGCGTGGGCTAATTCAATTCGCCTTCGGGAAGACCCCAGCAAAGAGGCGAGCCTGCGTCGAATGCCTACATTCGCCCTCATACGGTCCTGCGGAGCATACCAACCGTACATTGCCTGGCGTTCTTGGTCAGTGACCATCTCGAGCGTTAATTCGTCGTGGTTGCGCAGGAACGTACCCCACTGCCCCCCGGAGGGAAGCGGAGGCAGCTGGGCCAAAATTTGCTCTACCCCTTTGGACGTCTCTTGCTGCATAGCTGCAAAGAGGCGCGGCATGATGGGGAAGTGAAAACAAATGTGACATTCCGGGTTGGAATCGGTGCCGAAATAGTCCACCACCTGCTCGGGCGGCTGGTTTGCTTCGGCAATCATAATTACGCCCGGAAATTCTTCGTCGATCATCTGGCGGAGGTCGGCAATAAACTCGTGCGTTTCGGGTAGGTTCTCACAATTTGTGCCGTCCTCTTCGTACAGGTAGGGGATGGCGTCTAGACGAATCCCATCTACTCCCATTGCACACCAGTACCGAACAACCTCGCGCATCGATTCGCGGACGTGGGGATTCTCGAAATTCAAGTCGGGCTGATGGGAAAAGAAGCGGTGCCAGTAGTATTGCCCGCGTACTTCGTCATAAGTCCAATTCGAATGCTCCGTGTCTACAAAGATGATGCGAGCATCCAAATACTCGTCAGGCTCGTCCCGCCACACGTAGTAGTCCCCATAGAAGCCCTGGGGGTCGCTTCTAGAGGCTTCAAACCACGGGTGCTTAGAGGAGGTATGATTCATGACCATATCGATCACAATGCGAATTCCGAGGGCGTGGGCATCTTCGAGCAGTGCCTCAAAGTCTTCGAGGGTACCGTATTTGGGGTCGATACCCGTGTAGTCGGAAATGTCGTAGCCGCCGTCGAGCCCCGGAGAGGGATAGAACGGGGGAATCCACAAACAATCGATCCCTAGCCACGAAAGATAACCGAGCCTAGAGCGCAGACCCTGAAAATCACCGATCCCGTCGGCGTTGGAGTCGGCATAAGAACCTAGCAACACCTCGTAAAAAACGGCGTTGCGGTGCCAATTAGTGTCCTCGGCGAGCGGGCGTACAGGTTCTGGATCTAACGGTTCGGGAAGATTCACAGTGCCTCCACGCTGAAGATATGAGCGACTTTGCCTTCAGGCCACAGATCGACGAAGTTTCTGCTACCCCACTCGTAGGTACGTCCGTCCAACTCGTCGCGGACGCGCATCACCGGACGGTCGCCCTCGGCAGGTGGCAGCGCTAATCCCAAAGCAGGTACATTCACGTCTACCATGCCCTGGGTCGAATTATGTGGATCTAGGTTAACCACCACCAAGACTGTGTCGGCCTCGCCCGTTGGCGACTCTTCGGCGCCAACGTGCTTAGAAAACGCGAGCAGATTCGGGCTCGAAGTGGTGTGGAACTTGATATTGCGCAGCCGTGTCAACGCCGGATGTGCCCTGCGGATTCTATTGAGCTGGCGCAGCAGCGGCGCAATTCCAAGTGCCTCTGCACCCTCAAAATCGCGGTTCTTGTACTCGTACTTTTCGTTGTCGTTATTTTCTTCGTATCCCGGTCGCGGCACGTTTTCAAGACATTCGTAGCCCGAATATATGCCATAGGAGGGCGAACCGGTCGCAGCCAGTACCGCCCGGATGGCGTAAATCGCGGCACCGCCCGTCCACATCTGCGGGGTCAAAATATCGTGAGTGGTAGGCCAAAATGTGGGGCGCAAAATGTGGGCGGTCTCGTTTGCCAGTTCCTCAAAATAAGATTGCAATTCCTCTTTCGTGGTTCGCCAAGCAAAGTAGGTGTAGGACTGGTGGAAACCGATGCCGCCCAGAGTGCGCATCATAGCTGGACGGGTGAAAGCTTCCGCCAAGAAAATTACCTCGGGGTGCTCGGCGTGCATCTGCGCTAAAAACCTCTGCCAAAATGCCAACGGTTTTGTGTGGGGATTGTCGACCCTAAAGATACTGACCCCGTGCTCTATCCACTTCTCGGCTACCTCGTAGACGGCCTGGTATATGCCCTGCGGATCATTGTCAAAGTTCAGTGGGTATATGTCCTGATACTTTTTGGGCGGATTCTCGGCATAGGCAATAGACCCGTCAGCCCGGGTAGAAAACCATTCGGGGTGCTCGCGCACCCAGGGGTGGTCAGGGCTGGCCTGCAGAGCGAAATCCATCGCTACTTCGAGGCCGACTTCCTTCGCCCTCTTCACGAAATAGTCAAAATCTTCCATGGTGCCCAGATCCGGATGAATGGAGCCATGACCGCCCTGGTCACTGCCGATGGCATAGGGCGATCCCGGATCGGACGGCAGGGCAGTTAGAGAATTGTTTTTGCCCTTGCGGAACGCAGTGCCAATGGGATGAATTGGAGTTATGTAAATAACGTCAAAGCCTAGATCGGCCACCCTATCCAGAATCTTCGCAGCCGAGCGTAGCGTGCCTGAATGCCACTGCTCGCCGTCAAAGCTTGCTCCAATGGAGCGGGGAAAAATCTCGTACCAGGCTCCGACGAGGGCGCGCTCGCGGTCGACCTGCAGCGGGTAGGACCTGGATCTGCCCGCCAGATCGCGCAGCGGATATTTGCGCATTATGTGGCGAATTCGCGAATGCAACCCGGCTGACAAGCGAGTTTGGGCAGGAGCTGATGTGTCGCGAAGTGCCTCTATTGCCTCTGCTACAGATTTGGCGTTCGCCTCATTTAGCGGTTTCTGAGTGGGATTGCCAAATGCCTTGCCCGCTATGGCCCGCTCTAGCAGGCGGGCTCCCTCTTCGAGCATCAGATCGGTGTCGATTCCCGCCGCCACTTTTATAGAAGCGTCGTGCGACCAGGTGGCGTACGGGTCAGCCCAGGTTTCGATGTGAAAAGTCCAGTCGCCAACAGCGTCTGGGCGCAGCCAGGCTTCGTATCGGTCGAGCCCGGGAGCAATGTCTACCATCCGCACGCGCATGGCCTCGGCCCCGCCCGGGCGAAGCAATACTGCCTCGGCCGCATATTGGTCGTGTCCCTCGCGGAATACGGTTGCACGCACGGGGAAAGACTCGCCCTCAACCGCCTTGGCAGGCCAAAGCCCGTCTTCTAAGGAGGGGAAAATCTCGGTGACCGGAATTCGGGCTATTTGACCGCCTTTGGGATTTTTTAACTTTTTCTTAGTTACCTGAGGACGGGGGGCAGAAGAATCTGGAATTAGTCGCTCAGACATGGTCTCGCCTTTCAAAATAGCTCGTCTACATAGTCTATTGAAAAGCGAGCATCTTTGCGGGATCTAGCGCAGGTTCTACTGCCCCAAGCCAAAACGCAAAAGCTGACAGAAAAGCAGTGCCGACCTTGGGCTGGCAGGCCTAATAGTCCATCTGCATTGCCTTGCGCACCTCGGCCAAGGTGGCATTGGCGACCTCGTTTGCCCGCTCGTTGCCGCGGCGCAATATTTCGAGTAGGTAGGCCGGGTCCTTTTCGAGTTCTGCTCGTTTCGCACGCAGGGGGGCCAGGAATTCGTTGAGCGACTCGGTGACGACTTTCTTTAGTGTGCCCCCACCTCCGTCTCCGATCTGGTTGGCAAGCTCTTGCGGGCTTTGCCCACTGGCAAGTGAGGCTAAAAGCAGCAAATTGGCCACCTCTGGACGATTTTGCGGATCGTAGGTTATATGCCTATCTGCATCCGTTTTTGCCTTCTTGATGCGTTTTGCGGTTTCGTCAGCACTCATGCGCAGCTCAATGGTGTTGCCACGCGACTTGGACATCTTGGTCCCGTCGAGACCGAGCAGGAGGGGAACGTCGGAAAGCAAAGCATCTGGACGGGGGAAGACGGGATGCTCTTTAGTTGCCCTGCCATAGCGTTTGTCGAAGCGGTTGGCAATCTGCCGGGTCTGTTCCAGGTGGGGAAGCTGGTCCTTCCCAACCGGCACAACGTTCGCCTTGCAGAACAGAATATCGGCGGCCTGGTGTACCGGATAAGTGAGCATCAACCCCGACATGGCGCGCCCGTTAGTGGCTTCAAGTTCAGCTTTTACAGTGGGGTTGCGATGCAGTTCAGATTCGGTCACAAGCGACAAGAAGGGCAGAAGTAGCTGGTTTAGAGCAGGAACCTGCGAGTGGTTGAAAATTACCGACTTTTCGGGATCGATGCCCGCAGCAATGTAGTCGGTAAGCAAAGACATAACCCGTTCCTTCAACGGTCCCACTCCGTCGCGGTCAGTGATTACCTGGTAGTCGGCGATCAGCACCCAGGTCTCGACACCGCGGTTTTGCAATTTCACGCGGTTTTGCAAGGTGCCGAAGTAGTGTCCCAAGTGCAAGTGCCCGGTGGGGCGGTCACCGGTCAAAACGCGAAAACGCGAGGGGTCTTCGTCGATGGCTTTATCTATTTGTGCCGAACGCTTTAGCGAATGCGCTAGCGAGGCCTCGTCAGTAGAAGTTTCGAGTAGGTCTTCTGCGTTTGTCATGGCTCCACTTTAGCGCGAAATATATATCTGCATTGAAAGGCTTGCAAGTACTGTCTTCGCAGAGGGCGACTCGACCTCGGGAACCTCGTTGTCTAGGTCTACCAGCGAACGTGGCTTGGAAACCGTAGAATCCCACATCAGGCGCCAGAAGCTGCCTCTGCCGTTAGGTAGCGTGAAGGTTATGTCCTGGTCTAAACCGTTGAAACACACCAACACGTCGTTGCTGTTGTAGGGGCGCCCAGAGCGCAGCATTTGAAAGGCCCTGCCAGCAGGGTCATGCCAGGTGTGTTCTGTCATTGCCAGGGCCTGGTGGTCGTACCAGGCCAGATCGGCGATGGGGTCGCCTTCTAAATTACTGCCCGTGAGGAAACTTGCGGGGCGCATAGCAGGGTACCTTTTGCGCAAAGAAATGAGGTGGGTTACTGTCTCTTGGAGTTCTTGCTGCCAAGAGGCTAAATCCCAGTTCAGCCACGATATTTCGTTGTCTTGACAGTAGGCGTTGTTGTTTCCTTTTTGGGTCCTGCCAAACTCGTCTCCGGCGACCAACATGGGAGTCCCTGCCGAAACGAAAAGAGTGCCCAGCAAGTTGCGCATTGTTTTGAGGCGATCTTCCATTAAAGCGATGACTTGGGAGCCGCCATTTGAACTGGCGCGAATATCTGCTGTAGGTAGTGAGATGGGGGCTTCCAACCCGTGATTCCACGACAAATTATTCTCGGTACCGTCGCGATTTTCTTCGAGGTTTGCCTCGTTGTGCTTTTGGTTGAAAGAAACTAAATCCGCCAGAGTGAAGCCGTCGTGGGCACAAATGAAGTTGACCGAAGCGCGCGTACCTAGATTCTGGGCTGGGTTGTCGCGATAGTAGAGGTCGGCAGAACCGGACAGGCGGGTTGCTAGGTCGTGAGGTGCGCTACCGCGGGAGGTTCGTGACGCCTGGGCCCCGGCATCGGCAACCCAGAATGTGCGCACGCAGTCGCGAAAACGGTCGTTCCAGGTGGAGAAGGGACGCAAAAAGTTTCCCGTTTGCCACCCGCCGTAACCGACGTCCCACGGTTCGGCAATCATCTTGATTCCTGCCAAGACTGGGTCGGTAGCAAGCGCCGCCAAAATTGGATGCGTAGGGCTAAAATGGGGGCCAAAACGGCCGATTGTCACCGCCAGGTCAAAACGAAAACCATCCACCCCCATCTGACTCACCCAGTAGCGCAGAGAATCTAAAATCAGTTGTTGAACGCGGCTGGAGGAAGCATCTAACGAATTTCCGCATCCTGTGACGTCCGAGAACTTGTCCCCATGCTCGAAAAGGTAGTACTCGGCCTCGTCAAGGCCGCGCAGCGAAAGGGACTGGCCCCCCAGGCCTCCTTCGCAAGTGTGGTTGTAGACCACATCCAAAATGACCTCTATACCCGCCTCGTGAAGTATCGAGATCATGCCCCGTACTTCGTCAACAACTGCACCTGGGCCTGCTTCTCGCGAAGCCGCGGTCGCTAGAGAGGGCTCAGGGGCGAAATAGGACAGGGGAGAATATCCCCAATAGTTCGTCAAGCCACGCTCGGCTAAGAATGGTTCGTCGAATTTTGCATTGATCGGTAGCAGCTCCAAGGCCGTAATCCCGAGTTTTTTTAAGTAACCGATAGTGGCTGGGTGGGCGAGGCCCGCGTAGGTGCCGCGCAGATGTGCCGGTACACCGGGAAGATTTTCAGTGAGCCCGCGCACGTGCGCTTCGTAGATTACGGTATCTTCCCACTTGGTGGCTGGACGTGCAGCCACTTCAAATGACGGACCGGTGATGACGCCGCGCACTGTGTAGGGGGCAGAATTTTCTGGGTTCGGGCGCAGCGGTTGGAGGGGGTAAAGTTCCGCATCGGTTTGGTGGGCATGAACCGCAGAATTCAGCTCAATTTTCCCGGTAATGGCTTTGGCATACGGATCGAGCAAAAGTTTGTTTGGGTTGTACACCATGGCCTTTTCGGGTTCCCAGGGCCCCCAGGCGCGAAATCCGTAGGCGGTGCCCGGGCCGATGCCCGCAACGTGGCCTGAAAATACTCCCTCGTGGGGGCCGTGCAAACGCAGCCTGGTTTCAGCCGCATTTGGATCGTAGGAGGCGAAAGTACAAAATTCCACAGCGCTGGCATGGGGAGCAACGACGGCAATGTCAACGCCGTTTGACACCGGGGTTACCCCGAGGGCGGGCGGATTGCTAACGGCGGGAAGGGCCAGGGGGGAAGTCGGCGCGGCTGTAGTGTTGCTACTCATTACTGCATGTTCTCATATAAGCGGGGCGTGCAAAGTCAATAAGGAGGGCTTGATTTGCCACAGTTTGGGTTCTTCTAGTCTGCTAAGAGGCGAACTGGAAGGTTATTTCGTTATCGGCTAATTGCTTAAGTCATATCGTCATTGGGGCTTGGTTTGTGGCACGCTGGAGGCATGAAGATTGTCGTATGCGTAAAACATGTGCCTGACGTGGAATCAGACCGCAGGCTAGAAAACGGCGTTTTGGTTCGGGGCGAGGATGACGTACTAAACGAACTGGACGAAAACGCCATCGAGGCGGGCGTGTCGGCCGTCGAGAAGTTTGGGGGCGAGGTAATAGCACTGACCATGGGCCCTGCCGACGCCGAGGACGCGATTGTGCGGGCGCTCACTCTTGGGGCCGATTCTGGTATTCGCATTACTGACGAGGCGCTGGCAGGTTCGGATGCGCTGGCAACCGCCGAGGTGCTTGCCAGTGCTATTGAAAAGATTGGCGGCGTGGATTTGGTGCTTACTGGTATGGCTTCGCTCGACGGGATGACCTCTATGCTGCCGGGCGCGCTGGCCACCCAGCTGAAGCTGCCGTCGCTGACTTTGGCACAGGAGATCGAAATAGGTGATTCCAGCGTGCGTATCCGCAAGGTGGCCGACGGCTTTGTGGACGTGCTGGAGGCTGCTCTGCCCGCGGTAGTTTCAGTTACTGACCAGGTAAATGAACCGCGTTTCCCCAACTTTGCAGACATGGCTGCAGCTCGTAAGAAGCCGGTAGAGGTTTGGCAGCTTGCAGACTTGGGGCTTGAAGGCGACGATCGGACCGGCATAGCTGGGGCAGGTACGAACGTTTTGCGTGCGCGCCAGGCTCCCGCCAAGGCTGCGGGGCAGATTGTTACAGATGCGGGCGAGGGCGGGCACCAGTTGGCCAAGTTCCTCATTGAGGCCGGTTTCGGCGGGCAGGAGTAGTAAGTTGAAGAAGTTTGAAGATCCAATCCTTGTAGTTGTCGACCATGTGGGCGACTTAGAAAATGGGTACGTGCTCACTCCGCCTTCGGAGCAGTTGCTTACCGCGGCTCGCAAGCTGACTGACGGGCAGATATACGCGGTTGCTCTGAATCCTTCCCCGCAACTCGATAGGCTTGCAGCTTACGGCGCAGACTATGTCTTTGTTCCGGATTTGGGTGGGCGTAGCCCCCGAGTTGCTGGGGTTGTTGCCGATGCTGCGACGGCCTGCATAAACGAGCTTCCCGAGGCCGCAGCGCTACTTACTGTGTCAAACTATCGCGGCCGCGAAGTTGCGTCTCACCTAGCTACTTTGATGGATGCAGGTTCAGCTGTCGATGTAACCCGCCTCAGCGTTCGCGAAGGGAAATTGGTAGCTGGCAAGTCTGTGCTGGCGGGCGCTTGGGAAACTATCTTTGCGGTGCGCCGCGGTACTCCGGTGATCGCGCTGCGCCCGTCGGCATTCGAAGCTGAGCCTGTGGAGGTGCCCGCGGAGGCTAAGCGCATCGACGTGGAAGTGAACTTCCGCGAGGCTTCTACGGCAGTGCGGGTCGTGTCTTCGGACGCGCGCGAGGGCGAAGGTCCCTCGCTGACCGAGGCTTCAGTCGTGGTCTGTGGCGGGCGCGGGACGAACGGCGATTTTTCCTTGGTGAACCAACTTGCGGATGCTCTGGGCGGGGCGGTTGGGGCCACTCGCGTAGCAGCTGACGAAGGTTGGGTAGACCGAGCCATTCAGATTGGACAGACAGGCGAGACTATCGCTCCGTCCTTGTACATCGGGCTCGGAGTGTCGGGGGCGGTGCATCACACCTGTGGGATCCAAGGGGCGGGAACTGTGGTTGCAGTTTGTGACGACCCGGATGCGCCGATTTTTGAAATGTGTGATTTTGGGGTAGTGGGTGACATGAACCAGATTGTTCCCCAGGCTCTGGAAGATCTGCGCTGATGCACGAAGTCTATTTGGACTACGCGGCAACGGCACCGCTGCGGCCAGGTGTGCACGAGGTGCTGGTGCAGGCTTACGCGAGGCCGCTAATTGCGAACCCCAATGCCTTGCATGTGGCGGGTAGAGCAGCCAAGGAATTGCTGGAGGATGCCCGCGAACGGATCGGGAAGTACTTAGGGGCTGAGCCGGCGGAGGTGATTTTCACCGGCGGGGGAACTGAGGCTGATGCCTTGGCGATACGCGGCTTGGCAGGCAAAGGCCCGATTGCAATTAGTTCGGTAGAGCACGAGGCGGTTGCTAAGAACGCCGCGGATGTCGCTAACAAGCTCGGTTGTGACTTGGTTATTTTGCCGGTGAAGTCTGACGGGGTAGTGGACGTGGCAAGAGCGGAAACCCTGTTGACCAATGCCATGCCCACTCTTGTTTCGGTGATGGCGGTAAATAACGAGAATGGTGCGATTCAGCCTCTAGCAGATTTGGCGCAGGTGCTAGAGTCGTTGCCGGAAAAACCGCTCTTCCATGCCGATGCTATCCAGGCCGCCGGGAGGTTGCCGCTCGACTTTGCTGCTAGCGGGTTAGACGCGATGTCCGTAGCTTCGCACAAGCTCGGGGGGCCGGCCGGCATTGGAGCACTCCTTTTGCGCAAGGGCCTTCCCCTCGACACGGATCGCAAGGGGGGCGGTCAAGAACGCGATATCCGTTCTGGGACACAAAATGTGGTAGGGGCAATGGGGTTCGCGAAGGCGCTTGAGGAAACTGTTGCGTGCCGTACTGAAGAAGAGCGGCGGAACACAGCATTTCGCGAGCAGATCCTGCGCTCTGCTGCCCAAATTCCAGGGGTTGAAGTTACTGCGGAGGGCGTGAGTGAAATCATCAATTTCACTTGTGAGGGATGCACCTCAGAGGGGTTGCTCTTCGGATTTGACCAGAGCAAAATATGCGTCAGTGCTGGTTCAGCCTGCAAAGCTGGAGTGGCCAGGCCATCTTCCGTATTGCAGGCGATGGGCCGCAGTGAGGTCGAGGCGAGCTCGTCGCTCAGGGTTTCACTGGGGTGGAACACTTCTGAGGCGGATGTGGCTGCATTTATTGCTGCCTTTCCTAAGGCAGTGCAAGTAGCGCGAAGGTTGGAAGGACGTAAATGAAGGTACTTGCTGCACTTTCTGGTGGGGTCGATTCGGCGGTTGCCTGTGCGCGTGCCGTGGAGGCAGGCCACGAGGTAACTGCTGTGCACATGGCTCTTTCTGCGTCTTCCCAAGCCACGCGCTGCGGCTCTCGCGGCTGTTGCACTATTGAGGATGCCGACGATGCGCGTCGTGCGGCCGCAAAATTGTCCATTCCTTTCTATATTTGGGATTTGGCCGAGGACTTCGAAGAAACGGTAGTGAGCGATTTTGTTTCCGAATACCGGGCCGGACGTACGCCGAACCCGTGTGTGCGCTGCAACGAGTTTGTGAAGTTCCGTGAACTGCTAGAGCGCGGTATTGCCCTCGGCTTCGACGCTGTGTGTACCGGCCACTATGCTCGTCTGGTGCAAGGGGCCCAAGGCCCTGAACTGCATAGGGCCAAGTGCGAGGAAAAGGATCAGTCCTACGTGCTAGCTGTTATGGGCCGGGAGGCACTCGACCACGTTATGTTCCCGCTGGGTGACGTGCCGTCGAAGGCGCTAGTGCGCGCCGAGGCTTCCGAGCGGGGGCTGATTATGGCTAACAAACCTGACTCATACGATATTTGTTTCATCCCAGATGGAAACACTAGAAATTTTTTGGCTTCTAAGCTAGGTGAAAAGGAAGGGCAAATAGTAGATTCCGAGGGCAAAGTACTGGGCAGTCACCGAGGCTACTACGGTTACACGGTGGGTCAGCGCAAGGGATTGGGCCTCACCGTTCCTGCTGAGGACGGCCGCCCTCGCTACGTGTTAGAAACTCGCCCCAAGTCAAACCAGGTTGTGGTGGGCCCAGCGGAATTGCTGTCGGTAGATCAGATCGAATGTACCGATGTTGTATCCATGGCAGAGCAGGTATACGGGCCCGGAGCAAAGATCCAGTTCCGCGCCCACGGGCTTCAGGTTCCAGCAACAATTTCTCGTTGTGAGGGCGGATTTGTGGCAGAGCTCGAAGAGGCTGTGCGGGCTGTAGCACCGGGGCAGTCGCTAGTTGTTTACCGGGGCAGTCAGGTAGTAGCCGAAGCCACAATTGTGAAGGCTCGCAGGCAGCAGAGGAATGTTGCCTAAGAATGTGGCGATAACCATTGCCTGTATTTTGGTTCCAGGGCCATAGCGCTGGTATGGTTATCTAGGTCTTGCGCGCGTGGCGGAATTGGCAGACGCGCTGGATTTAGGTTCCAGTGTCTTACGACGTGGGGGTTCAAGTCCCCCCGCGCGCACCAAAAATAACGCTCTGACCAGCAATAATACAAAAATGGTTAACAGCGTGACACAGTGCGTGACACAAAAGTCCTCCATAGCGCGCTTCTAGCCCGCACTTCAGAGGCCGTATATCTGGTAAGGCGATTCGTTAGTTCTTGACTGAAGAGTGTTTCTATCTCTTTCGTAAATCCTTGAGTTTGTCTTCGGGCCGTTTTGCGCCCTGGAAGGTAAACTTGGCCTCGGTAGGAAGGTAGATGTGTATAGAACTTTTGAGGCAAGTCAGTGTACGGCGAAAGACTTCTACAGGTTGTCTATGTCGCTAGTTGTCCCTCGTCCAATAGCCTGGATATCGACGTACAACCAGGCCGAGGGGGTAAATTTAGCTCCTTACGCGCTCTTTTCGGTGGCCTCTACAGAGCCGCTAATCGTGCAGTTTAGTTCGCGTAGGCCGAAGGACACCTACCACAATGCTCTGCGCGAGGGCGCTTTTGCCGTCAACTTTGCTAGTACAGACCAAAAAGAGCTGGTATCGCAAAGTTCTAAGGAACTTCCCCCCGACGTTTCAGAGGCACTTCAGCTAGGACTCAGCTGGCAGCCGGGGCAGGCGGTGAATGCGCCAATTTTGGAGGGAGTCCGAGCGAGTATGGAATGTACGGTGCATGGCACCTACCAGGTTGGGGGAGCAGTGCTGACTTTTGGGACTGTTCAAGCTATACACATAGCTGAAGAAATACTTGCTCGTGACGGTCTAGTAGACCCCGCTAAACTTGCTCCGTTAGCAAAGCTCGGCGGCCCCTGGTGGGGAGCCACCGTCGCTTTTCAGAAAGGAAAACCATGCGACTAGAAGTAGGCCAACTGGCCCCCGATTTCACATTAGAGTGCGCTGGTGGGGAAACGTTCCAACTGAAAACTGAACTCGAAAACTCCGAAAATGGGGTGATCGTGTATTTCTACCCGCGAGCTAACACCCCAGGCTGCACCACGGAAGCTTGCGATTTTCGCGACTCTCTCGCCTCCCTGCAAGGCGCTGGATACGAAGTTGTAGGCGTAAGCCCAGACAAAATCTCCGCCCTCGACAAATTTGCCGAAAAACAATCACTTTCTTTCCCGCTAGCCTCCGACCCAGACAAAGAAGTAATGAAGAAGTTTGGAGCTTTTGGAGAAAAGAAAAATTACGGCAAAGTGGTCCGCGGAGTCATTCGCTCAACCGTGGTGGTAGGCAAGGATCAGAAGGTGAAAGTGGCGATGTACAACGTGCGCGCAAAAGGGCACGTGGGCCGTTTGCGCAAGGAACTGGGGCTCTAGGCTTGTACCTGGGGCTCCCCTTTTGAAAGGGCCGCTCTGGCGCGAGCTAAGACGCCCTCTGCTTGACCATTAAAGATGGCTTTGCAAGGTGCCTCATCGCCACTAACCCACCACTGTGCCGCCTCGATAGGTCCCATCTTTTCGCGCAGAACTGCCTGCACTTTGGCGACATTTTTGTCCAGGGCGCGGTCGGGGCGCATCTGCCAAGTCGGGTAGTACCAGGTGCGTCCTAGCTGGATTGCAACTATTCTGTGCTCCTTGGCACCCTTGTGTATGCCCTGCCTAGAGATGCCGAGCCAATTCACAAGTTCCGGGGTGGGGCAACATGGTCCGGCTATTTCTACAAGAGGGGCAGGGGCATTGGCGAGGGCGAGCAGCAAGCGCAGTGCTTCGGCGGCACATTTGCCCGAAAGAGGGCTTTTCTGCACGAGCTCAGAGAGTTGTTTTTCTAGTGAAGCCACAAAATCAATCCAGTGTAGATAAAAAAATATCCCGGCCCTAGGCCGGGAAAAGTGCGCCATGAGGGAATCGAACCCCCAACCCGCTGATTAAGAGTCAGCTGCTCTGCCAATTGAGCTAATGGCGCGAGGAGGACCTTTGGTCGTG
>NZ_ATUW01000001.1 GCF_000420405.1 Winkia neuii subsp. neuii DSM 8576 | reverse complement strand
ACCGAAACACCATCACCATAAGAAGGATCAACCACATCAGCAACCGGCTTCTTATCAGCAGGCCCCACCTTCACCGGAACACTAACCGTATCCGAAGACCCATCCGGATAAGTCACCACCACCGGAACCTTATAATCACCCGGCTCAACATCAGCACCCGGCTCAACACTAAGAGAACCATCACCATTAACAGTCACCCAACCAGGCACACCATCACCAGGACCAAACTTAGACCCCTCCGGCAACGCACTCCCATCAGCACCCTTAGGAACCGAAACAGAACCAGACTCACCAGCCTTGACCGAAACACCATCACCATAAGAAGGATCAACCACATCAGCAGTCTTAGATTTCTCCTTCACCGTAACGGGTGCTTCTATAATGCGTGACTGCCCGTTGGGATAGGTGATCTTAACTGGAACTTTGTATTCGCCTGGCTTCACATCAGCACCCGGAGCCAGAGAAATAGACCCATCGGCATTGACCGTGGCCCAGTCAGGTCCAGCCTCGATCCCCTCCGGTAGCTCCTGGGCATTTGGCGCCGCAAAAGTAGTCCCCTCGTGGAGAGGCTTGCCAGCCTTGGTAACGGGAACAGGCACCGTGTCCGAACCACCTGCCTCGACCTCGATAGGTTTGTACTGAGGCTCTGGCGTGGCTGCGAAGTTATCAGCTGCAAGCGCTGTTGTAGTATCGCCCTTCGGGTAAATCGTGGCGGTATAAATTTGTGCCTGATCCAAATCGTCCGGAACAGTAAACGGGCAGGACTCGATCTTGCCTACATTTGAAGAGGTAACCGTGCACTTGCCGACTTGGTTTCCAGCCGAATCTGTCCAAACAACGTCATAGTCTAGACCCGGATTAAATCCGGAAGCTTCAGTATTTGCCGTATCGGCCGGCTTCGCCAACTTGTCGGTAGAATCGTATTCCACCACGTCAAATTTGCGGTTTTCCTGCTTAAGCGCAAAATCCATGCTGGTAACGCCACTTAGAGCATTTGAATCCACATACAGGTCATTTCTGCCAGCATCCTGGTACATGTTTGTTTGCATGGTATCTAGCGAACCGCCTATTCCCTCGGGCAGCTCGGGGGAAACGTACATGTACTTTGTATTCACGTGTTTGGAAGAGAGATTTCCCTTGGCCCAAGAACCCTGCCCAACAGGTGCCAGCTCGCCGTACTTGTTCTTATTTACGATCCCCTTGTAGTTATAGCTGTCGCCCCACAAGCCCTGGAATTGGATCTGGTAAGAGCCGTCAGCCTTAGTCAATGCATACGCAGTTTCGGCAATAGCAGACTTGCCCGGATTATCCGCCTCGTACTGCTTCATAATTTGCTTTTGAGCATCGCGGAACTGATCCAACGTAGCGCCCTTATTGTCGGCTAGCCACTTGTCGAACTGGCGAGCCACTTCGTCTTGAACATAAGAAGCGCGAACCTTCATTCCCTCAATGGGCTTATCGCCCCAGGCGGGATCGAGCCCGGGAATGTCGCCAGATGCACCATAGTTATTCCGCTGATCCCACCAGACGGTGCCAAGCACATCGCCACCAGTCTTAGTTGGAGTCAAATTAGTTTGTTTATCTTCCGGCAGGTGCATAACGTCATTTTGGGGACGTTCCTGGAACGAAACGTTGAAATCAACCGCGTTCCTGCTACTAGGCAAGCTATTCCAGAACCCGTGCACTCGCTGGACGCTATTAGCGAAAGTCTGGAAGCCCTCCGAAAAAGAGGAAATGTACTTCGAATCGTCCGGATTTTCAGACCATATACGAAGTTTTTGGGTTGAGTTGGCCTTAAAAGCATGCTTGTTGCCTAGCGAATCCGTCCAATCCGGCAACGAAATTGAATACTTTCCATCATCGCCAGAAGTAGAAGTATAAATCGGGGAAACAGTCTTGGCGGAATCATCGTCCACCCACTGCGCGTAGACTTTGACCCCAGACAGGGGCACATCCGAATCGTCATAAGCCGTCCACGACTGTTTGCCATCCAGCTCCCCACGCGGACCCGACCTATCAACGAAAACCTGCCCAGACACAGTCTTATAGCCCTGATATGAGCCGGGCGATGAAATCGGCGTATTTTCAGCAACTGCCGGGGAAATAACTACTGGAGATAGCAACATGCCACCGGCGGTTAACGCTACAACGCCAAGACCAGCTGCTAGTGGACGAGGGGTAAAGATCAACGGATTGCGCTTTAGGCTCATGGGCCCTCCTGAGTTGAGGCACCGTAGGTACCCTGACTAAACACAGCCAGCTTTATAAATACGCTACGGTATGTACCCATTCAGCCTAACAAGCAGTGTTACCATTCACACACAACTGTGACCTTAGTCACTTACAAGTGAATAGCTTTCCACCTGCTGTTATACCCAATTCGCGTTATTAGAAGAACGCAGCGGGCAATTGCTTCTAGGCGCAAACCTGAGCAAAACTACTGCTGCGCATCCCACCACGAAAGCAGGCGTTCCTTTGCCACATCCTGCCCAAGCGGCCCCTCGTCCATACGCAACTGCAACAAGAACTTATACGCCTTGCCCACCTGGGGACCAGGATCAATCTGCAGCAAGTCCATAATCTGCTGCCCGTCCAAATCCGGGCGAATGGAATCCAACTCCTCCTGCTTAGCCAGCTCGGCAATGCGCCGCTCCAGATCGTCATAAGCATGCGAAAGGTAGGCAGCCTTGCGCCTGTTGCGAGTAGTGCAATCAGCCCTAGTCAGCCGATGCAACCTTTCCAGCAGTGGACCAGCATCGGCCGCGTACCGGCGCACCGCCGAATCCGTCCACGCTTGCTCCCCATAACCATGAAAACGCAAATGCAACTCGACCAGGCGACAAACTTTCTTGGTAGTGTCCTTATCGAACTTCAAAGCCCGCATCCGCTTGCGCGTGAGCTTTGCTCCCACAATCTCGTGATGGTGAAATGACACAGTCCCGTTAGCTTCAAACCTACGCGTATCCGGCTTACCCACGTCGTGCATGATAGCCGCAAAACGCAAAATAAAATCCGGAGCCGGAACCGCCCCGTCGGGGCCCGTCTCCATAGACATAGCCTGCTCCAACACCGTCAGAGTGTGCTCGTAGACATCCTTGTGCCTCTTGTGTTCGTCAACAGTCTGGCGCAAACGCGAAAACTCCGGCAACACAAGGTCCGCCACACCGGTGTGCGTCATCAGCTCCAATCCGACCCTAGGGCGCTTACCCACCATAAGCCGAACTAATTCTGCCTGGATACGCTCTGCAGACACAATCGATAGCCGCTCCGCCTGCTCACTCATAGCCTGCATCACGTCCTCGGCAACATCGAAACCCAGCTGCGACGCAAAGCGAGCTGCACGCATAATGCGCAACGGGTCGTCGTCAAACGACTGCTCAGCAGAAACTGGCGTGCGCAGCGTCCCCGCCAACAAATCGGCCAACCCCCCAAGCGGATCTACCAAGGTCATATCGGGAAGCCGAATCCCCATAGCGTTCACAGTAAAATCGCGCCGGGTAAGATCGCCCTCCAACGAATCCCCATAAGCTACCTGCGGCTTACGCGACCCCACCTCATATTCGTCGGTGCGGTAGGTAGTAATCTCGACAACCGTGTCGTGCAAGCGCCCACCAATAGTGCCAAACGCCCTGCCCACATCCCAGGTGGTAGCCCCAGCCTCCTTCAACAAAGCCTCCGTCTGTTCCGGCCGGGCCGAAGTAGTCAAATCAAAATCGTGCGGGCGCAACCCCAAAAACGCGTCCCGAACCGGCCCCCCAACAAGCGCAATCTGGTGGCCAGCATCAACGAACACCTGCGCCAGCGCAAAAACTTCCTTTGGGATAAGCGCAAGCGCCGCATGTGCATTCTTCATAGCTACCTGCGCAGCAGCAGCCATACCCACCTCGGCAACATCGGGCAAACGTTCAGCATCGGCAATGGGCTCAGGATATTTCTGCATAAGACAACCCTAATCGAAACCGCCCGCCAATAAACAAACAAAATTGACAACAAACACCCAATTCCGCTTAGAACTGGGACAGTTAGGGCGTTTCTACTAACATATTCCCTATGGGAAAACCGGGCTCTACAAACACGTGGACAACCACGCTGCCATGGGTGCGCGCAGTCCCCCAAAAAGAAATCGCCACCCAATCCGAGGCGCCCACCACCCTCACAGACTCCCAGGCGCGCCGCGTCCACCGCCCAGACGACCTAGTGCAACTAGTATTCACGGCACTACTCGCAGCCTCCCTTGTGCTCATCTCGATGGTGGGCACCGAAACCTCAATCGCAATAACCTCAGACGTGCAACACGCCGCCTCCCGACTACAAGAAATAGTCTTCTTCCCCCTCCGGATTGTAGAAAACGCCCTCGTACTAGCCATCCCCGTAGCAGTGCTTGTCCTCCTGGCAGTAAAAGAACTATGGCGCCTAATACTCGAGGCCGTGCTAGTAGCGATAGTTGCCGGAATTAGCGCCTGGGGCGCCACCGAAGCACTCACCCTACTGCCCAAACACCTGCTCACCGCCTTCACCATCACCGAAGGCGGCGCACTAGTAATCGCCCTCAACATCCCGGTCGCAGCACTAGTCGGAATGATCACCTGCGCGGGCGAGCGCTCCCGCGAGCGCGTGATAGCGCTATCTTGGAGCGGCATCTGGATCACCCTTTTCATTTCGCTGATCCAAAACCGCTCCACCCTCTCGGCGGCTCTACTGTCAGTAGCTATCGGACGCATGTTGGGGCTCGCGGGCCGTTACGCAGTCGGGGTCATCGACAGGAGGGCGAAAGGCCCAGCTCTAGTTGGGGCCGTGCGGGCCGCCGGGTTGCACCCCAAATCGCTCACTCGCCTAGGTCAGCCTGCAGGGGGGCCATCAAAAGTTTGGCAAGTCTCACCCGTTACCTCTAAACGGGGGCACCTGATCTTACAAACCCAACTGGTGGGGGAAGGCAAGATCGTAGCAGACAAAGCCGCCTGGCCCTCCGCAGTAGATTCCCGCCACTACGCAATGGAAGATTACGACGGGCGTCACTACGAAATCGCAGTATTAGATTCCAACCGCAACTACCTAGGATGGATCGAACGCCTCTGGGATTCCCTGCGCCTACGCGGATTGTCTGGGCCCAACCCGGCTACCCTCCGAGGCGCCCTAGAGCGCGCCACCCTAATGGCCTCAGCAGCCACAAGCGCCGGAGTGAACGCACCCCGTCTGGTAAAAGTCAGCCAGAGCGGGGAAAGCGCCCTAATGATTTACGAGGAAACCCCGCAAGCCCGCCCAGTTGCCACCCGCAACGCAGACCCTCGCGAAAGTGGCGGTTCAAGCGCTATCGCGCAAGGCGCCCCCCTCTCGACCGCCGGGGCTCGCTCCCTCTGGCGGCAGTTGCGTAAAGCCCACGCCTCCGGGCTCGCCCACCGCAACCTAACCCCGGACGCAATCGGCATTACCGCAAACGCAGAACCGGCAATCATGCACTGGGAAGCCGGCGAAATCGCAGCCTCAGAACTGAACCAGCGCGTCGACCTCTTCCAAATGCTAGTGGTCCACATCTTCGCGATGGGCTGGGACAAAGCCCTGAAAATTGCTCGAGAGGAACTCGGCCAAGGGGTGTTGCGGCAAATTGTTCCCGTTACCCAACGCATAGCATTGCCGTCAGTAACTTCCCGCCTAGCCGGCAAACACAAACTGCTCGGGCCTCTGCGCGAAGAACTACTGGGCGAACAAGACCCCACCTCCGAAGTCGAAATGGTGGAGCTAACCCGCTTCAACTGGAAGCGAACAGTGTTTGCCGCCATCGGCGTAGGCGCCCTAGTAGTAGTGGCGGGCTCACTAAACATCGACGAACTCAAAACCGCAATTACTGGAGCCCGCCCGGGGTGGATAATAGTGGCCGCCTTCTTTGCCTTCGCCTCCTACCTGGGAGCCGCCCTCAACCTGAAATACCTAACCCCCGAAAAACTACCCGTCGGCGAAACCACACTGGTACAGGTAGCAGCCTCCGTAGTAGCGCTAGTCGCCCCCTCAGGGGTGGGCCCAGCTGCACTAAACCTGCGTTACCTACAGAAAAAAGGAGTTGCCCCTTCGCTGGGAGTAGCCACAGTAGCGCTCGTACAGGCAGCCCAATTCGTATTTACTGTTATCGCACTGGCCATCGTGGTAGTCATTACCGGCCAGGACGGATCAGTGCGAATCCCCGGACGCACCCTATTCATGGTGCTGGTAGGGATCGCCGCCGTGGTCATAGTGATCGCTGAAATAGCCCCCCTACGCAAACGCATCATGGCCTGGCTCAAGCCGTGGCTAACCGAAGTATGGCCCCGCATCGTGTGGGCCATGGCCGACCCCAAACGAATCGGCCTTTCAGCCTTCGCAGTATTACTACAAACTGCCTGCTACGTAGCCACATTCGGGGCCTGCCTTATGGCCTTCGACCACCGCCTGCCAATCCCGCAGCTAACCGTAACATTCTTGACGGCCAACACACTGGGGTCAGTAATTCCCACCCCGGGCGGTCTCGGCCCGGTAGAAGCGGCCCTTACCGGCGGCCTACAAGTCGCAGGCATTCCGGGAGCAGTAGCTCTCTCGGCCGCTATGCTCTACCGTCTACTCACCTATTGGCTACGTGTCCCCTTCGGGTGGGGAGCGCTAAAGTATTTGCAACGAAAGAACACTATTTAGCCTGACAAGAGGGGATTATGACCGAAAACGCAGCCAAACGCCGCCCGTCCATTCTGGTCGTAGTATTAGCAGCGGCAATCTGCGCTACTCTAGCGGTAATCGTTGGCCTGGTGGTCTACCACACCACTCGCAGCCAGAGCCCACAAGCCCCCGCTGCCAACCAACCTGCGCCCTCGAAAACGCCTGCAAATCCTGACACTACTCTTCCCGCCGACGCGCAGGGGCTTTTAGACGAGGGCGCCAAAGCCCAGAGCGCGGGCAAGGTTGCCGACAAAGCCACCCGCGATTTGATGGCTTCTGAGGCCGCCCGCGAAGCTTCCGACCCACGGGCGCTCGGCAAAGCTGACGCCCCCGTGGTAATGATCGAATACGGGGATTTCTCCTGCCCCATGTGTGCGCGCGCACAGGCGCAAACGATCTCTCACCTGCGCCCTCTGATTGATGCGGGAGTGCTGCGCCTAGAATGGAAGGACATGGCTTTCTTCCGCCAATTTCGTTCCGACTACGCGGCAGCAGGGGGTCTGGCGGCGGCCAAACAGGGCAAGTTCTGGCCTTTCCACGACGCTGCCTACCAGCTGAGCGCGAATGGGGACCACCCCACCTGGAATCAGGACAATTTACGGCAGGTGGCAACCCAAGCCGGGATAGAAAACGTAGAACAGTTTATGGCCGACGCCAATTCGCCAGAGCTACTAGGTAAGGTGCAGGCACAAACCGACCACGCCTCAAAAGAGATGGGACTACAAGGTACGCCCACTTTCTTTGTAAACGACAGGTACATTTCTGGGGCTCAAGATCCGCGCGTGTTTTTGGCAACCATTAGGGCTGCCTACAAGGATGCCACGGGAAGGACCTCACTAAAGTGAGCGTGACACTTTTGGGTGCCTATTTAGGTGGCCTAGTCACCCTGTTTGCCCCCTGCTCTGCAACTCTGGTGCCCGCATTTTTTGCCTACGCCTTCTCCTCAAAAGGACAGATCGCCAGATCCACGCTGTACTTCTTCGTGGGTCTCTTAGTTGCCCTGCTGCCGTTAGGTGCAGCCGCCGGGGCTTTGTCGAGGGCGTTACTTACCTACCGCCACCCCATTGCGATGGGCACAGGGATAGTGCTCATAGCGTTGGGGGTATGGACCGGGCTGAATCTACCCTTCCCACATCCGCGTCTTCCGGGAAGCAAACGAAAGCGCCACAGGGGAGTTTCCGGCCTCGCCCTGTTGCTTTTGGGGCTCAGCTACGGCCTAGCCGGAGCCGGCTGCACCGGCCCCATTTTGGGAGCTGTACTGGCCCTGGCGGTTACCTCGGGCTCGGCGGCGCTGGGAACGCTCACGATGTTCACCTACGCCTGCGGCATGTTCACCCCGATAGTGGTACTTTCTCTAATTTGGAATTCACTAAGCCAAACTAAACGCAACTGGCTGCGCCCTCGCCCAGTAAAAATTCTGGGCAGACAAACCACCTGGGGTTCCCTGCTCGGGGGTGCCCTATTCGCAATACTCGGAATAATATTAGTTGCTACCGGTGGCACCTCAGATTTTGCAATCTTGGGTGCCGCACAGCAAGCCGATTTAGAACACTTGCTGCTGCAAATAGGGCAGGCCGTACCCAACTGGCTGTTCCTCCTGTTGGGCGGGCTGGCACTGGCACTAATTGTCGCCCTCGTGGTGGAAAAACGGAGTAAACGCAAATGAGGTACATACATTGGCGGTCTAACCTGCCCACGATCGGATGGCTCGTAGCCACATTCGTAGGTGCGTTCGTGCTGCGAGAAGTAGCCACCGTGGTGCTCACCCTGCCAATAACAACAGTAGGGTTCCCCGCCTCGCTGACTTCGCCCGCAAGTACCGTACTCGAGCTGGTCATCCCGCTGGCGATCGTTTCTTTCTTCACCCTGTTCGTTGCGCGCCACCTGGATCACGGCATGGACGTACTCGTTGAACCCTCGCTGCAAGCCACCCGCGAGCGCGCGGCCCGGCGCCCCACCGACCCGTGGGAAGACGAAGAATCCTCTAACGCCCGCGCCTTCTCGGAACTGTCTTTGGAGCCGGCTCCAATCACCTACCCTCCCAGGCGCAACACCCCAGTCCTAGTTAGGGCCGGGGCTATGGCGCAATTGTTCCTAATCGCAGTTATCGCCATCCACAACATAACGGTTTACCAGATGCACGCGGGCGCTACCGTGGCACTTCTAAGCGGCGGCGTGGGCGTGCTAGCGATCGCCATAGTTGAAGAACTCCTGTTCCGTGGCACCATCTTGCTCACCTGCCGCAAACTAATGCGTCGCGAATGGCAGGCCGTAGCCATATCTTTAGTGCTCTTCGCCCTCTGGCAGATAGGGATGATTCCGCTGGGCACAGACTGGACTATGGCCGTGTTAATTGCGGTGCGCTCAATTGCTACAGGTTTTGGCTTCTACTGTGTTCGCGTCATGACCGGGCACCTGTGGCCCGCCATTTTGGCCCACGCCCTGTGGGGATTCTTCGTGTTCGTACTGTAATTCGTGCCCTAACGGTGGCTACGTCATTCTTGACGCAGTTTTTCGCGTATCTGCCCGTCCGAGGCCGCACCTTGCCCAACCCCGCTGCCCACGGATCCTTCGGCCCCCAGGTTGGCCCGCCACGGTTCGATCGTGCCGGGCACCCCTAGCAGCGCTTTCCAATGCACCAAGTATTCGTCCTGGTAATTGTGCCCATGGCCAGGTTCGGTTTCAATTGCCAGGGGCAGCTCTGCCGAAAGCTGGGTAAACGTGACGAACCAGTGCCAGCGCAGGGCGGTATCGACATCTTTGCCCGCGTCCTCGCGCATCCAGTCCGGTTCGGCCGTCCAAATAGGTATCTCCCAGCGCGCTACCGGATCCGAAGCATGTTGGGCGTAAATCGTGCGCGGATAGTGCCAACGCCCCAGTTCACGCCCGTAGATATCGGTGTGTAGTTCACCTTTTGCGGTTGCCACCCGCACCTGTTTCCCATTGTCAATAACAGGTGCTATTTGAGGGCTGCCGTGGGTGCGGGCACGTTCCAGTTGCACGCGTTCGGGGGTAAACGCCGGGGTTCCCACCCACAGTTGCCCACTAACCAAGGACACTAAGTTGCGACCGTGCGCGGTCTTAGCAAGTTCGCTGAGGGCGGCCAGCCCTGAATAGGCGCCCAGCGATTCGCCGGATAGGTACACGCGGGGCCGTTTATTAGCGGGCAAGGTGGCTACCTTTTCTAACACTGTGCGAACCAACATGGTACCTGCCTGGCGCACCTCGTCTTTGTTAGCCACAATTTCAACCCACGACGGATTGTACGAATACTGCATGGCGGCGGTGGCACAATTCCCGCCGGTGGCGTACTCGAAGGAACCCGGGTTCCAATTGTTTACCCAGCCGGTTCCCGTAGTGGTCACAATGGCGAGGGCGGGGCGTTCGAAAGCGCCCGCACGCTCCAGTTCTGCAACCACCGCCCTGGCAGTGGCAGACACATTCTTGTGCTGGGCAACGGAAGCATACGCCCTGATCGGCTGCGTAGCGGGGAGCTTAGTGAGTGCTTCAATTTCTTCTTTTGAGGGCGTCTTAGAGACAAACACCCGCCCCTCTTTACCCAGCAGCGCCCAATCCTCGTTTGATTCCACCGACCCGGATACGAGCTCAGAGGAAGGCCTTGACGCGTTTGGGTAGGTCTGTTTGTTCAATTCGGCCGCCTGGCGTGAGGCCCATCCTAGCCCCCCACGCATTACCCCTCCGTACAAAACCAATCCCACGGTAGAAAGCACAAGCACCCACCCAGTAAATCGGGCAAGAGGCAACGGCAGGCGGGAACTGAAGCTCTTCACGAGCACCACTGCTAACCAGTGGATTGCACTTACCACCTGCCAAATGCCCCAGGCTAGAGCTCCCCCCAGAAGCACCTCCAGTACGTACACCAGCAGACTAGGCTTTGCCATTCCAGTAAGCGCGGCAGTATGCATCGCAGACCTGTAGTTAGCCACGAACCCCCACAGTGCCAGCGCTACCAGACCCGCCGTAACCGCCCAGGCGAGCAGCCGCAAAACTCGTTTTTCTACAACCACCTGAAGCGCCAGCGCCCTCGCCACCCAGTAGGTGAGGGACCCCAAAAGTGAACCCAAAGCGTAGCCGAACGCAGAGCAAATGCCGATCGCAGCAGCCTGCGCCCACGGCGGCTTCACTAGCAGCAGCGGGGCCGTTACCACCAGCGCCATATTAGTTCCCACAACTAGGCCAACTACCGACCGAGGTAAGAATCGAGCCGCCTCCCCGAACGCCACCTGGCGCAAACTATGTTGCCGCTCCGGATGCGGGCCAAAGGAAACCAGCACAATAACCTCAAAAACCTAAACTGCTAAGCCAATACTAGGATAAACGTTTCCCCGTCTAGAGGACGCTTATCCGCCTGCCTAGAAAGGTCTGAGGAAAAACGAGCGCACCCGGCCCGCTCATTACTGAAGCTGGAAGTTAGTGAGCGACCCCTCCACCTGCACCCCACCGCTAGTGGGTTTTACCGACTTCAAACTAGTTCCAGCTGGCAAATCGTTGAGCGGCAGATGATATTTGCCCTCGAACGCACCGGAGCCAAGTGCCCCACCGAGGCCGGCGAGGTCAACATCCACACCGGTGAGGGCGAAGTCAATCTGGGGTTTGCCGTCGGCAGTGGGCGCCCCAACACCCGGTTCAAGCTTCCCGGTTACGTCAATACCCATCAAGGTCCCGGAAACACCCACATTTTTCGTTGTGGAGTGCACCTTCAAGTCGTACCCCTTAGCCTTTATTACCTTCTGGATCTGAGAGTCCGGCAAAAGGAACTTGAAATCGGCCTTCTTCACCTCGGTGAGCGGCTTATACGTTAGGCCCCTGGCATCCACAGTGACGTTACGCAAAGTTAGGGTGTCCCTTTGCTCGCCAAGGGTTATGGGAACCTCGATCGACGAGGCCGTAGCCGTAGCCGAATCAACCTTGGTACGCACCAAGTTCTGAAGCGCCGGCAAATCGTGAACCTTCACCTGTGGGTCAGTGGCCCCATAATCCGCCAACTTCGACTGCCCCAAATGTTGGGCGAGGGCGACGCCCCCGCGATCTGCCCCTACGGCAAGTACGCCAAGCAGGATCAGGATGCCTAGCAGAGCCTTCAAATTAGAGTGTTTCGACATAACGCACCTACTGGGTAGCCTTCTCGACAAGCCTGCGGATCCAACAGTCTATTGCGACTGCCCCGGCCCCGGCAGCCCAATTAGCATAGCCCCCCTTGCGCACGTGCACCCGGATCGGGTCTATGTTGGGGCCGAGAAATTCAGCAAGTTCCTTAGCGAACTCCATTTCGGGCCATTCAGCAATTGCAGCAAGCGCACCACACAAGACCACGTCCGAAACCATGGCAACCGAGGCGACCACGGTAACAGCCTTGTGCAAACTATGTTCGAAGCCGCAAAGGATTTGAGTTAGGGCTGGGTCTTCGGCCTCGAGCCGGCGGCGCAATAGCGCAATAAATTCGTCATTACTCAAGTCGTTTTGCTTCAGATCAGGCTGAGCCCACGCCACCCGCGAACGCAACGACTGGACGGTAAGTGCAGTAGAAACACAGCCGCGGTGCCCGAGCGAACAGATTCCGCTCCCACCCGAAAGTGGCATGTGGGCAATGCGCCTATGCCCCCCGTCGTCACTGCTGAGCAGCTTCCCCGAACGCACAATCGCGTGGCGAACCGTAGCCCCCGTAGTGAGTACCGCAAAATCGTCGACCTGCCTGCCGATCCCAAACCACAGCTCCCCCTGAGAGAGGGCATCGGCGTCGTTGGAAAACCAGGTGGGGTACAGGCGCGGGTCGACATACTTCGACAAGTCGACATCTTGCATAGACAAAGCCGCAGACGAAGTAACGTACCCGTCGCGACTAACAATTCCATCGAGGGCAATCACGGCCGCCTCAATAGATTCGTTTGCAGCCGCCGCCTCGGCAGAGCTCAGCAGTCGATCTACGAGCGCAGCTATAGCCTCAGGCGAAGAAGTATCAGTGTGTTCTGTGTGCGAATAACGCGTGCGCCCAGTTGAATCGACCAACGCCACCGTGGCGCCGCCCTCGTAAAGCAAAATGCCGGCAAACAAAATGCCCGCACGCACTCGAATATTAGTAACCGGCCGCCCCAGAGTCTTAGACGCACGATCTTCGCCGCGATCCAGTTCAGGGTGGGATTTAGCCTCCTCGGCAATGCCCAAATAGATGAGCTGTTTAGCGATGCGAGTAAGGGAAGCCGGGGAAAGCCCAAGTGCCCGAGCCAGTTCTAAACGCCCAAGCGGACCCCGCCTTACGATCTCGTGGGCAACTAGAATTGCTGACTTATCGACTGCCACTTGCCCCCACTTTCTGGCACTTTTGTGCCCAAATACTAGATTGGCCCGACCCCAAGGGGGCCGGGTCCAGTCTATCTTTACCTTAGCCTTCGCGGAACATGATGCCCATGGAGGACTGAGGGTAGTGCCAGGTCAAAGCACCGGGCGCGGCTACCGCGCGGCAAGTACCGCACTCTAGGCAGGCCGCATATTCCACGGCAATATCCCCGTTTTCTTCTTCTGAATAGACGTGGGCGGGACATATGCGCACCAACAGTTTGCCTGTGCCCGTGGCCTTGGCGATCTCTTGGTTTACCTCAATGTGCGGGTTGCCCTCGTCGATCTCGTAGACGTTCCTTGCCAGACGGTCCGGAACGGTTCCCCCAATGTATTCTTCCATTTACATCGACCTCATACCTTGTACGGCGATCTTCGCTAGCTTAGTTAGTTTCAGTGGCGATTCCTTGAAAGCATCCCAGGCAACCTTCACCAAGTGTTTGCGCGGGGTCAGGTCGTGGTTGTAAACGCCGTAGAGGACGTTCGCGACCAGTTCGCCAACTTGCCCATACATCTCGTCGTTCTCGAGGAATTCGGGTGCACCGGCGTAGGTCTTCATGTCCTTGCCAACGAACATAGATTCATATTCGGTTATGTAGGCGGAGAGCGCTTCCTTCGAATAGTCTTTCTTGTCGAGGGCGGAAATTACGGCTCGAGCTGCTGCCTGTGCGCTGCCTGCGGCCAGGTCCATGCCCCGCACGGTGAAACCGGTGTTCAGGGTGAAGCCTGCGGCATCGCCGATAACGAGCAGACCTGGGTGGACCAGATCGTGCTGCATTTTAGCGCCGCCCTCGGCTACCAGGTGGCAGCCGTATTCGAGTAGTTCCCCATCCCTTAGGAAGGGGGCGATCGCCGGATGAGACAGGAAGTGGTCATGCAGATCTGAGGAAGATTTGCCCTTCTTTTCGATGTCATCTAGGCGAGCCACTATGCCGATGGAAACGGATTCTTTGTTCGTGTACATGAATCCACCCCCGGCAACACCTTCGGTGCAATCGCCCACTATGGCGTAGGCGGCGCCCTCGTCCCCGGTCAGGTTGAAGCGTTCGCGAATGCGCTCCTCACCCAGTTGGATCACAGATTTGACGCCCACTGCCAAGTTTTCCTTGGGTTCGCGTCCGCGCAGGCCTTCGTCCTTAGAAATGAACGAGTTCACGCCGTCGGCCGCGATGATCACACGGGCCTTCAGTTCGTCCTCGCCTGCACGAACCCCAACATAGCGGCCGTCTTCCTTGACCAAAGAGTCGACCTTGATGCCAGGCATCACGGTCACGCCCGCTTCCTCGCACTGTTGCGACAGCCACGGGTCAAACTTTGCGCGGAGTACAGTGACCGCGTTTACAGGCTCAGCTAGCCGCCCATCCCAGTAGTCCACGTTTACGGCAGATTGCTCGTTCAAGAAGGAGATGCAATTTCGAGTAATCTTGCGTTCAATCGGGGCTTCTTCCAAGAAGTTCGGGAAGATTTCCTGCATTACGCGGCAGTAGAATACACCGCCGGAGAGGTTCTTCGAGCCAGGTTCTACCCCGCGCTCAATCAGCAGGACTTCCTTTTCCTGGCTGGCGAGCAGGTAGGCGCAAACCGCACCCGAGATTCCGCCACCGATGACGATGGCATCAAAGTCGTACTCTTCTTCGGTCATAGATTTATCGAACTGCCTCGGTTAGGGCCGGCAGAACCTCGTACAGGTCACCGACGATTCCATAGTCTGCCTTGGCGAAGATGGGGGCATCCTTGTCGGAGTTGATTGCCACAACAACCTTCGAGGAATCCATGCCAGCGGTGTGCTGGATCTGCCCCGAGATGCCCACTGCCAGGTAGAGGTCGGGGGATACGGTCTGGCCAGACACGCCTACGTAGCGGTCGCGTCCCAACCAGCCGGAGCCTTCCGCCACCGGACGGGAGCAGCCGAGCTCTGCACCAATTGCGCTTGCCAGATCGCGGGCCAGTTGCAGGTCCTCTTCCGCCTTGAAACCGCGTCCTACGGACACGATCTTACGAGCATCACCCAGGTTGGCCTGGGCGGTGGAAGATTCTGCAACAGCGGTGACCTTGGCGTCGAAGCCAGTGAATTCAACTGCTTCGCTTGCCTCTTCGCCGGCTGCGTCAGCGCCGCCCTCGGCAATAAAAACGGCCGGGCCGGAGTAGGAGACGGTTTCGGCCGAGATGCCGCCGTAACGCGAAACCTTCGCAGTGCCCTCGCCAATTTCGATTGGGGAGGTCAGCACCGGGGCGTTCAACTTGGCCGCTACGGCACCAGCCAGCACCTTCTCAACCGGGCGGGAAGCCGCCAAAACGACGTCCCCAGCCTGGGCGGTGATCGCCTGCGCGACTGCCGGCGCTGCAGCCTCAGCCGGAATGCCTTCCGCCAGGGCGATGTTCAAAACCTTATCTGCGCCCGCAACTTTTACGTCGCCGACGGTAACGACGGTAACAGTGCCGCCAACGCTCTTACCAAGTTCGATTAGCTTTGCGACGTGCGATTCTGCCGCGATAACCCATGCGTTTGCCATTTTGAGTAAATCCTTCCCTTACAGAACGCCCTCGGAGCGCAGTGCCCCAACAAGTTCGGAAACAGCTTCTTCGCCGCTGAACACCTGGTTCTTGCGGTCCTTGGCGGCAGGCTTCTCGGTGCCGGTAATTTCCAGTTCAACCGGAGCGGCCTCGACGCCGTCGGCAGCAACTACCTCGACCGGCTTCTTGCCGGCAGCCAGGATGTCCTTCATTGAAGGAACCTTGACGGGGGCCGCATCAGTGGCAACAGACACAACTACGTTGCCGGACACGGTCAGGGTTCGGGTGCCACCGCCGTGGGCCTGCACAATTTCGTAGCCGCCGTCGGCAGGAGTAATGGAGACGACTTCTTGGAAGCAGGGCCAGCCCAGGTAGCCCGCCACCAACGCGCTCATTACGCCAACTCCCTCGTCAATGGAGGAATCGCCGGTAAGAACAACTTCAGCCTCTTCCTTCTTGGCCAGTTCGGCGAGGGCGGAGGCCACCTTCGAAGCGTTCCAGGATGCGGTGGCGTCGTCCGACAGGATTACCCCGCGATCGAGCCCCTTGGACATCGCGTTCTTCTTCGCCATCGAAGACGACAGGTTCTTGCCCCCGACAGAAATGCCAACGAGCTCCGCGCCGGCAGCCTCTGCCAGCTTTCGGCCAACTTCAACGGCTACCGGATCGTAGTCGCTGACGGCAGCCTTGGCGCGAGACCAATCGACGGACCCATCAGAACGGACGTTAGCGTCCTGGGGGTTTGCCGCATATTTATAAGCAACCGCAACAGTCATCTATTATTCCTCCTCCAGGAATAGTGAATACGCTTTTGTTTGCTGCTTCTTATCAAACCGCATATTATTTATTTTTAATAGGACTTTCTCCCCAAAAAGCATATTTTCTTTTTATTTCTCGACGGAAATATTAAATATCGTTTGCCCAGGTAGAAGGCTCTTTTTGAGGATTGCACTACATTCCTAGAGGAAAGATTTAGGTATTTATTTTAGCTACTAAAAGAGCTTAGAAATGGATTCAGCCTTTGCTCAATTTCTAAACTAGTGGAAGGTCCGTGCCCCGGCAACACAGTGAGAGCCGGATCCAAGCTCGCCAACCGCTTGCAAGTAGCCCTCATCGCAGCAGCATCCCCACGCACAAAATCAGTGCGTCCAACGGAGCCCGCAAATAGAGTGTCACCTGTGAAAAGCCGCCTATTTTCAAAATCCAGCAGACAGATGGAACCGGGCGTGTGCCCCGGCGTGTGGAGCACCTGAAGTAACGAATCCCCCCAAGAAATAACTTCGCCCTCGGCAAGCCCGCGAGTCGGAACCGAAACCTTATAATAGGTACCGTCGTCGTCAGAACCAGATAGGTGCGGATCGGCGAGCCCCGCCTGGTCATCCTGGCCTACCAACACGGGAATTGGATACTCGGCAACGAGCTCGTTTATTGCGCTGATATGGTCACTGTGGCAGTGCGTCACCACGATCGCCACCGGGTTTTTAAAACGCAACTCCTTTAACAGCAGGTGCGGATTATCGCCCGGATCAATAATAAGGGTGTCATTTTCGCTATTCAGAAAATAGCAATTCGTGTCGTAAGAACTAACTACATGTTTTTCTATGCTGTACATTTTTACCTTCCCTCGATAGAGCTGGCTGCAGCAAGAGTGAGCCCCTTCGTCTCGGGGGCAAAGAGCACGGACACCAGGCAACCCAGCGCCGATATGCCCGCGCCCATCAGCATAACGGCCTCAATACCGCGGGTATTGATCAGGCCGGGCAGGAGGTAGATCGAAAATACGGTGCCGATTCGGCTAAACGCCATTGCCACGCCCATAGCCGAGGCACGCACTTCGGTAGGAAACAACTCGTTGGGGTATAGCCATTGCAAATTGCCCGGTCCGCCCGAACAAATCGCGTACACCGCAAAACAGCCGATTACCACCGCTATGGGGGCGCCCTTGTAGAATCCGAGCACCGCCATAGCTGCCGTCATCAGCACAAAAGAATAGATTATAAGAGGGCGGCGTCCCATCCACTCGGCCAAGAACATTGCGGGAATAGTGCCCACCAGGAAGAAGGTGCCCACGATAGTTTCGCCTATGAGCACGCCCCTGCCAGAACCAAACCCAAAGGCACCCATAATTTGGGGGCCGTAGGTGTAAATCGCAAACATTGGGATTGCCTGACACAACCAAATGGAACCTACGAACAGGATGCGTTTCAGGTAGCTTCCTCGGAAAATTTCACTGAAACGGGTGCGTTCTTCGGGTTCTTCTTCCAAAATTACGGGCTGGCCGAAAATTTGGTACAGGATTTGGTCCGCCTCGTCTTTGCGCCCCTTTGAATACAGCCATCTGGGAGATTCGGGGATAGACCAGCGGCCCACCAAAATAATTACGCAGGGAATTAGCGAGGACGCCAGTGCCCACCGCCAGCCATTGTTCCACTCGAGCACCAGGTAGCCTATGGTGTAGGAAACGTTCGCGCCCACGTACCAGATCGCGGCTATGAACCCCATAGAGATGGCTCTATACCTACGGGGAGTAAATTCGGCAATCATCGAAGTTGCAATCGGGTAATCAGCCCCGATAGCGACCCCAATCAGAAAACGCACGGCGATCAGTTGAAATGCATCTGCCACGAATAGATTCGCAACGGAAAGGGCCGCGATTGCCAAAACGTCGATTACAAACATCTTTCGCCGCCCCAGTTTGTCGGTAGCCCAACCCCCCAGCACGGCACCTACGAACAGGCCGGCGAGGGCGATCGTACCAATCGCCCCCACCTGCGAGTCCGTAAGTTTCAGATCGGGAACCATCTTCACCATGGCGATGCCTACGATTCCCAACACGTAGCCCTCCAGGAAAGGGCCTCCGGAAGAAAACAGGGTGACGCGACGCAAGAAAGGGGTAACCCCCAAGTCATCTAGTAGTACTGCCTTTTTTGCCACGACTAACCCTCTTCTCTTCTAACTTCCACTTAGCGGTATTCGATAATTCCCCAGTTCAGGTGGGGCTTTGCTCCGGTCTTTTCAAAATCTTCATCAACAAGACGGAAACGCAACTCGCCCTCGCCAACCTTCCACAGTTGGGTCTTCAGAACCGAGCCGGGATGCACCGGCGAGGTGATGCGAGTCTTAAAGCGAGTAATGCGTTCTGGTTCCCCAGGCACGAACTGGTTGATTGCGTGGCGCATCACTACGCCCGCGTACGAAATAGCGTGCAGGATCGGGCGGGGCTCGCCGTTCTTAGCAGCGTATTCCCAGTCGATGTGCTGCGGGTGGTAGTCCCCCGACAGGCGGTAGATTAGCGCCTGATTTTCGGGAATGCGCTCGCTGATTTCGTAGTCGGGGGCGCGATCTGGCATATCCACAAGATCCTTCGGGGGCTTAGGCCCACCCCAGCCGCCGTCGTAGATCAGGCAGTCCCAAGACTCGTTGGTGAATAGCAAGTTGCCCTCGGAATCGTAAGTATCGCCGATATGCTGGGCGAGCAGGCCGCGACCTTCGCCGCGGTCGTATAGCCCCTCCAGCTTCACCTTGGTTTCAAGATGGTCGGCCATCTTAGTGATCGGCTGGTGGAACTTGATGTCGAAGCCCCAGTGCAACGACCCGGCGTAGTTGTAGCCGTAGTCGATGGTGCGAGTAACTTCGCTGTCGACGATCAGCATCGCGCCGAACATGGGCAGCACCTTCAACTGCGGGTTCTGGGGATCCTTCTCGTTCAGGTACTCGAGGCCGTCTTTGCCGTCTATACCGGCCCCACAGCCCAGGGCGAATAGCTCCAGGTCGCGGAACGTGTAATCGCGGGTGAAGGGACCAAATGTTTGCCCGACCATATCAGTGTTAATAGCCATGGCATTCCTTTCTTTTAGTTGTTTGGCACCAATAGATGCTTCAGGAGCTTTCCGTAGGCTCCGCGCGGCAGAGCCTTGCGGAATTCGATTACGGAGGGGACTTTGAAAGAGGCCAGGTTTGTTTCGGCATAAGCCGCTACGTCGGCCTCGGTAATATTTGAGCCGGGCTCTAAAACAAGGACAGCTTTGACGGCTTGGTCGCGCACCGGATCGGGTACTCCCACCACCGCCGCCTCAGCTACTCCGGGAATTTCTTCCAAAATGTTTTCCACCTCAGTAGTGGAGATGTTTTCCCCGCCGCGCTTGATCAGGTCAATGTGGCGGTCGGCAAAATAGAACCACCCGTCGTTGTCTACTACGCCGTAGTCGCCGGTGTGGTACCAGCCGTCGGCGTCAATTGCCTTGGCAGTTGCCTGCGGATCATTCCAATATCCGGCCATCAGCGAGTAGCCAGCCTCGCCGCGAATCAGGATCTCGCCGCACTCGCCGGCCGGCAGTTCCCGCCCTTCAGCATCGACAATTCGGGCCGCGTATCCTGGGCCCACCCGGCCAATTGAGGGCCAATTTCTGGGCCCGTAAGGATAATCGGTAATGACTCCCACCAGGGATTCGGTGGAACCGTAATTGTTCAGCAGGCTCACCCCGAAACGTTCCTCAAACGCAGCCTTCTCGGGTTTAGAGAGGGGAAGGAAATAGTGGACTTGCCGAACCCGGTGCTCGCGTTCGCCCTCGAAATGGGGCTGACGCATCATAGTGCGCACCATCATCGCCATCGACTGAACCAACGTGGCATCATTGCGCAAAGTCTGCCGCCAAAACCTGGTTGCAGAATAGCGCGAAGCCATAATCAAAGTTGCTCCAGCGGTCAGCACCGGCAACAGCGCCGACAGTTGGAAATTTACGTGGGAGGCGCACATGGAAGTCATGTAGCGATCTTCGCTGTTCATCGCGAGCTGCCAATTCACGTACAGCCCCGAAAAAACCATATTCGCGTTGGTCAACATCACCCCTTTAGGGGTCGAGGTCGTACCCGAGGTGAACATGATCTCTACAACGTCACTGCTGGTAGGGGCATGTTCGCAAACTAATTCCGTGGGTTCCCCGTCGCGGAGGGCATTGTAGCCCGAGGGCGTGCCATCAACTATCAACACATCCTCGGCAAGGCCGTCCATGCCGGGCATCTGGTACAGCGAGGGCTGGGTGAGCAGTAGTCGCACCTGGCAAAACGACATTATGTAGGCGCACTCAGAGGTGGTGTAAGAAGAATTTAGGGGAACGTAAATCGCCCCAATTTTCGCAAGACCCACAAGAGCCTCGAGGCATTCGGGCGAATTAGTCAGCTGAACCGCTACCCTATCGCCCGGGCGGACTCCCCTAGACCAAAACAGGTTCGCCGCCTGATTGGAGAGGCGATGGAACTGGGCGTAGGTGTACACCCGACGCACATCCAGATCGCAGTCTTCGTAAATCAGAAAGACCTGCTCCGGATGCGCTTGCGCCTGGTATTGCACAAGGCTACGCACCGTAGTTCCATCGCCAGTTCGAAACATTATTTCACCTGCATGGGGCTAACCCCACGCTCTCCTTACTCGGCAAACTTGATCTTGCCGGATTCTTTGAATTGGTTGATTTTTTCTTCGCTGAAGCCGGCCCGCTCCAAGAGGTAGCGGGTGTCCTCGCCAAGCTTCGGCATGGGGCGCCACTGACGGCCCGGGTTGTTGGCAAATTTGGGGAAGATGCCGATGCCCTTGATCTTTTCGCCGTCGCCGTTTTCCCATTCGGTGAAGACACCGCGCTGGTGCATGTGCTCCTGCTTGACTACCTCTTCGAACTCGTTGACAACCTGAGCTGCGATCTTGTGGGCTGTGAAGTCGCGCTCCACATCCTTCTTGTTCTGCGTCTTCAGGTATTCGGTGAGTTTCTGCTGGATCAGATCCGCCTTGGGGCCGTTGAGCCACAGGGCCGAGGTGTCCTCGGGGTATTCTTCGGTTCCCCACAAGTAGCCCAACCCGATCGTTTCCAGCAGGTACTTGTTCTGCGGCACGCCGTAGACGCAAAGGCCGATGTAGCCGTCTTTGCATTCCCATTCGCCGATTGCGCACAGGTTCTGGTGGCGGTTGCCGGGACGCGGCCAGACGATCCCCTCGTTCATGTAGTCCATCAGGTAGTAGGACCCGATGCGCATCATGGTTTCGTACATTGCCAGGTCGATGCTTTCGCCCTGTCCGGTGGCGCGAGCCTTGTGCAGTGCAGCCAGCGAGGACGAAACAACCATCAGGGAGTTGAAGTAGTCCACCGAGTAGGGGGCAATGTTCATCGGCTGTTCGGGGGTACCGTTTTGCGCGATGATGCCTGCGTAGGCGGCGACGGTTAGATCGTAGGCGGCAGAGTTCACCCGTTCCGGATCGCCGTTCTGGCCGAAACCAGAAACGTGGACTATGACCAGGTCGGGGTTGACCTCCCACAGCACTTCGTCAGTTATTCCCTTGCGAGCCCACACCGGGCCCTTAGAGGATTCGATGAAGATGTCTGCGTCTTTGACGAGGGCGAGCAGTACTTCCTTACCTTCGTCGCTAAAGGGGTGCATCGAGATGGAGCGCATGTTGCGCCGTTCCATTTCTTTGACCCACTTGGTGTCGCGCATCGAATCGCCAGTCCAAATGTTTTCCATCCAGGTGACGTCGGCGCCCCATTCGGCCATGAGGCCTGCGGCGGTGGGGGCGGCAATTTCTACAGCCGAGAAGACGACCTTTACGTCGTCTAGGGGGCCAAATGAGGGTTTTTCAGTTGGCAACATGGCTGCTCCTTAGCGGTATTCGCGCAGTGCTGCGCGGCCGGCGGTGAGGATCATCATTTCGTCGGTGCCACCGGAGACGCGGTCCACGCGCAGGTCGCGATAGAAGCGCTGAACGCGGTGTTCGCCGGTAATGCCTACGCCTGCCAGCACCTGCAGGGCAGAGTCGACAACCTGGAAGGAGGCGTGCGAGCAGTAGTACTTTGCCATGGAGCAGTCGCCGCGTCCGAGCAGACCATTTTCCTGCTTCCAGGCAATTTCGTACAGCATGTTGCGCATGTTGGTTAGGGCAACCTTCATGTCCGCAAATTTCTCTTGGATCAGCTGGTGGCGAGCAATTGCCTGGCCACCTTGGACGCGCTGGTTGGCGTACTTGGCGGCATCTTCGAAGGCGCAGTAGGCCTGCCCGTAGTTGGTCAGGGCTACCAGGTAGCGTTCGAGGTCGAAGTCCTTTACGCCGCGCATGAAGGCGTTGCCCTCAGTGCCGAAGAGGTCTTCTTCTTCTAGTTCCACGTTGTCGAAGTAGATTTCGGCGCAGGAGTCCATCCGCAGGCCCAGCTTGTTCAACGGTTCGCGGGTGATGCCCTCCTTGGACATGTCGACGAACCATTCGGTGTAGACCGACATGTCTTCGCTGTTGCGGGCCATGACGATCATGTAGGGAACGTGCATTGCGGAGGTCTGGAAGGTTTTGTGACCGTTCAGGTAGACCTTGCCGTTTTTGCGAGTGTAGGTTGTGCGCATGTCGTCCCAGGACGAACCTGCCGACGGTTCGGTCATCGCGTAGTTCAGCATCTGCTTGCCGGAACCTACAAACTTGAGGATGGTTTCCTTTTGCTTTTCGGTACCTTCGCGGATGACTGTGTCCCAGCCGGGCAGTTGATACAGCACGTAGGTGGGGCCACCGGCGCGGCCAAGTGCCTCGTAGGCTGCACAGAGGGTGGTCCAATCAGCGCCGAAGCCGTCGTATTCTTCCGGCAGCAGGATGCGGTCGAAGCCCAGGTCGCAGATGGCCTTTACCCATTCTTCGGGATATTCATGCTTCTCGTCGCAGTCGTGGAAGTAGGTTTCCCAGTTGCGCGAGTTCATCAATTCGGTGAACCCATCAACCATGAGTTGCTGTTCGTCAGTGAGAGAAAAATCCATGTTCTTTCTTTCTAGTTGTGAATGACGTGCTTTTTGTAAAACTTGGCTGCCGCTTCCATGGTGTCGCCGGCGGCATCTAGGAGTCGGGAATTGTGTAAGAAGCCGTGAATTACCCCTTCTACGGGAAGGAATTCGTTGGCGATCCCAGCATTGGTTAGAATTCGCGAAAGCAGTTCGGAGTTGTCGCGCAGCGGATCGAGGTCGGCTGCGGCAATAAACGAGGGCAAGAATCCTTCTTTTAGCTCGTTGTCGACAATCTTGAAGAAGCGCTGGTCTGCGGCAGGCTGAGCGCCGAGGTATTGCCCCCAGTAGTAGTCGATGTCGGCTTCCGTAAGGCCGTCCCATTCCCCGCCCAGCAGGCGAGCAGATATGGAATCGTCTAAACCAAAGTAGCCGTAGAAGAACAGGTTCACGCCCAGGCCTGAAACATCTTTTTCGACCTCGCGAAGATGCAGGTAGGTTCCTGCCACCAAGTTCGCCCCACCTGAATCGCCCGCGAAGGAAATGGAAGAGGTATCTAGGTGCAGCTCATCTGCGCGCAGGCGCAGATCCTGTACTACGGCAACAATTTCTTCAACCGGCTGCGGGTAGTGGGCCTCCGGGGACAGCGTGTAGTCTACAGAAACTACGGCAGCCCCGGTGAGCGCCGCCAATGTGCGGGTGATCCGGTTATGAGTGTTTACAGAACCCACCGTGAATCCGCCCCCGTGGGCGAACACGATAACTGGGAGCACGCCCTCTTCGGGTCGGAACACCGTAACTGGAACCTGCCCGTATTTCGTGTCCACAGTATAGGTTTGCTGCGCGTGCATCTGCGGGCCGCCCTCGTTCCAGAAAGCTCGCTCAGTTTCGTAGGCGCTGCGCAGGGCTTCGAGTGACTGATTGGTGTCAAAGGCACCTGCCGCCAACTCCTGCTGCTTGGCTACTACGGCTCCAGTCTGGGCGGACCACAGTGCGGGAACGTTGATCTTGTTAGGCATTTGTGGCCTCTTGAACGTGTTCTACTACGGCTTCTGCCGCCTGTTCCTGGGCTGCCGCCAGCTTGGCTTTGTTCCTAGAAACGTAGATGAGGAGCGCTACTGCAAACAGTGCGGCAATAACGGCTGAGGCGGCCAGAATTAGGAAGATGCCGCGGTAAGCGTCGTTACCCTGGTGGTCGATCATGGCTCCGAACCACACGGACGAGAAGGAATCGGGCAAAAAGCCGATTACCGACAGTAGGCCCGTGGCAGTGCCGAAGATCGTGAGCGGGACTTTACCTTCCGTAAGCTGTGAGGAAACTACGCCGAACACGCCGTTTGCCAAAAAGCCCAGCACAATCATGATTACCGCTGCGATTATCGCCGAGGCCGGCTTGGCTGGTAGCACAGTAAATCCGAGTAGGCCGGCTACAACCACCACGGAGCCGCCTACGATTACTTTCGAGGGCGAGCCCACTTTTTCTGCGACGGTGCCGAAAATCGGGCCCGACAGCAAGGTGACACCGTAGGTGCGCACGATTGACACAAACGAGACGACTCCCAAGGAGGCGCCCATTACGTCTTTGAAGTAGGGGGTGGTGTAGTTGATGCCGGTGTAGTAGAAGTACACGAAGAACATGCACCCTGCGGCTAGCCAAACCACCGGGTTCTTCAGTGCGGAAAGCACTTCACCCAGGTCAAACGAAGATTTGGTGGGGTCAATTTCACCCTTGAAACGAGGGATGAAAAGGTATGAAAATACGCCGAGGAGGGCAATAATGACGCCCAGGAAGATCAGCATCGCGCGCACGCCTTGCACGGTGGAGTTGGCAAAAAGGGTTTGCACAATCCACATAATCACCAGGCCCACAATTAGGCCGGCAGCCCCGTAAATGCCGTAAGAGATGCCGATGTTGCGCGAGTATTCGCTCTCTTCGGAAATGAGGCGCACAAGCTTGAAGCGCACGCCCCACCAAATAAGAATCGAAGTTACGCCCATACCTACGAATACGATGTAGAGCACGGCGATAGAAGGCAGGAAAGCGTACACGAAAGTAAGCGCGGCAGTTCCAATGAAACCCACCCAAGACAGGGTACGCACGCGGATCTTGTCGGCTACGATTCCCGAGGGCAGGTAGCAAATGGTGGCCGTGAGCGCGTAGGCGGCAAGAAGCTGGCCGATCTGCGCGTTTGTAGCGTCCAGAGCCTTTATTAGTGGATCGTAGAAGACGTTCTTCAAGTAGGCGGGCGTATAAATAATTGAACTGCCCATTGAAACAAGAACCAAAAGGAAGATCCTGTGGAGACGGGACAGGTCTTCCACGCTCTTCTCTCCAGTTACGGACTTAGCCATATTTTTCCTATTCTCTAAAGCTGACCCACGTGAGCAACTTTGCATCGGGCCTAACCATTCTTCGGTTATAAGGACCTCAAATTCCTCCGCTTATTGACGATTCAACCACGCCCGTGGCGTTACCTTCTTAGCCGTTCGTCCCCATCACCTAAGCCGGCGGACAAGCCCGCAAAGTAGGCTTTGGCCTGGGATTATTTATCCTGGCAAAAGAAGCACCTGCATATTTGTGCAACAGCGCATGCACTTTGGTGCATAGACGTTTTAAACGACTATAACTTCTACCATTTGTAAACTATGCCCGGATTCGCAATTTCCTGCCGTTAGAAGATATGAAAAGATATATATCTGCAAAAAATACGTCCGGGATTTAACAGTGGTTCAAAGCTCGAGGATTAGCTATTCTTTTCGCGCCGGTAATTAGTAACCCTTTTAATTCATTGGTGAAAATATAGCCTATATTTGCAGACGCCCCCTCCAAACAGCGGTTCACCTGGTGCTATGCCGGATTTTAAGACCCGTTTAGGCCCTTCGACCTACAGAAACTAACTGGGCCCCGCCCTCGCAATAAAGGCTGGAAGACCCCGTCGCGGCAGCTTGCAACGAATCTTTCGCTGTGTCCATGCGGAAGTTAGCTATTTCTTGCAACAGAAATAAGTAGGCCAGTTTTGACCGGCAACCCACGCCCCGTCACATGCAGTATTTGGCCACCACAGAATAGTCACGGGTGTGTCGACACCCCTGCAGCCGGCTCTACTCATTCCGTTTAACAGCTATTCCTGTTAGTTTTACCAACGGGTACGATTGTGTATGAGACGCAGCTCAATAGTTTAGACAAAGGAGACTGAACGTTATGGCCGAAGACCTGATACAAAAGGCGCTAAAGACAGCCAAAGACACCAAAGCCATCGTAATTGGCCAAGATGTACTAGACCAGACCGGAAAAATGTTCAAAGAGCTCTTCCCGGGCAAGAAGGTGTTGCTGGTTGCCGACGACAACACGTTTGCTGCAGCAGGCAAGGAAGTAGTTGCCTCACTCGAAGCCGAAAACATACAGATTGCAGACCGGCTCATCTTTCCCGGCAAACCCACCGTATACGCCGACTACCAAAATGTATCCAAAGTGCGCGAGCACCTAAAAGGACTCTCCGACACCGTTATCTGTTCAATCGCCTCAGGCACCCTCAACGACATTTCCAAACTGGCCAGCGGAGAACTAGGCCGCCCCTACATGAACGTGTGCACCGCCGCCTCGGTCGACGGGTATGCCGCCTACGGTGCCGCCATCACCCGCGACGGCTTCAAGATAACCCGCGAATGCCCTGCTCCCGCAGGCCTAGTCGCCGATCTGAAAGTAATTGCTAACGCCCCCCAACGGCTTACCGCCACCGGCTACGGGGACCTGCTCGAAAAAATTCCTGCGGGAGCAGACTGGATCTTGGCCGACCGCCTGGGCATAGAACCCATAGACCACTACACCTGGTCGCTGGTACAAGGGCCCCTGCGAAAAGCCCTCTCCAATCCAGCCGAACTCGGTTCTGGCGACGCTGCCGCCATCGCCGGCCTCACCAGGGGCAACATTATGTCCGGGCTCGCAATGCAAGCCCTCTCCTCGTCCCGCCCTGCCTCTGGTGCAGGGCACCAATTCAGCCACACCTGGGAAATGGAAGGACACGGTCTGGATTGGGAACCACCTCTGTCACACGGCATGAAAGTGGGCGTTGGCTCGGTAGCCTCGCTGGCACTGTGGCAGGAATTCCTGGCCATGGACATCGACAATCTAGACGTCGAAAAAGTCGTTGCCGCCGCCCGCCCAAAGGAAGAGGTCGAAGCGCGCGTACGCGAATACATCATCGACAAGATTGAAGACATTGCCGTAAAACACACCCTCGGCAAGTATCTTGAAGGTGCAGCCCTCCGCGAGCGCTTGCAAACTCTAAAAGCAAACTGGGCCAACATCAAGGCCTCCTGCGGCAAGCAGCTCATTTCCCCTGAACAAGCCATCGATAATCTAAAAGCTGCAGGAGCCCCCTACCATCCGGAGCAAATAAAAATCGGCTGGGACCGCTTCCGCAAGACCCACGTTCAAGCCCAAATGATTCGCCCCCGCTACACCGTCTTCGACGTGTTGGTCGATCTGGGCGCGCTCGACGCAACAATTACCCACCTCTTCAGCGAGGAAGGGTTCTGGGGCCGCCATCGCCACCCGGTCGACCAGGAAAAATAAGGAAACAAATGGATAAGGAACACACCTACACAGTCGGCATAGATTTTGGCACTCTTTCCGCACGAGCCGCAGTAGTTCGCCTTTCTGACGGCGAAACGTTAGGTACCGCTGTGCACGCCTACCCCAACGGCGTCATGGACAAAACCTTAGATTGTGGCGACGGCCGCCGGCTACCTGAAGACTTCGCCCTGCAAAATCCGCTCGACTACCTGGAAGCAATAAAGCACACTGTGCCGCAGGCTCTAAATGAAGCGGGCGTCAGCGCCAAAGACGTAATCGCCCTCGGCGTCGACACCACTTCCGCCTCCGTGGTGTTTGCCGACAAAGACGGCCACCCCATGTGCGAGCACGAAGAATTTCGCAACAATCCGCACGCCTACGTGAAACTTTGGAAACACCACGGCGCGGCCGAACAGGCCGACCGAATTCAATCACTGGCGGCAAAGCGAAACGAAAAGTGGCTCGCCCGCTACGGCGGAATCATTTCGTCGGAACTGCTACTGCCCAAGGCACTGGAAGTGTTCGAAAAAGCCCCTGAGGTTTACCGGGCAACAGGTGCGATCACAGACGCAATGGATTGGATCAACTGGCGTCTGACGGGAGTGCACAAGCAGTCGGCGGGGCCATCCGGTTACAAGCGCATCTACCAGGACGGGCATTACCCTTCGGCTGAATATTTGGAAGCTTTAGCCCCCGGGTTTGGCAGAGTTTACGAAGAAAAAATGTCGGCTCCCATCGTGGAACTAGCCGACAAAGTAGGGGGCCTAAGCGAAGAAGCAGCGCACTGGACCGGGCTCGAGGTGGGCACGCTCGTGTGCGCAGGCTCTATCGACGCTCACGCCCACGCCCTCGGTGTGAATGCTGTCGAGGACGGAGTGATGACTATTATTGCCGGCACTTCCTCTGTTCTGTTGGTTTCCGACAAGGATTTCCACTTTGTGCCCGGCGTGTTCGGCACGGTTGACGGCGGTATTTGCCCCGGAAAATGGGGTTATGAGGCCGGACAAACGGCAGTTGGGGATATTTTCGGCTGGTTCAAAGACACCTTCGTGCCCCTGCGCTACTACGAAGAAGCAGAATCTCAGGGGATTGACGTGCACGAGCTGCTAACCCAGAAGGCACTGAAGCAGAAGGTTGGCGAACACGGTTTGGTCGCCCTCGACTGGCACAACGGCAATAGGTCAATTCTTTCTGATCCGCGCCTTTCGGGAATGGTGTTGGGCAAGACTCTAGCTACCAGGCCGGAGGACATTTACAGGGCGCTGATCGAAGCTTCCATTTTTGGTGGGAAAACAATAATTGACAATTTCGTTGCACACGGGGTGCAGATAAACGAGGTCGTGATCGCGGGCGGACTGCTGAAGAACCCGATTTACACGCAGGGTTACGCAGACGTGACCGGGCTGCCAATTTCGGTTTCTGCCACAGAGCAGGCGGGAGCGTTGGGTTCGGCCATTTTTGCCGCCGTGGCAGCCGGCGCCTACCAGGATGTTTACCAGGCCGCAGCCGCGATGGGGAAAAAGGTGAAGGCCAAGTACAAGCCTAAGCCAGAAAATGTTGAGCCCTACCGCAAGTTGTACGAAACCTACCAGGCCTTGCACGACTATTTCGGCCGGGAAAATACCCAGGTCATGCACGGTTTGCGAGCGCTGCGCAACAGTGTAAAAAGCGCCTAGTTATACGTGGGCGGCCAGGCCTCCCCCCGGGACCCGGCCGCCCACTTTTCCGCAACACCTACGCTTTGCGCAAGGTGATAGTCCAGGAGGCGTCGCCAGTCTGTTCAAACGCGGTTACCTGGTGGCCTGCTTTGGCTGCCCAGGCAGGAATTGAATCAGTGGCTTGGGTGCAGTCGAAATCGATCTGCAACTGGTCGCCGCTAGCTAATTTTTCGATTGCCTTTTTGGCTTCTACCAGAGGGAACGGACATACTTGCCCGAGCGCGTCCAGCCTGTAGTTCTTTTCAGAGCCGGTAAGTACGGGGGTTTTTCTGGTTTCCCTGGTGGGGAATTTGATTCCTAGAAAGCTCATTTTTCTTCTTTCTGTAATTGCGTCGTTTACGCGTTTTGCGGGGCGGGAATTTCGACGGGGGCGGCACCGGCTCGCTTGTGAGTCTGCACGAACAGGCGGGCACCTAGGCCGACACCTAGGAAGGTGAACAGGAAGGCGGTCCATCCCTGCCAGCCGAAGAGGGCGGTGTCCACTAGGGAGTTGCCTATGTTGCACCCGCCTGCGAGCACTGCGCCCGAGCCCATTAGCAGGCCGCCCCAGACTGCGCGGATTGCGGTGGAGGCATCTGGCACGCGCACTCGGAATTCGCCGGAAGCTTTAGCTGCCAGGTAGGAACCGGGGATGAGGCCCAGTATCAAAAGCACGCCCCAGTCTATGTAGCTGGTGTCAGCGGTGGTTAGAAATTGGATTAGTTTTGCGGAGGGCGTGGTGATTCCCAGGCCAGCATTGCGTCCCGTGGCTGCAGACAGGGGGAAAGCGGCGGCGGCGATAAGACCTACCAAAGTGGCGGTGAAGAAGGGGTGCCATTTCTTTTCAAAGAGGAAGTGAGCAATGCCCGTCTTTTTGGCGGGAAGTTCAGCAAGGGGGGCGCTGGCACCAATTTCCCGGGCCAACAAATATGCCACTGCCACGGAAAGTAGCAAAGTTAGCGACCACCAGGGTACGCCTAGGGTTTTGTAGATAGTGGTTGCTTCTACGGTTTGGCCGCGAAGAACCTTGGTAAGGTTCGAGCCCAACCCAAATTTGAACGCCGAGGACGAGAGGGCGTACAGCACCAGGGCGATCCAGGAGCCCACTAGGCCTTCCCCGGCCCTGTAATAGGTGCCGGTAGCGCAGCCGCCCGACAAAATAATGCCGAGTCCGAACAGCAGGGAACCGCCCGCTACTGCCAGGGGCGCGAATTTGTCAACCTCGGGGCTAATTACGCCCAATCCTGCCAGCGCAGTGACGATAATGGACTGCAGAGCAATGGCCAGTAAGAAGGCTTTGATCCATCTGGTGGAGCCCGATAGCCAAACGTCTCGGAAAGCTCCGGTTACACAAAATCGTCCGCGTTGGAAAATAAATCCTAGAAGAATTCCGACAATTAGTCCGGAAATAAGCATAGTTTTCTCCCTGAGAATGGAAAAGAAAATAAAAACGGTATAACTCTGGGAATAGGTAACAGAGTTGGAAAAGCCCCAATCGACGCCTGGGCTGAGGGCGAAAAATGGTTAGCGCGAGGTGCGCATCAAACACATGTGCGCAGCTGAAACGCGCATACACATGGCTGCCTGGCAGGTGGCCGCGGCAATCAGTGTTGGGGAGGCGAAATCAGCACGCATGAAATTCCCTTTGCTAGATAAATAGGGTGATTTTTTTATACCATTCACAAAAATCCCCGCGCAATAAGGTATTTACTATTTGAGATTAACGGATTATGCTTCGGGGCCTAGCGATGCGAAAGAAGCATAGTGCCCCAAGAAGGACACCGCTATTGTTCCAGTGGAACCGTTACGGTGTTTGGCAACAATAATGTCGGCTTCACCTGGGCGATTATCTTCTTCGTAAGCTTCCGGGCGGTGTAGAAGCATAATTACGTCGGCATCCTGCTCCAACGAACCTGATTCGCGCAGGTCGGCCATCATGGGTTTGTGGTCGGTGCGCTGCTCGGGGCCACGATTTAGCTGGGCAACCGCAATTACCGGCACGCCCAATTCCTTCGCCAGCAGCTTCAACGAACGCGAAAATTCGGACACTTCCTGTTGGCGCGACTCCACAGCCCTGCCGGAAGTCATCAACTGCAGGTAGTCGACTACGATCAAGCCAAGGTTGTGCTGCTGTTTCAAACGGCGACACTTTGCCCTAATCTCGGTCATGGACATGTTTGGCGAATCGTCAATAAACAGCGGCGCCTCGTCAGTTTTACCAATAACTTCGGCAATCTTAACCCAGTCCTGGCGTTCCATTTCGCCGCGGCGCATCTTCGCCATAGGTACGCGCGCCTCGGCCGAAAGCATGCGCATAGCAATTTCCCCACGCGACATTTCCAAGCTGAAGATCACCGACGCTACCCCGTGGTGAATTGAGGCCGACCTGCAAAAATCGAGCGCTAAGGTGGACTTACCCATTGCCGGACGCGCAGCCACGATAATCATCTGCCCTTCGTGCAACCCCCCTAGCAGGCGGTCGAGGTCGTGGAATCCCGTGGGCACACCCTGCGCTTCACCCTTGTTGTTCTCGATTGCCTCCAGCTCTTCGACGAGCGGCTCGATCGCATCAGAAATTGGCACATAGTCTTCGGCAGTACGGTTAGAGGTGACCGCATAAATTTCACTTTGAGCCGTGTTGATGATCTCGGCTGGATCCCCGCCCTCGGCAGAATAACCCAACTGCACAATACGGGTACCCACGTCTACCAACGAACGCAACTGCGCTTTTTCGCGAACGATGCGGGCGTAGTAGTTGGCGTTAGCTGCGGTAGGCACAGCTGTAGTTAGCGTGTGCAGATAGGGGGCTCCCCCAACTCTATTCAGGTCGCCCTTGCGTTCTAGCTCTGCGGCCACGGTAACCGCGTCGGCCGGTTCCTCGCGCCCATACAGATCGATGATCGCGTTGTGAATTATTTCGTGCTTGGGTGCGTAGTAATCCGAAGCCCGCATTTCTTGGGTGACGTCGGCGATCGCATCTTTTGAGAGCAACATGGCCCCCAAAACCGACTGCTCCGCGTCGTTATCGTGAGGCGGAACGCGATCGTATGCGGACTCGTCTGCCATGCAACCCCCTAAGCGAACATACTCCGTCTAAGTATCGAACAGGCGGCGGCAAAAACCAAGCTGGCTTCGGCTGGCATGTGGATAAGCTCGGCACTATTGTGGAGTCCTTGGGGACAAATCCCCACCTCCTGTGGATACAGTGTGGACAAAAATAACCACAAATCCACAGTAAAACAGGTAAACCGGCTTTCACCGGCCAAAAAGTCCACAGGTTTACCCACAGGCTGTGGATAAAAAGATTTCGGAGGAAAAGTGGACAAGCCTCGCCCGAAGACGCTCAACCGGCAAATTCTAGAGTTGGCGATTCCCGCCCTCGGCGCACTCATTGCGGAACCCCTTATGACCATGGCCGATTCAGCCATGGTCGGACACCTGGGAACTGCCCAGCTTGCCGGCATGGCCGTGGGAACCACCATCTTGAACCTGTTTGTGGGCATGTGTATCTTCCTTGCCTACACCACCACCGCACTCACCTCGAGACGTTTAGGTGCGGGAGACAAGAAGGGGGCGCTACGCGGAGGCGTGGATGGCATGTGGCTGGCGGCCGGAGTGGGATTACTGCTAGCGCTAGTGCTAGCAATTTTTGCCCCCCAGTTGGCCTCACTTTTCGGCGCTTCTGCTGCCGCCTCCGGGCATGCGGGAATTTACCTGAGGGCGGCTGCCCCCGGTTTGATTTCGATGCTCACCGTCATGGCGGCCACTGGAACTTTGCGCGGCATGCTGAACACTCGCACTCCGTTCGTAGTGGCCACGCTGGGCGCCCTCGCTAACGTTTGTTTGAACGCCACCCTAATTTACGGGGTTGACTTAGGCATTCGCGGCGCCGGCATTGGCACGGCGTTGGCACAGACCGGCATGGCAGTAGCGTTGTGCCTGATTGTTTACCGTGGGGCCAGGCGCGAGGGCGTATCCGTACGTCCGTCAATAAGTGGTATCCGCAAATCTGGTTTTTCTGGGTTGCCGTTATTAGTCAGGTCACTGGCGCTACAACTTTGCGGGGTGCTCACAGTCAGTGCTGCCACCCGGCTGGGCGACCTAACGTTGGCTTCCCATCAGGTGATTAATTCTATTTGGGCACTGTCGTCTTTCAGCCTGGATGCCCTGGCTATTGCAGCGCAGGCCCTGACGGGGCACGCGCTAGGGACCGGCAATTTTAGCCGCGTCAGAGCAGTGTTGGGGCGCTGCCTGGCGTGGGGCGCCGGTGTGGGCGTTGTACTAGGGGTAATTATTATCGCCGGATCCCCACTCATCGGGCGGATCTATTCTTCTGACAACCAAGTGCTTATGGCTACGGCGGTAGGCCTGATCATGGCGGGTCTGATGCAGCCGCTAGCCGGAGTGGTTTACATGCTTGACGGAGTACTGATAGGGGCTAACGATTCGAAGTACATGGCCGCCTCCTACGTTGTGGTGCTGGCAGTTTACGCCCCCGCAGCCCTAGCCATAGCCCACTTCGGCAATACTTGGTCTGCAGCATTGGTGGGCGGCCAAGATCTGCCCGCTGAGGCGCCCTCGTACGGGTGGATACTGGCTGGCAACCATGCAGGTTTGAACCTGCTGTGGGTGTGGGTCGGGTATGCGGCGATCATGTTTGGAGCTCGCGCCGTGGTTCTGGCCATCCGGGCTAGGGGCAGCAAGTGGATGGAGAACGCCGAGGCCTAGCGGTTATCGGCGCCAGCAGGTGCGGATTACAATTGCCGCGATTATGCACAAGGTGGCTACTGTGGGCAGGGAGAGTGCTTGCAATTCCCCTATTAGAAAGCTGACTACCGCACCCAGTGGTTTGGCGGAGCCTACTTGGTTGGCGCCCCAGCTCATCAGGTGTGACCCTAGCGTGCGGACCAGCAACGAAAAAATATAGATGCCGATGCCAATTTTCAGTAGTAATGAAGAGGCGTCCTGGTTGTTCCGGTTTACGTTGCTGCGTGTCATGTTTCCTCCCTTGGATCGATACGCCAGCATCCTAAAACGGGGGGGGTGATGGGTCGCAACTTTTCGGCATTATGATGCCGTTATACACAATTGCGCAGCAACTATTTTACCTTTTCGCCCGCCCGAACCAGCTGTTCAGCAAGTACTAGCACGTTGGCCCCCCACAGGCGCACAGGCCGAGGGTGGGCGCTGGCCTGGTCCGGTTCGGCCTCTAATACCACTTGCACCCACGAGGGCGGAAAACTGGCTCCGGCGGCCCCTACTAAGGCCCCGGCTATGGCAGCGTTTGTGTCTGTGTCCCCGCCCTGCAAAACGCTCGTGCGGATGGCGTCCTCGCCCGAGCTAGCATGCAACAACTGGTAGAACGCATTTTGCAGGGCTATCAGCACCCAGCCCTGGTGGGTCATGAAATCTTCGGGCATTCTGTTGTGAGCCCGCCGCAGGGCCGCGGCCACAGGCTCGGGTACGCGCATTTCTTGCGCCCAGCTGAGTGCGCTCCGGTAGATGCTTTGGGCGTTGTGGCCACGTACACCGAGGGCGATTGCCATGGCATATAGGCAGTTTGAGGCACGTGTGATCGCGTTAGGGTGGGTCAAGGCGGCATCGGTGGCGGCCCAGGTGCCCACCTTGTGCAGGGGCGCGTGCCAGCCGTATACGCCTAGCGGGCTGATGCGCATGAGGGCCCCGTTCGCCTGGGTTTCGTTTGAGGGCGCGCCGGCGAGGGCGGAACGGGTGGCCATACCCATGCTGAACGGCTGGGAGTGCCCCCATTCTTGATATGCAGAAAAGGCTGCCGCCGCGCAGTATTCTCCTGAATCGACGATTGAATGGGCCAACGACAGCGCCATTTCGGAGTCGTCCGTAAGCTGCCCGGCTATAGTGCCGTGTATGGCAGATGGCCCCATCAGGCGGTTACCTGCGAACCGGTCCTTTACTTCTTTGGGAGTCATGAATTCCATTTGAGCGCCGAACGCGTCGCCAACGAGTTGGCCAAGCAGGGCGCCTTGCCCTCTAGAGATCACAGCCTCATCCATGCCTTCATAATATCGACGTATGAAAAGCCAGGCGCAGAGTTCCGCAAAGGGCGGCTACGCATCGCATTTGGGCCTTGTGCAAGTGGTGTGCGCTCTGGGTGCGGTCGGGCATTTGCGCGAAGCACAAGGGCAAGAACGCACACCACTTGCACAACCTGGCCACCGAACGACCGTTGCGCGAAGCACAAGGGCAAGAGCACACACCACTTGCACAACCTGGCCACCGAACGACCGTTGCGCGAAGCACAAGGGCAAGGGCGTTAAGGGAATGTGGGAAACGCTAGGTGAGCGATAAGGGGGTATTTCCCGATTCGGGGTTAGCAAAATGGCCCGCTACGCACGGGGCGCGGCGGGCCATAGGGCTGAATAGAAACTATTCGCCGTCAACCTTTACAACCAAGGTCGCGTTGACCTCGGGGTGAAGGGAAACGTTCACCTTGAAGGTGCCGGTGGTCTTGATCGGGGCTTCCCAAGAGACGCCGCGACGATCGATGCTCTGGCCGAGCTGTTCCTTGACCGCTTCCGCGATCTCGGAGTTGGACACGGACGCAAATAGGCGACCGGTGTCAGTTGCCTTCTTGGTGATGGCAACGCCCTCGGAGCCCTGCAATGCGTCGCGTACCGCGCGCGCATCGTCGATGGAGGCGATTTCGCGCTTGCGGCGAGCGGCCTGCATCTGGTCGATCTGGCGCTGTGCACCCGGGGTCCACTTGGAGGCCAGGTTGCGCGGGAACAGCAGGTTACGAGCGTATCCTGCGCGAACAGTTACAACGTCACCGGTGACGCCCAGGTTGGGGACGTCGGCGTTTAGTACAACTTTTGTCTGTGCTGCCATTGTGTTCCCCTCCTATCAGCGGCCGGATGACGAGTACGGAAGCAGAGCAACTTCGCGGGCGTTCTTGACGGCCTTAGCGATTAGACGCTGCTGCTGTACGGAGACACCGGTCACGCGGCGGGCGCGGATTTTGCCGCGGTCCGAGATGAACTTGCGCAATAGTGCGGTGTCTTTGTAATCGATTACTACATTTTCGACGCCCCGGAACGGGTTCGCCTTCTTTTTAATTGGCTTAACAGTGCGAGCCTTTTGCTGCCTTGCCATGCCTTCTCCTTATGGTCATTTGCCTTGCGGCAGCCCCTAGTGGGGCAAAATCCTGGAAATGGGCTCTAGGCCCAGCGCTTTAGAACGGGGGTGCTTCGTCGAAGCTGGAGCCGGCTTGTGCACCGCCGGTGCTCCATGGGTCTTCGGGAGAACCACCCGTTGGCGCGTTGTAACCTGCGTTTGAACCGAAACCTTGTCCCTGGTTTTGCTGGCCATAGTTTTGGGGCTGGCCTTGGTTTTGGCCGTAGCCGCCCTGGTTTTGCTGGCCGCCGTAGCCGCCTTGGCCACCACCGCTGAAGCCGGAGCCTCCGCGTTGGGAGCGCTCGACGCGGGCTGTGGCGAAGGTTAGGGACGGGCCGATTTCGTCTACTTGCATTTCGACGACAGTGCGCTTTTCACCCTCACGGGTTTCGTATGAGCGCTGCTGCAACCGACCTTGCGCGATTACGCGCATGCCTTTTTGTAGCGAGTCGGCAGCGTTTTCGGCTGCTTGGCGCCACAGTGAGCAGCGCATGAAGAGGGCTTCGCCATCTTCCCACTGCCCTGACTGGCGGTTGTACCGGCGGGGGGTGGAGGCGATCGTGAAGGACGCCACTGGCGCCCCTGATGCCGTGAACCTGAGTTCCGGATCGGCGGTTAGGTTTCCTACTACCGTAATTACGGTGTCTCCGGCCATGATTCCTCCGTTTTGGTTCTACTGGGTTACTACTTGGTGTCCAAGCGCATCAGCTTGGTACGAAGAACGCTTTCGTTCAAAGTGAGCTGACGGTCGAGTTCTTTGGCGTCCGCGGGCGTGGTCTTCAGTTTGATAACCACGTAGATGCCTTCGGAGTGCTTTAGAATTTCGTAGGCCAAGCGGCGCTTGCCCCACACGTCAACTTCGGCGGTGCCACCATTGTTGGTTACAACTTTGGTGACTTTTTCCATGGATGCAGGGACTGCACGCTCGTCTAGCTGCGGGTCCAGGATGACCATGAGTTCGTACTCACGCATTGATAACCCACCTCCTTTGGTCTGAGCGGTCACGGTCTTTCCGTGACAGGAGGGTCTGCGTTGGCCGCTTTGCGGGTGCAAAGTTGCCAGATACACAGTTTAGCTGGATCTTCGCGCCACCTCTACCCTTTTTGCGGGCGAGGCCCGCCACACTATTGCCTGTTTTGTTTTTCTTCCGAGGGCGCGGGGGCGGGTTGGTTGCGCTGTTCTTTGTGTTTTTGCCCCTCCTCGTGGGGGGACTCTTCTTGGACTTCTTCCCGCTCATTTTCTTCCGAGGGCGAAGGGCTGGCCTCTTCTGAACGTGGGCTCTGCTGCCTAGGGGCTGGGGCCGGGGCGGGTGCAGGCGCACGCCTGGATTGGGGTGCCTGCCAGCCCTCGAATTGTTCGACCGGAGTGTTTGCTAGAGCGTCTTGCATGTACCAGGTCCACACTTGTGCAGGCCAGGTGGAGCCTGTAACCTCACCTACGCCGCCGAAGGGGGTGATGGACTGTTCGGAACCATCTTCGCCTACCTGGTACATGGAGACGACGGTTACTAGTTGCGGTACGAAACCTGCGAATTGGGCGGAACGGTTCTCTTCTGACGAACCGGTTTTGGCTGCGGCGGGCCTGCCTAGGGCTAGGGCTTTGTCGCCGGATCCGCCTTGCACTACGGATTGGAGTGCTTCGGTGGTCTGGTCCATTATGTCTTCGTCGAATACACGCTTACCTGCGGTGTCTGCCTTGTAGAGCACATCCGAGGCTTTGTCTTTGACCTGGTCGACAATGTGGGCGTCGCGGCGTATTCCCCGCGAGGCAATTGTGGAATATGCGGTGGCGATGTCGACTGTGTGCGGCGAGGACGAACCCAGCACGTTTGTGGGCGATTCGTCTAGGCCGGGGGTGTCTTGCGGGTAGCCGGCGTCGATTGCAACTTGTTTTGTGGTCGCGGGCCCAACTTTTTGGTTTATGCGCACGTAGGCGGTGTTGATGGAATATTGGGTTGCTTTTTTGTAAGTGACGGGCCCGAACGAGATGGAGGCGTAGTTGGAGACTTTTCCGGCTCCTAGCGCTAGTGGGGAAGAGCCGTCGACGCTCGAGTAGATGCTGTCGCCGTTTTGCAGTGCGGCGATTAGGGCGAAGGGCTTGAAGGTGGACCCTGCCATGGCGTTGTCTTGGAAGGCTGCTGAGCGCTGTACTTTTTGGAAGTCGGCTCCGCCGTATTCGGCTACGATCGCCCCAGTTTCGGGGTCGACTGAGACGAGGCCTGTGCGCAGCGTTTTTGGCCTGTCGGCGGGTAGGTTGTTTACCGCGTCAACTGCCGCCTTTTGCCGGTCGGGTTGGATAGTGGTGACTATCTGCATGCCCATGGTGTCGATTTGTTCGTCGCTGTAGCCGGCTTTGGAGCGCAGCTCTTGGCGCACGTGAGCCAAGAGGTACCCGTTTGTGCCGGTTAGTGACGGCTGTACTGCCTGCGGGGCGGCAGCTTTGGGGAAGGCCATTTTTTCGGCTTCGTCGGCACGGATCCAGTTGTCTTTTACTAGGCGGTCGACTACGCGGTCCCAACGTTTGTGGGCCATATTCTGGTCAATTGCGGGGTCCCATGAGGAGGGCGCGGGAATGATTCCTGCTAGTAGCGCGGCCTCTGAGGGGGTTAGTTCGGCGGCTGGCTTGTTGAAGTAGGCGTGGGCGGCAGCCTCAATGCCGTATGCTCCTCGGCCCCAGTAGATTGTGTTCAGATAGTTGCCTAGGATCTGGTCTTTTGATTGTTCGCGGTTTATCTTCAGCGCCAAAATGGTTTCTTTGAATTTGGCGAAGTAGGCGCGGATGCCGTGTTCGTTTGAGGTGGAGCCGGTGTAGTAGTTTTCTACGTACTGTTGCGAAAGCGTGGATGCGCCTTGGCGGGGCCTGCCCAATAGGTTGTTTATTAGGGCGCGGCCGATGCCTTTGACGTCGATGCCGTTATTTTCGAAGAACGTGGAATCTTCGGAGGCAACTACCGCTTGCCCAATGTAGTCGGGTAGTTTGCTGGCGTCGATGATTTGGCGGTTTTGGGTTTGGAATTTGCCCATCTCGGTTTTGCCGTCGGCGAAGTAAACTGTGGAGGTTTGCGCCTGCGCCAGTTTGTCGGGCCCGGGTATGTCCATTGTTGCGTATGCCACTAGGAAGGTGCATCCAGCTGCGATGATGCCTAGTAGGAAGGTGCCGAGCAGCCCGATTCCCAGCCGTTTCGGCCAGGTCCGCCTGGCCTTCTGGTTGCGTTTTTGTACTGCCCTATCGGACCTAACTGCGCTGGTTTTGCGTTTGGGTTGGTACGAGGGCGGGTTGTTGCTGCTGCTTGCGCGCTTACTTTTCGTGGCGCCTTGGCCGCTTTTGGGGTGTTGAGTACGCCTTGTGCTTTGGGAGGACTTGGGGGCTGGCTTGGGATCCGAAGTGGCCTTCGGGGCGCTGGTTGCGCCGGAAGCGTTAGCGTTCAAGCTGCGCCCTTGCCTACGTAGGCGCAGTTCGCGGCGAGTCAGTTTACCCGGCCCGTCCTTTTTTGGATCCGCCACGTTTCCCCTTTCTAAAATGCCCGTTCGAGCACTTCTTACCCTACCGCCTCTATTGGGTTCGCAACCTTGTCATTGGCCACAATCGGGCCTTTCTGGCTCTGCCTAGGCCCCTAGCGGGAGGTTTCCTTTAGAACTAATAGTAAACGCTCAGGTTTTACACAGATAATAGCGACTACTCTTAGATGTTTTTGTTGCCGGGCCCAGGCCCTTAAAGAATAGGAGTCGATGTGCGGGACGCGAACTTGCTTAGCCCCAATGCTTTGTGGCTGGCCTGGATTCTTGTCGCCGTCGCGACCGCTTTAATGTTTTCCCTGGCGGCGGGCGCAAAAAAGTATTTTCGCAAAGCTTTTGTGGCGTTGCTTGCGGGTGGGGGCGCCTCCGCAATAACGCTGCTCGTAATTGACTACCTTTGGGTGCCTTTTCCCGATGGGCTCGACTGGCACATTTATATTTGGATCGTCTTGGCGGTAAGCGCCCTAGTTATGGGGGGTTTCGCCCTCGGGATTAAAGCCCCCACCCTGGCGAGGGCAACCCGCTTTTTGGGCGCACTGGTTGCGGTTGCGGTTTTTGCGGCTGGGGCCTCACTTGGTACTAATGCGGTATACCAGGCCTACCCCACTATGGAATCTTTCTTTGGGCCCAGCAAGATTGACACCGTTTCTTGGAAGAAGCTACATCTGGCTGCGGGCAGCGAGCGGAAACTGGATGCTAAATCCTTTGGCAATATTCCCAAGCGGGGGGTGCTCACTAAGGTGACAATTCCGGGCAAGAAGTCTGGTTTTCGGGCTCGCCCGGCAAATATTTATCTTCCTCCGGCCGCGCTGGGGCCGCGCCCACCAAAGCTGCCTGTGCTGGTGTTGTTGGCCGGTATCCCTGGCACCCCGAACGACTGGGTTCGACTAGGTAACGCCCCCATGATGGCTGAACGTTATGCCAGTACTCATTCTGGCGTTGCCCCAATTCTTGTGCTAGCTGACGTTACGGGATCTACCACTTACAACACCCTGTGTGCGGATTCGACTAGGGGTAACGCTTCTACCTACGCCACTAAAGATATGCCCGAATGGGTTAAAGCTAACCTACCGGCCGCTGCTAGCGCGGACAAATGGCTGGTTGCCGGAGTAAGTTTTGGGGGCACCTGCGCGGTCCAATTCGCATTGCAGGCACCCAACACCTACCGCCACTTTTTTGACATGTCTGGGGAAGCTGAACAAAAAATAGGCACCCGCCGCTACACGATTCAGCACGCTTTTGCGGGGGATGCAGAAAAGTGGAAGCTCTACCAGATCGCTCCCCTACTGCAGAACGGGCATTTCCCCGCCATGTCGGGTAGGTTCGGGCTCGGAATCGAAGATAAGTTCGCGGGAGCAAAAACTAGGCGCGTGCACGCGCAGGCAAAGAAGAAAGGAATTGACGTGGGTCAGATTGTCTACACCCAGGGCAGGCATTCGTGGGCGGTCTGGCGCAGTCTATTGAAACAACAATGGCCGTGGATGATGCAGCAGCTAGGAATCGAGAAGGGCAAGTGATGAGCAGAATTAAGTCCGCGTTATTGCGCTCGCCCGCCACCCTTGTTCTAGTGGGGTTGGGCTGGGCGGCAAACATTGCTTTAGCTCTCGCTCTGGGGATTGGCCCCGCTGCTTCTACGCGCGGGCCGCTAGCTCGTTTTGCACTTACCGAATTTCCTGGTTGGTCGCGCCCTTTAGTTGCTGTCTTTACTACCTCTGATGGGATTGCCCTGCTGCTAGCTACCGCGTTTGCCCTGGCTGTAGGTTCGTGGGCGGAACCAAAGTTGGGTTCTGCCCGCCTGGCACTAATTGCCGTGGGTGGCCACCTTTGCGGCATTATTTTTGGGGCACTTACTGTATTTGTCTTTTACGCGGTAGGATTTTCCACCTCGGCTGTTTTGGTTGACGAAACGGTGGTTTCTCTTTCGCCGTGGGTTATTGCGGTGCTTGTGGGCACTACCTGGCGGATTAGTCGCATTGGGGCTCGCCGCATCCGCGTGGCAACATTTGTCACCTTGGTGGTGTTGTGCCTTATCGTAGGGAACTTGGTTGAGGTGGTACGCATCGGCGCCGCGCTTGCGGGCCTTGTGCTTGGCTACACGCCTTCCGCGAGCGCTCGACGCGGCAAGCCCATGGGGGCGCGCGCTGACATTCCCGCTAACATTGCCATAATCGTTGCCGCATTAGGCACCTCGGGGCTTATTAGCGCCATTTTCAGGCACCCTGCGGGGCCGATGGCGCAAATTGAACGGCTAATTTTTATTTCTAGGTTGCGGCCGGCTTCATTGGCAGCGCACTGTTTCCCCGATGGATTCGCCTCGATTAGGGCGCATATAGCCGATCCGCTTTGCACGGTGGAGTTGGCGCGCGCCAGCGGTGGGGCCATGTCTCCCCTGCTTCACCATGTCGCCCTCTTCCTGCTGTTTTTGGCTCTGGCGGACGGGTTGTCGCGTTCGCGCAGGGCAGCCTGGATTGTTGCGGTGGCAGTGCAAATTGTGGGCGTTGTGCGCGCCCTGGTGTGGGTGCATTTGGTTCCTGAGGACTTCACTTTTTCTACCCAACACATTTTTTCGGCACTTCCTCCGCTCTATTTTCAGATAGCTATCAGTGGCTGCGCTTTGGTGCTGCTTCTTGCAACTAAAGGTTTCTTCCACGTGCATGCAGCAGAGGGCACCTATAAGCTCATGGGCAAGAGGGCGGGACTCATTTTCGCGGTGGGCCTGGCCGTTATGCTACTGCTTTACGCTTTGGAGCCGCGTGCCTGGTCGACTCCCCGCACCTTTGTGCAAATTTTTGCGGGACCTCCCGCCCATCTGCTGGCTATTGCCTTGGTGTTTTTACTTTGGCGTACGTTCACTTCGAGGGGCCGGCTCGTACCTGCGGAGCGCTCCTATTTCCGCCCCGCGAACCTGGATGCGGAATCGCATTTGCGGGAACTTGTTCTAACCGGTGGCGGTTCTCTTTCGTGGATGTCTACGTGGGCGGGCAACCAACCTTGGGCGGATAGGACGGGTTCTGCCGGGTGGGGTTACCGCGTTGTCGAGGGCGTGGCCTTGGCTACCGCCGATCCGGTGGGCAAGGTTGCGAACATGGGTCGCCTCGTCCACGAGTTCGGGGCATTCGCGCAGAAGAACGGGTGGATTCCCGCCCTCTATTCGACCCACGCCGAGGTCGCTAAGGCGGCGCAGAATCTGGGTTGGACTGCCGTGCGGGTAGCTGAAGAGGCCGTGGTTCCGATGGCATCGTTCACGCTGGTGGGTAAGAAATATCAGGATTTGCGCACCGCAAAGAATCGGGCCGCTCGCGAGGGCGTACACGTCGAAGAGGTAACTTGGGAGGATCTTCCCGAGGGCGGGCGCGATCAGATTCGCGCGATTTGTGCCCGCTGGGTCGAGGGCAAGGCGTTGCCGGAAATGCATTTCACCCTGGGTGGGGTGGCTGAGCTGCAAGATCCCGCCGTGTCGCTTTTGATTGCTGTTGACGATGAGCGCACCATTCACGGGGTAACTTCCTGGCTACCGGTTTACCGAGACGGGCAGTTGGTTGGCCGCACCTTGGATGTGATGCGCAGGCGCGAGGGCGGTTTCAAACAGGTCATCGAGCTGCTGCTGGTAGAACAGGCTATTGCCTGCCAGGAAGCCGGTTTAGAGTTCGTGTCTTTGTCGGGGGCGCCGCTTGCCCCGGCGCCGGCGGGCGAGGAACCGAGTGAGATTGAGGAACGCGCTTTCCTTTCCGATTCGTTGGATCGGGTGGGGCGCATGTTGGAGCCGGTCTATGGGTTTAGGTCGTTAGCCAGGTTTAAAGCAAAGTTTCAACCGACTTACGAACCAATGTACCTGTTAGTTCCCGACGTAGCGGAGCTACCTGCGGTAGGTTTTGCCATTGGTCGCGCCTACTTACCCGATTTTGGGGTGACCGATGCGTCCATGATGGCCGCCCGCTGGGTGAGGGCGAAGCTGGGGGTCTGACCCTACCCCTTGATCGCGCTTGTGCCAGGACCCAATTTTTCCTGCTGCCACCCGTGTCGCCTGGCGCCGTCCACTGGACGCAGAGAGCGTGGAACTTCCCGCCGCATTAGAGTCCTTTAACGTTATGCGACGATGAATCTACCTTGTTATTCTCGTGATGCAAGGGGCTCACTCTGCCCGACTAAAGGAAGATGCCCCAGTAGCAACCCGAAGCAACGAAGGAGTTCGCATTGAGACCCGAAACCGTTCCTTACGCACGCACCGACCAAGACCACCGATAATCCTGCGGATAATTCATGATTACGTGTTCTGGGATATCGTTCCATTTTCCCGACGCTCGGCAACTGCGAACAATCTTCACAAATATGGATGCCGAATTCGCATCCGGCTTATTTCACGTGGTTATGGGCCCTTCCGGGTCGGGGAAGACTACGTTGCTAAACCTGCTTGACGGCTCCCTGGTTCCCGAAAAGGGAACCGTGAAGATAGCGGGAAGACCAGTTTCCGACTTTCCACTAAAAGACCTGCGAGGGAAGGTACTGGCCCGAGTATTCCAGGACTATCGGCTAATTCCCTACCTCAGTGCGCGTGACAACATTCGGCTGGCTCAGCAGGTTGCAGGCACCCTCGGCCACAACCCTGACACAGCGTCCCGATTATTACAGCGTCTGGGGTTAGGGGATATAGCCGACTCACGCGCCGACCAACTCTCTGGGGGCGAAGCACAAAGGGTCGCAATTGCTAGAGCTTTAGCGAACAAGCCAAAAGTCATCTTGGCAGACGAACCAACAGGTGCCTTAGACGAGGAATCCTCTAGCGGAATCTCCGAATTACTCGGTGAACTAGCACACGAACTAGACGTGTGCATAGTCACCGTCACCCACGATCCAGCAGTGGCTAAAGCCGCAGACAGAGTGCTGGAAGTATCTGAACACAAACTGATCGAAAAAAGGTAATACGCGCAATGCGGATGAAGGTTGCAATAGGTTTTCTTCGAGAGCATTTCCGCCTAGCATTGATCCTAAGCGTAGGCCTACTGGTCTTTTCTACATGTGCTTCCCTTTCCGGAATGTTCCGCGCAAATTTCATAAACGCCATCGAAACCGACTGCAAGACAACCTACGGCGGATATCAATACAAGGTCGGTACCACAACTTCTAAAGCGCGGACAGATCTTTTGAGAGGCGCTAAGAACAGCAAGTTAGTCCCGGTCGCGAGAACTAGTCATGTTATAGAAAAGGCCAATCACTCGACGAAAACTACATTGATCGAGACAGGCAGAGATTTCCCCTATGGAAAGTTGATAGTAGGCCACAGGCCACACAACCAACACCAGATTGTGCTCTCGCAAGCTACATCACAGAAGCTGGATGCTAACATTAACGAGCGAATAAAAATAGGGAACTCTATCTTCGAAGTTGTAGGAATTGCAATCCTACCTGCCCATATAAGCGAGGAATTTGCTGTAAAACAGATGCCGCCACCGGAGCAGCAGGCAGCCACTTTATGGTTTACAAATCTTAATCTGGAGCAGGAAGAATATGCTTCGAAAGACATCCACGCCGGTACTATTCGATCTACCTCAGTGGACAGCGCAACAGAGTATATATTACATGGAGAAAAAAAGACTCTCCTCGATAGCTGGCAGGTACTGTCTATAATCCTTTCGTTAGCTGCCGTAGCGCTTCTGGTGATAAGCGCTACTGTTGTAAGTAAAATTGCCGCTAAAACAGTGAGCTCGCTGCGTGCTATAGGAATGAAACAGCAATTAGCCTGGCTTTTATCTGCTGGAGTTATCGTCACATCACTAGTAACTACAGAACTACTCGGCGGCTTGTTCGCTCATTTAGGAATGTGGCTCCTGTGCGGTTACCTAGGTCGTAAATTCGATCAATTCTGGACAGCCTACGAGCCAAGTAGTGTGTATACCTGTTATATCCGAGTTTTTGCGACTATACTTATTTCACTCATAGTATTACTTGTTTACTATAAGTCGCGCAACAGAAGGCGCCACAAAACGGCAGTGAGAGTTGGAACTGGATCTCTCAAAACTATTTCAGGGTTCGGAGCTGCACTTTTAGCAATTTCCGCTATCTCAATCTGGTTCGCTGTTCCTCTTACATCAATCCTGTATTTCCCATCAATTATCGTAGCCGTAACTGGCGCTGCCCTACTCGCGTGTTCATTGTCATGGGTGAGTATCGGCAAACCATTACGGGAGACTGGTATTGTCAGCTCAGCCTCCACTCTTACCCTTACTCCCATGGTTGCAATAGTTATTTCACTTACCACTCTGATGGCAATTTCTTTCCAGGGGCATGCTAACGCCTTAAATTATGGCAAACCGGACGGGGACAACTACCTGACTGCAGCAAACATTAGTTCCCAGCATGTATCATATCTAAAATCACAATTCCCCGAAGTAATGAGAAACTCAATTATTTTCGCCTTGCCAGATGAGTCTCGGTATATGCCGCGTATAGTTCCCGACACTTATCGGCAGTGTTTCAATAAATCCGATAATCCCGATTCATGCCGTCAATGGATGGACTTAATCGGATTTACGATAAGCGCCCCTCCTGGTGAGGATCTCACCGGGTATATATCACCCGAATTGGGAGAAACTCAACAAGGGAACAAATTTGATATTGCGTTAATATCCGCTCCAAAGTTTAGTATAATAAAATTTATTCCACTTACGTTAGATAAGAAAGTAAATCCGCGCCTCACGCAAGCAAATCTACCCGGGTGGATTGCGAATCCAAACGATGCTCGGTTGCAACAGGCCGGAATTGTTCCCGGTCCCGATCGTAGAATCTACATTCCTGATTTCGCCACAAAACCTATTGTTCAACAGACTGGTTTCAGAAGAGCAGCGGCAACAGTATCCCCCTCTATCGCAATCACTGAGGCAACTAGTGTGAATACTTCGTCTTTACACAAATTGTCTTTGGCTGTTTTAGCTTTGGGTTTCACCCTTAGTGCCGTACTAACAGGGACGGGTCTTACCTTGGCGCGGAAACGCAGCGCCGCCCTGCAATTCGTTGTAAACAACTACGGTGGGGGCGATAGCCTGCTGCGTAACCTCCGATTGCGGGAGGTGAGCCCCTACCTCTGCTCCATAATAGTTTCAACAATAATCGGCTGGCTAATGTCTACTCCCGGGGTTGCCGGACGCGGCCCCACCCCACACCAGGTTAGTGCCGGCTACACTTGGCTAATCCCCCCTGTGCTTCTGACGATAATATTCCTAGCCGAAGCATTCCACCTGCCCAAAGACCGCAGAAAACTATCCGCCCCACAGGAATAAACCGCTACCCTTCGAGCTCACAAACTAAAGCTGCGCACTTTTCAGCCAATTCGCCGCCCTCTACAAGGGACTCAGAGAGGCCAAGATATTCAAAAATCTTCGCCACCGCAACACTAGGCGGCCGCGCAACCAGTTCCCGCAAATACCCGCCATCTGGATCCACCACGGGCGCTCCCATCCCACGCAGATGTGCTATCCAAGCAGCCAGAGGGCGAAGCGCCGGGGTAGGATCCACCCCAGCCGTGGCGGCAGCCTCAAGGACAGGCACAATCCGAACCGGGATCTTCCTTGACCCATCGTGAGCTATCTGCGACAACTGATGGCGGATCCGCCGATTCCTGAACCGCTTTAGCAATTCGCGTCTGTAAGCAGCCGATTCTACCTGCAAGAACGCCCCCGCCAGATCCCAAAACTGCTCTACCCACCGTTTCAGAAGAGGATGCGCAATCGCCTGAGCCACAGTGTCGCAACCCAAAATGGGACCCGCATAGGCCAGCAGCGAATGCGAACCGTTTAACAGCCAAAGCTTACGTTGACCGTAAGGCTTTACATCCGAAACGAATTTCGCCCCAGCCAACTCCCACCGTGGCCGCGACGCCGGAAAATCCCCCTGAATCACCCACTCTTTAAACGGTTCAGTAACAACAGGGGCAGCATCACAGTAACCACACTCAGCGCGCACCAACTCGACCTCTGCAGGGGTAGTAGCTGGCGTAATCCGGTCCACCATGCAGGTGGCCCAACTGACCTCTAGACCACCCCAGCCCCCCAGCCCCGTGGCGGAAGCAAAACCCTCCACAGCCGCTCGCACTGCCGCCCCATTTTCTGCCAAATTATCGCAGGGCAAAATTGTAATCGGGCCCGCCTCTGCCCTGGCGCGCGCCCGCAGCCCAGCCCAAATGCGTCCGGGAATCGAGGCCGGAACTCGCCCTTTCCTGACGCCCTCTAAATCGTCTTTGATCTGCGGGTTTTCTAGGTCTAACCGGCCAGCAGAATCCAAACAATAGCCGGCTTCAGTAACCGTAGTAGTAACCACACCAACCTCAGGGCGCGCAAGTAGCTCTAGAAACGCCCGCGACTCAGAAGCTGGATATACCTGTGAAAGCGACGTAATGACCTCAAAAGAATCACCCTGCGCTCCCCTGGTAATTAACGTGTACAGCCCCCCTTGAGGGCGAAGCTTTTCCGCCGCCTTGGGGCTGCGCCCCGTAAACGCCGCAATCCCCCACCCGGCCTCGGCCTCAGTTTCAGCCTCGGCAGTGTACGTAGCCAAATGTGCTCGGGAAAAGTTACCCACCCCCAGGTGGATAATTCGCACCTGGCGGGCCCGCTCACTTCGGCTTAGACGCCTCATACCTGCGCTGTCGACGCCCTCTCGATTAGCTTCATGGGCAAAACCATTGCCGGCACCTGTGCTACCCCGTGCTTGCGGATCTGCCCTATCAACATTGAAGCCCCTGTAACCCCCATTGTGTAGGCGGGCGTAGCAACCGTGGTTAGCGGCGGGAACGAGAGTGTCGCCGCCATAGTATTGCCTATACCTATCACCGACACCTCGTGCGGCACCTGGATCCCATTGTCGCGAAGGAAACGCACAAACCCGGCCGCCATCAGATCGTTGTAGGCAATAACCGCGGTAGTCTTCGCGTGCAGGAACTCCTTGCCTGCGGCATACCCGCCCTCGACACTTCCAGACTGAGGGCTGGTGCGGCGGACTCTAATCCCAGCCTGTTCGGCGGCTTTCAAAAGTGAACGCCAACGCACTCCGTCGGCCCAGGATTCTTCGGGACCCGCCAAATACGTAATGCGTTTGTGCCCCAGCCTCGTAAGATGCGAAACAGCGTATTTCATTCCCGCCCTGGTGTCAGTGACGATCGAAGGGATTGACGAGACCGCCCTGTTGATCGTAACCACTGGCTTTACTTTGATGATCTGGCGGATAGCGGAATCAGACATTCTAGACGAGGTGAGTGCAATCCCATCGGCGGTAGAAAGAACGCGTTCTACCCCGGCCCGTTCCTTAGGTCCATCCTCGAGAGAGTCAACCAACATCACCATGTAGCCAAGCTTGCTTGCGCGCGCCTGAAAACCCCTGACCGTATCGCCGAGCAACGGGTTGGAAATATCGTTCACAACAATTGCCAACATCTTATTGATGGGCGTGGACACGGCTCTGGACACCGGGCCCGTGCGGTAACCCAGCTTGCGGGCAGCCTCACGTACCCGTTCCGCGGTTTCGGCATTTACCCGCCCGGGCCGGGAAAACGTCCTAGAAACTGTCGAGGGCGCAACCCCGGCTTCTTGCGCTACATCATTAATAGTTACCGCCTTGCGGGCACCCCTACCGGTGGTCCGCCCGTGTGGCAGCGGAGCTTTGTTGCGGCCCAGGATACTGTCCAGGCCGCGCTTGTTAGGTTCGGTCACGTCTGTACCTCTTTGTTGGATATAATTTATTGTAGACAAAATAAGGAAATTATTAGAGGTTCTAACCAATTTTTAATGTTTCTTGGGCGGGGAAATCCTACGCGCGGCATCTGGAATAAGCCTTAGAAGGTTCAGGGCGCATCGGGAACCCCCGGCGACAGCGGTAACATCCAGCAGAGGGCGCACCAAACTTCGAAAAATACCCACCTAGCACTAGGCTTGCAGCAGCTATTTACAAACAAAAAAGGCCGCTACCCTAGTAGCGACCAACATTTCTGTGGAGCTAGCGGGACTCGAACCCGCGACCCTCTGCTTGCAAAGCAGATGCGCTACCAGCTGCGCCATAGCCCCTTACAAGAAAAGCCGCTCACGCGGCCTGTGGGCCTAGCTGGACTCGAACCAGCGACCTCTTCCTTATCAGGGAAGCGCTCTAACCAACTGAGCTATAGGCCCGCCGTCGCAACTGCGACACCGTTAGACTATAAACCACGAACGGCGTCAAAGACAAACCAATTTCGCATTCCGTTGCAGGCATCACAACAGTGCCGCCCCGCGCGCCCACTACCTCGCCTCTTCAAAGGATCGCAAGCAGCGCAAAAAGTGGGCCCGCACGGCAAATCCGTACGGGCCCACTCGGCGAAGAATTATTCATCCATCAAGGTCAACTTGAGGCCACCAACCAAAGTAGCCGCAATGTTGTAAAGGAACGCAGAAATGGTAGCCAGCGCGGTTAGCAATACCGCGTTACAAACTGCAAACACGGTGGTGAGGCCCAAAACGCGCGGCAACTTCATCATTTCAATCAAAGATCCCAAAGTATTCTCGGAATCTATCGATTCGACAAAATTGCGCACTGAGCTAAACACCTGCAACCCATTCAGCAATAGCCAAACAACTAGGGCGGCCAAAATCATGGCCACACCAAATGCCACCGACAGCAAAAATGTCAGTTTCATAATGGTCCACGGATCAATGCGCGATACGACCAGGTCTACCTGACGGGCCCCGTCGGAAGCTGGCTGTTCCACGTCGGTGCTCATTTGTTCTCCTCACCTTCGGATTCGTTTTCCGATTCTGCCAGGTTTTCGCCTGCTTCGCCCTCACCTATGCCGATTTGGTCCGAATCAGTATCAGATTTGTTACCGTTTTCGTCCTCTTCGGGCTCATCTTGAATAGTTTCAGCATTCAAGGTCATTCCGATCACATAGTCGCGCTTGTCGGGACGCGAGAAAATAACTCCCTGCGTGTTGCGGCCGGTGCGCGATACCTCGTCAACGCGCGAACGCACTACCTTGCCACCGTGCATCATGACCATCACCTCGTCGCCCTCGCCAACGACCAGTGCTCCCACCAGGTCGCCGCGTTCCTCGACCAAGTTGGCCACCTTGATGCCCAAGCCACCGCGCCCTTGGACGCGGTATTCACTCAGCGAAGTACGCTTGCCATACCCGCCCTCGGTAAGGACAAATAGATCCGCCTCGTCCTCGACCCGGCGCATCGCCAACAGTTCGTCGTTGTCGCGGAACCGCATACCCGTAACCCCGGAAGTGGCACGCCCGGTGGGGCGAAGCGCTTCGTCCGAAGCGGTAAAACGCAGCGACTGACCCTTGCGCGAAACCATAATCAGATCGTCTTCAGCATTGGCCAGAACCGCCGAAACTAACTGGTCGGGCACCCCATTGGCATCTTCGCGAAGATTGATCGCTATGATGCCCCCGGAACGATTTGAATCGTACTCGCTAAGGCGAGTCTTCTTCACCAAACCCCGCTTGGTGGCCAGCACCAGGTAATCAGCCTGCTCATAGTTCTTTATCTGCAGCACTTGGGAAATGTGCTCGTCAGGCTGAAAGGCCAACAGGTTTGCCACATGCTGGCCCTTGGCGTCGCGCCCGCCCTCGGGGAGCTCATACCCCTTCACGCGGTAGACGCGCCCGAAATTAGTGAAGAATAGCAACCAATCGTGTGTGGTAGTGGTGAAGAAATGTTCCACCACATCCTCGCTGCGCAAGTGAGCCCCGCGCACCCCCTTGCCACCACGCCGCTGGGAACGGTACTGATCCAGGCGCGTGCGCTTGGCGTAGCCCGAACGCGTAATGGTAACCACCACGTCCTCTTCGGGAATCAGGTCCTCCATGCTCATCTCGCCGTTAAAGGGCAGGATCTGAGTGCGCCTTTCGTCGCCATACTTGTCAACAATCTGGCCCAATTCTTGGCCCACGATTGAACGCTGGCGCTCGTCAGAGGCCAAAATGTCGCGGTAATCGTCGCAGCGAGCCTTTAGTTCGTTGTGCTCGTCAACAATCTTTTTCCGTTCGAGGGCGGCCAGCCGGCGCAGCTGCAAAGCCAAAATTGCGTCGGCCTGGATCTGATCCACGTCCAGCAACTCCATTAGGCCTTCGCGTGCCTCATCTACAGTGGGGGAGCGGCGGATCAGCGCAATAACCTCGTCCAGCATGTCGAGGGCTTTCAGGTAGCCATCCAAAATATGTAGACGTTCAAGCGCTTTATTTAGGCGGTACTGGGTGCGCCTCCGGATCACGTCAATTTGGTGGTCAACCCAGTGTTTGATGAAACCATCCAACGACAGGGTACGTGGCACGCCGTCGACCAAGGCCAACATGTTCGCCGGGAAGGAATCTTGCAGCTGAGTGCGCTTGTACAGGTTATTCAAAACAACCTTGGCCACCGCATCGCGTTTCAAAATGATTACCAAACGCTGGCCGGAACGCCCCGAAGTTTCGTCGCGAATGTCGGCCACACCCGTAATCTGGCCATCCTTGACCAGTTGGGCTATCTTCTCGGCCAGATTGTCGGGGTTCACCTGGAACGGCAGCTCGGTTACTACCAGGCATTGCCGGCCGTGGATTTCTTCTACATTGACCACCGCGCGCTGGACTATAGAGCCGCGCCCAGTGCGGTAGGCTTTTTCGATTCCCGACCGGCCCAAAATAGTTGCTCCAGTTGGGAAGTCAGGGCCCTTGATGCGGGCCATAAGCCCTTCGAGGAGCTCCTCGCGGGACACTTCCGGATGCTGCAAATACCACTGGATGCCATCGTTTAGTTCGCGCAGGTTGTGCGGGGGGATCCGCGTGGCCATACCCACAGCAATCCCTTCGGAACCATTAGCTAAAAGGGCGGGGAAACGCGCGGGCAATACGACGGGTTCGCGCGAGCGGCCGTCGTAGTTATCCATGAAATCGACAGTGTCCTCGTCAATGTCGCGCACCATTTCCATGGCCATAGGCGCCATCTTGCACTCGGTATAACGGGGAGCCGCAGGACCCAGGTTGCCGGGCGAACCGAAGTTACCCTGGCCAGCCACCAGCGGGTAGCGCATAGACCAAGGCTGCACTAGGCGAGCCAACGCATCGTATACTGCTGCGTCGCCGTGCGGGTGGAAGTTACCCATAACGTCGCCAACAACGCGCATACACTTAGAAAAACCCGCGTTAGGGCGGTAGCCGCTGTCGTACATCGTGTACAGGATGCGCCTATGCACAGGCTTGAACCCGTCGCGCACATCGGGCAAGGCACGCCCCACGATTACCGACATTGCGTAGTCCAGATAGGACTTTTGCATTTCGTTCTCGAGGTCGACCTGCATGAGCCGTCCGCCCGCCTTAGTGGGTATAAGCTCAGCCGAGGCTACATCGTCACCCGTAGACATGCCGAAGGCGTCAGTGGCATCCTCCGGGGCGTAGCGTTTCGGATCATTTTTTTCGTCAGACACTTATTTTCCCCTTTAGATATCCAAGAAGCGTACGTCGGATGCATTGCGCTGAATGAAGGCGCGGCGAGCTTCCACGTCCTCGCCCATAAGCATTGAAAAGACCTCGTCAGCGCGAGCGGCCTCCTGCATTTCGACCTTCTTCAAAATTCGCCCGGACGGATCCATAGTGGTTTCCCACAGCTCCTGGTCACTCATTTCGCCCAGGCCCTTGTAGCGTTGGATGCCACCCTCCTTGGGAAGGCATTGGCCCCCATTCAAACCGGCCTTGACCTTCTCGTCGCGTTCCTTGTCCGAATAGACAAAATCGTGGGAAGCGTTAGACCACTTGATGCGGTAAAGCGGGGGAGTGGCCAGATAGACGTGCCCATTTTCGATCAGCGGACGCATGTACCGGTACAAGAAAGTGAGCAGCAACGTAGTGATGTGCTGGCCATCGACATCGGCATCTGCCATCAACACAATAGTGTGGTAGCGCAATTTCTGAATATCAAAATCTTCGCTAACCCCAGTGCCGAGGGCGGTAATCAAGCTTTGAATAGTCTCTGAAGACATGGCCCTATCCACCCGGGCCTTTTCGACATTCAAGATCTTGCCGCGCAACGGCAAAATAGCCTGCGTTTCGGGGTTGCGCCCCATAACCGCACTGCCACCTGCCGAATCGCCCTCGACAATAAAAATCTCGGAAATCGAAGCATCCCGGGAAGAACAATCGCGCAACTTGCCGGGCATGGAAGCGCCCTCGAGCACACCCTTGCGCCTAGTGGCTTCACGCGCTTTGCGGGCTGCAATTCGCGCCGACGCCGCCGACTGGGCTTTGTGCACGATCGCCTTCGCCTCAGTGGGATGCTCGTCCAACCAATCACCTAGACGCTGGTACATGTTCGAATAGACGAACGTGCGCGCCGCAGTATTTCCCAACTTAGTCTTGGTTTGGCCTTCGAACTGCGGTTCAGTCAGCTTGATAGAAATGACAGCCGTGAGGCCTTCGCGCACGTCGTCGCCAGTAAGGTTCGAATCCTTTTCCTTTAGCAACCCCTTGTCGCGCGCATACTTGTTGAGGACGGTAGTGAGCGAAGTGCGGAAGCCTTCCTCGTGAGTGCCGCCCTCGGTGGTGTTGATGGTATTAGCAAACGTATGTATAGAAGTGTTATAGAGGGTAGTCCACTGCAGGGCGATCTCGACACTCATGCCCGCTTCGGTATCTTCCGCCTCAAAATCAATAATCTGACTATTGATCACATCAGTCTTTTTGCGGGTGTTCAAAAACTGCACATAATCGCGCAACCCGTTCTGGTAGCAGTAACTAACCCGCTTGACCTTTTCCTGATCCGTGTCGGCAACGCCATCCCCGTCAAGATCCTGGCCCGCAATCTCGTCGCCCTCGACAGTAACGCCCTCGCGCAGATCGGTAAGCGTAATGCGCAAACCCTTATTCAAAAAAGCCATCTGCTGGAACCGCATGCGCAAGGTTTCGAAATCAAAACGCACCGTTTCGAAAATTTCCGGATCGGGGTAGAAGGTTTGCGACGTACCGGTTTCACTAGTGGGTTCGCCCTTCTCGAGTTCCCCTACAGGGTGGCCCCCGTTAGCGAACTTTTGCCGCCACACGAAACCCTGCCGGCGCACCTCGGTGTCGACCCGCTTAGACAGTGCATTCACCACCGAAATACCAACGCCGTGCAACCCACCGGAAACAGCGTAGCCGCCGCCCCCAAATTTGCCGCCGGCGTGCAATATGGTCATTACCACCTCGACGGTGGGGCGGTGTTCGGTGGGGTGCATGTCCACGGGAATGCCACGGCCGTTGTCGTCAACACGGATGCCCCCATCTTTTTGGATGGTGACCTCGATGTGGTCGCAGTAGCCGGCCAAAGCCTCGTCTACCGCATTGTCCACCACTTCGTACACCAAGTGGTGCAAACCGCGTTCACCGGTTGAGCCAATGTACATACCCGGACGTTTACGAACGGCCTCGAGTCCTTCTAGAACAGTAATATCCGAGGCGCCATATTCGCCCTGGTTGTGTTGTGGTTCGCTCACCTACAACCCCTCTTTTTCTTTCAAACAGCTAGGGAAATGCGTCAAATCCAGAAACTATTCTAACGCGGTTTTACGCGCTTGCCGAACTCGATAGGGCCAGGGATACAGAAGCGGCCCTTAAATCGCTTCTAGGGGCCATATTTGAAAGCAGTCGGGATTTCGTTTACTGATACGTTTGCCTCGCGCAGCAAAATCTCTATCCGTAAGTGTCGCGTGGGCCACGGCCCTTCACGCGCAGGCGACCGTGAGTCCACTTGGGGGCTGCCGGGGCCAAAATCGTCACCTCGGTTATGAAGCCGGCTCCCACTTTCTTATCAATTCGATTTAGCAGCGTAGGAATCTGCATACGCAGCGCACTGGCCCAGGGGGTAGAGGAGGCCCGCACCACCAACTTGGGCGCCTGCACCGTTTCAATCTGGGCGTGTTCTAACAACTTCGGCCCTACAATTTCAGGCCATTTAGCCTCTATCGAGGCAGCCCGCAGGGAATCATTCCACCCATTTTTATAGGTCAGATAGGACGCAATAGTAGAAACCTTCTTGGGGTCGCGGCGGGAGGGACGCGGGCCGGTGCCCCCGCCGGCTATTCCCGGGGGAGCCTGCCAAATTTTGTCTACTTCGGGTGCCGGGTCCTCGCCCTCTTTGGCACGTGTGCCCTTGCGTTCGCGAATGTGGCGCAATTGGCTTGCCGAAAGGCGCGCATTTCCTTTTTCCCAAGCCTGCTCCTGCATGCGGCGCAGGGCTTCGCGAGCGTAGCGAGTCCCCTCATTCATCGCGCCGGACAATTTGTGTTCCCTTTTCCTGATCGAAAGCTACGTCAAAAAATGTGGCTTGACTAATTTCGGGCAAATCCTCGCCCACCGCAGCCGTGACGATAACTTGCTCTGAAGCCTGCATTACCTTGGCTAGCGCCTGCCTGCGGTGCGTGTCGAGTTCAGCAAATACGTCGTCCAAAATCAAGATTGGTTCCGTACCATCTTCCTTCAGCAACGCAAACGCCGCCAGTCTGAGGGCGAGGGCGGTTGACCAGGTTTCCCCATGGGAGGCATAGCCCTTTACAGGCATATTTTCTAAGGTAAGTTCCAGGTCATCGCGGTGGGCTCCTACCAGATTTACCCCCCGCTCTAATTCCCGAGGGCGCATAGCGGCAAGCGCCTGAACCATCTTGGGTTCAACCACTTTTTCGTCCATCAGTTCTTCGGCGGCAAGCGGAATTTTTGAAACCAGCGAAGAACGGTAGTTGATATGCAAGGCGCGGGCATCTTCCGCAATTGCCGCGTGAGCTCCGACCAACAGTGGGGCTAAAGCAGCAACGGTTCGTGCCCTCGCCGCAATAATCTTGGCAGCCACCTGCGCTAAATGACTGTCCCACACCTCCAAGGTGGCGGGTGAAGCCCCACTTGTTCGGCCCGTGCGCAAGAGTGCGGCGCGTTGACGCAAGATTTTGTCGTGCTCAGAATAGACGGGCGCAAGTAGGGGGTGTAATTGAACTACTAAATCGTCTATGAATCGACGTCTACCTGCAGGATCACCCCGCACTATTTGCAGATCCTCGGGGGCGAATACAACTGTTCGCACAATACCGAGTAACTCGCGCGGCTTTATTCCACCCCGATTTAGGCGTGCCCGATTTGCTTTGCCTCGAACAATTTCTACCTCTAACAGCTTTTCGTGGCCATCTTGGACGGCCCTAGCTCTAATTACCCCGGCTGAGGGAACAGGTTCACCCCCGCTCGCGATTCGCACCAAAGCCGTGTCGGCAGCCACCCTGTGCGAAGAGAAGGTGGCCAGATAGGCCACCGCCTCCACCAAGTTTGTTTTGCCCTGGCCGTTTTTGCCCAAAAAGACGTTGATCCCACCGGAAAGACGCGTTACAACATGCCGGTAGGATCGAAAATCGTCTAAGGCCAGATCGGTTAGGTGCACCCTACCCCTTATATGCCGTAACGAATCGGCATGAGTAGATAGCGGTACGAGGGATCTTCGCCGGCTCCCGGCTCTTCTTGGCCGGTGAGGACGGCCGGCTTAGACGGATGATTAAACGACATCTTCACATAGGGATCGTCGATGGCGTTTAACCCGTCTAACAGGTAGTGCGGATTGAAAGCGGTCACTATAGGTTCGCCATCTAAGTGGAGTGGCACATCTTCGCGAGCCTGTGCGTCCTCACCTTGGCCTGCTTCGAGGGTGAGCTGGCCGGGTTCGAGCGTCAGTCGCACCGCCGTGTTTCGTTCAGCAACCAAGGACACACGCTTGAGGGCGGACTGCAGTTCCACCCTATCTACTACCGCGTGTATGGACGTAGTTTCGGGGAAGAGCCTGCGAACCTGCGGATAGTCGCCATCGGTGAGCTGACTGGTCATGCGCCGGCCACCCTGTTCCATTGCCAAAATGGCTGCTGCCCCTTCGTCAGTGGAAAGCGAAATTTTAACCTCACCGCCACCAGAAAGAGATTTGGTCATGTCCGTGAGCATTTTCGACCGCACCAAAGCCCCAGCTTGCAACGACTCATCCTGCGGCTTCCACTTGATATCGCGCTGAGCTAGGCGGTAGCGGTCAGTAGCCAACATGGTGAGTGTGTCGCCGTTAATTTCGCAATTGATAGTGGTGAGCAGTGGCAGCGTATCGTCTTTGGAAGCAGCAACTGCTACCTGTGAAACGGCCTGCGAAAAATCGGCAGAATCTATAGTTCCCACAACCGGGGGAACGGATGGCAATGCCGGATAGTCATCCAATGGCATGGTAAGCAGCGAAAACTTCGACGAACCGCATTTGATGCGCACCTTGGGCCCGTCGAGTATGACATCGACGGGTTTCGCTGGTAGTGCTTTACAAATGTCAGCTAAGAGGCGACCCGATACTAAGACTTCCCCGTCCTCTTCCACTTGGGCTTCGATAGTTGAACGTGCCGAAGTCTCGTAGTCGAAAGAAGAGAGCACCACAATAGAACCCTCCGTGGTTAGGCGTACCCCAGCTAAAACAGGAACCGCGGGGCGCTGTGGCAAAGTTCGGGCCGTCCAAGTTACGGCATCGGCCAGTACATCGCGGTCTACACGGAACTTCACGCCGCTTCCCTTCTTTAGAAAAGTTCGAGCAATTGGAAAGTTGCCCGCGCGTCTACTTGACGCAAGCTACTCACACTTTAGTGCAGGGGCGAAAGCTCTGCAAAAAGGTTTCACCCCGTTCGACACTTAGCTAGGCAAACACGAGGTTAACTAGCTGAGCCGAACTGAAATTGTTTCATTTTTGGGTGTCGGAGGAAAAATTTTGCCCGTCTGCGGGCAGCGCAGGCAGCGGCCGGGGAGGCCTTTGGTATCGATCCACAGAAAAATCCCACAGTTAAGGGTTCATAGTCGTCATAGGTGCTGTGGATTTCGTGGATAAGCGGATTTTGGGGCGTAATTTCAAGAAAAACACTTGGGATAAAAAAGTGGAGAAATCTGTGAGTAGATGCGGTCTGGTGTGGAATTCTTGTAATTCGCTACAGGCGGCGTCCACAGATTTTTGTAAGTTGTGAAAAGAGGGGTCTTGTAATTCCACAGCTATCCACAGACTTATCCACAGATGGGGATAAAATCCCGGAATAGAGCCTTAAAGTTCGCTTAGGTCACACTAATTTACCTGCCGGTTACCCGCGCGCCTTCTGTTTGATCCGGTTGGTGAGCTCCGTGACGTGATTGAAGGTCTGAGGTTTCTTAGCCATCTGCTCAGTAATCTTCCGTTGGGCGTGCATGACCGTGGTGTGATCGCGACCGCCGAATTCTTGACCAATCTTGGGCAGCGAGAGCGTGGTGAGCTCGCGGCACAAATACATGGCTATTTGGCGCGCTTCAGACAGTGCGCGCGAGCGGTCGGCCGAACAGAGCTGATCCAGCGTTACCCCAAAATATTCGGCTGTTTGCACCTTAATGAGTGCCGGAGTGACCTCGGGATCCTCCGGATCCGAGACAATGTCCTTTAGAACCATTTCCGCTAGCGAGCGCGAAACTTTGGTGTCGGAAAGTGAGGCAAAGGCAGTAACGCGCAGAAGGGCGCCCTCGAGCTCGCGAATGTTGGTGGCAAATCGCGAGGCGATGTAGGCCAGCGAGTCGTCGTCTACCTCGAGGCCTTCGGCCTGGGCCTTCTTCCGCAAGATAGCGATTCGGGTTTCCAGATCCGGCGGTTGCACATCGGTCATCAATCCCATTTCAAAGCGCGAGCGCATGCGTTCTTCGAAGCCTCCGAGCTCCTTGGGAGGCACGTCGGACGTGATAACTACCTGCTTGTCTGCGTTGTAGAGGGTGTTAAAGGTATGGAAAAATTCTTCGACGGTCTGTTCCTTACCCTGCAGGAACTGGATATCGTCGATCAACAGAATATCTATATCGCGGTAGCGGCGCTGAAAATCTTCGGCTCTACCTGCAGAAATAGAATTGATGAAATCGTTTGTGAACTCTTCTGAGTTCACGTACAAGACCTTGATTGCCGGGTACAGGTTGAGGGCGTAGTGGCCGATGGCATGCAACAGGTGGGTTTTGCCGAGGCCGGAACCACCGTAGATGAATAGGGGATTGTAGGCCTTTGCAGGAGTTTCAGCGGCAGCGTTGGCTGCAGCATGTGCAAAACGGTTCGAGGAACCTATGACGAAGGTCTCGAATGTGTATTTCGCGTTTAAATGAGTATCAAAGTCTGCGTTGGGGTTGGGTACCAAACCGAGCTTAGGTTGTTTATTTGGTGCTGGGGCATCCGTTTTTTCCTGCTCTGAAGCCGAATTAGAGTTATCCACAGGCTTGGGGGCGGGCTGTGGGTTTTCGACGGGCTTCGAACCGATAGTGGTTTCGATAGGTTTTACGGAAATTGCGATCGAAAGAGGGCGCCCAAAGGCCCTCGAAAGTGCCTCTTCGACGGTTGTCGCGAGACCGCCCTCGATCACCCCTTTGGTGTATTCGTTGGGTACCGAAAGTAGAACAGTATCGGACAAAATGCCTAGTGGTTCGGTCATATCCAAGAAGCCAACTTGTGCTTTGCCGAGGGTGGGATCGTTTGCGAAAGACTCCACTATGTCTTTCCACGCCGCGGCTAGGGCGTCTTGGTCCATTACTACTCCGTCCGTTCATGCTGGCAACTAAGGGATTACCCCTTACTAAATCATATTCCACAGGTTTTTCCACAGTTGTTGATAAACTACGTGGATGTAATACCTGTGGAATCACAAGCATGTTATTTCGGGTTGATCTGTGTATATAACTGCTTCACTTATCCACAGCTGGGGAAAACTTTGTGGATAACTACATCGATGTTATTCACAACTACCCACAGGCTGTGTAAAACTAGCGCTGTAGGGCAACTTCGCCAAATGCGTCACACCTGGCCAAAGGCTGTTGAAATAGGCCCAACAGATACGTACCCTTGATGTTTGTTTGTGCCCTCTTTAGGGCCACCACCAGACTTGAGGGGAATCCCCTAAACAACAGGAGAAGTTATGAGTACAAAGCGCACTTACCAGCCCAGCAACCGCCGCCGCTCCAACAAGCACGGCTTCCGCGCCCGCATGCGCACCCGTTCTGGCCGCGCCGTGATTGCAAGGCGTCGTTCCAAGGGCCGCAAGTCCCTCAGCGCCTAAGGTGCTTCCCCGGGAGCACCGGATGGTTGACCCCGCCGATTTCACCACCGCAATAAAAGGGGTGCGCGGGGCGACTAAGCAAATGGTGGTACACATGAGCGACCAGAGTGATACAAGCACTCTGGTCGGCTTCATTGTGCCCAAAAAAGTGTTCCCGCACGCAGTCGACCGCAATTTGGTGAAAAGGCGGTTGCGCCACCTGATGGCTTCTAGGCTTGAGCAAATAGAGGGACGTAAGGTAGCAATTCGCGTGCTCCCTGGCATCCGGGGAGTGAGCTTTCACGCGCTCGAAGAAAGCCTCGACCTCGCCATCGTGAAGGCCTGCAAAAAGGTGGGCCAACAGTGAACCTCGCCAAGAGCGCATTGATGGCAGCTGTAAGGGGATACCAAAGGTGGATATCCCCGCTGTCTGGACCACGCTGCAAGTATTATCCAACTTGTTCTGCCTACGCTCTGAGCGCGATAAATATACACGGAGCCATAAAAGGGCTCATACTGGCGGTGTGGCGCCTGGCGCGCTGCAATCCGTGGAGTAACGGAGGACTCGACTACGTGCCCCTAAAAGGGCAGTGGAGGCCGGGTCCATCCGAAAGACTCACTGAAACAGAACTGACCGCTTACTGGCGTGCCCTAGACGCAGGCCAGAACGGTAAAGCAAACGACATAGTGGAAACCGCGCTCGCAGCTAGAAAAGCTGAAGCCAGCGCTGGCCCGCAACACAGTTAGGACACCTAATGGGTTGGTACGACACAATTCTCTTCCCCATAAAGTGGCTGATCGCCTGGATTATGTATGGGGTTCATGAAGGTTTAACCTTCCTAGGATTCTCTGGCGGGGCAGGGCCTGCATGGGTTTTGGCGATTGTCGGTTTGACACTAATCATTCGCGGTGCAATATGGCCTCTGTATCTGAAACAGATTAAGTCTTCGCGCTCGATGCAAGTGGTGCAGCCCGAGATGATGAAGATCCGCGAGAAATACAAGGGCCGCAAAGACCAAGTCTCGCAGCAGCAAATGAGCCAAGAAACCATGGCACTGTACAAGAAGTATGGTGTTTCGCCCATGGCCTCGTGCTGGCCCATGCTAGTGCAGCTGCCGATTTTTGCTGCGTTATTCCGGCTTCTGTTCTCTCTAGGTGCGGTAGCGAACGGCACCTATGCTAAGCCTGCAATTGGTCCAATCGATGCCTCGTTGGCCAACGAGATTCAGCATTCTACCTTCTTTGGCGCCCCACTTTCGACGTCAATGGTCAACGCCCCCGACTGGGGCACAAAGATCGTCGCTTTGGCACTGATCATTCTGATGATGCTCACCCAGTTCCTGACGATGCGCCAGTTGACTATGAAGAATATGCCGGCCTCCGCCCTTTCAGGGGACAATCCGATGGCGCGGATGAACAAGTCCATGATGTACACGATGCCGCTTATCATGGCGTTCTCGGGTTGGGCGCTTCCTATTGGTGTGCTCGTATATTGGGCAACCACTAACATCTTTACTACCTTCCAGCAGGCCTTCGTCCTCTGGCGGATGCCCACGCCCGGCTCGCCGGCTCACGACCGCCTTATTGAAAAGAACAAGGGTAAGTACGCCACCTACCGCGAGGAACGCGAGGCAGAATACAACGGCGAGTTGGCTAAGCTAGGAGTAAGCGACGAGCAGGTAAAGGGAGCCGCTACAAAGATTTCAAAGGCTGCTGCCAAGGGCAACGACGACGCTAATGCCGTCCTCGCTGACAACCCCGACAAAGATAAGCTGCTGCGCGGCGTAGAATTGCGTGCCGAGATGCTCGAAGAAATGCGCCAGCGTCGCGTCAAACTACAGCTGGAAAACGAAAAACCGAAGCCGCGCACTAAAGAAACCTTCATGGAAAAGATGATGAAGAAGGCTGAGGAGCAGAATAAACTCCAGCAACAGGCGCAGCGGGTTTCAGGCACACAAAAAGGGCAGCAGCGGTACCAGCCATCGCGCAACATGTCCAAAGCCGAACGAGCCGCTGAGGCCAAACGGCGCCGCAATCTAGCCCAGCCCAACAACGGGAAGGGCAAAGGTAAACTAAGTGATGACGAAATCCAAAGGCGCAGGGTTGAAAGGCAGCGCGCCGCAAGGGCCAAGCGCAAGAAAAAGAACCAGAAGTAAGGGCCGAATTCCGGAGGAAACATGCCAAATCAGAGCCAAAATGGTCTGGTGACCGACGACAACGCTATTGAGGTTATCGGGGACGAAGAGGAAACTGCTACCGGTGCCAACGAGCGGGTGGAGCAGTTAGAAGAAGAGGGCGACATTGCGGCCGACTACCTCGAGGAGCTACTCGATATAGCTGATCTTGGTGGCGACATAGACATCGACGTAGAAAACGATCGTGCCAGCGTCGAAATTGTTGCCGAAGGGGAAGATCTGCGCGATCTGAAGCGGCTGGCTGGCAAGGATGGCCACGTACTCGAATCGTTGCAAGAACTTACAAGACTTGCCGTACAGGCCCGTACGGGCCAAAGGTCCCGGCTGATGCTAGATGTGGCCGGCTTCCGAGCTGACCGCAAAGTTGCACTGCGGAAGATTACCGAAAAAGCCATAGCGCAGGTGCGCGAGACCGGTGAGGACGTTGAACTCAAGCCGATGAATCCTTTCGAGCGCAAAGTCTGCCACGACGTTGTTGCCGAAGCCGGGTTGACCTCTGAATCAGAAGGTTCCGAACCGAAGCGTTACGTAGTGGTGTTGGCACCCGAAGGTGACGAATGAGCGGCGAGCTCGAAACACCTTCGCAGGCAATAAAGGATTATCTAGGCTATTCGTTTGCGCCGCTTGAACATTTTTCGTTCATGCTTCGCGATGAGGGTGAGCTGCGCGGGCTTATCGGTCCTCGAGAGCTTCCGCGTCTATGGACACGACACATTGTCAACTCTGCCCAGGTTGCAGAGTTTCTGCCGCCTGAGGATCCGAATGAGGAATTCAGTATTCGCCTGGCGGATATTGGTTCTGGGGCCGGTTTTCCTGGAATTGTGCTGGCGGCTATGCGTCCGGACATTGAGGTGACGCTGATTGAACCTATGGAGCGTCGAATCGAGTGGCTCGACGACGTGGTTAGCGAGATGGGGCTCGACAACGTGACACTCATCCATGGTAGAGCGCAGGAAGCCATGCAGCGCAAGAGGGCGAAGAAATTTCACCTCGTCACTGCGCGTGCTGTTGCCAATATGAAAAAGCTAGCTCCCATGGTTTCGCCCCTGCTTTATGTAGATGGCAGGCTGCTAGCGCTCAAAGGTCGCAAAGCCAGACAGGAAGTTGAAGAGGCACGCCACGTCCTCAAGAGGTCTCGGTTGATTAAGGTGAAGGTTCATGAGTTGCCGTCACCCGCCGCGCCAGATGACCCGGAAGAAATTACGCGTGTAGTTGAGGCATTGCGTATTTGAGTCACGCTAGCCCGTAAATTTCAGGCGGAGATTCAGTGGGGGTATGTTTCACGTGAAACATACCCCCACTGAATATTTTGGGTCCCCTGCAGGGCTCCGCGAATCATGTGATTTTTCTATACCAATCAAGGTAGGTTGAGTGGGTTATTCCTGGGCGCTGGCCACTATGATGGTTAGGTAGATCGACATGGGAGGATTGCGCGTGAGTTCACGTACAAAGTCTTTTGCAGAAAAGTTGACTGCTAGAAACGAAAAGGCGCGAAGGTTAAAGAAACTCAAATTCGAAAAGCCTAAAGGTACCCGGGTAATTGCGGTAGCTAATCAAAAAGGCGGCGTAGGCAAAACGACGTCAGTAGTTAACCTTGCGGCTGCGCTTGCCGACAATGGCTTGGACGTCTTAGTAGTGGATTCGGATCCTCAGGGGAACGCGTCGACTGCGCTTGGGGCTGCGCATGGAATCGGTACTAAAGATACTTATTCTGTGCTGGTCGGGGAGGCTTCTATCGATGAGGTAGTGGTTCAGAATCCGGAATTCAAGACACTCAAAGTAGTTCCTGCAACCATTGATTTAGCAGGAGCGGAAATGGAGTTGCCAAGCGCGGAGCGTCGCGAATACCTGTTGCGCGATGCACTTAAGGCTTATATCGATGAGCACCATCCTCACTATGTGTTCATAGATTGTCCGCCGTCACTTGGTCTACTGACCCTCAATGCGTGCGTAGCGGCAAACGAAGTGCTGATCCCAATGCAGGCTGAATATTACGCACTTGAGGGGTTGTCGCAACTCCAGCGATCTATTTCCGGGATAGCGGACGCGTTCAATCCGGGGCTGCACATTTCGACTATTCTGATGACCATGTTGGACCGGCGTACCCGCCTTGGTAAAGACGTAGAGACTGAAGTTCGAAAGCACTTTGGCGAGCAGGCTTTGCATACGGTGATACCAAGGAATGTAACCGTTTCAGAAGCGCCGAGTTATTTTCAAACAGTCATTAGTTACGATCGCAAAGGCATGGGAGCGCTTGCTTATAAAGAAGCAGCGTATGAATTAAATAAAAGGAGTTTTGAGTGAGTGCGCGTCGATCTGGTGGGCTAGGCAGGGGGCTAGGGGCCCTGATTCCTTCTGAGCAGCGTGAACCTGAGCCCAAGAAGGGTAAACCGATTGATATATTTTTTCCCGATTCTAAGGAGCATCCGTCGGGAGGATCCAGATCGGATCTGCTTTCGCCGCGCAAACGTCCGAAAAAGGCCGTAAAGAAAAAAGAGGCCGCAACTAAGGCAGGCCGGGCCGCCTCCTCCGGGCCTTCAGGCAATGTTTCACGTGAAACAAATTTAGTGAAGGTTCCGGGAGCATCGTTCGGGGAAATAGCGATCGCAGATATTATTCCGAATGCGAAGCAGCCTAGAAGGAATTTTGACGAACAGGAACTTGACGAGCTGTCCGCTTCGATTGAAGAAGTAGGTGTGCTACAACCCATCGTCGTTCGCCCTCTGAAAGAACTAGGCCCTAAAGGGGAACACTATGAACTTATTATGGGGGAGCGACGGTGGCGAGGCTCGAAGCAAGCGGGCAAAGTAACGATCCCTGCGATTGTTCGTAAAACTGCGGAATCTGATCTGTTGCGCGACGCCCTCTTGGAAAACTTGCATAGGGCGAATCTAAATCCTCTTGAAGAGGCTGCCGCATATCAGCAACTGATGGAAGATTTTGATTGCACCCAGGCCGAGTTGGCAGTGCGAATCAAAAGATCGCGACCCCAGATTGCTAATACTGTGCGTCTACTCAAACTTCCCGCGCCCGTACAGAGAAGGGTTGCAGCCGGAGTTCTTTCTGCAGGGCATGCTCGGGCACTACTTGGACTTTCAGAAGTGGCGGATATGGAACGGTTCGCTTCGCGGATTGTTTCCGAAGGGTGGTCTGTACGGTCTACGGAAGAACAGATTGCATTATTCCTCCGGGATGGTGCCGCAGAGCCAATAAAGAAAAAGTCTCGTACTCCCATAGCAATCAGTGCTACGCAACAGTCTTTTCAGGATCAGTTAGGTAATAAACTTGATACGCGGGTTTCGGTAAAGCCTGGAAAAAAGCGGGGCAAGATCGTGATCGAATTTGCAGATGAGCAAGATTTCGCTCGTATTGCTGGATTGCTGAAATGAGATAGTCGGGATATAAAACCTAGCCGAAAAGGAATGTTTCACGTGAAACAGTGGGGGCGGGAGCCAAACGGCTCCCGCCCCAAACTAACAGCGCTTTGTCAGTCAGTAATATCAGTAACTTCCCGGACACCTTGAGTAAACGCCCGCTGCACAAGCGACTCCAAAATCTTTTGGAAGTTGGTTCCCTGCGCTGCGTCCGCCGCCTGCGGGAACAGCGAGGTGTCGGTCATGCCTGGCGTTACGTTGGCATCTATGAACCAGGGAGTACCTTGTTTATCTAGAATGATATCGATGCGGCTGAGGAAGGAAAGCTCTAAGACTTTGTGGCAATTCAAAGCCAACCCCGATACGGCCTCGAGTTCCTTCGCCGACAATCCGGCAGGCACGGCAAAGGCTGAGCGGCCGGCTTCGTAACGAGCGTCGTAGTCGTAACGCCCCTCTTCCGGAATTACCTCAACAACCGGTAGGGCAGTGGGGCCGTCTGCATCATCCACGATAGAAACAGCTAATTCCCGCCCCTCCACATAGTGTTCGACAAGAACCTCGCTATCGTAAGAGAAGGCCGAGATCATGGCGCGAGAAAGATCGGCGCGATCTTTTACAAAAGTAACGCCCAAGGCACTCCCGCCACGAGCGGGCTTCACCATCATGGGAAGACCGAGTTTCTGTTCGAGCAGATCGAGGATTTCGTTCGAATCGAGCTGCTGGAAAGCCTGCTGTGGAAGCGAAACGGCAGCAGGAGTAGTTAGCCCATTTTTAGCAACCACAGATTTGGCCACAGGTTTGGCAGAAGATAACTTGCACGCCTGTGGGCCTGAGCCAACAAAGGGAAATCCAGCGAGTTTAAGCAGCGATTGTAAGGTACCGTCCTCGCCAAGCGATCCGTGCACCAGTGGAAAGACCACATCGGGCGAAAAAGCGTGAAGTTTAGAAATTAGATCAGGGCCAAATTCGATCAGTTTTGCCTTGTACCCGGCACGAACTAGCCGGTTAGCAACGCGGGTTCCAGAGGCGAGGGAAACATCGCGCTCGCCAGAAACCCCACCCGCTACTACAGCGACATTTTTTGCCTTCTTCTGTTCGGACGACTGTTCACTGTGAGCCATGATTAGTTCTCCTTAGCCTTATTGCCGCCAAAAATATTCAGCAGCTCTAACTCACGATCCATCACCACTGAAAGCCTGCGAACGCCCTCGCGAATCTGGTCAGGTTCGGGATAGCAGTACGAAAGACGGATATTCCTGCGCCCGTTCCCATCGGCGAAAAAGGCTGTGCCCGGCGTGTAGGCAACCAACTCGGTAACCGCGCGAGGCAACATCTCTTTGGTGTCAATTCCCTCGGGAACAGTTAGCCAGGTGTAGAAGCCGCCTTCGGGTTTTGTCCATTCGCAGTAGGGTAGATATTCCTCGAGCGCAGAAAGCATGGCACCGGCACGCTCTTCATACATCGCACGGAAAATCTTGACCTGTGAATACCAATCGTAATCGCGCAAGTATGCGCTAATAGCCATTTGCCCGACCATAGAAGGCGACAGCACTGCGGATTCAGAGGCCAGAACCAGCTTCTGTCGAATAGCGGGGGGAGCGGCGGCCCACCCAATCCGAAAGCCAGGGGCGAACATTTTCGAAAATGAACCCAGGTAAACGACAGAATTCGGATCGTAGGATTGTAGGGAGGGAAGCGGATCGGAATGGAACCCTAAAAGACCGTAGGGATTGTCCTCTAAAATCAACACGTGATGCCTACGGCAAATTTCAACGATCTTTGGGCGACGTTCAGCGGTAAGAGTTACCCCGGCCGGATTGTGATAGTTCGGTACAGTGTAGAACATCTTCGCGGGGGTGCCGGCCTTTTCTAGAGCGGAAAGGGTTTCGTCTAGGGCCTGGGGAATCACGCCCTTGTCATCTAGGGGCACATGAGTCACTTGTGCTCGATAAGCCTCAAACACCCCAAGCGCGCCCACATAGGAAGGAGACTCGGCAACAATCATGTCGCCCGGATCGATAAAAATTTGGGTGACGTAATCTAGAGCCTGCTGAGAACCGGTAGTGATAACAATATTGTCAGGGTTCGGGGCATAACCGTCATATGTCATAAGCTGGCTTATTTGTTCGCGAAGCTCAGGGAAACCCTGTCCACTACCATATTGCATGGCTTGGGCGCCGTGGCGAACAATAAGTTGCTTTGCTGACTCCGCTAAACGGTCTAACGGGAGGTCCTTAATATTAGGCATTCCACCGGCCAACGAAACGACTTCGGGCCTTGAAACAACCGAGAATAGCGCCCTAATTTCACTTTGCCTGAGGTTGCGTGCCTTCTGTGAATAGATGTCGTCCCATTGGTCAAGGTTAGATGGACGCGAATCCCGCGTCTTCTTAGTGGTCACATGTGCCTCCTTATTGGCAGCTATGCAATATATAGTGCCACTATTTCCATAAAATTTGCGAAACTCATGTTTAACATTACCGAATGTTTAAATTCAGATGGGTCGGCTAGGCTTGTAATGTGCAAAAGACGTTTACTGCGAATCTGGCCGCCAATGTAGTTGCGGCCGTGTTGGTTCCACTACTGCTGGCCGATGCGGCGCTGGCTGCTAGCCCATTTTTACAATCATTACTAGCCGGAGAGCACACGGGGTTAAAGCAGATCTGGCTGTCGCTAGTGTTAGTGGCTGGCGCAGCTGCTTGTGATTTCGCGGCGAAGGTGGGTACCGGCAGGGCTGCGGGATGCCAGGAAGGGCAGCTGCGTCGAAGCCTTTTGCATAAGCTGTTTTCCGCAAGTCCCCTAAAAGCTCCGCAGGCGGGCAGATTTACCGCTATAGCTACAGGTATTGTGGAGCGAGTATCAGCCTCGCGCACCTGGGTGGTACCTGAGTTGTTTGCGATTTTATATGCTCCTTTCTGTGTCAGTGCAGTGTGGCTGCTGTGGGGCTTGTGGCGTTCAGCGTTAGTTCTAGCAGGCACTAGCGCCGTGGCTCTATTTGCCGTTCAATTCTTTTTAAAGCGCATTCGCAAATCCGCGATGAAAAATAGAAAGGCCGAGCAGCGGCTCTCGGCTTCGTACCTAGAAGCGCTCAACGCCCTCGCGTCTGTCTCTTATATTCGGGGGCAGAAATACCTTTCAAAGCGCGTTAGGGGCTCAGCTTCCCGCCAAAAAAACAAAACGATGGCATTACTGGCCGTGAATCAGTCTGTACTGCTCGTGATTCACCTACTCGCTTTTTCAGTAAGTTTTGCGGCCACGGCGTTGGTGCTCAGTTATGAGGCGCCGTACACGGGGAGGGCGGTGGCAGCATGCCTGTCGCTAGTAATTGCGTTGCGGCCTGTCGACAGAGCTGGGTTGTATTTCGTGTCGGTTATGGGAGGGCGAGGAAGTGAGAAGGCGCTTGCCGGTTTTTCTAAGCGTCTCGAGCAATTCCCCATTGAAGAGGTATCGAATAGCAGTGGGGCAGCAATTGACTTAGTTGACGTAACGGTGGGCTATAAGCAGCAAGAGCCTGTATTGCGAGATTTCAACCTGCGCATAGAAAAAGGTGAGCACGTGGCGGTAATTGGACCGACAGGAGCAGGTAAGACGACTTTGGTCAATCTTCTACTCGGATTCGTAAAAGCAGATAAGGGCCGGGTAGCGATTGACGAGGTTGATTCAACTACCTCTTTTCCCGCGCTTTCCTCGATCGCTTACGTACCGCAAAATCCCTACCTTCTAGGAGCTACCTTGCGGGAATGCCTAGGCAATGCAGAAGAGGAAACAATGTGGCAAGCGCTCGAAAAAGCCCAGATTGGGTCGTGGGTGCGGGCTAGTGGGGGCTTGGATATAAAAATTGTCGAGGGCGGCAAAAACTTATCTGGGGGCCAACGTGCCCGGATCGCAATAGCACGGGCACTACTGACCGGCAAACAGATATTGCTTTTAGACGAGCCCACGGCAGCAGTAGATGAAGATAGTCAGCGAAAGATACTTAGGGTTATAAACCAGCTAACGGGAGAGCGAACTATTGTCCACGTGGCCCATCGGCCCGAAGCCATCGCCTCAGCACAAAGGGTGGTGACGCTGAAGTGAGAGGAAAATCCGTAACTAGACAGCTGCTGGGTCGCCTCAAGCAGGGACGTAGAGCGTTGGTAATTTCAGCGTTAGCAAGAATTCTCGGAGCGGTAGCGCGGATGGCGATGTTTGCTCTGGCCTTTGTGCTAGTAGGTTGTGCAGTAGCCGGAAAAGCTCCCCGTCTCGAATTGTTTGCAGCTTTAGTATTGACGGGGATTGCTAGTGCAGGGTGTTCTTACGCTGAACACTACTTTGGTCACTTAGTTGCCTTCAGTATGCTTGCTGATCTTCGAGTCGCTCTATTTGACCGCCTAGCTCAGGGGGCGCCGGCATCAGTGGGTGGCCTGGATATAGGAGCTGTATTACCTGCCGCTGTGCGGGATATAGATCGGGTAGAAGCTTATTACGCGCACACAATAGTGCCGAGAGTTGCGGCACTAACGGTTCCGGTGCTCGCAGGAATCACTGTGTGGCAGTTGACGCAGTTTACGGCAGGGCTGACATTGGTTGTGGGGCTATGGCTAGGCGCGTTCGCCCTCCCAGCGCTCAGCGAAGGCCCAATCACCAAGGCAAAAAAAGCTGAGCTGAAGCACCGAAGTGTGCTGGCACAAAACCTAACCGCTTGGCGTAGGGCACTACCCGATCTGCTGAGTACGGATCGACAGGGGCAGGCCCTAGCGGCGGAAGCAGCACTTAGCAATAAGGTAGGCGCAGACCTCGAACGCGTACAGCGCTACCGGGGCGTTCGAGCGGGGATCGGTTGGGCCTGGGATGCCCTTACGCTCGCCGCCGTGGCAGCTCTGGCAGCTTTCCCAGCTGCACAACCCCTCCCTAGAATGCTTGCCGCCCTCGGCGTCGCTGTGGGGGCACTTGCTTCTGCCACCGCTCTCCGGGAGGGATCTGGAGGGCGCACCGCTGCGAAACAGGCAGCCCTACGTGTGTTCGCTATGATGCGGCAAGCACCACAGCAGCTTCAGGGAAAAAACTGGAGCACAGAGGGTGCACCAGAAGTGATTTTCGATGCGGTTAGCTTCAAATACCCCAAAACTGAGCGTGGACTAAACAGGTTAGATCTGCACATCTACCCCGGCCAATACGTCGTTTTGTCCGGGCCGTCTGGGTCAGGCAAATCAACGTTAGGCGCACTGCTGGCACGTGCCTGGGATCCCGACGAGGGCGGAATAATAGTTGACGGGGTTTACCTAAATACCGTTTCTGCCGAGGCTGCACGCAAGCGCATTTGCGTGGTCAGTCAGGAGGGAAAACTAATCACAGACACCGTGGCCAATAACCTGCGCCTTGGCGAGCCCTACGCCGAAACCGACCTGCTCGCCGCCCTCAAAGTAGTTGCCCTCGACAAAGATATTGAAGCACTCGGAGGATTAGAGGCAACAATTACGCCCACCCAGCTCTCGGGTGGGCAGACAAGCCGGCTCCTGCTAGCGCGAGCACTCCTGCGCCAGGCAGACATGTACGTGCTCGACGAGGTCACCTCGCACCTAGACTCCAAGACCCTGAAGCAAATAAGAACAAACCTCAAAAGCCGATTGCAGGGAAAGACAGTACTAGAGATAACCCACAGAGTAAACGAAATAGCAGACCCGGACCTGCGCTACATACAAATAGAAAATGGCCGGAAAAAGGTGTGAACGCACAAAAGTGGGGGCAGCTAGACTGCCCCCACTAAAAAGAAAATAACTTACTTGGCTACCTCGTCTAACGCCGCCACAAGATCCTTCTTAGGACGCGAACCAACCAGGGTGCGCACCAGATCCTCGTCCTTGAAAATAGCGAACGTTGGGATAGAGACAACGCCATACTTCGCGGCAGTCGCAGGGTTGGCGTCAATATCGAGCTTAGCCACTACAACATCGTCGCGTTCGGCAGCCAACTCGTCGATAACTGGTCCCATCTGCCTACACGGACCACACCAGGTAGCCCAAAAATCCACCAAAACCGGCTTATCAGACTTGATGACCTTCTCGATGAAATCGTGATCGGTTACCTCAACAGTTGCCATAATTTACTCCTAAAGTTGCTCGAGGTAATGTTCAACGTCCAGTGCAGCCCGACAACCAGAACCGGCTGCGGTTACCGCCTGCTGGTAACGCGGATCGGCCACGTCCCCGCACGCGAACACGCCAGAAACGTTAGTTGCCTGCGAAGGCGCGGCCACGGTGATGTAGCCTTCAGGGCCAATCTCGAGTTGACCCTGCACCAGTTCGGTACGTGGAATCTGGCCGATAGCCACAAACACGCCTGCTGCCTCTAACTGGCTATCTTCCCCAGATACTCTGTTGTGCAAAGTCAAAGAGGTGACTCCGCCCTCGCCGTTTATAGCGGTTACTACGCTGTTCCAAACGAAGTTAATCTTCGGGTTTGCCTTGGCGCGATCCTGCATAGCCTGCGAGGCACGCAACTCGTCGCGCCTGTGCACAACCGTGACCGAGGAGCCAAACTTAGCTAGGAACGTAGCCTCTTCCATTGCAGAATCGCCGCCGCCCACAACCACAATAGGTTTGTCCTTAAAGAAGAACCCGTCGCAGGTGGCACAGTAGCTCACCCCCCGGCCAGAGAACTCCTCCTCGCCGGGAACCCCGAGCTTACGATATTCGGACCCGGTGGAAACAATAACCGTCTTAGCTAAATACTCGCCCTCGTCGGTCACTACCTTCTTCACGTCACCTTGCAGCTGCAACTGCTCAGCGTCCTCAAGACGAATATCCGCCCCAAAGCGTTCGGCCTGCGCCCGCATCTGCTCCATCAAATCCGGACCCAAAATGCCGTCTTTGAAACCCGGATAATTTTCCACATCCGTGGTTTGCATGAGGGCACCACCAGCCGTGACGGACCCAGCTATGAGCACCGGGTGCAAGCCGGCTCGGGCGGTATAAATCGCCGCAGTGTATCCGGCTGGGCCGGAGCCCACAATTATTACGTCGTGCACGGTATCTGCCATGCGTACTCCTTATTTAGCGTGCATCCTTGTAACAAATGGGCTGGGGGCAAATATTCCTACCGAACAGTGATCTGGCCTATAACTGCGCGGTTGCGGCCCTCGCCGTCGCGGGGGAGCTCCGGAATCCACAACACCAAAGAATCGGCCTCGACCGGCTTCTTCAATTTCAGTGTGGTGGTGGGCTGGTTGAACTCGCCAGTAGCCAGAGGATCGCCTTCCTTCGGTTTGTCAGCGCCCGTGGCGCGCAACTCGATCTTGCCGCCATTAGCGGGCGTATTCACCGTGACCTCGCTAACCTTCGCCTTCTCTTTGAGCAGCACAGATACGCCTATGCCGGACTTGAAACCAAAACGAGGGCTCTGGTAGTACCGCGACATCCACACTGTGGCAGGATCGCCGTCGATCATCTTGTCCTGATCTTCGGGGTGTTCATTCTGATCGCCCTCCGGATCCAGGGAAGCAACGGCTGCAATTTGCGGCTTCTTGGCAACGGGTGCAGAAGGTTTCTTGGTTGCCCCACCCTTTTGCGATTGCGAGGCCGAGGTTTTGGGTGCGGCCTGATTTGCAGAGGGAGAAGAAAGTAGCGGCGGCAAAACCAAAATTAGACCAAGCACCAAGGCGATGCCAGCACCGGCGGTAGCGCCAATCATGGTGCGCCGCACCGGGTTGATCAGGGGGGAGTCGTCTTGGGCATCGGCGCGCTGAACTTTGGGAGCCGTACGCGGCGGCACGGAAGTAGTAGCAGCCGGAGTGTAGCCGGGGCCAAAGGACGGAAGCTGGCGAGTAGTGGTATCAGCGGTTGCCGGCTGCTGTCCCATCAAAATGGCCTCAAAGGAGGCGGTGTTAGCCTCGATTTCCTTTTCAGCGCCGTCGGCGGGGGGAATTACTGCATTCTTCGTACCTACCAGGGGAACTCCAGCAACAGTGCGCACGTTAGTCGCGTTCTTAGTTACATGGACTTCGCTAGTGGCATCCGAAGTACCTTCTTGGTTTGCCTGCGTGTCGTTGGCCCCGGAAGCGCGTGTCGCAGACGAACCTGCCGGTGCCGCATTCCCGTCCTCGGAAGGTGCTCCAGTATCAGAATCAGTCTGGTCTGAACCGGATTGGTCTGAATCGGCTGGTGCGGCAGCATTCTTAGCCGCGGTGGAACCCTGGCTAGGGGTAGCTTCAGAATCAGAGCTGGCCTCGGGTTCCGGCGGCGGAGGCGGAGTCTGTGCGTCCACTCCAAGCGGTGAGTCGGCCTCGGGCGGTGGCGGGGGGACTTCCTGACCGGTGGCCCTAACCTTTCCAAGAAGGGCCGACTTCAACGAATCCCAACGCTGTGGGGACACCGCCGACAAGGCCTCGGGAGCAGGCACCGGATCAGCCTCGGAGCTAACCTGGGCGGGCACGGGCGCCGAAGCCGCATCCACCGGGCCCTCGCTGGCGCCCTGGGGTAGAAGAACTAGGTGAGCGTCGGGCCCAGAAATAATTGGTTCTTCGTGATCTTCGTGCGCCACGGCGTCCTCCGAATTTGCTGTCATGCCTTCTAGTTTCTCATGTTCTGCGCTATTTGCGTGCTCGGCTTGCCGTCCCAGATGCAGCCGGGAGGCCAATGGGCCTGCCACAATTTTTATGCCTTCGCTGCGCAGTAGAAAAAGACCGGCAAGGTAGATCCCAAGCATTGCGAATCCTACGATTGCAACGCGAGCAAGCGCGCCCAAAAAGCGGGTCGAGGTAGACGAATTTGCACCCCCGGACATGGCACCCATGAAGTGTAAAATCAGCCAGCCTGCCAGCAGTGCGGGAACAATTGCCGCCAAGTATTTGGCGTATTCGCGTAAAACAGCGCCGGGGTTAGCTCCCGGCAGGCGTCGGTCAACCACAATGCAGCCTACGATGGCGGCAAATATCCAACCGCTGAGCTCGCCCGCAGCAGCACCCTGCACCCAGTGGGTCGGATTTAGCACAAAATACGAGGTGCCCGCCACGACTGCTACCACAAGAGCCATGGGCGCCTGCACAAAAAATGAGGTCTTTGTATCTTCCTGGCTCAGCAGTAGCGACTGAGCTGTAGACCAGATGGCAAGGAAGGGAATATTGAACGCCATTACGGCCACGACACCCGCATAACCGCTGATAGCCGCCGCATCGAAGCGGGGCATAATCACCTGCATCACAGGCACTGCAGCCAGCGCGAGGGCGGCGGCGCAAAATACGGTAACGGAACCAATGCCAATAATTGTTTGGTTGTAAGTGCGTCTTGCCCCACCCAGGTCGCCAGTAGCGATCATTTGCGACATCTTGGTGAAGAGGGCGGTAATTAGCGACACTACCACCAGCGCAATTGGGATCTGGTAGATCATGAAGGCCGTGTTGTAGGCCGTGGTAGACGCAACGAACTCGCCAGTTTTTGCGGCAACCCCGTTGCCCGCAGCAGCAACGTTGGATACAACCAGATACGAGCACTGGCCGGCCATCAAAGCAGCAAACGCCCAAAAAGCGGTTTTGGAAACCTGGCCAAGGCCGTGCCCTCGGAACCCCCAAACAGGTCGGAGCCTGAACCCGGAACGGTACAGTGGCGGCAGCAAAATTAGGGCCTGAGCGACAATTCCGAGAGTGGTAATTCCGCCCAACAGCGCAATAGCTTTACCAGACCAGAGGGAAGGATCGGTAGCCCAATTCTTGTCGCCCATAATCCACAAAAACAGACCCATGCCGGCAATGCCCACAACATTGTTGACCACTGGAGACCACATGTAGGGGCCGAATTTACCCATCGCATTTAGGAGTTGCCCCCACAGCGCGTACATGCCGTAGAAAAACACTTGCGGCAGGCACCAGAACGCAAAAGCAACTGCAATCTTGTACCAGTCGTGGGCGAACTTGTAAGCGTAGAGCTTTACCAGGAAAGGCGCTGCAGCTACGGCAATAACGGTGATCAGTGCGAGCCCAAGCGTGAAAAAGGTGAGCAGGCGGTTTATATAGTCTTCGGCCTCGTCGCCACCTTTAGACAGGGCGCGTACGATTTGCGGCACCAACACGGCAGACAACACTGAAGAGGCGATCAGGTTGTAGACCGTGTTAGGCAGCGTGTTGGCCGCCTGGAAGGCGTCGTTGGCGCCTACCTCGCCAATAATTGCTATCAGGAGGGCAGCACGGACGAACCCGAGCACCCTGGAAACGGCGGTTCCTGCCGCCATAATCCCGGTTGCGCGAGCGACGTTAATTTTTGCTAGGCCAACTTTGCGGCTCATGGAATTTCCTCAACTGGCATTTTGCGCCCTCGACGGAATGTTCGGACTAGGCCAAAAATAAATATTGCCACAACGACGCCACCCGCCCCTAGGATCGCCTTGTCCTCGAGGCCGGGCCGCACCCTCATGTGCAAAGGATTGGCCTGGGAGATTGGTTTGCCGGTGCGCGTGGCAATGCCGACTCGCACCTGAATGTTGCCGTTTCCTACGGCTTTTAGGGGAATGTTGGCGGTTGCCGCGGAATGGGCTGGCACCTGCATGTTCTGGGGTTTGCCCACCTGTAGGCGAGGGTCTGAAGTGCGCGCTTTAGCTTGCACGTTCACCCCTATTGCCAGCGCGTTGGAAATGCGCACGGGCAAGGTGGCTTCTTTGGAAATCAGGTTGATGGTTGATGACGGTTGGGCGGCAACGGCGTTGCGCAGGGCGGCAGCGTCTGAATCCAGCGTTCGCAGCGCGTTTTTACGCAGCGGCGCCGGGAGGGTATTGCCGGCGGCCAACAGCATTTGAGATTGCAGCGAGTAGGTGAGTTTTTCGGGGCTGTCGCTCACCTGGGATAGTAGGTCGGTTACCGTGCGCACGTTTGCGATCGGGTCGGTAGCCGAGGTGGTAGGGGCCCCCTCCAGCCCACTGGGCAGGTACTCGTCGGCACGCGCATCCTTCGACAGGGCTTCCTGCAAGGTGATGGGTTCGCTCCAGCCGGTATTGAAGAGGGCGAGTGCCCGCTTTGTCTGTGCTGCGTTCGCGTTTGGTGGCAGCTCGGCGCTGACGATGCGCGGGTCGAAGGGGCGTTCGTGGTTCATGATTGCCACGTTTGCCAGTGCCAGTTGGGTCAGGTCGAATTCGGTTAAATTGCCCTGGGGCATGGCGGCCAGCGTTTTGGCCAGTGATTGCGAACTGAGTATTGCCGGGTGGTCGCCCTTGGCATACAGGTTTGTCCGGGCTGAGGGTGTGTAGGACAAATTTGAGGTGGGTTCTCCGCTATTTTGGGGGGCTAAGATGGGCCACTCGGCGGGTACTTCTTGCAGTTGGGACAGTGAGGGGGCGGCTCCAAACCAGGCGAAGTTGGTGCTGGTTTCGATGCCGCGGTCGGCTAATGCCTTGGCGGTGGCGGCAGTGCGTTGGTCGGCGCTCAGTGATAGAGGGCGGGTGGTTCCACTGGGGCGTTGGGCGGGGAAGCCCCAGGGGGTAAGTAGGATCTTGCCGCCTTTGTTGGAGATTGTTTTGAGTGCGGCGAGGGCGCTCGCGGACGGAATTGCGGCGTATTTCGGTTGCTCTAGTCCCACTGTTTTGCCGCGAGAGAGTGGGGAACCGGAATCCAGGCAGGCCGGGTCAATTAAGTAAACTACTCCCGGGCGAGCGTTTTTGGCTAGTTCCTGCAGTTTCCTAGTGGAATCAGTGTCGGCTAAAGCTATGCCGGCAGCCAATTCGTTGCCCTCGGCAATACTGTCGTTTGCTACGTAACTGGCCGGCCCTACTCCGGTTTTACCTAAAGTGTCTTTGGTAGTTACGCGAACGGCGTCTTGGCGCAGGCCGCGCACCGGCACCTGCAGCAGCAATTTGGATTTATCGGTCGCAAAAGGCGCCTCGACTAACATGATCGACCGGTCAAAAGCCTGCCCCACCGAGGCGGTGATGCCGCGAGGGCCCCACTGGTCGGAAGTTGCCGGGATCTTGTCTGTAGCAATAGTGGCCTCGACGGACACCTCCCCGTGTGCGGGAACGTTCGGAATGGAACCAGACCAAATTTGCACTTGTTTTTGCGAGTCCTCACTTCCGCGCAACCAAGCCGCCAGCTCGTTGGCGTCCAGAGGGGAAGCGGCCATAACGCTAACGGCTGCGGTTTGCTCGCGCAAAGGCTCAGCTCCAGGATTTTTTACCTGAATGCGGACCCTAACCTGGTTGGTTTTAGAGGTGAGTGTAGGGGTTAGTGAGGTGATAGTAACGGTGGGGCCATCCCCTGCGAGGGCGAGCGGGGGCAGGCCAACAAAGAACAAGGCTGTGGCCAACACACACAACAAAATCTGTTTGCGCATCACTACCCAACCTGTAGAAGTTCACGTGCCTTATGTGCAACTCGGCGCTCATTAGAATAGGCCAGCAGTGTAAGGGAAGTGTTCAGTGGAATCCAAGCCGCATCTAGTGCTTCGTGATCAGGATCGCCCTCGACAGTGAGCTCGCCGCCCACCGCTTCCAGCAAGAAATGGTGCACTACTTTGTGAATGCGGTTGTGCGGGGAGGTAAACGTGTAATCGATAGAAGCTAAATGGGCTAGCACGCGCCCATCAATGCCGGTTTCTTCCCACACTTCCCGTTCGGCGGTTTGGGCAGGAGTTTCGCCAGCTTCGATGTGCCCCTTGGGCAGGCACCATTCAATCCGGTGGAACCTGTTTTGGCGGGCAATTAGCGCTACGTAGGGGCGGTGGTTTACAACGTCCACAACCACGCCGCCGGCCGAAGTTTCTTCGACCAAGGGCAGCGTTTTTCGGCGCCGCCGGCGCACTCGGGCGGTGCGCGAATAAGTGCGTGAACTGTGGACAGACATATTCCCCATGGTATTGCCTGCCGCAGTTCTCAGGGCCGACCAACTGGCTAATGAGCCAAAATCACACTGCCGAAGGCCATAAACGCCCAGGTTGAGGCTGCCCCGTGGCGCTTCGCCCGTGGCGCAATTGGCCTGCAAGTGAGCAACATCGCCGGGTGTGGGCTGTCTAAGTGCCGGCGCTGCCAATAGGATAGCGGCCGGAGGACAAATGCTACAGACTTTTTCAACCGCTGCGGCGGGCATGGCCGGTCCGGTTTCTGCGGGACTGATCGACTATTTGCGCAACCCCGAGGAGCTTTTGCTAGCTCTAGGCCCCTACGTGCTGATCGGGGTGGCAGTGATTGTATTTATTGAATCGGGGCTACTATTTCCGTTTCTTCCGGGCGATTCGCTGCTGTTCACCGCGGGGTTGTTGCACCAGCAGCTGGGACTTAATTTCTGGGTGATGATCGCGGTCGTAATCGCAGCCGCGGTGGGTGGCGACCAGGCAGGATATTGGATTGGCCGCGAATTTGGGCGGAAGCTATTCAAGCCAGATGCCCGTATTTTGAAGACTGAATATTTGGACGAGGCCGAAGCTTTCTTCGACAAGTGGGGCGGGCCCGCCCTCACCCTGGGTAGGTTTGTCCCCGTAGTGCGCACATTTATTCCCGTAACTGCCGGAATGGCACGCATGCACTACCCGCATTTTTTCCGCTGGAACGTGATTGGCGGAATTGCTTGGGGCGGTGGCATGTGCGCCTTGGGCGTGTGGCTGGGGCAGATCCCCGCAGTGCGCAACAACATCGAAATCATGGCCGTGTTGGTGGTGTTGATTTCGGTGGTTCCGATTGCGATTGGATTCTTGCGCAAGCGTGCTCAGAATAGGCAGCAAAAGTCCGTCAGTAGCAGGCACTAATTTTGTATAGGCGGGGGCCTTCACCTGTTGGCGCCGAGGCCGCTTTCCACACGAGCGTCATTTTTTCTTCGGGAATGAGTTGGTCTAGGCGGGCGGTGCGTTTAGTGCGTTTGCGCCCGCGGCGGGCGCCCGACGCGGTTGGGTCAGTGTCCTTGTAGTAGTACTGGATGTTCTGCGAGCGTAGGAATTTACAGGCGGCGCTATCCAGTGGGGCAATCTTCTTGAACAGTGCCCATTCTGTTTTTCCGATGGTGGAGGCGTGCTTGTAGTAGGAATTGACCCCGGCTAGGGCGTATCCGAAGGGTACTCCCGAGTCGGGCACGCTAAGAACGGTGGCGGAGCCGGTGATTTGTTTGATTTGTGCGAACGAATTTAGTTCGGTGCGGGTGGCGAAGGTTCCCCACCCGATCCGCATGGGATCGTAAGAGAGGGCAACGAGTTCGCTCCGTTCGTGCGCCCTGGCGAAGGGGGTTACGGCTATGCAGAAGAGGGCGAAGCAGGTAAGTAGCTTAGCTGGAGCCCCTCGAGTGGTTGCCCAGGTGCCTATCGCGTAAATTCCTATGGCTGCGGTTGCCATGAGCGCTACCGAGAAGGCGGTTTGGAGCCGTTCGGGCTGCATGTACCAGGGGGAGGTGAGCCGCCGCAGCAGGCCCATTCCGGAAGAGCAGGAGAAGTAGAAGGCGCAGGTCAGCGCCAGTGAAAGAACGATCCAGTGGTTGATTCGGTTGACTACAAGCCAGATGCACCCGAGGGCGGCGAGCGCGAGGGTGAGGATATACAGCGAAGTTCCGCCTACCGCTCTGCGCATGGTGGGCCAGTCGGTTAGCAGTGAAAATGCGAGTTTAGACGGTGCGGTAGGGGCACGGTAGTAGCTGAGGACGCGGAACATGGGCCCGAAGAAACCTACAATTCCGCCCAGTACTACGAGGGCGATTAGGATCCAGATCAGGGTGTAGATGCGAGGATCTAGAACTTTGCGGCGCGACCAAACTAGCGGGAGGGCTTTCCCGAATACTAGTGGGGCGCAAAGTAATAGCAACGAGAACCCCCCAATTGGGTGGCAGATTAGAACGCCTAGGGCGGCTAGGGCGGAGGCGGCCCGAAAGCCCCAGTGGGTGCCGCGGGTGGCGGCTATATTTAGGGCTCCAAGGGCACCGGGGGTGGCGGCCATGGCGCAGAGGTAGGGCAGGGTGGATAGTACTGTTCCGAGCTGGGTAAGGCATAGTGAGCCGGCCGCTATTAGGGGGGTGGCGACGATGGCTAATTGTTTGGCGGGGGTTTGCGGGGAATAAGTTAGCAAAGAGTGTGTGAGCCCGGTCAGGGTGATGATTCCAAGGGCGATCAGCCCAGCAGCTGAGGCTGAAATCGCCAGCCCCAACGGAGTTGACTTGGTTGTCAGTGCTGCAACGAAGGCGTGGTAGAGCGTCGGATAAAAATCGACTTTGCCATCTGGATTGATGGGAGCTAGCCCTCCGAGGGGGGAGGCGTTGCCGTAAAGCTGGACAACTTTGATCGCGTTGATGTGGAACAGTCCATCCCAAAATTGCGACGGATCGGTGGGTTTGGCTAGTCCTCTAGCAAATTGGCACAGGGTAATGGCAATGGCCAGGCCAATGGTTGCTGGAAGTGCCATGCGGGCGGGGTAGGGAAGAGCCTCGCTATCGCGAGAATGTGCAGTGGGTAGCGAACGGCGGCCGAAGTGGGTTACTAGTGCGCGCACTGCGGCAAGCAGCAGAATTTGGGCCACTAAGAAACTGGCAACTACCGGAAAAGACCAGCGCAGGTGCAGCCAGGGTGCAACAATCGAGGCGGCCCCTACCATACCGAAGGTAAGTGAGGGCGCCATAGCGGCTGCCTGCAGGCCGTGAACTCGAAAGAGCCTAGCTAGAAAGTAACCGGGTGCTAGCGCGAATATGATGATGGCGAGTGCGAAAAGAGCCCACCCGGCATCCGGCACATAACTCATGGGCCTATTGTAAATGCCGGGAGGGCGCAGGTTATTTTGTGTTGCGCAGTCGCAGCGAGTTAGAAACCACTATCACAGAAGAGCACGCCATTGCTGCCCCGGCAATCATGGGGTTCAGTAGGCCGAAGATGGCTAGGGGTACGGCGGCTATGTTGTAGGCGAATGCCCAAAATAGGTTTTGTTTGATTATGCGTAAAGTGGCCCTGGAAATGCGTATGGATTGGGCTGCGGCCAGCAGGTCGGAACGCACCAACGTTATATCTGAGGCCGCTATGGCAGCGTCTGTGCCCGAGCCCATGGCCATGCCTAACCCTTGTACGGAAGCTTGGGCGAGGGCGGCCGCGTCGTTTACGCCGTCTCCGACCATAGCCACGGTTCTACCATGCTCTTGCAAGGATTTCACGTGTGCCTGTTTGTCTTGCGGGAGGACTCCGGCGATGACAGTGTCGATGCCTACTTGTTTGCCTGCGTGTCGCGCCGCTTTAGCGTTGTCGCCGGTAAGCAAGATAGGTTCGATTCCCAGCTGGCGTATTTGTGCTAGTGCCTCTTTTGAGGTTGGGCGTACGGTGTCGCGGAGCACGATTATGCCTATGGCCTCTGCTCCAGCCACGGCCTTAGGGGAAACGGTTATTTCTGTGGCCTGGGTGCGCGTCGCTGCCTCGCCCCCGCGCCGAGAGGTTAGCGTGGCGGTGTAACCTGCTTTTTCTACGGCTGCCAGCAGGTCAGCGGTGCTTACGTCTGGTTGGGCGTCGATGTGGGCGGATTCGGTAGCCAAGTTCACGGTGGCGGTGGCCCCGGGCACCTTGTTCAGTTTCTTTTGTACGCGGTTTACGCAGGCTGCACAGGACATGCCGGACACTGCTAGCTCAATTTGGGTGAGGGGCGTACCTGCCTCTTCGTGCACTGAAGTCTTTTTCTCGAGGGCGTCTGCTCGCCCTTTTCGTGTTGCAACCATGATGGCGGTAGCTCCAGTGGCTTCCGCGGCGGCAAAATCCTGCTGTAGCCGTGCGGGCACGCAGGCCCCTAACTCCTGTAACCACGTCGGCTTACCTGCGGCGAGGATTTGGCCATCTACCTGGCTGATGACGCCGTTGCCTGCGACCGAGGTAAACCCTTCAGCTCTGCTTAGTTCCTGCGGGCTGGCGGCCACAATAGCGCGCGCTACCGGGTGCTCAGATCCGGCCTCGGCGGCGGCGCCCAGGGCCAGCACCCGGTTTGGGTCTTCCCCTACTACGTCTTCGACGTGCATCTTGCCGCGCGTGATGGTGCCGGTCTTGTCCAGTACCATCGTGTCTATTGCGCGGGTGGATTCAAGTATTTCGGGCCCTTTGATGACGATCCCCAACTTGGCGGCGCGCCCCGAACCGACTAGTAATGCGGTGGGGGTGGCAAGACCTAGCGCGCATGGGCAGGCAATCACGAGCACTGACACGGCGGCAGTAAAGGCGGCGGAGGTGTTTCCGGTAAAGATGAGCCAGCCGATAAGGGTGAGGGCGGAGATGGCTAGAACGGTGGGGACGAATACTGCCGAGATCTTGTCAGCCAGTCGCTGCACCGGCGCTTTTCCGGCCTGCGCCTGGGTGACTAGACGGGCAATTTGGGACAGGGCGGTGTCCTCGCCAACGCGTGTAGCCTGCACGGTAAGCGCGCCCGAGGTGTTGATCGTAGCGCCCGTAACCGGATCCCCGGGGCCCACATCTACCGGAACGGATTCGCCGGTCAGCAAGGAGGCATCGACGGCGCTATGGCCGTCGCGCACCAACCCGTCCGTAGCGATCTTTTCGCCCGGACGCACAAGGAACAGGTCGCCCTCGGCAAGGGTGGAAGCGGGCACTTGCTTTGTGGTGCGCGCCCCCGAATCCGAGATCGAAATGAGAGTGGCCTCTTTGGCACCCATAGTCAGAATGGATCGCAGCGCATCACCCGCATTGTGACGTGCCCGCGCTTCAGCCCAACGCCCGCCCAGCAGGAAGGTGGTGACCATGGTGGCGGCCTCAAAATAGAGGTGCATGGCGCCGTGGGCGTTGCGGGGCATTAGCGACATGTCCATTTTTATGCCGAGCTGGCCCGCGCCCCCGAAGAAGAGGGCGAATAGCGACCAGCCGGTGGCCGCTATAACGCCAAGGGAAACCAGGGTGTCCATGGTGGAGGCGCCGTGGCGGGCGGCTCTGAATGCTGCCCTGTGGAAGGGCCAGGCACACCAGGTAACGACGGGGGCTGCCAGTGCGGTTACCACCCACTGCCAGCCGACAAATTGCAGGGCTGGCACCATGGAAATCACCATGACCGGAATGGAAAAGACGAGTGCGACGAAGAAGCGACGCCTCATAATTTGGGCCCTGCGCGCCTGCCCGTCGGTGCCCTCGGCGCTGTTTTCGGTGGCGATATCAGGTTGCGATTCTGGTATATTTTCGCCCAGAGACATGTGAACTCCTAAGACTCATGGCTCGGGTCCCGGCGGGCAGGCCGGGACCATTTTTATTTGTGGGTGGTGGTCTTAGTGAATGTCGTCGATGCCTTCGAGTTCGTAGCCGGCCTCGTCGATGGCTTCGCGCAGGGAATCCTCGCTTAGGACCGCGTCAGAGGTGACGGTGACAACCGAGGTGCCTTCCGGGTTCAGTTCCACGTCTACAGCGTTTACGCCCTGAATCTTCGAGACTTCCTCCTGCACGTGCTTTACGCAGTGCTCGCAGGTCATTCCCTTAACTTTGAGCTTGGTAGTCTGCATTGACTTTTCCTTCCTAATTTTGCTTGCAAATGTCCTCTGCCAACTCGCGGGCGTATCCGGTGTACGTAGCCGGGCTTAGCTGCAAAAGCCGGGCCTCGACTTGTTGCGGCATTCCCAACGTTTTGATGAACGCGCGCATTTCGGAGGCCGTCACCTTGTGACCGCGAGTCAATTCTTTTAACCGCTCGTAGGGGTTTTCCATTCCCGAAGCACCCGAAATTGAGGCGGCCCTCATACTTTGTTGAATGGCTTCGCCTAGTACTTCCCAATTATTGTCGAGGTCGGCTGCCATAGTTTCTGCGGAAACGTCCAGCCCGGCCAGGCCGCGGCTTAGGTTGTCGAGGGCGAGGAGCGAGTGACCGAGTGCGACGCCGATGTTGCGCTGGGTGGTGGAGTCGGTCAGGTCGCGTTGCATGCGGGAAGTCACTAGTGTGGCCCCTAGGGAATCGAGTAGGGCAGCGCTGATTTCCAGGTTAGCTTCGGCGTTTTCGAAACGGATCGGGTTTACCTTGTGCGGCATAGTGGAAGAACCGGTTGATCCCTGTGCGGCTAGGTTCTGGTGGAAGTAGCCCATAGAGATGTAGGTCCACACGTCTGTTGTTAGGTTGTGCAGGATGCGTCCGGTGCGGGCTACGTCGGCGAACAGTTCTGCGTCCCAGTCGTGGCTTTCAATCTGGGTGGTGAGCGGGTTGTAGGTAAGCCCCAGGTGCTCAACGAAGCCTTTGGCGGCGGCCGGCCAATCAACCTGTGGCACCGAGATGCGGTGGGCGGCCCACGTGCCTGTTGCGCCGTTGATCTTGCCCAGGTATTCCTGCTGCTCGATGCGATGCAGCTGGCGGCGGATGCGGTGTACGAAGACGGCCAATTCTTTGCCGAGGGTTACCGGGGTGGCGGGCTGGCCGTGGGTGTGCGCCAGCATGGGCACATCCGCTGCCTGCAGGGCCATTTGCTTTAGCTGATCCACCAGTTTTTGTGCCGCTGGTAGCCATACTCTCTGAATGGCAGCGCGAATGGTGAGGGCGTAGGAAAGGTTGTTTATGTCCTCGGAAGTGCAGAAGATGTGCACGATCTCGTGCATCTTGTCCAAGTTGGTTTCGCCCAGCACCTGGGGGGCTTTGTCTAGGCGGTCCTTTAGCAGGTATTCGACGGCTTTCACGTCGTGCTTGGTAACGTTTTCGGTTTTCTTCAGCTCCGCAACGGTGGCTGAATCAAAGTCGGTGACTACCGCCCGCAGGTAGTCGCGTTCGGTATCGGTTAGTTTTGGAGCACCTGGGAGCAGATCGTTGTCAGTGAGGTAGATCAGCCATTCGACCTCGACGTGAACGCGGGCGCGGTTGAGCGCAGCCTCAGAAAGGAAGTTTACGAGTGGCGCTGTGGCTTTGCGGTAGCGGCCATCTAGGGGCCCGAGCGCAATCTGCGGGGTTGCAGCGGATAGGTCTTTGCCGTCGGGAAGATCAAAAGTTTTGTCACGGGTGTTCATAGCAAAAACTTTACGCTATGGCGGTGCCAGAATGGATTATGGCCATTTTTAAAAAGGATCCGCGCGTGGTGCGCGAAAAGGCAATGAGGAAGCTGCGCAAGGAAGCGTCGGTACCACTTGATAGGGCGCGTTACATTGCGGTGGCTTCCGGGCAAATGGCTCCTTACCAGCGGGTATTAGCCGAGGCAAAGTTGTGGGTGGCGCCCGGATTCACTGATTTTGACGAGGCCGATTCGCTGCGTTTTGTGCGCGCGTTTTGCACTGAGTTACGGGCGCGGGCCGTGTGTGGGCCCGGCGAGTTTGTGCGGGTTGGTGTTCGCGACTTTCCCGCAGGGGTGGGGTTGCGCATTGACCCAAGCCTGGGTACCGAACTGACTGTGGAACCAGACCAGTTAGAGGAGGTGCGCGCGCTCGCGGCGGGGCAGTTTGTGCCTGCCGCGTTGAAGGCTGTTGCCGCGGACGAGGTTGTGGAGGAGCCAGAGTTGGGCGGGCAGGTTGGCGCAGACCTCGCCGAGCGTGTGCGGGTTGCGGCGGGCGAAGGCGCGCTTGTGCAGGTGACGGGGTTGCGGCTTGCCGGCGAGGGTGGTAGCGCTTGGCCGGCCATTGTTGTTACTGGTCCTGTGGGGGAAGGGTTTGCTGCGGTTGCCCGCGAGAGTTGGCGTGGGGGCGTGGCGGTTATGGTGAGTGGTGTTTGACCTGGTTGTTTGTTTCTTTATGTTGGGCGGGTGTGGAGTGGCTTGGTTTGGGTGGGCATTGGGAAGTGGTTTGTGCGGTGGCGGGTTGGCGAAAATGGGACTTAGACCGAGTCGCCTACTCAGGACGCGTAGTAGCCGCAAAAGCAGTATCAAGGAGAGAATCTAGCGAGGGCTCAGGCAATGAGATCTCTGACCCCTTCGCCAAATGGGTTAGATCTGTAGAGACAAAGTACGCGTCCGAGTATACTTCCCTTGTTTTTAATACTCCTCCAAAAGATGAAGCCGGACTTTATTCATTGGAGTGGTTAAGAAAGCCAAAATATTGGTCAGCTAGCTACGGGGCGGGAGCGATGTGGCAACTGTATACACCCGAGCCTACTACTTTTCCTGAGCAGAATACCCTCCGAGCTTCTGCCGGAAAAATATGCTCCTCAATTTTGGAAGCTCTGAATCTATGGAAGTATGGATGAGTAAACATATTGGTGTTACGAAGGATAACTACGGGTTTGGGCGAGAAGACGTTCTTGCCGATGCTGATGCTTATCTTTTGATGAGTAGGTATTGGAGGAAACTAGAGAATCTTTCTACTGCCTTGCAGCAGCTGCGGAGTAAACCAAAAGCAATTCGAATTTTAGAATTCTACCAAGCTAGGTTTGCTTCATCGCCGGATAATCTAAAAAAAGCTTTTCGGAACCTGCTGGGCAATTGGGGGAACACTTCGGTCCCTATGTTGGGTAGCCCGCTGACCGTCGCTGCGCATTCTGATAGGTTACCTGACGCAAGTGAAGCTAACCGTCTTGCTAGCATCTTTGCAATTTGTCTAAGTAGAGGGTGAGACGTGCTTACTCGTGGCAGGTGAACCGTGCTGGTGCACCGCTGTCTGGGCCAATGCCTATATTATAGTACGTGTAGAGCGTCGCGGTTCCTGATCTCCAGCGTACTTCCCAAGCAGTATCCCGTATCGGTCCTAGACCATCGGATGACCATGAATACCTTGTCTTCGCGCCAAGGAGCGCTCCATTGGATAGAGTATAAAACTGCCCGTATCTGTGGTACATTACGCTATTTCCCCAAGAGTAGATAATTTTACAGCTTGTGTTTTCTGGCCTGGAAGGAATAATGCCATAACCATCCATATTGCAGACAGTCGCTATAGCAGTGGTCATGTTTATGAGGAGTATTGCTACAAGAATTAATCTGACCCACCATATTTTAATCCTCGAATCTGTCTGTGTTCTCGGTGCGATAAGTAAAATAAAAGCTAAGATCGTGGTTATCATATAAACTGCAACAGGAATTAAGAGGATGTTGATGGGTGTATCTAGCAATACGATGGGCGCGCCTGAGATCACGTTACCTTTTGAGTAATAAATCTCCACCGAGAATGTAAAAATTCCTAGTGTTAGGAAAACTAGGAAGCAGATCCGTAAAATAGTCAGGCTAGAAAGGATATGTTTTCTTTGCATACTTACCATAAGCCTTCCAGAATATTTTCACTTGAGATTTTATCAGTTAGGCATGTTTCAGGTTAGTTGAGGTGCAGGCTGACCAGAGCGAGAAAGAATCCTACATACAGCGAGCGCGCTCAGGCAGGACACTTTAGCGGCATAACGGAAACCGGTACTTACTACGCAATCAAAGCTAAACAAGTAATCCGCTTAGGGTATTGGCGTGGTCAAGGATGCGCGTGCCCGCGAAGGTCGGGTGCCGCTTGAGCGTTTATTCTTTCCTGGGATCGGCCGGATTTTTTTACATACTTTCGTACAGAGAAAAAGTATTTGATCCCAAAGTATAGTGCTGTGATGGTTGGTATCGCCGCAAGTAGGCACCACGGCCAAGGCAGCCACCCCCAGGACAGTCATTGCGCAGATGGTGATCAGTCCAAGCTTAAAGTAACCCTCTTCTGGCTGAGTGCAGTTTCTAGCCACCCCATGTGGTGCTAACAACTGGCCCCGTCTATGATTGCTTGCGCTTGTGCATCTCCCTGTCTATTTTGTAAAGATTGCATATTTTTTGATCGTAGTCACCTGTTATAGACCTGTATATATAGAGGAGCACTCCGGCAATTACCGCATAAATTAACCAGCATTCAGCGCATATAAGCAGATTCGGTAACTCGCTGTTAACGCCAACCCCGATGATCGCCATTGCGTTGCCTAGACCAACGACGAAAAAGTTCAAGAACGTGGCGATTCCCGTAGACAGTAGTCGTAATGCGTAGGAAAGGCCTAACGGCTGAGTCCATCCCGTGGGAGGGTCGGCAGCTAAAAGAACTATGCCGGTAAGTAGTACGCCCCAGAAGGGAATAACTCCTAAAGGAGGTAACAAGAGGTTTAATAATTGTGCGGGGATGGCCGCTAATCCAAAAGATATGCCAGTCCAGTAGATATAGGAACGAATCGCATCCTTGATTAGGCTTTTTACGCTTGCAAATCTCACGATCTGGTCAACCTCACTGTTCAAGAAGCTACTCGCATAAACGACACTACCTCTATGGCAGTATTGCTGCAGTCTGCTAGCGGACGCAGAATCTGGGGCGACTTGAGGCCAGCACAACTGAGGTGTGCTCACCGGTATTGCTTGTTTCTATTTGCCGGGCGGGATTGGAGTGGTTTGGTTTGGGTGGGCATTGGGAAGTGCTTTGTGCGGTGGCGGGTTGGCGAAGGGGGTACGAGAATGTTGGTGGGTGGTTGTGGTGGGGTGCGGACTGTGTTTGTGCCGTGGCCCCAGATCGCTCGAGGGTAATCGTGTAGGGACTCTAGAGAGACCGATCCCGACCTGGAATTTTTGGTGGGGGTGGGTGGGGTAGGAGTGTTTTGTGGATGCGATGGTATTGAAGACTCAACAGTGGCTTAACCGGACTTATAAGTCGAAGACTGGTTTTGGGTCTGTGGTAGAAGATGGTCGAACTGGGTGGGGTACGATTGGTGGGTTGATTCGTGCTTTGCAGGTTGAGCTGGGGATTAGACAGACCGCTAGTAATTTTGGGGCGGCAACTCAGGCACGTTTTCGGGCTAGGTGGCCTGGTGGTATTAAGCAGTCTTCTGCTACTAGCAATGTATACGCAATTATTCAGGGGGCGTTGTGGTGTAAGGGGTATGCGGGCGAGTATGGGGGAATAACTGGGAAGTTTACGGCTAGTGTGGCTGCTTCTATTAAGGCGTTGAAGAAAGATATTGGTATATCTGCTGTCTCTTCTACGGTGGATTTAGAAGTGATGATGGCGTTGTTATCTATGAAGCAGTTTAAGTTGTTGTCTGCTTATGGGGCTAAGAACCCGATTCGTGTTGCCCAGCAAGTTATAAATGGCAAGTATAGGGCGTACACGGGAATTATTCCTACTGATGGCTTGTATGGCCGTGATATGAATACTGCGCTTATTCAGGTGTTACAAGCACTTGAGGGGTTTTCTCCGCAGGAGGCGACGGGTAATTTTGGATTGGGGACTCGTTCACGTCTTAGGACTGTTTCTGGTGGGACTGGTGCTTGGGTGTGGCTTGCTAGTGTGGCGTTGGCGTGTAATGGGTATTCAGTTACTCCGACTTCTTCTTGGAGTAAGGCGTTGGGGACTTTCGTGCGTAGTTTTCAAATGGCCTATGCGCTCGCGCGAACCGGTAGGGTAGATCGGACTACGTGGATGAGTCTTTTGACTTCAAAGGGGGACCCGGATAGGCCCTGTGTTGCTTGTGATACTCGTTTTGAGGTTACGGATGAGTTCGCTAAGTATTTGAAGGCTGATGGGTATCAGATTGTTGGCCGTTATCTAAGCGAGCCGAATCAGAAAAATATTGCCGAGTCGGATTACTTCAAGGCGTTGCGCACTGGTGAGCTTGAAAGAATCGTGCGCTCAGGATTGAAGTATTTCCCTATTTTTCAAGAGTATTCTACTAAGCTGAGTTACTTTACAGCCGCGAGTGGGGCTCGTCATGCACGCGAGGCGTATCAGGCGGCTAGGCGTCTGAAAGTGCCTGCAACCGTAATTTATTTTGCTGTTGATTATGACGCTACCGATCCGGAGGTGACGTCAAATATTCTGCCTTATTTCCGCGCGGTCAACGCTAATCTAGCGGGTGGGTATCGGGTGGGGATCTATGCTTCGCGTAATATTTGTACCAGGGTGGAACAGGCCGGCTACGCGGTCGCCTCCTTTGTGTCGGATATGTCTACGGGCTTCTCTGGCAATCTAGGCTTTCCAATCCCGAATAACTGGGCATTCGACCAATTCCATGAAATAACCGGTTACAAAGGCAAATGGGACTTAGACCGAGTCGCCTACTCAGGACGCGTAGCAGCCGCAAACTTGGTATCAACTAAATCGTCTCGCCCAAGTTACTCCTCCATGTTATTGACAGATCTCATTGAGAATTTCGAAGATCAATTTGAGAGAATGCGAAAAACGTACAAAATGCAATCATTTGGTCGAGACTCGGCATTGGATAAGCACGGAAATGAGTTTACTACCGCTATTTCAACATGGCACTGCACTCTAAACTATCTGGCGACGTCGTATTTAAAGGGGAGTGTAAAGTGGTCCGCGGCAGCAGAACTATATCGCGAGCATGACGCAAAGCTTCTCAAAGCAAATAAGACTATGTTTCAAATAGTTGCTGCCTTACAAAAATGGATTGGAAACGATAGACAAAATTGGGTAGATTCCCACGGGGGAGAGGTTGACGTCGCTCATCTGGCCGTAACTACATTAGGTTATGTGAACGCAAATCCTTCGGTGCCCGACAAATGGACTGGATGGGCTGGAGACCTAGCCTCTGCGTTAGGTCCTATCCAAAATTTATTCAATCATAACCCGCGAGCGAATTTAGGTAAAATTGCTACGGCGTTAGTCGGGCAAGGAGGCAACTATAAAAATCACACAGGCCTGAAAGGCCTGAAACTACCTAGTAATCTGCCTAATAACTGTAACTATTCAGATTTATGTAGTGACGCAGATGCTATAGCGCTGGCGTCAAATCTAATAGCCGGAAATGGTGACGATCCGCACCTTCTTTCTAAGACATTACGCACCTACTATAGCAATCCGGTGAAGCTTGCTTCTAGATTCAAGAATATAAGCAACAGTATAGGGGCACGTACTAAGACCGAGGCGAAAACTAAACTTTTCGAAGAGATAGTTCGAAATTTTAACAATTTTTATGTTTGGGCGTTATCGAGCGGTGGGGACCAAAACCCGCCATCACAAATAGTGATACCGTCCAACGATGTTAAGCATGCGGCTTGCAATGCGCTGGCTGAGTTTATCTTCTAGTTTCTAGTATCTCGATCGGTTTGAATTGTATTTATATAACATTATCCCAGCCAGTGTCACATATATAAGCCAGCAACTACCGAAGAACAAAATATTGTAATGCCAATCGTCTATACTAAGCCTTTGCGTGATTGCATCGCGCGTATATATCTTTGCAGAAAAGAGCGATAACGTCGCGACTCCTGATGATGCTATGCGTACGAGATAGGAGATATAGTATGGTTTCCGCCATTTTTGTGGTGGATCCATTATCATAAGGGCTATTCCTGTAAAAACTGCCCCCCATAGTGCTATAACGCCTATAATTAATCCGATCCGAGCAAGAGCGAAAGCTGGGATTATCGAGAAACCTAGTAATATGCCAATCCAACAAACATAGGTGCGGATTGCATCTTTGGTAAAGTTCATCGGGCCCCCACTCTGCGGTGCCAAGTGTGAGTGATATGAAAACGAAGTCTCCTATAGTACCGTATAAGGTTTGATACTTCACCTACAAGGGCAGTGTGCTGTTCACTTAATCAACAGGCTTACGTGTCGACGTCCGCATTATCATGCGGCCTATTGGTTAGATCGCGTAGGTACAAAGATTCCACGGTGCGATCTTGGTAGCGGGAAGTCGCACCTGCGAGAAAAGTAGGTCTTGGCACCCGCTTGGGCGCCGCTTGAGCATTTATTCTTTTTTGGGATTGGCCGTATTTTTTACATACTTTCGTACTGATAGAAAGTACTTGATCCCAAAGTAGAAGGCCGCGATCGTTGGTATTGCTGCGAGTAGGCACCACGGCCAAGGCAGCCACCCCAGGACAGTCATTGCGCAGATGGTGATCAGTCCAAGGGTAAAATAACCTTCTTCTGGCTTACTCGATTCCTTCTTGGGTTTCGGCGGCTGGCCGGGACGCGAAGAATCGTAGTGCTGACTATTTTCTACCATTTAGCACCATCCAATCTATAAGAAACATCCGCTTACTACGCCATCTAAGCTGAACAGTTCCAGCATTAGCGATACTGCTTGTTCACCTCCACTGGCTTCAACCACCTCGCTTGCAGCCGCGATTGCAGCGCCCTTAGACTTATTTGCGGCGCGAGCAGCCTTATATGCGGCTATTGCCTTACTAGCCAGGGCTTTTGCGCCTCCAGCTGCCTTCAATACCTTTTTTATTTTTAGGACTTTTGAAAAGACGAACACGTTAGACGCAACAGCTTTTGATATTCCCCAGGCACATGCTCCAATGCTCGACTTTGGTGACAAATGATCGCTTCCATGAAAAAGATTCTTCTGTTTCCATAGTTTGAATGTAGTATCGTTCTTGAGGGCGGAATTAGGTATCGATTCTATAAATGAAAGTCCTTCATGCAGAAGATTTTCGCTTGTAAAGACATTGTCTTCACTTATAGCGATGTGAGGGGCATTGTCACGAACCTCCTCAATCGCGCTAGTTGCATTTGCTGTACCAGCAAATGTTAGGGCCATAGCGGTTGCGGCTATGATCGGGAGGCTAGTCTGGCGGAAATGTTTCATTGCAAGTCCCTTACTGCTGAATTTACATGTAGGTGTCTCGTCCATGAGCCTGTCAGGTGCTGCCATGCGGTAGCCACGATAGTGTCCCGCACTCGACCATGCAACGTTAAAATGGCTTAATGATGCCGAAAAGCGTATTTGGCAAACTGTCAACGACCGGCCCAGTTCGCTTTCCGGGTCCCGCACTTTTCCGGTCAGTCCAACTCTTTGCGGCAGAACCGAACAGTCCCCATGCCGATTAGCAAGAGGGCGACTACTATACCGCTCAGAAGGGGCCAAGTAAGGGCGGTGTGGGCGCTATGTGCAGTTACCTTTCCCGCTAGCTCGGATATTCCAAGCAGCGTATGTTTAGCTCCCCACGGCCAGAATCCGCCCAAAGTGAGCAGTAGGTATGCTGCGAATCCACTGCCAACGCCGGCTCCCATTCCGGTGCCCCCAGACCTGGACCCTCCAGTCAGATTAGTCCCAAAAAACACGGCAGCCAGCAGGATGAATGCGAACACTGCCCAAACGCAGCTTCCGCCTAGCAGAGCTGATATCCGGGTCTGCTTCCAGATCGCCCTCGTCAATAAAACGAAAACCCCGGTAGCAAGCGCGAACGATGCCGCTGCACCAAGCAACAAACTCAAAAGTGTCCCCAGGCGCAACCCGGCTCTACCGACCCGCCGCGACAGGAAAAACGGCCAGTTGCCCTGCCCGGCAGAAAGGAAGGCCGCAGAGGCAAGAATGAGCGCAAAACTAAAAACCTGCCCCAGGTTCTTCATCCATTGCGCCCCCGCCTGCTGCCAGGAAGGATCCGGTAAAGGAAGGCCAGCAGCCGCGCCCTTATTAGAAGATCCCATCAGCGCATCCAGAATTTGGGGCGAGTATTTGGCGGTCAACGGAGAAAGTAGCGCCAAGAAAACGCCTATGCCAAGAAGGATCCACAGGCTAGCAGAATGTGCCAGCCTGCCGGACTCAACTTTCGCCATGGCAGAAAACCCGGTCAAATGGGTGGTTTTGGAATGTTCACTCATTGGTTGCTCCCGTGAAATATTCGTAGGCGTGCTGGAGTGCCTCCTCGCCAGCCCCAACCTGCGCGGAAGGAAAATCCTGCGTTAGCGCCTTCCTGAAGCGTTCAGCCTGGGCGGCCGGGATGCGTACCGAAAAGGTGCGCTCCCCATTGCCTGCGGCCTCCTCTAGCAAATCTGCCAAACGCCCCTGCGCTCGCAGCCTGCCGCCATGCAAAATGCCCACGTGCGTGCACACGCCCTGCACGTCAGAGAGCTGATGCGACGAAAACAGCACAGTGGCCCGCCCCCTTAGCTGCCGCAAAATTGCCAGCACGTCGGCCCGGCCCATAGGGTCGAGGGCGCTTGCGGGCTCATCCAGAATCAGCAATTTTGGTGCGCCCACCAGGGCAGCCGCAATGCCGAGGCGCTGCTTCATGCCGCGCGAAAAATTGCCGACCTTGCCGTGGGCGGCCTTTAGACCAACTAGCTCTAAGAGGTCGTTCGCCTGTTCGGCCGCCTGCCCGCGAGCCAGGCCAGCTAGCCCTGCCAGCATTATTAGCGCATCTTTCGGGCCCAGCCACGGACTGAGCCGGGGCACGTCTGGCAGGTACGAAACGCCAGCTATGGGGAGGGAGGGTAAATTCCCACGCGCACTTCCAAGCACTTCTACCGTTCCGCTGGTGGCGCTAGCAAGCCCAAGCAGGATCCTAATAGTTGTGGTTTTGCCCGCCCCGTTGGCGCCAACGAATCCGTAACAGGCTCCCGAAGGCACAGACAGATTCACGTCTTTTAGGATCCGCTTGTCCCCGTAGGTTTTGGTGAGCCTCTGGGTTTTTACAGCGAACTCGTTCACGAGGCATCCCCATACAGGTGCCCTATAGCAGTTTCAGTGTCTGCTTTTTGTTGGGCGGTGCCCACTACGGCCGAGGGCGCGCTCCCGGAAAGTTCGTTTCCTTGCTTTTCGCGCCGGTCTTTTTGCTCCAGGTGGGCGGCGATCAAGAAGATCGTGGATCCTAGCAGTTGCCCCAGCAAAATAATAATGAGCCACGCGGCGCGTGGGACCCCTTTTATGCGCCCATCAGTTCGAGCCAGCTTGATCAGGGCGATTACTATAAGGGTGATTTGCACGAGCGCGAGCACCCCAATAGTTGCCTGGATTCCTACGGGCAGCGCTTGCAGTTTGTCGATTCCGTTCACTGGTCCGTTCCTTCTTTCTTGGTTAGGGACTGTTGTACGCGGTTTAGCCCGTGTCGGACTACAGAAACTAAAATGCTTGTGCTCACAAGCGGGTAGGCTGCCAGAGCGGCAAAGACTACTGGATTGGACTTGCCCGCCTTAGAGGTGGCAGCTGCCCGCAACAGCAGTGCGGCGGTAGCTTGGATTCCTAGAGCGCGCCCGCTCGCGGCCACATCTGCCCCTTGGTTCTTAGCACGCGAAGCGAGTGCGGCTGCCCCCAGCGAAGCTAGTGCTGCCGGAAGAGTAGCCTTGGCCCCAGTGGCAAAACGGCGAGGCCTGCCGTGCCAATCCCAGCCGGTGGCAAGGGCTCGCCCTCTGGAAAGGCTGGCGGCTGCGAGGCAGAGTGCTGCGGCCCCGGCTACGGGAGCGATCGAAAGAGCCCGCGCGACCCGCGGCGAAATGTATGCGCGCAGGTCGCCCAGCGAATCGTCGGGGCGAATCAGGCCGGCTTTAACCGCTAGCGCGCCGGCGTTTATGTCCCACCCGAGCCCATCCGGTTTGCGCACGAAGAGGGCGGGATTTTCCGGCTCGAACGTGCGCAGAAATGCTTCGTCGTTTAGAAGTTCGGAAAGGTTCAGGTTCCAGTTTTTATCCGCTGCCTTCATTTGTTTCCCTTCATAATTAGCTCTATTGCGCGGGCGAGGCTTTGCCATTCGCTGTAGAGGTCGTGCAGCCGGGTGCGGCCTTTGGCAGTAAGTGAGTAGATTTTGCGTGGGGGGCCGGCCGGAGAGGGTTCCCACTTGGTGGTAACGAGCCCACTTTTGCGCATGCGCGCCAGCAGTGGATAGAGCGTTCCCTCGGTAATTTCGAGACCTGAATTTTGGACGATAGCGCTAAGTAGATTCCCTCCGTAGGTGGGGGTAGACGCTAACGTGCCCATTACGGCGAGCTCTACGATCCCTCTGCGCAGTTGTGATTCAGCCATAGCCACTTCCCTTGCAATGCCAGCTACCTTGTTCAACAAGGTACCAGATTTCTTCAGTCTGGCAAATACCAATTTCACGCATACGAAAATGCCGCCAGCACAAACCACCTGGCCGTCTTTGCAAAAGTGCGAGCGGTGTAGGTGGGGCTGGCGGCAAAAATGCCCGAGGGAGCTAAGAAAACTTGCGGTCTACCTAGCTTGCGCGGCAGCGCGAATAGCGCCAGGGACCGCATTTAGGATCACGTCCATGGCCTCCTGGTCGTGGGCAGCAGAAAGGAACCAAGCTTCGTAGCACGAGGGCGGCAATGCCACCCCCGCAGCTAACATGGCGTGGAAGAACGCCGTGTAACGGGCTTCATCCTGAGCCTTCGACTGGTCGTAGTTGCGCACTCCATCGGCAACGCCCTCGCCCATAAATAGGCTGAAGAGGTTACCCACACTGTTCAACGTGTAAGGCACTCCCTCGGCCTCCAGAGCATCCCGCAGCGCCTGCTGCAACTGCGCCGAAACCTTGTCTACATGATCGTAAACACCCTGGTCAGCAAGCTGCAGAGTCTTCAAACCGGCCGCGGTAGCCAGCGGGTTACCAGATAGAGTGCCGGCCTGGTATACGGGACCGAGCGGAGCCAAATAATCCATTATCTTGGCGCTTGCCCCCAGAGCGGCCAGCGGCATGCCCCCGCCTACAACCTTGCCAAAAGTGAATATGTCCGGATAGTAGCTTGCCTCAGCAAGTTCCCCCTTAGCCCAGTTGCTGCGCGCTGGCGCCTGCGCCTCGGCCTCGGGAGGCAAAGTAGCAGGCAAAGTGGGCTTGTAGCCAGCCTCCCACCCCCAGAATCCGGCTCCAGAAACGCGGAAACCGGTGAGTACCTCGTCCATGATCATTAGTGCCCCCGCAGCGGTAGTGACCTGCCGGATGGCCTGGTTGAACCCGTCTACCGGCGGCACAATACCCATGTTCGCCGGCGAAGATTCCGTGATCACACAGGCGATTTTCTCCCCATACTTCTCGAACGCCTGCCTAAGCGCGTCTATGTCGTTGTAGGGCAGCACAATGGTATCGGCAGTGGTACCCCTAGGAATGCCCGCACTTCCGGGTAAGCCCTGGGTGGCAACCCCGGAGCCGGCGGCGGCCAGCAGCCCGTCAGAGTGGCCGTGGTAGCACCCGGCAAACTTCACTATCATGTCGCGCCCGGTGTAACCGCGCGCCAGCCGCACCGCGGTCATAGTAGCTTCAGTGCCGGTAGATACCATGCGCACCTTTTCGGCTACGGGCACGCGGGCAGTGATGGCGTTCGCTAGCGCGGTCTCGGTGTCGGTGGGAGCTCCGAAGCTAAGCCCACTGTTAGCCGCTTCGCGCACCGCTTCGATTACCTCTGGGTGGGCGTGCCCCAACAGGGAAGGACCCCACGTGCACACCAAGTCGACGTATTTGTTGCCCTCGTCGTCCCACACGTAGGGGCCTTGCGCTTTGCGGATAAAACGCGGGGTGCCTCCCACTGATCCAAATGCGCGCACAGGGGAATTCACGCCTCCGGGAATTGCTACTTGGGCTCTGGTAAATGCGTCTTTAGAAGTAGTCATGGCGCCATTGTCTCACTTACCGGCCCGGCGCACCTGCCCCTCTTGCACGGGGTTGAGGGCGAAGGCTCCCTACTGCCAGTCGCGTTTGGGAATTACCATCCAGCAGATCAGGTAGGCGAGCACTCCCCAGCCGGGCAGCATCGCAGCGATTACGGCCAGCAACCTGACCAGGGTCGAATCCCAGCCCGTTTTCTCGGCTATGCCGCCACAGACCCCACCGACCCAGCGGTTCGTGGGGCTACGCCAGAGGACGCGGCGCGGCACCATCCACGGGCTGTCCGGGCCGCCCCTAAAATTCTGCCCGCCGCCGTAGCTAGATTGTCCATTCGATTGGTAGTGCTGTGCGTTCATACTCCGATGATGTCAGAGCGCAGCCAGCTACGCTATAGGGGTTTCCCCTGATTACCGGCAGCCTGCGTTACAGTCCCATTCACTACTACGGTGCCGCTGTATTTGCGCCCTGCCGGCAGGGCGCGCACAGTTACGGTGTCGCCAGCTCCAACTTTTTCAATCTGCCTGTTAGCTAGCCTGGTCAGTTCACTCAAATCGCTTTTACCTGCCGAATCGTCCATAAGGCGGATCTGGGCTCCGCGCTCGCGGGCTGCTCGTACCGTGGCAGCCAGCGGGGGCACCATTAGCCCGGCGGCCCTAATGGAGTCGCGCAGCTGGTTTTCTATCACCCGTGCCTCATCCTGCAGGTTGGCGGGGTCTTCACCTCCAGCCAGCTTAGATAAGAAACAACCCACCTCGTCTCGCACCGCCTGGAAGCGGCGGCGGCGCAACTGCATGATTTCGAGGGCACTGGCACCCCGCTGTTGCAAAAGTGCCTGGGATTCTTCGTGTGCCTGAATTGAAATGAACACCCCATCGATGGAGTACTTGAGCAGTAGGAAGAACAAAAACATGCCGCCCGAATGCACTAGCGCCCACAGCACCGCATGCAGCGGGTGGCCCGCACAGGCGTAAGGAATGATCGTGCATGCGCACCCGAGCACAGCCAAGAAGAAACCCATTTTTGCCCGCTTGCGCATGACCAGCCACATCGCGGGGACAACCATAACCGTGTAGGGGTAGATGCCGGCGCCCGTATGGTGGTAGGGAGCTCCGGCTAACACCGTCAGCACGGGTGCGCCCACGTAGCAGGGAATAAATAGGGTGAGCAGCCAATGCTGCGGAATCTGGGCAGGCGAGATAGCCATTGCGACGAACGGGATCGCGACGCAAAGAGTGGCTAAAATTTGCAGCGTGGTATCGGTGTGCTGGTTCGAAAATACGTAACCAGCTAGGGCTACCACAAAGGGCATGGGTAAAAGTAGGGAGCGGGTGAGAGGGCTCTTCAGCACCTTGGTAAAGGTGGGAGTAGAGCCCGTAAGGCGCAAAGTCCGGGTTGCGCCTGAGGCAGCTAACCTATCGTAGGAAAGATAGAGGTGAACGGCGGTGCCTCTTCCAGGTTTGGTTTCAATCTTCACCTTGCCGCCGATGCGCTCTATGCGCGAAATAATCGAGGTGAAAATCCCCATTCCGGCTTTCGTGGGGTCAAAACCGGGCCCATTATCTTCGATGGTGATTGAAAACATGGTGCTCTTCCAAGGGTGGGCTCGCACCACCAGGCGCCGCTCGGTGGCCTGGGTGTGTTTTTCGACATTGCGCATGGCCTCGCGAATAGCCATGATTAGCTCCGCACTAGCTGACCCGTTGAACATTACGGGGTGGTTGCTGATTCTGCGCACTAGCAACGAGAGCTGGCCGGTAAGCACAGTGGACAAAAACGAGGGTACGCGGAAGCTGAAACCCCTAGAGAGGGCCTCGTTCGAGAGAATCCAGAAAAGGTGGTTGGCGTCTAACCTTTCCGGCAGATTCAAAATAGCGCGTGAGCTGTTACTATCTACATTTTCCTGGTCGGCAGGAGCAATAGAATACACCACCTTTAGTGCCCGTTTTGCGGCCTCCACCACTTTTTCGCCCTCGCCCTTTATGCCGCGACCTACGGTAACGGCAACCGCAATCACATAGTCGTGTACGAGGGCGTTGATTTGGGCATTGGTGGATTCCAAATTCTCGCTTCGGGCCACTTTAGCGCGCCGGCTGAGGGTGTCGTTCAGACGCTTAGTGTGTAGGGCAATGCCGCGTACCGTCACCCACTCGGCGAGCAGATACGGGCTGGCAATCAGAGCCGCGTAAATGACGAACAGGAACGCCGCAGCAGGTGGGGTGGCAGTAAATCTTTCCAGCACACAGAAGGCTAAAACCGCCTGAGCCCCCACCAGGGGCACAATCCACTTGCGCAGAGCGAGCATCGCATACATCAAGCTGAGGGCGGTACCGTGCAAAATAAATGGGAGCGGATTGATAGCCACCTTCATCGAGAACAGGTTGTTGTGCGGATCGATACCGTAAATTAGGGCTACCACGCAGGCAATGCTCGTAGAAAATGCGGAAAGGCGGGCGCTAACTTCCATAACCCTGTGCAGCAGGGACACCGCGGGTGAATGCGGCCGCAGTTTTTCAACAACTATTACCGCGCAGGCGCTGCCCAGGCACGCGAGCATTGGGGCATCCAGGATGGTCACTAGAATGCGCGACATGACCCTGTCAGAGGCATCAATTTGTCCCCCCACCAGAGGAATTGACACCAGGGTGAAGTAGAGCCCAGAAATGCCAACAATCAGCAGTATTAGTTGCCTCAGGCGGATTTCACTGGCCCGCGCCTCAGGAGCGGTCATGATGCTGCCACGCCGTAGCCGGCACGACTGAATCCTCGACCGCCCTCAGGTACAGGTCTACGCGCGATTCCGCATCCCGGCCAGCCTGCTGATATTTGATACGAATGTTGCGCACGTAGGTGTTTACGGTGTGTAGCGAGAGCGACAGTTTGGTGGCCACCTGCTGCGAGGTAAGCCCGCAGGCATATTCTGCTAGCACTTCCCGCTCAGTGTCGGTTAGCACGGAAGTAATGAAGTGTTCATCCGAATCAATTGCTGCCGCCCAATCTAAGCCAGCCACCTCGGACCCGTTGGCCAGGGCCAGCAGTGCCTGTACCAGTTCATCCTGTGAATCGGACTTGCGCACTACGCCAACGGCGCCGGCCTGGCAGGCTGTGCGCACCAGGTAGGGATCGTCCGCAGAGGTGTAAATAAGCACCTGGCAGCCCGCATTGCGGGCCGTAATCACGTTGTCGCGAGGGGTCGAATCGTCCCTCAGACGCAAATTGAGTAACACAATGTCTGGGCGCACGTCGCCCAATAAACTCTGCAGGGTGGGGTATCCTCCCAAGAAACTGATTTCTTCAACTCCTGTGAGCATCTGTTCGACGCCTAGGCGCATGAGCGGGTGATCCTCCACCAACGCGACGGTGCTTATACGCTCCATAAAACCCTCCATAGTTTCGCAAAGCCTAATCTTACTTGCCAGAACCGTTTGAGGGTAGCTTCCTTTCAGTGATCCAGATATCGGTCAGGTAGGGAAGGCTCAACCTGGCGCCAGCACAGTGACCCATGTGCCGGTAAATATACCAACGTAGGTTTCCCTGCATCTTTTCGCGCCCAGTCTCGTTGGCGTTCAAGTAGGAGGCATGGGTGCGCCCGAGGGCGATCACGTCCTCGGCAGTGACAGTGTTGTACCAGCGCACCTGGGTGCGCCTGGCCCGCCCGAAAGGCTCCCCCAGAGGAGGCGGATCCCCGCGGCGGACGTCACCCGAGCGCATGATGCGGGTCAGACGGTGCACCCAAGGGACCGACACGTCCAACTGGTTGTACAAGATAGCTAGATGCCCGCCCTCGGCAAGTAGGCGAGCCGCCTCGGCGCAAGCCGGGTGGGAATCCAACCAATGCCAGGTCTGTGCCGCCACCACCAGGTCTGCCCAACCGTTGGGCAGGGGGGTGTGGTGGGCGTCCGCACAGTGTAGTTTGAGGCGCCCGGAAGCAAAAAACTCAGGGTCGGTGTCGGCGCGCAGCTGCTCACACATTGAGGGCGAAGCCTCCACCGCTGCTACTTCCGCCCCCCGAGCTAACAATGCCCGCGTGAGAGTACCCGAGCCGGCCCCGAACTCCACCACCCGGCGGGGGGAGCCTTCCCACAGGGCCTCTAATGCGGCCGGCGGGTAGGCGGGGCGGGCTGCAGAATAGCCGGGCAACACCTTAGAAAAAGGGTTTGCCCCAGGCTTGGACCAGCTCACTTGCCCCTGCGGGCAAATTCCAGCGCCCAGTAGGTCAAGATCACATCGGCTCCCGCCCTGGCTATAGCGGTAATAGATTCGTCGATTGCGCGCTCGCGGTCGATCCACCCGTTTGCTGCGGCGGCCTCGACCATGGCGTATTCGCCAGAAACCTGGTAGGCAGCTACGGGCACGTCCACAGCCCCGGCCACGTCCGCCACCACATCTAGGTAGTGGCTGGCGGGCTTGACCATAACTATGTCGGCGCCCTCGGAAATATCTAGCAGGGCCTCGCGCATACCTTCTATGCGGTTGGCTGGATCCTGCTGGTAGGTTTTGCGATCGCCTTTGAGGTTACAGCTGACCGCTTCGCGGAAGGGGCCAAAGAAGGCGGAAGCGTACTTGGCCGAATACGCCATGATGGATACATCCTGATGCCCGGCAGCGTCTAGGGCCTCGCGAATTACCTGAACCTGCCCATCCATCATGCCTGAAGGGGAAACCATGTGGGCGCCGGCCTCGGCCTGCGATACTGCCATCTTCGCGTACAACTCTAGCGTGGGATCGTTGTCTACCCGGCCATCTTCGGTAAGTACCCCGCAGTGGCCGTGAGAGGTGAATTCGTCAAGGCAGGTGTCGGCACACACTACCAGGGCGTCGCCCACCTCTTCGCGGACGGCGGCAATGCCGCGATTTAGGATTCCTTCCGGGTCCCAAGCGATCGAGCCGGAGGCGTCTTTTTGCCCTTCGGCGGGCACCCCAAACAGGTCAATGCCACCAACGCCGGCCTGGGCTAGTTCGGCTGCCAGCTTCTTGATGGAGTCTGTGGTGTGCTGGTATTGGCCTGGCATTGCCTCGATGCGTACTGGTGAATCAATGCCTTCGCGCACAAAGACGGGCATAATCAGCTGAGCTGGAAACACCCGCGTTTCGGCAACCAGGGCGCGCATCGCGGCGGTGGTGCGCAGGCGGCGAGGGCGAATGAACGGTGACATTTAGACTCCTTCAGTTTGTTTCCCTGCCATGCTACCGCGCGCATTCGCGATTCAGTTTTGGTGGCTGCGGATTACCCCTATGCCCTGAAGAGGGCCCTTGCCTAACTGGTTTTTGTAATCGGCGCAGTACCGTTCGATCAACGCCCCGGCTTTGCCCCAACGCTGGGCGGAAATGTCTAGGTAAGACAAAATGTCCGAGAATTTGGAGCGGACGCTGGGTTTGGTTACTCCGAGCGAGTACATGAGGTTGGCAAATTGTTTACCTTCGCACACGCTGTTTCGGTCGGAATCGGTTTGGGGAACCTGGTATTGCGTTTCGAGGGCGCGCACGGTTTCCAGGAAGATTTCGCCAGCCATGAGCATGGAGCCGATTTTGCGGCCGTGGGAGAAGAAGGTGCGGTGTGGGTTGATGGGGCGCACCATGTGCGAGGGGATTATAAACGGCAGCGGGCAGCGTTCGATGGAGTGTGACACAGCTGCGCGGGCGGTTGTCATACCTACTTCGTCTAGGATTTCCGGTTCGGGTTTGCGCTGGCCCGCTTTGATCTTTGCCACCGCAGCCCACACGCGCCGGTCGTAGTAGGTGCCCGAAGGGTCGATCTTCACGTCGAAGCGGGTGCGTTCGCCGCGAAAGTATTCGCCCAGTTCGGCCCTGGCTTGGCGCAGTATGTTGCGGGCGTCCTCTTCCGTGTGCTCCAGGGTTATGGGGGTGGACAGGCCCAAGTCTAGGGGAGCGTCTTGGCCTTTCAGAACAATTGCTGAAAGGCCGTTCTGCCCGGCGTAGCAGGTTAGTTCGCCGAAGGGGGAGGGCAAGACTGTGGAAAGAAAACGCGTATGCATGTGTTTAACGTATCTTGCCTCACCACTTTAAGGAAATCTTTTTAATGTTTCTTCTAAGCAGAGGGCGAGCCCTTCGGCACTTGGGTTGGCAGCTGTGCCCAAAACGTTTATGCCGAGGTCGAGGGCGATTTTGCGGGAGGGGTTGCCTATGGTGATTGCCGGCGGGAGCGGAGCTGGCGCCAGCTGTGCTAGGGCGCGGGCAGCGGAGGCGGAGGTTAGAGCAACTAGATCGGCGTGCTCGTAAATAGGAGGCAGCGTTTCTACGGGAACCGTGTCGTAAATGGGGCACGGCAAAACGCGCAGGCCCAGATTGGTCAGGCCGGTGGCAAGGGTGGGGTGGGCCTGGGCGGATCCGGGCAGCCAAGCTATCTTGCCTGACTGGTGGAGCAGCATCATGGCGGCCACTAGCCCGGCGGCACTGTGCCCTGCCGGCTCCAGATCTATTTCGATACCAGCGTGGTTCAGGGCGCGGGTGGTGGCCGGCCCCACCGAGGCTATGCGGGCGCCACTGTTCGCCACGAAGGAACGGCCGCCCTCGCCCAAAAATTCGACAGTGCGGGCCGAGGTGACAAAAACCCAATCTGGCCTTTCGGTGGGAAGTGCGTAGTCGAGGCCGTATTGGCGAGTCAGGGGGGCGGCTGCTAGGTGGCAGGGGGCGAGGGCGGCGAGGTCTTTTGCTAGGGCTCGCTCGGGGGAGGTGGTGAGTACGGTCAGCATCAGTGCGCCGAAACGTCTGCGTTTGGGTCGTTGGGCCCGGATATGCCCGGCGCCCACAGGGCTTGCGAATCGTGGGTGGGCCTGCGATGCGTTTTGCTCGCTTGCAGGTCGGTGATCTGAGCGGCCCCTTTATCCAGCAATTCTTGCGCCACCTGCAGGCCTGCCTGCCGGGCTGCCTGATCGCGTTCGGGCACGGTTTGTTGCCCTAGCGAAAATGTGCACTCGGCAGAGAGCTTTTTAGTTCCGTCAATTGAGATCACAGCGCCAACTAGCCGCATCCCCCCTTGGGTGAGCTGCGCATGCGCGCCAACTGGGGCGGCGCAACCGGCCTGCAAACCTTCGAGCACCGCGCGCTCGGCGTGGGCGGAGGCCCGGGCGGCGCGATCCTCGATCATGCCCAGGGCTACCGCCAGTGGCGAAGACCCGGTCCAAGGAGCATCTTCGCTGCGGCATTCGACCGCCAACGCCCCCTGGGAAGGGGCAGGCAGCATTTGCTGGGCAGAAAATTCTTCGCTGATGGCATCTTCGCGTCCCAGGCGGGCGAGCCCGGCCTTCGCTAGAACTACCCCGTCCAGGTCTCCACCTTGCAACTTGCGCCGGGCTAAACGGGTGCCCACGTTGCCGCGAATGTCCACTACTTTCAGGTCTGGCCGCAGGGCGCGCAACTGAGCTGCCCGCCGCGGGGAGCCGGTGCCCACAGAAGCCCCCGAATCTAGTTCCGCCAGGGTGGCTGGGCCACAAAAAGCATCGGCGGTTGCCGCCCGGGGTGGGACAGCCCCGATCACCAGTCCGGGAACGGGCGCGGTGGGCAGATCCTTGAAAGAATGCACTGCCAAGTCGCACTCGCCCTCTAAAAGCGCCGTCCGCAAGGTGGCCGCAAAAACGCCCACTCCACCCAAACGGGCCAGCGAACCAGCCATGTGGTCGCCGTCAGTGCGAATAATGGTCAGCTCAACTTTCACGCCCAGGGTAGAGAGCATCTGCGCTACAGATTCCGATTGGGTGCGCGCCAGCTCCGAGCCGCGGGTGCCTAGCCGAATCATGCTTTCACCTCTAACGCGTTTGGCACCACTGCAGCCAGCCCGGTTCCAGCCACCCAGGCGCCTGTTATCTGCAGGCCGGGCACCTGCGCAACTTTTTGCGCCAAAGCTGCTACGCGCTCGCGGTGGGCGGGGGTGTGTGGAATGATCGCCTGCCCCCAGTGCACGGGCTTTGCCTCAAGTACTTCTTCGGGCTCAAATCCCAATAGTAGGGCGGCGTCTTTGACGGCTTCCTGGGTAGAGTGCGAGCGCGCCTGCTCGTTTCGGCGCCCGTAGCTCAGCCGCAAAATATGGGTGTCGGGGCCAATCTTTTCGGCCAGTTCGCGCCCTGCCCATTCCCATTTCGCACTGTAGTGGGTGAGGGCTTTTGCCCACGTCAAAGGCTCTTCGCCGGGGGTGGGAGCAGCCACCAACAGTCCGGATCCGCGCGGGGCCGAGTTGAGCCTGCTATCGCGCACGCACAAAGTTACCCCGGACATGTCGGCGCCCCTCGGAATCTGCCAGCCTTTTAGCGCTTCGTCTAGATCCGCTACGCCGGAAAGTAGTTCAAAGGCTGCCGCCGGGTCGGTGGCGAGTACCACCTTTTTGGCTTGGACCGTGCGTTCTTGGGCTGTGTCCTGTGGGCCGTGCGGGCCCGAAGTGGTTTGCACAAGGGTTACCGTAAAGCCATTTTCCGTTTGGACTAAGTCCTTAGCGCGAGTGTGGGTACACACTGTTGCGCCCGTCTTTTGAAGGTGGAGGGCGAGCGCCTCGGGCAAACGGAACATTCCGCCCTCGACAGAGAGCACGGCAGGGGCGCCCGGCTTTTCCCCACGCAAACTGGCAGCCGCCTTTACGAGCGAGCCAGTGCGCGTTAACCCCTCACGCAATCCGGGGGCCACGGTGTCGACGTCCAGCTGGCTTAGGGGGGCAGAATGGATACCGCCGGCAACCGGGGCTACCAGTTTTTCTAAGGCCGCCTCGCCCAACCTGGTAGCCACCAAAATGTCGAGGGTCTTAGCGTCGGCCCCAACCTGGGCAGGCATAGTCAAATCTAGCTCCAGCCGGGCCCTTTCCTGGCTGGTGAGGGCGTCCAAAGCGGGATCTTCCAGATTTGCAGGAATCCCCAGCACTCCGTGAGCGATGCGGCTGGCCTTGCCAGAACCGGTCGGGGTGAAAATCCAGGACGAACCAGAAGGAGCCACCTCGCTCAAGCCCAATTCCCCACACAGCTCGCGCACTTTTGTGGCCCGCCTGGCGAAGGACTCAGCTCCCAAATCTACGCGAACGCCCCGGAAATCGGCGCTAGCAAGCAGCCCGCCGCAGGTACCCCTTTGTTCAACCAATAGGGGAGTAAGCCCCTGCTTTGATAGCTCATACGCCGCACAAAGCCCGGCTACGCCGACACCAAGAACAATTGCATCAAAAGTTTCCACGTGCCCTCCTGTATTTCCTACAGTCTATGCACCCTTTGCACCAGTCGCGTTAGTACGTGCGGGTCAGTCTGCCGCGGTACCCCGTGGCCAAGGTTCAAAATGTGGGCATCCGCAGCCTTCCCGGCATCCAAAATTGCGTCCACGTGCTCGTCCAATAGCCGTGGCGGGCAGGCCAGCATTGCCGGGTCGATATTACCCTGCACTACCAGCGGCGAGGGGGAACCGTGCTTGCGCAGGGTGGTTATGGCCTCGCTCAGATCGGTTCTGTAATCCACGCCCACGCAGGTAGCGCCCTCGGCAAAATCTGTGAGCAGCGAAGCGGTGCCCACCCCAAAGTGGATAGTGGGAATTCGCAGGGCGCTAACGCCCGCCAACACTCGGCGCGAATAGGGGGCGCAGTAGCGCAAGTAGTCGGCCCTCGAAAGGGAGCCGGCCCAGGAATCGAATAGTTGGAAGGCGCGGGCCCCACCGGCGATTTGGGCTTTAGCGAACTGTAGAGAAAGCTCGGCACACCAATTGGCTAGCATGCGCCAGGATTGGGGGGCCGAATGCATCAGAGTGCGAGCGGCCAAGTGGTCGCGGCTAGGGCCGCCCTCGACCAGGTAGGCGGCCAGCGTGAAAGGTGCCCCCGCGAACGCCAAAATGGGTACGTCCACCTTGGTGCAAGCTAATCGCACAGCTTCGGTTATTGCCGAAGTGTCGGGAGTGCGGTGGGACACCAGTTCCCAAATGTCGGAGGCGTTGCGGTAGGGCTTGTCCATTACAGGGCCTACCCCCGTCTTGATGTCAACGTTTATCCCGGCCAGCTTCAGAGGCACCATAATGTCCGAGAAAAAGACGGCGGCATCCACCCCGTGGCGCCGCACCGGCTGGCAGGTTAGTTCCGCAGCTAATTTAGGATCCAGGCAGGAATAGAGCATGTTTTTGCCCGCACGCAGACGCCTATATTCGGGGAGCGACCTGCCTGCCTGGCGCATAAACCAGACGGGCGTGTGAGCGGGGCGCTTCCCCTTGAGGGCCTGCAAGAAGGGGGTTGCATCAGCCATGTTGCTCCTATTTTCGATACTAAAAACGACACTAATTCCGCGCGAGCTTCTTCAACTCACCATTGTGCCCCAACTTTGCCGCAACTGATATTATTGCAGATCAGACGGTGTCCTTAAGTGTGGTAAATATCCGTTTTGCGACTAGATTTGTGTAAGTGTCACAAAAGTTTGGTTTTTCTGATTCAATCTAACGCGTGGGTTTAATGAGTGTGTCAGTGCACCACGGCGTGCACGGACTAGACAGAGTAGGTCAAGCCGCAGCCAATTGTGAAGATCTGGCGCGAAGACTCACCCGCCGTGCAGACGTGCGCGGCGCAATGATCCTTTCCACCTGCAATCGGGTGGAAATATACCTGGACACCGAAGCCGGCTCAGACCCTGCACAGGTGGCGCTCGCGGTAGTGAACAGCTTATTCCCCGCCGATTCTGTGGGCTCACATTCGTGCCCGGTACATTCGCGAGCCAACGTACTAGTTGGCAAGGGCGCCCTAACCCACCTATTTGAAGTGGCCAGCGGACTAGATTCCATGGTCGTAGGCGAACGCGAAATTTCCGGTCAGCTGCGCCGCGCCCACGTGGTAGCCACTCGCGAACACACCACCTCCACAGACCTGTCGAGGGCGGTCGAAGCGGCCCTGCACACCTCGCGCAATGTCGCTCGCCTTACCGGGCTGGCGGGTACAGGCAGATCCGTCGTTGCCGTAGCCCTGTCGCTAGTAGCACCCATATGGCAAGAAGACCCGGCGTCAGTAAACGCGCTCATCATCGGCACCGGATCCTACGCCGGAGCCTCAGTTGCGCAACTGCGCGGACGCCAGATCGAAAACATCGCCTGCTATTCCTCTTCGGGCAGAGCCGAACGCTTTGCTAAAGGGCATGACGTTACCCCAATCGCTGCAGACGGGCTGGTTGACGCCCTCGCCAAAGCCGACTTGGTAATATCCTGCCGCGGATTGGGCGCACCCATCTTGAACGCGCAGCTGGTAAGCGCGGCCCAAAAGCAACGGCAAGCAAGCCAGACCATCTTGGATATGGCCCTCACCGGAGACGTCGCCGAGGACGTGCGTCAAGTTAGCGGGGTGCGCGTGCTTTCCCTGCGCGACGTGCAAGAACAAATCCCCGAAGCCGCCGTAGGGCACATCGAAAAAGCCCACGCCCTCGTACAAAAAGCGGTGGAGACAGCATTTGCCGAAATCGAATCGCGCCGCATGGACCCCGTGGTAGTGGCACTGCGCGAACACATTTGGCACATCCTGGACGAAGAAATAGCCCGCCTGCCCCACCGCAACCAAATGTCCCGCGAAGACGCAGCTGCCGCCCTACACCACTTCGCCTCGCGACTAGCCCACGTGCCCTCGGTCAATGCCAGACTCGCCGCCACCCGCGGCTCCGACTACGAATACGTGCGAGCCCTGCACGCCGTAATGGGCATAGACCTGGCTGAAGCCGCTGTAGAAGCCGATGTAAAACCAAAGAAAATGGCTAACTACTGCCCACTAGCCGAACTCAGGGAGGAAACTGCGTGAGCGCAGATGCAATCATGGTCTGCAGTTACGGCGGACCAAACGGACCCCAAGATGTACTTCCGTTTCTGCGCAACGCCACCAAAGGGCGCGGAATCCCAGACGCTAGACTCATTCAGGTAGGAGGCCACTACAAGCTCTTCGACGGGGTAAGCCCAATAAACCAGCGCAACCAAGAACTGATGGACGCCCTCCAGGCCGAACTAACCCGGCGCGGCATCAACCTGCCCATCGTGATCGGCAACCGGAACTGGCACCCCTTCTTCACCGAAACCATGGCAAAACTTGAAGCCGAGGGCAGGCGGCGGATACTCTGCCTATTCACCTCCGCGTTCGCCTCCTACTCCGGGTGCCGCCAATACCGCGAAGACCTCGCCGCAGCCCAAAACGAACTCGGCACCGACTTCGAACTAGACAAAGTGCGCCCCTACTACACCACCGAAGGATTCGTAGCCGCCAACGTCGACGCCATAGTCGAACAAATGCGCAAACTACCCCACGCCCACCTAGTGCTAGTCACCCACTCAATCCCAGTGGCTATGAACCAAAACTCGGGCCTGCCCGGGGACCCAAATCAACCCAACTATCTGCGCCAACACCAAGATCTAGGGGCAGAAATCTGCCGGCGCGTCTCCGCTACCTTAGGCAAGCAAATAGCTGTCGACCTAGCCTTCTGCTCCCGATCCGGCCCCCCAATGGCAAAATGGTTAGAGCCAGACATCAACGACCGGCTGCAACAGTTAGCAGACGAAGGGGTAGAAAACGTAGTGGTAGCGCCCATAGGATTCATAACAGATCACATGGAAGTCGTCTACGACCTGGACACCGAAGCAAAAGAAAGTGCCGCCAAACTAGGGCTAGGCTACGCCCGTGCCGCAACCGCAGGTACCCACCCAGCGTTCGTGGGCGCCCTCGCCGATGTTATTTGTGAACGCCTCAACCCACAAAAGACTCAGGGCAAGGACGCAATTGGACCAATCTGGCCCGCCCTCGCCCACCCCGAATCCTGCAAACCAGCAGCGGACTACCAGAAACTGCCCGCCTGTCTGGAAAGTAAATAAGGAAGGAATGCCAATGCCGCACCCAGATTCCATCGCCCACCCGAACGCCGACAAACCTGCCTATGAACACGATCCGCGCGACGCCGCGCATGTCGACCCAGACGAGGTGAACGCCCGCGACAACTATTCGTTGCAATGCGTATTCCGCACCGCTATTGCGATTCCCACGGCAGAAACTGAGGCGCTCGCCAATGCCATGGAAGAGGCCGTAAAAGCTACCGGCGTGGAAATCCGCGGCTGGTACGACGTAGGCGGCTACCGGGCCGACGCCGATCTGATGCTGTGGGCCCTATCCGACAGTGCAGACAAACTGCAAGCCGCCTACCATGCGCTGGTCCAATCCGAGTTGGGGCAGATGCTGGAGCCGGTGTGGTCGGCAATGTCAGCCCATAAGCCCGCCGAATTCAACTACCGCCACCTGCCCGCCTGCTTCGGTGGGGTAGTGCCGCGCAAGTACGTGGCGGTCTATCCGTTCGTGCGCAGTTGGGACTGGTACTACCTGCCCAAGGCGCGCCGCAGCGCGATCTTGAAAGAGCACGGCATGAACGCCCGCGACTATCTGGACGTGAAAGTGTCGACCCTGGCGGCATTCGCGTTGGGCGACTACGAATGGACTATCGCTCTAGAACACGACGATCTGTCGCGCATCATGGGCGTGCTGCGCGTGCAGCGCGACGCCGAAGCGCGCCTGTTCGTCCGCGAAGACACCCCGTTCTTCACCGGCCCTCGCGTTGAGCTGACCGAATGGGCAAGCCGCCAACCCCATTTTGGTGAGGCCGAGGGCGGCTGCGGTTGCGGCTGCGGTGAGGGCCACGACCATGGCCACGACCACGGCGGTTGCGGCTGCGGTGAGGGCCACGAGCACGGTGGTTGTGGCTGCGGCCACGGGCACAAGCAGGATGTAGAAATCGAAGACAAACCTGCCAGCGCTAAATAGCTAATCCCGTTTGCTTCGGCCAGCTTCCCCCTTCCAGTATTTGGTGGGGCGGAGTTGGCCGAGGCTATCGTATTTAAGCGGCCAATTATGTTTCCACAGGGACGGTTACAGGTGTTGGCAGGGCCGCGCATGTGCACTAAGTATTTTTGCTCTTTTCACCTCCTAGCCTTCGGTTAGGAGGTAGTGATGACAACAGGTTTGGCGGGCCCTCAAGTGGCCCTTATAAAGCGCGAGCTGGAATCGGTGCTCTGCGGGATGCAGCTGGATTTTGGTATCTGGCAGGGCAAAGCGGCAAATAGCGCTAGAGCACAGGCGGAGGCGATTCGGGGCGAACTGGTAGCACTCAACGCGTTGGCCGATAACTTGCATGCGCAAGTGGTTGCAGCGGGGGCGTAAATGGAAATCTGGACTACGGGTACTTCGCGGGTCGATACTGCTCAGCTGCGGCGGGTGGCACACCTGTTGCGCTGGCTGTTGCCCAGGCTTTTGGCAGCCCAGGGAGCTTCCGTGAGCGTACGGGCAACCTTAGAAGCTGAAACCTACCTGCTGGGAGCTTCTGTGGCCGCCTGTCTAGGTGAGGCGTACAAGGTTAGCGCTGGAACCGCACAAATGGTTGGTCGAATCGAATCCTTCGCCTGTAAACTCGAGGCGGCCGCCAGCCGGTACGAACAGGCTGAAGCTCGCAATCGTTCCCGCGCGCACAAAAATTTGCTGGGGGTGGCGCTGTTTGGCCTGCTCGATGGCGTGCCGGCGCCTTTGGGGGGCATAGTACTTACAGGCGTTGGCCTACTGCCGGTATTTGGGGTTACTAAGCCTTTGGGGATCGAGGGCGAACTGGCCGCCCGGGGTATGAACAAGACTTCGCAGTGGCTGTTTCCTACCTCAACATTGGTGGGCAGCCTTAGCGGCAAGAGCCCGGCTCAGGCGGCAGCTGCTCCCGCGGCGGTGCTGGCCGCCTTGTCCGCAAATCCGGCGGGTTTTCCGCGTCGTATTCGGCTGGTGGGGCCAGACGGGCGGGTGAGCTATGTGCGAGCTTCTGACCCCCTTGCGCAGCTGAAAGCTTCGCGCCTGCAAAGCCTTGCCATGGGCGTGGACGTGCTCCAATCTCCTCGCGCTATCGAGGGCGCATTCGCGTTGCTGGTTGGCGCTAACGCGCTCGAGGCACGCAATCGGGGGCAGACCATAAACAAAATGTACGGGCATACCGCCCCTAAATTGTCTCCTACCTGTGCGGTGCGTGTGGCCGGCGGCCCCCCTGCGGCAGCTACTGCGCTTACGGCTTCTGCCTTGGCGGGGCGGTTGGGCCAGGTGAAAAGCTGCGCACCCGCCGACCCCGGGGCGCACGTGGAGGTGCTCAGGCATGTGAACACCGCCGGCAAGGTGTCGTGGACTGTGAATATTAGGGGGATGGAGACATTTGCTTCAGGTGGCAAAAATACACTCGGCATGCAAACTAACTTGCAGGCCGTAGCCGGCATGCGCGCAGACCAAGAAATTGCGGTCGAAAAGGCATTGGAGCAGGTGGGGGCCCGCGGGGAGCCCGTGGAGCTGGTTGGCCATTCCCAGGGTAGCGCGGTGGCTACTTCGCTCGCAGCCGACCCGGTTTTTACCCGCAAGTACAATGTGAAGTCCGTGCTTGCGATCGCGGGTCCTACTAGGCCTGCTACGGCCCGCAAAGCGGCAGAAAATGGGGTGGATGTGCTGTTCGTGCGCGATACTTCGGACGCGGTGCCGGGCCTAGATGGGAATGCGGTGGATCCGCAGCTGCCGTCGCTCGTAGCTGACACTACGGACAATCCGGCCAGGGTGCCCCATTCGATGGAAAATTACCAGCGCATACTGGCGGAGGCTGAAAAACGGCATGTTCCCTACCTGCAAAGTTGGAACGCTAGGCGGAATAGCGCCCTGGGCTTAGACCGGGGGGCCACAACTAAAGCCTATGAATTCTTTGCTGAGCGGGTGGGGCCAAACCGGTAATCGACTACATCAACAAGCTGGCTCCGAACAGGGTTATCAAAATAGATTCCACTGCAACCACTAGGAAGCCGTGCGAGGATTGTTGTACCCATTTTGCGGTTAGCGGGGTAAATGCCATTCGCACTACATACAAGGAGGCTGCTACCAGGGCAGCTTGGCTAAGCTCACCCAGGCCAAACCCTAAGATGGCGCTAAGGAACAGGAGTACATGAACAACAGCAGCTGGCACCACGTATTTTGCGTGTAACCCGTTTCGCCCCAGAGTGCGCAGATAAGTGATGGTGCCAAACGAGGCCATAGCCATTAGGAGGGCGCAGATTCCTGCCCATCCCCAGCCGGCACTAACCTGGGCAGGAGCCAGGGCGTGGTCTGGGGATGGCCCCGAGGAGTGTTGTAACCAATCGGGTGCCCAGAAGGGCCTCGAGAACCCGTTGCCCACGTCGAAGGCGACCAGCAGGATGAGCGAAGAGGCACACACCGTGCACAACCTGGTTAGTGGAGTCCGCCAATTGTGGGCAAAACACTGCCAGCCTGCGGTTATGGCGAAGGGCAAAAACGCCACGGTCCATTCAGTAAGGTAGGGGCTCACGATCAGGTTTACTACCGCTAGCACAGCACTGATGGCCGAATAGGTGCGCGCGGGAGCCCAGTAATGGTGGTCTAGCCCCGAGCGCAGCCACAGGCCGATGGCGTTAAAACACATGTAGCCAACGATCCAGAGGGCGAAAAGCGGCAGGTGTTCCCAACTTGGTTGGGCCAAAAGTGTCCCCACCAAAAAAGGGATAATTGCTAGCGGGAAGGCCGCGTAATAGTCCGGAGTCCACCCGGTTGGGGTTAGTACGTCTTTGCCTAACGTGTCGGCGGGAAGCGTGCGGGTGCTGGAAGGGTGTTTTTTGTTAGGGGGGCTAGCAGGAACTGATTTTTGCGCTTCCTGCGGTACGGACGTGGTGGGTTTGATTGCCCTCATCATGCCGGTGGTGGCCACCCCAAGGCCCTCTTTTACCTGCGGAGTCATTTGATCTGCAGTAATTTTGGGGATTTGCCCGGTATACGGCGTGGAGGTGACTCCGCCGCCGGAAGGGGAAGTTTCTTGTGAGACTACGCCGCGGCCAGTTTGGCTGCCGAGTTCGGCTTGCCTGTCGCTCAACGAGCGACGCTTCGGGTGCTGCGGATTGTCTGTCATCGGATACACCTTATCGGAGGTATATAAAAGTGCGGTAACAACAAGCTGGCAAAACTGTTCCAGTTATGTAACAATTCTAGGTCTTTTGTCGTATTGTGGCTCCTCATGCACAAGTTTACCTGTCTCATTTAGTGTTGGTTCATGGCAGGATCTGCGCTCGAGGTGAAAAAGGCACTCCGCGACACCTACGTGGTGGGTTTGGGGTATGTCCCCCTGGGGTTTGCCTTTGGGGTTTTTGCGGTGACCCAGGGGTTCCCCATGTGGCTTGCGGTGGTTTCTTCGATTGTCATATACGCAGGATCTATGGAATTTACCGCTGTGGGGCTGATCCTCTCGGGGGTATCTTTGCCGCAAATAGCCATCACTACTTTCTTTGTGAATTTCCGGCACTTGTTTTACGGGCTTTCTTTCCCCCTGCACCGGATACGGTCTGTGCCTGGGCGTCTTTATGGGGTGCACGCACTGACTGACGAGGCGTATGCTTTGCTGGCACCGAAACCAGCGGGCACGCTCAGTGGAGTGCAGGTGCTTACCACTGAAGCCCTGTGCCAGTTTTATTGGGTCGTGGGTGTTGGGGGCGGGGCGTTAGTTGGGAATCTGCTTACTTTTGATACTAGATTCTTGGGGTTCGCCCTCACCGCTTTGTTTGTGACTCTTGCGGTTGACGCCTATAAGCAGAACCACCAGTGGGGCATTGGCCTGGCTGCGTTTGGGTGTGCCGTATTCGGGGTGTTCCTGGCGCGAGGGCAGATGCTCGTGATTGCCCTGGGGCTGTTCACGGTACTGATATTGGCTAACGCCTGGTTCCAGTTGCGGAGGGGTAAATGAACTATGGGTATGTGGCCGCAGCGCTAGTAGTGATTTTTGCGGTTACTTACGCTTTGCGGGGGGTGCCGTTTGTGGCGCTGTCTAAGGTGCGCGATAGCGAGCTGATGCGGGTGGTGGCTCAGACCATGCCGCTTGGGGTGATGGTAATACTTGTTACGTTTACTGTGGCTGACGTGAGGTTGTCGGTGCTCGCGTCTTGGGTTCCTGCGTTGGTGGGGATTGTGGTTACTGCCGTGGTGCATTGGCGGTGGGCGAATGCGCTTGTGTCGATAGTTGCGGGCGTGGGCGTGTACTGGCTGTTGGGGATGGCGTTCGCCTAGTGTGGCGTGTTTGACGGTGATATGATTTTCCGGTTTTGGCTTGGGTAGGGTATGCTTTTGTGAGCCACGGGGTGTGGCGCAGCTTGGTAGCGCGCTTCGTTCGGGACGAAGAGGTCGCAGGTTCAAATCCTGTCACCCCGACGAGTGAGGCCAAAAAAGCGGGAGCGTAAGCTTCCGCTTTTTTTGCGCCGAAGGAGGAGGGGGTCGTAGGGAGCGTGGTGACCGAATACCCCACTAGTGTGGCCCATAAAGCGGGAGCGAAAGCTTCCGCTTTTTTTGTGCCGAGGGAGGAGGGGGCGTTTGCTTTAGAGGATTCCCTGGGCGTCTTGTTGCTGGCCGTTATTTTGTTGGGGGACATCAGACGGTACCTGTTTTGGTGTGTTTTGGCCCGTGTCGCTGTTGTTGGGGGCTTCGATGCGTTTTGGGGCTTATATGGGACTCCCCGCCGGTAGCTTTGAAATTTCAGAGCTACCGGCGGGGAGTTTAGCCGTTGTGAGCTAACTATTCAGTTTTCGTGAATTAGTTGCGCGAGGCCGCTTTGCGGCTGAGGCGTAGGGCTACGCCTCCGGCGGTGACTAGAGCGCCCGTTGCCAGTAGGAACAGTGCGCTAGTGCCGGTTGCGGGCAACTTGGCGTTGGTGTTCTGTTCGGTCTTGACCGTGTGGCGGGTTTCGGACTTGCCGTTGCCACCCGGCTGGCTGGTGCCCTCGCCGTTGCCTTCGCCCTCGGACTTACCCTCGGTATCGTCCTTGCCGGCGTTGGCATCGTCGGCCTTCTTGGCTAGGGCGTCCTTGTAGGTGTCGCCTGCAGCCTTCAGGTCTTTCAGGGCCTTGTCGACATCGGCCTGGGTTGCGTTCTTGTTGCCAAGAACTGCTTTGGCGGCGACTAGGGCATTCTGGTAGGCCTTGGCCGCATCCTTGGTGTGCTCGTTGCCGAGCGCATCCTTGAATTCGTCGCCCTTCTGAATGTCGGCAGCGGTTTTAGCTTCGGCCTCTAGCTTGGACGAGTCAGTCGGGTATTCCTTCGTGATCTTGTCTTCAGCGTCCTTCAGGTCTTTCAGAGCCTTGTCGACATCGGCCTGAGTGGCCTTCGGATCGGCTAGGACGGCCTTAGCGGCTTCCAGCGCCTTCTTGTAGGCGGCCACGTCGGCGTTCTCGCCCATTCCGTTCTTGGAGGCAACAGCGTTGGCGTATGCCGGGGTCTGCTCGAAGGCGGAGGCCTCGCCAACCTTCTTAGCCAGCTGGGAGGCGTCCGTTGCGAAGGGGGCCAGGCCGGCTTCGGCGTCAGCGATTGCCTTTTCGGCCGCATCTACTTCAGCCTGGGTGGCCTGCGGGTTAGCTAGGACTTTCTTGCCGTCGGCAACCGCCTTGTCGTAGGCGTCCTTGGCGTCTTTGGCCTGCTTGTTCTTTTCCGCATCCGGCTTGCCGTCTTTGTCTACGTATGCTGGGGCAGCAGCGTTGGCGTAGGCGGGGCCGGCCTTGGTGGCCTTTTCATTGTCGAGGGCGTTTTGCAACTTGCGGGTGTCGGTAGCGTACTTGTCCACCAGGTCGCGAGCGGCTTGCAGTGCAGCTTTGGCCTCGTCTAGTTCCTGCTGGGTAGGCTGGTTGGCTGGATCTGTGGCAGCATTTTGGTACTTCAACAGTGCGGCCCCTGCCTTGGTTACGGCATCCTCGTAGGCGGCCAGATCTTTGGCAGCCTGCGAATCGGCACCGTCTTTTTGTGCCTTTTCTTTGAGGTTCGCAAATGCGGGCAGACCTTGGACGGTGATCTGGTTGTTTACTTCTTCGATCAGGTCCTTGGGATCAGAGCTGAGCTTTTGCAAGTCGGCTTCTGCCTTCTTCAGGGCGGCAGTTGCTTCGTCTACCTGCTTCTGGGTGGCCTGCGGGTCGGCGAGGACCTTCTTGGCGTTTTCTAGAGCCTTGTCGTAGGCGTCCGCAAAGCCCTTGGCGGCCTGCGGGTCTGTGCCTGCGGGGACCTTGTAGTTCGGGTTCTTTGCGTTCTTGTAGAAGACGCTGGTCTTGCCGTCGTTGTTGTCTACCGAAGCGGTTACAGCTGCAGATAGCTTGGTCTTGTCGGTCGCCCGCTTGTCGAGGGCGGCCTTAGCGTCGTCCAGTGCCTTCTTGGCAGCGTTCACCTGGCTTTGGGTGGCGTTGGGATCTTTTAGAAGATCTTCGGCAGCCTTCATAGCCTGGTCGTAGGCTTGCTGTTCTTCACCGGTGGCGTTCACGTAGATTGGGGCGGTTTTTTCAACCTGTCCGTTCTTGTTTAGTGAATCCTTCAGGGGCGCCAGGTCGGTGGCGTCTTCGGAGGCGAAGGGTGCGCGCGCCTTGTTGAGCTCGTCCAGGGCCTTGTTGACCTCGTCCTGGGTGGCGGTCGGCTTAGCCAGGACGTCTTTAGCCTTTTGTAGGGCGGCTTCGTAGTCGCTTAGGTGTTTGGAAGCCTTCTGGTTCTTTTCGGCGTTGGGGGTGCCGTCGGAGTTCTGGAAGCTCTGTTCTTTAGCGTTTATGTAGCCGGGAGTCTTCTGGAAGGCCGGGTCGTCATTCACCTTAGCTGCTAGCGCTTCTTTGTTGGAAACGGTTACAGCTTTGATGGAGTTTACGCCCTCGTCCCGCACCTTGGGTAGGTCTTCCTTGGCAGCTACTGCCTTGATTGCGGCCTTCGCTTTTTCGGCGGCAGCTTCGGCTGCCTTCTTGGCTTCAGCCTTGTCAGCGTCGAGGGCGCCGGGGGCGTCCTTGATTTCAGCCAACTTGTTGTCGAGCTCCTTTTGCACCGCATTTAGAGCGTCGGTGATGTCAATCAGCTGGTCTTTGGATTCGGTGAGCTTCTTGCCCAGCTCCTTGTATTCGCTAAGTTTCTTGACGTCCTGCGCGTTTACGGCGTCTTCGGCAGCTTTGATGGCCTCGTCGAGTTTAGCGATAGAAGGATCCGACTTGCCTTTGACGTATTCGTCGCGCTTTGCCTTGAGGGCGGCGAGTTGCGCCTTCAGTAGTTCTTTAGCGGTTAGGTCGGTCTTCTGGTCAACGTAGAACCCGTTGAACAGCGGGTTTACGTAGTGCTTTACCGAGCGCTGCAACTTTAGCGAGGAGTCGCTGCCCCAGGATTCGTATACTCCGTTGTCGTTATCAAAATCAGAGGTGATCTGCACCTTGTAGTCGGTGACGCCCTTTTCCAAAGTGATCGGGCGAGACGTGAAACGGCCTTGGGCCCCCGATTCTATGCCGTCGAGGTTAGCGGGCTTTTTGAAAGTGGCCTGCGAGGCGTACTGGACTGTTCCCCCGGTCTTAGAACGGGTGTAGGGGATAGCTGTGCCATCCGCGATTTCTTCTTTTGAAGCCTCGTTGTAGTTAAAGGTTGGTGTACCCTTGCCCTCGCCGAACGGGGTGACAGTGTATTTTGCGGTGGCATCTTGCTTGCCCGGGTCGAAGGAGGCTGTGTAGATTTCGCTTTCCTTGCCGTCTTTGGTGGCGAGCACGCGCACCGTGTAGCCGGCAGCCCGTGAGGTCTGGGCTAGGGAGCCGGTATTGAAATCGACAACTACCTGGCTGCCGTATTCCTTCGAGTAAGCCTTGAAGGAACGTTCGATGCCGTGGAACGGTTGGACAAAGTTTTTACCGTTGATTTTTTGGGCACCGGTCTGCTGGCTGAAATAATCCCAACCGCGGCCGATGGCCAGCACGTATGGAGCCTTGCCGGTAGCCTGCTCGTTTACGAAGTACTGGACCTCGGGGTTCCACTGGTCTGCGGTATTGGGATGTTCCTGAACATTCGTAGTGGAAGAGCCCAACATGGAGTTTAGGTACAGGCCGTCCTTGCGAGCCTTTGCAACGGCGAACGTGCCGCCGTCTATGGCTCGCCAGCCGCCTAGCTCGTTTACCTCTTTGATGGCACCGGGCTTCAGGTTCAGCTTGTCTGCTGCAGCCGTGAAGGCGTTGTCGGCAAAGGTGTTGTTCTTTACAGTCTCAGGCAAGTTTTGTAGGGCAGCCGCGTAGCCGGCCTCGGTCTTGTCAACCTCTTGCATGGTCTGGTTCGGATCTGGCTGCGGCGTGGAAGCTGAATTCTCAGCCGCAACGGCGGGCGCAGTCAGCAAAGAAGTTGCTAGAGCGCCGGCAACTAGGGCAGTAAGCGCATGCTTAGAACTGCCGTAGCTGCTTTTTGTTAGCAGTTTTTTATTCATTTTCCTTTTCACATTCGTGCGTGTTACACAATTTTGTATAATTGTGGTTGCAGAATCGCACAAGATATTACCAACCGTTCAAAGTCCTGCCCACCTGTATTTATGTGCTCTAAGCGCATGCAAAAAGGCGACAGGAATGAATGGAAAATAGCTATTACTTAGGGCAGTAATAAGGTCGTTTTAGAACAAAATGCGAGCCGGAATGGAAAATATTATAAGTGTGAAATAAATGCTTTATCAGGCGCGCAGATTGCTTATAGCGAGCTTGTGGTAACTCTGCCGGGTGGTGTGAGCGCGCGGGGGTTCCCCTAGGGGGCCGCCGCCCGGTTGTGCTTTGGGTGCTACGGATGCGAGGCCGCTAGCTCCGGTCAGTTTGCGGGGTTTATATCGATAAAAGCAATCTCGGGGCGGCACCAAAACCGCAGTGGCGCTGTTTTCGAGGTGCCAAGCCCCTTGGACACGAACAGCTTGGCGGTGCGCCCGCCCGCGCACCAGTCGTGCAGGCCGGACGCATACTCCAGGGGAATGTCGGAATTATTTACTAAAGCGCCAACAAACGGCACGCGCACTTGGCCGCCGTGGGTGTGCCCGCAAATAATCAGATCGGCCCCAGCCTCGGTGAAGGCGTCTAACACCCGCCGATAGGGGGCGTGGGATACCCCTATGCGCAGGTCTGCCTGCTCCCAGCCGGCGGGCGGGGAAGGAACCCGGTCCCGGTCAATGTGCGGGTCGTCAACTCCCATAATCGAAACGTTGGCAACAGGGGCAGGATCGCCCTCGGCAGGCAAAGCCCGCACCTGTAAATCTACGGCCCTGTTGCGCACATCCTGCCAGGCGCCCTCAAAAAACTCGGCGAGTGCGGCGTGCGGCAAATCCGGGACTTCGGGGCGCTCGTCGGCAGAAGAAGTACCAAAGAAATACCGGAACGGATTCTTAAAGTGGGGCCCAAAATAGTCGTTAGAACCAAACGTGAACACCCCGGGCCGCCTTAGCAGCGGAGCAAACGCCTGCTTGGCCATGTCGAGGGCGCCCGGATCCGAAAAATTGTCGCCGGTATTTACGCACAACGAAAACGGCACATCTGCCGCGGAGGCGATGAAGTCCACCTCCCACCGCTGGGAAGGCCACAAATGAGCGTCGGCAACCTGCAAAATGCGCAGGCGGGCAGTGCCAGGCCTGCCCGGAACGCTAACCGCCGTGACCTTGGGGAAGCGTCGCTCCACGCTGCCCCAAACCAGACCAGCCAGGCCAACGAGCGCGCCGGCACCTAAAACCTTAGCCGCGCGGATCAACGTTCCTCAATAATGGTGGTCTCGGTGACCGTGGTAGACGGCTCCTCGCTGGGCTTCGGGGCTGGCTCGGGCTCTTCCGGCTCAGGTTGCTGCCTGGGCTCTTGCCGCTGTGGTTGCTGGGCGGGTGCCTGCCTGCGCGGTTCGGCCCTGCGGGAGTTAGAGCCTATGTCAGAATAGTCGAAACCGCGCGCCGCAATCCCCTCGTGGGCCGCCCGCATGTAGGCCTGCCAAGTGTTGGCCGGCAGGGTAGAACCGTACATGATGTCGAAGTAGCGGCCCCCAACGACTACGTCGGCCAAAGGAGCAATGCCCTGGGCGTGGCCCACCCACACCGAAGTGGAAATGTCAGGGGTGGAACCCACAATCCAAGCATCCGACGGGCCGGTAGTAGTACCCGTCTTAGCAATAGCCGGACGCCCAATAGAGGCATAGCCCAAGGAACTGTACGAGTTGTAGGTACGCTCCAAGGTCCAAGTAGTTTGCTCGGCTGGGCCCTTGTCCATAGCCTTCTTGCAAGACTTTTGCGGCACCTTCAGCTTCTTGCCGGAAGCGTCGGTAACGGCGCTGATCGCCAGCGGTTTGCAGTATTCGCCCTTGTTTACAAAAGTAGCGAACGCGTTAGCCATATTGAGCGGAGGCACCGACCCCGAACCCAAAATATCGGAGGGGCGGAAGGTGGGATTTGACCCATCCCCAGGAACGGCATGCACGCGCTTGGCCACATCCTTGATCTTGCAAAGGTCCAGGCGCGAAGCCATGCCCGCGTAGGTGGTGTTTAGCGAGCGCTGCGTACCTTGCAACACGGTGGTTGCTCTAGGCGAGAAGTTCTCGTTGTTGTGAACCTGCCAGGCGTCGGGAGCCGCGTCGCAATCGCCTATGTTCCAGTCCGAGGCCGAATAGTTTGTGCGCCCGCCAACTACCGCGTAGGGGGAATAGCCGGCTTCGAACCAGGCGGCCAAAGTGATGGGCTTGAACGACGACCCGGTCTGGTAGCCCGCGCCGCCGCCGTGATCCTCGTCGGCTGCGAAAACCTGCTCGGTAGCCGAAGGATCCTTGTCGGTGTTAGAACCAAAGTTCGTGTTCTGGGCCATCGCCAAAATCTCGCCTGTACCCGGGCGAACAGAAGTGATAGCAATACGAGCGTCGGAAGGATCGTTGATTGGGATCGCAGTGGTGGCTGCTTTGGCCGCCGCATCTTGCATGCGCTTATCCAAAGTAGTGCGAATCCGCAAGCCGCCGCGCATGAGCAGATTGCGCCGCTCGGCAATGTCTTTTCCGAAAGCCTCGTTCTGGTAGATCTCGTGAACTACGTAGGCGCAGAAGTGGGCGGCATCCCCGGCAGCGCCACAACCTTGCGGGGTGTTGGACGGCTTCAACATGTCCTGCACCTTTTGGGCCTTGGCCTCCTGGTACTGCTCGTTAGTGATTGCCTTTGTTTCGAGCATCGTGAACAACACCTGGTTGCGCCTATCCTGGGCCTTTTGCGGGTGCTGGAGCGGGTTGAACCCAATCGGATTTTGCGTAATGCCGGCCAGCAACGCGGCCTCGCCAATAGACAGTTCTTTGCCGGGCTTCGAGAAGTAGTGATGGGCGGCCGCCTCAGTGCCGTAGACGTTGGGCCCGAAAGGCGCAATGTTCAAATAACCTTCCAAGATCTTCTTCTTGGACATCTTCTTTTCGAGAGTGATCGCGTACTTGGCCTCGCGCAGCTTGCGCGAAACCGAATGTTCCTCGGCCTTCGCCCTAGCCAGCGGATCGTTCTTCTGCAGTGCGGTTTCTATCAACGTGTTCTTCACGTACTGCTGGGTGAGGGTGGAAGCGCCCTCGGTGTCGCCCCCAAGGAAGTTGTTGACAAGTGCGCGCGACATGCCCATAACGTCGATGCCGCCGTGATCAAAAAAGCGCCTATCTTCGATTGCCACCGCGGCCTTCTGGATCCACGGAGACATCTTCTCGAGTGGCACCACAATGCGATCTTCGGCGTAAAAACGCGCCAACTCGGTGCCGTCGGAAGCCTCAATAATCGACTGCTGCGACGGGGGCAGGGCCTCGAATTCGCCCGGCATCTTAGAAAACGCCTGGGTGCCCTGCGTGGTAGCCATACCCGCCATACCAATTGCAGGAATAGAAAGGCCTGCTAAAAAGATTGCGCAAAGGCCAACCATGGCAGCCATAGACACCAGCAGGTGGCGGTACTGCTTCGTAGAAACAGGACGCGCCCCGGTCACCAGCGCATCAAACCTAGAAGACCCAGAAGATTTCGACATGCCTTTAGCCTAAACAATCTGGCAGATAAATGATAAGAGACTTACCCACAATGGGGACATTGTTACTAGCTCGTTAGCTACGAGCCAAACCAAAAAGTGCGTTCCCGCATGGACAAAAATAAGAAATGTAGGTACCGTCACACTTAGGCAACGAAGCCAAAACAACGAAGGGTCTAAGCTGCAATGAATTTGAACGGAGATCAAACCTGGGCCGCAAAAGCCCTGTGCGCACAAGACGAACCAGACGCACTGTTCGTCCAAGGAGCCGCCCAACGCCAGGTTAGAACCCGTTGTTACAGCTGCGAAGTGCGCCTGCAATGCCTAGCCGACGCCCTCCAATCCGAAGCTAACTTTGGGGTGTGGGGCGGGCTCACTGAACGCGAACGGCGGGCGATGCTCCGGCAAATGCCCAACATTACCGACTGGGCGGACTGGCTGGAAAACTCGCCCTCGCCATTAGCTGAAGAAATTCGCAGCCCCCACATCCCCAGGGTCCTCGCCCGAGTGCGCAAATAAACACTCTTGCAGGTGGGGGGCGCCCTCTGCGGCTCTCCCGCAAAAAATGGGCCCAACAATCTAGGCCGCACCCGATAGGATTAGGGCATGACTAAATGGGAATACGCAACCATTCCGTTGCTAACACACGCCACAAAGCAGATACTTGACCAGTGGGGCGCCGACGGGTGGGAACTCGTCGCCGTCATCCCCGGACCAACCGGTTCGGACAATCTAGTCGCATATTTGAAGAGGCCAGTTGAATGAGTGAAGCACTCTCTGCACGTCTGAAAGAACAAGGTATCGAACTGCCCAAGGTGGTTCCCCCTGTTGCCGCCTACACCCCAGCTCGCCAAATCGGCGAAGGCAAAATTCGCACTTCCGGGCAGTTGCCCATGCGCGACGGCCAGCTAGTCGCTACCGGCCACGTAGGCCAGGGCGAAGTATCTTTGGAAGATGCTCAGGACGCCGCCCGTGCCTGCGCCCTGAACGCGCTTGCCGCCGCTGTTGCAATCGCCGGCAGTGAAGATGCGATTACCGGCGTCGAGGCCGTAACCGCCTTCGTTTCTTCCAAGCCCGATTTCACCGAGCAGGCTCAGGTAGCTAACGGCGCCTCGCTGTTCTTCGGTGAGCTCTTCGACGAACCCCACGTGCGTTCCGCCGTTGGGGTTGCGGCTTTGCCGCTCGGCGCTCCCGTCGAGGTCGAGGTCGTCTTTACCACCAAGTAGCACTGCAGCACTGCGCATTTCGCGCAGCGCAACCAGTACGTAAAATTCCCCGTCGCCATTGCAGGTGGCGGGGAATTTTTGTGTAGCCGCTTTAGGCGCGGGTCCGGGCCTGTTAGCAAGCTTGCTTGTTAGTAAACTTTGGCGGTAGAAAGCGGCCTCGCCCTCGCGCTAGGTGCACCGGGGGTGCGCGAGGGCGAGGCCTGCAGGCAAAACAAGAGCCCGAGCACGAGGCTCGGGCTCTTGCACAGAATTAAACTAGCGGGCGCGGCGAACCAAACGCTCAAGGTCAAGCAGCATTACCGCACGGCCCTCCAAACGAATCCACCCGCGGGAGCCGAACTCCGCCAGCGACTTGTTCACAGTTTCGCGCGAAGCCCCAACCAACTGAGCCAGCTCTTCCTGGGTAAGATCGTGGGGAACGTGCACGCCCTCGTCGGTACGCGAACCGAAACGCTCAGCCAAATCAACCAGCGCCTTAGCAACGCGGCCGGGCACGTCAGAAAAGACCATGTCGGCCAACGCCTCGTTAGTGCGGCGCAAACGGCCAGCCAGATCGCGCAGCATCAGCTTGGCCATCTGCGGATGCGAATCGATGAACGCCATCAAATCGGTGTGTGCCAGCGACAGCAACCGAGTAGAAGAAATAGCGGTGGCAGTTCCAGAACGAGTGCCACGGTCGAACAAGGTGAGCTCACCCAAAATTTCGCCTGGGCCAAGAATCGCCAACAAGTTCTCGCGGCCATCGGAAGTAGTGTGCCCCAGCTTCACCTTGCCCTCGGTGACAATGTAGAGCCGGTCTGCGTCGTCGTTTTCCTCGAAGAGCACCTCGCCACGGCGAAGCGTAACTTCAGACATCTTCTGGTAAAGCTCGCCAAGCGTGGCCTCGTCGAGCCCTTCGAATAGCGGTACCTGACGGATAATATTTGCGTCCACGTTTCCTCCTCGCGCCGGGACTAGCGGCATGGTGGTATGTATAGCTTAGTTTAATCATTCCCAGGAGCGTTTTATATCACAACGGGCAGTGTTGTGTGAAAAGAGGTAAATGTGCTTGCCGATGCATCCTTGCACAGCCGAGCTGTACAAATAGCGCGCACGCTAGCCCGCGCCTACCCACAGGCCAAATGCTCCCTAAATTATACGAACGCCTACGAACTGTTAGTGGCTACTGTCCTAAGCGCTCAAACCACCGATGCGCGGGTGAATCAGATCAGCCCACGACTGTTTTCCACCTGGCCCACCCCGGCCGCCCTCGCGAAAGCTGAACTAGCCCAGGTGCAAGAAGTGGTACGGCCGCTGGGAATGTATCGGCGAAGGGCCACCGCCCTAATAGGGCTGGCAGAAAAACTAGTAGAAGACTTTGGCGGGCAGGTGCCCCCAACCCGCGAACAGCTCGTCTCGCTACCCGGCGTGGGACGGAAAACCGCAAACGTAGTGTTAGGAAATTGGTTCGGAAAATCAGAAATCACCGTCGACACCCACGTGGGCCGCATAACCCGACGGCTCGGCTGGACGGACCAAAAAGATCCACTAAAGGTCGAGGCCGACCTGCGGGCTCTACTGCCACACGCTGACTGGACGATGCTGTGCCACAGACTCATCTTCCACGGCCGCGAAGTATGTACGGCACGCAACCCCAAATGCGCTATTTGCCCAATTGCGGGCCGGTGCCCTTCGGCCAACCCAATTCCTGCAAATAAGTAAGGAGGGCGCCATTTACCTGCTCGGGGGCCTCTTCCGTTAAAAAGTGGCCGGCGCCCTCGACCGCAATCTGCGCGAGCGGGCGAGTCACGTAGTGGGAATCGCGCGCAAAAGCCTGCCCCGGCATAATCGGGTCGACCTTTCCCTGCAGGGATAAAACAGGCACGGACACAGGCTGCTTAGCCACCTCGCGGACCGGCGCCGAAAGCTTGCGCGCCCTCCGCAAATAACTGAGCGCAGCAGTGGCAGCAAACGGATTCTGCAAGGCCCGAGCGTACCTGGGGGCGCACTGTTCCATAAGCCGCCTGCTCTGCGGCCCACACCAGGAACGTAGCAGCGCAGGCACCAGCGAACCGCGCAAAATTGCCCGCTCGGGCAACCACGGCAGCTGAAAAAACAAGTACTGGGCGGCGCCCCCGGAAAGCATGCGCCCGCGCAGCGAACGCACGGCCAGCGGGTGTGGGGCAGCCAAAGTGGCAATCGCCTGCACCTGCGTTGGCGCCACCGCGGGAGCAACCCACGCAATAGCGCCCCCGATGCCCTCGCCAACAATTACCGCGTTGGAAATGCCTAAAGACGTAAGCACTCCCGTGCAGTCTTTGGCCAACGTAACTAAGTCGTAGCCGGAAGGCTGCCGATCCGAGCCCCCAAAACCGCGCAAATCCATGGCCACGGCCGAATACCCGGCGGCGGAAAGCGCTTCGAGCTGACTGCGCATAGCCCACCAGTACTGCGGGAACCCGTGCAACAGCAACACGGCCGCCGAGCCTTGCAAACCAGCCGTAACCACGTGGAAACGCGCCCCATTCGCATCGACGTTGAGGTGCTGCCAAGGGCCCTCGGGGCGAATCAGCTCAGCGGGGACGGATTGTTCAGCTTTCACTTGGCGCGGGAAGCCCTTTTCCTATTCTCGAGGGCGTCCTCGACCTTTTCGCGGGTACGGGTATCTTCGCGGCCCTTGCGGCGGGCACCGTGGGCTACAAAACCAACGGCCAACAGTACTGCTCCAGCTAGCGCCAGGGTGCCATTGGCAGACAGCAAAGCAAAGGTGGATACGAAGCGGGCCGCCAGGGAACCATCCGCAAGGTTGCGCACAATGTTGTCGCTCCACAGTGAAACCAGAGGCGAAATCACAATTCCGGCAACACCAGCGGCAAAGAGCAACGCCCCTGCCACAAACGAACCGAGAGAGGACCAGCGGGCAAGCAGCACGGCCAAAAATGCGCCCGCGGTGCCGAGTGCCACCAGTAAGATGCGCCCTACTGCGGTGCCAAGGGCAAAGTATTGGGCGCCCTCGACAGGAGCTACCCCGGCCACGAACAGGGCGAGGGCGGCCGGCACCAGCAAGATCGTCCCAACTAGCACCCCGAAGTGTGCCCACCCGCGGGACTTAGTGGATGGGCGCACGGTTGCGCCCTCAAATAGGTCCTCTTCGGCGGTGTCAGCCTGCCCCTGGCCTGCCTGAGGGTCGCGCTTTGCCCAGGTGGGCTCGCCCTCGACGGGCGGAGTGGTCTGGGTGGGGGCTAGTAAAGATTGGCGGCGAATCAGAGTGGATTCAGCCTCGGCCTCGGGGTCGCGGGGGCCGTCGGAGCTGAACCGCTCGGACAGGGGAGTGCGCTTTGTAGTGTCAGTGATTGGGGTAGAGGGGGCAAAGGAGGGAGCCGCTTCTGCCGGCTGGGGCCCTTCCGGCTGGGCTGCTTCGGCCGGCTGGGGTGCTTCCAAGTTATGCGCTTCGGCCGGCTGGTGTACAGGGGCAAACGCTCTGGCAGAAGAAGGCGAGCCTTCGGCCTCGGTTTCGCTTTGGGTCTGGGCAGGCCCAGAGGCTTCAGGTTCGGCCGCGGCGAGGGGGGTAGAAGCTGCAGTTTCTGCTGCGGGGGACGAGGCGGTGGAGGCTGGCGCCTCCTTTAGTGTTTGCGGACCCTGTTGGGGAGCGGCCTCGACTGTGGCCTGCTGCTGATCTGCCTGTTCGCCCCCGGCGGGTGGCTCCTGTTCGGCGGGCGGCTCCGGGGGTTGTTCGCTTTGGCTTGCGGATGAAGATGAGTCGGTCTGGGCAGAATCGGCTCCCGAATCAGCCGTGGTGGCACTGTCTTTGGGCTGGGCCGCCGACACGAAATTGTAGGGCGTGGATCCTGCGCGGTCGGGGATAGTTGGACCCTGGTTGGTGGGCTCGACGGGTTCGCCCACAATAGCTGCGGTCTTTTGGGCGCCCTGCACGGGCATCGTGCCAGTTTGGGGCGCAGCATCGTCAGCGATCCGCCAGATGCGGCGGCCTGCAATATCTTTGGGGTCGGCGTTGTCACTCATGGAGCCTCCTACGTACACAGTTGCTTCCACGATAGCCGAGCGGAAGGGGTGGGGTATTTTCCCGCGCGGGACAGTCTAAATTTCCATATCCCGCAGATAGGTTTCAAGGTCCAAACCGCGTTTTTGCGCTTCCTTCGAACACGAGCGCACCCGCGCCCAATGTGCGGCGTGAACAGTGGCTACAGCTGCAGCACCAATCGCCGAAAGGGGAACGGCCGTAAGTCCGAGGGCGGTTGCAGTGGGAAAGTTGGGGCCAATCCCATATCCGGTTACGACTTGTAAAAACGATACCCCGCAGGCGGGCAGCGCAATAAGGAAGGTGGCACACAGCAGGGGCCCGAACGAAGAATACATGCCGGCAAACGTAAGTAGGAGGGCGAACAACACCACCCCCAGCAGCGTGATTAGCTCGCAGGCCCCGTTCAGGCGCAAAAACAGGTGTGTGGGCCCGCCGGTCACGTCCACCCCGTGGGCTCGAATGAGCAGCATCACCCACAGCCCTACTGAGGCGGTGGCTGCCAAGTAAAAGGAACGTATGGAGTCGCGCCCCCGCGAAGTAGGTAGGGGGGCCCGGAATGTTTGGTCGGAAGCAACAATGCGCAACAATTCCTCGTCTGGGCGGTCCGCCGCCCTCCTGCGAGTGATTTCGCAGGCTAATGCCGACCCAAACAGCACCCCGGCTAAGGCTGGTAGAAAGGCTGCCCACCAGGTGGGGAGCAGTATGGAAATGCCCGGAAAATCCAGTCTAAAGGCGGGGCTTACCAGCGCCCCGATGCACGCGATAGCGCCGCCTAAAGTGAGCCCTAACTGGGAGCGAGTAGTTGTGAAAGAAGCGCAGGCTAGCAGTGCGCAAACCCCAATCACTATCCACACTAGGGCCAGCGGTTGGGCGAAGGGCTTGCCAACTGCCGCGGTGGCGAGTTGCTGCCCGGCCCCAACCGTGAGGAGGATGGTCCCGAGTGGGCCCAGTACGGCGCACAGTATGTTCAAGGCGCGCTCAGGCCTGGCTTCGGGGAACTTTTCGGGCATGGTCCCATACTACCCGTGGCATTGCTGTAGAAAAGACTCAATTGTGCCGTCTAGTATTTGGCTATGCAATCCCAAAATCCCGGTTCTCAGATCGGCGCAGCGGTGAAGGTGCTGGCAACGCCTGAGCCGGTTCGCCAGGCGTGCGCGCGGGCCGATGCGGCCGTTGCGAAGTTGCGTTTCCACGAAGGCTTGCGCCACAGGTGGCCTCAGGCTCGCACCGAAGCGGCCGTGCGTGAGGCGTCAGCCTCAGCTCTTTGTGAGGGCGCGCGAATCGACATTTCCGAATTGCGCCAGGCTGCGGCGGACGGTTCTTTAGCTGGCCGTGTCGAGGACGCCTCCTGGGCGATTGGGGTGGGGGCGTTGGCGGCGCAGCTGCACTTGGTCGAGGTTATGGCGCCTTTGAACGTGAGGGGAAGGCGAGGGCGGCGAGCCCCCGTGAACTTTCCGGCTCTGCTAGCTGGGTTGCACCGCGACGCCTGCGTGGGTCTGTTGCAGCTGGGGTTGATAAAGCCGGACCAGGTGGGTTTGCCCCTTGCCGGGGCCGGGCAGGAAAAGGTGGAGCGGGCCAGGGTCTTGGCGGCTGCTGCTGGGCCGGCGTGGGTGCGGGCGGCGCTGGTCCACGCCGAGCTGAGCGACGCGTTCGCAGGCCCGTCCGGGGTAGTGGCCCGTGCGGGAGCAAGATGGGTGATGGTGAACGGAGGGGCAGAACCCACAGGCGTCGCCCTCGTGTCCGAACGCTGCGGGCGGGACGGATTAGGGTACCGGGCTAAGCTGCGGGCGTACCGCCGCGCTAGCCCAGACGGGGTTGGGGCCTGGATAGCGTGGATCGTTGAGGCTGCTGCCCAGGGCGCAGAGCGTGGAGCCGACTTGGCGCTAGAAGTGCTAGGGCAGAAGTTGGCTAAATAGCCCTAAACCCTAGGGCCTAAACCCATGTGTCCACAGGCTGGGCAAAGTCGCTTATCCACAGCCGCCGCGTTTTTGGTGAGCGCGCCAGGTGGAAAATCGCCACCATTGGGCCATGGAAACGAATCGGGTGGCAGTGTGTGGGCGCGGCAGCAAACAGGCCCGCTTTGCGGCGACGCTAGTGCAGTTGCTGGGAATCGAATGTGAGCCCACCTCGCACGGGCAAGAGTGCGCGAGGGCGGCGGTAGTAATAGACACGCAGGGGTTGCACGTTGGCGAGCGCGGGGTACTTCCCGTTGGCGTAGGTGGGCTGCGTTTGCCGGGGGACGAGGCCGAATTCTTGCGTGCCGTGGACCGGCTTTTGCACCCTGAGGCGGCGGCGTTGCTCGGGGTCTTCGGCAAGGCTGGCGGGGTGGGCGCTTCCACCATGGTGATGGCCATAGCTAGGGTGGCGGCGCGCAAAAGGCCGGTGGCGATCTTAGATTGTGCCGATCCGCCTAGCCTATTTGGGCGTCTGGCAGGTGGGCAGGAGGCAGGTTGCGGCGGCAGCGAAACAAGCTACCGCGAGGGGCAAAGTTACCGGGAAGGCTGCGAGGGGCGTGAGGGCCGCGAGGGGTATTGTGGCAGTGAGCTAGCGGAACTTGCCGGGTGCAGGCAGTGGCGCAATATTACGGTCGCTAAATCCGCCCCTGACAGGCTGGGACACGCCCTCGCCCTGGCAAGAAAGATTGGCCCGGGCGGGCTGGTAGTAGTCGATGCGGGGCGGGCTGGTTCGCGCGGGAGCGCCAAACTTCGCGCGCTTTGCGCCCGGGCGATTGTGGTGGGGTGCGGCCGTTTCCACCGGGTGCGTGGGGGCGAAAAGTTTTGGCCCGGGCCGCTGCTAACTCTGCGTATAAGGGCCCTTATTAGGGGGTGCTGTGGAAAATAGGTTGCTCAGAGCGCTCGCGGCCGGGGGCATGGCGTTGCCACAAGCGGTTGCCTCTGCTACCGAGGATGCCCCCACCCCTGCCGAATTGTTGGCGCGCTACCGGCGAGCACAGGCCGAAAGTAGCGGTCTCACCGCAGAACTGGCCCAGGTGCTAGCGCAGCAGGACGTAACCGACGTGCTTATAAATGGTCCCGCACAGGTGTGGGTGGATCGGGGGCGGGGGCTGGTCCGTTTGCCGCTGCGGCTGGGGGATTCGGCCCAGCTGCGCGAATTGGCCATGCGCATGGCGGCCGCGTGTGGGCAGCGCCTTGACGAGGCGGCCCCTATCTTGGATGGGGTGTTGCCCTCCGGCACCCGTGTGAACGCATTGCTACCCCCGCTTGCCAGCGAGGTTACGATTTCATTGCGCACTTTCCGGGCGCGAGCATTTTCGCTGGACGAGCTCGTCTCCTCTGGTACGGTTGCCCCCGACCTGGCGCCCTTCCTAGAGCGGGCCGTGGCCGCTAAGGTGTCGGGGCTAATCAGTGGGGGTACGGGCACTGGCAAAACCACTTTGCTGACCACCTTGCTGGGGCTGGTGGCCCCCACCGAGCGCATTGTATGTATAGAAGAGGTTGGCGAATTGCGTCCGGCACACCCACATGTGGTTCACCTTGCCGAACGAAAAGCAAATGTCGAGGGCGCGGGCGGGGTAAGCCTGGCGCAGCTGCTGCGGGCCAGTTTGCGCATGCGGCCAGACCGTCTTGTGGTGGGCGAATGCCGTGGGGCCGAAGTGCGCGAAATGATGTCGGCTCTGAATACGGGGCACGAGGGCGGCTGGGCCACCCTGCATGCAAACGGGGTGCGCGAGGTGCCCGCTCGGCTATTGGCTTTGGGCGCTACAGCCGGCATGAGCGAGCCGGCGGTGGCAGCGCAGGCCGCAGCCGCATTTGCGCTGATAGTCCACCTGTGCCGCCGCGAGGGGAAGCGGTGGGTGAGCGAAATTGGCGTTCCCCAATACGAGGGCGGAAAACTGCAGGTGCGCCGAGCCCTCTACGTGCCGCATCCGGGCGGGCCGGTCTGCCAAGAGGGGCCGCTGCCATGGCAGTAGGTAGCCTGTACCGGAAACTAAAGGAACGTTTCTTTGCTCCCACCCCAGATTTAGCGGCCGTGGCCGACGAACTGGCTGCCCGCCTAGCTGCAGGTCAGGGCCCTGCTAGGGCTTGGGCGGGGGTGGGGGCTAAAGTATCCTCTCCCCAAGGTGTTCGGTGGGGGCACGCTGGGGGCAGCGCCCTGCTAAAGAAATTAATTGGGCGTGGACCAGGCTCCCAGCCGGCAGAAAAACCAGGGCCTTTGCCGCCTGCCCTGCAGATAATAAAAGAGGTATCTGAACAGGTGGGGATCCCCTTAGTTAGCCTCTTGGAGCGGCTAGGCCAATCGCTGCGCCAAGACCAGGCCGCAGCGGCAGAACGCCGCATCTCGCTAGCGGGCCCGCGCAGCTCCGCCCGCCTGCTCGCCGCCCTCCCTTTGCTGGGCATGGTCCTGGGGTGGGCAATCGGCGCCCCACCCTGGGTGGTGCTATTCGGGTCCAAAGCCGGCCTAGTACTAGCTGCAGCCGGCGCCTTCTTTGAAGCGGCAGGGCTCTACTGGATTCACAAGCTATTAGACAAAGCCCACCAGAGCGAACTGCACTACGCAGCCGGGCTGTCAGTGCCGCTGTGGTGCGACCTAGCTAGTGCCTGCATAAAGGTAGGCACCTCGGTGCCGGCGGCGCTAATGGCCCTCGGGAAAGCGGGCAAAGTAGACGACTTGCAGCTGGCTGGCCGGATGCTAGTGCTGGGTGCTCCCATGGAACAGGTGCGGGCGGAATGCTCCCCAAAGTGGCGGCTGCTTTGGGATGCTCTGGAACCCAGCTGGAACGAAGGGCTCTCGCCCGTGCGCCTGCTAGCTAGGGCCGGCCAAAGCGCTCGCCTGCAGGCCGCCCGCAAAGCCCGCGAGGGGGCAGCCGTACTCGCCGTGCGTCTAGTGATGCCGCTGGCGCTGTGCCTACTGCCCGCATTCATCTGCACCGGGGTGCTCCCAATAGTGCTCTCACAAGCCAAAACGCTACTTTCGTAGGTATCCACAACGCCCTCAAAAGCACTTATCCACAGCGAAGAGAAAATAGCGCAAAAGCAAAAAACAAAACTGAAAAAGTAAAACCGTGCTCGGGTGAGCACCCAACCCAGAACAAAGGAGTAGAAATGGGGAACTTAGCAAGGTGGGCTCTAGCCCTCAGGAACAAGGCCTACCAGATAGGCACAGACCTGGCCTTTCCCGCTCAAAAAGAAGAGGGAATGACAACGGCTGAATACGCGATCGGCACTATTGCTGCCGCCGGTTTCGCCGGGCTGCTAATAGCAGTGCTCAAATCAGGGGCAATCAAATCCGCCCTCACCGCCATCATCAAACAGGCACTGTCCATATGAGATCCGGCAACGTCAGGGTGGGCGAACAAGGAATGGTGAGCGCAGAACTCGCCCTGGCGTTGCCCACCGTAGTCGTTACCGCCCTAGTAGTTTTAGCCTTCGGCTCCGCCGGCGCCAGTGGGGTGCAGGCCTGCAACTTAGCCAGAGCTGCTGCTAGAGCCCAGGCCATAGGTCAGGCCCTTCCGCATGCCGGCGGCATGGAACTCAGCGTACAGGCGGGGGCAAATTCGGTACGGGCAACCGCTGTAAAACAGCTGCCCGGTCCCCTCAAAGCTATGGGGGTGATCGCCAAATGCAGCGCCGAAGCGCCCCGCGAACCCACCCTGTAACTGGTGAAACTGGCTCGGGAACCGTGCTTGCGCTAGCCCTAGTTGGCATAGTAGTTCTAGCATTGTCGCTGGTAGGGGGCGTAACTGTGGCGGCAGTAGCCAAAACTAAAGCCCAAAATGCAGCCGACTTTGCGGCGCTCGCGGCAGCCGGGGCAGCCCTACAGGGGCAAGACGGGTGTGCCGCAGCGGCAGACTTTGCCGAGCGGGGCCGCACTCGCCTTGTTGCCTGCAAACTTACTAGCAGTGGGCCTTTCCAGGATGCGATCGTCACGTGCGCCCTGGGGGTGCGCCTGGCGGGCGTTCGGCTAGAGGATAAAGCCAGTGCTAGAGCGGGCCCTACTGATCCTGGCGAGGGCGGAAACTAGCAAAGTGAGCACGCTAATGGCCCCCTGCTTGTGCAATGGGTCGTTGTTGTTGCCGCATTTGGGTGACACGATGCAGCGCGGGCAGCCGGTTTCGCATTCGCAACTGCTTACGCGTTCCAGGGTGGCTTCCAGCCAATTCTGGGCCGTTTCGAAGGCATGCGCAGCAAAACCGGCTCCGCCCCTTTGCGCGTCGTATACAAAAACGGTGGGTTTGCCAGATTGCTCGTGACTCACTGTAGACAGGCCGCCCAAATCCCACCGGTCGCAGTTGGCTAAAAGCGGCAAAATGCCGATGGAGGCATGCTCCGCCCCGTGCAGAGCACCTCCCAAAATTTCGGGGTCCAGCGCCAGCTCACGCATGCCCTGGGCGCTCAACTGCCACCACACCGCTTGGGTGGGCAAAATTCGTTCGGGCAACGAGAGGGGGTTTTCTGAAATAAACTTTAGTCCCGGCAGCCGCAAGAGGTCATAGCTAATTACCTGCGAGCCCACCTCCACCTCGCCTACAAAGAAATTCACCAGGCCATCCGGGTCGGTAAGCCCGGAGCGCTCACGCAGAATCCTCACTCGGGTCTGCTCCCAAGGGCGCGTGCGCAACTTGGCCGGGCCGGGCTCCACTAAAGCCGCGTCCTCGTCCCGGCCCACTATCCGGTACACCCGGCCCTGGTGAACGTAAATGGCCCCCGGGTGGGCCACCGAATCGGCTCGGGATTCATCCACGTCTCCAACCACGGCGCCGGTGTTCGCGTCGATCAGCTGCAAGGGCTTGCCGCCCCCGCGTATGTCCACCAGATCCCACGGGCGCTCCGGGCGGGTAACATTCCACACCCAGGCGCCTTCGCGCTTATGCAATAACCCCATGGCACACAGTTGGTCCAAAAGCTGATGGGTAATGCCCAGTTCTGCAATGTCTGCGACCGTCAGAGGGGCCTCGGCGGCTGCACAAGAAACGTGCGGGCCAACTACGTAAGGGTTGAGCGTGGGAAAGATAGATTCTTCCACGCCGGCAAAAATCTGTTCAGGGTGGTCACAAAAGTACTGGTCTAAGGGGTTTTCGGCGGCTATTAGGATGCCTACGCCATCGTGTCCGGCCCGGCCAGCCCGCCCTAGCTGCTGGTGTAAAGATGCCCGCGTGCCAGGCCAGCCCGTAGTGATCGTGGCATCGAGCCCAGACACGTCAATCCCCAACTCTAAGGCCGAGGTGGTAGCCAGCGCCCGCATTTTCTTACTGCGCAGCGCCGCCTCCAACTCCCGCCGCTCCTCGGGCAAATATCCTCCCCTGTAGGCGGCCACCGCCCGCATCAGGGCAGGGTCCCTAGTAGAAAGATAGTCAGCGGCCACCGCCGCCACAGTTTCTGCCGCCCCGCGCGAGCGCACAAAAGTCAAAGTCTGCTCGCCCAACTGCGCCAGCTCTGCCGTCAGTTCGCCAGCCTCAACAACAGTGGACCGGCGCGGGTAGGCCTCCGGGTCTTCCCCCTCCTCGCCCTTTACCTGCTTAGGGCGCCAAACTAAGAACGCCTTGCGCCCTGAAGGGGAATCGTCCTCGATAATAGCGCGCACGCGCTCGGGAGGAATCCCCAGAAAGTTTGCTGCCGCCTGGGCCGGGTCGGCCATGGTCGCAGACAAAAACACTACTGTAGGGTCAGCCCCGTAGCGGCGCGCCAGCCGAAGCAGGCGGCGCACCGTCCACGCCACGTGTGCCCCGGTAAGCCCCCGGTAGGAGTGCAACTCGTCTACAACTACTAGCGACAGGGAACGCAATACTCTTCGCCACCGCTGAGCCGAAGGGAGCAGTACGTGGTGCACGTAATCCGGGTTGGTCGCAACAATGTCGGCATGTTCGCGAGTCCACGCCTTCACGTCCGCCTCCGTGTCCCCATCGGCCGCCCCCACGCGAATCGGCAGGGGGCCCGCAGGAGCCGATATCAGTTGCCGCAACCCGGCCACCTGATCGGCGGCAAGAGCCTTCGTAGGGGTCATGTAGATGGCGCAGGGGCGGGAATGGAACTGCGATATTTTCGAGGTCGAAGCGCCCTCGGCGGCAATTACCCGGGCCAAATGCGGTAACCACACGGACAAAGATTTGCCAGAACCGGTGCCCGTAGCAACCACGGTAGCGTGGCCGGCGCGAATAGATTCAGCAGCCTTTATCTGGTGTAGCCACGGCTGGCCCACTCCGGTTGCCGCATAGGCATTCACCAACTGTTTGGGCACCCACTTGGGCCAGGGGGCCAACACTTCCTGTTTTGGAGGGTGCCAGAAAGCAGCTAGCAGCCGCCCGTCGATTTTACCCAGGCTGGCCAGGCGTTCTAGCAGCTTGCCATGGGTGGGAAAATCCTTCGCCCCCTCGCGTACGGCCTCGCAAACGGTAGAGCCTTTCTGTGGCTCAAAGCGCACCCAATCAGACATACAAAACACCCTACGCTAAAACTAAAAATCCAGAACTAGCGCTAGCCTTAATCCGTGGTCAAAAAGAACTCCTCGACGCCTGCGCGCCAGGGCGCCCTCGTAAGGCGGTCCCACCAGCGCCGCTTTATTGGAGTGCTACTTTGTGCCCTGCTGGTGGCGGCCATGTGGTGGTTCTTTGTGGGCACCCGCCTAGGCCAGCTGGTAGATGGAATCGCAATGGAAACTGCCAAACAAAAGGTTCACCACCTGGGCGGATATGACAAGACGGTGCTGGGAACCGTATCGGTTCCGTCGATTGCAATCGTGATGACCTTGGCCGCAGCTGTGGCTCTTTTTCGGCGCCGTTACCACCTGGGTATGCGCGCTGTGGCCGTGGTTGCCGGCAGTGTCCTTTCTGTGCAGGGGCTAAAACATTACTTGCTGTACCGCCCTTCGCTTGGGATCACTAACCTGCTGGGCAACTCGTTTCCGTCGGGCCACACTGCCGCTGCCGCTGCCGCTAGCGTCGCCCTCGTGATGGTGGTGCCTCATCGGTGGCGTTCGCCCCTGGCGTGGGCGGGGGCGTTGTTCACGGCGGTGATGGGGCTGTCGACGCTGGTAAACGGCTGGCATCATGGATCTGACGTGTTGGCCGCCATCTTAGTTGTGGGGGCTTGGGCGTTGGCTCTTTCGCCCCTCGAGACCGGGCGGCGCACTTCGGGTGCGGGCGTGCAGTGGGGGAGTTTGCTAGCCTGGTCGCTTTTTGGGGTTGGGGCTGCCATTTTTGGTGTAGCCACTTTGGCGGTTGTGCTCTCGCAGGCCTACCGCGGCGGAGTGGGGACGGCGCTGCTGATAAATCATTTCGCCGAGGGCGGATCGCTGGTAGCGGGCGGGCTGGCTGTTGGCATGGCGGTTTTCGTTTGTGGCATATCCTTTTTGGTTATGGAAGAGGTCGACCGGCTGGCCTCTAAGTGAGCTTCGCCTTTGAGCTGACCAAAGTTAAGGGACGATTTGGGGGTGTGCCCAAAATGGGTATGTGTGCTGCCAGCAAAAATAGCCCGCACGTAAAATAGTGGTAGGTATACACAAGAAGGAATTGCGATGGCACGAAGCGGCGCAGAAGAACTGCGGGGGGAAAAGAAAAATCATAATAGCCTCCTAATTTTTGGGGCGCTCTGGCGTGACGACCTGGGCAAGGTTGCCGTAAGAGCCCTGCAGGGCATGATCATCGTTACTGCAATATGGCTGGTGAGTAAGATTTTGATCCAGCTGAAGCTGGTCACATTGCCCCTGCTAATCGCCCTCATTATTGCGTCGGCCATGCACCCGATTATTCGTTTTTTGCGGCGTTACATGAATCGGGTGTGGGCGGCTGTGATCACTCTGGTGGGGTCTATTGCGATCTTGTCGGGGGCGATTTCGTTTATCGTTACCACAGTCGTAAATGAAATGAGCGGGCTTACTAGCAAAGCTCAGCAGGGGTTTTCTGAACTGGTTGACATACTGTCGAGCTGGGGGATTCCGCTCGCCCACACGCACATTTCGCAGTATGCGGATTCGCTGTGGAAGCTGGCGCAAACCTCGTCGGCGCGGGCCAGCGCACTGGAAGGGGTCACTATTGTCACCTCGATTATGACGGGTGCGCTGCTAATGATCGTGTTCTTGTTCTTCTTCCTGCTGGACGGGGATAACATGTGGGATTTCCTGGTGAGCTTTTTGCCGCAGCGCGCGCGGGTGCGGGTGAATGCCGCCGGTGAGGCTTCCATGCACGTGCTTGGCCGCTACATTCGCGGGACCGTGTTGATTGCGGCGTTCGCCGCCTGCGCCGATCTGGTGGCGATGCTGGTGATGCGGGTGCCGCTGGCGTTCCCACTGGCAGCCATGATCTTCTTGGGGGCGTTCGTGCCTATTGTAGGGGCTCTAACTACCGGGTTGGCGGCGGCGCTGGTTGCGTTGGTTGCCGGGGGGCCGGCTGCCTCCCTGGTGTTGGTTTGCGTGGTGATCGTGGTAAACCAGATCGAACACTACGTGTTGCAACCTAAGGTGATGGGTTCTTCGTTGAGCTTGCACGGGATCATCATCATTATTGCCCTGGGGATTGGTGCCCAGCAGGGCGGGGTGGCCGGGGCTTTGCTGGCGGTGCCTATCACGGCGGCCGTATGGTCGTCTTTCAAGGTTTTCCGCGATATGGCGGGCGGGGACAACGCTGCAGCGGCGGGCGAAATAGTTGATGGGGTAAGCTCTGAAGTCGATTTGAACGAGGGCGCCACTTCCGCTGGGTCGAGCGCCGTGCGCCTGGCGGCGAACGATCCTGACAGCGGCAAGGCCGGCAGTTAGTAGACCTTCTTCCTGTTGGGCTGGCGGAGTTCCCTAGCCGTTGTCTATTACTTTGAGGGCGGGCAGTTCTGCCAGCAGATCCTGCGCTGTTAGCGAGACGGTCACTAACGACTGGATCAGATCAACAATGTAAGATGGCTTGTTTACCTCGCGGCAATAGTCGTTTGGATCGTTCACAATGCCGGAGGCTTTATGGGTAGTTACCCGGTAACGATCCAGCACCCATTCTAAGGGTGAGCGGCCCCCAATCTTCCATTCATCGGCCTTTTCGGGAATGCCCGAAATTGTCAGGTAGTCGTTGAAAATGATGGCGTCGTGCTTGCTGCGCTTCTGCCACCTGGGCTTTTCCACCCTATATTTGGCCCACGGATCTTCGGGCGTATGAAGCGACCAGTCAAGATGTAGGCCATATTTTTCGGCCTGCTCGTAATTTAGGTGTAGGTCTGCAAGATCCCGGCCGATCTGAGAGTATTCCCAGAAGCCTTCCACCTTCGGAATGCGCGGAAGCATCTTTTTCAAATCAGCGCCATAGTTTTCCCTATACTGCGGGTGCGAAAGCAGGGCGTAGACGTAGTAAAAAATGTCCTCTTTGCCAATGGTTTCGTCTGCGTAAGCTGTTCGGTAGGCGTTAAGAGTCGCGTCTGTGATGTTATCCCTGCGCGTGTACCCATCAACCTCAACTGAATCATTGTCTGCTACTGCTTCAAGGTTGAAACCGCCATCCTCAGATTCTTTCTTCTCCCAGGTGTACAGCGAGAAAATCTGACATGTTGCTAGGGAACTCAAATCTGGCAGCAATTGGGTAATGAAGCATCCCCAATCACGTCTGTAATCTGTAGATATAAGAATGCCTATATTCGCGTGTTTAGGAGTGGGGAACAGCTGCGGTAGCTGGTATACACGCTCATTCATACTACGATCGAAGTACACTGGTTGCTTGCAGAAAGGCCTATAAATTGCTGGCCTGATGTTTTCGCCTGCAAACGTGTGTTTTATTCCTCTCTCGAAATCTTTGTTTAGATTTCCACCCCAGGAGACGAATGAGCCATCACGATTTACTTCGGAGAACGGAACTCCCGAATCAACAGATTTATTGTAATTATCGATCATTCGGCTCATGTTTGAAGCTACTTGTTCTGTCGAGAAGTTGTAGCACCAGGCGTCACGGGTGGTAGCTAAACCTCTGGAGTAATTTCTGAATAGGCCTGGGGTGTTGGGCTTGCCTTTGGTTTTCTTGTCGCCTATTGGCTGGTAAGTTCCGTATTTCTCGTCGCGCTGGTTGATCCAATCGCCGTGAGTGTTTGGTTCGATTAGTGTAAAGCCGCCAGCTGGGTCCTGTTCGTGAACACTGATTGAGGCGAATTTTTCTATTTGCTGCAGTTTTTCTTCCTGGCTTAGGTAATCATCTACCTCGGCATAGTGGATAGTGGCGGGCCCGGTATTTGCCTTGTTCTTGATGAAAATGCTGATAGCAATACCTGCGCGCGATCCGCTCCCGAAGATTTTCCCGCCTTCGCGTCTGGATTGTTCACCCTGGGTTCGCTGGTTGCCTTTTAGGTTGAAGATGTAGATCTGGTCGAACTCGTCTTGCAGGGTTAGGCGTACGCCCTCGGCACTATTGCCATCCACGAATGAGCTGTTGGAAACCATGCCGATCACGCCCGCATCGCCGATGCGGTCAGTGGCCCAACGCAGGGCGCGGTAGTAGGAGTCGTAAAGACTGTTCTTGTTAGTGCCCGTAGAGAGCTTCACGTAAGTGTTTTCGATGCGCCTATCCAAGGTGGGGTATTTCAGGTTCTGGTTGTTATCATTCGCACTCTTCTGGCCCGCAGAATAAGGCGGGTTCATCACAACCACGCGAATGTCCTGTTCTTTTTGCCGTTTTACGCGCTCGGAGTTTTCGGCAAGGTCCCCAAAACGGGCAAGCTGATCCTCGCCCTCATTAATCTGGAAAGTGTCAGTGAGCGCAATACCCTCAAATTCGGTGTACCTGTCCGCCTGGCCTTGTTCCTTGCGTATCTGCCGGTAGACCGACTCAATGTTGATGGAGGCAATGTAGTAGGAGAGTAGGACGATCTCGTTAGCGAAGATCTCGTGTTTGTACTTGTACTCCAGATCCTCGGGTTTGATTAGGCCAGACAGCAGCAGCTGGCTTATAAACGTGCCAGTGCCAAGGAAGGGTTCGATTATAGAAACTCCGCGATCGCCAAGATGCTTACCAAAAGCTGCGTAAAGGGCGTCGTCGGCTGAATGAAGAATGTAATCTACGACCTCGATAGGGGTGAAGACAATCCCCAGGCGGTCCGCCATAGTGGGGAAAGCCTTCGAAAAGAAGCGGTCGTATAAGGTGACCATGATCCGCTGTTTGCCCGCAATATTATCAATGTCCTCAATGCGGGAAACCATGGTTTTGTAGAAGGATTCGAGCGGTTCACGCTCCTTCTCGAAAACCTTGTCTGTTGCCAGCGCATCGAGCATCTTCTGCATGGCGCGGGAAACCGGGTTTTGTTCGGTGAAGGTTTGATCTGGGAACATGGCGTCGAACAGCGGCTTAGTAATGATGTGCTGAGCCAACATCTCGACAGCTTCCGCATTCGAAATCTGCGGATTCAACGTGGAACGCAAAGCCGAAGTGAATTCTCCGAATAGGTCTTTGTGCTGCTGGTTTTCCAGCAAGTTCTCGATCAGATTGATGTAGCGGGCGGCAATGTCGGCAATGTCTTTAGACCAGTCATCCCAGTACAGGCGAGTGCCAACCTTCTTTACGATCTTGGAATAAACTGCATCTTTCCACTCTTCTACAGGGAAAGTGAAAGCGGCTTGCTGCGGCCTCGGCTCGCGCTCGCCCTTTTGAGGGGGAGTCTCCATCTGCCCAATGTCCTGGCTCTGCGCGGGCCTGGGAAGGTTCACCATGTCAACGATAATGTTTTCGGGGCTGGAAGTATTGAACTCGATCTTGTTGATCGTATTGTCAAAGCGTTCGTCGTGAGCGCGGATAGCCTGCAAAACCTGCCAGGTGGCCTTAAACCGTTGGTTATCAGCTAACGCCTCTTCGGGGCTCATCCCCGCTGGGATGGCCACTGGAAGAACAATGTAGCCGAATTCCTTACCCTCCGCCTTCCGCATGACGCGCCCTACCGCCTGAATTACATCAACCTGACTACGGCGCGGATTCAAGAAAAATACTGCATCCAAGGTAGGCACATCGACGCCCTCAGAAAGGCACCGGGCATTAGTTAAGACGCGGCATACCGGAGAGTCTTTAGAACTTTCGCCCTCTTTCAACCAATCCAACTTTTCGCCGCGCTCGATCGCATTCATGGTGCCATCTACGTGCTGACACTGCACGCCAAGGTTGTCAGTAGTATCTGTGTTGTCTAGATCCTGCAGGTGGATCCGCACCAAATCCGCAAAATCATGAGCTATCCGCTTGGATGTCTTGATATCTTTAGCAAAAGCAACAGCGCGACGCATAGGAGCAGTGTCCTGACCATAAGACACATCAATTTCGCCTGAGCGACGCTTGGCCATGGCGTTCCAGCAGCCCACAAGCTTGGCCATGTCGGTTAGGGGAAGTTCGCCCTCGTCATTAGCAACGCTCTGGTATATCCGCGAAACCTGATCTTCAGAGATAGCCAGAACAACTACCTTATAGTCGGTCAGCAGCCCTTCCCCCACAGCTTGGCCGAAGCTGAGACGGTGGAAGATAGGCCCATAGATCGTCTGGTCATCCATGGAGGCAAGCACCGCATCTTTCTCGGTAGCTTTTTGACGAGTGTTTTCGTTGAAAATACGTGGGGTCGCCGTCATATACAGGCGCCGATCGGAGCGCACATTGTTATTGGAATGAATCTTTACGAAATGCGATTCATTATCCCCAGCTAACGTGACCCCTGTAGTCCGGTGGGCCTCGTCGCAGATGATCAGGTCAAAATCATCCATGCCCGCCTTCTGCGCGGCCGTAACCACATCAATGGACTGGTAGGTAGCGAACACAACGTGTAACCCGTCCTCGGTGGAAGCGGCAGCAGCCGACTTGGCAAGGTCTGCCCCATTAGTAGTCGGGGGGATCTTCAGGTCTACTGCAGCGATATCAGTTAGATCATCGGTCTTCCGCCTATTGACCTTAGTGTCAGAGCAAACAGCCCACGAGTGCAGCATTTCTGAGCACTCAGCAGACCATTCTGAAAGAGTCTGGGTCATTAGAGCCAGAGAAGGAACCATGAACAAAACCTTGGCAGTGCCGCCATTGAGTTCCACCAAATGTTCGGCGATCTTCAAAGAGGTGAAAGTCTTACCTGTACCACACGCCATGACTAGTGTTCCCCGGTCGTGGGTCTCAAAGCCCTTGAACACGTCAGCGAGCGCGCGAGCTTGGTGGTTACGAAGCGTCTTTTGGGGCAGTACGGCCACCCCTGCTGATGGATCCGACTTCTGGAAGGTAGACCAGTCGATATTAGACGTGCGGAAATCAGTAAGTCCCACCCTGGTTACAGGGATCTGCTGACCCTCAATGGCAGATTCTGCGTTCGCAGACCATGTTTCCCCTGTTGTTTCCACGTAGATGCGACGTGAGAAAGGTGCCTTGCCAGATTCGGACAGGAACGAATCAAGGTCAGATTTTTGAATATGGTAACCGGGCGCGTAAAACTTGCACTGGACAGCAGCCAGTGAACCATCCCGCCCCTGGGCTACCAGGTCGATGCCGCAATCAGGACGCCCGGCTCGATCTGGCCAATCTTTCCACAGCCAAACCTCGCAGAACTGACGCTTCATCTGTGCGTCGTTTAGAAGATACTGGCGAGTCAGTTGCTCCAAGTAGTTGCCCTTTAGCCGTTCTGAATCCGACAATGCCCTGTACGAGTCAAGCAAGGCATCAAACGCGGCCAAATCAGCAACAGTCTTCACGGCACAACCACCCAGATAGAACAAATATTCGCGTCCAAGTCTATCGAAGATGAACAGCACCCCGGCACAGGGTTCAGCAATTATCGAAACTAGGCGCGGCCGGCGCCGGCAGTGCTGGCCGGGCTGCTAGTTGCCTTTAGGTTTGGCCTGTTTTGCCAGAACAACTAGCTGTACGAATGCGTTCAGGGTACCAAAAATGAATATTGGGTTCCCGAAGAAGGAAAAGGCGGCAGACTTTCCTATGACAATCATGAAAAAGAAGGCGGAAAGAAGCGCTGCCACGGCCGATCCGATGGCGTAAAGCGCCCGCCTTTTAGTCGAAGCAGCTTGCCGCTGCGCCTGTGAGTCCCCCACCTACAGCTCCCTTACATGTTGGCGACGTTCCTACCAATATAAGACAATACTGAATGAGCCGATCAGTGCAAGTTAGGGACTAGAGCAGCGCCCGCTTTTTCGCTTTTTGCCGGAAAAGCCAAGCACCCGACCGTGCCGCCTGCGCGGGCAATTCGGTCGGGTGCCGCCAATAGTTAGAGGGCGCCCTACAGTAGTGCGGTACGTTCGATGCTGGCTTCGCGGCCAGCGCCCACGCCCACTACCGAAATGCGGCAGCCGGACAGTTCTTCGAGCCGACGCACGTAAGCCTGCGCGTTTACAGGCAGTTCTTCGAAGCGGCGGCAGCCGGTAATGTCTTCCTCCCAGCCGGGTAGCTCCTCGTAGATGGGCTTGGCGTGGTGGAAGCTGGTCTGGTCGGCCGGCATTTCATCGACGCGTTTGCCATCCACATCGTAGGCCACGCAAACGGGAATCTGCTTGTAGCCGGTCAACACGTCCAGCTTGGTTAGCACAATGTCGGTGAGGCCGTTGACGCGGGCTGCGTAGCGGGCTACCACGGCGTCGTACCAGCCGCAGCGACGCGGCCGCCCGGTGGTAACCCCGAACTCGCCGCCGGCCTGGCGCAGGTCTTCGCCGGTCTGATCCAGCAGCTCGGTGGGGAAGGGGCCCTCGCCCACGCGGGTTACGTAAGCCTTCGCGATGCCCACCACCCGGTCGATGCGGGTGGGGCCAACGCCCGACCCTGTGCAAGCTCCGCCCGCGGTAGGTGAGGACGAAGTAACGAACGGGTAGGTGCCGTGGTCAATGTCCAACATGGTGGCCTGCCCGGCCTCGAAGAGGACGTTCTTGCCCGCATCCAGCGCCTTGTTTACTTCCAGCGAGCAATCGAACACCATCGGCTTCACCCGGTCCGCGTACTGCAACAGCGAGTCGGCCACCTGGTCGACGTCTACGGGATCCAGGCCAAATTCCTTCTCCATGGTGAAATTCTTCTGCTCCAGGGCGCTCTTTACCTTCTGGCGCAGTATCGATTCGTCGAACAGATCCTGGATGCGGATGCCGATGCGGTTCATCTTGTCCGCATAGGTGGGGCCGATGCCACGCCCGGTGGTGCCGATTAGGCGGTCGCCCAGGCTGCGTTCGGATAGCTTATCCATGATCTTGTTGTACGAGGGGATGATGTGCGCGTTTGACGAGATGCGCAGGCGCGAGGTGTCAATGCCCTCGGCCTCCATCTGGTCGATTTCCTGGAACAGTACGTCGAGGTCGATTACCACGCCGTTGCCGATTACAGGGGTGGCCTTGGGGTTGATAATGCCTGCCGGGAGCAGGTGAAGTGCATATTTTTTGCCATCTACTACAACGGTGTGGCCAGCATTGTTGCCGCCGTTGAACTTTACGACGTAGTCAACATCCTGACCGATAAGGTCGGTTACTTTGCCTTTACCTTCGTCGCCCCACTGGGCGCCCACCACAATAATCGCAGACATCGCGTACTTGTCCTATTTGGATCGACTGTCGGGCGGCCTTAGCCTTCCCGCGTAGAACAGGTGGTTCTACCTACAAGAGTTTAGGCTAGTTTTACTTTCCAGTCGACTTTGGGGACGCCTTTGCCTAAGGGCGCCTCCCGCTGCCGCGTGAAGGCGCCCTGTTTTGCTGGGGTGTACGCTAGCGGGCCTATTTGGCTTCCGCTTTGGCTTGGGCGCGCACCTGGGCAATGTCGTATATGGCGATCCCGGTGGCTACGGCCGCGTTCAGCGATTCGACGGCGGCCGAGATTGGGATGGAGGCGATCACGTCGCAAGTTTGGCGTACGAGCCGCGACAGGCCTGCGCCCTCGGACCCGGTCACTAGCACTAGCGGCTGGTCGGCTACGGTAAGGTCGCGGGTGGTTTCGGTGCCGCCCGCATCCAAGCCCACAACGAAGTAACCGTGCTTTTTACATTCTTTGAGGGCGTGTACCAGGTTGGCTTCGCGTGCTACGGGCACCCGCGCCAGCGCGCCTGCCGACACCTTCCACACGGTGGCGTTCACAGAGGCCGAGTTGCGGGTGGGCACCAGCACGCCGTTAGCGCCAAACGCCCCCGCCGAGCGCAGTACGGCCCCGAGGTTGTGCGGGTCCGTTACATGGTCGAGGGCGATCAGCAGCCCCGGCCCTCCGGCCTGGTTTGCTTTTTCGAATAGATCAGAGAGCTTGCTGTATTCGTATTCGGGTACTTCGATTGCGACGCCTTGGTGTACTGCCCCGTCGGTGGCGTAGTCTAGGTCTTCGCGTTCCACTTGCAAGATGGGTGCTCCGGCGGCGTTGGCTACGCGGAATGCCTGGCCCATGCGATCGTCTTTGGCGGCGCCGCCCGCGACGAACATGCGGGTGATCTTGATCCCGGCGGCTACGGCTTCGGCAACGGAGTTGCGACCAAAGACTAGTTCGTGCCCTTCTGGCACTTTGATAACGGCTTTGCGGGCTTTGGCTGCGGCCTGCGCTTGGGCGGCTTTTTCGCGCACTTCCCGGTACCGTTTGCGCTTGTAGGCGGCATGGTAGGGCCGGTTTTCGGCTTTGGGGGTGGGCCCCTTGCCGGCTAGGGCGCGGCGGTTCTTCCCGCCGGAACCTTTGGTTGGGCCTTTCTTGGCTACGCGGCGTTTTGACCCTGCGGGGCGTCCATCGTATTGACTCATGTAAGCATTTTAGCCGCCCGGTTGGGGTTTTCCAGCAAGCAGGCCGGGGGTAGTTTGCGGTTATTGTTTATGGCATGGGCGTTGAAGTTGAAAGAAAGTTTTTGGTCACTGGCGAAGGTTGGCGCCAGCTAGTGTCTGGTTCTGCCGCTATTAGGCAGGGGTATTTGTTGGCTGATCCTGGCAAGGTTGTGCGCGTGCGCCTGTTTGGCGAGCGCGGTTTTTTGACGATAAAGGGTGGCCAGTCCGGCCTTGCCCGAGCCGAGTTCGAATACCCTATCCCTAGCGCCGACGCGGTTGAACTGTTGCAAATGTGTACCGGGTTGGTGCAGAAGATGCGCTATGACCTGGCCGTGCCTGGGGCGCTTTGGACGGTCGACGTTTTCGAGGGCGCAAACGCGGGCCTTACCGTTCTAGAAATTGAGGACGAGCCCGGCCAAAAGAGTGTTTCTGCCCTTTCGGATGCGGAGCTGCCCGCCTGGGTGGGCCGGGAGGTAAGCGAGGATTTCCGTTATACGAACGCCGCCCTCTCCCAACGTCCTTACGGCAGTTGGCAGAGGGCGTAGCGCTTATCTTCCCCGCGTTGCTTTAGGGGGTGGCTACTTTAGGGGCAGGTAGTTGTTCCGCCTGCGTTGGAGCAGATAGGAGCCTACGTACAGGCCAATCCCGGCGGCCAGGTTTGCGGCCATGACGGCGAGGATCATCTTGACGGTGGGGCTAACTCCTACGATGCAGGTGGGGATTATTCCGGCGTAGAAGTTAAAACCTTTGGGGTCGGCGGCGGCTCCGATTAGCCAGTGGGGCTGGTTGTATTGGCCGTTCAGTGAGGCCACTAGAACAGCTAGCCCCCCAACCGTTACCGCCGCGTAGGCGATCCACGACGCGATCACTAAGGTGAGGCGTTTGCGGATTGGTTTCAGCAGGTAGCTTACGTATAGCATCAGCGTCAATCCGGTGAATACGGAAATGCAGTAGTTGGGGATGGGCAGAAGGTAGCGTACCAGGTCGGGCTTGCTTTCACGCAAAGAGGGCAGGTAGCAGGCCAGGTAGGCAACGATTAGGTAGGCGCCCAAAATGGCAATGTTTTTGCTTGCCAGCCCGATGCGGCTAGTGGGGGATAGCAACGCCAGCCGGTCGTCGCAAATGCCGGTTAGCCGCAGTACGGAGTGGATGGCGTACACCGAGATCGCAACCACCAAAATTAGGCAGCCTATCTCGTATGCCATTGCCGCGGCGATGTTGTCGATGGCTGGCGCCACGATGGTAAGTAGGTATTTGAGGGCGATTAGTGGCAGCAGGATGCGCCCGTGTTTTATAGCCAGCAGTTTAGTATCTGTCATTGTTGCACCAACTTCTTGTAAGCAACTTCCAGGTCGCCGCCCCCTAGTTCGCGTAGGGACGCGGCACTTTCGTGGGCTAGTAGCCGTCCGGAGTCGATTAGCACTACTTCGTTGAAGATGTGCTGGACATTGTTTATTAGGTGGGTACTGAAGAGCACCGGGGTGTTGGGTGCTTTGAGGTCGGAAACTAGCTGCAGCAACTGGTCTCGGCCCACGGGATCAACCCCGCCTAGCGGCTCGTCTAGCACGTAGAGTTGCGGAGAGCGCGACATGGTTAGGGCTAGGTGTAGCCGTTCGCTCATGCCTTTGGAAAGTTCGCCCACTTTCAGGTTGGGTTTTACTTTTGAACCGTCTAAGAATGCGTCGAAAATTTCGGCGCGAAAATCGCCGTGCCTGGAGGCGAATAGTTCTTTGCATTGGCTCACTTTGAGCCAGCCGTACAGGAATGGCGAATCGGGCAGGTAAGCAATATTTTCTCGGCTGGGCCCATTCAGGGTGCCGCCGTGCTTTTCAATGTCGCTAACTATGGTGCGCAGGAGGGTTGATTTACCTGCGCCGTTAGGGCCGAAGAGGCCGACCACGCCGGCCGTGTCAGCAATTTTCAACGAGTCCAGGTGCAGCGCCTCGTATTTGCCATATTTGACCGATAGGTCGTGGGCGCGCAGGACGTATTTGCCGCTGTCCATATGGAGTTCAATCTTTCTGAGAGAAGTTAGGGGGCTTTCGCCCTCGAGGTAAATTATTTCAGCCGGACGGAGGAAAATATATTGGGGGCTCACCTGATTTACCCCCTACTCATACCCTGAGAGGGCAGGGGGAAGTTAGCGTACGCCTGCGCATAAATAGCCTGGCTGCGCAGGCGTTGAACCGCGGCGGGGCCCAGCAAATCTAGGGGGTAAATTTGCGCTTTGCTAGGCGAAGGCGCGGGGGCATACAAGTGTCGCCAGCACCCGTGCTTAGTGAGTGCTGGCGACCAAGCCCGCTAAGCTCGCGCGAGCTCAGTGGGCGCAGAACTATGTGCTGCCTTTAGGCAGTTTTCTGTGCCGAGTGGATGGGCGCCTGCACTGGCTCGGCGGCCCCAGCTGGGGTCACGTCCAGGCAGTCACCGTTAAAGGCGCGGGCAAACAGCATCTGCCCGTTGTGCATCCACTGCTGGCTGCCCTCGCGTCCAAGCGAGAACCCCTGCGAGCCCGCCACAAAGCCATGTCCGGTGCGCCCGCCCCGGTATTGGATGCGGTAGCGGTCGGGCAAATCGCGCAGTATGGCAGTGCCCTCTTTGAACCGGTTGTAGACGTAAACCCCCTGAGCGGTGAGCAGCATGGCGTTGAGCGAAAGCCACCGATCGCCCGAAATTTCGACGATCTTTTGTGCGGCCGCCGCGATTGCCTCGGGTAGCTCCATGCTCTGGGCGAAGTAGCGCACTGCGCAAAAGTAGGCTTCGGAATCGCAGATTCCCTTAGGCGCGGGCCCGCCAACCTGGGCGAGCCAGGTGCGCAAGCCCTCGGGGTTTGCGAATACGCCGTTATGGCAAAAAGCAATGTTGTCGGCGACGAAGGGGTGGTTGGACCTTAACCCAGAACCCATACCGGTGGAAGCTTGCCGCAGGTGCAGCATCACGTTTTTGCCGGGCATTCGGCTAACGCGGGCGAATTCGTTACACATGAATGCCGGCTCCAGGCAGCGTCGAACCGCGAACTTTCCAGGCGCACTGTCCATGGTGGCTTGGCCCCAGCCGTGGCAGTGTTCGTGGGAAAGATCGACGAGTTCAGCCAAACCATTGCCCAGTATGTCAGCCGGGGATTTTGCCCGCGGACCAACGTATACCAGCATGCGGCACATGTTTCGTCCTTCCACGATAGTTGTTACTTTCGGCGCTCGCGCCACCGGTCGGCGACGCGCGTTAAGACAATGTTAATCGCGATATAGATTAAGGCAATTAAGAAATATGTTTGTATGTAGCTGTTGGCTTGCGCTGAGAACAATTGCCCCTGGTGCATCAAGTCAAAATATGAGACGACGTAACCCAGGGTTGAGTCCTTTAACAGGGACACCAGTTGGGTTAGCAAGTTGGGGGCTACTAGCCGCAAGGCCTGCGGGATCACAACGAGGGCGCTTACCTGCCGGGGCAGCAGACCTAGCGACAGTGCGGCCTCGCGTTGGCCTGTAGGCACGGCTCGGATTCCTGCCCGGAACACTTCGGCAGTGGTGGCCGAGCACGAGATGATCATGGGGATCACTAGCAGCCAGAAGGTGGAAAAGCGGATCCCGTAGCGCGGCAGCGCCAGCATGAACGCGTAGATTACTAGCAGCAGTGGCAGCGAGCGGAAGACCTCCACCCACGCTCCACACACTTTCGAGAGGACTCTATTTTTTGCTTCGCGCCCTAGCGCTAACGCTAACGCAATGGGGAACATGAAGAGGGCGGCCACGGCAGTTGCCAGCAGGGTTCCGCCTACGCCTTGGGCAAAGAATTTTAGGGTTTCGGGGCGGGTGAAGGGCAACCATTTTTCGGGCAGGAGCTGGTAGTTCCACCAGAGCTGATAGAGGCCGCCGGCTGCTGCCGCAACTATTAGAACGATAGAAATGGCCGAGATGATCCAGATGCGGCGGCGCCCGCGGGGGCCGGGAGTGTCAAAGAGGACGCGGGTGGGGTTTTGCGTTTTTGTGCTCATAGCCCCGCCTGTTCTACTTCAAAGCGGTCTACGGCGGCGGCGCCCTCGCTGGCCCTGTCTATGCGGTGGCGGGCGTCGACGCGGCGTTGTAGATAACCGCCCAGGGCGCCGGCCCCAAGTGCGATTACTAGGTAGCAGATGCCGGAAACTAGAAATAGCAGTACGGCTTCGGCGTATTTGATGTTCAACTGCTGGGTGATGTTGGTCAGCTCTGGTACGCCTACGGCGGCGGCAAGTGAGGTGCCAATTAGGGCCCCGATAAAGACGTTTACTAGAGGCTGGATCATCGACGTGAAGGCTTGCGGCAAAATGATGTGTCGCAGCTGCTGGAACATGTTCAACCCCAGGGCGCGGGCGGCCTCGGATTGGCCAACCGAAACCGTGTTGATACCCGAACGGATGGTTTCACACACGAAGGCGGCCGAGGACATGACGATTGCTGCCAGGGCAGAACCGAAAAAGCCGATCTGCAAGCCTGCGTCGGGCAGCCCGAAGGCGGTCAAAATTAACAGGGTAAGCAGTGGAATGTTTCGGAAGAATTCCACGTACACGGTGCCAAAACCCCTTAGCACGGGCACGGGGGAAACCCTAAAGATGGCTATGACGGTGCCCAGCACTAGCGCGCCCGCGTAGCCGAGCACGGCCAACACCAAAGTGCGGCCGAGCCCGGCTAACAGCAGGCCAAAATTGTCGACGATCAGGTGCAACTGTTACTTCTTCTTTGCGGCCTCGCCGAAGTCGCCAATGGTGGGCGGCTTGGGGCGTCGGTGGTGTTGAATGGGCCGACGGTCTTGTCCCACAGCTTCTTCCAGGTGCCGTCCTCTTCGATCTTCTTTAGGAAGCCGTTTACGAACTCAACTGCGTCCTGCTTGTCCTTGGGCAGGCCGATGCCGTACGGATCCTTGGTCAGCGGCTTGCCAACCACCTTGATGTTGCCATCGGACTTGGCTACGGCGGACAGCAGCATGGCCTCGTCTTGGACGTAGGCGTCGACCTGGCCCTGCTTGACCGCGGTCACGCAGGCTTCGTTGTTGTCGAAGAGAGTCTGCTTGGCGTCGGGGATCTTCGATTCAACGAGCTTGAGGGCGGTGGAGCCGGACTGGATAGCGATCTTTTTGCCTTTTAGGTCGTCAATGGATTTGATGTCGTTGTTGCTGTCCTTTACCAACACTGAAACGCCGGAGGAGTAGTAGGGGCCGGCGAAGTTGACCTTTTCGAGGCGCTCGGGGGTTACCGAGTAGGTTGCGATTACGGTGTCCACAGACCCGTCAATTAGGCGCGGTTCGCGGGTGTCCGGTGTCATCACGGTCATTGAGGAATGCTTTGCCACATCGGCTTCGCTACCGCCCAAGATGTAGTGGGCTAGTAGGTCGGCAATGCCGGCGTCGAAACCGGTTACCCGGTTGGTGGTGACGTCTGTGAGGGCGAAGATGGGGGAGGTGCCCACGCCGCCGTAGTCGAGCTTGCCTTTCTGCTTGATGGCCTTGGCCCAGGGGCTCTTTTCGATTTCCGCGTCCGAGGCGACGGGGCCGGAGGCCACGAGTTTGTCGAAGTCGGCTACGGTTATGCGCTCGCCGGTGGCCGATTTGCTTGCGGTTTTGCCGGAGGAAGCGTTGGGGGCGTGGCCCTTGTCGGGGCCTGAGCATGCTGCCAGCGCCGAAACGCTAATTGCTGCGGCAGCCGCAATGGCACCTAGTTTGCGAAGTTTCATGTTTACTCCTTGCAGTTCCCTGGTACCGGCGGGCGGTATCAGTGGTTCAGTATTTTGGACAGGAACGCTTTGGCGCGTTCTGTTTTTGGGGTTGTGAAGAATTCTTCGGGCGGGGCCTGTTCGACGATGTTGCCGTTGTCGATGAAGGCGATCCGGTCGGCTACTTGGCGGGCGAATCCCATTTCGTGGGTGACGATTAGCATGGTCATGCCGCCTTTTGCTAGTTCGTCGATTACGTCCAGAACCTCGTTGATCATTTCTGGGTCGAGGGCGGAGGTCGGTTCGTCGAACAACATCATTTTGGGGGACATAGCTAAGCAGCGTGCTATTGCAACTCGCTGCTGCTGCCCTCCTGAAAGTTGCGCAGGGAATGAGTCTGCCTTGTCGCCGAGGCCCACGCGCTGCAATAGCTGGTGAGCGTTTTTGCGGGCTTCGGCCGGTTTTTCGTGGCGCACTTTGATGGGTGCCAACGTGATGTTGTCCAGTGCTGTTTTGTGTTCGAACAGGTTGAAGGATTGGAATACCATGCCAATTTCGGCGCGTAGGGCGGCTAGTTCTTTACCTTCTTGGGGAAGTGGTTTGCCGTCTATTTCGATGCTGCCGGAGCTAATGGTTTCCAGCCTGTTGATACACCTGCACAGCGTGGATTTGCCGGAGCCGGAGGCGCCTATTAGCGCCACGACTTCGCCGGGGTAAATGTCGAGGTCGACCCCGCGGAGGGCTTCGAAGTTTCCGAAGCTCTTGCGCACGTCCCGGATTCGTACGAGTGGCTGTGCCGATGTAGAGCTGTCCATATAAAGATGCAATCAAACTAGAGGTGTTTTTGTTCCAACCGCTCGCATTTTGAGTGAAAAGTCACCCTCGCTGGAAGCGCTGGTGGGAGCGCTTTTGGCGCAGGTGTTCCAACTTTGCAAACGCGTTAGGTTGTGCCCACAAGTCTATCCTTTGCGGCCATATTTTGCCGACTTCGAAGCGTCAGTCGGGCAGTTTTACGCCGCACTCGGCAGCTACTTCTTCGAGCGAATAGGTGCGCACCCGCCCGGAGCGCGTCCTCAAGTTCAGCGCTCATAGGGAATCTATCTTTGGCGGTTTTGGGATGCGCGGCTGGGGGGCTCGGTACACTCGTGAATGTACGGGCGAGGGTGTGCCTAGGCAGGGAAGCGGGGCCCCGGTCGCCGTTCGGACTAAATGGTAGGGGAGTGATCTCTTTGCAAAGAATGAACAAATTAGGAATCATTCTGTCAGTCATATTCTTGTTGATCGCAATCGGGACTTTCTGCGGTGCCGCCAACAACGTTTACCTCGTGGGGGCGGCAGATGCGGCCGGGGCAGAGGCGGTGCACCACCTGCAACGCGGGATGGTTTTCCTGCTGTGGAGCTTCGGATCCTTCGCGCTCTGTACAATTTGCGCCTTTGCCGCGCTGGCCTTCCGCGGCCGGTCTGCCGCTGTAGCTAGCCCAGCATACAAGTAGCAACTAATTTCAGGGCGGGCCGCTGGCGTTTAGGCGCGCAATGCGAAAGCATTGACACATGAACTTTTTCCCGCCAGCCCCCGCCCGCCCCGACTCCGTAGTTGAAGGGGACACCTACCGCTTCACCGTATTAACAGCGCGCCTGATACGCATGGAGTATTCCCCCACGGGTACTTTCGCCGACCAGGCTTCCTTCATGGCGATCAACCGGGATTTCCCCACCCCCGATTACCGCGTGCTCCAAGACGGCAGGGGCGTCGAAATCCTCACCGAAGCCCTGCACCTGCGCTACAGCGGCGGCCCATTTTCGCCCTCCTCCCTATCCATATCCCTACTGGGGCACACTGGAACCGGTTCCAACACGGTATGGCACTACGGGGATGCCCAACCCACCACTCAAGGTGACTTCCTTGCCAACCTGGGCGGTACCGCCCGCACCCTAGACGAGGCCGACGGCGCAGTAAACATAGAACCCGGCCTCATATCCCCACGTGGGTACGCTGTCATTGACGACAGTGCCACCCCGCTCGTGCAGAACTGGCCCACCACCCGCGAAAAAGGCGCCCGCGACCTGTACTACTTCGGCTACGGACACGCCTACCAAGATGCCCTAAACGCCTTCTTCGCCCTCGCGGGAAAAACCCCGGTAATCCCCAGGTGGGCGCTAGGAAACTGGTGGTCCCGCTACCACCGCTACACCGCCACGGAATACCTAGACCTGATGGACCGTTTTGCGGCCGAAAAACTCCCCTTCTCCGTGGCCGTACTAGACATGGACTGGCACCTGACCGAGCTCGACCCCAAATACGGAAACGGGTGGACCGGCTACACGTTCAACAAAGCCCTCTTTCCCAACCCGGCCGAGTTCATGCGGGCCCTGCACGAGCGCAACCTGCGCGTCAGCCTCAACGAACACCCGGCCGACGGGGTGCGCGCGCACGAGGACGCCTACCCGGCCTTCGCGTCCGCCCTCGGCGTTGCAGACGGGGCCCCCATCCCCTTCGACGGCGCCTCCAAAAACTACCTGCAGGCCTACCTAGACCTGTTGCTACACCCCTTAGAAGAACAAGGAGTGGACTTTTGGTGGATGGACTGGCAGCAGGGCAAACACACTTCGATCGCCGGGCTTGATCCGCTGTGGATGCTCAACCACCTGACCTTCACCGACAACGCCAGGGTGCGAACAGACGGCAAGCCCCGCCGCCCCCTGGCGTTTTCGCGCTATGCCGGACCCGGCTCGCACCGCTACCCGGTGGGATTTTCGGGGGACACGGTGGTCAGCTGGGATTCGCTGGCATTCCAACCCTATTTCACCGCCACGGCCGCCAACATTGGCTACTTCTTCTGGTCGCACGACATTGGTGGGCACATGTTCGGCGTCAAAGACAACGAACTAGAAACCCGCTGGGTGCAACTGGGTGTTTTCAGCCCCATTTTGCGACTGCATTCCACCAACGACCCATTCAATTCAAAGGAGCCGTGGCGCTATGGCCAAGTCGGTGAACGCATCCAAGGTAACTACCTGCGGCTGCGCCACCAGCTGATCCCCTACCTGTACACTGCCGCCTGGCAAGCTCACCTGCACGGAGTGGCATTGGTGCGTCCCCTCTACTACGAAGAGCCCGAAGTAATGGACGCCTACCACAGCTCGGGAGCCTTCTTGTTCGGGGCCGACATGCTGGTAGCCCCCATCACTGCGCCCGCCGACCCGCGCACCCACCTTGCCAAGGCGCACACCTACCTGCCGGGTGGCGAATGGGTCGACTTCTTCTTAGGCACCCACTACCTGGGAGGAGGCCGGCGAGTGTTCTGGCGGACCCTAGAGCACGTGCCCGCCCTTGTGCGCGCCGGCGCGCTGATCCCCCTGGCCGAACAACTTTTTACCGGGGCCGGAATCCCCGTCGACCAGGCTCGCGCCCCGAAAGAGCTCACCCTAACCTTCGCTGTACCCACCAGTTCCGAAGGGAACTACACCTCCACCTACATTGAGGACGCCCCTGGGGCCGAAGAGTCGCCCTCGCCGGCTCCCGCCCAAACCCGGATGAAAGCAACGTGGAAGCGGCAAGGTAGCCAACTTGAGCTGCACCTGCAAGGCGAGGGCGTGAACCTTCCCAAGCGGGTGCGGCTGCGGCTAATAGGGGCCAGCCTGGATGGGCAGGGTGAATCGGTACTAGACCTGGGCGAGGTTGACCTGGGGGCTCTAGATTGCCACCTCACTTTGCGCCTGGCCGAACCGGACTGGCAGGCCCGCGCCTTCGAACTGATCGATCAAGCCGAAATCTCCTACCCCCTAAAGTCAGACCTGGGGCGGGCCGTCAGTGCGGGCGACGATTTGGCGCTAGAGGCGCTCGCGGGCCCGCAATCACTGGTTGGGGCGCTGCGGGAGGTATTGCGCAACTGCTAGGGCGTACCTGGCGTGTGTTGGATCGCTTTTTGTTCCTTTTTGGCGCCCCTGGTTGGCAGCGCACCGTTTTTCTGGTTTTATATACCTTTGGTACGTGGGTGCATTTTAGAAGTATTCGCCACCCACCAGCCTCAACACCCCAAAATGGTCAAAATGCGGACAAGTTGTTCATTAAGTGGACGCTCGTTTTAGGCTGATTTCACCCAATCTAACTCGAAAAGAAGGTAGACGTGGCTGAAACTAAGTCCAAAAACAACGCCCGCGGCGTCTGGTCCGGGCAACTGGGTTTCATCCTCGCCGCAGTCGGATCCGCAATCGGGCTCGGCAACATTTGGCGATTCCCAGGGGTAGCTTACGAAAACGGCGGGGGAGCATTCATAGTTCCCTACCTGTGCGCACTACTAGCCATAGGCCTGCCCATCTTGTTGCTGGACTACGCTATTGGCCACCGCTTCCACGGCACCCCGCCGCTAGCATTCCGCCGCATCAACAAAAAAGCCGAATTCATCGGCTGGTGGCACGTGGGCGTCTGCTTCGTGATCATGACCTACTACGCCGTGATCCTCGCCTGGTCTTTCCGCTACATCTTCTTCGCGGTGAACTCGGCCTGGGGGAACGACCCCCAAAAATTCTTCTTCACTAAATTTCTGGAAACCTCCAAGCAGACCGCGGTAATCGGCGCTCCCGTCTGGGGAGTACTAATCCCGCTGGCACTCATGTGGGTGGCCGTAGTGGGGATTATCGCCCTCGGCGTGCAAAAAGGCGTAGAACGTGCCAACAAGGTATTCATTCCCCTGCTGGTAGTCGTATTCGCGGCGCTGGTGGTGCGCGCGCTACTGCTGCCAGGAGCCATGGAGGGATTGAACTCCTTCTTCACCCCCGACTGGTCGGCAATTGCTAAACCTAAGGTGTGGATGGCAGCATTCGCGCAAATCTTCTTCTCGATGTCCGCCGGCTTCGGCATCATGCTCACCTACGCCTCCTACCTGCGCCGCAAGTCGAACCTTACCGGGACCGCGCTCGTGGCAGGATTCGCAAACTCTTCCTTCGAAATCCTGGCGGGCATTGGCGTGTTCTCCGCCCTCGGCTTCATGGCCTACCAGCAGGGTGTGCAGGTATCTGACCTGGAAGGACTGTCTGGCATTTCGCTAGCGTTCATCACCTTCCCCAAGATCATCTCGATGATGCCGGGCGGCGCCTTCTTCGGCATTTTGTTCTTCGTGTCGTTGACTTTGGCTGGGATCACCTCGCTGCTGTCGCTAGTGCAGGTAGTCTCGGGGGCATTTGCCGACAAATTCGGCTGGCCAGTAAAGCGGGCAGCAATTCTGCTTGGCACGGTGGCCGGCGTTATTTCGCTGGTGCTGTACGGCACCACCTCGGGTATGGGGGCCGTCGACACGGTAGACGCGTTCATCAACTCCGTGGGCGTAGTGTTTGCAACCATATTGATGGCTGTGGCAGTGTCTTGGGTGTGGCCCAAGCTGAGGCCGCTGCGCCAGCACCTAAACGTGTTGTCCACCGTTCGGATTGGCTGCTGGTGGACTTGGATGATCCGGCTGTTCATCCCCGCCTTTTTGGGGCTCATGCTGGTGCTTTCCATTCGCGACTATCTAACCGAAGGGTACGGGGATTACCCCACCTGGTATGTGGCCGCCTTTGGCTGGGGATGCGTGGGGCTGTGCGCCGTATTTGCCATCGTGTTCCCGCTGGTGAAGTGGCGTGACGAAGAATCGCTTGAAGGCGAACACGACCTAAGCGGAGTCGACTGGATCAAGGAGGCCCAGCAGTGACCGGAGCAGCAATAATCCTGATGTTAGTGACCATTCTGATCGTTTGGGGCGGCCTAATCGGTTCGGTCGTAGCCCTGCACTACATGTCTACCCCCTACGAGAAGGCAGAAAAAGTAGTGGCTTCCACCCCGGCCTCGGGAATCGCACAAAGCGCGCGGCCCTAGAGGCAGCCCGCAAATACTTTGCCCCCACCGCGCAGATTGTGAGCGCGGTGGGGGCTTGTGGCAGTTGGGAGCCCGCCTCGCCTTTAGATTTTGCCCAGGCTAGCCTCCAGAGTCTTGTGTGGGAACCCGGCCTTGACCATAGCGAGGGCGCCTGCCGCCTACTTTGGCTGGCTTGGGTTGGGGCTTACCTGCTTTGGGCTTGAATCAGTGCGGGACGAGTTGGGCCCAGCGGCGCCCCGTCCGGCGCGTATTTCACGGATTACCAAACCTGCCATCAAAATGGCCACCCCGTTGTAGGAAGTAAAAAACATGACAATGCAGGTCCACAGCCCCTGCAAAAAATAGTCGATCGGGCTTGAATAACCGGTAAAGCGCGTGGCTACATACCCGCCGAATATTTCCGAAATTATCCAGCCTACAAGGATCGCAATGCCGCCCCAAATGAGCCATCTGTCCAAATTCTTCAGCACGCCCACCCCTTCTTCTGTGTTGCCGGTGAGGCCAGTCTACAGGGCAAAAGTCACAATTGAATTGTTATAGTGCCCGCTCAGAGGGGGAATATGAAAAAAATATAATCATTGTTGCTGGTGGCAAGCTGATCCTTGCGTTAGTGTTGAGGGCGGAGGGTACACGATTGAATAAACTTTGCCACATTGCGCTGATCTTCTTAGGGATCACCCTGGTGTCTCTGATCGGGTATGCGGTAACTGATGTGCTCGCCGATCCTGGCACCCTGGCATGCAAACTGGGTGCCATAGCCCGCCACGTTGCCCAGTGGACCGGCTTTGTCTCGCTGGTGGCAGGCGGGCTATGGGTGATGAGCCTCGCCGCCAGAGCAAAACGCTAGACCGGCACCCAAAAAAGTACTACCCCGCGCCCAAACTGTGGCCCGCCTAGCCGGGCCCGCCCTTCGGCCTCCTACGCCCTTGGACAGGACGGGTGCAGCCTACCGCCTGCGTGTACCAAAAATGGAGCGGGTTATCTCGCGGCCCAAAGTCCGCCCCGCAGAACGCAACACGTTCGTGAACACCGACTCCATGTCTTTTGCTCGGCGTGCCTTCGCCTTTTCGGCCTCTCGCTGCGCCCGCTCGGCCTCCTTTTGGGCCTGTTTTGCGGCCTTGTCGGCCTCCTTCTGGGCGGCCTCCTGCTCTTTGCGGGACCGTGCTTCTGCCTGCGCCCTGCTGGAACGTTCAGCCAGCTCTTCGGTGGCCGAATGCGGGTCTACCGCACTCGCGTACTTCTTAGCTAGCTCAGATTCAGCCACCAGAGCAGAGATTGTCTGAGCGGAAGCTTGCCCCATGACCGAAGCGGGCGCCCACATCGAAAACGGTGCCACCGGGGTGGGGCGTCCCTTGGGATCCAAAACCGTAACTACGGCCTCGCCAGTACCCAAATTGGTTAGCACCTGGGCTAAATCTAGCTTGGTTTGGGGGAAGGTCTTTACCGTTTCCTTCAGCGCCTTCTGGTCGGCGGGGGTGGCCGCGCGCAGCCCGTGTTGTATGCGCGAACCCAGTTGCGCCAAAACGTCCGCCGGAATGTCGGAGGGCGATTGCGTAACAAAAATTACCGAAACGCCCTTGGAGCGAATCAGCCGCACCGTGTGTACAACCTGGCGCACAAATTCTTTGGTGGCATCTGTAAAAAGCAGGTGGGCCTCGTCAAAAACAAAGGTCAGCTTCGGTTTATCCACGTCGCCCACTTCGGGCAGGGTTTGGAACAGTTGGGCCAGCAGCCACATGATCAAGGCAGATATGAGGGCGGGACGGCTAGACATGTCGCCAACTTCAAGCAGCGAAATTACCCCTGCTTCGCTCTCGCTGCGCAGAAGGTCGCCCGTGTCAAAGGAAGGCTCGCCAAAGAACTTGTCCCCACCTTGCGATTCCAATGCGCTGAGCGTGCGCAAAATGACGCCGGCGGTGGCTGGGCCCACCCCTCCGATGGTGGCAAGTTCGACCTTGCCCTCCTTGGAAGTTAGGAACGTAATAACCGAGCGCAAATCCCCCAGGTCTACCAGCTCGAGGCCATTCGAATCGGCCCAGCTGAATATCAGTTGTAGCGCCTGCTCCTGCGTTGTGTTCAGCTGCAGGGCGCGCGCCAGCAAAAGTGGGCCGAAATCGCTGACGCGGGTACGTACGAGGGCGCCGGGCACCGGAGCGTCGGCCCCTGCGGGGGTCAGCAGCTGCACCGGGAAAGCCCTGCCCTGCCACTCTTGGCCGTTGGCCCCCGTGCGGGCGGCGAGCTTGTCCGAGGCCGTGCCCTTTTCAGCCAGCCCGGTAAGGTCGCCTTTAACGTCTACCAACACGGCAGGGCTGCCGGCGGCCGAGAGCCCTTCGGCCAGCAGCTGCAAAGTGCGGGTCTTCCCCGTGCCGGTCGCGCCGGCTACCAGGAGGTGGCGGTTCATGATTGACAGGGGCAGCTCGGCATTGACGCCCTTTACCTGGACCCCATCCTGCAATAAGGTACCCAAAGTCAGTGCCGGCAGATCGGCGGCGAACGCGTACCCGTCCGCAATCAACTTGGCCAGCTCGGATTCGGCTGGCTGTGGGGGCTCAGCTTCGGCTTCGGCGGCAGCGCCTTTGGCCGGCTGGGAAGTGGCAGAGGCCTTTTGTGTTTGGGCTGGTTCGCTGTTCTTAGCAGTGCTAGCGGACTTAGCTTCCTGGGCGGCGGCGCGCGCCTCGGCAGCCTCAGCTTTGAGGCGGGCCGCTTCTGCTTTCGCTTCGGCAGCCTCTGCGCGGGCAGCAGCTAGTTCGGCTTGTAGGGCGGCGGGATCTTCGTTTGCACTCACATAAAAAGCATAGTTGAAAAAGGCTAGCCAATGCCGCCCCTGGGGCGTGGCCGGGCTCAAAATATCGCCAGCACCCGGGCGGGCCCTGCGGCTACACCAAAACCGGGTGCTGGCGATTCGGCTGTATTTCTTTTACTCGCCCAAGCCGGCCTCTTCGGCTGCCTGCGCCTTCGGCCTCGGGTCGGGTTCCTTAGTGATCCTGTTGCGCAGGTCGCGGCGCACTATTTCGATTGACCACATCCACACTATGTGGCCGAAGAACTCAGAAAAATGTTCGGCGAACGGCTGATTCCAAGGGGCGGGAACTATCCCCAAGGCAGGCATCAACAACACGTGGAACAGCACGTAGACCACGATGCCAAAAGCAGCCCCCTGCCACAGGGTCACTTTGCTGTACACCTCCGCCAGCAGGCAGTACAGCAGCGCAAAGAAGATAGCGAAAGAAAAATGAATAAGGAACGAATAGATGGGTAGCGCATTGCCGTTATAAGTAACCGAAGTGTGCGAGGCCTGCGGAGACATTCCAAACAATTCCAACGTAGACTGCGGCGGATTGGTTGCGTTCCGCTCCGGAGTGCGCGGCGGGAAAGGAACTTCCCAACCGAATTTAACTATCGCCGAAAACAAACCGCCGATTACCCCGACTAATGCGGCAACCTTGTAGTTACGCTGCACAGGGTCTGTAGTGACCATATTTCCTCACTTACATAGGTACAAAAGACCGCAGTGAGTCGTGCCGAGGACGCGGCAAAGTCGCGCTCTCGAGCGACTTCGCTACGAAACCAGCCCCACAGGTTGGTTGTAGTCAATTTTAGGCGCGTCTACCTTGGGAAGGAAAAAGTCTACCCTTTTCTTTCACTAGCTAATACAAAAGAGGTCGCAACTACCGCTAAACCGGCAAAGGGAAGCGCCCAAAGGCTCACTCGCAGCCCAAAGATGTCGACAATCTGCCCAATAAGTGGGGGAGAAGCCAAAAATGCTACCCGCATGAGCCACGCCAACACAGCTAGGCCCGTGCCCGGGCGCAACCCGGGAATATCGTCAGCCGCATTCATCGCAATCGGCACTATTGTGGAAGAGCCAAACCCCGCCAGAGCCAGCCCCACCACCGTAGTGAAGGCGGCGGGTACCAGCATGGACGCGAAGGTGCCAACAGCGATCAAGACTCCGCCAAAACAGATCACGCGGCGGCTGCCCCAGCGGTCGATCATCCGGTCACCCACCGCACGCCCAAACAACTGGGCCGCAAACGCCGCCACGTAGGCGCTCCCAGCCAAAGCCGCCGAAACCCCCAGGTAGTCGCGCATGTACAAAGTGGCCCACGCCTGCGAATTGTCCTCGACCAGGGCCCCTGCAATCGCGAGGAAAATAAGAGCCGCCAGAGCCAAAAGGGGGTTGATGCGAATGGTGCGAACGGCCCGAGCCTGCTCTTCTTCGCCCTCGCCGTCGGGGCCGGGAAGGGTAAAACGCAACGCCACCTGCCCTAACACGGCAAAAATTCCGCCGGCAAGCAACATGTGCCAGCCAATCGGCAAACCCGCAGCAATAGCCGCCAAAGCCAGCATCCCGCCGGCTACGACACCGCCGGACCAGGCAGCATGAAACGAATTGATAATAGACCTGCCGTAACGGCGCTGGACCCGCAGCCCGTGCGCATTCTGCCCCACGTCCACGTTCGCATCGCAAAAACCGCACAGGAAGAAACTGGCGGCAAAACCCGCGTAGCCAACGCCGACCCCAACCCACCCCGCTTGCGAACAGGACACCAAAAATCCGGCGAGGGCGAACAGCGCCCCCAAGATCGCAGTCCCGCTGGCTGCCACTCTAGCTGAACCCCACCTGCGTATTGCCCAGGCGGTAACGGCGCCCCCGCACATGCCCCCAAAGGGGAAGAGGGCAACGGTCAGCCCGTAGGTGGACCCGCTGAGGCCAAACACGTCCTTGATAGCGGGGTAGCGGGGGACCATGCCGGCCATGAGCGCTCCGTTAGTAAAAAAGAGCGCCGTAACCGCCGCCCTCGCCCGCCCTGTTTGGGCTGAAACTTTCTGCATTGCCTCTCCAGAACCTGCCGGAAATTGTACTTCAGTGCGAGGGAGCGTTCGCCAGGGTCCCTCTATCTATGATTTTGGGTGGGTACACTTTTGAATCCACCGCTTCCCCTCTTGCCAGGGCCATGCGCACCGTTTCGGCTCCCATCTGGTCCCTCGGAGTGGAAACCTCGGTGAATAGGGGCGCAATGTAGGGGTGAAAACGGGCCTGCCCGCCCAGGGCAATCACCGAATAGTCGCGCCCAAGCACCTTGCCGCCCTCTGCCAGCAGAACCACCACAACAGAGGCCACCTCCGCGTTCTCTGCCAACAGCAAGGTGGGGGCGCCCGGAGCGCGAAGCGCCTCGGCCACCTCACTGGCACAGCGCGGGTCGGTAGGCACGCAGCGCTCCTGCACCCAGATGCCGGCGCCCTTGCAAGTCGCAATAGCCGAATCGGCTATGGTACGTCCCGTGCGCGGGACCGACCCGTCGTCTAACACCTTGCGGGTGAGCAGCAGCGCCCGCCTGTGCCCGCGACGGGCGCCCTCGGCAACGGCCATATTCCCAACCGCAGCAAAATCTGACTCCACAAACGGCAGCCCTGCAGCCCTGCCCGTAGAACCCAACAAAACGCCGGGAAAATGCTCCTCCAACATGACCTGCTCGCGCCAATCCTGGCGGGAAACGTCCATCAAAATCATCGTGTCCACCACGTGTGAACGCAAAAAGGTGCGGAAATCCTCCGGGTCGGCCCCAGTAATAAAAGGAAGCACCAAAGAGGCCCCCGCCCGCTGCACCTGGGCGTGCATGCCAGCCATGTATTCGGTTGCCACCGAATCAACCCCGTACACGGCGGGCACAGTGTGCAGGCCGATAGTGCGCATAGACCGCGAAGCCAGCGCACTCGCCCTGGCGTTGGGAACATAACCCAACCTGTCTATGGTGGCCAGCACGCGCTCGCGGGTGGCTGCCGAAGTGGGCCTCCTCCCTGAGAGCACGTACGAGACGGTCGAGGGCGACACGCCCGCAGCTTGCGCTACTTCCTGCCTGGTGACCATATCGCCCTCGCCGTCTGTGTTCCGTAAACCGTTGGGTTGCCGCTAGTTCAAATGCACCCAAATGGCACTGTCGCGTTCGAGGCGCACCTTGCCGCCCTCGACACTCGCCCCCGCGGTGGCCACAACAGCTTCGCCGGCAAAATCTAGTTCAGCCGTCTCACCCAGGTTCAGGGCCACCAAAATGTTGCCGTTCTTGAACGCCAACAGCTGTTCTGGGCTGTGCTGCCAGGCCAGCTCCCCTTTGCCGAGGTCGAAGGCCCGCCTTTGGGAAAGCAGGTGGCGGTAGTGCGAAAGCGGCGAGGCGGGATCTTGCTCTTGCAAGTCAACCGCCAGCTCCCCCCACAGCTTAGGTTGGGGCAGCCAGGGCGTGCCCGTGCCGAAGCCGTAATTTTTCGCGTCGTGTTTCCACGGCAGCGGGATGCGGCAACCGTCCCTGCCCGGGATCTTTTTGCCGGTGCGGAACCAGGTGGGATCCTGGCGGGCGGAATCGTCTAGGGTGGTGTGCTCGGGCAGGCCGAGTTCTTCGCCCTGATACAAGTAGGCGCCGCCGGGCAGGCCTAACATGAAGGTGGTGGCGGCCAGGGCCCGGCGCAGTCCCAGCTCGCGGTTGGGCTGCGGGTCCCTGGCACTGATACCGGAGTCCGTGTCATGGCCTACCTCGTAGCCCAAGCGGGTGGCGTGGCGAACCACGTCGTGGTTTGAAAGCACCCAGGTCACGGGCGCGCCCACCTTGCCGAATTCGGCACGGGTCAAGTCGATCACCTGCCGCAGTTGGGGCCCGTCCCAGGGGGCTTTCAAATAGGCGAAGTTGAAGGCCTGGCTCATTTCGTCTTCGCGCACGTAGCGGGCGGTGCGCGAGAGCGGCTCTACCCAAGCTTCGGCAACTAGCATCCGGTCGCGCCCGAATTCGTCCAGCACCTTCCGCCATTCGCGGTAGATCTCGTGCACGCCGTCTTGGTCGTAGTAGGGGCCCAGGTCGGTCTGGTCCCCAGTGGCTTCGCTCTGCCAGCGGTCCGGGCCGATTGCGTCGTTGGGAAGGCCTTCTGCCTTTACTAGGCCGTGGGCTACATCCACGCGGAACCCGTCGGTTCCCCGCTCGCACCAGAAGCGCAGATATTTCTTGAACAGCTCGTGTACGTCGGGATTTTCCCAGTTGAAGTCCGGCTGTTTGGGGTCGAACAGGTGCAGATACCACCAGCCGCAGTCTTCCTCTTTGCCGGTTAGCTGGTCGACCTTGCTCCAGGCGGGACCCCCAAACATGGAACCCCAGTTGTTGGGGGCTTCGCCCTCGCTATAGCGGAAAATGTAGCGGTCGCGTTCGGGGGATTTGGGCCCGGCAGCTAGCGCTTCTTTGAACCACTCGTGCTCTGAAGAGGAGTGGTTGGGCACCACGTCTATTACTACTTTCATCCCGAGGGCGTGGGCCCGGGCTACGAGTTTGTCGTAGTCGGCCAGGGTGCCGTAATCGGGGTTGATGTCGAAATAGTTAGCTACGTCGTAGCCTGCGTCGGCCTGGGGGGAGGGGTAGAACGGCGATATCCAAATCGCGTCTACCCCGAGTTTTGCCAGGTAGTCCAGTTTTGAAATGATGCCTGGTAGATCGCCCAGGCCGTCGGCTCCCGAGTCCGCAAAGGAACGCGGGTAGACCTGGTAGATCACTGCGCTGCGCCACCACTGATCCATGTCTGGGCGCATAGCGGTATCGGTCAAGATTCCCTCCTTAGATTCTTACTGTTTTACGCCGCCGGCTGCGAGGCCGGTTACGATTCGGCGCTGGAATAGCAGCACCAGGATTACCAGCGGGATAGTTACTACCACGCCCGCTGCCATTTGTGAGCCGAACGGGGTTTCGAACCCGCTCACGCCACCGAATTTCGATATTGCTACCGGGGCGGTTTGCATCCCTGGGTCGTTGACCATGGTCACGGCGATCAGGAATTCGTTCCACGTGTTGATGAACACGATGATTGCGGTGGTGAATACGCCGGGGGCGGCGATGGGCAGTATTACCCGCCGGAACGCTTGCCCTGGGGTGCAGCCGTCTACCATTGCGGCCTGCTCTAGTTCGCGTGGCATTTGCTTGAAGAAGCTGGTTAGGTTCCACACTGCCAGTGGCAAGGCGAAGGATAGATCAGGCAGGATCATGGCCTGGAAGGTGTTGATCCACCCCCACGCGGTGAAGAGTTTTAGTAGCGGTACCACGATTGCCACGAGCGGGAACATCGAGGTGGCTATAACGATGGTCAAAATGATCGATTTGCCCGGAAATTCCAGGCGGGCCAGCGCGTAGGCGGTGATCGTTGCGATTAGCAGAGCGAGCACTGTAGTAACCCCGGCCACAATGATCGAGTTCAGTAGCGACCTACCGAATTGGCGGGAGGGGTCGAATACCTGCGTGTAGTTTTCCATGGACACCGTTTTGGGCCACAGGGTGGTTTCGAAGATGTCCTTGGTGGGGCGCAGGGACGAGACGACCATCCAGTAGAAGGGCGCCAGGCAGAAGATTACGATTGCGGCTATGCCTATCCACGAGGACGTGTTGGACAGTCCCGCTTTTAGTTTGGATTGCTTCATCGCTCTTGCTCCTTCCCCTTTGGGGTGCCCTCCCGGGTGGAACCAGCCCTTTGGGCCCGGCTGATTTCAGCTGGGCGCGTGGAATAGTGCGGCTTTTTCGACCTCTTGAAGAATTGGGAGAGGCGCAGTTTGGAGCCGGAATTTGGTTCGTCTACGAGTTCGGCCCCCAACACTTTTATGAAGGCGAAAGCGATCATGAACACGTAGATGAAGAGCACTACCGCGTAGGCGGCCGCACTGCCGTAGCGCAGGTTGGAGGCGTCGTCTTGCACTAGCATCGACAGGGTCTCGACTGAGCCTTTGCGGGGGCCGATCAAGATGTAGGGCAGATCGAACATGCGCAGTGCGTCGAGCATGCGGAACAGGACGGCTACAACTAGGGCGGGTTTTACTAGCGGCAGGGTGATGGTAATGAATCTGCGCCAGGCGCCGGCCCCATCTATTTTGGCGGCTTCATAGACGTCGTCGGGGATAACTTGCAACCCGGCTAGAGTGAGCAGCCCAATGAAGGGGGCAGTTTTCCAAGTGTCGGCGATTATGATCGCAAATTTTGCGGGCCAGTCCGAGGTAGCCCACAGCACCTGCGTGTTCAGCAGCGCGTTGGCGGCTCCGTGGGAATCGAAGATCCACTTCCACAGCACCGCAGATACGGCGGTGGGAATTGCCCAGGGCACCAAGATTGCAGCGCGTACCAGCCCGCGTCCCTTCATCGCCTTGTGCATGATTAGTGCCATGGCCACGCCCAACACTGCTTCGATTGCCACGGTTACGGTGGCGAAGAAGGTGGTGTTCCAGAATGCGTTCCAGAAGCGGGTGCCCGTGTCACCTCGGAAAATATTTAGGTAGTTTTCCAGCCCTACAAACGGTTCGCTTTCGCGCACGAAGCCGGTTGCCGGGTCGATCCCGCGAAAGCCCCACAGGGACTGGTAGAGGGCGGAAATGGTGGGGAAAATGATTACGATCGCGATGACTATGACGGTGGGCGATACTAACCAGCCTGCCAGTTTCGCCTGCGCCTTGCCCGAGTCGGTCAGTGCCAGAGATTTTGATTTAGACATGCCAACTTCCTTACTTTCCCGACGTCATGTCGGTTAGCTTCTTTGCTAAGCCGTCGAGGGCGGGGCCGGTTTCTTTTTCGCCTTTGAGCACGGGGAAGACCGCGTCCTGGATGGCGGTTGAAACGTCCCCGTAGTTGTAGACCTGCGGGCGGGGGACGGCACTTTCGATGGATTTCTTTAGCGCCGGCAGGTAGGGGAATTGCTTGATTAGTTCAGGCTCGTCGTACAGCGAGGTGTAGATGGGGGCCAGTGTGGTTTCGGTCAGGAGACGCCGCTGGATTGGTTCTGAGGTGTACCACTTGATGAAGTCCAAACTGGTGGCCTTGTTTTTGCAAAATGCCGAGATGGCGGCGTTGTGCCCACCTAGGGAGGAGGTGCCGCCCTCGGGCTTGTCTGCGGTGAAGCCGGGCATTGGGGCCACCCCCATTTTGTCGCCCAATTTTTCTTTCGAGAGGGCGTATTGGTAGGGCCAGTTGCGGTAGTACAGGACGCGGTCGGATTCGAAGGCGTTGCGCCCTTCTTCTTCTTTGTAGGTGAGCGCTTCCTTGGGGATAAAGCCATCCTTGAAGCCGTCGGCAAGGACCTGCAGTCCCCTCTTGGCTTGTGCAGAATCTACTTTCACCTTGCCGTCACTGTCGACAGTTTTGCCGCCGAAGGCGTGAATAGCTTCGTCAGCATTTACGGTTAGGCCTTCGTATTTGGCCATCTGGCCGGCGTAGCAGCCGATGTCTTTGTGGCCGGGCAAGGAGCGCACCGCCTTACAGCCGGCCTTCATGTCGTCCCAGGTTTTGGGGGCTTCGTTTACCCCGGCCTGCTCTAGTAGGTCTTTGCGGTAGTACAGGATGCCCCCGTCGGAACCGTGCGGCATGGCAAACAGCTGGTTGCGGTATTGGCCGGTTTTCCAAACTGGCGGCAGGATCTTGTCTTTGGGGAATTCCTTAGCGGGCAGGGGCATGATCCACCGGTAGGCGGCGAATTCGGCCACCCACACGTTGTCTAGTGAAAGAACGCAAAACGAGTCGGATTTTGTTTGCGCGTTTTGCACCATCGAGTTGCGCTGTTGGTCTGCTTCAGAGGACAGCTCGATCATGGTTACGGGTTCTTTGGGGTGGGCTTTATTCCAATCTTCGAGCATTGGGGCTAGTTTGCCCGAGTTGTCTTTGCCCTGTACGTAGGTGATTGGGCCGCGGCCTTCCAGCTTGCCCGCTTTTATATCTTTCTCGCTTACCGTGTTGCCCGCACAGGCCGTAAGGGCGAGGGCGGCACAGGCGGCCAAAGCGCCAAGCGAGAGCGCTTTTGTTTTCATATCCGCGTAACTCCTTTGTCAGTCGGAACGAGGCAGGGCGCGCTGTTTCGACGCGCGTCGACCTAACCACCCTAGCCCTTCATTGCCGAATGCTGTAAAGGAGACCTGCGCAAATATGGCTAATTTGCCATTATTTGCCGTATGGTTAGTCTGTTTCACTCGTTTCGGTTGAGGTGGAACCAGCCTTTTGGGCAGTCCGTGAGTCATCTTCGCTTCGAGCGGGCTGCGGGTCCTGCTCGCTGCCTTGCGAGCGGATATCCTTGCGCCGCATGCCGGCGACTCCCCTCCTGGCGAGCGCAACAGCAGCCTTCCCGGTTTTACGGGCCCATTCGGCGCTAGCTTTTGCGCCCCTCCGAACGCTAGCGAGGGCGGAACGGGAGGCCTTCGAGTCCCTTGCCGAAGCGGCCGCCTTGGTTGCAAAGGCCTTACCTGCGCGAGTGGAGGCGAAGATCTTTGTGCGCGTGGGGATCCAAAAAGCGCGCCAGCGCCTGCGCATCTTCTGGAACGAATCGGGCCTGCCGAGCGCTCTGGACATGCCTAGTGCAAGCATTAATAGGGCGGCCATCAGCGCCCAAATTAGGACCTGCGAAAGCGAGAAGCCGGCATTGTCGCGAGCTTCGACCTCGAACCCGGTATTTAAAACTTTCGGATTGGTCCAGGTGATAGTGTCCCCGTCTACCTTGCCTCCAGCAGCTCCCGAAGTGTCGGTGATGGGCCCGGGGAAGGTCAGCGACAACTTGAAGCGGGTATTCTCGTTCAGGTTTGAGTAGCTGGGGTCGCCGGGCAGGGAAACGCTGTAACGCCCAGAATAGTGTTTGATAGTCACAAAAGGGGCCCCCGAAGAGGCAATCGGTTGCGGCTTGGTGAAGTCAATAGTGCAGCGAGTCTGCTTTACAGTCGACCTGTCGAGTACGCGCGTCTGGCCCTGCCCGCCTGCCTCCAATAGCAAGTTCTGCAACGAAGCGCAGGTGATCTGGCTGCCCTCGTTTTTGGGGATTCCCATGGTGGCGTGCAGCGTGTAGGTCTGGTCGGGGTAGATTCTAATAGCCGTGGTTGATTCGCACCCCGAAAGCGCGGCGCACAGCCCGACTAACAACGCTAGCGCGGCAAAAGCACGAGGGCGGGTGGGGGAGCAATCCTGGTTCATGGGTTAAGGGTTCCACAATATTGGCCTCACCGGGTAATGTAGCGCGCCGAAGCGGCCTTTAGTCCCTGGAATAGGGCGCCGGAATTTGCGTAGCAACAGGTAGATTCAGTAAACCTAGAAAAGTTAATAAAAAAGTAAAGCAAAAGCAAAGAAGGTTTGCTAAAAGTAATCTATGGCTAGATTAGAACCTTCATCCCAGGCCCCATTACTAGGCGTCACAATCGCCACGGAAACGCTCCTGCCGCCCTCGCCGGCACCCCTCACCGAATTTCGCGTGCCCAACAGCATAAATGCCACCGGCCTCATCGCCCTCGCTGTGGGGGAACCAAAACACAAACTAAAAGGCGACTACGGAATAAACCCAGAGCTACTAAAACTAAAACTTCTAGCCGCCGCCGAGCAGCGTCCCATAGACCTGGCGCTGGTGGCCGGCTACAGTGCCCAAATGCTGGTTAGCGCGAAAACTGTTGACGTGCTAAACGAACTGCGCGCCCAGGGCGCGATCGGCGAGTGGGGAATAAGAGCCCGCACTGCTGGCCAAGTAATGCGCTCACTGTCCCTGCTCGGCCCCTCCCACGTACAGGTAGACGTAGACGAGGTCGGCCCTAACGCCATAGGCGGCGTTCTAGCGGCCGCAAAGCGAGCCCGCGCCAAGCTGATATTGACCGTACCCGCGTCCCTCCCGCCCGCTCGCGCAGCAAAATTACTACGCCAATGCGCCGCCCTCACCCTAAAGGTGCGCACCCGGGCGGAACTGAACTCTGCCCTAAAAACGATTACAACCCTCACCCCGGCACACACCCGGGCCGCCTAGCCAAAGAGTAACCCACAAGGCGCCGTCACCAGGAAAAGATGTAAAGCGGGCAGAAAGTGTTTACTCTCTAAGCGGACCCAAACGGCCCAGAAAGGCCGAAAGCTAACTCCGGAAGTAACCCAAATGCAGCAAACCCCGCACATAAACCCAACAGGGCCGATCGCCAACACAGTACTGATGCCAGGCGACCCCCTGCGCGCCAAATTTATTGCCGAAACCTTCCTAGACGACGCCCGCCAATTTAACCAGGTGCGCGGAATGCTGGGATACACCGGCACCTACCAGGGAGTGCAGGTGTCGGTTATGGGATCGGGCATGGGCATCCCCTCCATTTCCCTGTACGCTCACGAGCTGATTCACGTCTACGGGGTGAAAAATATTATTCGCGTGGGCTCGTGTGGGGCCCTGCAAGAGGACCTAGACCTGTACGACGTGGTAGTGGCCGCCTCAGCCTCCACCGATTCGCACTTCATCACCCAATACGATCTGCCGGGCACCTGGGCGCCCACCGCCTCCTGGGATTTGCTCGAGGGCGTGTACGCGCAGTCCCGCAAAGCCGAGGTGCCCATCCGGGTGGGCAACATTTTGTCCTCGGACGTCTTCTACAACTTCGACGAAACTGTAAATGCCCGGTGGGCAAAGATGGGCGTGCTCGCCGTCGAAATGGAATCTGCCGGCCTGTACGCGGTTGCTGCCCAGGCGGGGGCGCGCGCCCTCGGCGTGTTCACCGTCTCGGACAACCTGGTAACCGACCAGCACACCAGCGCCAGCGAACGCCAGAGCGCCTTCACTAAGATGATCGAATTGACCTTGCCGGTAGCTGCGAAAGTGGGGCAAGAATGAGCCGCGCGAAAACTTCCAAGGCCCGGGCGGGCGTCAATCCCCAGGCGGCTGTGCCCATCATGCTGTTCACCTTCGTGTTCAGCTTGATTATCGACAACGGTTTTAAATTCATGACCGCTTCCATGGGGCAGGCGCTAGACCTGAGCCTAAACCAGGTCTCCTTGCAGGCCTCCCTAGCGGGTATTTTGATCGGCATTGGCGCAGTAGTCTACGCCGCCCTCTCCGACTTTGTGCCAGTGCGCAAACTGGTACTGGCGGGCATCACGCTGGCCGTAGTCGGCTCCCTGATAGGTTTTATTGGCCAAAGGGTGTGGCCGCTGGTACTCACCGGGCGTATCGTGCAGACTGCAGGGTTGGCGGCCGCCGAAACGCTCTACGTCATCTACGTAACCAAGCATCTGTCAGCCGCTCAACAAAAGACTTACCTGGGCTTTTCCACCTCCGCATTCCAGGCCGCCACCCTTTTCGGGGCTCTGGCCAGCGGTTTCATGGCAACCTACGTGTCGTGGACGGCAATGTTTGCGATCCCAGTGGTACTAGTGCTGGCCATTCCGATCGTGCTAAAAACGCTTCCAGCCGACGACGAGCTGCAAACGGGAAGCGTCGATTGGGTGGGGCTCGCCCTCATCGGCATCTTTGCTACCAGCTTGATCATGTTCATGCAGGAGTTCAACTGGCTTTGGCTCGTGCCCACGGTGGCGGGCATCGCCCTGTTTGCCGTGCACGTGGCGAAATCGTCCGGGGCACTCGTGCAATCGCGCTTTTTCAAAAACGGCAGGTACGTGTGGGCGCTGGTACTCGTATTCATTGTCTACTCTGTGCAGCTGGGCTTCATCGTGCTATTTCCCGCGATTGCAGCGCAGATACACGGCTACACGTCCGACAAATCCGCCCTGCTGTTGGCCCCCGGCTACGTGGGAGCAATCATTGTGGGGGCGGCCTCCGGCAAAATTGGCCAGTACCTTCCTACCCGCCCAGCCATCTACTCTGCTGGAGGATCAATCATTCTGGCACTGGTCCTAATGGCGCTGTTCATGAACGCCTCCCCGGCCGTGTTCGTAGTAGCCGCACTGCTATTCGCCTGCGGCTTCGCCCTCATGTACGCCCCCTTACTGTCTAGCGCCCTGGCGAAGATCGCGCCCGAGCAGTCGGGCATCGCAATCGGCTTCTACAACCTCACCATCAACATTGCTATCCCGCTGGGCATTGCCTACAGCGCTAAACTCGCCGACCTGCACCTTTCGGTCCCCCGCGTGCTGAACCCGCTAGGTGGGCGGACCGAAGGATACGGCGCAGTCATGTGGATACTGGCGCTGATAGCACTGGTTGGCATCGCAATCTATGCGGTAGCCGACCAGAACATGACCAAAATCGAACAAAAGAATCGGCAGCGGCGGAAGGAAGCCAAATGAAACGTGCTGAATTAGCTCGAATGATCGACCATACCCTACTCAAACCCGAAGCCACCGCAAGCGACTTCGCCGCCCTCGCCAAGGAGGCGGGGGAGCTAGGAACGTATTCGGTGTGCGTGTCCCCTTCGGCTCTGCCTCTGGAAGTTCCCGAGGGCGTACACGTGGCCACCGTCTGTGGTTTTCCCTCCGGGGCGGTAAAACCGCAGATCAAGGCCGCCGAAGCCGCCCAAGCTGTGCGCGACGGGGCCGAAGAAGTAGACATGGTGATCAATGTGGGATTGGCCGTAGCTGGCAAATTCCAGCAGGTGTGCCAGGAAATTGAGCAGGTGCGCGAAGCCATCCCGAACGCAATCTTGAAGGTGATCATTGAATCCGCCGCCCTTAGCGACGAGCAGATCGTAGCGGTCTGCCAGGCCGCCGTGGCAGCGGGGGCCAACTTCGTCAAGACCTCAACCGGATTTCATCCGGCCGGTGGTGCGAGCGTGCACGCGGTGGAACTCATGGCCCGCACCGTTGCAGGCAAGGCGGGAGTAAAGGCCTCCGGGGGGATCCGCACTGCTGAAGCCGCCCAACAGATGGTGGCTGCGGGGGCTACCCGGTTGGGGCTATCGGCCTCGGCAAAAATCCTGGCCGAAATGGACCTGTGATGGACCTGCTTGGCCAGGCGGCCGACTGGGCCCGCCACGATCCCGATCCGGTTACAAAAGCCCAGCTAGAGCACACTCTAGAACTGGCGCGTGCCGGCAGCAAAGCCGCGGTTGGCGAACTCCAGGAGGCCTTCGCTGGTCCACTGCAATTCGGCACTGCCGGGTTGCGAGGGCGGCTCGGGCCCGGGTGCGCCCGCATGAACGAGGCCGTGGTGGTGCGTGCTACCGCCGGGCTGATGGCCTGGCTGAACCAGCAGGTAGAGGCCCCCAAGGTAGTGGTCGGCTGCGACGCCCGCCACGGCTCTGCCCAATTTGCCCAGGCCGTGGCCGAAGTGGTGGCTGCAGCTGGCGGAAACGCGGTGAAATTGCCGGAAGCCGGGCCCACTCCCGTCACCGCATTTGCCGTACGTGCTTTAAACGCCGACGCGGGGGTGATGGTCACGGCCTCGCACAATCCTGCCCAAGACAATGGCTACAAGGTTTATTTGGGAGGTCGAGTGGCCACCGGCGTCGCCCAAGGAGTGCAAATTGTGCCCCCCGCCGACGCGCAAATTGCCGAGTGCATCGAACAAGCCCCGAAGGCCGACCAAGTGGCCCGCAAAAAATCGCCGCTTGCTCGCGCAGACGTAACCGAGCAATATCTAGCTGCCATCTGCCCGCCCCCGAAGAGCCGAGACCTGACCATCGTATTGACCCCCATGCACGGGGTGGGCGGGCGCATCTGCGAACAGGCGCTGCGGAGGGCAGGATTCACTAACGTGCAACTCGTATCCGCTCAGGCAGACTCCGACCCGGACTTTCCCACCGTGGCATTTCCAAACCCCGAAGAGGACGGGGCGCTAGAGTTGGCCTTCCAAGAAGCTGAGCGGGTGCGCGCAGACCTAGTAATCGCCCTCGACCCGGATGCGGACAGGTGTGCACTAGCAGTATGCGACCAGGGCCAATGGCGGGCGTTGTCGGGAGACGAAACAGGGGCACTGTTAGGATCCCACCTTGCAGCTGGGGCGCAGTCTGGTACCCTAGCCTGTTCTATCGTGTCCTCGCGCTTGCTAGGAAAAATTGCCGAGGACGCCGGGCTGGGATTTGCCCAAACTCTGACCGGGTTCAAATGGATTGCCCGCACCGAAAATCTGCTCTACGGCTACGAAGAAGCCATAGGGCACTGCCCCAACCCGCAGGCTGTGCGCGACAAAGATGGCATAGCAACCGCGGTGGTTGCTGCCCTGCTGGGCGCTGAGCTCAAAGCCCAAGGCAAAACGCTAGTTGACGAACTCGACGAGCTGGCACGCAAATTTGGGCTCTACCAAACAGCCCCACTCACGTTCCGCGTAAAAGACCTGAATCTGATCAGTAGAACCATGGCAAAACTGCGGGCAGAGAGGCCGGCCGCCCTCGCCGGATCGCAGGTGGTGCGAACCCTAGACCTAAAGGACGGAACCGAAAAACTGCCCCCCACCGATGCGGTCATCTTCGAAACTGCCGCCAACGACCGGGTAGTAATACGCCCTTCAGGCACAGAACCCAAGCTCAAATGCTATTTGGAGGTAGTACTACCCGCCGGCGAAAAGGTACCTCACGAGCAGGCGAAGCAGCGGCTGCAAAAGCTGAAACAGGACGTCGCTTCAGCCTGTGGGCTGTAGTAGAACGTAAACGCCGTCTCAACCAAATATTAGTTGGCTGAGACGGCTTTTTACGTCCAAGTGGGCACTGTAATCCGCAAGTAAAATTTAGATATTGCAAAAATGTGGGTATAGTAAGCCAAATCCGAATATGATTTATGTACCCGACATGCGGAGGAACAATGGCCGTTCAGGCTGAATCACAGTGGAATCCACCCAACAAAAGATTCTTCGGGCACCCTCTAGGCTTGATGCCGCTATTTACAACCGAGGCGTTCGAACGCTTCAGCTACTACTCGATGCGTGCCATCTTGCTCTACTACCTGGTAGACACCCTAGCCAACGGCGGACTGGCACTTGACGACGCAATCGGGCAGTCCCTAGCCCAAATATATTCGGCCTCCGTATTCCTGCTGTCAGTGCTCGGCGGCTGGTTTGCCGACCGCGTGTGGGGCCCACGCCGCGCCACCCTGTACGGCGGGCTAGTGATCATTGCCGGCCACATTGCCCTGGCGATCCCCATCCCAACCATGTCCTACCTAGGAATTATCCTGGTCGCCCTCGGCACAGGCCTGTTGAAGCCAAACATTTCCGCAATGGTTGGCAACCTCTACCGCGACCACGACCCCAAGCGCGAAGCAGGCTTCTCGATCTTCTACATGGGCATCAACATCGGCTCGTTCATTTCCTCCTTCATCGTTGCTGCTGCCCGCAACTGGGGCGGCTACCACGCGGGCTTCTCGGTGGCAGCCTTCGGCATGGCCATAGCCCTGTTGTTCTACATCCAAGGGCGCAAATACCTAAACCCGGCCGTCGACGACGTCCCCAACCCACTTACCAGCGCTGAGCGCAAACGCATGTGGATCTTTGCGGGCGGGCTGCTAGGCGCACTCGCGGTAGTGCTGGTTCTGGTACACCTAATTACCGGAAAAGGCTGGTTGGTAAACGCTATCGACTCGCTAACCCTGTTGGCCCTGGCTGCACCTATTTGCTACTTCGTAGTAATGTTCCGCTCCAAGAAGGTGGACGCGGCCGAACGCTCCCGCCTTTCCGCCTTCATCCCACTGTTTGTGGCAGCAATGTTGTTCTGGATGATCTTCGAACAGGCAGCCTCCTCCATGGCCGCCTTCGCAAAAGACAACACACACCTAAGTGTTGGCGGACTGGCCATAAACCCCGAATGGTACCAGTCCATCAACCCGCTATTCATCGTGGCACTATCCCCGCTGTTTGCGGCGCTGTGGGGCAGAGTCGGAAACCGCGTGCCCACCGCCATCAAGTTCACCATCGGACTCGGCTTGGCAGCCCTGTCCTTCATATGGCTGGGAGCCTGGGCCGCGGTCTACGCGGGAGGGCGCAGCCCCTGGTGGGTTTTGGCCCTCACTTACGTGATCCAGACCCTGGGCGAACTCTGCCTTTCGCCGGTAGGTTTGGCAGCTACCACACTGCTGGCTCCCCGGGCATTCAAGAGCCAGGCAATGGCACTGTGGTTTTTAGCTTCGGCCTCCGGGCAGGCAATTACCGCACAGGTCTTGCAACGCACGGGCGACCTGTCGCACACCACGGTGTTCGTGGGCACCGGCGTAGTAGCACTGGTATTTACCCTGATCCTGGCATGTCTATCGCCCTGGATCGGGCGCCACATCAACGCGGGGATGGAAGAACCCGTAGCCTGAGCGTAGTAATTCCCTAACGGGATTCACTGGCAGGGGCTGGCGCCCCCTGCTAAGCGCAAATGTCCCTCCTCGCCTGCGAGGTTGTGCGTGCTTTTGCTCTTTCGCACCGGAGAGGTTGTGCGCGCTCCCGCCCTTGCGCTTCGCGCAAATGCCCGTCTGCGCCCCGAGCGCGCACCACCTCTCCGGTGCTTTCGCCTGGTGCCTGCGCAAATGCCCGTCCGCGCCCCGAGCGCGCACAACCTCTCCGGTGCTTTCATTTTGCGGCGTACGTGCTTAGGCGCGCAAGCCTTTTTCGATTGCTTCGCCAACTTCCTGGTCAATGTTCTTCCAATAGGCGATGACATTTGTGAGCACGGGCTCCTTGCCCTGCCCGTGGTTCAACATGCCCACTACGGTGTCGACCAGATCCTCGCGTTCCTTGGCAGTGTAGACATTGCGCACCAGCTCATGTGCCTGCGTGAAGTCGTCGTCCTCGGAATGCAAAGTGGCGGCGCTGCGAACCAGCTCCCCGTCGTTTTCCCACGAGGCTTCGGCCACGCCGCCGCCCTGAGCCCAGTCGCGCTCGTAAGAGTTAGGAGCGTAGACCGGGGCGTCCCCAGAATGTTCGAACGCCATCTGCCCATCGAAGGTGTAGGCATTGGTTTCCACTACCGGCCGGTTTACTGGCAGCTGCGCATAGTTGGTGCCTATGCGGTTGCGTTGGGCATCCGCATAGGCGAATGCGCGCCCCAGCAACATTTTGTCGGGGGACAGGCCCGTGCCCGGCACCAAGTTTGAGGGCGCAAACGCGGCCTGTTCAATCTGCGCGAAGAAGTTCGTTGGATTTTCGTTGAGCGTAAACTTTCCGACCGGGATCAGCGGGTAGTCCTTCTTCGAAATAGTTTTAGTCAGATCAAACGGGTTGAAACGGTAGGTCTTGGCCTCCTCGTAAGGCATGATCTGGAAGTCGACCCGCCAGGAGGGATAGTCGCCCCGCTCGATAGCTTCGAACAGGTCCTTCCTGTGGAAGTCAGGATCTGACCCGGCCAGCTTCTCGGCCTCTTCGTTCGAGAGGTTCTGTACCCCCTGTTCGGTGTGGAAGTGCCAGCGCACCCAAAATAGTTCGCCCTCGGAATTGATCAGCGAATAGGTGTGCGAAGAATACCCGTTCATGTGCCGGTAGGATTTGGGAATCCCCCGCGGACCCATGAGGTAGGAAACCTGGTGGGCACTTTCGGGGGACAGCGACCAGTAATCCCACTGCATGTTGTTGTCGCGTAGGCCGCGGTCGGGAAGGCGCTTTTGGGACCGAATGAAGTGCGGGAACTTCAGCGGATCGCGCATAAAGAAGGTGGGGGTGTTGTTTCCCACCATGTCGAAGTTGCCGTCCTCGGTATAGAACTTCAACGCAAAACCGCGCACGTCGCGCCACGTGTCGGGCGAGCCCATCTCGCCAGCCACGGTGGAAAAGCGCGCCAGCATGCGGGTTTTGGCCCCCTTCTGCAAGAACTTGGCGTGGGTGTACTTCGAGACGTCTTCGGTTACCTCAAAGACGCCAAAAGCCCCCGACCCCTTCGCGTGAGGGCGACGCTCTGGAACGTTCTCGCGGTTAAAGTGCGCCAGGGATTCGACCAGGTGAACGTCGTGCAGAACAATAGGGCCGTCGGGGCCGACGGTTAAGGAGTGCTCTTCGGATACAGCAGGGGCCCCAAAGTCCCCAGTAGCGTTTTTCTTTGGGTTTTTAGGCATGGCAACTCCGTTCATTGAAGGGGATATTTTTGTAGCTAAAATTTCGCCTTTAGCGACATCCTCAAACTATCGAAGGTTGCACTGTGGCGCACGACAATGCCGTGGAACACATTGTGGCCTGCACCTTTGCAAACGCGAGTGATTGCGCAGGCTTCATAGTCGCAGGCAGTTTTATGCAAGTGTGGTGGCAACTTTTTGAAATAGGCATAAATCAGGGACTTCTGCCCGGTGCAATTATCGCAATGGTCTGCAAAGATAGATACGTCATCGGGCGTTGACGCAGACGCCCCTTTCAAGGCTCAGGAGGCTGAACAAAGTTATGACCGTTACTGAAAAGGACATCCAGGCCGCAGCACCGGCTAACGCACCCGAAGAAGTTGTGAAGTGGGTTGCTAAGATTGCCGACATTACCAAGCCTGAGGCCATCGAGTTTGCCGACGGATCCCAAGAGGAATGGGACCGCCTCACCTCGATGATGGTTAAGACCGGGATGCTCACCAAGCTCAATGAAGAGAAGCGCCCCAACTGCTTCCTAGCTCGTTCGCTCCCGTCGGACGTGGCTCGTGTCGAGTCCCGCACCTTCATTTGCTCCGAAAAGGAAGAGGACGCAGGCCCCACCAACCACTGGGCAGATCCCAAGGAGATGAAGGAAACCCTTATTGGCGAAAAGGGTGTATTCCGTGGCGCAATGAAGGGCCGCACCATGTACGTGGTTCCCTTCTCAATGGGCCCACTGGGTGGCCCCATCTCGCAGCTTGGCATCGAAATCACCGACTCCCCGTACGTCGTGTGCTCCATGCGTATCATGACTCGAATGGGGGCTAAGGCCCTCGATTTGATCGCCGAGGGCAAGCCGTGGGTTCCCGCGGTCCACTCCGTTGGCTCCCCGCTCGAGGAAGGCCAGCAGGACACCGCTTGGCCTTGCAACGACGAGAAGTACATTACTCACTTCCCCGAAGCAAACGAGATTTGGTCTTACGGTTCCGGTTACGGCGGCAACGCACTGCTAGGCAAGAAGTGCTTCGCGCTGCGCATTGCTTCTACCATGGGCCGCCGCGACGGCTGGATGGCAGAGCACATGCTGGTGTTGCGCCTCACCGAGGAAGCCACTGGCAACCAGTACCACGTGACTGCCGCGTTCCCGTCCGCATGCGGCAAGACCAACCTTGCCATGTTGCAGCCCACCATCAAGGGCTACAAGGTCGAAACTGTTGGCGACGACATTGCTTGGATGCGTCCGGGCCCCGACGGCCGCCTGTACGCGATCAACCCCGAGGCCGGATTCTTCGGCGTTGCCCCGGGCACCTCTTACAAGACCAACCCGATGGCAATGGACACGGCCCGCGCCAACTCCATTTTCACTAACGTAGCGCTCACCGACGACGGCGACGTGTGGTGGGAGGGCATCGACGCTGAACTGCCCGATCACCTGATCGACTGGCAGGGCAACGACTACACTCCCGAGGACGCTAAGGCTGGCAAGAAGGCAGCACACCCGAACTCCCGCTTCACCGTGCCCGCTTCGCAGTGCCCAATTATTTGCCCCGACTGGGAAGCCCCCCAGGGCGTTCCGGTGGACGCAATCCTGTTCGGCGGCCGCCGCGCAACCAACGTTCCGCTAGTTGCCGAGCAGTACACTCCGGCACACGGCGTGTTCATTGGCGCTAACGTGTCTTCCGAGGTAACCGCGGCTGCGACCGACGTCAAGGCTGGCTCCCTGCGCCACGATCCGTTCGCAATGCTTCCCTTCTGCGGCTACAACATGGCCGACTACTGGGGCCACTGGCTCGAAATGCAGAAGAAGTTGGGCGACAAGTTCCCGAAGGTATACCAGGTCAACTGGTTCCGCAAGGACGAAGATGGCAAGTTCATTTGGCCGGGCTATGGCGACAACTCCCGCGTTTTGGATTGGATCGTCCGCCGCGTTTCCGGTCAGGTCGAAGCCATCGAAGGGGTCACTGGCTTGTACCCGAAGTTCGAGGACTTCAACCTCGAGGGCACCGGTTTAGGCAAGGAGGAATGGGACAAGATGTACGCCATCGATCCCGATGCCTGGGCCGCTGAAGCTGACGACACTGCAAAGTACTTCGAGCAGTTTGGCGACAAGGTTCCTCAGCCCATCCTCGATGAGCTGCAGGCTCTGCGCGACCGCATCGCCGCCGCTAAGAAGTAGATTTTTAGCCTTCTCTAGGTAGCTAGTTAGAGGCCGGTGGGGAAACCCGCCGGCCTCTTGCTGTGTTCCCTTACCGACAGTGCGCTACCGAGGCCGCGTGCGCTTTGGCGGGGGCAGTCCGCCCTGCGTTGCACGCTGGGGTCTGCTCGCCCTAAGGGCCCGGCTTCGACTGGGGCGATCCACGGAGGGCCAGATGGGCAATTGCGATGCACCCCATATTGCTTTCAACGTGCGAAAACTTGCGCAAACGGCAACAATAAGACCGTGAGTAATGCATTCGGTACGTCCCCTCTGGCACAGCTGCTGCCCGTAACTGCGCCCACCGTCATGTTCCGCGAAGAGCACATGGCAAAAGGGGTAGCACCGCTATTCGAAATCACTCGCATCGGCCGTTACATGTCCGTGGGACTGGCATTGCGCAAGGGCGGCAAACTGAACGTGCTCACAACGCGCAACAAGATGATCGGGCACCTACTGGACCTATCCACTCGCGGGCAGCTGCTAGATTTAGCCTGGGCAAATTTCGAATCCCTGCACTTGAATCAGGACGGCACCCCCGAATTGCGTATCCGGGTGCTGGGGGACAAAGAAGATCGCTACCTGCGCATCGACAACGGCACCAACTTGATTTCTGCGCTGCTTTGGCGTTTTCCCGTGAAACACATTCGCGACCTGCTCCCCAAAGTGGACATGGGCGACGGCGGCATCGTGGTTGTGCCACAGGCCGATTCAATAGCCGTAGTATCCGACCAGACCGCGCACGTGCAACTGGCTAAATTGCTGGAACCGTACGCTCTGAACGCGCGCCCAGCTTCGACCTCGACCCCCGTACCGCTGCGCCTTACTAATTCGGGATGGGTGGAATACGTTCCGCCCGTAGGCTCTAAAGCATACGGGCATGTGCAAACTATTATGGAAGTGTTAGAACAGCGCGCACAGCGCGGATACGTGGATGCCTCCTACCGGATGCAGATCAAATAGTACAGAAAGGCGGCCCACCCATGCCGGAGTCAGCTGGTAAGCGCCTCCCGGACAGGCTGACGCGGCTGATAGCTGTTCATACACTCCTAACTTCTGTGGGTCCGGCCGAGGTAGTTATTACCGTAACTATAAAAAATGGGGACATGTCTACGCGCATCGATGAGCCGGTGTCCCTCCAAGACGAGCTACCCATGATCGTGTTGCGCCGTTTCGCAGAGGCCGTATCGTGGGGCCAGCCCGCAGCGGTACGAATTTCTGCCTGCCGGGTAGCGGACGAGATTCGCTCATACGAGGGTTCGTTTCCAAATATCACTTTGGTGGACGGCACCGATCCTGTTGCCTCCAAGTTGGGAGCCGAAGTACGTAAGCAGGCTGGGGAGTGGGCGGCGCAGAACGCCGAGCACCTCCGGGAGCTCGCCAAAGCGCAGGCTCGCCGCAAAAAATTCGAGGACGCCCTCGTTAAACCTTTGGTTGTGGTAGCTACAGACGGGTCTGTGGGGCGTGGGAATCCGGAAGGGTCGTGGGCTTGGATCGATTCGCTGGGCGGGGGCAATGGCGATCTGTACACCGGCGACATAGTCGAGTGCGAACTTTGGGCGATCATCAGGGCAATTCGCGCGCATCCGAATACGCGCCTGCGCTTGATAACCGACTCGCAGGTGTCGGTGAAGTTGGTAGAGTCGCGGCTGTCTCCGCAGGCGCGTCGCGAGCGGGCCAGCGGGAATTTCCAGATCCCCACCGTGCCGGGGATCAGCCAGGATGCCAGCACGCTGGCCGACAAGGCGGCTCAGATTATCGAAGCCCACGTGGGTGTGGTGTCGCTCGAGTGGGTGCGTGCTCACCCGGAGCAGCCGACCTCGCTTGCAGAATATATGAATGAGGGCGCCGATACCGCCGCAGTGTTAGTGCGGCGGCGACTCAGCGACCCTCTGTTGGCTAATAGGGAGGACGTGCGCGCCCGCGTGCGTGCCGTTGCCGGCGCTACTGTCGCGGACTACAGGCGTTCTCTTTAGGCTCCGACCTTGTTCGGGTCAGATACCGGGGGAAGGGTGGACCAGGGGAAATTGATCCACTTGTCTGTCCTCTTCAGTACGTAGTCTGGTTTCACAATGGAGCGGGACTTTTCGTAGATTACCGCGCTGCGAACCTCGGATACTTCGACCACTTCCTCGTCGGCAGATACGACCCCGTGCTTAGACACCAGGTCGATCACTAGCTTCAAAGTCTTGCCAGAATCTGCCACGTCGTCTACCACCAGGACTTTTTTGCCGCGCAGTGCGGAAGTATCCATAAGTGGGGGTAGTACTACGGGTTCGGGAAGTGTTTCGGCAATGTCGGTGTAGAACTCGACGTTTAAAGTACCGATGGATTTGGTGCCGAGGGCGTAAGACAGCGCCCCTGCTGGCAGTAGACCTCCACGGGCTACAGCTACTACCAGGTCGGGCATCCAACCCGATTCATAAATTGTTTCGGCTAGTGTGCGCATGCCGTCGCCGAATGATTGCCAGGTTAGAACTTCGCGGTCGTTTTCCTTCTCCATGTCATTAGCCTAGTTGAAAATTATTGCTCCCGGTAAATGGCGGGGCTTACTTTTCCTTGATCATCAGTTCGAACAGTGTGGCGAGTGTGTTTGGTACCTCATTGGTGGCCTCGCCGTAGTGTTCGGCATAGCCTTCGGGGTAGACCTCGAACACGGTGTAGGAGGTGCGCGCCAGCAGCGTTAGATCTTTTAGGGAACCGACGCACTTGGCGTTCACGGCGTCTAGGATGCGCTGGAAGTATTCTTCAATTTCGTGCTGCCATTCGAATTCTGCCGACTGCAGGATTTCGAAGCAGTGCTCGTCGCGGGAAGCGTACAGGCGCATTTCCTGGGCGATTACGGCGCGTTCGTTGCCGGTGATGGCCTCCAGGAAGGGGGTGAGGGCGGCTTGGGCGCGCTTGGGTGCAGGTGCATCCATGTCGATACCTTCGAGGACACTTTGCAGCTCTTCCCAGACTTCTACGGCGTGTACGCGCAGGTGTTGGTAGTACCAGCCGATGAGGGTCGAGACGAAGTCAGATTTGTCCACGAAGTTGTAGTAGAAGGCGCCGCGGGTAAAGCCTGCGGCCTCTGAGACGGTCCCTACGGTCATTGCGGGGATACCGGTTTTTACTACAAGCTGTAGGCCACCTTCGAGTAGTGCTTGACGTGTGGCCTCGCGTTTTGAATGCTCCCAGGTTGCGGGGGTTCCTAGTTCAACAGACATAGACTTTGCCCTTTGGTTACGTATAGTTGTTCTCGGTGTGTATGCAATACGCGTACATACGAGTATGACTCTATCGGGGGATGCGCTGCTATGAAAGTTTTCGCTACTAAACCGCGAAATACGGCAATAGCGAAAAGCTATCAAAGGTTCAATTTCGCGCACCTCAACGATAAGTATATTGATTAACGTTTTTTAATGAAAGTGGACTAGTGGGCAGAAAACGTAGGATTTACCGCAGGCGGCGAACCGGGGCAGCCTTAGTTCTTATATTTCTAGTTGCGCTGCTCATATACGCCCTCGCTGCGGTGCGGGAGGCCAACAGGCCGGAATCTGTGCCTCCGGTTCCTGCTGCCGCCACCCCGAAGCTGGACTACACCGGTTTCAACGCAGGCAACATCATTTCGGACGAGACTTTTAGCAATTGGCTTTCTATGGACGAGCCCTCGATTGCGAACTTTATTGCTGCGGCAGGCGCCGAATGTAAGCCGGGCGGCAAGATCGAATGCTTGAAGTCGGCCCGCTTTACGCTCGAGGAGCAGGGGTGGACGCAGTACTGCAGGCCTTTAGAGGGCGGCAAAAACCTGTCGGCCGCAACGGTAATTGCGCGGGTGGCCGCCTCCTGCCGAATCAACCCGCAGGTGCTGCTCGTCACCTTGCAAAAGGAGCAGGGGTTAATCACTGCGACGCAGAAGAATCTGAAACGGACTTCTTACGATTCGGCCATGGGCTTTGCCTGCCCTGACGGGGCAAAATGCGACCCCCACTTCAAGGGCTTTACGCGCCAGGTATACTGGGCAGCTAGCCAATTCAATCGCTACCGCGCCAATCCGGACCAGTACGCCTTCCAGGCGGGCAGGGAAAATGAGGTGGCTTATTCGGTGGACAAAAAATGTGGAGCGACTAAGGTCTACATCGAAAATTCTGCCACTGCCGCCCTCTACAATTACACGCCCTACCAACCGAACGAACAGGCTCTGGCACATAATCATTCCGATCGCTGCGCCCAGGCTGGCAACGCCAATTTTTACGCCTATTTTAAATATTGGTTCTCCTGAGGCGGGCCAGCTGGCGCGCGTAGGTGTTACCTAGCGCTGAAGGGGCTACCTCGCGGCCGTGGAAATACCAGGTGAGCACTGCCTCAGGCGTGAACGTACGCGAACAGATCCCGCAGCTAACTACGCGGCTAGGGCGGCGGTAGCGGGCGGTTTCGTGCCCGGCGGGGCAGCGCCCGATCCAGGCGGCAGGCGCGCTCGGCAGTGAGGCTGGCAAGGTGGCTTTGGGGCGAGCCCCTATCTGGCGGGCAATTTTCTGCCACTTCGGGCCGTGGCCTGCTCGGGCCCCGGCGAGGGCGTGCGCCACCTCGTGCAAAATCACGTCGCGTACCTGCTGGTCTTCGTATAGCGGCAAAAGGGCCGCAGACAGGGTGATTAGCTTTTTCGAATGGTGGCATGCCCCTGCCCGCCTGCGGGCGCGGTCGGGGCGCACCTGCCAGTTCAGGCCGTGCTCGCGAAGGATGGCGCGGGCGAGGCCCAAGGCGGTTTCAATCTTCATCTGGCTGGGCCCACCACCAGGTGGCGTCCGCAAAAGTGTCGGTGTCAGTTACGGTTACGGCACCCGCCCTCTGGGTGTTAGCACCCAGTAGGTCTACCACCGAGGTGGCGGTGCGCAACTGGCCGCCGCCGCAGGCAAAGAGTACGTGAGTGCCAGTTTGCGCGGGCTCGTGCTGGCACCAGTCGGCACGTCCACCCAGCCTGGGGGCGGTGTTTAGCGGGAAAGTGTTTACCACCTCGTCGTAGATGCCGTATTGGCGCAACTCTTCGAGGCCGGAAATGGGCTGGTCGGCAAAGACCTTGTTGTATTCGTCCACGTAGCATTTGGCGAAGCCGGCCTCGGAGGGCGAAATGTATTCGTAGCCGGCCCGAGGGCGCACGCTCACCTCGCCGTCGGCAGCGAAATTAGCCCCCGCCATCGCCTCCTCGTAGAGTTCGTGTGTGCGCGATTCGGCTTTTTGCCCAATAGATGCGGGTTTTACCGCCAGCCGCACTAGCGGGCTGATTTGGCGGCCGAACTGGGGGTCGGTGCCCACAAAAATTTGGAGCAACCCACGCTCGGGTAGCCACTGGAGGTGGTGGGGCAGGCCGGCAAGGTCGATCTGCGCTAGCAAGGACAGGTAACCGTCCGAGTGCTGGGGTACCCCGCGTGCATCCAAAAGTGGGAACCCCCCTAGCTTGTCCCCGGCCAAAGTGGGCTTGCCGGTGGTGGGCACTAGATAGATCGCGGGGGTTTTGGTGGCTTCGCGCACCCCGTGGGCCACCTGGTCTAGGCGCGGGTCGCCGGGAAACGGCGGGGTAGGTTTGCGCGCGGGCAGCTGCCGTTCAGGGCGGGCGGGCTGAGGTGGGCCTACCTGGGTGCCTTTGGCTGCAGCCTGGGTGCCTTTGGGTACACCTTCGCCCCGAAAGAACCTAATTAGCCGCTGAAATAATCCCACGAGTGAAAGACTACGCGAGCGGGCGCCTCTACGCCAAGAAATGGCAGCGCCTGCCACAAATGTTCAATCGAGTAGCTCCCGGATGCGTTTTGGACTGACTTTTACTGCGGTGCCCAAAGTCTGGGCGTAAACCTGCACGGCGAGCTCTTGAACCATCCACTGGGCCCGTTCCAATCGTTGAGACCTGACCTGATCCCAAGGCAGGCGTTCGGACGCTAACACTGCGTCTTCGACCTCGGCGGCAACCTGGTGCAGCTGGTAGGCGGCGCGCTGGTCGGGCGTGCCGCGAACTACCCGCCGGTGTGCGCCAGCCAGGTAGCGCCCCAAGTGTTTGAGGGCAAAAGCTGGCGTGCGCGCAATAAAGCCCGGGTAGATCAATTGCTGTTGCTGGGCCTTCACCTGGGTGAGCACGTCCAGCAGCGACAGCTGGTTGGCCTGCCTTATAGCTTTGTTCAGGTTGGCGTTGGCTGCCAGCGCCTTGGCAACGTGGCCCATGATTTGGTACAGGCGATCTTCTAGTTGATTTTGCATCCAGTCGGCCACCGCTTCATAGGCCGCCTTAGTGCGCGGGAGCCCGCCGGGCAGCGCCGGTTGGGACGGGGGTGGCATCAGCTGGCAGATTTGGTCGAGCAGGCTCGCCACCGCCGCCCACTGGGCGTCGGCCACCATAGCTTCGGTGCTCTGGTAGGGGGACTGGGCGAGGGCGGCCGCTTCTTCGCCGCGCCAACGCGTGGTTACGCGGCGGGTGGGTAGTGCCAGCTGCTGGGTGAGCAGACGGATTACGCCCAGGCGGTGTTCGCGCTCGCGTACGGGCCCTTCGGCGAGCAGGCGTAGCGCTACCTGTTTAGGTGCGGTTTTGCCGGCCCCTGTGCCGGGAGTCGGGGGAAGATCTGCGCGCACGGGAGCATGAGGGTCTACCAGACCGGGGTAGGCTCGCACGGTCATAGTCTTAGATGCGGTAACTACCGAATCTGGGATTTTTTCCAGCGAAGGCCAGCCGGTGAGGGCCTCTTCTTCTGAAAATTTTGTGGCTTGGAGGGGGCTAAGCTCCCTGTTGTCGCCTTTAGCGCGTTTTGCCTTGCCGGGGAGCTTTTTGCCCTTGTTCGCCTTGCGGGGGTCGGCAATGCCGGCCTCGGCCATGGCTCTAGCTACCGCGCCCGACACAGCACTGCGCACTGCCGCCGAGGCCTTGGTATCGAGCGTGCGCTGTAGATATACCAGCTCCCTGGCGGTGGCCAGCTGCTGCCCATTTTGGGTAACCACAAAACGCATGCGCAAATGCTCTGGCAGGCTGGCAATAGCGTGGTCTATGTCTTCGATAGAAACGTCTACGGCTTTGACCGCCCGCAGCCCGGCGCGCACGGCCTCGCGCAGGTCGCCCTCGCCAGCTTTGATTTGCCGCCTCGGGGCCTGCTTGGGCTCCGGCTTTGCCTGAGGTGGCTCTTTGGGGTTGCGCTTTACATCTAGCCCGGCCCACGAAGCCAGGCGGGCCATGGATTGGTCGAGGGCGGCCGCCTGCTTTTGTTCAAAGGTAGAGGCCGCCTCCCGGCTAGTTTTGCCGCCCGAGCGGATCCACTTGGCCACCAAGGCGCCCACGTCGGGAGCGGGAACGAGTTCGCGGCGAACCGCCTTGGGCAGGGAACGGACGATGCCTGTGCACAATTGGTCCAAGAATCCTGGTACCAGCCACTCAAAATCTTTTTCACGCAGCCGGGGCAGCACTTCTAGGGGAACAGTTAGGCTTACCCCGTCGGCCGGGTCGCCGGGGGCGAACACGTAAGAGAGGGGCAGGGCAATGTCGCCCAGTTTCCAGTGGTCTGGGAAGGCTCTCTTGTCGAGGGCGCCCTCTTCCTCCTCGTTTTCATTTGCGGCCACTCGGGGGAGCACGTCGGCCATGGTGTAGGTGAGGTAGTCGCTCTGGCGGCGGCGGGCCCCCTTCCACCAGTTGTCGAAACTGACCTGGTCGGTAACCTCTGGGGGAAGGCGATCTTCAAAGAAGGCAACCAGGGCGTCGTCGCTAGCTACCAACCCCACTTCGCGTCGACGCCGTTCCACTTCGTAGGCGCGATCTAACACCTGCGCGTTCTGGCGCACGAAACGGTGGCGGCTGTTCCATTCGCCCTCAACTAGAGCCTTGCGAATAAACATCTGCCTGGCGAGGTCGAGCATTTCTTGGGCTTTGACCTTGTCTGCGGTCTGCCTGGCGGCGGTTGCCAAGCGTACCTTCCGATCGGCAATAAGGGTCATCCCGTAAAGCGTAACTTTTTCGCGAACAACCGCGCTACCAGCGGATTTAGACCAAGTAGGGTCCCCGAAGCTGCGTTGGGAAAGGTGGGATGCTGCCGGCTCAACCCATTCGGGGCGAATGGCTGCGGCAGTGCGCGCAAATAGGCGGGAAGTTTCGACTAGCTCGGCCGCCATCACCCAGTCGGGGTGGGTGCCGCGCAGGCCCGAACCAGGCCAGAGGACGAACCTAGTGCCGCGGGCGCCCTCGTACACTTTGTGCGGGGCCACCCAGGCCCCCAAATTGGAAAGTAAACCTGTAAGAATCGACTGGTGGATCGAATCGGCGTCGGTGGTAGTGGGCCCTGCGGTAAGTTCCACGCAGGCGGCGGCCACCGCGTCGTTGAACTCGCTAGAACCGGGGGCAGCCCCCGCCGTCACCTGCCGCAGTTCGTCGGCCGGCGGCATAGCCAGCTTGTGAACCCGCAGGTGGATGTCGCGGGCCATTTGGCGCAGCTGCAAAACTACGTCCTGCCATTCGCGAATACGCAAAAAATGAAGGTACTCTTTGCGTGCTGACCTGCGGAAAGCAGAATTGGTCAATTCGCGCGAGAGGGTGCGCACATACCTCCAGAGGTTCAAATAGGTAATAAAGTCGCTCTGCCGGTCAGCTAACCGGCGGTGCTTGGCGTCGGAGGCCTCCTGCGCGTCGGCGGGGCGCTCGCGGATGTCCTGCATCGACAGAGCTGCGATTATGACCAGCACTTCCGAGGCGCAGCCGCGCTCGTCGGCCTCAAGCAGCATGCGCCCCAGCCGAGGATCTATGGGCAGCCGCGCTAGTTTCCGCCCGATCGAGGTGAGCGCACCCGCCTTGGTGAAGGCTCCGACCTCGAAAAGAAGTTGTTTCCCGTCGCGCACGGCCTTCGCCTCGGGAGGGTCGATGAACGGAAAATCTTCTACTTTCCCCAGGTGTAGCGACGCCATCTGCAAGATGACGGCGGCCAGCGAAGTGCGCAAGATTTCGGGCTCTGTGAAGGCGGGGCGGGATTCGAAATCCTCTTGCGAATATAGGCGGATGGCGACGCCGGGAGCCAGGCGTCCGCACCTGCCCGAACGCTGATTGGCACTGGCCTGGGAAATTGGTTCTATGGGCAGGCGCTGTACCTTAGTGCGGTTAGAGTACCTGGAAATGCGGGCCAGCCCCGGGTCTACCACGTAGCGAATACCGGGAACAGTGAGTGAAGTTTCGGCCACGTTGGTTGCCAGCACGATCCGCTGGCGCGAATGCGGGGCGAAGATCTTGCGCTGCTCGGAGGCGGCGAGCCGCGAAAACAGGGGGAGCACCTGGACGGCCCGGCCTGCAGGGCGGTGGCGCAGGTGGTCTTCTAGAGCCTCCTGGGTTTCGCGAATGTCGCGCTCGCCGGGAAGGAATACCAAAATGTCGCACGGGCCGGAATCGGCCGGCTCTTCTAGTAGCTCGTCTACGGCCTCAATAATGCCAGTGACCTGGTCTATTGGTTCGGCCTCGACGTGAATATCCCCGCCGTCCTCGACAAGGTTTTCAATTTCCAGAGGGCGGTAGCGCACCTCCACGGGAAAGGTGCGCCCGGAAACATCCAACATGGGAGCGGGCTTTTCAGCGGTGCCGAAGGCGCGGGCAAAACGCTCAGAGTCGATAGTTGCGGAAGTGATAATGACTTTTAGGTCGGGCCGGGAGGGGAGCAGGCGCGCAAGGTAGCCCAGGATGAAGTCGATATTGAGTGAGCGTTCGTGGGCTTCGTCGACAATTATGGTGTCGTAGCGCCGCAGCAGCGGATCGGACTGAATTTCAGCAAGCAAGATGCCGTCTGTCATTAGCTTCACCAACGTTTTATCTGACACCTTGTCAGTAAAACGGACTTGGAAGCCCACGGTCTCGCCCAAGGGCCGGCCCAGCTCCTCGCTAATGCGTTCGGCCACAGTGCGGGCGGCCAGCCTGCGCGGCTGCGTGTGGCCGATCATACCCGCAATGCCCCGGCCCAGCTCCAGGCAGATTTTAGGCAGCTGGGTGGTTTTGCCCGAACCTGTTTGCCCAGACAAAATTACTACCTGGTTATTGGCAATAGCCTCAGCAATGTCGCCGCGCCGGGCACTTACCGGCAGTTGTGCGGGGTAACTGATTTTTGGGACCGACGCTCGCCGGGCTGCAAGCACCTTTTCGGAAAACGGTTTAAAACCCCTTCGGGGCCGCCTTTTTTTAGAGCGCGGACGCCTGGCTTTCTTATCGGTCACCGAACAATCCTAACGCCCATTCCCCTCCTGAGAATGAGCCACCTTGTAGTGGCGGACCACCGGGGCCTTAGCCAACTTCCGGGCCGGCCCGCCCTCTTCGTCAACCTTGTGGCCGTGCGAAGCGTTGAAGTGGTGCGAATGCACCCACGCCTCATAACTAGACTGGTCGCGCCAGCGCGTAACCACCAGCCACCGGTTGTCGGCCGGTTCTGTGGGCTGAAGCAGGTCAAACCCCTCGAATCCCTCCAGATCACCCATGCGCGAACCGTTGGCCCTAAAGCGGGCAGCAACAGCGGCCGCATCATCTTCATGAATACTGATCTCGTTCGTAACCACAATGCTCATGGCACGAGCTTAGCCGCTACTTGGCCGGAACGTGCGCTTTGGCCCACTCCAAGCATTTATCGCGCAAAGCCACAGCCCCCGATTCGGGGGCATCGGGGCCAGCCCCAAAATTGGCCTCCCGCATAACCTCGAGCCGAGACCCGTCGGGCAGCAAGGCCAACAGTTGGGCGGTGGAATCGACCATGCCCTCGTCCTGATCCGAGCCATCGTGTACGAGCAACACCCGGCACGACACCCCCTGGGCCAGCTTCTGCGTGTCGACAATGGTCAGGTCCGCCAACGTCTGCTTTGAAATCAAGTAGTGGTCGCGTTCGCCCTCGGACCCAGGAATAATAGTGTGTCCCACAACCTCGAGCTGATCTAGCTGGTCAGGCGAAAAAACCGCACTCCAATCCATCAACGTAGAACCGGAAATAGGGCCCGTCAAAATCATGGTGGCAACCGGAAGTGGGGCAGCCCGCAGCGAAGCCGTAGCCCCGTAGCCGTGAGCGTGCAGCAAAATCTTCTTTACCCCGTTATCTAAGAGCCAACTACAGGCAGATTGAATGTCCTCGACACTGCTGGAGCTAGTAAGCACATCATCGTCAGAATCGCCGCATCCGGCCAAATCAAAAGCCAAGGTCTGATAGCCCGCGCCCCGGTAGGCCGAACCCAAAAAATCAAACCAGCCGGCCGAATGACGGTCGCCCAAAAATGAGTGCACCAATACCACGCAAACGTCGCGGGAATCGACGGGTACCACCCAGTCGGCCGCCAGCTGTTTGCCACGCGGGGTCATAATCTGCACTTCACTCACGCCCATAACGGTAGCAAGGCAACCTTAAAGGTTGAAGAAAAATCACTCAAAAATTGTTTCGCGGTCGGCGGATAATCCTCATCTACGTCGTGAAGGCCGAAATGTGGACAAGCAAAATGGCGCAAAATTTTGCCTAAATGCGCCTCCCGAGGGCGAAAAAGACGATTTTGCAGTTGCGCTTGGGCTACCGCCCCGCCTAAGCTACCAGTCAAATAGCCATCCAGAGCGGCCGAGAGATCTGGCTTGTCGACGCCGCAGCAACCCTTTAGCGGGTGCTAATGCCAGTTTCGATGGGAGTAAATATGACGACAGCCCACCTCTACAAAGGTTACAAAGCAGGCGAGCGAACAACTCATCCAACCGTTTCATTCGAATTATTTCCGCCCCGGTCGTCATCCAAACTCTCCTCCATTTGGGCGGGAGTGGACCGGCTAATTGCCGCGGCCCCCGACTATGTTTCCGTCACCTACGGCGCCTCCGGGGCAAAAGTAGACACTAGGGACACTTCCGTGCGCGTACTAACCCGCGTGCTCGACCGGCACCCCGGCCTGCCCGCAGTAGCCCACCTGACCTGCGTAGGAGCCACCCGCGGGCAACTGGCAATGACTATCCGACTGTTGCTGCGCGCCGGAATCCGCGACTTTCTAGCCCTGCGCGGGGATCCACCAGCCGGGCAAACCGAATTCAAAGTAGTGCCAGGGGGGCTCGCCTCGGCGGCAGAACTGGTCGCCCTCATCCGCGAAATTGCAGCCGACACCCTGCCCGACGGCGTGGGAACGGGCCCCAACGGAGCCGGCGCAGCCAGCGCTGCCAACCCCAAAAACTACGTCTCCATCGCAGTGGCCGCCTACCCGGCCGCCTCCGGTCAATACCGGCGCAACGACATTGCCGCCCTCCTAGAAAAAGAACTAGCCGGCGCCGACTACGCCATCACCCAGGTGTTCTACAACCCAGACGAATACGCCTCCCTAGTACGCGAACTGACCATAGCCGGAGGGCGCCTTCCCATAGTGCCCGGAATCATCCCACTCACAGACCTAAAGCGGCTAAACGCCCTCGAAAAAATTGCGGGCGTAGCCGTGCCGGAAGAAATCTCGAAAACCCTACAAATTGCTGACGCCCGCGAACGCGTAGCCAAATCGCTCAACGCCACCCTAGCCCTGATCGACGGTGTACTAGCAGCTGGCGCCCCCGGCGTTCACCTGTACACCTTCAACAGGCCGCGGCCCGCCCTCGACGTGGTCGAATACGTGCGCGCCTCCGGCTACCGCAACGGCCGAATGCCCAAGCGCGGTGGGATCGACACCGAACTAGTCGATCTAGCACTGCACAGGCTAACGCCCAGCAACTAAACACCGCGCAAAATCCCAATTCCGCGGTAGAAGACACCCAAAAACGCTAAAAGTACAGCTAAAACTATAAGGAACACCATGACTGAACAGCACTTCCCCTCCGCTTCCATCCTGGGCTATCCCCGCATTGGGGTGCACCGCGAACTGAAGCGGGTGCTAGAAGAATTCTGGTCCGGCAAAACTAACGGCGTGCAGCTGATGGCAACCGCCAACCAGCTGCGTTGTTCGCGCACCGAACGCATGCACGCCCTGGGACTGACCGAAGCCGGCTCCATTCCTGAAGACTTTTCCTACTACGACCAGGTGCTCGACATTATCGAGGCCACGGGCGCGGTGCCCACCCGCTTCGCCAAAGAGCGCGAAGCTCTAGCAGAAGCCGGCCCCGACCTGTGGCACGCCTCAGACGCGCAAACCACCGCCGCCCTGGAGGCGCTCTTCACCATCGCGCGTGGCGAAGGTGCCCGCCCCGCCCTCGAAATGACTAAGTGGTTCGACTCGAACTACCACTACCTGGTGCCCGAAATTGGGCCCGAAACGAAGTTTGAATGGCTCGGTTCCACCCGCCCGCGTGCGGCCGCCCTGCTTGGCGAGGGCGTGCGCCCGGTATTGGTTGGCCCCGTCACCTTCCTGCTACTTTCCAAACCCTCCGCCAAGGCGGGCGAGGGCTACGATATCTTGGCGCGCCTGCCCGAAGTGGTCTCCATCTACGAGGCTCTAGTTGACGATCTGGTGGCAGCCGGTGCCACATGGGTGCAGTTCGACGAGCCGGCGCTCACTTCGGATCGGTGGGAATACCCGCGCGAACGCATTATTGCCGCCCTAACCGATTCCTACCGGCGCCTGTCGGTGCGTGGCGCAAACCTGCTGGTCGCCCTCACCTACGGGCATGCCTTCGATGCCGTCGAAGCTCTGGCGGCAACCCAGGTGCAGGCCGTGGCAATCGACTTGGTAAAGGGAAAAACCCCGGCTGCTAGCACGCTGGCAGCCTGGGATAAAGCTTGGGCCGGGCGCACAATTGCTGCCGGCATCGTGTCCGGGCGCAACGTGTGGCGCACGAACCTGCGCGTTGCCCTCGGGAAGTTGCGGGAGCTGCAGAAGGGCCTGCCGCAGGTGCACTTGTCGGTGACTACCTCAACTTCGCTGCAGCACGTGCCGATTGACGTGGCGAAGGAAACCAAGCTAGACCCGCAGATCAAGTCGTGGCTATCTTTCGCAGACCAGAAGATCGAAGAGGTCGTGGCACTGGCAAAGGGGCTGGAGCAGGGCGAAGAGGGGATCGCTGCTGAACTAGCGGCTTCCGACGCGGCCGTGGCCTCGCGCCAAGAACACCCCGGCGTAAAGCGTTCTGACGTGCGCAAACGTACTAGTGCTGTGACGGATGCGGACCGCCGGCGCGCCCCCTACTCCGAACGCGCCCCCGAGCAGGCAGAGCGGCTGCACCTGCCCACCCTGCCTACCACCACAATTGGTTCGTTCCCGCAGACCGTCGAGATCCGCAAGGCGCGTGCCGCCCACCGGCGCGGCGAACTGTCTTACGCCGACTACGAACAGGCGATGAAGGCGGAAATTGAGCACGTCGTGCGCGTGCAAGAACGCATAGGGCTAGACGTGCTGGTGCACGGCGAAGCCGAACGCAACGACATGGTGCAGTACTTCGCGGAAAACCTGGAGGGGTTTGCCACTACCGTGAACGGGTGGGTGCAGTCCTATGGTTCGCGCTGCACTAGGCCGTCCATCCTGTGGGGCGACGTGGTGCGGGAGGCGCCAATTACTGTCAAGTGGTCTTCGTACGCACAGTCGCTTACCGACAAGCCGTTGAAGGGCATGCTCACCGGTCCGGTTACTATCATGGCCTGGTCGTTTGTGCGTGACGACGAGGCTCCCGGCGAGGTCGCAGACCAGTTGGGGTTGGCCCTGCGCGACGAGATTGCAGATCTGGAAGAGGCCGGCATCCCCGTTGTGCAAGTCGACGAGCCTGCGATCCGGGAACTGCTGCCGCTTCGAAAGGCTGACGAGGAAGAATATCTGAAGTGGTCTGTAGGTTCGTTCCGCCTGGCAACTGGCGGGGCGCAGAATAAGACGCAGATCCACACCCACCTGTGTTACTCGGATTTCAAGACCGTAATTGACGCGGTAGACCGGCTGGATGCGGACGTTACTTCTATTGAGGCGTCCCGTTCTCGCATGGAGATTTTGCCTGCGATCCGCGAGCGCGGTTTTGAGCGGGGGCTTGGCCCCGGCGTGTGGGACATTCACTCCCCACGCGTGCCGCAGGTAGACGAAATTGTGCGGTTGCTCGAAGCGGCTGTCGAGGGCTTGGGGGTTGAAAAGTTGTGGGTAAACCCTGACTGTGGGCTAAAGACTCGCGCCTACACCGAGACCATTCCTTCGTTAGAGAACCTGGTGGCCGCAGCCAAGCAGGTGCGCGAAGCGCACAAGTAGACGAGCTGGTCACAGGTAAATAAGGCGAACAGATAAGCGGGCTGGCGTCCTTCTGCGGGGCGCGGCCCGCTTATTTTGTGCGCGCAGGTCAGTGGGGCCTGAGGGGGACGATCTTCTTTGTTGCAGCATTTGGTGTACTTGTTAGGCTGAAAAGTAAAGATGCAGGAATGAAGTATTTTCAATGGAAGGAGCCCTATGGCTATTAATGTTAGAACTTTGCATGCTCTGCCTGTGGAGGCCTCTCTTCCTCTGCGGGCTCAATTAAATTGGGATGGGTGTGTGACGCGCAATGATACAGGGCAGGCAACGAAAAATATTTTTTACCGGCGTTGCTATAGGTGTCGTCCTCTTAGTAGCTGAGGCTGCAATGGTGGTAGTTGCAATTGTTAGTAGCCTGAACGGGCATCCTATGCCTGTACTTCAATCAATTTGCACGGCAACCACCATAGTGCTCGTAGTCCTAATTTCCTGGTTGTTCTATTACGGCTCAAAACATCGAAGGCCTCAGCGGCGTGGACGTAATATGTCTGCATGAATCATTCGCACCAGGGCGAGGGCGCCCACGCAAGTTCGTCCGATCCTACTGCAGGGCGTGGCCCGGCTGCCAGCCACCGGCACGCCTCCGCTCGCCACGTGGGCTCCCACCACCTGCATGCGCACTTGTCGGCAGCGCAGGCGAACGCCTCGACCTCGCCGGTGGCAAAGTGGGCGTTGCTGTCCTTTCTTGCCGCCATCGCGGTGGCTACTTTGCTCGGCCTCGTGCTGCTGTGGCCGAATAGCAGCCAGACCGCGGCCCTGCGCCAGGTGCAGAAAAACTATTTGCTCGCCCCCTCGGCCACCCTCGAAACTGTGCAGGTTATAGGGCTGGGGGGCAACTGTGGGGTGGACGCCTCCCCGTCCCAAGGCGAAGCCGGCACAGCCTCCCCTTCAGCTTCGCCGGACTCGCCAGAAACCGCCGCGTCCCCGGCCTCGAAGTGCAGGCTGGCACAAATAAAAGTACTAACCGGCAAACACCGTGATGAAACGGACCAGCTCCGTTTGGCTGGCCCGGCCGCTAACGCTGGCATCAGCAGCGGCGACAAGCTCTCCGTGATGCGACTGGACACCCCGGCGGGCGTGCAGTATTCGTTTATGGGCGTCCACCGCAGCCAGCTGATTGGTGTTTTTGCGGCGATGTTCGCCCTCGCGGTGCTTGCCGTTGCCCGCTGGAAAGGGCTGTTTGCACTGGTGGGGTTAGGGGTCGCGGGGGCGGTGCTAATGCTATTCATGCTGCCTTCGCTCGTGTGCGGCAACCCTGGCGTGTGGGTTGGTCTGGTTGCGGGCTCGGCCATCATGTTCGTCGTCGTGTTCATTGCACACGGGTTTTCGCTGCGTACGTGTGCGGCTCTTGCAGGAACCCTGGTGGCGCTCGCAGTTTCGACAGGGCTCGGAGCTATAGCGGTATACGCCGGGCGCCTTTCTGGCTTCACCGACGAAACCGAGTTGAACCTGGCTGCGCGCCTGCCCGGCCTGGACTTTAGGCAGTTGGCGGTGGCCGCCCTCGTCCTTGCGGGAGTGGGGGTGCTAAATGACGTGACCATAACCCAGGCTTCTGCCGTGTGGGAACTACGCGCGGCAGCCCCCCACTATTCGCGCTGGGAGCTCTACCGGGCGGGCATGCGCATTGGCCGCGATCACATTGCCTCTACTATTTACACGATCGTGTTCGCCTACGCTGGGGCCGCCCTGTCCACCCTGCTGCTGCTGGTTATGTTCTACAACCAGTCGTTGCAGTCGCTGCTCGCTTCAGAGGATATTGGGGCCGAAGCGTTGCGCACGCTCGCCTCAGCTACGGGCCTTGTGCTGGCGGTTCCGCTTACTACGGCTATTGCGGCCGGGGCGGTAAAGCGGGCCGAGTTGCCTCAACAAAATGTGCCGCAGCCCCAACGGGGGCTTTCCCACTAGCCCAAACTGCTCTGAGGGTTCGCCTCAGCTGGTCGGAATGTTCGACTCCCACGGCGCAAACTATCCCCTGGGTGAGGGCGGAGGCCGCGCTTTTGCGGGAAATTACGGCTGGTCCGGCCCCGGCGCTGACGGAACCGATTACGGCGGCGTTTGAGGAGGCCACTAGTGCCGGGCGTGCCGCGGTGAATTGGGCGAGGGCCAGTTCTAACACTTGGCGCGTACCGGAACCTTCTTCGCGCACTACTAGAGGGGTGCCTGCCAGCTGTTTTAGTGATACCGGTGAGCGTCTGCGGGCCCACGGGTGAGTTGGCGGGCAGATCAAAATGAGCTGGTCGTGCCCTATCGCCTGGGTGTGCAGGCCGGGGCGGATGGTGGCTGATTCTACGAGCCCGAGCCGCGAATCCCCGGCTAGGATGCGTTCCATTATGGCGGCGGAGTTTGCCACTTCGAGGTGTACGCGTACCTGCGGGTGGCAGGCCTGGAAGCGGGCCAGCCAGGCGGGGGCGTAGCTTTCGGCGATGGTTTGGGAGGCCAACACTTGCAGGCGGTCTGTGGCATCTTTACGAAGGGAGGCCATGGCTGCTTCGAATTCTTCGCTGGCTGCCAGTAGCGGACGCGCCCACCCGGCCACGAGGGCCCCGGTAGAGGTTAGTTTTGACCCAGAGGACGAGCGCGCCAGTAGGGGCTGGCCTATTTTGCGTTCGAAGCGGGCTAGGGCGCGTGAGGCGTTTGGTTGGGCTAGGCCCATGGCGGCGGCCGCTTTGGAGAGACTTCCAAGTTCTTCGGTGCGCACCAGCAGGTCCAGGAGCTGCAAGTTCGGCATTGGCATATCAAAAGTATATGGCAGCGGTGTAAAATTGAGTATTCTCCCGACCGGATTTTTTCTTCATAGTTACTGTTGTGGATGCTGTTGTTGAAAAACCAAAAGTAAAAGTAGTAAAGAAAAAACATTTTTCGGTGGCAGAGTTCCTGCCTGGCCTGGCACTAACAGGGGGCATAACACTAGCTGCCATGGCCATCAACAAGGTGGTTCCCCTAGCTAGCGCGCTGTTGGTAGCTATCGCCCTCGGCGTGGTGGTAGCTAACGTGTGGCGGGTGCCGGAGCGCTTCGGCCCTGGCATTGCTCTTTCTGCTAAGCGGCTGCTACGCCTTGGCATTGTGCTGTTGGGCCTACAAATTTCCCTGTCGACGTTGGCTTCCCTGGGGTGGCAGCGCCTGGTACTGGTGGTGGTAGTGGTGGCCGTGGGAGTCGCCTCCACAATGTTTATCGGTTTGGCGATGGGGTTACCTAAGCCGCTGGTTGGCGTGATTGCGTGCGGGTTTTCGATCTGTGGGGCCGCCGCTGTGGCAGGTGCGAAAGACACTGTAAAGTCCAGCAAAGATCAAACGGCCACCGCACTGGCTTTGGTGGTTGTCTTTGGCACGCTTTGCATCCCGGTGCTACCCCTGTTGGCGGGCCTGTTCGGGTTGGATCCGGTTACGGCTGGCACCTGGGCTGGCGGTTCTATTCACGAGGTGGCCCAGGTCGTTGCCGCCGGCGCCGCCATGGGAGAAAAGGCACTGGCCACGGCTGTGGCAGTGAAGCTGGCTCGCGTAGTGTGCTTGGCCGGGGTGGTGGCTGTGCTCGCCCTCGTATACCGCAAAGATAACTCCGGCCAAAAGGGAGCCCCCCTGGTTCCGCTGTTCGTGGTCGGATTTTTAGCAATGGTAATTTTGACGTCGCTGGTGCCGCTTCCCGCCTCGGTACTTTCGGCAGCGAAGCTAATTCAAACCGGCGCGCTAACTATGGCTATGGGCGCCCTCGGTTTAGGAATTCGCGTGCCAGACCTGGTGAAGGTGGGGCCAAAACCAGTGGTACTTGGCCTTATTGCCACCGTGATCGTTTCGGCGGTAGCCCTGGGGGGCGCGCTGCTGATCTAAAATTGCGATTCCCTTAGCCTGTTGATCCAGTCCGCCAAGGCGGGCTGGATCACATTTTTTGTGCCCGTATGGGCGGGTAAACGCCCTCGACCCCGGCAAAGATATTTCGAGGCCAACCTAGGGGCAAAGTTCGCCCTCCCGAGTTTTGTTCGCACCCGGTAAGGTAGTTTTTGGCTGACTTACAGGAGGAATAATGAAGAAGTTTACTTTGGGCCTGCTGGGCCTTGGCGCAGGCGTTTATTTTGCTCGCCGGGAAATGCGCAACAATCCGGATGGGCCGGTTGCGCGCGGGGTGCACGCTGTAGCGGATAACCCGAAGGTGCGCCAAATGTCGGGGCAGGCTTCCCGCAAGATCAACCAAGTGGTTTCCGAACAGGGCCAGAAAGTGACCGACAAGGTAGCCGACCACATCAAAGAGCGCCTGTTTGCCCCTCCAACTCAGTCGTCCACCTCGCGTACTGAGCCGCAATACGTTGACGTCGAGGTCGAAGAAGTTTCCGAACAGAAGTAACCGCAGTGCACCCACCTACCAAGGCTGAAATCAAAAGGTGGCGGCGGCATCTAGCTAGCGAAAGGCAGGAGGCCGCCACCTACTCTTACCTGGCGGGTAAGCGCAGCGGGGTCGAACGCGAGGTGCTACTAAAACTCGCCAAGGCGGAACAGCGCCACGAACGCTACTGGTTAGACAAGCTGGGCCTGCACGCCTACCCAGCCCCAATCCCGCCGCTGCGCACACGCCTAATGTCCACGCTTGCGCGCACCTTCGGGTCCGTGTTTGTGCTGGCGCTAGCCCAGTCTGCCGAAGAGCGGCAGGCGGGGGGCGAGCCCGAAACTCCCGCGCAGATAAGCGCAGACGAGCGCGTCCATTCCGAGGTGGTGCGGGCGCTCGCGGGCCGTTCTCGCATGCGAATGGCGGGGACATTCCGTGCCGCCGTGTTTGGCATGAACGATGGGTTGGTTTCTAACTTGGCGTTGCTGCTTGGGGTGGCTGGTGCCGGGGTGAGCGGTAGCGCAATCCTGATTACTGGTTTTTCTGGACTATTGGCGGGGGCCTTGTCCATGGGGGCAGGCGAATACGTGTCAGTGCGTTCGCAGAGGGAGCTACTCGAAGCCTCCAACCCGTCTCCTGCCGCGGCTGAGGCGCTGCCTGAGCTGGATTTGGAAAGCAACGAGCTAGCACTGGTCTTTAGGGCGCGCGGAATGGAACCGGCCGAGGCCGAAGAGCGCGCCCGGCAGATGGTTAGCCAGATTGAGGCCTCCCGTTTGGCCGAGGAGACCCAGTCGGATGGTTTCGAGGAGGTTGGCGACGGCTGGAAGGCCGCCCTGTCCTCGTTCCTATTCTTTTCCGCGGGGGCGATCATCCCGGTTATACCGTTCCTGCTGCCGCTTTCACACGTGGGGGCAATGGTGGCGGCAGTGTGCCTGGTTGGGATGGCGCTGCTGGTTACAGGCGGGTTTGTGGGTTTACTTTCGGGGGCGAGGCCGGGCCCGCGCGCGCTGCGGCAGCTGGCGATTGGGCTGGGGGCAGCGGCATTCACGTTTGCCCTAGGCAAGGTTACAGGCGGTTAGAGCGCGCAGATGATGCGCAAGGGCGGCGCCGAGGCGCCGCCTTACTTTTTCCACCCCCTACTTCCGAACTCCCTGTTGTGGGCAGGCCAGCCCTGTAGGCAAAAGTGTGTCTTTGACGCCTAGGGGCGGGGGTGGGGAAACCTTCTCTAGCGGCTAGGTGGAAATATTTGGGGGCCGTTTTGCCTAGCCTGTAGCCTGTGTGCCTCGGCACCTTCGATAATTATGGCGGCGATAATGCCACCGACTGCGCCCATAAGGTGACCTTGCCAGGACACGTCTCCGCGCGGGATTAGGCTCATGAGCATTGAGGAACCGTAAAAAATGCCAACAACTACAGCCACGGCAATACGCCCCGCCCTCTGGCTGGAATTCTTTTCTACCAGGGCAGCGGCGATCAGGTAGCCAAAGTAGGCGAAAACTACGCCCGAAGCGCCAACAGTAAGTGAATAGGTTGGCGAAAGCAGCCAGACTCCGAGGCCGCTCACTACGGTGCCGGCGACAGTTACCCACAGGTAGCGGGAAGCACCCTCTTTGGAAACTAGAGTTCCCAGGATTAAAAATGGCCAGGAATTGTTCACTATGTGCCCGAAGTTTAAGTGTTCGAAGGGGAAAGTGAAGATGTTCCAAAGTGAGGATACTTGCCCCGCGTGAATGCCTAGCAGGCTGGTTAGGTCGAGGCGCGCGAAAACTTCGACTAAGTATATTGCCCACATAATTGCAAGGAGCACCAGCACGGGCTTTGCCGCTTGCTTTAGGGAACGATTTTGCTGGTAGGCCGGCCCAGATAGGGCCTGGTCCACTGGCTGCACGTTGAAGCGGGCGGTGTTAAAAGGGTCGATCGGGGCTTTTTGTTTAGGGTCCCAGCTGGAGGGGCCAGAATTGTCCCAATTTGATATGCGCATGTTTAAAGCCTAACGGCAAATCGGTAAGATCAGTGTGCAAGATAGCTACAAGCAAAAGATGGTAGCGCAATTTTTTTGGGGGCGTTATGACTCGGATCATGTTGGCTGGCTTTGATGCAAAGGTTGATGGGAATATTACGCAGAAGCTGGTGGATGCCCTGGATGGACGCCACGAGGTAGTGCCTCTAATTCTGCCGCAGCATGGGCCTGGGGCTAGGGCTTTGCTCAGCGAGGTGGCAGCGAATACTTCCCCGGATATCGTTGTGGTTTGTGGTTTTGTGGGCCGGGGGGAGCCCATTGCTGTGGAGCGCGTGGCGTTGAACCTGCTGGACAAGGCGGCGGGGGAGGACCCGTATGCTAGTGCAGATTTGGTGGATCCGGATGGGCCTACTGCCCGATTGGCGTCGTTGCCGTGGCGTTCGATCGTGCGCCAGCTTGCTGGCGAGGGGTATGCGGTTGAGCCTGCGTTTACGGTAGCTGCCGATTTTCAGAATGCGGCGGCGTTGGCTGCACTAGAGTACGTTCACGACCACGAGGGCACGATTGGCGGCATGATTCGGTTCCCAAGCGTGGGCGAGGGCGAGTTTGAGGAGCAGTTGCGGGCGCTCGAGATTGCTTTGTACGAGGCCGACCGCGTCATTTGGGCGGCCAACCACCCCGAGTGAAGTTTCTGCGCATGCTTTGGGCGGTTGCGCGTGAATGTTCGGCTGAGCCCTGACTTCTTTCTTCCTTTTTGAGCCGATCGCATGCTTACGCCCGGAATAGTGCCCGCCGCCTAGGGTGAAGCATTCAGACCCGGCCTTGCCCGTGGGGAAGGTCGGACCGAACTCGGCAGCAGTTACTTGTCTTTGTCGCCATGGTGTGGAAAGAAGGCGTAGAAGGCTGCGATCGCAGCCGCAACTGCACCCCACAGTATTAAGGCTCCCCACGAAAAGTGTTCTGGTGTTTTGCTGCCGCTGGCCGGATTGAGATCTATTCCTAGTTTGGATCTGATTAGGAATATTATTACCCCCGTAAAGAATCCTAGGATAATGAATCCAAATTTTTTCATAAGGCTCCTCTTCTTACGCTCTAATCTGCTTTGAAACAACTTTCTTTTACATGCTGCACGGCTAGCACCTTTTTAAGGAACTTGCCGAATTCTTTGCCTACGACCTTGATGAAAGCTTTTTCTGTCTTGGATTTGAGGTAGTCGTTTATAGCTTCTGCAACTGTGATTACGCCGCCCGCAGCCTTTATCCATTTCCAGTATTGGGCCCCGGGGACTGCTATTGATGCCGCATCTGCAACTGCTAGCAGACAGTCAAAAGCCTTAGAGGTACCCTCTAGGCTCCAACGGTTGCCCGTTTGCGCAAAGATAAGATGGTTAAGTTCCTTTTGCACCGCCGGGTCCGATAGAGGGCGGTGTCTCAGTGCTTCTGGTAAGGCATGGTAGGCATTTATTACTTGTTGGGTGCGGATGGCGTAGTTAGTTGCTTCGGCGTCAAGATTTCGGGCTTGGGCTTGCGCGTAGATTGATTCGATTGACTGCACGGGTAGCTCGTCGGGGGTATTTGTGGCAGACGTTGCTTGTTCGCTGGCCTTTGAGGTTGCGGCGGTTGCTGTGGGGGTAGTGGAGGTTAGGGGGTGTAAGTAGTGAGAAGGTGGCGGTGGCGGCGATGGTGGTTATCAGGGTTGGAATCTTGCGCATTGTTTCTCCTGTGAATGTTTCGGTTGGGTGGTACAGGAAATGGTTGCGACGCGTCCCTGCGCTGCATTTTCCACGCTAACACTGAGAGGCTAAGTTCGCGCCCGCAAAGCCGCTGCCTTAACTCCGGGCAGCACGCTGGTTCCGCGGGTGCTTGCCCGCTTCGCTTCTGCTGCCGCTTGGACTGGCCGGCTTGGGTGTGGGCTCCTTTTCGATGTTCGACTCACTTTCGTTTTCCGCATCGTTGGCCTCTTCTAACCGTTTTGTAGCAGTGGCATCTAGCCAGGCAATGTTAGTTGTGGTGAAACCGATGTCGGCCCACATTGCGGGCTCGTAGAGGATGCCTATGTTGCCGTCTGACAGCACGGCTATCGTGGAATATCCGGTGCCACCCTTGCGGAAGGTCTTGGAAGCCGCCCAGGTGTTGCCGTCGTCGTAGGAAATCCACAGGGTGCCATTGGAGCGATCTACGTGCGATTTCGTGTTGGAGAAAAGCAGCACCTTCGCCTTGGCGCTGCCGGGCTTAGCGTTCGGGAATGCTCTAATGATCTGGGCGTTATTGCTTGGATCAATTAGATTCTTGTCTACTCGAAAATCTTGCCAAGTTTCGCCCCCATCTTTCGAGGTGCCAACAATTCTGTAGCCAAGCCCCTCCCCGCCGCTGGTGCGTGAATTGAGCATTAGCGAACCATCTGATAATTCCACGACCTTATTTTCGTCAAACACCCAGTGTTTGCCGCCCTCGTGCGGGGCAGTCGGGGTGCCAGCGTGCCAAGTTTTTCCGTGGTCATCCGAATAGATGGTTACGGCTAGGGCAGCGTCTATGCCAAATTCAGAAATTCCGTTGCCATTTTGATCTTGAATACATGCCGCCTGTTGCAGCAGTCTGCCCTTATTCGGTGGGGCGGTCTTTTGCGTACCAGCCCCGGAAGTAGCAAAACAAGACAGTAGCTTATTCTTCCTCGCTATTGGCCCTAGCACCTGGTCGGTGATTACCCGCTGAGTCCAGGTGTGGCCGTTATCGGTAGATACAGACAAACCCAAATTCATAGTGTGGGAGTCAGTTTCATCTATCCTGCCACGCTGGTCGTACTTGTAATTGGGCTTATTCGCGAACACTCCGGACTGCATGGAATGAACATGAAAATTGAATATGGTGCCCCTCTCGCGGTCCACCACATAGGAGGGATCCGAAAATCCTAGCCTGTTCCGCCCAGAACGCCCTTGCGCCACTACGGTTTCGGCCTGCCAAGTGCGCCCGTTGTCGGTGGAGCGACGTTGCATAATCCAGTTTGCGTTTGGTGAGTCCCCGCCATTCATTCCCCCATCATGAGGGCGAAGGTCGTATGCAGCCAGCAGGTCACCATTGGTGGCCACAGCTATGGCGGGGATGCGAATGTTGTACCCGGCTGCGTGGGAGCGGACGGGGAGCGGCCCCGCTGGCGCAAGTGCGGGCAGCGCCGTGCTTGCACTAGGTGCAGGGGCCGGCATTGCGGGCGCTGCTGGCTGCTCTTCGGCGGCTGGTTTGGGGGCAGCAGCTTTCTGTGTGCTCACCGAGGTTTTGTTACCGCTTGTTTCAGGGAGCTCGGCACTGGTGCCGCGATAACCAGTTTGCGAATACATGCGCCATTTGATGGTTGGAAGGAAACCGGTTTTTGCATCCTCAGCAGTCGTCACATGGTAGGCGAAGGTGCATTTAGCCTCTTTGTTGGGTGGTAGTGCGGTCCACTTGCAGCCCTGCCAATCCGTAAGGTTTGACGAGGTCGAAGCGAAAGAACGCGTCTTGTCGGTTTTATTCGTCAACCGAACAACGAAGTTTATTTGTTCGCCCTGTTTCCACGTGCTCCCATCCACTTTCGGGTTGGCGATGGTTATGGAGGATTCAAATTCTGGGGGCTTATCCGGCTCGGCCGCGGCAATAGCGGGAGCAGTAAAGGTGGTTGTTAGAGATAATCCTGCTAATAAGCCGAGTAGGGAACCTAGTTTAGGCATAACTTCTCTATTCTTTTCAGCCTCATTGCTGAAAAATTAATCGACATTGATTATTATCAATAAATCTAAGCTTTCGGATGTAGTCAACTATGCGAGGAAGAATGCTCAACAAAATTGAGTGTAGCTATTCAGGTTGTCGTCCGAACCTGCGGGAGCGCCGGGATGAGTTGTCTGGCAGGGGCAGGAACGGCGGTCGTAAAGGTAGTAGAGAGGGTTGCCCTGCCCCTGCCGAGGGCGACGCGATCCGGGTGCTGAATGCTAATCCAGTGCCACACCGGCGGTTTCGCGTGCCCGGGTGAACAAATATCCGCCCACGAATAGCAGGATGCCGAATAGTAGGAAGGGAACGAACACAATCTGGGGGGTTAGTTCGTTGGAGCCAATCATCCATCCCACCAGGTAGGGGCCTATGATTTTGGCGGTGGCGCCGATGCCGTAGGTCATGCCCACCCCTGTGGAGCGCACAGCGGCGGGGAACTGTTCGGCGCCGAATGCGTTCAGGAATCCGAAGGAACCGTCTCCGAAGGCCATGGCTAGTAGGATCCCGCCGAAGAAGATCATGCCGGCGGTGTGTGTGCTGACAGCTCCAGAACTGGCAGCTTTCGCAGAGAATGCGGCAACTAGGCAGCCGGCTCCTCCCAGCCACCCCCAGATGAGCAGTGTCCGTCGCCGCCCAATCTTATCCGACATCCATGCGCCGGCCAGTCTGCCTGCCAGGTCCACTGCTGACACGCCCATGAACATGTAGACGACGGTGCCGGTGTCGAAGTTGAAGGACTCCCCCAGTAGGGTTTGGCCCCAAGACTGGATGGTGAAGCAGCCCAGCAGGAAGCAGAATGACGCAGCCGCAATCACTACTAGTTCGCGGGGGTATTTGCGTACGATCAACGCATAGGAGGTTTTCTGGTTCCCAGCCCGCACTTCCACTGTTCCCACCTGGTCGCGGGGGATCTGCATTGCCCACGCGTAGGCGTCGCGGGCGGCTTTGAAATCCCCTTTTGTTGCCAGAAAACGGGGGGATTCCGGCACGGAGTACCCCCATACCAAGATAATTATTGGCGCGCAGCCGAGGGCAATCAGTCCCTTCCAGCCGAAGGGCTCAGCAAATAGTTTTGTGGCTAGGGATCCCAGGAATAGTCCCAGTGGGATGAATACTGAGGTAAGTCCCGAAAGTAGGCCGCGTTGGCGGACGGGAACGAATTCTTGTACGAACGGCAGCGAGGTAATGTTGAGCCCGCCCACGCCAACGCAGACGCCTACGCGGTAGAGGCTGAGCAGGTGCCATTGGCCGGGTTGGATGGTGAGCGTTGCTGCGGTGAATGCGACCATTACGACTATGCACCACATGAAGGCGTGCCGGCGGCCGAAGTGGTCGGCCATGCGCCCCCACACTAGCGATCCGAGGACGGTGCCCACCCCCGAGGATGCTGCAATGATGCCGGCCTGCAGCCCGGTCAGGTCCCAACCGGGTGTTTTCATTAGCAATGCTATGACGAAGCCGATCAAAAAAAGGTCGAAGAATTCGCAAATGTTGCCCGCGATGGTTAGACCAATTAGCGATTTTTGGTTGCGCGTCAGTGGGCTAGAGTCGATTTGCTCAGCTGCGGTTGTTGTCACTCTTCAATAATGTCCCCCGTCAGGCGGTATTTGCCTGGCGGGGGAGGTAAATGCGCGGAAGGTCACCGCCTCGGCCTCTGACTAGTTTTGGTCGGCCACCCAGGCTTTCTTGTAGTCGGCTTTGCGTTCTAGCTTGGCGGCGGCGTTGTTGTTCAGGAACACGATGACATTCGGGTGCTTTTGCAGGATGGATGCAGGGCAGTCTTCGCTTATTTCGCCCTCTACGAGGGCGCGAACCGCTTCAGCCTTGGCCGGCCCGGTAGCGAGTAACACAATAGTGCGTGCGTCCATGATTGTGCCCAGCCCTTGTGTAACACAGTGGGTGGGAACGGAGCTTGGCTCGTCGCCGAAAAAGCGGGCGTTGTCGGCACGTGTCTGTTCGGTTAGCGTGCCGGAATGAGTGCGCGAGTTGAAAGATTCGCCAGGTTCGTTAAACCCTATGTGCCCGTTCGCCCCAACTCCTAGTATTTGAATATCAACGCCACCGGCGGCAGCTATTTCCTTTTCGTAGGCTTCGGCTGCCTGCTCGGGATCTCCGCCTTTTGCTAGGGGAGTGTGCAGAGCGTTTTCGCTCAGGCCAGTCTTGTCGTCGCCAACTAGTTCGTAGCGGAGCACGTTTCGGTAGCGCTGCGGATCGTCGGAACCGATTTCTACGTATTCGTCTAGGGCAAAGGCCTGCGAATCAGACAGATCGAATTCGCCTCTGTGGTGGGCGGCGCGCAAACGCAAGTACAAAGGCAAGGGGGTAGAGCCGGTGGCAACCCCCAAGTTGCCGCCCTTTGGGAAGTTTTCGATGATGAACTTTGCGGCCGCGTCACACGCGTCCAAAGCGGTGTTGAATATGCCTATGCGCATCGTTGCTCCTTTTATTCTGCGTTTTTTATAGCCTGGCTGAACCAGCTGGTGATAGTCGTTGGATGTGTTATTGCCGTCCCCACTACGGCTGCCCAAGCACCTTTTTTCATCACAGCACTTGCCTGCGCCGGGGTGTGAACTCGTCCCTCGCAAATGATGGGGATGTTTGGAAACTCCCCAACCATTTGGGCGAGGAGATCCATATCTGGCCCATCAGTCTTAATGCGTTCACCAGTGTATCCCGCAAGTGTGGTCGACAGCACGTCGGTTTCGCACTCTGCTGCTTGGCGTGCGTCGTCAATTGATCCGCAATCAGCCATTACGAGTATTCCTTCGTCGTGTAGAGCTGAAACAGTTTGCGCGTATGTGCGTCCGTCAGGCCTGGGGCGCCTGGTTGCGTCGAGTGCCACTATATCGGCACCAGCCGTGGAGCAGGCGCGTGCGTGCCTAAGGGTTGGGGTGATGAACACTCCGTCATGGCCTTCTTTCCAGATCCCTAATACTGGAATTTCTACGCGCCCTTTTATAGCTGAAATATCTGCTAAGCCCTGGCAGCGTATTCCAACAGCGCCGCCCTGTTCGGCAGCCCGTGCAATCTGCGCCATCGTTTCCGGGTTACGCATAGGTTCGCCCGGATAGGCTTGGACGCTAACAATGAGTCCTCCGCGAAGGGATTCAATTACCTTGTTCATTTGTTTCTTCCAATTTCGAATCGGCCCAGGAAGCTGCGCCTAGGAGTGGGGCAGTAGAGCCGAGTTCTCCTTTCAATAGTGGAATGCTGCGCAGCGGCGGTAGTGCGGTCTTGGAATAGCCAGCCTTAACTTGTGTTAGCCACTTGCTCCCACTTTTAGTTACCGAGCCTGACAAGATCACTGCGTGGGGATCAAAACAGTTGCACAATCCACCCAGGACTTGCCCTAGTGCGTAGGCTGTTTCTTCTAGTATCTTTTGTGCGTATTTTTCCCCTTGAGCTGCGCGGGTAGAGATCTCTTTTCCGCTAAAAACTTCTGAAATTTCTGGGGGGCGCTTGTTGTTATAAAAACGAACCTGGCCACTACCGGAGGCCACCGTTTCGATGTGGCTAAATCCACCGCAAGAGCATTCCAGTCCCCTGGCTAACGGGTGAACTACATGACCAACATGGCCGGAAGCGAAGTGTGCTCCTTGTAGTAAGCGTCCGTCTTGTACGAAGGCTCCCCCCATGCCCGTGCCTACAGCAACCGACAGGATGGATCTGTAATTTTTCCCGACGCCCCATTTGGCTTCGCCGAGTGCGTGGGCATGCACGTCATTTAGGGCGAAGGTGGGTAGTGCATACTCGTTCTGAAAATAGTTTTTTAGGTTCGTTCCCGCCCAATTTTTGATTAGATCAGTGGCGGATGTGATAGTTCCACTGTCTGTATCTACGATCCCTGCGGTAGATATACCGATCGCTTCTGCCCGTCCATTTTCCAGAATCTTAGACAGCTGCTGGGCGGCAGCGGCGCATACTGCGCCGCTGCCCTCCCGAGCCGGAGTGGGAAGGTCCGGTATGCGAGTGATATTCCCAGTCCTGGTGCAAATAAGACCGGCGCCAATCTTTGTGCCGCCTATGTCTATTGCGGCTATGTTAGTCACTTAGCATCCCTGTTTTTACTAACACATTTCGAATACGCTGTACGTTCTCGCCTTCAAGCGCTGCCACGGGCTCAGGCATCATGTTTGAATCGTACACGCCGAGTAATTTCATGGCAGTCTTGAAGGCTCCAACTCCTGCCCCAAAACCAGAAACGTTTTGTACTACCGAGGTAATGCGCATTAGTGCCGACAGGTGGTTTTGAGTGGTGCGAACGGTATCCCAATCGCCCGCCTGATAAGCCTGCCACTGCTTTACATAGCTAACTGGATCCACGTTCGCCAGACCTGGTACCGACCCATCTGCACCGGCCATGTAGGCGCCGTCGACAACTACTTCTTGGCCTGTAAATAAGGCAAGTGGGTGGCCGGCTTCCTCATTGTCGTCAGCAAGGAAGCGGAAAGCCACGTCATCTCCAGAGGAATCCTTTACGCCAGCGATCACGCCGTCCTTGCCGAGTTTTAGAAGAAGGGCACCCGGCAACTTCACGTGTACGCATACCGGAATGTCGTAGGCGAAGATTGGCAACGACGTTGCTTCATGAATAACGCGAAAATGTCGTTCAATCTCGGGTAGACCTCCCAGCGCATAGAATGGTGCGGTGGCCACGATCGCGTCGTAACCGAGCTCTTCTGCTACCTTTGCGTGCTCTATAACGCGTAGCGTCTCAGTGTCGATGCATCCAGCTAGAAGTGGGACTCTGTCGCCAACAATTTCCTTGGCGGCTCTTAGAATCTCTTCGCGACGTGCGTCAGTAGAGAAGGCGACTTCACCGGACGATCCCAGTATGAAAAGTCCATTTACTCCTGCTTCAATCATCCTATCTATGGAACGTTTGAAACTAGTTTTGTCCAGCTCGCCCGACTCGGTAAGAGGAGTTACGACTGGTGGTATAACACCTTTAAACTTGCTCACTTTTCAATTCCTTTAGTTGAATCGTAAATATTTCTTAGCATTTGCACGCGCTCCAAGAGGGGCGCCGTTTTAGGTACGCAGATTTTTGCGCCAATATATTCGGCGGACTCTGCTGCCTGCGAACAGCGTTCGATCTGATTCGAAGTTAGTAGAGAACTAGGCTCGTAGGCGGAAGTAGGTAGATGCCCGTCTATCCAGGAATACCCATACTGGGTGGGTTCTGGGCCGGCTCCGGAGAAGATGAGTCCAGCTAGTACACCGTTCTTAGCGCATTCTTGAATGTGGTCATAGGCGGTGTCTGCTGAGCGGCCTTCAACTGCTGACCGTCCCCAATTTATGTGGATTCTTACGCCAAGCTCACGCGCTATATTGATTTCTTGGCCTATGGAGAGAAATCCTTTTTCGGGTTTTTGGGATGGGACAAACTTGTCGCAGTGCTCGATAACTAGTTTTGCCCCGCCCCAGTCCTGTTTGAGTAGCTGTTCTAGAGACTTGCAGAAGGAAGTAGCGTTCGCCAGCTTTGTGGGAGCAGAATGTAGCTGGATATAGCTAATTGAGCTCCTACCTGACTCAGTGTTTAGCTCAATGACGGAATTCCTGATCTCATCGCAAAAGCCAAGCGCGGCCTCTCTACCAGTTTCGTCAGGGGAGGCAAGCCCAAACTTAGGATCTTTCCAAACATTTTGCATGGTGCCAGGGATTGCAGTAATTGTATTGGCACTCCAGTCTTTAGACAGTACTCTGGCAAAATCTCGTGCGTTGTTTTTGATGACGCCCGGAAAAGGTATCTCGATCCCGTCAATCCATTTTTCTTGGTGTAGGAGTTGATAGTAGTCGTCTTGCCTGCCTTCTTCTGGTAAAGATGCGTAGGCTCCTACCACGAATAGTTGGGACATTATTTGCCTTCCTTGATTACCTCGTCGTCGCCATCTTCAATGCGAACTGCTTCGGGGGCCACGGCCTTCTGAAGGAGACGAGGAATATTAGCGCCGATCGAAATCATGACTACTGCTGCAAAACCTGCAGAGAGAATAGCTAGTGCCATGCCAAGCGAGACTTTTGCCGCCACTGCGGCGCCCAGTACCGGGCCAACTGCTCCACCAAGTGCGCCTACGTTGTAGCAGAAACCGAGTCCAGCTGCTCGCTTGTCTACTGGGAAATAGCTCGACACCCACTTGGGCAAAAGCCCGGAGATACCCTGGCCAAACATCTGTTGGAAGAATAGAAGTGCGGCAACGAGTATTACGTACTTGCCATTTTGCATAAACAATGGGAAAACGATTAGCTGCGAGAGCAGAAGCGAGATGGCATACCAGCGACGCATGCCGAAACGGTCACCTGCAAAGCCCGCAATAATGTAGCCGCAGGCATTGCCCAGCCCAGCGAACGAGACAACATTTGCAACAAGTTGCTGATCCATACCCACGCCTTGTAAGTAGGTAGGCAGAAGGCCTTGGATAGGCCAGGTGTACATAAAGGAAGCAAAGATCGTGAGCATGATTGCAACGCCTGTGATCCAGCGGTTTTTGTTGAACTGAACAATGAAGTAGATGAAGATGATTGCGCAGATTGCTCCCAATATCGCAGTCACCGCTACGCCGGAGGTAATTGAAGTAAAGATTAACAATAGAGCTACGGAAGCGACAACTACCGCAAGGTAGTTAAGAGCTTTTTTGTTTCCGCCAAAAAGCACTGCGAGCATGTCGTTATTTTGAACATGGCCCTTCGACTTGGCCTCTTCCCAATCTGATGCTTCAGGCAAAGATTTGCGCATGTAGATGGCGATCACGATGGGCACCACCCCAGTCAGGAATAGGGCTCTCCATCCCCATCCGGGGTGAATCGAGTCAACCCAGGTGACGAAGTATTTGTCTACTTGAGCTGCTGCAATGACGCCAAATGCGTAGCCGGACAGCAAGAATCCGGAAGCCTTGTTGCGCATATGGACGGGCCAGGACTCGATTACATAGGTAGCCGAAGAGGAATACTCTCCTGCCATTGCGAAGCCAATTACCAACCGCAGAATGAACAGTACCCAGAAGTTTGGAGCTATGGCACAAGCAATAGAGCCGAAGGCAAACATGAAAATAGAAAGAACCATCGCTGGTTTTCGGCCGTAGCGATCGCCGACGGCGCCTAGGACTAGTCCGCCAATCCAGCGACTGATAAATGCAGCAGAAATTAGCGACGCACCTTGTACGAGCGTGAGGTCGAAAGCCTTGATAATTGCTGGAAGGGCGAAAGAAATCAATACAAAGTCGTACCCATCGAGAAGTACGCCGAGCCAGGCAGCGAAAAATGCTTTCCAGTCTTCTTTCCCCAAGTATTCCCACCAGGATTTATTGCGCGTAGGTGACGCGACACCTTTGTTACTCATTTGGGAATGACTCCTTATATTCGTCTTTGAACAGGTGTAGCCAACAGATCAGTTGTCTTACAAGTAAGTTATAGCAGCGGTTTTCCGTCTTTGCAAGAGGGGTTGGAGTTCTCTAGGTCAAACTGTATCTGCAGTTGGAAGGCGTATTTTTAGGTTGCTTGCCATGAGCTAGAGTGTCGGCTAGCATGTCGATTAGATGTCAGACAACTGATGCTACAAGGTGGTAGTGAAACATGGACCTAGTTACCGCAGCTAGAATACCTAGATCTAAAAGAGCGCTGCTGGGGTCGTTCTTAGCAACGTCGATGGCCGCGGTCGGTATCATCTGCGTGGCGGACGCCGATGCGAGTGAGGAGGGCGGGTCGTCGCGACCGTTAATTGAAATGTCTGAGCCCTACGCTCAGCACGCGCAGGGGGACGGACTAGATTTATCGCGATATGCCAAAAAGCTCACCTCGTTAGACGTGGGAACTATAGCGGTCAGATTTAAAACGACTCAAAAATCTCCTTCTGCAGCACTACTCAGTGCCTCCTACACGAAAGATCCCTCCACGAATCTGACGTTGTCAGTGCGGAACGGGCATATTTATTGGGAAGTGAGGGATCAAAAATCGGCCCCTGGAGGTTGGCTCGCAAAGGCAGATGCAGAAGATGCCGGCTCCGTGAGTGATGGGGTGGAGCATACAGCTGCAATTACCGTTTCTAACGACAACACCCGCATTTATCTGGACGGACAGCAGGTGTTTAGCACTGCTGCGAGAGCATTTTTCTCCTCGCTAAACCGCATTGATTCTCTACGGCTTGGAGCGAATTACGACAATTCGGGAAGGCAATGGGGTTTCGATGGGCAAATCAGTAAGGTTAGCATTTACGGTTCTCCACTATCTGCGCAGCAGATCAAGGCCATTACTGGATATCCACAACCAGTTTTTTCTACAGATAAGAGCGCGCCGATTCCATCTGCGGTACGCCGTACGGCTGACAACCAAAAACTTACTTTGCTCTACACAGTAGAAAGTAAGGGGACGGGGAATAACGAACTGCGGTTGCGTCGAGGACAGGCTGATGTGCAGATACTATCTTTGGGGGGCTCTCTGGTTTTTAGCCAAGGAGGGCAAAAGCTTGAAGTGCCGCTGAACAAAGGCCTCAAACCTGGTGACACCATCGCTGTGGCGATAGATAGTGATGAGATAGGGCTATACCTAAACGGCTCTTACCTAACTTCTCGGAAAATGCCCGCGCGCTCCCTGGCGTCTATAGATAATTATGCTGGTGAGGGGGCCAGGCTGCGAGTGTATGAGGGAAGGCTAAACACGGCGCAAATTCAATCACTTTCCTCATATCAAAATCCCGGAGAAATAGCACTATTCGACCTCGGTTATGAGGGCGCAGCCAGCTATAGGATTCCTGCAATAATTAGGACTCAAAGTGGAACGTTAATTGCTAGCGCGGATCAGCGGGTGCCCAATGCCTACGACAGCCCAAATGACATTAACTTAGTAGTGCGCAGGTCGTCTGATAACGGCAAGACCTGGAAGCCGCTGCAGAAACTCGTCGACTTGCCTGGGGAGGGCAAAAAAGCGGCGTCGGTAATAGACTCTTCGCTCGTGCAAGATCGGAAGAGTGGAAGAATAACTTTGCTCGTAGATCTATATCCAGGGGGAGTAGGTCAGCCGAATAATGGTCCCGGTACTGGAATGGGTGAAGATGGCTCCTTACTTCTAAGGGACGGCGCTAACGGTACCTTCAAATATAAAGCGGGCAGGGTGCTGGACTCCCAGGGGAGAGCGACAGACTATTCTATTGATGCGTTGGGGAATGTGCGCAAGAAGGGTCGTGAACTGAACTCGATATATGACCCAGCTGAAAAATCTAAAGTTACTGTAGAGGGCCTGTTCATGGTGCCGACAGCCTATCTCGTTGAAATGCATTCTGACGACGATGGAGTTACCTGGACTACTCCTCGCCATATTAACAATCAGGTCAAAGCGGACTGGATGAAATTCATTGGGACCAGCCCAGGATCAGCAATGCAGGTCAGGGGAGGTAAATATGACGGACGCTTGATCGTGCCCATATACTACTCAAATTCCGTTGCAACGGTTTACTCTAGTGCGGTCGTTTATTCCGACGATGGAGGGGAAAATTGGCGCAGATCTAAATCGCCAAACGATGGAAGACATTTTAAATCTACAACCATTGATTCAAAGACAGTGCACGACCGAACTGCATCCTTGCACGAGTCTGCCGTTGTACAAACTGGCGAAAATGAGCTGACAATGTATATGCGCAACCTCAATCCGGGACGGAAAATTGCCGTTTCGCGTTCCCAAGACGGTGGGGTTAGCTGGAGTGAACCCGAGTTCAAAGACGAAACTCCCGATATATTCAGTTTGCCCGCGGCGCGGAGTATGTCACACGGATATGAAAGCGTGTTATTCGCAAACGCATCCGCAGCGCAGCCGTACAGAGGTAAAGGGGTGCTTAGAGTATCCCTAGATGGTGGGGCGAGTTGGCACTCGTCCAGGACATTCCAAGCAGGGCACTACGTATATCAATCTATGGCGATGCTGCCTAACGGCAATATTGGGCTGCTCTGGGAACGTGAATGGCAAGGTATTTACTACACGGAAATTCCTGCCGAGTGGGTAACTGAATATCCAGTAAGAAGCTTTTAAAAGGACCTTTTTCTACTTGAAGGGTAAATGATAATGAATGCAAATGGACAAAGCTGGACGACTAATTTTCGGGCGAATATAGACGGAAAAATCGCACGTGTATTCGGCAGCGACAGTGGCTGGGAACTTTCAATAGCGAATGGCAGTCTGCTACTGCTGGGCAGCAACAGCGATGCAGAAATTCGCCTCGATATGGAAGATACTTTCAAGGTATCTGACAACCAGTGGCATGCGCTGGGGATTTCCTCCACAGCTGCGGGGGCGAAGATCTACTTAGATGGGTACCAGTGCTTTTCTGCAACTGCTGATCTTAGGCCGGCAGCTTGCGGGGAGTCGAGCGTCTTTGAATGGTCCCCTACCACCGGCGTGGAGCTAGCTGAACAATCGGTTTTCGACAGGGAGCTTACGCCTATGGAATTTCTTGCGAAATCGGTTGCGCCAGAACCGTTAATTGAGTTCGCTGCATCGCATTTGTCGGATTATGACGCCGCCCAAGTAGGGCAGTTGCGCTCGGGCTCGATTTTTCTAAGGTATCGAGTAAGGGGTCCCGGTCAGCACGGTACCCTGCTTGCTGCAGCTGCAGGGGGGCAAGAAAAACTAAATATCAGCCTCACTGAACGAGGCATTGACTACCGAGTTCTTGGGAAGGGCAACGTATGGCGGCATTTCGTTGCCGAAGGTAGTTGGGACCAAGGGCATTGGCACGATGTTGTTCTTCGAGTCGGCCACGGCGCAGTCCAGATTTACGTGGACGGATATATGGAAGCTCATCTTCCGGGGCAAGCCTTTTTCGATAGCTTTGACGGCTGCGACGAGGTGGTTATCGGACAGGATATCTATGGATCCAGGCTCTTCGGAGAGGTTCGCAACGCAGCGATCTATTCGTCGGTGCTGAACGACGCACAGATCAAGAAGCTATCTACAGTGCCGCCTGTGGATACCCAATGTCTGTTCGACTACGGCTTCGAAAATTCAATTAGCTATCGCATTCCGTCGCTACTGACTACAGCGTCGGGTGTGGTTATTGCGGGAGCTGACCAGCGCGAAACGATAGCTAACGATTCCCCTAATTCGATCAACTTCGTTATTCGCCGGTCTTTCGATGGTGGAAAAACTTGGGGAGATTTGCAGCCAGTCCTAAGCTACCCGGGCCATGGAGCAAGCGGTGCCTCCGTAATCGATTCCTGTGTAGTTCAAGATCAGAAAACTGGGCGCATAATAGTCCTCATAGATCATTTCCCGGGCGGTATGGGGCAACCAAACGCTGAAGCCCAGATTGGCGTAGACCCAAACGGGAACTACATCCTCCACGATAGTGAAGGAAATGAGTATGCCTGGAACTCCGATGGAACAGTTGTGGACGAAAATGGTGAACTTGCGCCGTATTCGATTTCCGAAGATGGAACAGTAACTGTTGTGCAGGGCGGCAAGGAGTCTTACGGTGGCAACGTATTTTTGAAGGACGGGGAAGATCCCGCCCAGACATTACTCACGGCACGCACCTGCTTCCTCCAAATGATTTACTCAGATGACGATGGGGAAACCTGGTCTAAGCCAGTAAATCTGAATCATCAGGTTAAGAAAGAGTGGATGTCGTTCTTGGGTACTGCCCCCGGAACTGGAATCCAACTTGCCAATTCGAATTATGCTGGCAGGCTAGTTATGCCCGTCTATTACAACGGAGAAAATAAGACCAATTTCTCTGCAACCGTTGTTTATTCCGATGACGGAGGCGAGTCATGGAAATTAGCGAAGTCGCCAAACGATGGCCGCATATTCGAAGGTAGGCAAATAGACTCTCGAACTTTGGATACCGAAGCCGCAGCCACCCACGAAGCCACGGTGATAGAGCGCCAAGATGGGACTGTCCTAATGCTTATGCGTAACCAACATCCTAGCGGCAAGGTAGCAGCCGTCGAGAGTGTGGACGGGGGCGAAACGTGGGGCGAGGTATGTTTCGTCTCGCAAATCCCTGAGATTTTTTGCCAGCCAAATGCTGTCGCGTGGCCTACGGGCGAACACCCTGAAAGAGTAGTGTTCGCGAATGCTTCCCAACTGCGCCCATATAGAGGTCGGGGAGTTCTGCGGAGGTCCGACGACGGCGGACACACGTGGGATGTAGCCCGAACATTTAATCCGGCCCACTACGTCTATCAATGCATGGCAATTATGCCAGACGGAGAACTTGGGCTTCTTTGGGAGCGAGAAATGCAGGGGCTTTACTTCACAAAAATCCCCCATTGCTGGTTCGACTCTGTGAATGCGTAGGCAGGTAAAATGTGGCACGGATCTGTTGTCTTATGACTGCGGAGACGTGCCACAACTGTCATAATTGAGTGGGAAACCCTGCAGGTAGGAAAGTGGTAATGAAAAAAACGTCAGATATCTTGTCGTCACTTCCGCCTACTCTCACGGGCTACGAGAAAACTAAACTCGAACAGAAGTTTGCCTCTCGCGCTGACTCTACAGTGGAAGCGGTTGAGCAGTACATAATTTCTGAGCATCTCAATCCAGGGGATCCTTTGCCTACCGAGGCGGAACTTTGCAAACTCCTGGGCGTCTCTCGGTCCTCTGTCCGCGAAGCCATGAGGCAGCTACAGGCGCTCGACATTGTTGCAACCAAGCAGGGCAAAGGTGCGTTTGTCTCAAACATGTCACTGTCTCCGTTGGTAAACACTCTCGTCCTGCGGTCGTCTATGGGAAACGGCTCCCTGGGAACTCTCGACGAAGTGGTGGCCATGCGAAAGTATCTCGACATCGGGGTAGGCCACGAACTGGTAGAAAAGCGCGACCAAACAGATCCCGAAAAGATCGAAGAGCTGCAAGATCTGGTTAAACAAATGATTTCCAAGTCTGCAACTGGCCACTCATACATACAAGAGGACATAGCTTTTCATAGGGGACTAATTTCTATCCTTCAAAATCAGCTATTAGACGAGATGATGAGCGCCATGTGGCTGATTCACATGGCCGTGGTGCCGTCCCTTCCGGCCGACCCCGCAGGGTTAATTTTGACCGCCAAAGCCCATGGGGCGATGTTAAAAGCAGTCGAGGACGGGGACATTCACGCATACTACTGCGCAGTCGAAGACCACTACGAGCCTCTAAAGGCCCGCATGAACGCCGCCCAATAGCGGCTTTCGACCTGAAAAAGGCCCCCCGAAACTATTAGGCTAGTGTCGTGCTGGACAACCTCAACTCGATTCTTCCCGATGTGTTTCGCGTCATCGACCTAATTGGCGTGTTCGTGAACGGGATCATTGGCGGCCAATTAGCGCGCCGGCGCAATTTTGACGCAGTCGGTTTCTTCGTGTTGGCCGTAATGTCCGGCCTCGGCGGCGGCATCGTCCGCGACGTGATGCTCCAATCCGGTGCCCCCGTAGCCATCACCGACCCGTACTATCTGTTCTGCGCCCTCGGCGGAGCATTCGTGGCAATCCTGCTGCGCCTCTCCGGGCGCTGGGCCACCCGCATGGTCTTTTTAGGTGACGGGCTCGTGCTCGGCTGCTGGGCCGCAACCGGCACCCTAAAAACCCTCAGCCTCGGCTACAATATTCCTCCCGCCATCCTGCTAGGGCTCGTAACCGCGGTAGGGGGCGGCATGATCCGCGACGTCGCCTCCGGCATGGTCCCCCGAGTATTCGGTGGCAACACCCTATACGCCACCCCTGCGCTCGCGGCCTCACTGATAATGGTCGTCTTCTACAAGTACGACCAGCCGGTTTTTGGAATGCTCGTAGCAATAATCTTTGGGGGGTTGGGGACAGTAGTATCGGGGTGGCGCCGCTGGACTCTACCCACCGGCGATTGGACCGTTACCATGACGTCCAAACAATTGCGCGCCCTCTTAGCCCGCAAAGGCGTAAAACCAGACGTAAATCCCTTCATATTGGGCGGTAACCGCAAACACAGGCCATTCAAGAATCGCAAGAAAAACACCGGCTCCACCGCCCAACCCACAGCGGAAGAACCCTAATGTGCGGGCGCTACGGCATGTGGGAGTCCACCGGCCACATAACCGCACTATTCGACATAGATCTGGTAGTCCACGACGCCCCGGATCCCTCGTGGAACATAGCCCCAACCCATTCCGTTGCCGCCGTCATGGAACGTTTTACCGGCGAGGGCGAAATCGTGCGCGAACTGCGCCAGCTGCGGTGGGGGCTCATCCCCTCCTGGGCAAAAGAACCTGACCAGCCGCTGCTCATAAACGCCCGGGCGGAAACGGTAACTAGGAAGCCATCTTTTAGAACCGCAGTAGCTAAACACCGCGTACTGCTGCCCGCCAACGGCTACTTTGAGTGGCAAAAAATTGGGGGCAAAAAACAGCCCTATTTTCTTTCCGAAGGCCCTCTGGATCCCCTTATGGCGTTTGCTGGCATAGCGCAGGCCTGGAAGGGCCCCAGCGGATGGGTGGCATCTTGCGCGATTTGCACCAGGAGTGCCCCGGACGCCCTCGGCCACATCCACGAACGCACCCCCGTAATTGTGCCCGAGCAGGCGTGGGGAAGCTGGCTAAATCCGGCCCTCACAGACCCCGGCGGAATAGACGAGCTGATCGGCCAGATTCCCGCCCCCGCATTGCAACCCCGGAAGGTTTCTAAACAGGTCGGATCCGTGGGAAACAACTTTCCGAGCCTAGTTGAGCCAATTGCCGAATAGGGCTTCAGCCTCACTTGGCGGTTCGAGGGTGGAGACGGGCCGGCGAAGTTATCCACAGATTGACACCGCTGTCACCATCTGTCATAGGTACGTGCCACAGTAGAGTCCATGAGACGACGGTTCGGAATTGGCGATCTGGTGGCGTGGCTGCTCGCTGCCGCGTTGGTGGTCTGGGCGGTGGCTCCGCTGGGCCTAGATTTGGGCGGTTTCGGTAAGGCTGGGGCAGCCGGGGCAAATAGGCCTGGCTCTATTGTCGACACTTTCAAAACCAACGATCAGGTGCTAAAAGAAGTACCTAACACCGACTTTGCCCAGGCGGTAAAGTCCCTGCCCGTGCGCCAGTGGCGGCAGACCAAAAAATACAATCGGCACGAATTCGGCCAACGTTGGGCCGACGAGGATCATAACGGCTGCGACACCCGCAACGACATTCTGAGCCGCGACATGAAGAATGTTGTTTACAGGCCAAATACTCGCAATTGCGTGGTACTGTCTGGGCAGTTGCAAGATCCGTATACGGGCAAAGTAATCAACTTCGTGCGGGGGCAGCATTCTTCCGAGGCCGTGCAGATAGATCACGTGGTTGCCCTCGCCGACGCTTGGGCTTCGGGGGCCGATGGGTGGGACCCTGCGCGCAGGCAAAAGTTTGCCAACGACCCGCTCAATTTGCTGGCAGTGGACGGCCCTGCCAATCAGGCCAAAAGCGCGTACGCGGCAAACAAATGGCTGCCTCCCGACGTCGATTACCGCTGCGCCTACGTGGCCCGGCAGGTGCGAATCAAGCAGGTGTGGGGGCTCAGCGTAACTGCCGACGAGCAGCGCACTATGGCACTTACGGCCTCCGAATGTCCTTCCCAACAACTGCCGCCGGGGCCAACGCTCGCCACAGCTAAATGAGCCGGCGGCCGGTCTATGACGTATAAAAGAAGGAAAGGGGGAACAATGAGCGATATTGAAAAGCTCGTAGCCGAGCAAAAAGACTGGCAGGAAGACTTATACAAGGAATTACACCAGCATCCAGAATTGTCCATGCAAGAAGAATGGACTCGTGGGCGTATAACCAAAGAGCTAAAAGATTTGGGCGCAGAGCCTAAAGAAATCGGTGGGGGTGTGGTAGCCGTAATTGAAAATGGCGAGGGCGCTGCCATTTTGTGTCGTGCTGATTTCGATGCGCTTCCCCTGGCCGAAGACACTGGCCTGGACTACGCTTCCACGGCCCGGCAGCAGGATGAAGACGGCAACAAAACTCCGGTAATGCACGGGTGCGGCCACGACATGCACACGGCCTGCCTACTTGGGGCGGTAAAGCTTTTGCTCGCTCACAAAGATCTGTGGGAGGGGACGTTTGTTGCGCTCTTCCAGCCGGGCGAGGAAACGGCGCAAGGGGCTAAGTCTATGGTCGAGGCCGGGCTGGTTGAACAGGTGCCAAAGCCCGAGGTTTGCTTGGCCCAACACGTGGTAGGTATCAAAGAGGGCACTGTGAACGCGGTCTGCGGGCCAACCTTCTCGGGTGCCACAAGCCTTAAGATAACGGTATTTGGCAAGGGCTCGCACGGGTCCATGCCTCACCTCTCTGTAGACCCAGTGGTTATGGCAGCTGCGATTGTGCTGCGGCTGCAAACTATTGTTTCACGCGAAACGTCGCCCTCGGATTTTGCGGTGGTTACCGTGGGCTCAATTTCGGCAGGAACCTCGGCGAACACCATCCCTGACTCTGCCGTGCTGCAATTAAATATCCGCACATATAAAGAACAGGTGCAAGAACAGGTAACCGCAGCTATTGAACGCATTGTGAAAGCTGAATGCGCTGCCTCGGGCAGCCAGCGCGAACCCAAATTCGAATACTTCAACAAGTACCCGCTCACCTCTAACCCTAAGGAGCAATTCGACCGTATTACCGGCGCGTTCAAAAACTATTTTGGCGAGCGCTACGCCGACGGGGAAAAGGTAACTGCCTCGGAAGATTTCACCTACATTCCCAAGGCCTTCGACGTGCCCTACTTCTACTGGACGTTCGGGGGGTTCCCCGATCCCAAGACTGCGCCGGGCAACCACTCCCCACAATTCGCTCCCACCCTGGCCCCCTCCCTGCGAACGGGCACCCAAGCACTGCTAGTGGCCGCCCTCGAATATTTAGGAAAATAGCCCGCGCGAAGGCTTCGGATATAAAAATCCCCGCACCCAGCGAACTCGAAATAGTGTGCGCCGGGCGCGGGGGAAGTGTTTAGAGGAACGTATTTAGATGCCGGCAATAAGGCCGGTTACCAGTCCCAATGCAACCAGAATGCCCAGCGCCACCCGGTAGATTACAAAACCGTTGAAGTTGTTCGAAGAAACAAACTTGAGCAGCCACGCGATCGAAAGGTAGGCGACAATCCCAGAAACTACCGTGCCGATAATGGTAGAGCCCCAGCCGACCCCGCCGGCAGCCCCGATCTGGTCGAATTTGGTTACTGCCTGCAACCCGCCCGCCGCGATGAGGGTGGGGATACCCAAAAAGAAGCTCATGCGAGTGGCGGCAACTCGGTCGATCTTTAGGAACATGGCCCCGGCAATAGTAGCCCCGGAGCGCGATACGCCTGGGATCAGGGCGATGGACTGGAACAGGCCCAAGAGCAGGCCGTCTTTCCAAGTGATCGATTCCTCGCCGCGATTGAAGCGCACCCGATCAGACACGTACATGGCCACCGACCACAAAATTAGGCCTGCTGCCACAAACCACATCGACCGCAGCGGCCCTTCGATTACGTCCTTTAGCAGTAGCCCGATAACCGCTGTCACAGCCACGCCCACAATAATTGCCCATCCCAGGTGGTAGTCGGCCTTGCGCTCATACTTATTTACCAGGCCCACGAACCAAGCCTTCGCGATGCGCACAATGTCAGACCAAAAGTAGACGATGGAGGCGATCATGGCACCAACCTGGATGATCGCTGTGTAAGCCGTGACAGTTGGGGCGTTGACCGCATGCCCTAGCAGGTTCTCGGCAATGGTTAGGTGCCCTGTCGAAGAGACCGGCAAGAACTCGGTCACGCCCTCGACAATCCCCAAAATGATGGATTCCCACCACGAAATCACGGCTACTCCTTGTGGCTAGAAAATGCGAACGCAGCTAAGTCTAGGTGACAAGGGCGTGCCCTCGCATGAGGCGCCCGCAAGTTGGTTTGCCGAAGAGGTAAAACACTCCTGCAGGTCACGCCGGGGATAGGGGGAGCTAACCGCTAAATTCTGCCGTAAAACCTGAGAAATGTGACCTGAGCGACTATCGTATAGGTGTTGGAAACAACGCAGTTAGTCAACACAGGAAGGTGAAGGAACCTTATGCGTATTGGGATCCCCACAGAAGTCAAAAACAACGAATTTAGGGTTGCTGTAACCCCCGCTGGAGCAGCCTCGCTGATCCAAGATGGGCACGAAGTGTTTATCCAAAAAGGGGCTGGCGAGGGCTCGGCCTATCCAGATTCCCAATACGAAGAGGTGGGCGCCAAAATAGTTGCTGACGCCGACCAGGTTTGGGCGGATGCAGACATGGTCATGAAGGTCAAGGAGCCCATCGAAGAGGAATACCACCGCCTGCGCGAGGGGCTCATCCTGTTTACCTACCTGCACTTAGCCGCCGACAAGGCGTGTACCGATGCCATCATCAAGGCGGGCACTACCGCCATTGCTTACGAGACTGTGCGCACCGATGCGGGCACGCTGCCGCTGCTGGTTCCCATGTCCGAGGTCGCAGGTCGCCTGGCTGCCCAGGTTGGTGCCCACTACCTCGAGAAGCCGCACGGCGGTCCGGGCGTGCTGATGGGCTCTGTTGCCGGCGTGCGCAACGCAAACGTGGTTGTCGTTGGCTGCGGGCAGGCCGGCCGCAATGCCGCCGAGATCGCCATTGGCATGGGCGCGGACGTTACCGTACTGGATAACGACATCGAAAAGCTGCGCTGGGCTAACTGGCAGTGGGGCAACCGGGCTCGTACCACTTATTCCACCCCGCTGGCCGTAGAGCAGGCTGTAGCCGATGCGGACCTGGTTATAGGCTCTGTGCTCATCCCCGGGGCAAAGGCGCCCAAGCTGGTTACCGACGCAATGGTTGCCCAGATGCGCCCGGGTTCGGTGCTGGTGGATATTGCTATTGACCAGGGCGGTTGCTTCGAAGGCTCGCACCCTACCACCCACGACGATCCCATTTTCAAAGTGCACGAGGCAACCTACTATTGCGTGGCGAACATGCCCGGCTGTGTTCCCCACACCTCCACTACCGCGCTTGCTAACGCCACCTTGCCGTATGCGCGCGCAATCGCAAAGAAGGGGTGGAAGCAGGCCCTCAAAGACGACTCGGCTTTGCGCCGCGGCCTGAATGCCCACGCCGGAAAGATTGCGTTCCCGGGCGTGGCTGAGGCCTTCGACCTCGAATGCGTAGATCCCCAGGAGCTGTTGAAAGACTAATCTTGTGGTCTTTGCCGCCGCCGGTGAACCTGCCCACGGAAGCGGGGGAGCCGGCGGCGTTCCTGTATCTAGGGCCGGGAAGGGTGGGTAAAAGCAAAACTCAACACCCATTGTTTAGCAGGCAAAAACTCTGTAAAGTATCTCTCGATATAAAGACAATTGATTGGGGGATACGCAATGACGCAGGCATCCGGCCAAGCAATCGCGATGATCATCTACTTCGTTGCCATGATCGTAATTGGGATTTGGGCGTATACCCGCACCCAAAATTTGGACGACTACATGCTAGGAGGGCGCGGCCTCGGCCCCGTGGTAGCCGCGCTCAGCGCGGGCGCCTCCGACATGTCCGGATGGCTGCTGATGGGGCTGCCGGGCGCCCTCTACCTATCCGGAATTGTGGAGGGCTGGATAGCGGTAGGGCTAACCGTGGGGGCGTGGCTGAATTGGAAGATTACCGCCCCTAGGCTCCGCTCATATACGCAGGTGGCGAACAACTCCATTACGCTTCCCTCTTTCCTTGGAAACCGCCTGCACGATTCCTCCAATGCCTTGCGCATAGTGGCCGGGTTGATCATTTTTGTGTTTTTCACCTTCTACGTGTCCTCCGGTATGGTCGCCGGCGGCACCTTCTTTGAATCTGCCTTCGGCATGGAATACCACCTGGGCATGGTGCTAGTAGCCGCCGTAGTGGTGCTATATACGCTGGTAGGTGGTTTTCTAGCGGTGTCATGGACCGACCTGGTGCAGGGGCTGATGATGCTGGCTGCGTTAGTGGCGGTGCCGGTAGCAGGGGTGTTTGCTTTGGGCGGGCCGGCCGCTGTTGCCGAGGGCGTGCGCGAGGCAAACCCAGACTTCCTTTCCCCTTTCGGGGGCGCCACATTTGTGGGAGTAATTTCGGCGCTGGCGTGGGGGCTCGGCTATTTTGGCCAACCCCACATTGTGGTCCGCTTTATGGCCCTGCGTTCGCCCAGGGAAGCGAAATCTGCCCGCCGCATTGGCATCGGCTGGATGTTTCTGTCAGTGCTAGGGGCTTCGGGCACAGCCATCATCGGTATCGCCGCCAACCAGAAAGGCGCGGTGAAAATAGGTAAAGAACAGGCTGAATCCGTATTCATTTTGATGGGACAAGACCTATTCCCGGTGTTACTTGCAGGATTCATGCTGGCCGCAATCTTGGCGGCAATCATGTCCACGGTTTCCTCCCAACTATTAGTGACGTCCTCGGCGGTAGTCGAAGACATCTACAAGGGAATAGTGAAACGCAAACTGTCGGCAATGGGAGGGGTAAACTTGGGCCGCACCGCAGTGCTCGCGGTAGCCCTACTGGCGGCCGGGCTGGCCTGGCTGCGCACAGACTCGATCTTGAACCTGGTGTCCTTCGCCTGGGCGGGCTTCGGGGCCTCCTTCGGCCCGGTTGTGCTCTTGTCGCTCTACTGGCGCAAATTGACAACCAAGGGAGCGCTCGCCGGCATGGTGGCCGGGGCAGTAGTAGTGGGCGTGTGGGGCACCTTCAAATGGGGTGGCCTCTACGAGATTATTCCCGGCTTCGCCGCCTGTCTGGCGTGCGCTTGGGCGGTTTCGAAACTCACCTACAAACCAAACGAACGCATCGACGCGGAATTCGCCCTCGCCGCCAAGCTGGCCGGGGCGAGCGCCGAAGAAATAAACCAACATTTCGGCGGTGCAACCATGTCGGGAACCACCATTGCCTACCACAATACTGAAAGTTAAAGACTCACCCAAGATATACTAAACAGGTAGGCTTTTTAGGGTCTGGGATATGGCAAGGATGCCGCCCACAACTTTTTTGAGAGGTAGAACATGCCGAACGCTGAAGTCGACTACGCCGAAATTGGGGAACTTGCGAAAAAGAAGGCGCGCTCCTGGCTGGAACGGTCCAAAAAATATCCGGTAGACCGGGCGGGGCAGCTGCTCAGCGAGGTACTGCGCGACCCAGCCGGATTAGATTTTACGGTGGGATTCGTTGACAAGGTGATTCGCCCCGAGGACGAAAAAATTGCAGCCCAGCAGATCCGCACCCTGGCCCAACAAGACCCGCAATTCTTGCCCGCATACTTGAAAGGGCCCCTGGCGCTAGGGGGCAAGCTGGCGCCACTGGTACCCGAGGTGGCCGTGCCCACTGCACGCAAAGTATTTGAAGCCCTAGTGGGGGATCTAGTCCTAGATGCTAAGGGGGCTGGGCTAACCAAATCCATTGCCCGCCTCAAGGCGCGTGGGGCCAGGCTAAACATGAACCTGCTCGGCGAGGCCGTCCTGGGCAACAAGGAAGCCGAAAAACGCCTTCAGGACACGATGGAGTTGCTCGAACGCGAGGACGTCGACTACGTGTCCATGAAGGTTTCAGCCGTCATAGGCCCCCACAATCCGTGGGCCTACCAGGAGGCCGTAGACTACGCGGCCCAGGCATTACTGCCCCTATATAGGAAAGCCAACAGCTACAGTCCAAAGAAGTTCATCAACTTGGACATGGAGGAATACCACGACCTGCACCTCACCATCGACGTGTTCAAGAAGATTTTAGAGCGCGACGAATTCAAGGACCTCAAGGCCGGCATCGTACTACAGGCTTACCTGCCGGACTCACTGCCTGCAATGCAAGACCTGCAAGAATGGGCGGCCAAGCGCGTGGCCCAGGGTGGGGCGCCAATCAAAGTGCGCGTGGTAAAAGGAGCCAACCTTTCCATGGAACGCGTAGAAGCCGCCATCCACGGTTGGGACATGGTGACCCAGCCAAATAAGGAAACAACCGACGCCAACTACATTCGCGTCCTCGACTGGGCGCTGCGTCCCGAACGCACTAAAAACGTGACTATTGGCGTGGCCGGAATGAACCTGTTCACTGTGGCTTTCGCATACGAATTAGCCAAAAAACGCGGCATTTTGCACACCGGCGGGGTCGAATTCGAAATGCTTGCCGGCATGGCCACACAACAGGCCGCGGCCGTCACAGAGGATGTGGGCCACCTACTGTTCTACGTCCCCATAGTCAACCCCGAAGAATACGACGTGGCAATCGCCTACCTGGTGCGCCGGCTCGAAGAAAATTCCCTGCCAGCCAACTTCATGTCGTCAATATTTGAACTCGACAAAGACGAGGCGCTGCTCCAACGCGAACAGGACAGGTTTAGTGCCGCCCTCGCCCACGCCTTCGACGATCCGGTAGGGCCGGCGCGCAAACAAAACCGCCTCGAAGAGGGCGAAGCCGACATAAAAGCAACCGTCACCGACGCTAGCGGCAATTGGAAGTTCCAAAATACGCCCGACTCAGACCCGTCCCTACCCGCGAACCTGCAGTGGGCGCGCCAGATCGCGGGGGCAATGCGCGAGAGCGAAAAAGGTGGGCTGGTAATTGCCGAGGCCAAAGTCGAAACCGCCGCACAACTATCCCAGATAGTTGCCGAAGCAGCCGACGGAGGCAAACGCTGGGCAGCCCGGCCCCTCCAAGAACGCGTCGACATCTTGCACCAGGTGGGCGTCCTCCTGTCCAAACGGCGCGGCGAACTAATCGAAGTCGCAGGTTCCGAAGCGGGCAAAACCATAGACCAAGGCGACGTCGAAGTATCCGAAGCCGCGGACTTCGCCCACTACTACGCCGAGCAGGCCAAAACCATTTGCAACCTAGAAGGGGCCACCTTCGCCCCCGCCAAAGTGATCGCCGTAACCCCACCTTGGAACTTCCCAATGGCAATCCCCACCGGCGGCGTAATGGCCGCCCTCGCCACCGGAGCCGGCGTAGTCTTCAAACCCGCCCGCGAAGCCCGCCGCACAGGCGCCCTGCTAGCCCAAGCCATGTGGGACGCCGGCGTACCCCGCGACGTGCTGAAACTAGTAGACATTGACGAGGGCAAGCTCGGCCGCGCCCTCATCGAAAACCCGCTAGTTGAGCGCGTGATTCTAACCGGATCCATCGACACCGCCAGACTATTCAAATCCTGGCGGCCGGGCCTGCAAGTGCTAGCCGAAACCTCAGGCAAAGACTCCATAATCGTCACCCCGCACGCCGACCTAGATCTGGCTGTGCGCGACGTAGTCAACTCCGCTTTCGGGCACGCCGGCCAGAAGTGCTCGGCCTGTTCGACGGTGATCCTAGTGGGTTCGGTTGGGCGCTCGCGGCGTTTCCACGACCAACTGCTCGACGCGGTCAGGTCGTTGAAGGTCGGCTACCCGTGGCAGCTGGACACGCAGATGGGGCCGCTGGTCACCCCGGCTTCCGGCAAGTTGAAGCGGGGGCTGACCACCCTTGGCGAGGGCGAACACTGGGCCGTGCGCCCACGCCAACTAGACGAAACGGGCAAGCTGTGGAGCCCCGGAGTGCGAGCCAACGTCCAGCCCGGCAGCGAATACCACCTGACCGAATACTTCGGCCCGATCCTAGGAATCATGCGGGCAGACACGCTGGAACAGGCTGTGAAACTGCAAAATGCTACCGAGTTTGGCCTGACCGCTGGCATCCATTCCCTGGACGGCGGCGAAATCAACTATTGGCTCCAAAATGTGCGGGCCGGCAACGTGTACATCAACCGTGGAGTCACCGGGGCGATCGTGCGCAGGCAGCCGTTTGGTGGATGGAAACGCTCTGCCGTTGGGGCTGGAACAAAAGCGGGTGGCCCCTCCTACCTGTTCGGCCTCGGCAATTGGCGACGTAACCAAACCAGGGCGGCAAAGCTCGACGCCGGGGCTCTAACGTTGCCTCCTCTTGTCGACGCCTACGAGACTGCCACGACTCTTTCCACAGGCGGGGAATTCGTGCAGGCGCTGGCGATTTCTGCCCAAAAGTGGGGTAGGGAAGAATTCGGGGTGGGGCACGATCCTTCGGCCCTGAAAGTCGAGCGCAACGTGCTGCGCTACGAGGCGGTCCCCGTGCGCGTGCGCCTTGGTGGGGGCCAGGATCCATGGCAGCTGCTTGCAGTGGTAGCCGCGGGTTTGGCGGCAGGTTCACAAGTGAGCGTTTCAGCGGCAGAACTGCCCGAGCAGGTGCGGGCCTTCCTGCGCCGCCAGCACGTTCACTTTGCCATCGAAAATCAGCAGGCTTTCCTAGAGGGCGTGCCCGCGTGGGCGAAGGAGGCCGGTTTTGATGCGCGGTTGAGGCTGCTCGGCGGCGACCCGGCTGAGGTGGTGGGCGCGCTGCCGAAGGAACTGATTGCCGACGTGGCAATTTGGGATCAGCCGGTAACTCTGTCGGGCCGGGTCGAGATCCTGCCATTTGTGCACGAACAGGCGGTTTCCTTCACCAATCACCGCTTCGGCAACCCCACCCCCCTAGCAAGGGAAGTCGAAATCTAGCTAAAAACCTGGGCGAGGGCGCCATTTCCGGGACAGTGCGCCCTCGCCCTCCTGATTTACCTGCGGGACCTGGCTGTACGCCCTGCGGCGGAAGCCCGCCCGCTCGCCCCGTTTATTCTTGGTGGGCGCGGGCTTGGGACTCAGCTCCGGCCCGGTAGGCGATGGCTGCTGCCGCCTGCTTTAGTTTGCTAATCACGGGAATCAGCTGATCTTCGGGCAAGGCGGTCGAATGGTAGGTCATTGCTAGCGACCCTAAAGGGTAGCCCGACTTGTCTAAAACAGCTACTGCCACGGTCGACCATCCGGGCGTAATATTTTCTACCTCCTGGGCCCACCCGCGCGCCCGGGTCACGGCCAGCGTCTCTTGCAGTTCAGCCACAGTCTTTGGCCCTGAACCGGTGCGGTCAGCCAGGTACCGGTTGGAAGGGTAGAGGGCGGACACCTGCTTGTCACTTAGGTGAGCCAACATGGCCTGCCCGCTCGCGGTCAGTTCGGCGGGCAGACGCACCCCCACGTCTGTTACTAGCGAGAGGCCCATAGAGCCTCGCTGCTCAACCACGTAGATGACATCTTTTCCGCTCAAGATAGCAAAATGTGCGCTCTGGTGTATTTGGTCGACCATGTGCTCAACCACGGTCAGAGCAATGCGCCGCAGCGGCTCCTGGCGTTGGTATGCCCACGCCAACTCGTAGGCGCGCACGCCGAGGGAATACCTGCCGGTGTCGTTGTCGTGCGTCACGTAGCCGAACTCGACTAGGGTACGCAGAATCCGGTAGGTGGTTGAACGGGCCATTTTTAGCTCGCGCGCCAACGACGCAGCCGCCTGGGGCGTGATGTGTTCGGCCAGCGAATTCAAAATCCGAACAACGTTTGCCGTTGAGTTACTTGCGGGCATTGCCGTCTCCTTTCCCTCGACGTGCCTACTCTGCCAGGTTTTCCGCTAACCTTCGCGGAAAGATATTCCCATTGCTCCCTCGGGGTAGACCCAGTGCAAGACTTCCCTGGGGGCAACAGCCAGGCAGGTGCCGCACTCTAGGCAGGCGGCGTATTCGACGTCCACGCTGCCGTCGTCATTTGCGGTGTACACGTGAGCTGGGCAGACGCGTTCCAAAATCTTGCCGAAGCCAGTGCGCTTGGCTGCTTCCTGGTTCACCTCTATGTGCGAATTTCCCTCGTCTACCTCGTAGCTGTTTTTCGCTAGTCGTTCCGTTACTGTGCCAAGTTTTAGTGCCGCCATTTTATAGAGACCTCACTGCTTCGAATCCGATTTTTGCGAGCCGTAGTGCGCCTATTTTCGACTTTTTGAAAGCCGCGAGCGCCGTGGGAAGTAGTTTCTTCCGGGGGGACAGGTCTAGGTTGTAAATGCCGTGGAGCACGTTTGCTACTAGTTGCCCGATTTCGCCGTACATTTCCTGGTTTTCCAAGAATTTGGGTGCCCCGGAGTAGGTGGCCATATCTTTGCCTACGAAGGATTCGCCCACTAGGCGCGTGTATTCTTCGAGTGTTTCCTGGCTGAAGTCGCCGGCCTTTAGCGCTTTGTCGATGGCTTCGGCTGCAGCTTTGGCGGATCCGGCTGCCAGGTCCATGCCCCGTACGGTGAATCCCGTGTTGAGGGTGAATCCGGCGGCGTCCCCAACTATTACGAGGCCGTCGCGCACCAGGTCGTGCTGCATCTTTTGCCCGCCCTCGGCAATTAGGTGGCAACCGTATTCGATTAGTTCGCCGCCTTCTAGGTATTTAGAAATTGCCGGGTGGGTTAGGAAGTGGTCGTGTATTTCTGAGGACGATTTGCCCCGTTTTACTAGGTCGTCCAGGCGCAGTACCACGCCGATAGACACGGAGTCGGTGTTGGTGTAGAAGAAGCCGCCTCCGGCCACGCCTTCGGTACAGTCGCCAACCATGGCGTAGGCGAGGCCGTCCCCGTCGCGCACCCCGAAGCGTTTCGAGACTTCGGCCTCGCCAAGTTTGATTACAGATTTGACGCCTACGGCCAAATTTTCGGTGGGTTCTTTGTCGCGGATGCCCGCTTTTTGGGCTAGGAAGGAGTTGACTCCATCTGCGGCTACTACCACGTTAGAGTGCAGTTCTTCTCCGCCTGCCGAGATGCCCACAATCTTGTCGCCTTCGCGCAAGAGTTCTTCAACTTTGATGCCGGGCATGATCACTACGCCGGCCTCTTCGCATTTTTCTGCCAGCCAAGGGTCGAACTTGGCGCGCAAGACCGTTACTGCGGTGGAGTCTTCGCCTAGACGCCCGTCCCAATAGTCGACGTTTGTGGCGGCTGTGGGGGTCATGAACGACAAGATGTTGCGGGCAATCTTCCGTTCGTAAGGCGCCTGTTCAAGAAAATCAGGAAAAATTTCCTGCATGATCTTGCAGTAGAACACGCCCCCGGACAGATTTTTGGTTCCAGGTTCGGTGCCGCGTTCTACGAGTAACACCTCGTGTCCCTGCTGGGCTAGCAGGTAGGCGCACGTCATGCCGGCAATCCCCGCGCCGACAACGATTACTTCAAAATCTACGTCGTTCATGACCCCGTCTTCCGTTACTTAGATAGTGCTTCGGTCAGTGCTGGCAACACTTCGTACAGGTCGCCAACGATCCCGTAATCGGCCAGTTTGAAGATCGGCGCGTTCTCGTCAGAGTTGATCGCAACGACCGTCTTCGAATCTTGCATGCCTGCGGTGTGCTGCAACTGACCGGAAATTCCGAGGGCGAAGTAGAAGTCGGGGGCCACTTTGGCTCCCGAAACGCCCACGTAAAGGTCGCGGTCGAACCAGTCGGCGCCCTCGGCAAGAGGACGCGAGCAGGCCACCTCGGCCCCGATTGTGTCAGCCAAGCTGCGTGCCAGCTGCAGGTCCTCCTCGTTTTTGAAGCCGCGCCCGCAGGCAACGATCTTGCTGGCGGCCGGCAGGTTTACCTGGGTGCCGGCGGAGGTATCTTCAGAAATCACCTTGGCTGGGGCAAGCTCACCGTCGGCGGTTTCTGCTTGGGCTCCGGAACCGGACACTTCCTTTCCGCCATCCAGCAACAGCACGAGCTTTTGCGAAGTCGGCAGTGTTTCGGTAGCAATCCCGCCGAAACGGGCAACCTCTACCGACTCGGCGCTAACCTCTTTGACTCCCCGGAAGATAGGGGCGTCAAGCGCTGCAGCAACGGCCCCTGCTAGCACGCGGTCGGCGGAGGCATCGGAGGTGAAAATTATGGAGGCATCCAGCCCGGCCACAATCTTGGCCACGGCCGGGGCGGCGGCCTCGGCGGGGGTGCCCTCAGCCAGCTCGAAAGAGACCACTTTGGCGGCCTCAGCAAAGGCCTCGGCGGGAGTGCCAACAGCGAGCACAGTCACGTCCCCAACCTTGCCGGCAGCTTCCAACAGGGCGGATACCTGCGGGTTTGTAGCAATTACTAATGCGTTGGTCATTGAAAGTCCTAACTACTTCAGGCCAGCTGCGCGCAATGCGTCTGCCAGCTGGGCGGCGGCGTCTTCGCCCTCGAACAAGTTGTGAGCGCGATCCTGGGTGGAGGCGCCGGAACGAGCCGAAACTTCTGCGGTGCAATCGTGAGTAGCCACGTCAGCGGCGGAAAGCACCTCGGAGGGCTTCTTGCCTGCGGCCAAAATGTCGCGCATGCCCGGGGTCTTTGCCTCTACAGCATTGGCCGCAACAGAGATGACCACGTTGCCCGTGACCTCGATGGTGCGGGTGCCGCCGGGAACCTCCTGGACCAGCTTCCAACCGGCCTCAGTTTTTTCGGCCTCGCGCACCTCTAAAAAGCACGGCCAACCCAAATACCCAGCAACGAGGGCAGGTACTAGGCCGGCGCCCTCGTCTATAGAGGCAGAACCGGTCACCAGGGCACTCACCCCGTCAACGTCGGAGGCTAAATCGGCAAGCGCCGAAGCAACCTTCGGTGAAGACCAGGTTTTAGTTTCGTCGTCCGAAACCAACCTGGCCCGATCCAAGCCGCGGGCGAGGGCGGACTTCACAGCGTTCCCGACGCTCGCCTTCTTAGACCCGACGGTGATGCCAACTAGTTCCCCGCCCTCGGCGTCTGCCATAGTGCGGGCGAGTGTGATGGCGACCGGGTCGTACTCGCTAATCGCTTCCTTCGCGCGCGCCCAATCGACGTTGCCATCTGCGCTAACGGATGCGTCTTGGGGGTTGGGCGCAAACTTGTATGCGACAACTACGCTCATATTTGTCTCCTTACTACTTCCAGCTCTTCAACACGTCTTCGGCACTCGATTCGCCGAGGGCGGGGCTGGGGGCGGTGGTGAATTCTGTGTCCGGTTCTTCCGTTTCGAAACGCACCGGGTAGCGCACGTATTGGGTGGAACCGATAATCGGGTGGTCGAACGTGCCAAGGGTGTTGCGATAGCGCACCTGTTCGGAATCTAGCGCCTGGGTCAAATTCCAGATCGGGGCTGCAGGAATGCCGCCCTTTTCGGTGGCCTGCAAAGCTTCTTCCGTGGTCAGCGACTTGGTCCAGTCCGAAACAAGTTCGGTCAGCTCCTCGAGCTTGTCCGAACGGTTCTGGTCCCCCAAATAGTCGGGGTTTTCGGCTAGTTCTTCGTGGCCCATAACCTTGGCCAGACGCCCCCACAGGGTGTCGTTGGCGACCGCGATAGCAACCATGCCGTCCTTAGTGGGGTAGGTGTCGAAGGGGACGGATACCGGGTGGCGGTTGCCAATGCGTCCGGGCAGTTTGCCGGTGGCAGCCTGCATGGAAGCGGCAGTCACCTGCAGGGCAAGCATCGAATCAAACATGGAAACGTCAATGTGTTTGCCCTGGTCGGTGCGCGTGCGGTCGAACAGGGCCGCGCAAACTGACCAACCCATGAACATGCCGGCAACTACGTCGCCAAGGGACTCGCCGACGCGGGTGGGTGCTCCGCCCTCCTGCCCTGTAGCATCCATGATGCCGGTCATGGCCTGCACAATCAGGTCGTAGGCGGGGCGCTTAGCGAACGGACCATCCTGGCCGAACCCGGACAAAGAAGCGTAAATCAGCTTGGGGTTTACCTCTTTTAAAGTGTCCCAGTCTATGCCCAGGCGGGAGGTTACCCCCGGCCTGTAGTTTTCAATCAGCACGTCTGCTTCGCGCACCAGATCCATGAAGGCCGCCTTGTCGGCCTCGTCCTTCAAATTCATGGTCACCGAACGCTTGTTGCGGTTCAAAATCGCGAAATAGACGGACTCCTTGTCCTTGAATGGGCCCAGCCCGCGCGCATCGTCGCCGCGGGGAGACTCAATCTTGACCACGTCTGCACCAAGGTCAGCCAGTTGGGCTGCGCAGTAGGGGCCGGCCAATACGCGGGATAGGTCTAACACTTTGACGCCGTCTAAGACGCCCTTAGTTTCACTCATTTCACTGGTTCCTTTTCGTCGTCGTAAAAGTAAACGGTGTGCTCAGGCACGCTGACGGCCTTGCGGCCCCACGCCCAGTAGATGATCGCCGGCACTATCAAGCCAACAATCCACGAAATGTCAGCTCCGCCCAGCACCTTCGTTAGTGGGCCGGTGAAGAAATCGGAGTTGAGGAACGGGATCTGCGCCAAGATGCCAACGATGTAGGCGGTAAGGGCAGGCACGTTGTATTTGCCGTAGCGCCCATTCGGGTCGTAGAGGGCGGGAATGTCGACGCGTTCCTTCGAGATCAGGTAGTAGTCGATCAGGTTGATCGCAGTCCACGGGGTGAAGGCCATCAGCAAGGTCAGGATGAACGACTTGAAGGAGGCCAAGAAGTCCGCGGATGCTACCAGGGCGAAGATTACCGAGGCGGCGATAAATGCGACGATGATGCCGGTGCGCACCTTCTGGTTGAATCCCTTTTGCTTGTCAGAGCTGAACGAGGACATGGTGGTCATGATCGTCATGCAGCCGCCGTAGGCGTTCAGCGTGTTCACGGTCAACTTCCCGATCGTTATCACCAGGTAGATGATGATCGCGATGAAGCCGCCGCCACCCAAGGTGCCCAAGAAGCCCACCTGGTTGGTGATGAAGCCCTGGCCCTCTGCGGTGGGAAGGGAGGCGAGAAGCACGCCGAAGATCATCGAAATCTGGGCGCCGCACACGAGCCCGCCTAAAGTCCACCAGAATACCGAGGACGAGGACGTCTCGAACGGCAGGTAGCGCGAGTAGTCAGCCACGTAAGGGCCGAAAGTCAGCTGCCAGCCTGCGCCGAGGGCGATACACAAGAGGAAAGATACGAAGTGGAAATGGTTGCCGTGGAAGGCAGCGAACACGTCGTACTTGGTGAACATGCGAATCCCCAGGTAGGCGAGCATGATCAGGCCCGCCCAGGAGGCCAGGTTCCCCAGCTTGTGAATGTACTTGTAACCGAGCACGGCAATGATCGCGGTGATAACACCGAAAATGATGATGCCGAACGTGGGCCGTTCAATTCCCATGCCGAACATGCGGTTTATAGCCTGCCCGGATAGGACTGTGCCGGTACCAGCGAAGCCAATGTACATGAGCACTGTTAAAACCAGCGGCAAAATCGCCCCGTACACGCCAAATTGGGCGCGGGAGGAAATCATCTGCGGCAAGCCCAACTTGGGTCCTTGCGCCGAGTGGAGGGCGGTTACGGCACCGGCAAGCACGTTGCCAATTAACATGCCAATGATCGCCCAAATTGGGTCGGCACCAACAAGCACCCCCAAAGTGCCGTTGACAATAGCGGTGATCTGTAAGTTCGCCCCGAGCCACAGGGTGAATTGGCTGGAGGCTTTGCCATGCCGCTCTGAACGCGGCACGGGTTCGATAGTCCGCGATTCTAAGTTTGAACCCTCAGACTTTTTACTCGTGGAAGAGCCTTCTTTTGTAGCCATGGTTGGTCCTGAAAATTTAGTAGTTCTTCAGCAATTGACGGGCAATCACGATGCGCTGGATCTGGTTAGTGCCCTCGTAAATCTGGGTGACTTTCGCGTCGCGCATCATGCGCTCCACTGGGGATTCCTTCGAGTAGCCGAGGCCGCCAAGCAGCTGGACGGCATCGGTGGTTACCGCCATAGCCGTGTCGGAGGCGAAACACTTTGCGCTTGCCCCAAAGAAAGTAAGGTCCTCAGCCTTAGTGCCAGAACGATCCGCGGCGGCGTAAGTGAGCTGGCGGGCAGCCTCCGTCTTCATAGCCATGTCAGCCAACATGAACTGGATGCCCTGCAACTTAGCTAGGGGAGCGCCAAACTGTTCGCGCTTAGTAACATACTCTGCGGCCTGATCGATTGCGCCCTGGGCAATGCCAACCGACTGGGCGGCAATCGAAATGCGAGTGTGATCCAAAGTGCCCAACGCCAAAGATAGGCCATGCCCGCGCTTACCCAACATGCGGGAAGCGGGGATGCGCACATCTTTCAGCACCATTTCACGGGTTACAGACCCGCGAATACCCATCTTGTGTTCGGGCGCACCCAGGGAAATTCCCTCGTCGTCAGCATGCAACATGAACGCGGTAATGCGGTGACGCTTGTCGTCAGGATCAGTGACCGCAAACAGCACAATGTACTTAGCGATACCCGCCGAGGTAACCCAGGCTTTAGTGCCGTTAATTACGTAATCGTCGCCGTCCTCTTTAGCCATGCAGGTCATAGCACCCGGATCAGAACCGGCATTCCACTCGCTGAGCGCGTAGCCGAACATTGCTTCACCCGCAGCAACAGGGGGAAGGTAGGTCTTGCGCTGCTCTTCCGTGCCGTACAGCATTAGCGGAATCATGCCCAACTTGTTGGAGCTCAGAATGGTCGAAGCCGAGGCGTTGACGCGGGCGATTTCTTCCATGACGATAGCCATAGACACCGAGTCGATTCCGTCCCCACCATATTCTTCGGGAATACCTGGGGCAGCGAAGCCTGCTTCCAGAAGTGCGTCGTAGGAGGCCTGGTCAAACTCACCCTTCTCGTCTGCTTTGGCGGCAAGGGGCTCAAGCTTGGTTTTAGCGAAGTCGCGCACGAAGTCGCGTAGTAGTTCCTGCTCGGAATTTAATTGGTATGACACCGTAATCTCCAATCTGCGTTGATCGCGCCGTGGGTTCTGGATTACGGCAAAAACCTATGGGAGAGATGGTGGGGATTTTCCGGGATATGCCGCTCTGCGGTGTCAGATATGGGATCGAATGTCGCTATATAGAGACTGAGCGAATTTCTTAGGTGTTTAGTCCCAAGAATAGAGACCGCGCTCACGTTTAGTAGCTAAACTCGAGGATTTCATTTTCCCCACGAAGCGGCACACCTTCGCGCAAGCGCCTGTCCGTACTTGGGATAGTGGTGTGCGCTCCCGCTCTCACGCTTTCACGCAAGCGCCTGTCCAATGCGCGCTTGGGAAGGTAGCGTGCGCTCCCGCCCTTGCGCTTCGCGCAAATGCCCGTCCGCGCCCAGAGCGCACACTACCTTCCCAAGCTCTTGCAAATGGCACTGGGCCGTCCCACTCGCGCATTAAAACACTGTAATGATGCGGGAAAACTTGTTTCCTGAGGATGCGAAGCATTGTCTGAACGGGTATCGTGCCTTACGCAATGGAGCAAGAAGAGGTGAAGTAATTAGCTCGGATATGTCGGCGCAGATTGTTGATACAAAGAATGCAAAGTACCCTCTAACGCTGGATCCAGATGCTGGGTGGTGGGCTGCGACGGCGGCAAAGTGCGCCGTTGACATTGCGCCTCTAGTAGCTACTGGTGGGGCTGCTGTAGCCAGTAGAGTTCCTAAACTCGTATCGTTTTTGAACAAACTCAGGAAAACCAAGAAGATAGCTGCGGCTATCGACAAGATCGGTGGAATGGAGAAAGCAGTAAAGGCAATCGCGAAAAAAGCTGTGCAAGTCCTGCGGAGCAAAGTAGTGCAAAGTGTACGCAAGCATTTACCCTCAGTAACCTTGAACTCTAAAGACAAAGCGTTGATCAGTGCTGCCTGGCCTATTGTCGCCGATTGGATATGGGATTTATTGGGGTTTGGAGGATGCAAGCAGCTCGTAACAGGTAAATGAATATGAATCGTGAATTACTTTTTTATTTAATAGTGGGCGGAACAATCGGAATTGGGGCGCTTTACTACACGGTGAGGCGATATCGAAAATTAGGCCCGCGGGATAGAATGAGCTGTATATGCCTGATAGCGCTTGGTTTCGCTGTTATGATACGGGGTTATGTTGGTATCAAGGCGGGGCTGATATACGTAGCTATTATTATAGTCTGGTTAGGTTCCCAGATTTATCTAAGAAAAAAAGAAGATGGGCAGATGCGAGCTAAAGCTGACGCATCTGATGCGACCAGCAAAGAAAAGCGCCAGGATGATTCATGATGGGTAGGGTGTACCTAATTACTATATGGCTATGTGCTGGTGTAACGGTCTGCTGCCTTGTTTACATGCTCGTAATGGGTAGGAAGCTTACAAGGGCAAGTAGGTTTAACTGTTTGTGTCTCATGGTGCTGGCAGTGATCCATCCGCTGAAATGGAGACATCCGGTACTCGTGGTAGTTGGTTCGGTAGGCGTAATGATCTTTTGGTGGTTTGCCCGTTCCCATAAGTACCTCAGTCGTGGAAAGGAGCAGGCAACTTCAAGAAAAGGTTCTCGCTAAAACCGCCTGGCCGTTCTTAGCTGATGCTATCTGGGAGTTATTAGGTTTCGGAGGCTGTATACGACTTGTACAAGGTAAGTGAATTATGAATAGAGTAATGCTCGCAGAGCTTATCGTGGGCGGTTCGGTTGGGGTTGGTTCACTCGGCTACCTACTAGTGCGATATCGAAAGCTAACGCCCCAGGCAAAAGCAAATTGCCTTTGCCTAGCGGCGATTACCTTTGCATACGCAGCACACGGAATTATTGGATTTTGGGCACTTGCAATTGACCTTGTTGCCCTCGCGGTTTGGGTGCACACGGTCTCTTACTACAACAAGAGGGATCAGCGGCTCAAACAGGCCGACGCTAATAATACTAATACCCCCGAAGCGGCCGGCAAAGAAAAGAAGTTAGATTAATTTTCACTGAAATCAGTGCCACGAAATAGTGTGCAGACCATAGGTTCATAATGGCGGTGTGTGCTCCCGGTGCGAACGTGGCTTTTAAAGCGCAGGCGCGAGGGCGCCCCTACTTTCCGACCTAGGGCTGCAGGGCGCTCGTCGCGTCTTGCGCATGCGGGCGCGCTATCCTTGGATTTTCTGAATCTGGGCTACAACTTGGTTGTAGGTATGTTTGTTTAGGCGTCCGCCCTCGCGCCGAACAGCATCCTGCGGCACGGAGAGTAGCCGGTCTAAGCGCACCTCGGACGGGCGGCGCTTAGAATCCCAATTGCCGGTGCCAATGTCCATCCAGTAGCGGCCCCACCTGGCCTCCTGGGCGGCGTCGCGATCGTGATCTTTGCTGGTCAGCTGCGCGCAGATTACCTCCGCGCCCGAATACGCCAGCACCAGCACCGGCCGGTCCTTGCCACGGGAGGCATCCTCTTCGTAGGGAACCCACGTCCACACGACCTCGCCCGGATCGGCATCCCCGTCGCGGGCGGGAGCATAGTCAAATTTAGGAAGTGGCGCCCCTTTACGCAGGTAGCGGGCCTTTGCTCCCGAGGGCGCGCCTTGCGTAGACCCGCCGTTTGCGCCCCCGCTTTTACCCTGACTGCCGCCTTTGTTCAGAGCCCGTAGTAGTAGGCGGGTAGCCTTGCGGACCATCCCCCACGGAATATTTGCCATTGTTCCCCCTGTGCTTGCCGTGCGCTTTTACTGCTTTATCCTAAAATTTGCCCTCGAGTGCTTCCCGTAAGCTCCCGGCGCTTTTCCTCAAAAGTATCGCGTTCACGGGTGTCGGGGTAGTTTTGGGGCATGGGTTCTATTGCGCGCAATCAACAGGTGCCTGCAGAGCGGCGGACACAAATGCTGAAGTTGTTGCAGCATGAGGGCGCTAAGGCGGTTGCCGACCTAGTCGACCGTTTTGGGGTGTCGCCGCAAACTGTGCGCCGGGATTTACGTCTGCTTGAAGAAAGGGGCCAGGTCTCCCGTTCTTACGGCACTGCCCGGGCGGTCGAAACGGGCAGTTTTGAACGTGCTTGGGCCGATCGTCAAGAGAGTTTTGTTGCCGAAAAAACGGCGATCGCAAAGGAGGCGGCTGCTCGTGCCGGCCAGCCTCAGGTGCTTTTCATCGACGAGGGATTTTTGCCCTCACTAATTCCCCAGTTTTTGCAAACACGCGATCTGACGATCGTTACCACTTCGCTGGATACGGCCCAAAAGGTAGCGTTGTTGCCCGGGGTCACCGCGATTATTGCCGGAGGGCGGGTGCGCTCAATCACGGGTGGGGTGGTAGACCATTGGGCATTGCAGACGATCGGGCAAATGACATTCGATCTGGCTTTTATTGGCACTAATGGGATTAGCCGCAGGGGAAATTTGTCCACGCCCGATCCGGCTGTGGCCTCTGTGAAGAGGGCGGCACTCACGGCTGCAAAGCGAGCTATTTTGGTTGCCGACCATTCCAAGTTCGGCCACAGCCTGTTCGCTACGTTCGGTAACACTTCGGACGTGGAGGTAGTGATTACGGGTAGGCAATTGCGGCCGGTGGATGCCGGGCGTGTGCCGGGTGCGCCCGTAGTGCGGGTTTAGCTATTTCGAGGTTGCCACCTGAAAGTAGGCGAGGGGCCGCTGCGGGCGCTGAGAGCAGACCGCTGCAGGTAGCCGCCGAGGGCGAGCACTTACCGATCACATAACGCTATGAAAACGATCAATAGGGTGGGGTGCTGTAACTCCCGCACTCCGCTCTTGGCGGGGAAATATCCGCCAAATATGAAAAATGACGCGCACCAGCCCGACCTCTTCTAATAGAAACGATCACAAAATGACAAACGCTTGCGTTTAAATAGTCGGGACTTAAATCCTTCCCCACTACTAGCGTTACCGGCGACCGCTTAAGTTTTGGATCGAAAGACAACGATGTCCGCAACAAAATCGCTAACGTTTGCACAACGAATACATTTCCCCACCGCCATGACTTTGGGGATCCTCGGCGTCGTCCTCTTTGTGATTGGGGACGGCATTGAAGCCGTTTGGATCACCGACTTTTTTCACAGCGAACTAGGTTTTACAGTCAGCCAGGCCTCGCTGGTTTACACCAGTTACGGCGTGGTGGTGGCGGTGGCGGCCTTCCTGTCGGGGGCGCTGTGTGATGCGATCAGTCCGCGAAAGGTGATGCTGGTCGGACTCGTCTCGTTTTTGCTGTTCGACTTCTTGTTCATCACGGTGGCAATCCCGTCTAAGTCGTTGCCCCTATTGGTGCTCATTTACGGCCTGCGTGGCTTCGGCTACCCGATGCTAGCCTACGGGTTTTTAACCTGGATGATGATCGTGACAGTCCCCGAGCGCCAGTCGTCAGCCTCCGGGTGGTTTTGGTTCGCGTTTTCGTTGGGTATGCAGACGATCGGGTCCTATCTTTCTTCGCTGTTCGTACCGTCCCTGGGTGGGATCGCCACGTTGTGGATTGGATTGGCGCTGGCCGCCTTAGGTGGTTGGGTCACCATGTACTTCTTGCGCAGTCAACCGTCGGCGAGGGCGAGCAAGCACATTTCTGTAGTTGACTCGCTCTTTTCGGGACTCTCGATCACCTGGCGGCGCCCGAAGGTGGGGGCCATGGGGATCGTCAAGATCATCAATCTTGCCGGACAGTACGGCATGCAGGCCTTCTATTTGGTGTACGTGCAGCGGGTGCACCACATGGCCCCTGGCAAGGCGATCTTGGAATTTACAATTTTTGGGGTAGTTGCTATTGCCGGCGATGTGCTGTGGGGGATCGTAGGCGACAAGTTGGGCTGGCACCGCACCCTGCAGTGGATTGCTACCCCGTTGTCGGCTGCTTCGCTCGTATACCTGTATTTGATCCCAAACCTTGCCGGCCCGAACTTTTGGCTGATCGCTTTGGGAATGGCGGCCATCGGCATCGGCCTGTCTGCTCACGTGCCCACCACGCCGCTGATCATGGCGCACGCTGGATCCGAAAAGGCCTCATCTTTGGCAATATTAAACCTGGGGGCCGGGCTGGGAGCCTTCGTCGGTCCGGCTGTGGTAACCCTGCTGGTAGACAGTGCGGGCTACGGGGCCGTGGCCTACGCCCTCGCCGGCCTATACGTAGTATCGTTCGTTATTTTGCTGGGACTGAAGCTTCCGGAAGGCGAAGTGTCCCGGCTAAACAATTCAGAAAACTCCGAAACAGTCCTAAGTAAGTAGCATTGAGCAAAGGAGCAAAAATGAAACTGGCTGATTCGCCTTTGGCACCTAAATACGATCGCAGCAACCTTACTGCTGGCATTGTGCACTTTGGGGTGGGCAACTTCCACCGCTCGCACCAGGCAATGTTCTTGGATCGGTTGCTGCGCGAAGGTAAGGCTAAGGATTGGGCCATTTGTGGGGTTGGGGTAATGCCTGGCGACAAGAAGATGCGCGATGCCCTGGCTGGCCAGGATTACCTGTACACGCTGGTGCTCAAGAACCCGGATGGCAGTAAGGATACTGCTGTTATCGGTTCGATCATCGACTACCTGTTCGCCCCCGAGGATCCTGCCGCCGTGTTGGACCGCCTGGCTAGCGCCGACACTAAGATCGTTTCGCTCACGGTTACCGAGGGCGGCTACAACATTGACGACGAAACGGGCAATTTCCGCACGGATTCGGAAGGAGCAGTGCACGACGCAGCTCACCCGGAGGCCCCCCAGACCACGTTTGGTTTTATTGTGGCCGCGCTGCGCCGCCGCAAGGAGGCCGGCCTCGACCCGTTTACGGTGATGTCTTGCGACAACCTGCCGGGCAACGGCAATATTGCGCGCACCGCCGTGGTGGAGCAGGCCCGCCTTTCGGATCCTGAATTTGCCGAGTGGATTGACCAGAACGTGTCTTTCCCGAATTGCATGGTTGACCGCATTACCCCTGTTACCACAGATGCTGACCGGCAGATGGTTAAGGACGAATTGGGCTTGGACGACGCCTGGCCGGTGGTGGCTGAGCCGTTTGTGCAGTGGGTACTCGAGGACAAGTTCCCGCTTGGGCGGCCCGCCTACGAAGAGGCTGGGGCCCAGCTTGTGGAGGACGTAGTCCCGTACGAGCTCATGAAGTTGCGGTTGCTGAATGCTGCCCACCAGTCGTTGGCACATTGGGGGCGGCTACTTGGGTTGGAGTTTGGCCACGAATCTGCTGTAGATGAGGATATTGCCGGTGTTACCCGCCGCTATTTGGAACAGGAGGCGCGTCCTACGCTGCGCCCAGTTCCGGGAATTGATCTAAACGCCTACATCGACGAACTATTTGAGCGCTTCGCCAACGAGGCCATTGCCGACACGCTTGCGCGCCTCGCCCAGGATGCTTCCGATCGCATGCCTAAGTTCGTGTTGCCGTCGGTTCGCGAGAATTTGAAGAACGGCGGCCAGATTAAGATTGGTGCGGCCATGTGTGCGGCTTGGGCGCTGGGCTGCGAAGGTAAGGCCGAGGACGGCAGCCAGATCGTGATCGACGATCAGCACGGCAAGGAGCTTGCGGCCTCCGCTAAGAGGCAGGCCGAGGGCGAGGAGGCTGCCTTTATTGAAGATCAGTTTGTCTTCGGCGAACTGGCCCAGAATGAACAGTTCAAGAACGAGTTTGTGCAGGCCCTGAAAGACCTGCGAGAAAAGGGAGCGCGCGAGGTGATGCGTTCGCTGTAGCACGCACCTGGGGGCGGGGCGCGGGCTCCGCCCCCTTTTTTTGTTTGACGTGGCCTGCCGCCTGGTGGGGCTCTGTCCCCGGCGCCCGCCCTCGCTGGAATTGGCAGCCCAAGTATACGACCCACGCAAACTGTTGGCGGGCTCGGACTACCCCTACTTTCAGGGCGACAAGTACACGCGTGCCTTCACATACGTAGAGGACACGGATTTCGGCTCAGAGCAGGTGCGGGCCAATTTGGGTGCGAACGCCGCCAAACTGTATGCCCGCTAAAACGAATGCCTGGGCAGGCAAGTGGCGGTACGTTAGTTACATGGCAAAAATCGTAGTTACCGCACCCCAACTTCCCGCTGCCCTCGACCTGCTTAGTGAACACCAGGTAGTGGGCGGCGACCATTTCATGGACCGGGAGGAACTCGCCCAAAATATTCAGGGGGCCGACGCGCTGCTGTCTTCCCTTTCAGACCCGTTAGACGCGCAAATGATCCAGCAGGCAGGCCCGCAGCTAAAGGTAATCGGCCAGTGCGCGGCAGGGTTCAACAACATCGATCTACAGGCCGCCCGCCAGGCAAATATTGCCGTCACTACCACTCCAGGGGTGTTGCACGAGGCCACAGCCGATCTGGCATTCGCGTTGTTGTTGCAGGTAACCCGCCGCACCGGCGAGGCCGAACGGCTAGTTCGCGCGGGTAAGGCCTGGCGCTACGACCACACGTTCATGCTCGGCATGGGCTTGCAGGGGGCCACCTTGGGCATTGTGGGGCTAGGCCAAATTGGCGAGGCCATGGCCCGGCGCGGGGCGGCCTTCGGCATGAACATTTTGTACAGCGCGCATTCAGACAAGGACACTTCCCGGATTGGCGGGAAAGTACGCCGGGTAAGCAATGATGAGCTGATTGCTTCTTCAGATGTGGTGTCTTTGCACTGCCCGCTCACCAACGAAACCCGCCACCTAATAGACGCGGATGCGCTGAACTCCATGAAAGAGTCCGCCTATTTAGTGAACACCGCTCGCGGAGCCTGTGTAGACGAAAAAGCTCTGGCGTCCGCCCTGCAAAAAGGCCAGATTGCGGGCGCCGGCCTAGACGTGTACGAGGACGAACCTGCAATTAGCCCCGAACTTATGCGCATGGAAAACGTGGTGCTGCTACCGCACATTGGGTCCGCCACCCGGCCTACGCGCGAAAAGATGAGCGCGCTAACGGCCCGCAACATTCTGGCAGTACTCGAAGGCAGGCAGCCCGAAAACCAGCTCTAACGGGTTGCAAGTGCGGCGGGAAGAAGCTGGCCGGCATACAGGTTAAACTTTGCCCCACGCACAAACCCCGCCAACGCAATACCGGCCTCATGGGCCAGGTCGGCGGCCAACGAGGTCGCAGACGAGACCGCAACCACCGCAGGAATGCCAGCCATCAGGGCTTTTTGCACTAGCTCAAAGGAAGCCCTCGAAGACATAGCTAAAATCAGGTTGCGCCCAGGAAGCAGGCCCTGCTGCAACGCCCACCCAATAACCTTGTCGGCGGCATTGTGGCGGCCTACGTCCTCGCGCACACACAGCAGTTCGCCACTTTGGGTAAACAACCCCGCTCCGTGGGTAGCCCCGGTAGCTTTGAACACGGGCTGATTGCTAGAAAGCCGCTCCGGCAGGGACACCACCACGTTAGGGTCTAGCTTTATAGGCTCCACCTGGTAGCTTCCCTTGTCTAGGACCCGCTCAATTGTGGAGGTGCCACAAATGCCGCAGGCAGAAGAGGTAAGACCTAGGCGGCCCGCCCCCTTAGGGACCGACACTCCGGGGGCAAGCCCCACATTCATCACGTTGTACGAAGCCTCAGAGTGGTCGCCCACCCCACCTATCGAATCGAGCAGGAAGCGCTCGCGGTTTTGCGGATCGCCCGCAAGTCCCATCATCCCCACTGGGCCGCTTGGGCGAGGGCGGGTAGAATCACACGAACGAATTGATGCCACATCGGTTCGGGTGCGAATCACGCCCTCGGAATGAAGGAAACCGTGGATGAGCTCGTAATCCGCGCCGGGGGTCCGCATAGTAGTGGTGAACGGCTTGCCCCCGATGCGGATTTCTAGCGGTTCTTCGACGGCCAGGATGTCCTCGGTCCTGAAGTCATCCGAGCCTTCTACGCGCACTAGCCGCGTGCGCGCAGTCCCTTTGCCCACTATTCTTTTTCGCCGCCTTTGCCAGTGGATTTAGCGGGTTTCATGTAGATCAAGATCGACTTCATAACGGGTGTCTGCGACACCTTGCATTCGTTGTCGAGGGCGATGAGCACGTTCGCTTCCGGCATGTAGGCGGCTGCACACTGGCGAGGTGTCTTGTAGGGGACCAGGCGGAAGTTGGGGGCGCAACGGGTGGTGCCGTCCCAATCCGAGTACAGGTCCACCACGTCGCCGGGTTTGAACCCCAGTTCCTCGATGTCGTCCTTGTTGACCAACACTACGCGGCGGCCCTTCTTGATTCCGCGGTAGCGGTCGGAGAGGGCGTAAATAGTGGTGTTGTATTGGTCGTGCGAACGCAAGGTCTGCAGTAGCAGGTGCCCGGGCGGGCACTCCAGCGGCTCGATGTTGTTGATGGTCAGGTGGGCTTTGCCGTCCTTGGTGGTGAAGTTGCGTTCGCGCGGGCCGTTGGGCAGGATGAGCCCGTTGGGTTCGGTTAGGCGCTCTTCAAAGTTTTCAAAGCCGGGGATCGTGTTTTCGATGCGGCGCCTAATTTCCTTGGTGGAACGGCCCATTTGCCGCCAACAATTCTCGCCGCCTATGCGATGGCCGATTTCGCCTAGAATGTAGGTTTCGGACAGCAGGTGGTCCAGGGCGCGGCGTTTGCCGTAGGAGGCGGTTACGTAGCCCATGGAATCCTCGGTAGTAACTGCCTGCTGCTCGTCGCCGTAGTAGAAGGCGTCCGAGCGGGTAAGGGTAGGCAAAATGATTGAGGTCTTGCCCGGGTATATGTGCGACCGGTTCAGTTTGGTGGACACGTGCACTGTCATTTCCAGTTCCGGGAAGGTTCGCTCCAAAATTGCTGTGTCGGAGGCTGCCCGCAAGAAGTTGCCGCCCATCTGCATGAAGAACTTGCAGCGGCCGTCGCGAATGGCCTTGCAGGTTTCCACCACGTTCCAGCCGTGTTCGCGGGGGATTGGGAAGTGGAATTCTTTTTCGAGGGCGGCGCAGAAGCTTTCGGGCGGCTCCTCCCAGACGCCCATGGTGCGGTCGCCCTGCACGTTGGAGTGCCCGCGCACGGGGCAGGTGCCGGCCCCGGGCTTACCGATGTTGCCGGTGAGCAGCAGCATGTTCACGATTTCTTGCAGGGTCTCTACGGAGTTCTTGTGTTGGGTGGCTCCCAGCGCCCAGCACACGATCACACCGTTGGCTTTTTCGACCAGGTCGGCTACGCGCTGGATGGATTCGTCGGGTAGCCCGGTGGCTTTGCGAACGGCTTCAGGATCAACCTGTTTTAGGTGTTCAATTACTTCTTCTTGGCCGGTGGTGTACTTGTCCAAGAAGTCGTGGTCGAGGGCGTCGCGCTTGATGAGTTCCTGGTTCACGGCTTGGAAGAAAGCCAGGTCGCCATCAAGGCGGATTTGGTAGAATTCGTCGGCGATTGGGGTGCCGGTGCCAATCATGCCGTTTATGGTCTGCGGGTCGCGGAATTTCCTCAATCCCGCCTCGGGAAGCGGGTTGATTACCACTATCTTGCCGCCATTTTCTTTGCAGGCTGCGAAGGAGCCCAGCTGGCGGGGGTGGTTGGTGCCCGGGTTCTGCCCCAAGGTTATGACCAGGTCGGCGTGGGCGAAGTCTTCAAGAGTTACCGACCCTTTGCCGAGCCCAAGAGTGGGGATTAGTGCCTTGCCGGAGGCTTCGTGGCACATGTTTGAACAGTCGGGCAGGTTGTTTGTGCCGAGCCGCTTGGCCAGCAGCTGGAACATGTATGCGGTCTCGTTGCACGTGCGCCCGGAAGTGTAGAAGGCAGCTTCGTTGGGCTCGATCTTCTTCAACTGGTCGGCAATGGCGTCGAATGCTTCAACCCAGGTGATGGGCCGGTAAGAATCGTCGCCCTCGCGCTTGATAACCGGGTGGGTGAGCCGGCCCTCGTGGCTGAGCTCGTAGTCGGTGCGCTCGCGCAACGAGGCGAAGGGGTGTTCGGCGAAGAAGTCGGGGGTGCAACGGCGGGCGGTAGATTCTTCGGCAACAGCCTTTGCGCCATTTTCGCAAAAGTCTACTATGCCGCCCTTGCCTGCGGAGGGGTTGGGCCAGGCGCAGCCTGGGCATTTGACCCCGTTGTGCCTGTTCAAATCGATCAGGTTCAGGAGCCCAAATTCGCGTACGCCAAAGTACATGCCGCGGGTAGCGCCTTCGATACCCACTGCGGATTTATGGGGTTTTTTGATTTTTGGGTTATCTATGACGTCGGCGCGGGCGTCCGCGTCTGCCATGATCACGTTATTTTCTTCCAAAGCCATAACTACAGGATAAGTGTCATTTAAAGAAAATGCACCCGTGATAGCTATGGCCTTGCAAACAGTAAACCTTTCGCCGTAAAAAATCCCATATTTGGCACCGGATCTAAAAGGCGCGGCCTCTAGGCGGGCACAAATCGGGTTGCCAGCCGGTAAGGGGTAGCATAGCCGCCCTCGGTAAAGCCGGCGTTTCTAACCGGCTGGCTAATAATGCACGAATAAATCAGCCCTTGTGGTCTGTTTTAGAAGTTGGCTTGTAGGTTGCGCAGGGTTTGGTCCAGCCGAGGGCGATCCCAATAGGCGCCCGCGCGCATTACAGCTTGCACATCCTGCAGCGGGCAGTCGCCTTCGCCCCAATTAGTCAGCGGGTCCGAGCCGAGCAGAACCAGGTTCGCGTCGTAGCCTGCTGCAACCCGGCCCATGGCATCGGTCCGATCCAGGAAATCGGCTGCGTAGCAGGTGGCCTGGCGGAGGATTTCTAGCGGCTCCACGCCGGCTGAGCGCAGCAGCTTGAACTCATCGAACAGGCCCAGTCCGGCAATTACGCCGGTGGCCCCAACGGAATCAGTGCCGGCGATCATGGGCACGCCCTCGGCGGCAATAATGCCCGCTAGGCGTTTCTGGCACTCCCAGTTCAGGGCCAGTGCGTCCTTGATCTTAGAACCCAGTTTGTCGAATTTCTTGCCCGACTTGTCCCACTTCTTCAGCCGCCACTGCGGTAGGTAGGTGCGGCGTGGATCGCGGGCGTGTACCGGTGCGTTGGCGAAATTCTGGGTGTGCAGGCGGATCAGGGTGGCGCACTGCCAGGTGCCGTGCTGCTTCAGGTAGGCCGCCAGCTGGTGGGCGCGTTCGTCGTTGAAATGCTGGTAGGCAAGGATCATGGCCTTAGCGCCGGATTCCTTAGTTATGGTGCGGGGGTTAGTGATGATTGGATCCATCAGGCGCACGGTAATTTCGTCGCGGTAGGGGAAGTTTATGGTTGGAAGGGAGGGTAGGTCCTTCGGCGAATTTGTGTTCTTGACCTTTTCCTCTTCCGTTGTGGCTGGCGCCAGCATAACCGCTCCGGGGCCGATGTGTTCGATGCAAGCCATGCCCAGGTCGGCTGCTTCGCGCGGGTCTACGTGTTCGGGAAGGTGGCCGGCTACGGGGACGCCAATCTTGTTGGCCTCGTCCATCAGGGCGCGGAACGCGCTGGCCGAAACCATGCCAACTTTGATGAAGTCGGCCCCGCGCTGGGCCTGCTTGCGCACCTGGGTGCGGGCCGCGTCCGGGTTGCCCGCATTGATGGGGGTAAGTAGTGGGCCTGAGATAGAGAGGACTTCGGGGGCACCCAGCGAGGTGGGGAGCGTGCCCGCCTTGCGCTGGTCCAAAATTTTGTTGGATCCCGACATGTAACGGTATCCGGTAACGCCTGCCGCCAGCATGAGGGCGTTGGGAATAGCTACCTGTTCTGGCATGTTGAGGGCGTGGCAGTGCATGTCGTTGTAGCCGGGGAGGGCGAACAGGCCGGTTGCGTCTACTTTGGCTGCGCCCTCGGCATCCTTGGTGCCCGTGGGGTGGTCGCTAACTTTTAGGATTTTGCCGTCTTTTACGAGCACGTCTTGGCCCGCCTGCGCCGTGCCACCGCGTGGGTCCACCACCGTAACGTTTTGCAAAAGCACGTGTCCCAGTGCAGCCGGGGCGGGCACAAACCTTGTCATCGCAACTCCCTACGAAAGCGTATTTTTCTGCCCTCCATTATGCTCGCTTTGGTAGTGCTTTCGCGCGCTGGCGCATTTGGGCCTACCAGTGGTGCAGCCACTTTATAGAGGTAGGCCCTTCTTGTGAGGTGGCTAAGCACTCCAGGTTTCGGGGTTGCGGATGAAGGCTTCCAGCCCGGCGAGTGCGGCACCGCGGGCCGCAGTGAATCTGCCATATTTTGAAGGGCTCACTGAAATACTGGCCCACCGCGACGAGAGAACACGGTGACGCAGTTCGTCTAAGAACACGTCGCTGATTCGTTCGTGGAGTGCGGCCAGGTGGCCCCCTAATATGACGAGGTCTAAATCTAGCAGGTTCAGTACGTTTGCCACCGCTATGCCGAGGGCGCGCGCACACTCGCACAAGGCCTGTTCGGCCTTGGTTTCGCCCTCCCCGGCGGCAGTAAGCAGTTGGTCGATCGAGGCGTCCCGTTCAAGTCCCGCCCGCCGGACCATCGCTTCGAGCCCCGCGTACTGTTCCAGGCACCCGTTGGAACCACAGCGGCAGACCGGGCCCGCCGAGTCGACGCACATGTGCCCTATTTCCCCGGCCCAGCCGTGTTGGCCGCCAAAAATTTTTCCGCGTCGCACAATTGCTGCGCCAATACCTACCTCGGCGGAGAGGTATAGGAAGGTGGCGTCCGCGTTTAGTTTTCCGGGGGCCGAGTAGATGTAGGTGTAGGCGGAGGCGTCGGCCTCGTTAGCAAGTATTAGGTTCGTTGGGCTGATGGTGGCGGTCAAACCCGTAAGGTTGTCCCACTCAAATGCGCTGGGAGTTACGTTTTCCCACCCTAGGTTGGGGGAGGTAATAACGCTCTTGCGATCCGGCGTTACAAGACCGGGCACGGCCAACCAGATTGACACGATCTGCATACCGGCGGGGACGTTAAAATCGCGTAACAGGCTGAAGGCCCGCCCTATGACCTGCTTCGGGGACCCGGCCCGGCAAGCATAGGATTCGCACACCTTGAACAGCTCTGCCCCGGCCAAATCCAGTACTACCACAGCCAGGTAATTTAGATTCACCTCGATGCCGATGCTGCAATATGCCCCGGGGCGGGGAACTAGGGGAGCGGCTGGCCGGCCCACGGCGTTGCGCACCGGCTCCAGTTCGCTAACAATTCCCAAATCCACTAGTTCGTCTATAAGCCGGGAAACTGTGGGGCGGGCAAGGCCCACCTGTTTGGCGAGGCTGGCCCTAGAGAGGGCGGTTTCGGCGGAAAGGATGTTGCGCAACAGCAAGCAGAGGTTGTCTTGCCGCAGGGACTGGGAATTTTTGCCGACTGTCATTTTCGCCCTCCTATCTAACGCTTGCCCAAATTTGAAGGCGACCCGCCGAAGGCGGACCACCCCCCATGCTATTGCCAAAGGTGGTGGTCCGCTTACCTAAAAAGTTAGGCTGTTGCAGCCGCTTTTGTACGCAGTGATTCTTCAATCTCTTCTAGGGAGCGGTTGCGTGTTTCGAACACCATTTTCTGCGTGAATATGATGGCCAGCACGCAGGCCGCGGCGTAGCCGAAGAACAGGTAGCCGGTGCCGAAGAAGCTGAGTAGGAACGGGAAGGTCAGCGACACGATCGAGTTCGCCGCCCAGTTGATCACCGCGCCGAAGGAATTGCCGAGCCCACGGATGTTCAGGGGGAACATTTCGCCAATCATCACCCACATGACCGGCCCCCACGTGGCCGAGAAGAAGGCAATGTAAATCGTCAGCGCGATCGCGCACAGGTAGGCGGCCAACTGGCTGCGGCCCGAAAAGTGCATGCCCACGCTCATAATGATCAGGGATACGGCCATCCCCACAGCACCACCGATCAGCATCGACTTGCGGTTTACCTTGTCCATCAGCCAGATTCCAAGAACGGTCACAATCACGTTGAACACGCCAATGCCAATGTGGGCCAGCAGGGCCGCGTTTACGCCGAAGCCCACGTCGGTGAAAATCGTGGGAGCGTAGTACAGCACGGTGTTGCACCCCATAATCTGCTGGAATATTGCCAGCCCGAGGGCGGCCACCAGCGCTGGGCGGGCGGTCTTTCCGAAGAGTTCACCCCACCCGCCTTCTTTCACTGAAGCTTGCTCGTCAATTTCGGCGATCTTGGCATCGATTTCGCCCTCGTGCCCGCGGTACATGGATTCTAGGACGCGGTGGGCGGCCTCGCGTTTGCCGATCTTGATTAGGTAGCGGGGCGATTCGGGCAGCACCAGGGCGCCGAAGAACAGTACGGCAGCCGGCAGTGCTGCCAGCCCCAGCATCCACCGCCACCCGGTGTAGAGGCCAGCGAAGGCGTAGTTGGTTATGTAGGCCAGCAAAATGCCGGTCATCACCATCAGCTGGAACAAGCCGGTAATGAAACCGCGTTTGGAAACGGGCGACATTTCGGAAAGATAGGTGGGAACCAGTGCCGAAGCCGTGCCCACGCCGAGACCCAAAATCAGGCGCGAAATAATAAGCACCGCAACGGAATGGGCCACCCCAGATCCTAGGGCGCCTACGAAGAAGATAACCGAAGCGAGCAGTACTAGGCGCCGCCGCCCATACTTGTCGGACAGTGGACCAATTACTGCGGCGCCGATTACAGCGCCTAGCAAAACCGCGCTAACAACCCAGCCTTGCCCCCACGAGGCCAGTTTCAACTGGTCTTGAATAAACAAAATAGCTCCGCTGATGACACCGGTGTCATAGCCAAAGAGCAGACCCCCTAAAGACCCAAAAAGGTACACGAAGGTCATAGAGATTTTACGCATGAAAAACCGCCAATGGTCAGGCCGCTCACGGCCGAATGAAAAAGTTTGTGGGGCCGGGTCCGCCGGGCCCGGCCGGTGCGCCTAAGCTTCAGCTAGCGCTTTGACAATGTAGTTGTTGATGGTCGCTTTGAGAGTTTCCAGGTTGCCCGGCTCATTTGCGGCAATCAGCTCTGACTGCCTCTTGTCCAGGACGTGTGCCTCTAGGTCTGCTAGCGAAGCCTGGCCGGACTCGGCCTTGGCTCCCAAGCCGGAATCGAAGCTGGCGTAGCGTTCTTTCAGAACGTTTTCAATTACGCCGTCCTCGTGCATCTTGGCGGCTACCAGCAAACCTGCGGCGAACGAATCCATGCCTACCACGTGGGCGGCAAACAGGTCTTCTTCAGTGAAGGAAGAGCGGCGGGGTTTGGCATCGAAGTTTAGCCCGCCTTTTGCGCCAATGCCGCCCTCGGCCAAGATTTCCCACATGACCGAGGTGGTTTCGTACAGGTCGGAGGGGAACTCATCCAGGTCCCATCCCAGTAGCTTGTCGCCCTGGTTTGCGTCCAGGGAGCCGAGCAAGCCGGCCGAGCGCGCCACGCGGATTTCGTGCTGGTAGGTGTGCCCTGCCAGGTTGGCGTGGTTGCCCTCCAGGTTGAGCTTGAAATCTTTGTCGAGGTCGTAGCTCTTTAGGAATGCAATAGTGGTGGCGGCGTCGAAATCGTACTGGTGGGTGGTGGGTTCCTTTGGCTTGGGCTCAATTAAGAACTGGGCGTCGAGGCCGATTTCTTTAGCGTAGTCGACGGCAGCGTGGAAGAAGGCCGCCATATGATCCTGTTCGCGCTTCAGGTCAGTGTTCCACAGGGTTTCGTAGCCCTCGCGTCCGCCCCAGAAGACGTAGTTTTCGGCGCCCAGCTGCTTCGCGATTTCAAGGGAGTGTTTGAGCTGGCCGCCCGCGTAAGCGTAGATGTCAGCGAAGGGCGAGGTGGCCGCGCCAGCCTGGAAGCGGGGGTTGGTGAACAGGTTGCAGGTGTTCCACAGCAGTTTGATGCCGGTTTCCTGCTGCCGCTGTTCGATGCGGTCAACCACCTTGTCTAGGTTCTTGTTGGTTTCGCGAAGGGTGTCGCCCTCGGGGGCAATGTCGCGGTCGTGGAAGCAGAAGAATTCGGCCCCCAGCTTCTGGTAGAACTCGAAGGAATAGTCGACCTTGGCAAGTGCCAGTTCCATTGGGTCGGAGTACTTGTCGTAGGGGCGCTGGGCGGTGCCGTCGCCGAACGGGTCAACAAGACGCTGATTGAAGGTGTGCCAGTAGGCTACTGCGAACCGGCACCATTCAGACATTTTCTTTCCGGCCACTATTTTGTTCGGCTGGTAGTAGTGGAATCCAAGGCCCTGCTTCGGGTCGGCTGTACCCACGTAAGGGATTTTTCCGGTTTTCCAAAGGTCAGACATTTGTACCTCCTCGTACTGCGTCGGAAGCTGAGCCTCAACGACTTTGTAATGGTATGTTACAAAAAGTAGGTTAGCAGCGCTGCCAGGTCTTCGCAAGGGGTAAATTTCAAGATCAGAAAGGTTTGGGAGGCTACTGCAGGTTACGATATTGCAGTGCCAAATTATTGTTTGTAGCCTATAGTTATTGCATAAAACAAAGTCGATGAGGACGGCGCCAAAGTTGACGCTTCCAGCGGGAGACAAGATGTACGTAGCAGGAATCGATTCTTCGACCCAATCCACCAAAGTGCTTGTGCTAGAGGCCACCACCGGGCAAATTCTGCGGCAGGGGCGGGCGGCCCACCCAGACGGAACCGAAGTAGACCCGCAGGCGTGGCTGGCCGCCCTCAAAAAAGCCGTGGCAGAAGCGGGCGGACTGGAAGATGTAGCCGCGCTGGCCGTTGGGGGCCAGCAGCACGGCATGGTGCTGTTAGACGCCAAGGGGCAGGTGATTCGCCCCGCCCAACTGTGGAATGACACTAAGGCGGCGCCGGCCGCCGCAGCACTGGTTGAAGAAAAGGGCCCCGATTTTTGGGCCGAGGCTGTGGGCTCCGTTCCCGTTGCTTCCCTTACGGTTTCGAAGCTGCGGTGGATGGCCGACAACGAGCCTGCCAACGCGAGGCGGATTGCTGCGATCTGCCTGCCACACGACTGGCTGACCTGGAAGATTCGGGGTACTGGGCGGCTCGAAGATTTGGTTACCGACCGTTCGGATGCTTCCGGCACCGGCTATGTCGATTGCGCGGATGCCAGTTATCGCTACGACATTTTGGCCCACGCGCTGCGTATTAGCGAGGCCGAAGCCCGCCAGATCATTCTGCCGCGCATAGCCTCTGCCACCGAGGTGGTAGGTACGGCAAGCGCCGACTTCGGCGGCGGCAAGGTAGCGCCCGGTTGCGGCGACAACGCGGGGGCAGCATTGGGGCTAAATCTTGCCCACGGGGAGGCCTCGGTTTCTCTGGGCACCTCCGGGGTGGTGGCCGCTAGGTCTGACCATCCTGTGCGCGACGCGGTTGGCGGAGTTACCGGGTTTATGGATGCTTCCGGGCAGTGGCTGCCGCTCGCTTGCACGCTGAACGGTTCGCTAGTGCAGGACTATTTCTGCCGGATCCTCGGGACGGACTACAAAGAACTGGATGCCCTGGCCCAGGCGGGTGAGCCCGGTTGCGGCGGCATGGTCATGATTCCCTACTTCGTGGGTGAACGCACCCCGAACCTCCCCGACGCCACAGGGCGCATCTTGAACCTGCGTCCGGAAGCGATGACGCGGAAAAACTTTGCGCGCCTCGCCTTCGAATCTTTGGCCTGCCACATGAGGGCGACGCTCGAGGCCGTGCGTGCCGGAGGCATTGAAATTTCTTCTGCGATGGTGGTTGGGGGTGCTGCAAAATCTAGTGTGCTGCTGCAGATTCTGGCTGACATCATGCAGATCCCACTTTCGCTACCAGCCCCGGGCGAGTACGTAGCAAAAGGGGCCGCCCGGCAGGCCGCACTGGCCGCGGGCGTCGAGGTTGGCCCCAAGTGGGATCCGCAAGTAATAAAGCGGGTAAGCCCGGGCCAGGCGCCGCCCTCGTGGGAAATTTTCCGCAATGCTATGGGCGATCTTCTCTAAGGTAGCGGGGGGAAGCTAGCGCACACCCCGGTGGGCATGCGCTAGCTTTTGGTGGCGCTATGTTTGTCGGCTTCTGCCTCTAAGTGTTTCCAAAGCGGAGCCAGCCCGCGAAAGATTGCAAACTCCAAGCTCACGCCAAGGAGGCCGGCAATGGCCGCGGCAAGCAGCGGTGCCACCACTAGGCGCAAGATTGCTGCAGCTATGAGTATTTCAATTACAAAGGATACGGTCAGGCCGGTCCATTTGCGCGAATAGAGTTTCTTTGTACCAGCTTCGATAGCGCCACCAACGATGAGCAACAATATAAATAGAAAGACACATACGAGGTAGCTAGCCCACAGGGGGCTTACGAGCGCCCCGTCTTCCCCCAGCACCCAGCGGGTCACGTATACGGCCGCCAATAGGGGTAGGGGGAAGAGCAGGGGGATACTGAGCACTCCAAGAATGCCGCGCGTGCCTTCTAAAAGCATGATGCGCACGGGCTTACCTTAGCGGTGGCCCATCACCTGTTCCATGGTGGGCTTGTAGCCGTGGCGGCGGAAGTAGGCGGCCACCAGGACAACTATCGCTGAAATAGCAATGTAGGTGCCCAGTACAGCTCCCGTCGGTCCCATGGGAATGGGCCCGCCGCCGATTGCAGCGCGCAGCGCATCTACCGTGTAGGTGATGGGAAGCCAATCGTGAATAACCTGGAACAGCTTCGGGGCAGTTTGCACCGGGTAGATGCCCCCTGCCGCGCCGAGCTGCAACACGATCAGTAGCAGTGCGATGAAGCGCCCCGACGGGCCGAGGGCGGCAATCAGCGCCTGGTTGATCACCACGAACGTAAACGAGGTGAGGACGCACAGCCCAACTGTGGCGGCGCGATTGGCCGGTTCAAGGCCAACTATGAAGTGCATTCCTGCAAGCATCAGCAAAGCCTGGGCAACAGAAATGGCCGCGGTGGCACCTAGGGATCCTACCCCCACTCCCAGTGCGGAAACCTTCTTGTTGCGCATCAAGGTCTTATTGAGGGGGTTCATCATTAGGTAGAACGCGATCGCACCCACCCACATGGCCAGAGACATGAAGTAGGGGGCCACGCCAAAGCCGAATGGGCCCACGTCGTTTGTTTTCGTGGCGTCCAGTGTTACAGGGCCAGCAGTGTTTTCCGCACTATTGCGGGCCTGCTGTGCAGTGTAGTCAGGAACCTTCGCAGCGCCCTTTGACAGTGAATCTTTCAGCTGGGTGTTCCCCTGCGCGAGGGCGGAAGTTCCGTCTTGCAACTGGTGTGCGCCGGTTCCGGCCTGGCCAAGGCCGGAGCTGAGCTTGTCGGCTCCTGCGGCGGCGCGCTGGGCGCCTTCGGCTAGCAGAGGAGCTTTGGACTGTAGCTGGCTGGCACCGTTTGCTACTTGGCTGGTGCCGTCGGCTAGCCGGTTCGCCCCGTTGGCTGCCGCTCCAATGGAGGTGGTTGCCTTAGAGAGCGAGCCAGTGAACTTAGAAGTGCCTTCCGCAGCCTTTGCGGCGCCTGCGGAAAGCTGGGTGCCGCCCTCGTTTAATTTAGAGTTCGCCTCAGCAATCTTTTGTGCCCCGGCCAGGGCCTGGTCAGCCCCGGTCGCAAGAGCGGTCAGGCCCGTAGTGTCGTCGCCCACTAAGGCTGTTGCGCCCTCATTTAGCTTTTTCGCACCCGCCGACAGCTGGGCAGCGCCGTCCAGGAGCGGGCCAATCTTGTCCACTAACATTGCCTTGGGAATGAGGAAGGGGGCCTGGTCTAACTTCGCTCCCATAGTTTGCAAACCGGAATTCAGCTCGGCGGCGCCGGCTTCCAGAGAAGCAGCTCCCGCCTGCAGGCTTGCGGCCCCTTCGCTGGCCTTGTGGGAGCCAGCAGCAAGCTTCTTCATGTTGTCCGCCAAAGACGTGTTGGCGGCATTTAGTTCGCCAATCTTTTGGGACAAGAGCGCAGATTTGTCTGCAAGTTCCTTAGTGCCTTGATTCAGCTGGGCTCCAGCAGAGTCGATTTGCCCGGTCTTGCCCGCCAACTGGTTCAGGCCCGCAGCCAGCTTGTCCGCGCCTTCGGCCGACTTAGAGGCTCCTCCAGAGAGCTTGCCCGCGCCCTCGCTTAGAGCATTGGCACCGCCGGCGAGCGTCGCGTTCCCGCCCGCCAACGTGTTTGCGCCGCCCTGTAGCTTCCCGAGGGCGAGCGTCAACTTGCCCGCCCCCTCGTTGGCTTTGCCGGCACCGTCGGAAAGTTTGCCCGCGCCCTCGGAAGCTGTGTCCAAGGACTTGTGCAGGTTGGTGAAGGACAAGTTCACTTTCTCTAGGTACTCAGCCGTTATTTGGTGGGCCAGTTTGTCCTTAATTTTGTCTGCAACACCGGTGCCGAATTTGCCCACAATGTAGTTTTGGGAATCGTTTGAGGTGAAAGTGATGGTGGTGGGCTTCAGGTTCTTGGGGTCTTCTTGGGCAGCCGCGACGTTAGCAGAAAAATCTTTCGGAATTGTAAGAACTGCGTAAACGTCACCGCTTTCAAGTTTGGTGGCTGCCTCCTTAGCGCCGTATTGCTTCCAGCCTAGGTTTTGCTCATTTTCGGACTCGAGCATTTGGCGGGTAAGATCCGCGCCAATATGCAAGGTACCTGAGGTTCCTTGAGCCGGTTGGTCGTTGTTTACGATCGCGGCAGGAATCGTGTTCAGTTTGTCGATTGGGTCTTTGTACGAACCCGTCAAAATCGAAGAATAAATTAGCGGGATACAGGCCAGGCCGATAATTACCACAATGGTCAAAAGTGTGCGCCGGCGTGGGCTGATGACTTTTTCAGTTGCCATTTCCGCCTTCTTTCAGTTGTCCTCCCAGCAGCAGGGAGGTAGAAATTTGCTCAACATATTTTTCTAGTGAGGCTTTGGGGTTAGCCTCGGTCAGCAGCCACTCTTGGACAAGCCATATTGCCCCAGCAGCTAAGAATTGGCAATATTTTTCAGGGGCGATCGCTGTGAACGTTTCTACCTTGGTTCCTATCGGAGATACGTATTGCAGCCTGTGAGCAATGTAATCTACCAGGTTGTTTAGTAAATGCTGGGCGGCCGAAGAGTTGAAAACGGTAGCGCAGTAGGTGCCATCTTCGCTCAAAAATGTGAGCATCGTCCTTATAGCATCTTCGGTGGCTCCGGGATCTACGTTGCGCTCTTGGGGGATCGCAGCAAACATGTTTTCAATTCTGCGCAATACGGAGGCGCCGACCAGTTCCGTGATGGTACTGAAATGCTGGTAGAAGGTAGGGCGGCTAACGCCTGCTTTGGCGACCAGCTCGGTAATGCTTATTTGGTCTGGGTTTTGCCCGCGTTCGATGAGCTTATCCACCGCATCCAATAACGCGGTGCGGGACTTCTCGACGCGGGGGTCTAGCTTATGTTCATCTTCCACGCGTGATAATTTACGAGTGTAAAGAAAAGATTTCAAGTTTTTGTTTTACAAATGACAAATATTACGGGCTCGCGTAGGGCTGCCTCCTTGCTCCTTGTTTGGGTGAATAGAGCTGCCTCCTGGAGTTCTCTTGTTGTTCACCAAATGTTCTCTTACGGTCTATCGAAAATGATGTTCACTAGGCCTACTCTGTGAGGGTGTGTTAATTGTGTGCAAAAGCCCCGCGCGGGATTTTGCGTAAAATTTCAAGGAGTAACAGTGCCCCATCCTCATAGACTTGGCCCAATATTTGCGGCCTCACTGCTCTCGTTCGCCCTCGTGTCAACCCCTGCCCAGGCTTCACCCGAAGCCCAGGGGAAAGAAACCATTGATCTGGACCTGTATACGCTCACAGACGTGCACGGTCACATCGAACAGGTAACAAAGAAGGGGAAGGTAACCGAAGCTGGCGGCGGAGCCATGAAATGCTACCTAGATAAGGCGCGCGCCGCCAATCCCAATTCTTCGCTCATGCTGCTGGGGGACAATATTGGGGCCTCCCCGTTCACCTCAGGCATCCTAAAAGACAACCCCACTGTCGAAGTGCTCAACAAGCTCGACCCGGTTGCCTCCACCCTGGGCAACCACGAGCTTGACCTAGGTGTTCGCGCGTTCCAAGACCGCCTGAGCGGAAAAGGCGGGTTCTCTAAAGTGGGGTTTCAGTACCTGGCTATCAACGTCGAGGGCATCCAAGGCCTAGGTAAGTACAAGATTTGGACTTCGCCCTCGGGAATTAAAGTCGCCTACATTGGTGCCATCGCGGCGGACGTGCCCGCAAAACTGAACCCCGCAGAAACTAAGAACCTGCGGTTCAACGACCCGATCCCGCTGCTAAACCAGACGGCAAAGAAGTTGAAAGAAGATGGCCAGGCGGACGTGGTGGTAGCGGCCCTGGACGACGACACTAAGAATAACTACCGCAAGATGGACGCCGCCTACGTAGACGGTTTTATGGGTGGGGACACGCACGTGCCCTACACATTCTCGAAGGATGAAGGCGAGCCCGTGTCGGCCGTTGCTTCTGGCTCCTACATGGACAACCTGGGCGTGTTGCGCCTGAAAATAGATTCGAAAACGAAAAAGATTACTTCCTCTAAGGCACAGCTGATCCCCGCGGGGACCATCGCCCAATGCGGAAGCGACCAGGGCGTCCAACAAATCATCGATTCTGCTGCCGCGCAGGCTAAAGACGAGGGCGAAAAGCCGGTTGCCACCGGAGTGAAAGGTAAGTACTTGCGCGGGGTACACCTGGGCGAGGACGGCCAGCCGATCCCGGGGGCGAACCGTGGGGTTGAATCCACGCTGGGGGACATGATTGCCGACTCGCTGAAGGACGAAGTGTTCACCGACAGTGAGGGCAAGCAGAAAGTTGATATTGGGGTCATTCATGCCGGAGATTTGCGCGAGGACCTGATTCCGAACCAGGGGGTCATAACTTATGCGCAAACCTTTGTGGTGGAGCCGTTCTCTAACGACATTGGCTACCGCAAGATGAGCGGTGCCACTTTCAAAACCCTGCTTGAGCAGCAGTGGAAACTGAACAATGCCAGTGAGGAAGAAATGGCTGCCGCAGGGGTGCCCGAATCGGAGTGGCACAATCAGGGTTCGCGCCCAATGCTGAAGCTGAATCTGTCATCCAATGTTTCTTACACCTACGACCCGGAGGCCCCTTACGGCAAGCACATTACTTCCGTAAGCATCGATGGCAAGCCGTTAGAGGTAGATAAGACGTACACGGTGGGTTCGGTGAAGTTCCTACTAGATGGTGGCGATTCCTTTGCAGCTATGCGGGACGGGTCTCCCATTCGCACGTTGGGGGTGCTGGACCGCGATTCGGTGAATAACTATCTGAAGAATCATGCCGGCGAGCTTTCTCCCAGGTCTAAGAAGGCTTCCGTTGGAATCCGCCTCGTTTCAGAGCAGATTGATTCCAACGGGGACTTGACCTTCGAACTGCAGGGACTTTCCTTCACTGAAGGCCCGGGGATTACCAAACGGGTGAGCGTGCGTGTGGGCGACCACGAGGCCAGCGGGAAGGTAGACAATTCGCTAGCGGAAACTGAGCGTGTCCGCACCGATGGGGCCGGGAAGGCAACCGTGAAGGTGCACGTGGGGGCAGTGGAAAAGCCTCAATCGCTGCCACTAAGCGTGAAAACTGATTTTGGCGAGGTCGTAAGCCCGGCTCAGGGCTTGAAGGTACAGATTCGGCCCGCCGCAGGTGAGGCGAAACCGACCGAGCCCAGTCAGGATAAACCCGCAAACGAATCTGGCACGCCCGGTAAGGCGGGTCACGACGTTCCCGAAAAAGCTAGCAAGGCTAGTAAGAAGGCAGGCCACTTGGCTGCCACCGGCAGCAATGGCCAGGCTGAGTTGGCACTGAGTGCTCTGCTGCTGATCGGGGGAGCGTGTGTGCTAACGGCCAGGCGTCGTAACCGTAGCTGCTAACGTTGCTCCGCCCGGAGCATAGCTAAGCAGCAGGCAGGCAAGCCGGTTAATTCCGGTTTGCCTGCCTTTAATTTTTGGTTTTGTGCGCCAGCGAATTTCCGTGGAGTGGTCGGAGGCGGTGGTTGCGGGTAAAAAAGCCTAATGTGAGTTAGATAGCCGTCCTGGCATAAGGCAACCAGAACATAAGAGATTGCGATGAAAAAGAAATACCTATCTAGACCACTTTGGGGGATTGCTGCACTGACCCTGGCCATAGCTGGGAATGCTGGCGTAGCAGGTGCTGCCGAGGATCCTGTTAGTTTTATGTATGAAAAACCGGACGCTTCAAATGTGCAAAGCGCCAATTTCTACGCTTCCAATCCGCTGAACCCCAAAGAACGCATCGACTTAAAAGAGCATGCTTTTCAAACTATTCCAGCAGGATGGTTGTTAAACGGAACTATCCAGATGGCACCCGGAAAAGTCTTGACTAGCACTGCCAGTTCCATTACTGAAGATGCCTTCGAAACCTCTGTAACCGGGACGGGACGCAACGCCCGCCTAACCATGAAATTGAAAGACTACAATCCTTCCGGCGACATTTTCGCGTTAGGGTGGCAGACCGACGAGTTTAACTACGCCAGGTATAACCTGTGCGGCGGCAAGTGGACTGACAAAGAACCAGATGAGCCACAGCTGTTCCAGGATCCGGAAAAGTTCCGGCAAATCCATATCACGCCACTCGGAACCGTTTACAAGCCCACTAACCCAACCCGAGAGGGCTACACCTTCGTTGGGTGGGTAGGAAAGAGCCTGTTAGATAGGGCAGCAAATGAGGCTGACACGCCCAGAGAATTCACCCCGAACAACCTGTATTCGTTTACGGAAAAAGATCCCAACCGTACAGTTGGCTACACCCGGCACCAGATAGTTACTCTGTCCGCTCTGTGGGCCAAGGAACCTACACTAGAAGTTTCCGATAAGACGATTGCTGTAGGCGCCGATTTTGATCCGGCAGCCATGATTACCCAGGCGCAGGACTTCCAAAATAAATCATTGAAAGACAAGGCCCAGGTGCAGGGGGACTACGACCCAAACAAACCCGGCACATACACCCTAATCTTTACCGTGACAGACAAGTATGGGGGCAAAACCACCAAGAAGGCTAAGCTGATCGTAAAGCCGCAGGCTCCTGCCCCAAAGGATCCGGAAAAGGACCGGCCTACCGAGGGTAAGAACCCCGCGGATAGTGAGCGTCCTACGGATAGTGGGCGTCCTCAGGAAGAAACTAAACCCTCCGCCCCGCAGACGGAAGAACGGGCTGCGGTTGCCCAGGAAGAGGCCAAACCTGCGGAACAGGCGAAAACTGGCCAGCCGGCTGCCAGCCAGCAGCAACTCCAACCTTCCTCTGGCCCAAGCGCTCGCCAGATCCAGAAGAACCATGCCAATAAACAGGCACTTGCCAATCCCGCAGCTAAGGCTAAGCCTGCACCTGCACTGCCCAACACGGGCGCCGCAGCACTTACAATAGGCGTAATCGCAGCACTGCTGGTAGCTGGCGGTATCCTGCTTACCTTGCATAGAAAAAATCGCTAAAGTTAGAGACCGTATTTTGTCTTTGGGGGCCCCTGGGCCCCCAAAGATTCTTAAGCCCCAGCCTGAATCTGTGCGTCTTTCCCCCTGCGCGTGTGCTCCGCCCGCTCTAGGCTTTGGGTATGAAGACACTGCGAAGGCGGGCAGCAAGCACCATTATCTTCCTATCTTTCCTAGGGCTTACAGGATGCGGAATTTCCACAGAAAATACCGGCAAAAATAATGCGAGCGAAGTAGGCAGTGCCCCAACTATCAAACAGTCCGAGCCCGCCCGTCCTCTGCAAGAAGACCCTGGTTCGCAAGGCAAACTTCAGCGCTGCCACTCAAAGGGGCTAAAACTGGAAGTGGTGCAGCCCGAAGGGGGCGCAGCCGCAGGTTCGCAGTACTACCAAGTGAAACTAACAAACGTTTCGAAAAAAGAGTGCAACCTGTACGGTTTTGCCGGCATCTCATTTACGGACGCGAACGGGCAACAGATTGGGCAACCCGCCAGACGCGAGGGAGATGCCAAGCAAATACTTACCCTTCCCACCGGAGGGGCCACGGCCAGCAACCTTCGCATTTCCAGAGCGGAAAATTTCGCTGGTTGCGCCCCCAAAAAGAGCGCAACAGTGAAAGTGTATCCACCAGAGGAACGGGAAGCGCTGACCGCTAATTTTGTTGCCAAGATATGTTCTAGCGAGATCGTAAATTCCTCCATAGGCCCTGTGTCCAAAACCCAGTAAGCCCTGGCTACCGACAGGCCGAGCCTATTCCCTATTGACTACCACCACGGACTTCAGCGATGTCGGATCGCCTGTGGAGGTGAGGGCTGCTTCGGCCTCTTCCAGGCTAAATTCGGCCGTCCGCAGTTGGGTCCACGACTTTCGTGGCGCTGTGCCTCAGGATCATTTCCCGCCTGGTGGGGTTGGGTTCGGAAACGATAATTTCGGAGGCTCCGAAACTCTTAGCAGCCAGGGCCGTGAGCGTCCCAATTGGGCCCGCACCAGTGATGTAAACCCTCGATCCGAGTGTGGTGTGGGATTCCATGTTTGCCCACAAGCCGACGTTGAATGGTTCAAGTAGTGCAGCGGCGTCGTTGCTCATCTGTGGGGGGATGGCAAAGGTGAAATCGGCGGGAGCTAACACGTAGTCGCAGAAAGTCCCGTCTACTGGGGGAGTGGCGTAAAACTACATGTGCGGGCACAGGTTCAGGTGTCCTGTCTTGCAGTAGCGGCATTTGCGTCAGGGTACTTGCGGGTCGATGGAGACCCGTTCCCCGATTCGTGCTTCGTCCTCGGCACTGCCAGCCGCCACTACGATCCCGGAAGCTTCGTGTCCCAGGATCAGCGGTTCTTCCACTTTAAAACCAGCACACTCGCCAGTGCGGTAGTAGTGCACGTCTGAGCCGCAAACGCCCACGGACAGAACTTTGATAAGAAGTTGGCCGGGCGAGGGCGTGGGGACCGGTCGTTCCTCCATCCGCATCTGCTGCTGCCCTAGCAGGACATTTGCTCGCATGGTCTTAGGGATGTCGTAGGTGGCCATTTTATTTCCTCCTAAACGAGGTGGCGTCGTTACCGGACGGGACGGATGCGCCCCGCCATTCATTAGTGTGGGAAATCTGCAGAGGTGTGTGGGCAAAATCGGGGGTTGATGAGATTAGGTTCATCTTCAGGACTGGAAATAGTGCAATAAATTCACTATGATTGCTAATCGGTAACTATTTATGTGAGGTAATCAATTTGGGGGCTCGGTGGCAGATTTAGCGCCGTGTTTGGTTGATTTGCAGTGCGAGCTAGTGGCTGAAAGAACGCTGGTCAATCCGCAGGAGATCTCTTGGCTTCAATACGATATTCTGCTTCAGCTTGCGAAAGTAGATGATCTGTTGCCTTCGCGCCTAAGCGTGATTCTTGGGGTGTCGCGAGTAAAGCTGTCGAAGGTGCTCAAGGGCTTGAAGAGTGCTGGCTACGTAGTTCAATCACCTAGCAGTTTAGATGGTCGCGAGTTGTGCACCAGCATTACCGATTCTGGTAGGGGCTTACTTGCTGACATTTCGGCAAAACACGTTTCCTTGCATCAAACGGCGTTACAGGTTTTCACCAAACAAGAGCAACAAGAATTTGCTCGACTTGCCGAAAAACTATCGCTTGCTCTCAAGGCGGCGAGGGAGCAAGCAAATGGGTGAAGCCGCCCATATTCGTCCGGGCGAGCGGGAGATCAGGATTGTTGGAGCGAGGACGCATAATTTGCGTAACGTATCCACCTCGATTCCTAAGAACAAGTTGGTAGGGATCGCTGGTGTTAGCGGGTCGGGCAAGTCCTCGCTGGCGTTGACTTTAGCGGCTGCAGGCCAGCAAGCGATAGCCTCACTGTTTCCCCCTTTCTTACAGGCAAGAATGAATACTTTAAGCCCCGGAGTTGTTGATGAGGTGCAAGGGCTGACTTTTACCGCTGTGGTCAGGCAAAAGAGATTCAGTAAGAATGTGCGCTCCTCGGTTAGTACCGTTACCGGGATTGCCCCGTATCTACGGCTTATGTTTTCGCGGGCGGCTACTCCTAGCGCAGGATTTTCACCCTCATATTCACCAAATGACCCTCGCGGCATGTGTAAAAAGTGTGCAGGCCTGGGGTATGTGGATCGGATCGATCTTGCCGAATTAGTTGACCCCGCCAGAAGTCTGAACGAGGGCGCGATTCGTTTTCCGTCTTTTGCGCCAGGAACTTACCGGTGGAAAAGGCTAGTGTGCTCTGGGATAGCAGACAATGACACCGCTTGGAAATTATTGTCTCCCGAGGTCCAAGAGCTTCTTCTTTATGGTCAGAACGTTAAGCTTCAGCGCCCTCTGCCTGGGTATCCAAAACACGGCAAGTTTGATGGAGTGATCCCTCGGATAGAAACCTCGTATTTGAAAAAAGCCGGGGCAAAAATCACTGCGAAAGAAAAGATAGCCCTAGACCGGATAGTCAGCCATCTAGTGTGTGCCGCTTGCGACGGCCAAGGCATCAATGCTGCCGCAAGGGGTAGCCGCCTTAATGGCCTGAATATTGCCGAAGCTTCCCAGCTGAGCATCACCGATTTCATTGCTTACCTTGGCGGTATAAAGTCTGATGCGATAGATAAACCGCGCGAGAAGATTCTGAACAGGGCAAAGAGTATTTGCGAGGTTGGGTTGGGGTATCTCTCGCTAAACCGCCCTACCGATTCCTTATCTGGGGGTGAAGCCCAAAGACTGCGCATCGTCGGGCTTTTAGGGGCGTCGATTACCGATACGACCTTCGTTATGGATGAACCATCAAGCGGCCTACACGCCAGCGATATTTACCGGCTGATAGCGGCTCTGCGGAAACTGCGCGACAGTGGCAACACTGTCCTTTTAGTAGAACACAATATCGAAATACTACGGGCTTGCGATCGCGTAATTGAGCTAGGGCCCGGACCAGGATCGCGTGGCGGGAAAATAATATTCGAGGGAAGTGCTAAGGACCTAGCCAACGCCGTGACACCCACTGGAAAAGCAATGCGAGCCAAGCTCGAATTACCTGGTACTCCTGTTTATGCAACGGGAAGTATCGACGTCTCGCACGCAAATCTAAACAACCTCAAAGACGTATCCGCCAGCTTCCCAACGGGGGCGCTGACAGTAGTTTCCGGCGTGGCTGGATCAGGAAAAAGCTCCCTCATAACCGTCCTGGCTGAGCAGAATCCCCAAGTGGTGCTCGTAGACCAGGTACCACTTGCAGGAAGCGCGCGTTCGTCACTACTGACAGCACTTGATCTTGCTGATCCGGTACGCAAAGTCTTTTCCCAAGCCTCAAAGCTGCCCGCAAGCTGGTTTAGTGAAAACGGTCAGGGCGCATGCCCATCATGCAAAGGAAGAGGTACGACACGCGTCGACATGGCCTTCATGGACGACGTTGAAACAATTTGTGAGCAATGCGGCGGAAAGAAATTCAACACCAAGACACTGTCTGTTCGGCTGCCTTTCGGCGGCCGGTTATTGTCCATCGCAGATGTACTCGGCACAAGCGTCATAGACGCAACTAAGTTGTTCGCCAACTATCCTGAGATAAGTACCATTACACTTCTTTTACAAGACGTGGGACTGGGATATTTGAAGCTAGGACAAACCCTCAATACTCTTTCGGGCGGGGAGTTGCAGCGGCTCAAGTTGATAAAACAGTTAGCCACTAGCTGTCCCAGCCAAAAATCGGTGCTGATATTGGATGAGGTCACCACCGGGCTACACCCCAACGATGTAGAACACCTAATCACCTTTCTGCGACGACGCACAACAAAAGGTTTCACCGTTATTGCCGTAGACCATAACCTGCGGCTCATCGCTAAAGCCGACCACAACATCGACCTCGGCCCAGGAGCCGGGGATGAGGGCGGAAGCATAGTATGCGAAGGAAGCCCACGGACACTAGCAGATTGTGCCAGTTCTCAAACCGGCAACTGGCTAAGCAAAATCAGCACACCAGTCAGCTAGCAGCCAGCCAGTTTCTTCCACTTCCGGATCTTGGATCGAAACGCGGTAAACGGGGCAACCGTGTTGAGACCAGGACGTCGGATTTGATAACCGCTGCGTGAACACGCGCGCCCTTCTGAATGGTGGGTTGGTCTTTCCTATAGGTAATTGACTCTCATGCGGCACCGACGGGTCACCCTAGTAGACGCGCATAATGAGGTCCTGCTTTCATAGCGTGGATGACGAGTTCGTTGCCGCTATCGAAAATCAAAACAACGGTTTCAAGCAAGCGTCCATCGGTAGCAAATCCAAGCCGCAATTCTCGTTGGGGATTTTCTTCGTCCAGCGGTTCCACCCACTGCGGCCAGCTGGCGGCATGCAGGATATCTTCATCAGACAGAGACTAGTTGTAACGCATGTTTTCTGGCTGAGCCGTGGAGGGAAATTGTCATGCTAAGACAGCTTCTCGAATTAATTCAGAGCGGGTCACATTCCGCTTTCTAGCGCGAGCATCGATAGCCTTGATCTCCTCTGGCGTGAAGCGGACAGCGACAACCTGACTAGGGGCTGCGCCTCGCCCAGGACGTCCGCGTCCTCGCTTGACCAGGGCATCAACATCGTAACCAGCTTCAGCTTCAGCTGCCCACGCACGAATTTGATCTTCCGTAACAGGTACACCCTTAATGGTTTCCACCATACAATTATCGTATTACAAAAAAGATTGCTGCACGACTCGCAAATCCGAGCGTTGGTATGGAACCCCTTCCATTCTTGTCTCTAGTGTGTTGGCCCCAATTACATTCTTGGTGCTTGGGCGGGGATTTATTTTAAAAACACTCGCGAAATCCCAGCTCTAGGTCGGCATGGCAATCTACTAGCAGACAGCTAGTTTCTTCCATTTGCGGATCTTGGCTCAAACGGGGTGAACGGGGCGGCCGTGTTGATATGTACCCATTTCCATACCGGCCGGGCCAGCGAACTCGCCGATAAAACCCCTTCCGCGTTCGGGATAAACACAACCGAAAGCAAGCTTTCTTTGCGTTTCCCCTCTCTTGGATATTAAGACGTCGAAAATGATAAAAGCCGCTTGACCCCTTGAACCCCTGTTGGGCAGGGGTTTTGTTGTTTCTGGGGCTGCTCGCTACTTCGCTGGAGGTTCGGCGATCCGACGCTCGTCGCCATGACGTCCGCGTGGCAGGTGCGCGTTTCGACCTAAGGGGGTCTGCGCGAGTGCTTGCGTTAGCGGGTATCAGACGAGGGTGTTAGAGGCATCGAGAAGGCTTCTGGTACGTTGTATCTGATTTCGTTGGCTTCTTTGCGGACGTTGATGTTCGAGCTTTCGAGGAGAATCGGGTTCAGGTGGGGTTTTCCTTCGTGAAGGAAGATTGCATTTGAGACGTTGATTCGAATGTAAGTGGCGCTTTCGCGGGTGAATCCGAGTCGTTGGAGAAGGATGGTTTCCTGTTTCGTTGTGCCGTACTCGACGTATTCGTACCAGTCGTTGTCGAACTGCTCTTTTCCGTGGACCTTCTTGTATTCGTTGGAGAATTTAAGAAAGTAATTCGATAGCTCAAAAAGGATTACTTGCTCAATAGCTTCAAGCGTGTCACTAAAAACAAGGTTTCGGTGTTCTTTCGAATCTAGGTAGCGATTCGGTTGCCGATTGATCCACACAATTCCAGTTTTCCGGTGATGCTCGATTGCACGATTCATGATGGAACGCAAACCGTGTCCCTCCATCCACTGCAACAGGAGGACGGTGTACCAGGACAGCATAGCGAGCTGGTCGCTTCCTTTGGGTGTTCTCCCTAACGTCTCGGGATTGTAAATTCGCCATTTGAAGATTGAGGCAAGCCGCTGAAGAAACGCGAGGGTCTCGTCGTAACTGAACTTTCCGTTTGGAGAAAGTTGTGGATACTGGAGTCCAGCTTGGATTGCGTGCGTCAGCGCTTCTGCCTGGTCAATGGAGACATTGATATCGTCATCTTGTTGGCCTTCGCGTCGCGAGAAAGTAGCAATAATGCTGTTGGTAGCCTGTTCGTCAAGATAGTCAGAGAATTCTTCACGCACCAGGCTTTGACGTCCGGTAGTGATGTCGCGCAAGAGCATGAGACCGAATTTGCGTTTCATATCATAACGCTCATAGCTCTCATTCCCTTTGGAGAATTCGATGCGACCTTCCTGTAGATCCTTGACGACTCCTTGCTTCATTTTCTTGCTGATGATTTGTGAGTCGGTTTGCACGGATAGCTTCTGTGCAGGAACGTTCGCTTGTAGGAGTTCCTTGGCCTTTTGCTCGGATGCAAGTTGGTCGCCCACGATGATGAATACGTTGCCGTAGAGGTTGAACTCGATACGCCCGACTCGGCCGATCAGGTTCTTGAAATCGACTGCTGTCATTCCTGCTCTGCCGATTTTGTTGGTTGTGATGACAAGATTGTCGGCGGGCAGGTTGACTCCTTCTAGAAGCGTGCTGGTACAAAATAGTGTCGAGATTTTGCCTTCGCGGAACAGGCCTTCGATGCGTTCACGGATCGCTGGTGGAAGGTAGCCGATGTGGTAGCTGACGCCTCTACGGATAAGACCGCTAAGGTAGTAGTCCTCGTGGACGTCGCGTTCGATGTCTTTTGCGAGATCGTCCAAGTCTTTATCGTTGAGGTCTGCCAAACTCTGAGCGTAGTCACGCGCCGCTTGCACTGCGTGATGCCGGGCAGAATGAAACACGATGGTTTGCCCACGATGATCTGAACCTCGTGATGATTCACTAACAAATCGGGTTACGCCCTGTGTAGTAGTGTCCTGAGCTTGGAGCGAGGCTAGGTGCGTGAATTCTTGGGTGTGGTCGTTGTAGCTGGAAATGGTGTTCTCGTGCAGGTTGACGAGGTATTTGAACTGCGTGACTGGCGAATACTGGGTTGCGACCGCGTTGGTTTCATTCTCGTCAGAGTTTGGATCAACCAGTCTCAGGAATACCTCTGGGTTGGGAATGTTGGGTGAAGCGAAGACGAAGTGTGGTGGCCTGTGGCGGTGTTGAAGGATTGTCACGGTTTGGTAGTAGAACGGGGCGCGACTGTTCTTGCCTGAAAGCTTGTGCGATTCGTCGAAAAAGACGTACTCGAACTCGATCGCAGGTTTGCCGATCAGAAGGTAAAGCAGGCGTTCTGGGGTGAGTACGAAAATGAAGTTGTGATCGCCTTCGAGCACGATGTCACCGGCGGCACTGACGATTCGGTAGTTGCGGCGTTCAAGGTCTTCGCCAAGGTCAGCGATCAGTTTCGAGCGCGTCTCGTTAATCAGCGCTTTTGACGGCACGATGATCGCAAAGTTGGCCTTCACCCCGGATTTGATCTGGTTGGTGATGAAGGTGCGCATGATGAAGGACTTACCCAAGGATGTTGGGGCCGAGAAGGAAAACTTGCCGTCGTTCAGGCGGTCGTAGATCTTCTTTTGCGGCGCGAAAAACTTCATCGATTTGTCACCGGGCACGGTGAGGTATTCGGCTTGGTAGGCGTTGAATGCGGCGTCAAGGATGCCCGCATCGGAAGTCACGCCCAACTGCTTCAGGCCTGGGTAGTTACCTAGCGTGGTGAAGATTGCAGAAACGTATGCTTTCGTTCGCGCGTCTTGTGGGTAGAGAATGTGGCACAGGAGCGCGATTTCTTGCGCCCACACCCTGTGCCGGTCACGATTGGTGGGGTGGGTTGATTTCGACAGCAGGTCTGCGAACCGCAGGGCGGCTTCAAAATCCACGTCGTATGGGTGACGATCCACCAACCCCAACCGATGTAAGCCGTAATTGTAGAGCAGGTTGGCGTACAGCTGTTTGAGGAATTCGTTGGAGTCGATGTCAGAAAATACGAGATCGCCGACGGTTACTTGCTTGTCAGACATGGCTACCACCTGGCCCGTCCACGAGCCCATCCATGATCGCGCACGCATCGACGTCTACTTCGTTGAGAGGCAAAACATAGATGTAGAACGAGTAATTATCCAAGTTTCGGGTGTTGATCTCGTCGGCGATGATTTGGGCGTGCGCTGCGATATCGCCCTGCATTTTCTGATCGAGCGCAGCCCGATACTGCTGGTTGCTGTAGTTCTTCGGATCGAGACCGATGTCATAGCCCAGAAACATCGAATAAGCGGTATCGAACACGGGTGCCCCACCCGGCTTCGGGATTAGCAGATCTTTGACGTAGTTTGCTGTTGCTGGCTCGAGAGTCTTGGTGAACACAGTTTGCTCGGCGAGCTGAACCTCGTCTGAGCGATTCTGTTCTATATCTACAACGCGGTCTAATGCTGCAGTGATGGCATCCCCAATGTTGCCGATCACGCTGGAGGTTCCAAACACGATGCTGCTGGTGGTTCGCTGACCGTCTGGTGTGAGTAGGTGGATGGCGTCACAGCGGCTGTGGATCTGGCCTCGGGCCTGGTTGAGCTCGATCTTGCTCATCACTTTGGGTGCTTCGAGGATTTGTTCGAGCAGGACGTAGAGCAAGATTTCACCTAACCCCATGCCGTTTTGTTGTGAACGCATCCGGTTTACCGCGTCGAGAGCAACTTCTTCGAGATCGTCTCGCTGTTTGTAACCTTCGTATTCGGCGCGGGAGAAGACGTAGCGTCCAACGTTGCGTTTGAGGAACTTGATGAGGGCTGTGTGGTCGAAGCGGTTGTTTTGGATAGACAGATGGAACAGGCGTAACTGTTCGTCGTTTCGAAGACCTAACGTGTTCGAATGGGCCACTTCGGTGAACGTGGACGCGAATGTGTCGCCGCGCAGCGTTGGCGTGATCGTTGCCTGTGCCATCTCGTCTTCTCCCAAGAGGTGTCCTTCCCGCCTACAGCTTTTCGAGGATACGCACGAGCTCCGACAAAGTGACCGCCCCGTCAGGCGGAGTGACGCCATCTTCGAAGACCATGTAGTAGCGGTAGTCATTGCCAGACATGTTCGCCCACGCCCGGCCGAGCCTGATCTTGCGGTTAGAATCGTCGTTCTTCAAATGCTCGCCCTTGGACTCGACAACCACGATGGTGCCGCTAGCGGTCATCACGACGAAATCTGGGTAGTGGTTGAACGGACCGTTGAGGCAAAAGCCCTTGCGTTCAATGACGCGGTGCCACCAACGAACGTTGTCCATTCCAGAGAAGCGACCAGCGAGTTCGAGCTCAAAGCCGTTCATCTTGTCTTCGGCCTCATACAGGGAGCCACCAATCAGGGAGGAGGCATGAATGGGCTGGATCGCTTTCGGGAACGCATAGAGTTGTTGAACATCAACGCGGCGGGTCTCGATATCCTCATAGAATCTCTTGATTTTGTGCGCTTCCAAAAGGCCGTCAATTTTCTGTTTGACCTTGCTTGCTACCGCATGCGGGTGTTCTTGAAATGTCAGCAGCTGCTCGGTGCCAAACGCTTCAACCATCCGCACAATGTATGCGCGCAAGTCAGAGTCAGTGATCGAATTGATCGGTTTGATCCGATCGTAGATGGCGATTGCCGTGTTGCGCTTTTGTCCTTCGACGCTCAGTTTCGAGAAGTGTTCGCGCATGAATTTCTGATCGGTACTCGACATCCGGAAGGCTTTAGGAACCTCGGAGTCCTTTCGCACGTCGATCTTGTACATCTGCTCGTCTGCCGTCGACAGGTCAATGTCGATGTCTTTCGTAGCCAAGTCAAAGTCACCGGCTAGTGCCTCGTGCTTAAGCTCGTTGTATCCCTCATGAGCGGTCGGGAACAATGCTGATCCGGGTTCTTGGATGACGAATTGGGGAAGGCGAAGGATTTCGATCTCGTCAGCGAATTCGGGGTTGACGAAGCTCGTGTCCACAGCATCCTCCAAATCTGAAGGCACGAAGCCCTCACCCATCTGTGCGGCTTCTTCGGCCTCCTGCTCATAGTCCGCACCCTGCTGAGCCGCCTGCTCGATCATCGAAGCAACCGTCGGATCCGCCGAAGGCTCTGGTGAACTAGCGGATTCTTCTCGCGCATCTAAATCAGCTGCAACCTGTTCTTCATCGAACTCCAGGAACTCTTCAACGTCCATATCTTCCCCTAGGACTGGAGACGTTGGGGCGGGTTTGCTTGGCTGGCTCGTGCCAGTGAAGTCGAAAGCGACTTGATCGGCTGCGCGGAAGTCACGCTTGGAGAATCCGGCACTGTTGAGCCCCGCAACGATCTGATTGAGCGTGGTTCCGAAATCGTTTGAAGAGGTCAACACGTAGCTCATGTTTAACAACGTGTTCGGCTGCTTCCTGGCGTGGGGTTGGCGCAGAACACGGCCAAGGATCTGCTCAACATCGACCTGGCTGGTCTTGTTCGCCAACGACGCCAGAATGTAGGCGAAGGGGCAATCCCAGCCCTCCTTCAACGCGTTCACCGTGATGATGAACCTGATCGGGCACTCCTTGCTGAGCAGGTCAACGCCTTTAAGCTCGTTTACGTCGGCGGTCTTGATCGCGATCTGCTCGGCAGGAATACCCGCCTTGACGAGCTTGTCACGCAGCCGCTCAAACGAGGTAGCGTCCTCGCTCGTCTTCGGCTGAGCCTGAAACAACACGATTGGGCGAATATAAGCGCCACCATTCTCATACTGCTGTGTAGCAGCGATTTCTAGTGAACGGCGAAGATCAATCGCATCCGTAACAACATCCTTTTGTGACGCCCGGTTGTATGCGATGACCGGAAGTTTGACCATGCTCTCGTTCTTAAGTGAGAGCGCATCCACATACGAGATCACGTTCGCTTGCCGCTTCGGGGTTGCGGTCAAATCAAGAATGAACGCTGGGTTGAAATTCGTGAGCATCTCCTGGCTCAACGTGCTCGTCGCGTGATGCGACTCATCCACGATAACGACGGGATTCAACTGGTTAATCACCTGGAACAGTGCAGTTTCATCCGCGTTCTCGATCGGCTGCTCCGGGGCACCAAACGCGGTCGCGAACGAAGCAAGATTCCCATTAGCTTGGTATGCCTTGCGTCCGTCCTTTGTTCGTGAGCGGAACGAATCATACGAGAGCACCATCACTGACAGCTGCTCAGCCACGGTCGACGGGCTGAAATTCTGCCCTGCCAGCAGCTCTTCTTTCGAATACACCTCAACACGGCCACCAAAATCAGCGTTCAGCTTCTGTCGATACGGGTGCGAGGGATTCTTCAACGCAGCCAACGTCTGCGTCAAAATCGAATCCGACGGCACCAGCCACACCACAGCCTGTTTCCGCGTCGGCGGCAAAGCCTCAAATATCGGCTTCACCGACGCACAAGCCAAGAACGTCTTTCCGCCGCCAGTTGGAACCTTGTAACACACGTGCGGAACGCCATCGATCACGTTCTGGTAGCCCGGCATCTGCGGGGTGCCAACCTCGATCTGGCGAGACTCCCAAAACATCTTGAACGCTTCGCTCAGCGTAGGCTGCTCGTTGAGCTGGGTGAGGTAATCTTCTAGATCGGCGATCACCCGGTTTTGATACTTCTTCAACTCCATAACCAACACTCCTTAGAGACGGGTGATATCCCGAGGGATCTTCTTGAACGTGATATTCAGAGAGCGCAGCTCCTCATCAGACAACAAACACGTGTCGGCATAAATCACATACGAACTAGCCGCGCACTCAGGAGGGATCGAAGCCAGATAGTCACGATCCAAACTCGTCACACGATCCGGCTCGAACACGAAAAACAACGACGCGTCATCATGCCGTCCTAAGAAATACGGATGGGCACTGGGCGGATTCGAGAACGGCTGCCCAGTTTCGGTGAACCACACATACTCACGAACCCGCTCAAGAGGCACCTCTGGGTTCAAGTCACCTGCGAGAAGTAGTGGCGCGCCTAACTCGTAGAAAGAGAATGACCCTCCTGTTCTGGGCACTTCATCCTTATCGGTGCGGTATCCGTCGATCACTCGTTTGACCCGCTCTGCCGTGATTGATTCTGCGTAGTCGCTGAGCTCTACGAGGATGAATTTTCTGTCTGCGTCGTCGTACATATTTGAATTAAGCACGGCGTGTGCGGTCGTTCCTGAGCCTGCGAATGAGTCTAAGACGATGCCGTCTGTGTTGCCATGCAGGGCGATAATCCATTCGATTAGTGATAGTGGTTTCGGGGTGTCGAATTTCTTGTTTCCAAAGATTGCCTTGATTACTGCAGTCGCGTCGGCGTTAGTTCCATAGCCATCGAGCCACGTATTCCATCCGAATGATTTTTTTACGTCACGAATTTTCTCGTATGGAACCCAGCGCTCAGTCTCTCCATCTACAACAACCCCTGGGTCGTATGATGTTTTCTCCCAGTGAGCAGCCTCAGGATTGTCCAATAACTCTGACATACCTGCGTGAGCAGGACTCCAACGCCAGTAGCCGTCAGACCCGTCATTCTTGATTGGGAATACTTCTCCACCATTGGGTGCAGTAATGGGAAACCACAACGTCGGTCGATCTGATCGGTCGGAAGTTGCACCCCACTTTCGTAACTCACGCCCTTTTCGATACGGGCCCTTGCTGTCCTTGAGGTCAAGCTTCCCAGTTGTCTTCTCTTCTTTGACAAGACTTGATTGGTCACCCTTGGTGTAGAACAAAATGTATTCGTGTCCTGTTCGCAGGGCCGTTTTATCTTTCCCTCCACTTGGTTCAGAGCGCACTGGCGCACAAGCAAGTCGGTTTGCAGGGCCAAAGATTTCGTCCATGATGCAGCCTAGATTGGACAGCTCTGTGTCACCTATCGAGACAGCAATCAATCCGTTTCTGGCTAGCAGGCGATGGAGAAGTCTTAGCCGTGGGTACATCATGCATAGCCATTTGTCATGGCGGGAGAGGTCTTCGCCTTCTTTGCCGACGACTTCGCCAAGCCATTTTTTGATTCGTGGGTCGTTGACGGCGTCGTTGTAGATCCAGCCTTCGTTGCCTGTGTTATAGGGAGGATCGATGTAGATACAGTCGACTTTTCCTTCATAGCGCGGCAGGAGCGCTTTGAGGGCTTCGAGGTTGTCACCATGAATAATCATGTTCTGTGAGCCGTTGTCCGCATCGTGCTGGCCGTGCTCGTCATATGAGTATTGGCGGTCGAGGACGCGGTAGGGAACGTCGAGGTGGTGGGTGATCACCTTGTCTTTACCGACCCAGTTCAGTTCTGGCATTAGCGTTCCTCCTTAGGCTCGTGAGTATTGTTGGGATGTGGTTCTTCTGCGGCTTGACCGGTGCGGACCCATTCGTCGATTTCTGAGAGTTTGAACTTCCACACCCTGCCGACCTTGTAGGCGGGAAGATTGTGCGTCGCGATCCATTTCGTGATGGTTTCCCGGCGCACACCGAGGTGAGTTTGCGCTTCTTTCATGGTGACCCAGTTTTCTAATTCAGCTTCGCTCATCGTTCCTGCCTTATCGCGTGAAGATCCGGGTTAATAACTGTGGCATCGACATTGAAGGTCGTGCCTTCTTGTGGAAAGCAGTTCTCGCCATCCGCGTTATGCATTTCCCAGTGGCTTGAGGCAGCACCTTCATAGCCTTGCGCCCGAAACGTGCAAGAAATCTTGATGAACTTCGCTGTCGCCGGTGGGCTGTCAGGAATGCTGATTTGCGTGGTGCCGACGGGTCGTAGTCGCGGGTCTGTTGGATTCGTACAGATGAGTGTCCGGTTGGTCCAGTTGATGCTGCCCACGTTGCGCAATGTCCAGGTGTGAGTGAACTCGGTCCAAAATCCTGGCTTGTGTTTTTGCAGTGCGGGCGGTTCTGTCACGTCGACGCGATCTCCTTGATAGAGCGGCTGCGGCGCGGGGTTTATTTCTTCTGGTTCCTGGTCTTCAAGGCGAAGTCGGTAGCAGTGTTCGAGGACATCGCAATGGTCTGGGTCATGGATGATCGCATCAAACCAGTCAGTGAGTGCCCAAATGAATGCTTCTGGTTCGATAGTGAGGGTTGAGGGCAGTCCGGTGTCTTTGCCGACTTCTTGGCAGCGGTCACCCAATGTGTGCCTCGTGCTAGTGGACGGCGTTAAGTGCTCACTAAGAAAGCTCAGCAGCGACTGTTTGTTGATCTGCTCTGGCATCGAATCACGTAGCGGGTCGGACAGTTCTTGGTCGCCGCGAAAGAGCGCCGTCCAGTACGAAGTGGAATAGACTGCGGCGCTTCCTGCTGCCTCAAAAACTGCGCGTACGAACTTACTCTGCGATTTTATCGGAGCTTTTGGCTTGTAAATTGCGCGGCAAAAGGCGCTCAGGGTCAATGATCCACCTCCGCCACGCATCTTCTAGAAGAAACTCTGGAAGATCTAGAAATTCCTGCCCTTTCATCGTCCGTCGTCTAGAAAATTCGTCCACTTTGATTGAAGTGTGAGCAAAACACGAGCCGACGAGACGAGCAACTGTCATCTCATTATCGCACACCGACTCGCGCTAACGCTCACGAACACGCACCAACTGGTGGTGGGTGCCCTGATCGTAGCGAAGGAGGTGAAGCACATGGGAAGGAACCGTAAGCAGACGTCCGCGAAGGTGGCGTCCAAGGCATCGAAGATTCTGACCGATGGCCGTTATGGCAAGGACTCGAAGTCCGTGGCTGCGTCAGCGTTGGCGCAGGCCAAGCCATCCAAGCGCGGCAAGTAGCCGCAATCACTCCTGCTCTGGTGTGAGTGCTTCTCGCACCAGAACAGGTGGAGGCGGTAGTGCTGGTGGCCACCGGTACTGACGTTCTCCGAAGCCTGAGCGTGATTGTTCGGGAGCTCATCTGGCGGATGAGCGACCTCCACAGCGAGTGCTGGCTGTGGTTGTAGACAAATGAACCACTAGTGAGACCTGCTCTGGGAGCGCTCGGCGGGTCACCGCACCCAACCCCTCTTTGCTGAGGGCTGGGTGGGGTGGCTCGCCTTTGTTGTCTTCCAAGTAGTTCTCACCAGTGATCTGAGCCAAACAGATCAGGTCTCCAAATCACCGGGATTCCCGGAGAAATGGAGATCCTTCGATGAAGGTCACCTTCAAGCACGAAGCAGATAACAACAAGAACGAGTCCATCACTGACACTTTCGACATTGACCCTGGCGAGTTCGCTCTCATGATCGCGACCAACCGTGAGCAACGTGCCGCCGCTACTGGTGTTCCGCTCTACCAGGTTAAGCCCTGCACGCCGCAGAAGATTCTGGACGAGTTGTGGAACGCAGAGGAAGCGGCCACGCATCAGGCGGTTCGCGCCGATCGCGGCAAGGGTAAGAAGAAATGTACGTGTGGGGCTGGGTGCGGTCCTCGACGTGGATGCCGCGTCCCGAATAACAAGCCGTTTTCGTATGAGCAGATGCTCGAGATCGATCTTGACCCTGCTTCACCGGGTATCAGCGCTGAAGACCAGGTCATCGAACGCGAGGACAGTGTCGAGCGTGCCTGTGATCTCGAGGTGATGCGTGACGTCATCGCTGGTTTGGATTCGCAGCATCGTGAGGTGATGACGCGTCTGCTTGCAACCGACAAGCTCAATCAGGCGCAGGTGGCGCGCGATATGGGGTTGACCCGTGCTCGGGTATCGCAGCTGGTGGCAGAGGTAAAACCGCTGATCCGGCAGGCGGTTGAGGAGGCCCGATTTAACACTTCGAGCGGTGTCGGCAGTGGGGTGAAGGGAGAAGCCAACCGGGCTGCTCCCGCAAATGAGGAAGAAAGGTAAGCCCGATGGCTCGACATAGTCTCAAGCTTCATATTGCCCGGCATATCCCTGACAACCCCGGAATCGTCGCCACCAAGAATGTGACGCTGCGTGAACGGCTCATGCGCCTACTGCTTGGTACCCCACGCAAAGTCATGATTCTCGTTCCCGGTGACTCGGTCAAGCAGATCGACATCACCGAAAACACCGATGACGACCTCATGGCCCTGGCCGATGCTCTCAAGGCGGGTGAATCCAAATGATGATGCCGGAAATTAACGCCTTCATTCGTGATGGAAACCAGACGATGCGATCGCTCGCTGATTTGCTTGCGCGGGCTCAGCAGATCGTTGAGGAGAGCTTCGAAGACCACGCAGGAATGCCTGGTGAACGCCCGGAGCTTGCCCTGCAGATCAAGGAACCCTTCGAAACCATCCCAGCCACGCACGCCCAGCCAGAACTACTTGCGGACGAGCCAGAGGTTGAACCTGAACCGACGGTGACGTTGGAAGAAGTACGTGCTTTTCTTTCCGAGCTCTCAGCGCAAGGTCACACGGCAAAGGTTCGTGAGCTGATCGTCGAGGCTGGTGCGGACAAGCTCTCAGCGGTGGATCCGGCGAAGTTCGGCTGGCTGCTGGATCGAGCGAAGGAGATTGCTGATGGCACCGTCTGATCACGCACTCCTCTCAGCTTCTGGTGCTTACAGGTGGCTCAACTGCACACCCTCAGCGTGCCTCGAATCCGATGAGCCAGAATCCACGTCTGCGGCTGCCGAGCAAGGCACCGCCGCCCATGCACTGGCTGAGCACAAGCTCCGTCGCGCTTTGAAGCAGCGCTCGAAGCGGCCAGTCTCAACTTGGGTTGATGACGAGATGGAAATCCTCACGGACGACTATGTGGCGTTCGTCCAAGAACGCATCTCCATCGCCCAAGAATCCTGTGGTGATCCGCAGGTGCTGATCGAGCAACGCCTAGATTTCAGCCATGTGGTTCCGGGAGGTTTTGGCACCGGGGATTGCGTGATCATCGCCGAACCCACCTTGCAGATCATTGATCTCAAATACGGGCAAGGTGTGTTGGTTGAGGCTGAGCGTAATCCCCAGTTGATGCTCTACGCTCTCGGAGCCCTTCACACTTTCGGCGACCTGTACGACATCGAGCGCGTAGCGGTGACGATCTACCAACCGCGCCGGGGCAACGTCGACACCTGGGAAATCCCCGTCGCCGACCTCGAAGCGTGGGCTGAGGCAGAGGTGAAGCCGAAGGCTGAGCTGGCAGCGGCTGGCGAGGGCGAGTTTTGTCCGGGCTCGTGGTGTCAGTTCTGCAAGATTGCACCCACGTGTCGGGCGCGAGCGGAAGCCAACCTCGCCCTTGCAAAGCACGAGTTCGTCCCACCAGCAGAACTGTCCGACAGCGAGATTGCCGACGTGCTCACGCGGATTCCACAGCTCAAAACCTGGGCGTCGGACGTGGAAGCCTACGCCCTTTCCAAGGCCGTCAACCAGGGCGTGGTCTTTGAGGGGTTCAAGCTCGTAGCCGGACGGTCGATACGCAAATACACCTCCGAAACCGATGTCGCTGCAGCGGCTGAGGCGGCTGGCTATAGGGACATCTATGACCGCAAGCTCATCACCCTCACAGCGATGGAACGCCTCATGGGTAAACCCGCCTTCAACGAGATCCTCGGTGACCTCGTGACCAAGCCTGCAGGAAAACCCACGTTGGTTCCTGCATCCGATAAGCGGCCAGCGCTTGACCTGGTGAGTGCGGCCACCGATTTTCAACCAAACAAGTAACTAGTAGAAAGAAGAATGATTATGTCAACGACTAACACAACTCGTATTGTGACCGGCGAAGTCCGGCTGTCCTACGCACACGTGTGGGAGCCGAACTCCATCCAGGGAGGCAAACCGAAGTACTCCGTCTCCCTAATTATCCCGAAGTCCGATACTGCCACGATTGCGGCGATCGAGAAGGCCGTGGATGTAGCCATCGAAGCAGGTATCGGGAAGTTTGGTGGCAAGCGCCCCAACAAGGCCGCCCTCAAGTTGCCGCTGCGCGATGGGGATATTGAGCGTGACGACGAAGCCTACAAGGGTGCCTACTTCCTCAACGCCAACTCCCTGACCGCTCCGCAGATCGTCGATCAGAGCGTCGCCCCGATCCTCGACCGCGCCGAAGTGTACTCGGGCTGCTACGCACGCGTATCCCTGTCCTTCTATGCGTTCAACACAAACGGCAACCGAGGCATCGCCTGCGCACTGGGCAATATCCAAAAGACCCGTGACGGCGAGAGCCTTGGCGGTGGACGAGTTTCCGCTGAGACCGACTTCGGTGTCTTCGCCGCTGATGACGATTTCCTGAACTAACCATCCCCACACGTGGAGGGAATCAGCACATCTTGTTGGTTCCCTCCACTTTTCCTCTATGTGAAAGGAACCTCGTCATGCGAACACTCTTCTGCGATATTGAATCTTTCAGTCCCGTCCAGCTCGCTAAGACGGGTCTTTACCCGTATGCCGAGCACCCAGACTTCGAGCTGCTCCTGTTCGGCTATTCGATTGACGGCGGTCCAGTCGAAATGGTGGATCTCGCCAACGGACAATCAATGCCCGACGAGGTTCTGGCGGCTTTAGTTGATCCATCCGTCGTGAAGTGGGCGCATAACGCCGCCTTCGAACGAGTCTGCCTGTCCGCTTGGCTACGAGCGCATCATCCAGAGCTTCTCGCTGATGGGTTTCTTGGCCCAAGGCAGTGGCGCTGCACCATGATCTGGTCGGCTTATCTCGGTCTGCCGATGAGCCTCGACGCAGTAGCCACCGTCCTCAAACTCGACGTCCAAAAAGACACAGTAGGCAAGAAGCTGATCAAGCAGTTCTGCACACCCGCCACACCCTCAGTTCTGAACGGCGGCAAACACAGGAATCCACCATCAGCTGACCCAACCGGGTGGGCACGGTTCATCGACTACAACCGGCGTGACGTCGAAGTCGAGCTCGCCATCCACGACAGACTGGCGTCTTTTCCGATGCCCGAGGCCGAATGGGACACCTACGCTCTTGACCAACGCATTAATGATGCCGGGATTCTTCTCGACCACACGCTCGTCGATAATGCCGTTGCCGTGGACGAGCACCACCGCAACGCCACACTCGCTCGGGCACAGACATTGACTGGGTTGGAGAATCCGAACTCGCCCATCCAACTCAAACAATGGCTCGCATCGCGCGGCTGCGAACTCGAATCACTAGCGAAAGCCGAGGTCGATGCCGCCCTCGATACCGCCACTGGCGAGGTGAAAGAAGTCCTCGAACTGCGCGGCGATCTAGCAAAATAAAGCGTCAAGAAATACCAAGCTATGCGAAACGTCGCCGGAACCGATGGCCGTGCGCGCGGTCTTATCCAGTTCTACGGAGCAGGACGCACCGGACGCTTCGCCGGACGCCTCGTCCAAGTCCAAAACCTCCCAAGAAACTATCTATCTGACCTCGACCAAGCACGAACGCTCGTCAGAACAGGCAACCTCGACGCACTTGAGCTGCTCTACGAATCTGTACCAGACACCTTGAGTCAGTTGATTCGCACGGCGTTCATTCCCAGCCCTGGGTGCCGGTTTATTGTGGCGGACTTTTCTGCGATTGAGGCGCGCGTCATCGCCTGGCTCGCAGGAGAAACAACCACCCTGGACGCCTTCCGTGAAGGTAAAGACCTCTACTGCGAAACCGCTTCCCGCATGTTCGGCGTCCCAGTAGAGAAGCACGGCGTTAATGGTGAGCTTCGTCAGAAGGGGAAGATTGCGGTGCTCGCCTGTGGTTATGGCGGCTCCGTCGGCGCTCTCAAAGCCATGGGAGCACTCACCATGGGACTCGCCGAACACGAGCTCAAACCCATCGTTGACGCATGGCGGCAAGCTAACCCACACATCGTCCAACTCTGGGCAGATGTTGAAGAAGCCGTGATTGCTGCGATCATGTCGCGCCAGCCGCTTCGCCTGCGGAACCTGCGCTTTAGCGTTGAGTCTGGGATTCTCTTCATCGAACTGCCCTCCGGTAGACGGCTTGCCTACGTCCAGCCGCGTCTGGGTGAGAACAGGTGGGGCGGCACCTCCATCACCTACACCGGCACCACCGCAGCCAGACGTTGGGGACAGCTCGAAACCTACGGTGGAAAACTTGTCGAGAATATCGTGCAGGCGATCGCTCGTGATCTGCTCGTCACCGGCATGCACGCAGTCGCCAAAGCCGGGCATCGGATTGTGATGCATGTTCACGACGAGATCGTTATCGACGAGCCCTTGGGCTCGGGCTTCACCGTTGCTGACGCGTGCGAGCTGATGTCCACGCTCCCAGCATGGGTCGAAGGTTTGCCGTTGGATGCGGATGGGTATGAGTGCGCCTATTACCGTAAGGATTAGCTGTTGATTGTCCAGATGGGATCTTGTTTCCAGCTGGGGCTGGCACCTATGTGCGTTAGATCGACGCCAGGAATTTCGGTGGGGAAACTGTCTAGGACGTCGCTGATGGCCTGTATTTCAGCGGTGAAATTTCCTCGTCTCAAGAGGAATGCGGTGAGCACCAACGCGGTGTATATACGTCCTGAAGAATGTGTCACGGCCGATAGCGTTTGGTCGCTGCGGCGGTGTTTGACCAGTGGACGGATGACGAGTCGCTTGTTCCATAGTCTGGCGTGATGGGCGCATACGTTACGAATGAAATTCACGGTGCGCATCCATGATTCCAACTCGTCGGCACGTGCCAAGTACTTGTCAGCAATGCGACGACGCTGTTCGAAGGGAGCCAACGAAAACAGGGTCACGAGTTGTCCGAATTCGAGGATCTCGGTGGCCACCCACACCGGCAAACGCCCATCGTGGGTCTGGTTGTAATGCATGACGAAATCTTCTGTAGAGCGCGACTGCGTTTGGGCTAGCTTCTGCGTAAACAGTACTGCACGGCGATGCATTGCGCCTGACGGCCAAATCCGTTCGAGGTCGAGGTGAATGAACGGATCGATCTCACCCAGCACGTGCCCCACGTCAACTCGCAGGCACACCTCCAGCTTGCATAGCGCCCGCCACACAGCAAGACGCAGCTGTTCGTCAAACTCGTACAGCTCAACCGCGTGATGCATACGTGTGCCGGGAACGAAACGATCTAAACGCCGCCGAGGTGAGCCTTCGGGAGCTGACTGGCGCAACGGGTAGGAGTATCCCGAAAGCCGGTAATAGCCGACAGTAGATAACTCGCGGCGGTAATCACCGGCATCCAATAGGCCACGACGAGTGAGGATATTAATCTGCTCATCGATACTGGCCCACGGTTTATCGACCACCAGCCCACCCGCTTCCAAAAACATGAAGACCGGCTCTGACCTGTCTCGGAAACCGATACAAGCGAGCCGGTACTAGTGGTAATCACTATACCGCGAAAACAGCGACAGAATCAAGAACTCGGCGAAGTACCACCATCAGAAAAGAAAGCTTATCCAAGACCGCTAAGAAACGAGAACCGACCTGTGCTCCCACCGAAGCGGGCAGCGGAACCGGTCATGTTGTCTAAAAGACCACCGTGTCGGCACCGCTGTAGCAAGAGAACGATGGTTCTTCCACACAGAGCACTCGAGAAATTTGTCTATGCCCCGGCGAGAATACCTGCCAGATTGCTCTAACAGATAGCGCTCCACCGGGGCTTCAACACCAATCGTGCCAGAACGAGAAGCGATTGAGTACCCGTGATTTAACACTTTCGGGTTCGTCGGCAGTGGGGTGAGGCCCTTAACCCTTGTGCCGACCGGCACGACTTTTTCTCGACGGGGTCTCGGGAAGGAACCCCGCCATGGGAAACCAGATTCAATCATTCACCAACGACGTGTTCGGCACCATTCGCACTATCACCAATGATGGTCAGATCCTTTTCTGCAGCAAGGATGTCGCCACCGCGCTCGGCTACCAGGATCCGACGAACGCGGTGAAGCTGCACTGCAAGGGGGTGGCAAATTACCACCCCCTTGAGACCGCTGGTGGAATCCAGCAGGTCCGCTTCATTACCGAAGGTGACCTCTATCGCCTCATCATCTCCTCAAAGCTCCCGGCAGCGCAGAAGTTCGAAGCCTGGGTGTTCGATGAAGTGCTACCGACGATTCGCCGCCACGGCCTCTACGCGATCGACGAGCTGCTGGCTGACGATGAGTTCCTTGAGCATGCCATCGCCACGCTGCGGGCCGAGCGAGCCAAGCGCCTCGCCGCAGAGCAAGCCTTGCTCGAAGCGGCACCGAAAGTCTCGTACTACGACGTCGTGCTGCAGTCCGATTCGTTGTTGACGACGACGGCGATTGCGAAGGACTACGGACTCTCCGCGAAGAAGCTCAACCGCATTCTGCGTGATGCTCACGTGCAGTTCCATCAGTCGGGCCGGTGGTTCCTCTACGCCCGCTTCGCCGAGCAGGGATACACCCAGTCCAAGACTCACGAATACGGCGAAGGCCAGACCCGCACCCACATGTACTGGACCCAGAAGGGACGTCTGTTCATCTACGACCTGCTCAAGAACCAGCTCGGCATCCTCCCGGTCATTGAGCGTGAAGGTCAGGTGCAGGCATGAGCGCCACGACAGTCGATATTGGGTTTTCGAAGAAAAACACCGAAGGCTATCTGGACCTGACGAGCTACCACGCGCTCAAGAAGCTCCAGCGCGAACAGTTCGGCTACCGGCCCTTGGTTTATATCTGCTCACCGTATTCGGGCGACACTGGGGCGAACGTTGAGCTCGCCCGCCAATTCTGCGAGCTCGCAGTAGCGGCAGGCAAGATCCCGTTCGCCCCGCATCTGTTATTTCCACAGTTCATGGATGACTCCGACCCGGACACCCGCGAGCTGGCGATGTTTTTCAACCGAGTGCTGCTCGCTAAATGCGAAGCCCTGTGGGCATACGTGGGTCACGTCAGCCCTGGTATGCGCCTGGAGATCGGGTGGGCACGCGACCTCGACCTGCCCATCAAATACTTCGATTCTGATTTCAAGGAGGTCACCCCATGACCACGCCTTTCACCTTGTTCGCTGCCGCGGTTACCGGTGTGCAGAACAATAACCACTACCCGAACAAGCACACCATCACGGACGTGGCATCACTAAGCGTGGTCGCTGGCCTTGATCACGTGGCAGCCACGTATGTCAATGACCGCCGCTCAACTGCAGCGTTCATGTCTTCGGATTGCTTGGTGATGGATATCGATAACGATCACACCGAAACCCAAACTGACTGGATCACACCAGAAAAGCTCGCTGAGCTCATGTTCGGCGTGGAGTTCATGACCGCCACCTCCCGCAACCACATGAAGCCGAAGGGCGTGCTTTCGGCTAGGCCGCGTTTCCACGTCTACTTCCCAATCCACGAATTACGCAACGCGGACGACTATGCGGGGCTCAAGCACCGCCTCGCATCACGGTTCGCGTTCTTTGATCGCAATGCTTTGGATGCCGGTCGCTTCATCTACGGCACCCCTAACCCACAAGTTACGGCGCATGAGGGCGATCAGTTTCTTGACGACTGGCTCGATAACGCTGACGAGATCGACGTATTTGCTGCCTTCGATGCTTCCACTCTTGTGATTGGTGAAGGCTCCCGTAATGCCACGCTCTCGCGCTTCGCCGGGCGGGTCCTCATCCGCTACGGGCAGACCGATCAAGCACGAGACCTCTTCGACCGCAAAGCCAACCTCTGTGAACCACCGCTCAACGAGGGAGAATTACAGACGATCTGGAATAGCGCGTGCCGGTTCGCTTCGAAGGTCGCCTCCGACCCGAGCTATCTACCACCAGAGGCGTATGAGGCGTTAGCAGGTTTACGTCCGGATGATTTTTCCGATGTCGGTCAGGCAGACACATTGGCTGGCGAGTATGCGAACAAGATCCGCTACTCACTGGCTACTAAGTGGCTTGTCTACGACCATGGCGTGTGGGATGAGAACGACCTGTCCGCACAAGGAGTGGTTCAGGAATTGACCTGCCGCCAGCTCGAAGAAGCACAACACCTTATCGCCACAACATGGCAAGACATGGTTTCTACCGGTGCTGACGTGGTGATGGCATCGGCTTCATCGAAAGCCCGCGGCCTAGCAAAACTCAACCCCGCCCAAGTCGCAGCATTCAAGGCGTGGGATGAATCCAAAAACTATCACAAGTTCGTTCTCTCCAGGCGTTTGTCACGCAATATCACGGCCACGTTGAAAGAAGCCGGGCCGATCTTGCAGGTACGTGTCCGTGACCTCGACGTCGACCCCTACCAGCTCAACACCCCGGCAGGTACCTGGGATCTACGCGACAGTAGTAGCCACGAGCACAATCCCGCCGATCTGCTGACTAAGCAGACCGCTGTCGGCCCCAGCGATGAGGGTGCACAGATCTGGGCCGACGCGCTTGACGTCTTCTTCCAAAAAGATCCTGAGTTGATTGGTTACGTGCAGCGCATTGTGGGGTTGGCGGCGATCGGGCAGGTTTTCGTAGAAGCGCTCGTCATCGCTTACGGGGACGGGCGAAACGGCAAATCCACGTTCTGGAACACCATCGCCCGCGTGTTGGGGACGTATTCGGGCACGATCTCAGCCGACGCGCTCACAGTCGGGGTGCGTCGCAACGTCAAACCCGAACTCGCCGAAGCCAGAGGCAAACGTCTCTTGATCGCGGCCGAAACCGAAGAAGGCATGCGCCTATCAACCTCGAACGTCAAACAGCTTGCTTCGACCGATCAGATCTCGGCAGAGAAAAAGTTCAAGGACCCCTTCGCCTTCACCCCCTCCCACACGCTGGTCTTGTACACGAACCATTTGCCGCGTGTGGGAGCTATGGATGCAGGCATCTGGCGGCGTCTGATCGTCATCCCGTTCAACGCCACCATCGAAGGCGACACGGATGTGAAGAACTATGCCGACCACCTCTACGAACACGCTGGCGGAGCAATCCTTTCCTGGATCATGGAGGGAGCGCGCCTCATTCACAGTGAGGGATACAAGCTCACTCCGCCGCCTCAGGTGGTTCAAGCCTCGCAAGCATATAAGGAGGATAACGACTGGTTCTCGCAGTTCCTTGAGGACTCGTGCGACGTCGAGGACGGATTATCGGAGAGGGCTGGTGACCTCTATCAGACGTATCGGGCGTGGGCGCAAAACACCTCAGGATGGGCGCGCCCGATGGTCGACTTCAACGCCGCATGCGAACAAGCAGGATTCGAGCGCAAGAAAACCAAGTCCGGTATCCGCGTCTACGGGCTGGCCCTGACCAGCGAATTCAACAGCTGAAAGTTATGAGGGTGCAGACCGGTGCAACCCGTTTTCCTACCTTACGCATGTGAAATTACATGGTGTTTTTCTCTATGTAAAAGGTTAGGAAATACCCTGCACCACTCTGCACCCCTTGAGAAACCATTCAAGGAGTGACCATGAACGAACGAACCATAGAACACCAACTGAAGAAAGCCGTTGAAGCCTCTGGCGGCTTGTGCTGGAAGCTTGTCTGCCCTGGAACCACGGGTGTACCTGACCGGATATGCCTGACGAGAAACCGGGCTGTTTTCGTCGAGCTCAAAGCATCAGGCAAGAAGCCACGGCCAATCCAAGTGCGCCGGATGAACCAACTCCGCCAGCAAGGTTTCACCGCTCTGGTTGTTGATTCGATTGACGGCATACAGGAGGTGCTTGATGCACTATCAGCCGCATAACTACCAAACCACCGCAACCCAATACATCATCGACCACCACGAGGCCGCGATCTTCCTTGGGATGGGTTTGGGCAAATCGGTGATCACGTTGACGGCGATCTGGCAGCTCATGCTCGACTACTTCACCATCCACCGAGTCCTCGTCATCGCACCACTTCGGGTAGCCCGAGACACCTGGCCCGCCGAAATATCGAAGTGGGATCACCTTGACGGGCTCACCGTCGCGGTCGCTGTTGGCACCAAACAAGACCGGCTGGCAGCGTTATCCAAGTCTGCAATGGTGACCATCATCAACCGTGAAAACATCCCATGGCTCATCAGCCAACTCGGGGGTAGCTGGCCGTTCGACATGGTTATCATCGACGAACTCTCCTCGTTCAAGAATCATCGGGCGAAGAGGTTCACGGCTTTGGTGAAAATGCGACCATACGTTAAACGCTGGGTTGGGCTGACCGGAACGCCAGCGTCGAACGGGCTGATGGATGTGTGGGCGCAGTTCCGTCTTCTCGACGGTGGCGAGCGTTTGGGTCGTTTCATTACTCGTTATCGTGAGCGGTGGTTTGTGCCCGATAAGCGCAATGGGATGCAGGTCTTTACCTATAAGCCACGCGTGGGTGCTGAGGATGAGATCTATGCGGCGATTGGTGACATGACGTTGTCGATGAGAACCACCGACCACCTGCAGCTACCAAAACTGACGGTGACGACAATGCCTGTGGTGCTGTATCCGAAAGAACGACGCGTGTATGAGCAGTTGAAATCTGATCTTGTCCTCGACCTCGGTGAGGCGACAATCGACGCTGCGAATGCTGCTGCATTGTCGGGCAAGTTGCTGCAGTTGGCGTCGGGTGCGATCTACACCGGCGATGGTCAGTGGACAGCGGTTCACGAGCGGAAGCTCGACGTCCTCGAAGACCTCGTCGAGGCAGCCAACGGCAACCCACTGCTCGTAGCCTACTGGTTCACTCACGACCGCGAACGTATCACCGCCCGCTTCCCACAGGCTCGCGAACTGAAAACGAGCGCGGATATCGAGGCGTGGAACAGAGGCGAGATAACCCTCGGGCTGATCCACCCCGCGAGCGCTGGCCACGGGCTAAACCTCCAGAGCGGTGGGCATCTGCTGGTGTGGTTCTCGCTCACGTGGAGTTTAGAACTCTATCAGCAGACGAATGCCCGCCTTTATCGGCAAGGACAGTTAGAGCCGGTCACCATCACGCACCTGATCTCTGAAGGGACGCTCGATGAAGCCGTCCTTAAAGCCCTTGATGCGAAAGACGCCACTCAGGCTGCGTTGATTGACGCGGTCACAGCAGAAATCACAACCACTGAAAGGACAAGCTCATGCATGTGATGACCAAATACCTCGACACAAGGAAAGCCGCGATCGCAGCGCTACAGGATTATGCGGTGATGGAACAGATCATCGAGAGTACCGACGAGCAGATCAAGACGGCTTACGCTGACGCGGCAAGCCCAGCATCCCCACGCATGGACGGCACGCCACCATCAGGCAACCTCCACGCTTCGGAGAACAGGATCGTCGCGAGCATTGAGCGAATCGACGCCTACAAGGCTCGCTACCTACAGGCCCGCCAGTACATGGACTGGTTCTTACCTGCGTGGGAAGTCATCGCTGAAGACGACCGCTTCATCCTCGAAGGCTTCTTCCTCAGCGAGGGGACACAAGATGAGAAGGTGTCGATGATCGCCGATCACTTCTACGTCGAGCGTGACACGGTCTATCGGCGCAAGAACCGAGCCCTCGACAGGTTCGCCACCGCCTTATACGGACAGCTCTAGCGTTAGCCGGTATCCGAAACATGCGATAGAAAACCGCATATCGGTGTGAGAACATGTAAGTGGTTGAAAACTAGGAGAAGCCCCAAGAACCCACACGGGAACTTGGGGCTTCACCACATCCAGGGGGAAGGAGCCAGCGATGCCAGTGAAGCCAGCGTACCCGTGTTCCCACCCTGGATGCCCTGAACTGACCCGTGAACGCTACTGCGACGCCCATGCCAAGGCGGAGGACGCCCGGTATCGGAAGTATCAGCGTGATCCGAAGATCAACCGCCGCTACGGCGCGCGGTGGCGTAAGATCCGCGCCGCCTACGTCGCCGCCCATCCGCTTTGCGAAGACTGCCTAGAGCATGGCAAGTACACGCCCGCACAGGAAGTCCACCACGTGCTCCCGCTTGAGCACGGCGGCACCCACAACTTCGACAACCTCCGTTCGCTGTGCAAGCCCTGCCACTCGCGCCAGAGCGCGCTTGATGATGATCGGTGGCGGCAACAACCTCGGGTCTACACCTACTGAATTCTTCGCCACGTTCCGCCCTGTCGCGGTTGTCGTCGCGCACCTCAAAGTTGCCTACCCTCCTGGCGTTTGCCGAACACGTGGCAACGTCGAAAGCCTTACGAGGGGTAGGGTCGTCGAATCTCTACGACCTCGGGACAGGTCAGCGGGCGGGGCCAACCGTACGCAAAAAGACCGATTCAAACAGGGTATTAACCCGCAAGCCCTCCATCACCGGGCTAACCGCCTGGAAGGAGGCAAGATTTAATGGCTAAGGACGGCACCAACCGCGGCGGCCGCCGCGTCAGGGCTGGCGCGAAACCCGACCCGCTGAGTGAGAAACTCGCTAAGGGTCTGCCTGCTACTCGCCTGGAAGATCCGCTAGCGTCCCCTTTTGATTTCGAGGGCGCAGATGTTGGTGATGGCGCGGTGCTTGCTGGTGAGGTGATGCCGGAGCCTGCCGAGTATCTGTCGGAGATTCAGCGCGATGGCAAACCTTTAGGTGCTGATTTGGTGTATCGGGAGACGTGGCGCTGGCTTGATGAGCGTGGCTGCACGAGGTTTGTTTCTAAGCGTCTGATTGAGGCCTATGCGCAGGCGTTCGCGCGTTATGTGCAGTGTGAGCAGGCGATCTCCAAGTTTGGTTTGCTCGGCAAGCACCCGACCACGGGGGCTGCTATCGCTTCCCCATTCGTTGCCATGTCCCAGTCGTTTGGTAAGCAGGCGAACGTGTATTGGTATGAGATTTTTGAGATTGTGCGGGCTAACTGCACTAGCGACTATTCAGGTGCGGCTCCGGGTGATGAGGTTATGGAGCAGTTGTTGAAAGCACGCTCGTAGATGCGTCCTAGTTGTTTACCAGGGTTATTTGGAGCGTTTTTTCGCGCTGAAAGCTGCCCCTAGCGTGATTCCAACTCCTGCGCCGATAGCTAACCCCAAGGCCTTATCGTCCATAATGAACCCAAAGATAATGCTGGTCATCACCCCGGCAATCAGTCCATAGGCCACGGCTTTACCATCGCCGCCGGAAGGCTCTGGCGGATTAGGTTTACTCGTTTCGTCTTTCACGTATTCCAGTATCACACACGATTCGGGTTCGCTTGTCTATATTCGCTCCCCACTCTTGGTTCGTCATGGTGGGGAGTTTTTGTTTCTTTTGATTTTCTACTGAAAGGACATTCCTATGACTATGGTTCGCAGCGCTGAAGCAGTGTGTATCGGTCACCCCGATAAACTGTGCGATTTAATTGCTGATCAGATTCTCGACGAAATTCTCTACACTGATCGCAACGCCCGCGTCGCGGTAGAGGTCATGGCTACTGGGCGACGCATTATTGTCACCGGTGAAATCAGCACTAAAGCTCATGTGCGAATCCGGGAATCTGTACGCACAGCCCTGACTGCAGCTGGCTATAAGCCGTGGAGATTTTTAGTTTATGTATGGGTGCGGTGTCAATCTAGCGATATTAACGGCGGGGTGACCACATCTTTAGAGGCTCGCCATGGCGATGAGTCCGCTTATTGTCTTCAGGGTGCTGGTGACCAAGGCACGGTCTATGGTTATGCCTGCACTGATACTCCTGAGCGTTTACCGTTGCCTCTTGTTTTAGCCCACGAGATTTGTAAGCGGCTAGATGACGCACGCAAGCAAGGAACCATCACTGGGATCTTCTCGGATGGTAAAGCACAAGTTTCGGTGCGCTACAACGACGCAGGAAAACCGCAAGCCGTAGAGACGGTGGTGGTTTCCGTCCAGCACGATGAATCCAAGGATTTCGAGGTGTTGCGCCGTGAAATAACTTCACTGATTGTTGGCCCAGCATGCCAGCGGTATCTACCGGTAGATGCGGACACGGTTGTGTTGATCAACCCGTCCGGGCGGTTCGTGCAGGGCGGCCCTAAAGCTGACACTGGACTCACCGGTAGGAAGTTGATGGTTGACACCTATGGCGGACTGGCCGGACATGGTGGTGGAGCTTTCTGTGGTAAAGATGCTTCTAAGGTTGACCGTTCGGGTGCTTATATGGCGCGGCTGATCGCGAAAACCGTGGTGGATGCGGATCTTGCACCCAGGTGCCAGGTGGCGATTAGTTACGCGATCGGGAAAGCCGACCCGGTTGCTTTCAGTGTGGACACGCTCGGCACCGGCCAATACACCGATGAAATCATCACGGCTGCGGCTCGAGATGTGTTCAATCTTCGGCCAGCAGCAATCATCGACCAGTTTGGGCTGCGAGCACCCGGCTATGTGCGGTATTCGACGTATGGGCATTTCGGGGATTACACACGCAAATGGGAAGACACCTGGACTACTCGGTGCGAGCTTATAAAGGCGGTGAAAAACCATGCGCATCAAGCAAATAGAGCTAACTGATCTCACCCCAGCTGACTACAACCCGCGTAAAGACCTTAAGCCCGGCGACCCCGACTACGAAAAGCTCAAGCGGTCGCTGACGGAGTTTGGGTATGTGGAGCCAGTCATCTGGAACAAAACCACCGGAAATATTGTGGGTGGGCATCAGCGTCTGAAAGTACTCGCCGATCTGGGCTATAAAACCGTGGACTGCGTAGTAGTTGAGCTAGACGAAACCCGCGAAAAAGCGCTCAACGTTGCGCTAAACAAGATCAGTGGCCAGTGGGATGAATCCAAACTCGCCCTACTCATAGCCGACCTGGATGCTTCCGATTTCGACGTTGAATTCACCGGTTTCGACGAAGCCGAAATACAACAGTTGATAGGTTCTCTCGACGGCGACAGTATCGAGGACGATAACTTCGACCTAAATGCCGCCCTTGAGGCTGCTGCTTTCGTCCAACGCGGCGATATCTGGACTATTGGTAGGCATCGCCTGATGTGCGGCGACGCCACGAACCCGGCCGATGTCGAAACTTTGATGGATGGCAAACAGGCTAATCTGGTGGTCACAGACCCGCCTTACAACGTGGACTTCAAATCGAACAGCGGCCTGAAAATCGCAGGCGACAAACAAGACGCCGACACCTTCTACCAGTTCCTACTGGCTGCATTCACCAACATGGCGGAATCCCTGGCTAAGGGCGGGTCAGCCTATGTTTTCCACGCCGACACCGAAGGATTGAACTTCCGTCGCGCCTTCCAAGACGCAGGCTTCTATCTCTCCGGATGTTGCATCTGGGTTAAAGACTGCCTCGTACTGGGCCGCTCCCCATATCAGTGGCAGCACGAACCGGTGCTATATGGGTGGAAGAAAGACGGCTCTCACGCTTGGTATGCGAATCGCAAACAAACCACGGTGTGGAATTTTGCGAAGCCGAGGAAGAATTCCGATCACCCCACAAGCAAGCCACTAGACCTGTTGGCTTACCCGATTCGTAACTCCACCCAGGCGAATGCGATCGTGCTCGACACCTTCGCAGGCTCAGGGTCCACGCTCATGGCGTGCGAGGCCACCGACCGCATCGCCTACTGCATGGAGCTCGACGAGAAATACGCCTCGGTGATCCTGCGCCGGTATGCCGAACACACCGGGGATGCAGCAGGAATTACCTGCCTACGAGACGGCAAGGAATACGCGTATCTCGATCTGGTGAAAGAAGTCGAGCGCCCCAAACAGAAAGGCTGACCCATGGCACAAACTTTAAGGCTTGGCTCGCTTTTTGATGGCTCGGGAGGATTCCCACTCGCCGCCACCAAGGTTGGTATCGAACCTGTGTGGGCGAGCGAGATTGAGCCCTTCCCGATCCTGGTAACCACCACGCGCCTTCCGCAAATGCAACACCTGGGCGACATCTGCGATATTGACGGCAGTCAGCTAGAGCCGGTGGATGTGGTCACGTTTGGTTCTCCTTGCCAAGACCTGTCGGTGGCAGGTAAAAGGGCAGGCTTAGCTGGCGAACGCTCCGGCCTATTCCACCAAGCCGTCAGAGTCATCAGAGAAATGAGAAAGGCAAGTCATGGTCTATATCCAAGATTCACTGTTTGGGAAAACGTGCCCGGAGCCTTCTCAAGCAATAAAGGAGCAGACTTCCACAGCGTCCTGCAAAACCTCATCTCGGTTGTCGACGAGCAAGCAGCGGCTGACCTACCTCGAGCTGACAAATGGCAAAAAGCTGGAGCGATCGTGGCAGACCACTGGAGTATTGCGTGGCGAGTATTGGATGCGCAATTTTTCGGAGTACCCCAACGACGCAAAAGAATCTACCTTATCGCAGATTTTGCAAGCGGGCGTGCCGGACACATACTCTTTGAGCCCACGAGCCTGCGCGGGAATCTTACGCAGGGCTGCGACCAGAGGCAAAATGCTACCTCCAATCCTCGAGCAGGCACTCACGAGGCAAGCAAATCCTTAGATGTGTTCACCTTGCGGATGCGCGCAGGTAAACCGGGTGGCGGTAAAGGCCCGCTCGTGCAAACAAATCTGTCGGGCACGCTCGGATGCAGTAACGACCAGAGTATTATTGAGCCGCTATTGTTTGACCATCATCCTCATGATGCCAGAGTGGGCGGACCATGCCAGATAGCGCCAACCGTGACCGCTCGTTACAGCACTGGCGGAGGCAATACTCCCATCATCGCTACCGCCTACGGTTTCAATGCGTTACATGAGGGACGCGGCACGGCAGTGGGCAGGTACGGTTATTCAACCGAGGTATCCAAGACGCTCGATACGTCAGGGATAGCTCCGACCTGTAACCAAGGCGGCATCGCCATCGTCGAACCTGACGTTGTGAGCGCCTCGAAGGCAGACTTCTTCTGCCGAGGAAACGTGAATGTTGCTGGTGCCCTGTTGGCTTCGGATTCGACCGAGCCGCCCCTGGTCACCGACCCTTGCGTGCCTGACTATCGCGTGAGGCGCTTAACCCCGACTGAGTGTGCCCGCCTACAAGGATTCCCGGATATTTGGACAGACGGACTCGCTATCGAGAACCCGAGCGAAGACGTGCTGGATTATTGGTGGCAGGTCTGGGCCAGCTGGGGCAAGGTACAAGGATTGAAAAAACTTAAAACCCGCAACCAAGTACGCAAATGGCTCGCAGCCCCGGTGACAGATCGGGCGTTATACAAGCTGTGGGGAAACGGGATAGCTTTGCCGTGCGCCGAATTCGTGCTTTCCCAGATAGCGGCCGAGGCCACTAAAACTCCTTGATTTTAAGGCGAAAATGACTGGATAAGCCCGCGAATCTATGGCTGTATGTACATGACCAGACAAAACACAAGAAAGAGGGTTTGGTGATGATAGGACAGCTATATGTTCATCTAGAAGAAATCGAAAACCTCGGCAAGGGGGATAAATAGCGATGAGTAGCAAGCAAGACCCTGGCTACGGGCTGGTGATCACTTTGCCGACCATTCTTGATGAACGTGAACTATACAGGCTACTTGAACTTGTCAATGCAAAGTCAGACCTTATCTCCAAAAGCCTGGGAACCAGCCAGTTGAGCATCAGATCCACCGAGGAAGGCGTGAGTTTTCCTTGGTGGGATAAGCTGCCAGAGTTTGAGAAGATCACAGCCTACACCGAGTTCTTAACGGAGCTGGTCGCATACGCTAAACGAATCCGCCGCACGGTCGCTCGCAGTGCGAGCCAGGTAAGTAATGAGAAGTATGAACTGCGCTCTCTGCTTTACCGCATCGGACTTAGCGGTAAAAAGAATGCTGAGGTTCGCAAAATCCTGCTTAAGCCGCTCTCGGGTAATTCGGCGTGGAAAACCCCGTCATTAATAAACACTAACCAAGAGATGTAAACCACTATTTATTAGGCAAAATAGGCGGCAAAATGACTGGATAAGTAGACGGGTCTATGGCTGTATATACATACCGAAACGGTACACAACACATAAGGAAACAGCCATGAACACTACCAAGGTCACCAGCGAAACCCTGCAGATGCGCGTCGATTCCTACGGGACGGTTCTTGCCTACGGGAACTACACGCTAGCAAGTTTTGCTACCTGGACCAAGACTGAAGGATTTGGCAACAACGCCCAAATCTACCAGTTGATGGAAGAACCCGTCAGCGGGTTCGGGCCTAACTCGAAAGGCCGCGCAGAATGCGAACTCGAACTCATAGCTGAGTCAGACCACCTTTTCGCTGACGCTGGACATGCGATCGCCTGGGCGTTAGCTAATCTGCCTAAAGCCTAGCCCCACTGGATACGAGGGCACCTGCTATCGCCGGTAGCAACTGACTTTTTAACCAACAGAAGGTAACTGATTCGTATGCGTCAGCTAGCTGAATATCACCCGACCCGGTTCATGGCTGAAAGCTCGCGCTATGACAAACGCCGAGCCGACTTTGCGGTCGCGTTCATCCAAGCGTTAAAGCATACGAAAGGCCGGTGGGCAGGACAGCCCTTCCAGCTCATCGACTGGCAAGAGCAAATCATCCGTGACCTGTTCGGCGCCGTCAAAGAAGACGGCTACCGCCAATTCACCACCGCCTACGTCGAGATTCCCAAGAAGATGGGCAAAAGTGAGCTCGCCGCAGCAGTCGCGCTACTACTCACCTGCGGGGATGGTGAAGAACGCGCCGAAGTCTATGGCTGCGCGGCAGACCGTCAGCAGGCATCCATTGTGTTCGAGGTTGCGGCGGACATGATCCGCATGAGTCCAGCGCTATCCAAACGTGTCAAGATTCTTGCCTCGCAGAAGCGAATCATCTATAAGCCCACCAACTCCTTCTACCAAGTCTTGAGTGCGGAGGCGTATTCGAAGCACGGATTCAACATCTCCGGCGTGGTATTCGATGAGCTACACACCCAACCCAACCGGGCGCTCTTCGACGTGATGACCAAAGGCAGTGGGGATGCGCGCACCCAGCCGCTGTACTTCTTGATCACGACAGCGGGTACCGACACGCATAGCATTTGTTATGAGCAACACCAAAAAGCCCAAGACATCCTAGATGGCAAAAAGCACGACCCGACGTTCTACCCGGTGATCTATGGGGCGGCGCAAGATGATGATTGGACCGACGAGGCCGTGTGGCATAAGGCTAATCCGAGCTTAGGGATCACTGTCCCGATCGAGAAAGTCCGCCAAGCCTGCACCTCGGCCAGGCAGAATCCTGCTGAGGAGAACACGTTCAGGCAGTTGCGTTTGAATCAGTGGGTGAAGCAGTCGGTGCGCTGGATGCCCATGCACGTGTGGAATCAAAACAACACCCCAGTAGACTTAGCGGAGCTTGAGGGGCGTGTTTGTTACGGCGGTCTCGACCTTGCCTCCACAACCGACATCACCGCGTTCGTGCTCGTCTTCCCACCCGAAACCGGGGAGAACAAGTACGTGATCGCGCCATGGTTTTGGATCCCCGAAGACAACCTCAAACTCCGCGTTAACCGTGACCACGTGCCCTACGACCTATGGCAACAGCAAGGCTTCCTGCAAACCACGGAGGGCAACGTCGTCCACTACGGCGCGATCGAAACCTTCATCGAGCAACTCGGTGAACGCTTCGATATTCGCGAGATTGCTTTCGACCGTTGGGGCGCAGTCCAAATGAGCCAAAACCTCGAAGGACTCGGCTTCACCGTCGTTCCCTTCGGGCAAGGCTTCAAAGACATGAGCCCGCCCTCGAAGGAATTGATGAAGCTGGCGCTTGAAGGACGCCTTGCTCATGGTGGGCACCCGGTCCTGTCGTGGATGGTTGACAACATTCACGTACGCACCGACCCAGCAGGAAACATCAAACCCGACAAACAAAAGTCCACGGAGAAAATCGACGGCGTGGTCGCAACAATCATGGCCCTCGACCGCGCCATCCGAAACGGCAGCGGGCGTGTCAGCGGCAGTGTTTATGACGAGCGCGGCCTACTCGTGCTGTGAGCACGCTCATGGATGAACGCACCGATGCCTGTGCCGATCAGTCCCAAGATCGAGTAGGCGACGCCGTAGATGAGGGCTGAATCGTTGTAGTACACGAACAGTGTGGTCAAGAACCCTGCGAACGGGGCCAGTAGCCACCACCAGCCGAACCCGTGGCGTGCCCCATCGATAACGCTCAAAACGATGGTTAGTAGTGGAAACGCGAGGAAGAGCAATGCGATGAACCACTTGGCGTTGGGATCGCTCAGCCTGCTGATCCACATGGAAATGAGCGGCAACAACCAAAATGCCGCTAGCAGGACACTCATCAGTGCCCACGACTGTTTTGAGGGCGCTTTCATATTCCAATTTTACATGTGAAAGGACACCGCATGAGTTTTCTGAATTGGCTGCGTGGCGACACCACCCGCTCCGCTGACGATCACGCGATCAGCTCTGGCTACAGCTTTTTCTTCGGGGCAACGAGCTCTGGCCGTCCGGTAACGGAACGCAGCGCGATGCAAATGACCGCCGTCTACAGCTGCGTGCGGATTTTGGCTGAGGCGATAGCCGGGCTACCACTGCACGTATACCGTTACAAGGACGGTGGCGGCAAGGAAAAAGCTCTCGACCACCCCTTATACCCGCTGTTGCATGATGAACCTAACCCCGAGATGACATCCTTCGTGTTCCGAGAAACCCTCATGACCCACTTGCTGCTCTGGGGTAATGCGTTCGCGCAAGTGATCCGCAACGGCCGCGACGAAATCATCGGCTTGTATCCGCTCATGCCCAACAGGATGACGGTCGGGCGTGACGAGGCGGGCAGGTTGTACTACGAGTATCAACGCACATGGGACGAACCAACAGGAAGGTTCGAAACCGTCACCTTGCAAGCCCGCGACGTGCTCCATATCCCAGGGCTGGGCTTTGACGGGCTGGTCGGTTATAGCCCGATTGCAATGGCGAAGAACGCCATCGGCTTGGCGCAGGCTACCGAAGACTACGGCGCGTCATTCTTTGCCAACGGCGCGGCTCCTGGTGGTGTGCTCGAGCACCCGGGTACGATCAAAGACCCCGTGCGCGTTAGGGAGTCCTGGCAGTCCACGTTCGGCGGAGCGAGGAACGGCAACAAGATCGCTGTGCTCGAGGAAGGCATGAAATACACGCCCATCTCCGTCAGCCCAGAACAAGCTCAATTCCTTGAAACGAGGAAGTTTCAGATCAACGAAATTGCTCGAATCTTCCGCATACCCCCGCACATGATCGGCGACCTCGAAAAATCCTCGTTTTCCAATATTGAGCAGCAGTCGTTGGAGTTTGTGAAGTACACGTTGGACCCGTGGGTGATCCGCTTCGAACAAGCCATCACCAAAACACTCCTCACCCCGCGTGAAAAGCCTGGCGTGTATGTGAAGTTCAACCTCGAAGGCTTGCTACGTGGGGATTACGAATCCCGAATGAATGGTTATGCGGTGGCACGGCAGAACGGGTGGATGAGCGCCAACGATATCCGCGAACTAGAAAACCTCGACCGCATCAGCATCGAGGCTGGCGGCGACCTCTACCTCGTCAACGGGAACATGCTCCCGCTCAGTCTCGCAGGGGCATACGCGCAGACAACCGAGTCTGAACCGGAGCCTGAACCGGCTGAGGAACCTATGAGTGAAGCTTCTGTAAGGAGGAGGATATGATACGTTTTTGGAACTGGCTCACACCAGAGCCATCAACTGACCCGGACGCAGATGCAGTCCGGGTTTTGCGCATTAGCGGCACGATCGCTGAAGAATCCTGGTTCGATGACGATGTCACGCCGGGAATCTTCGCTAGTGAGTTGAATGCTGGGTCTGGGCCGGTGACTATCTGGCTCAATTCGCCTGGTGGTGATGTTGTGGCTGCGGCGCAGATCTACAACATGCTCATCGACTACCCAGGCACAGTCACCGTCAATATCGATGGCATCGCCGCATCTGCTGCGTCTGTGATCGCAATGGCAGCATCCACCGTGGCTATGAGTCCGGTGTCGATGTTGATGATTCACAACCCTGCGACGATGGCGGTTGGCGATAAGGACGAACTCGCACGTGCGATGAGCATGCTTGATTCGGTCAAAGAATCGATCCTGAATGCGTATCAGGAGAAGACGAACCTGAGTCGGGCGAAGCTGTCCAAGCTCATGGATGCTGAGACGTGGATGGATGCTCGGGCCGCGATCGATATGGGTTTTGCCGACGAACTCTTGACAGGTGAACGTAGCCCGGCCTTCAACGTTAAGCCGGACGAAGAACTAGAAGACGATGAGGACGAAGTCGACTCCCCAGACGAACCCGATGACGAGGGCGAAGAGTTGAAGCGTCCGCCGTTCTCACCCAAGAACGCGGGACAAGGCACGGTGTTTTCCCGCCGCGCCTCCGAACAAAAGCTCATCGCGCATCTGACCGCCTCCTCACCGCCGAGGCCGGTGCGACCACCACGCCCCACCGTTACGCCCGCCGTGCCTGTTGGTCGGCGGGTTTGTGATTTGTACGCCGAATTGATCAATCAACCCCACTGAAAGGACCAATATCCATGTCTACTTCACTTTCTGTTTCTGATCTTCGCACCAAGCGCGCAGATGTTTGGGAGAAGGCGAAGGCCTTCCTCGATGAGCGCCGCGACACCAGCACCGGTTGCCTGTCTGCTGAAGACGATCGGGCTTACGCGAAGATGGAGGCCGAAATCGACCGACTCACCAACGAGATCGCACGCTCTGAACGTGCCTTGCGCCGCGACGCCGACCTCGCTAAGGCAACCAACACACCGCTGACCTCCATGCCCGGCATCAACCCCGACAATGACGAGGTCAAACCCATGACCCCACGCGCTTCAGCTTCCTATAAGCGAGCCTTCTGGGATGCGATGCGGCTCAACGCTTCTCCGATGGAAGTACGCAACGCCCTGTCCGAGGGCGTCGATACTGAAGGCGGCTATCTGGTGCCCGACGAGTTCGAACGCACGCTGATCTCCTCACTTGAAGATCAGAACATCATGCGCTCCCTGGCGAAGGTCATTCAAACCACCAGCGGGGATCGGAAGATCCCGGTCGTCTCTACCCATGGCACTGCCGGGTGGCTCGATGAAGGCAAGCCGTATACCGAATCCGATGAGGCCTTCACGCAGGTCACATTGAGTGCGTTTAAGCTCGGCACCTTCCTCAAAATCAGCGAAGAGCTACTCAATGACAGCGCGTTTAATGTCGAGCAGTACCTAGCAGCGGAGTTTGCTCGCCGTATCGGCGCTGCCGAGGAAGAAGCCTTCCTCACCGGAGACGGAAAGGGCAAACCCACCGGCATCTTCGCAGCATCTGGCGGTGGCGAGAAGGCGGTGACCACGGGCAAGGCCACCGACATTACCGCTGATGAGCTCATCGACCTGCACTATTCCCTGCGCGCCCCGTACCGCAAGAACGCGGTATGGCTGATGAACGATTCCACTGTGAAAACCATCCGTAAGCTCAAGGATGGTAACGGCCAGTACTTGTGGCAGCCAGCGTTGACTGCTGGAACGCCGGATCTGGTTCTTGGTCGCCCGGTTCACACGTCCACGTTCATTCCGGAGATTAAGTCGGGGGCTAAGAGCATAGCCTTCGGTGACTTGTCGTATTACTGGATCGCCGACCGACAAGGCCGCTCGTTCAAGCGGCTCAACGAACTGTTCGCCACCACCGGACAGGTCGGATTCCTGGCCTCCCAGCGACTGGACGGCAAACTCGTCCTACCCGAAGCAGTCAAGCTGCTAACCCAAAAGACCACCGCATAACCCCGGCGACAGTGGAAGGAGGTGGTCGCAATGACCACAACAGAGCTTATCGATCAGGTGAAGGCGAATCTGCTCATCACCTTTGACGATGACGATCAATTGATCGGCGCGCTGATCAATGCGGCTACCTCCTACGCATGTTCCTTCCAGCACCTGCCCGAAAACCACTACGAAAAGAATGAAATGAGCGGGGCAACCAGGCAGGGCATTGTCATGCTCGCCTCCCATTTCTACGAGTCGCGTGATGGTTCCACAGCAGGATTCTGGACAGATAAACCAGATGCGGCTCGGGCAGTGTGGAACGCGGTGAACAATCTGCTGCGCCTGGACCGGGATTGGAAGGTGTAGACCAATGGCTTCTTTGGGATCCATGCGCACCACCATCGACCTCATCCAGCCGACGGTTGTTCGGGATAAGGCGGGGTTCACCACCACGCGCGATGAAGTGAAGGCGACGGTGCGGGCGCAGATCGAGGTGCGGCACGCATCGAGCGCATGGGTGAATCGGGCAGCGTACTCACAGGCTGACGTTCTCTTCCGCATCAGATCTTTTCCCGGACTGTCCGTGACCACTGATATGGAGATCAGTGGCCCGGATGGGCGGTATGCGATTGACGCAGTTGAGGTGATCGGCAGGTATGTCGAGATTCTTGCCCACCAGACCACGCCCGATGGAGACGCCCATGGCTCGAGTGCAGATTCGCTTGCCGAACGCGTTCATTGATTCCCTCAATGCTGCCAGCCGTGTGCTCGAAACCTCTGCTGATGAGGTGCTTGAGGCGGGAGCCGCGGTGGTTGAGCCGCGCATGCGAGCAAACCTCACGGGCGCGATCGGACGTGCCACCAAGCAAGCCTCGCGGTCAACCGGGCAACTACTCAGCGCGCTTGGTACGACCTCGGTGAAAGTCAACAGCCGAGGTGATCACAATATTAAGGTCGGTTTTGCTGAAAACCGCCGGGACGACAGAGCGAATGCGTTGATCGCCAACGTCCTCGAACACGGCCGCTCCAACCAGCCTGCACGCCCGTTCCTTGCACCCACACGGTCGCAAACGCGGCGTGGTGCGATCGAAGCCATGAAAACAGCGCTGACCGCGCGGATTGAGCAGGTGGGGCCATGACCGCATTATTGGAACAACTCACGCAGATTGCTGACAAGCTCGGCCTGCCGTTCGAAGTTGGCCTGTATACGGCTACGCCAGCACCAGATACGTATCTGGTGGCAACCCCGCTGACGGACGCGTTCGATGTGTTCGCCGACAATCAACCCAGTATCGAGGTTGAGGAAGTCCGCCTCGCACTCTTCACTCGCGGAAACTATCTCGACCTACGTAACCGCATTACCCGCGCCCTACTCGACACTGGACTGACGATCACTGCCCGTACCTATGTCGGCTTCGAAGCGGATACCGGATTCCACCATTACGCGATAGACGTCGCAACCCACCACACCTACACATGAAGGAGCATTACTCATGGCGACTATTGGTTTAGACAAGCTCTACTACGCCACCATCACTGAAAACCCCGACACGGGCGAGGAGACCTACGCCAAACCCAAACCCCTCGCCAAAGCCATCAGCGCAGAACTCAGTGTTGAGGTTGCTGAAGCGATCCTGTATGCCGATGACGGGCCGAGTGAGATCGTCAAGGAATTCAAATCCGGCACCCTGACTTTGGGTATCGACGACCTGGGTGGTGAAGCAGCCGCAGCCCTCACTGGGGCGAGCGTGGATGCAAACGGCGTACTCATTTCCGCCTCCGAGGACGGCGGCGCTCCCGTGGCTATCGGTTTCCGAGCCGCACGCTCTACGGGGAAGTATCAGTATTTCTGGCTGTACCGGGTCAAGTTCGCCCTCCCAACAGAAACGTTGGCTACAAAGGCCGACTCGATTACGTTCTCGACACCCTCGATTGAGGGCACGATTTTGCGGCGTAACAAACCCGATAGTAAGGGGCGTCATCCGTGGAAGGCCGAAGTGCTAGAGGGCGGCACCGGCGTCAAGCCCGAGACGATCACTAATTGGTATGCGCAAGTTTATGAACCCGCCAGCATCACATCTGAAGCCTAAGGAGCATGAGCCATGACAACCAAGAAGAAGACTGAATCAGTTGTTGACCCAGGGCGCTCCGCCACTGTCACCATCGGCGGTACCGACTGCGAGCTTGTCTTGACGACGAAAGCCACGCGGCTGATCGCTGAGCGTTACGGCGGGCTCGAACATCTGGGTAACGCCCTGGAAATCTCCGACGATCTGGGCAAGACGCTCGGTGAGGTGATTTGGTTGATCACGCTGCTGGCTAACCAGTCCATCCAGATCCACAACCTGCGCCACCCAGACGACACGCGCCCAGAGTTGAGCGAGGACGAGGTTGAACTACTCACTGTGCCTGCTGATCTGGCGGATTATCGCGGCGCGATTACTGAAGCCCTCCAACGAGGCACACGCCGAGACATCCTGACCGGGTCAGCCCCAAAAGCACCAGCAGCGGACGCGTAGTCGAAACCGACAATGCCGTGTTCATGCGGCTGACATATATCGGCATGGCTCACCTTCACCTATCGCGGGTGGAGGTGGGCTTAACCGTGTTCGGGGAACTCTTGGATCTGGTCGACTGCTGGCGACTCGAAACCGGCAGAGCCCAACCCTTACGTCAATGGTTCATCGACGACGTGATTCCTGCCGGGATTTAGATGTTGTCCCGGTGGGTTTTTAGTTCGTGAGCGAATTCTGTGGGCATTGATTGATGCCATTGATGACCCGCGTCTGGCACAACGATGAGGCGGGCTGGTGGGATCTGTTGGCTGATGGTGCGGGCGGCAGGAAGATTCGCGCGGTCTTTCGAGCCGCACGCAATCGTTGTTGGAACCGTGATATTTCCAAGCTCTGGCTCGAAATCAATGGCTGATATTTGACGCAGGATTTCCAGCAACTGTTGCTTGGAAATCTGTGGTGGGCACACGAGACGCTCAGGCAAGACTCGAATTAGAACGCTTTGAATGCGCATCAATACTTTAGGCGGGCGTGCTTGAGGAGCTGAAAGAAACAGGGAGCGAACCATGTGCGGGTGCCGTATAGCCAGATCAAGACCCATCACCGCGCCAAGAGATAGCCCAACCACGTCGACTGGATCATTCAGTGATGCGGCGAGTTCGTCCGTGCGCTCATGTAACGACCATGGCGTTCCTGATGGCTGATCGACAACAGTGGGCGTGAGCGCGTCAATGCTCTCGAACTCGTTGATAACACCATTCCAGGCTTGCGGGGTCTCACCGAGTCCGTGGAGGAAAAGTACCGGAGTGCTCATCGCTGCAAACCACGAGTGGCAAGGTGCCACGCTGCAAGCCCGATCGCACATATTGCGAAACCTGCTGCATTAGCGATGCCCGTGACGGGATGCACGACACCGCTCATCCACAAAACAGCGAAAACGACCGTACCGATGACGAGTAAAGCAAACAACGACCATACCCACCGGCGATTAGTTACAACATTGGCCCACACGATTCCTCCTCATCCTCTAGCCAATTTTAAGCCCCAGCAACGCGAAGGAATACAGACCTATGGCCGACTCCAGTTTTGGTTTGAAGATCGGGCTTGAGGGTGAGCGTGAGTTCAAGCGCGCGATTACGGATATTAACCGTGAGATGCGTGTTCTCGGCAGTGAGATGAAACTGGTCGCCTCGTCTTTTGATAAGAACGACAAGTCCGCCGAAGCCCTCACGGCCCGTAACCAGGTGTTGGGCAAGGAGATCGAGGCTCAAAAGTCGAAGATTGAGACCCTGCGCGCAGCACTCGAAAACAGCGCTTCCTCGTTTGGTGAGAATGATTCGCGGACGAAGAATTGGCAGATCCAGCTCAACAACGCAGGCGCGGAGCTCAACCGCCTTGAAGGCGAACTCAAAGCCAACAACGACGCCCTCTCTGATTTCGGGAACGAGGCGGACGGTGCCGGTGATGATGCGAAGGGGGCTGCGAAGGACGCAGGACGTCTTGAGGGCGCGGTCGATGATCTCGGAGACGAGATGGACACCACCAGCTCCAAAACCCGCATCTTCGGCGACGTGTTGAAAGCCAACCTCGCCTCCGAAGCCATCATCGCCGGGGTCAAGGGTATCGGGCATGCGATCGCCTCGATCGGTCGCGGCATGGCCGGAGCCCTCAAAGAGGGCGTGGAGTACAACGCCCGCATGGAGCAATACTCGACCTCCTTCACCACGATGCTCGGCGATCAAGCCAAAGCCCAAAAACTCGTCAATGATCTGAAAATACAGGCGGCAAAGACTCCGTTTGGTATGGAGGATCTTGCGGGCAACATGCAAACCCTCCTGAGCTTTGGCATGAGCTTGGAGGACGCGAAAAAGCACCTGAACGAAATCGGCGACATTAGCCAAGGTGACGCGGTGAAGATGGAGTCCTTGACACTCGCCTTCGCCCAAATGTCTTCGACCGGCAAGCTCACGGGGCAGGACTTGCTGCAGATGATCAACGCCGGATTCAACCCCTTAGAAGAAATCTCGCGTAAGACCGGCAAGTCCATCGGTGAACTGAAAGAGGATATGGCCAAGGGCGCGATCTCAGCTGACATGGTCGCTGACGCCTTCGCCAGTGCTACTGCTGAGGGCGGTCGCTTCTACGGAGCCATGGACGCCCAATCCAAGACCTTTAGCGGCCAGTTGGCGACGATGCAGGATGGGGTCGAGAACCTCAAAGGCCTCCTCGCAGGCGGATTCTCTGAGGCGTTGGCTGGGTCAGTCCTTCCCATGGTGAACGGCTGGATCGACGAACTCACGACAGCTTTTGAAGAAGGCGGAACACCCGCCCTCATCGACACCCTCGGTAGCGTATTGCAAGAAGCACTTGGTTTTATTGCTGAGCAACTACCTATGGTGGTCGAGACCGGCATGAGCATTTTGACCGCGCTCCTTGAAGGCATTATCAAGGTGTTGCCACAAGTGGCCGAGACGGCGGTGACGTTGATTATCGCTCTGGTCGAGGCAATCATCGAAGCGTTGCCGTCCCTGTTGGAGGCGGCGATACAGATCATCGCCACACTGGTCTCTGGTATCGGCGAAGCACTACCGGAACTGGTTCCTGCGGCGGTGGAGATGCTCATGGCTTTGGTACAGGGTCTGGTCGACAACCTCCCGTTGCTTCTTGATGCGGCGTTGCAGCTCATCACCGGACTTACCGAAGGCTTGATCGCTGCCATTCCCGTGATCATCGAAGCCCTCCCACAGATCATCACCGGGATTGTCACGTTCCTTGTGGGGGCGATCCCGCAGATCATCGAAGCAGGAATCCAACTTTTGACCGCGTTGATTGGGGCGCTGCCTCAGATCATCACAGCGATTGTCGCAGCCCTGCCGCAGATTATTACTGCAATCGTGGACGGCGTGGTTGGTGCTATCCCACAACTGATCCAAGCAGGCATTCAGTTGTTGACGGCTTTGATTGGGGCGTTGCCGCAAATCATTACGACTATCGTGGCCGCGCTCCCGCAGATTATCGGAGCTATTGTGTCGGCGATTGGTGGGGCGATCCCGCAACTCGTCCAAGCAGGCATCCAACTCTTGACCGCGTTGGTACGAAACCTGCCGCAGATTATTTCCACAATCGTCGCAGCAATCCCATCGATTATTTCTGGGATTGTGTCTGCTGTTGGTCAGGGCGTCTCAGCGATGGCCCAGGCGGGCAAAAACCTCGTCTACGGCCTGTGGAACGGTATCCAATCCTTAGCGGGGTGGCTGTGGAATTCGGTCTCGAACTGGGCATCAGGTATTTGGGACTCCATCACTGGCTTCTTTGGCATCCACTCACCGTCACGCAAGATGGCCTGGGCAGGACGGATGCTTGTCGAAGGCCTCGCAGGCTCCATCCGCACGGACGGCAACAAGGCTGTCACCGCAGCTTCAGGGCTCGCGCGCGACACGATAGACGCCTTCGCCGACCTTGAGGACGGGCTGGCCGTGCCGATCGAGGCGGTGGCAGACCTGCAAGTGCCGAGCGTTGACCTCACCCCACAACCCGTGACTGTATCTCAGCGAAGTACTGATGAAGCGGCAGAGCGTGTGGATGTCGCTGGGATCGTGGATGCGACTGCAAAGCGTATCCTCGGGTCTTTGGATATTTCGGTGACGTTGTCGGATGGGACGCTGGTGGGCAAACTTGCACCCGCCCTCGATAAACAACTTGCGCGCTTGGATCGTCGGCAGACTGTGATGGCAGGAGGATACTAACCATGTTCGGCTTCACCCTCAATAACCAGGTGTCTTCTGCTTCGCTGGGTCTGCGACTCACGGCAGCCGTTGCGATCCCAGCGTCGGTGCGCAGGGCTGATGATATTGAGGTCGAAGGACGCGCCGGAACCCTCACGCGCTTCACGGGCTGGGAGGATACCGAGATCGATCTTGAGCTCGCTGTTCCTGTCCGTGACGGGCTCGACCAGTATCGGCAGGCTGCTCACGAGCTGACGGGCTCTTCGACGATTGCGTTGACTGCCGAGCCTGGTGTTTACCGCAAGGTTAAGCACTGCGAAGTGAGCGAACTGCGCCGGGAGCTGTCGGGGTGGGGGTTCTTCACCGCGCGCCTGACCTGCCAGCCCTTCACTTACCTGACCGAGGGATTGAATCCGGTAACGCTCACTGCATCTGGGACGATCACGAACCCCGGCCTACTGGAAGCTGATCCGATCATCACAGTCACCGGCACCGGGGCGCTCTCGCTGACGATCAATACGAGCATTTATCACGTGAATTCGCCAGCAGGTTCCGTCACGCTCGACAGCGAACGTCTCGTCGCTCACGCCCACGGGAAAGTCCAGACCGATGCGCTCACCGACGCCTTCCCGACCTTCAAGCCTGGGATCAATCGCCTCACGCTCGGCGCGGGTATTTCGAAGATCGTGATCACGCCGAACTGGCGCAACCCCTAACACCCAACTCACTACATTCTCTGACGGCCATCCCTTCGTGGGGTGGCCACTGTTGTCTTTGGAAGGCTCCTCATGATTACGGTTCACGACCGCACCGCCACGACATTCACCACCACCGGGCTAGGAGTCTTGGATCGGGAGATCATCAATCCGATCGTGGTCGAGGAACTAGGTGGCGAATTCTCACTGACCTTCACCTACCCGGCAGACGGTCCAGCAGCCACGCACCTGACGCTTGAGAACATTGTGGCAGCGTCCGTGCCAGGGCTGAAGCAACGTCAGGGTTTCCGCATCAGCGAGGTCGTCACCACCCTCGAAGGCATGCTCGAAGTCACGGCGTTTCACGTGTTCTATGATCTGGCGGCGAACCTGGTCGCGGACACCTACGTGGTCAACAAAACCGCGAAAGGTGCGCTCACCCAGATCCTAGCGGCTGCGAACACGCCCCACAGGTTCACCGCCACCAGCTCCGACACCACGACTCGGGCGAGTGCTCGGTTGGTGCGCATGCCCATCGCCGCCGCTCTGATGGATGCGGGCGAGGACAACACGTTCGCCTCTCGTTGGGGCGGCGAAATCACCCGCAACAACTGGCACATCCACCACGCCACACGGCGTGGCCAGGATCAGGGTGTGGTGATTCGTGATCGGAAGAACCTCACCGGCTTTGAATCATCCATTGATTTTTCGACGGTGGTGACGCGGATTCTGCCAGTCGGATACGACGGCCTACTCCTGCCTGAACTGTATGTCGATAGTCCGAAGTTGGGTGATTATGTGGTGCCGCGTATCCGCGTCATCCGCTACGGACAAGTCAAAGCCATCACCGACACGGACAACCCGCGTGAGGGTGAACTCCCACTCGACCAAGCCCACTCTGAGCTGCGCCGACTAGCTGCAGCGGAATTCAGCGCAAGACATGTCGATGAGCCGTCGGGCTCGTATAAGGTGCGGTTCGTCGATCTCGCCACCACCCGTGAATACGCTGATCTTGTACGCCTGGAAACCGTCGAGATTGGCGACACCGTGACCGTCCGTCACGCTGATCTTGGGATTGCGCTCACGGCGCGGGTGGTCGCTTACGAATACAACCCGCTCGCGCTCCAGTACATCTCCGTTGAGCTGGGTTCTACTGCTCGGAAGTTCACGTCTGTCACCCGGCAGGTCAAGACCGCCATCAATATGGCGGTGGCTGCGTCGGATGCGGCCGGGTTCGCACTCGCTTCAGCGGATGGGAAGAACACCAACCACTACGGCAGCATCCAGCCCGCCAAGGCCAAGCTGGGTGACACGTGGTTCCGGCAAAATGGCGAACAGGTCGAGATCTGGATCTACCGGCTCACTGATACCGGGCAGCCCGGCTGGGTGGCACTCGCTACTGATCTGAATCATGCCCAGCTCGGTGCGGAACTCGATGCCGCCCGCACACAAGTCGGCCACGCCCTGCTTGCGGCCCAGGATGCACAAACCGCCGCCGATGCTGTCGCCACTCAGATGGCGTCGGCGCAGGTGGAGATTGACCAGGCCAAGACCGCAGCCGCTGGTGCTACCCAGTTGGCGCAGGATGCCCACGACATCGCGGTAACCTCGGATGGGCGGCTCACGGTTGCCGTTGTTGATCCTAGCGTAGCGGATGCGGCTGGCCGACCGGAGGGTGCGCTGTGGCAAGTGCGCGTAGACGGAGTGATCGCCCGCCAATATCTGCTCACCGACAACCAATGGGAACAAACACCGGTCGGTGGCGCGATGATCGGGCCGAAAGCGATTAGCCAAGCACACATCGGAAACGCCGCCATTGGCACCGCACACATCGCTGATGCCGCTATCACCGACGCGAAAATCAGTTCACTGTCGGCAGCCAAGATCACCAGCGGCTATCTCGCTGCTGGGCGGATTGCTGCCGGCTCGATCACCTCCGACAAGCTGACGATCGCGAGTGGGTTCATCACCACCGCAATGATTGCCAACGCCGCGATCACTGATGCGGAAATCGGGTCGCTGTCCGCGGCGAAGATCACCTCAGGCTATTTGGCTACTGGGCGGATTGCAGCGGGATCGATCACGAGCGACAAGTTGACGATCGCCAATGGGTTCATCACGAACGCCATGATCAAGGATGCTGCCGTCACCAACGCGAAGATCGCCTCGCTGGATGCTGGGAAGATCACCACCGGGTATCTGAACGCCGCTCGGATTGGGGCGCGGTCGATTACGGCCGACAAGCTCGCGACCAACGCCATCCAAGTAGGTCTTGCCGGGTGGACGCAATCTATCCGCATCACCCCGTATCAGATCGCTTGGTATAACGGCTCGACGTTGGAAGGAACGATTACAAGTGCTGGTATGCAGTTTTGGTACGGAACCCGCTATATCGGTGAGTTTGCTCGGCGGGCTCATAAAGATAAGCCGAATGTGCAAGGCATCGTCAACCAACTTGCTTACAAAGGCGACTACGTCGCCTGGACCTACCAAAAAAACGACGGCGGCACCTACTACACGTGTTTGACGTTGGATCCGAAGGGATTGTTTTACGGGAAAGCCGGTATTCACCTCGGCTCCGATCTGCGTACTGGTGGTTACAAGTTCTACACGACGGGCTCACGATATGTGACCTTGCAAGACTGCACGCTGACGGGCAAGGGAACGCATCCGGGGTGGGTGGGGCCAAGCGGGCTGGCGAAGATCGTCTTCCACACCTACGACGTCATGGTCGTCACCAATGGGTCGTATTACAACATGACCCGCCTATTCGACCGCACCAAAGATTTGATGTCGCGGATGAACGCGATCCTCAGCCTGCTCAATCAGGGGTGGATCACATCCATCTCCGGAACCGGATCGAACATCACGTGGCGGTACTTCTCCAACACTGGTCTGTCGGCCATGTCCACCACCCTCGCATAAGTAAAAGGAAACACTGATGAAGATCAAGATCGCCAACCAGCACCTCCAACCCGTCGCCGAGCTACTCGCTGGGATGCCGCTCAAAGCCGCTCAATCCAGGGCGCGCTCCAAACTCCTCACGCTAGTGAAGGAAGCGATTGCTCGGTTCGGGGAGGACGAATACGACCTCGTCACCCAATTCGCAACACTTGACGATCAGGGTCGCCCAGTCTTTGGTGAAGATGGCACCTTCGTCCTCGCCAATCCTGAAACAGCCAGTGAATTCCTCGATGCCCGCCAAGCCCTGTTCGCGTCGATCGCTGAAGTATCTGGCCCGACCTACGACGGCCACGACAAGGACGTGAAAACACTTCTTGATGGCTATGACGGTGAGCTGTCTGGCGAAGCGGCCGAGGCCTACGACGTTCTCTACGACGCGATCACCAAGGACAACACATGAGCGCCGAAGACGAGAACAAAGAACTCACCGAAGTTACGGCTGATGAGTCAACGCCTGACGATGAGGTGCAGTTGCCGATCGTCCCTGTGGAATCCGATGCCACACCCGCACCACCAGCAGAAACCATCGAAACCCACGAACTCCCAGCACCCAAGGCGGCGTCCTTCGACTTGAGCCTGCCGATCTTGGAGGTCTTGACTGACCCGACTATGTAAATCGCTGCGCTACACCAATTTTTGATGCCTTCACCCCAGATGGGTGTGGGCATTTTTCTATGCCCACCCACCCAAGAACGGAAGGAAACACCCCTATGTCTACGAACGCTATCTGGCACGCCATCCAAACCGGCCTCGCCGGTGTCGGTGCCTGGCTCGCCGCCTACCTCGGAGGCCTCGACGGCCTCGTCTATGCCCTGATTGTTTTCGCTATCGCCGACTACATCACCGGGGTGCTCGCCGCCATCAATGAGCGCCGCCTCAGCTCATCCGTCGGTTTTAGGGGTATCAGCCGCAAGATCCTCATCTTCACCCTCGTCGGGCTCGCCCATTTGATCGACGTCCATATTCTCGGAGCGCCCGGCGTGCTGCGTGCGGCGGTCATTTTCTTCTACCTATCCAACGAAGGCATCTCCCTAGTAGAGAACGCCACCCGCCTCGGCCTGCCTGTCCCTGCCCAGATGCGCGGCGCTTTGGATGCGATCGCTAACCGCGCCGAAACAAGACCCTCACTGACCGAAACGACCACTGAAAACACAAAGGAGAACTAGTAATGAAGAATTGGCTCGCGCTTGAGGCTGACATCGACCTCATCATGAACAAGCACTACACACCCGGACGCAACGGGCGAAAGATTGACAAGGTCATCATCCACCACAACGCCGGAAACCTCACCATCAGGGGCTGCTACGACGTGTGGCAAACACGTCCTGCTTCCGCCCACTACCAAGTTCAATCCGACGGACGTATAGGTCAGTTGGTGTGGGACCGGGATACCGCCTGGCATGCAGGAAACTTTGCCGCCAACACCACCAGTATTGGCATCGAGCATGCGGATGTGTCTTCGAACCCGTGGGCTGTATCCGAAGCCTGCCTCGACAACGGCGCACACCTCGTGGCCGCGATCTGCAAGTTCTACGGTCTTGGCCGCCCGGCGTGGGGGAAGAACGTGTTCGGACACAAGGACTTCTCTGCGACCGCCTGCCCGGCATCTCTCGCTGGCTCCCAGCATGCCGCCTACATGGCAAAAGCACAGTCTTGGTATGACCAGATGACCGGTAGCGCACCAGCACCTGCTCCTGCAGCGCCGAACATCGATGCCCTCGCCGATGCAGTGATTCGTGGCGAGTACGGCAACGGGGATGAGCGCAAGCGTCGCCTCGGAGCGAACTATGCGGCTGTTCAGGCTCGCGTGAATGAGAAGCTTTCCGGCAACGCGCCCACGCCAACACCCGCACCAGCACCAGCACCAGCACCAGCCACACCGAACATCGATGCGCTGGCTGACGCCGTGATCCGTGGCGAGTACGGCAATGGTGAGGAACGTAAACGACGTCTCGGAAACCTCTACAGCGCGGTGCAAGCGCGAGTGAACGCCAAGCTCGGCTACTAGCCACACGCGCTTCTGCGGCGTATTGAAGCCCCGTCATCACTGTGACTTCCCAATCCTCGGGGAGCCGGTGGTGGCGGGGCTTTTCGTCATTTTACGGGTGGATTTAACACATACGGGTTTGTCGGCAGTGGGGTGAAGGGAGTGACCCCACTGTGAAGAACATTGAAGAAGAACGTATCCGTAACCTGCGCACAGCAGGCTGGGGATATAAAGCGATTGCCGAGTTTTGCGCCTTGACCCGTGACCAGGTCCGTTCATACTGCACCAGCCGAAATCTCGAGGCCGGTTCAGTGGTGGCCCAGCGGGTGTGCCGCTGGTGTGCCAGCCCTATTCGGGGAGGTGCTCGTGCTCGGTTTTGCTCGCCCGCCTGCAGGCATAAAGCTTGGCGGGAACGGCAGAAAACCGAGCCCGTGCGCAAGCAGACCTGTGCACACTGCGGGCATCGCTTCGTGATCGTGGACAAGCCAGGTCAAAAGTATTGCTGTCACGCCTGTTATGTGCGTGCTCGCTTTGGCACCCGAGGTGGGCGCTCATGAACACACTCGTCGCTCCTGTTGATCAACTGGCCCAGCCTGACGTGTTCGCCCGAGAACTCGCCTTCATTACTGACGCTCACACGTTGAGCATGCTGGCAGGTCGAGGAGTGCTAACCCCCGCAGAGTATCGGCGTGTCTATCGGTTGTTGTTCCAGGCGTGGACGCCGATCTATCAGTCACAGATTGTGGGCGAAACGACTGGATAAACACCGCCTTTAGAGCGTGTATAGACCTAACACGAAAGGAGAAAACGTGGCACAGGTTAGTGTGGTGACACCGGTTCGACCGCTTGCCCCGAAACTGGTCAACGTAGCAGCATACGCTAGGGTCTCGACCAACGGTGCGGAACAATTAGCGTCATTGTCGGCGCAGGTTTCGTATTATTCGCGCCTGATCCAGTCCACGCCCGGATGGGCCTATGCGGGCGTGTTCACCGATGAGGGTATTACTGGCACTTCGATGAAATCCCGGCAAGGCCTGGCCGACCTGATGAACGCTGCCAGAGCAGGAAAGATCGATCTTGTGTTGTGTAAATCGATCTCGCGCCTGGCCCGCAACACTGTCGACCTTCTCGCTACGGTTCGTGAGCTGAAAGACCTTGGTGTGGCTGTGCGATTCGAGCGGGAACGTATCGACACCCTTAGCGTTGACGGGGAACTGCTGTTAACCTTGCTGGCCTCGTTTGCCCAAGAAGAATCACGCTCGCTATCCCAGAACGTGAAATGGGCGATCCGTAACCGGTACAAGAACGGGGGCACGAATTCCTTCGTTGTCTTTGGATACCAATGGGCAGACGGCCAGTTCACCATCATTGACGATGAAGCCAAGATTGTGCGCTTACTGTTTGCCAATTATCTCGATGGGATTAGCCCGGAGAAAACCGCGACGATGCTCAATGATCAAGGTAAACGCTCTCGGGGAGGGGGACGGTTCTATGGGTCCGTGTTTCGTCGCATGCTTGAAAACGAGCGCTACAAGGGCTGCCAGATGCTGCAGAAAATGTACCGCCCTGCGATCCAAGCACCCAACCGTGCTCTCAATGACGGGGAGCTGCCGCGATACTGGGTTGAGCAAGCCCTCCCACCCATCATCGATAAGTCTGTGTTTGACGCGGTGCAAGCAGAAATCGCTCATCGGCGCGAGATTGGTCCGGCGGCGACCCCGTCGAAGAACACGGGCGTGTTCACTGGACGGATCTGCTGCGGCGCGTGCGGGAAGAACTATCAACGCAAAACCCGCACCTACAAGTCTGGAACCTCGTATAAGTTTTGGCGCTGCTGGAGTGCCTGCACCGGGAACGGCAACCCCTGTAGGGGGCACAACCTGCGCGAAACACTCCTCGAACACGCCTGCGCAGACATGCTCGGCGCCCAAAGTTTCGACCCTGTGTCGGTTGGCGAGCAGATCGTGATGATTGAAGCCTTCTCGCACCAGCTCACATTCCACCTCGCGGATGGAACTATGACGCCGGTGGGGTTAACCAGTGAGGGGAGGCTGGCATGAGTCGCACGGTCACTGCGATACCCGCAACAAAGAAACCCGGAACTGTCACAACCCTATCTGGGGTACCGGCGCGCAGACGGGTGGCGGCGTATGCTCGCGTCTCTACCGAGATGGAAGAACAAACCTCCTCCTACGAGGCTCAAATCGACTACTACACCACCTACATTCATTCCCGTAATGATTGGCAGTTCGCGGGCCTGTACGCCGACGAAGGTATCTCTGGCACCTCTATGAAGCGCCGTGAGGGATTCCAAACCATGATCGATGACGCCCTGGCAGGCAAAATCGACCTGATCCTCACCAAGAGTGTGTCCCGGTTTGCTCGCAACACCGTCGACTCCTTGACCACCGTGCGCAAGCTCAAAGACGCAGGCGTGGAGGTCTACTTCGAAAAGGAAAATATTTACACCTTTGACGCCAAAGGCGAATTGCTCATCACGATCATGTCCAGCCTGGCCCAGGAAGAATCCCGATCTATCTCCGAAAACGTCACCTGGGGACACAGGAAACGTTTTCAAGATGGGAAAGTCATGGTGCCCTACAAATCCCTGCTCGGATACAAGAAAGGCGAGGACGGCAGTCTCGTCATCGATGAAACCCAGGCACCGACCGTGAGGCTGATCTACCAGCTCTTCCTTGACGGGATGGCTATTAGTGAGATTAAAACCGAACTCGCTGCCCGCAAGATCCTCACCCCGCGCGGGAAAGAAGTGTGGTCAACGTCGACAGTGCGCTCGATCTTGTCGAATGAAAAATACAAGGGCGATGCCCTGCTGCAAAAGACGTTTACCACCGATTTTCTTACTAAGAAGATGAAGGTCAACGAAGGTGAAGTGCCCCAATACTACGTAACAGGCAATCACGAGCCGATTATTGCTCCGCGTATCTGGGATCAGGTGCAATACGAACTCGCCACCCGACATGGCAACATATCGTCAGCGAAGGTCGGCTTGTTCTCCACCCGGCTCAAGTGTGCTCAGTGTGGGGCGTGGTATGGGCGTAAGACGTGGGCGTCGAACACGAAATATAAGTACACAGTCTGGCAATGCAACCACAAATATGCAGGCGAACGCCGTTGCAGCAGCGCGACTATGAAAAACGAAGATATCAAGAACGCTTTCGTCCAAGCACTCAACCAACTGATCGCCCGCCATCGCTACGAAAGCCAGCTACCGCAGATTCTTGACTCCATGTTTGATACGAGCCGTATGGAAGAACAAGCCGCCGCCTGCCAAACAAAAATCGTGGAACTCACTGAGCAGATTGAGGCACTGATTGGGCAGAACCAGCGCCACGCGCTCGACCAAGACGCCTACCAAAACAAGTACACAGAGCTCGATACTGCCTACCGTAAGACGCTCGCACGCAAAACAAGCCTAGAGGCAGATATTGCAGCGAACACCGCCAAGCACGCCGCCGTCACCACAGCCCTAGGCGATCTGGCGGGCGAACCTGTGAGCGATTTTCGCCCCGCCCAGTGGAGCGCACTCATCGACCACGCCATCGTAGACGAGGATACGATCCGATTCGTATTTCGCACCGGTGAACAGGTGAGCATGACCCTGCAAGGGTGATATTGTAGCGGTTGACGTGCACGGTTAGGTACACCTCCCAGAAATAAAGTAAGGTTAGACTTACCTAAGAAGGATGGTGTTTACGTGGACGATAGTGTAACAGATCAGGTTGTTGACGGTGAGTATGGGTCGGCGAAGGAAAAATCTGTCGCTGGCCAGAACGCGATCCGTCAACTATCGCAGCCAGTGAAAGGCAAACTGTTCGTCGCGCAGGTCTTAGCGTTCGCCTCCGGGGTGTTGGCCATTGCCCCGTATGTGGCTCTGGTGGAGCTTGGCAGAGAACTTATGCAAGACCAGGTGGACCCGTCGCGAGTGAACTGGATCGTCATACTCCTCGTCAGCGCATACATGACCCGGTTGACCTTATATTTTGTTGCATTGGGCGTGACGCATTTTATTGACCTGTCGTTGCGTAACCAGATGCGCCGGCAAATTGCCGCCCGAATGTCGACTGCTCCGCTGTCGTGGTTTACCCGCGAGGGTGAGGGGAAGATCCGCAAGACCATTCAGGATGATACAGCCACGGTGCACACAGTAATCGCGCACGGACCGATCGAGAAACTGAACGCGATCGTCTCCCCGCTCGCCTTGTTGATGTATGCGTTTGTGGTGGATTGGCGACTCGCGTTGCTGTCGATTGCGACGATCCCGCTCTATGTGGGCATGTATGGCATGTCGATGCGTGGGATGAATGAGAAGACCGCGCAAATGGACACCAAGCTCGCTCAGGTTTCGGCAACGATGGCCGAGTTCGTTGCCGGTATCTCAGTGGTGAAAGCGTTCGGCAAGGTCGGCCAAGCACATAAAGCCTATTTAGATGCAGCTAACGAGTTTTCTAAGTTCTACCGGGCGTGGTGTATGCCGCTGGTGTCGATGTCGGTCGCCTCATTTTCGTGGGTGTCGATCCCGGTGTTGTTGATCGTGAACCTTGGCGGTGGCGCGTTGATGATGAACGCCGGTTGGGTGAGCATCTACGAGGTGATAACGACGACGTTGATCGCCTTGGTGCTGCCGGGCGCATTGATGGCAGTCGCAACCATCGCCTGGTCGTACCAGCTCGCAGGGTCTGCGGCAGTGAGGCTGGTGAACGTCATGGAACTACCGGCATTGCCTCAGCCCGATGCGCCACAGACACCAAAGGGTCATGATATTGAGATTCGGGGTGTGTCGTATGCCTATGATGACACCCAGGCATTAGACGAGGTGAGTTTGAGCATTCCGGCAGGCACGGTGACCGCGCTGGTTGGCCCGTCGGGTGCGGGCAAGTCGACGTTGGCAAGTCTAATGGCCCGCTTCGATGACCCGGACGCTGGCATGATCACTATCGGCGGGGTTGATCTAAAGAACATTTCCCAGGATGTGTTGTATTCGACGGTTGCATTCGTCCTGCAAGATGCACAGCTTATTCGCGACACCATCCACAACAACATTTCCCTGGGCGCGCCAGACGCAACCTTGGATCAGGTGCGGCAGGCGGCGAGAGCAGCGCAGATCGATGAGTTCATCATGAGCCTGCCAGATGGTTACGACACTGTGATGGGGGAGGACACCCACGTTTCGGGCGGGCAGGCAGCCCGTATCGCGATCGCCCGGGCGCTCATGGTTGATACCCCAGTGTTGGTGCTGGATGAGGCGACGGCGATGGCGGACCCGGAATCGGAATCGAAAATCCAACAAGCTCTCTCGACTCTTGCCAAAGGCAGAACCGTGATTGTGATCGCCCACCGACTGGCCTCGATCAGGGGCGCGGATCAGATTGTCGTCATGGAACGCGGGCGCATTGCTGTGGTCGGTAAACACGACGAGCTGTTGGGTAATGCGCACTATCAGGCACTTCTTGCCCAAGGTGCATGCGAGGAGATGACACGATGAATCAACTATTGCTGCCACGCTTTAAGCGTTTGATGGAACCCGCCTCGTGGCGTGACCTCTCGGTTGGTCAAGCGTGGGGTGCGGTCTCAGGACTGTGTCACGGCTTTGCCCTGCTGATTCTGCTTCCCGCAGCAAGTGCCCTAGCGACCGGAATGCCGGTGTGGGGATTATCGTTTTCGGGCTGGCTCATCGCCTTGGCGGTGATCTCGGTAGCGGGTGTAGGCACCGAGTTTTATGGCATGCGCACCGGCTATATCGGCGCGCTCGGATTCATTCACGACGTCCACCAGGCAGTAGGTAACAAAGTAGCCCGCCTACCGTTGGGAGTGTTCGATTCGGGTAGCTCTGGTCGACTGTCGCGCATGGTCACCCAGGAAATGATGAACCTGGGCGAGTCGGCGGCGCACTTCATTTTCTCCCTCGTCCAAAAACTCTCAGCCGTGCTCGTAGTCACTGTGGGAACCTGGTTCTGGGATTGGCGGCTGGGTCTAACCTTGACGATCGCGTTCCCGATCATGCTCGCCTTCCTCCATATCTCCCGCGTGCTTCTCGATAAGGGCAAGCAAGTTTCCGAACCAGCAGAATCGGAGCTGGCGGCTCGCATGGTCGAATTCGCCACCTGCCAAGGCGCGCTGCGCTCCTGCCATGTCGCCGACGACTACCCGGCCCTTGATCGGGCATTCAAACAGGCTGACCGCAAAAGCCGCAAAGCATTGTGGATCGAAACATTAGCGAACCTGATTAATGGAATGTTCGTCCAAGCGCTTGTCGTGGTAATGATCTGGCTGACCGCCCAACTCGCCCTCGGCGGGCAAATGAATGCGCTGAACGCCGTGGTCACAATCGGCATGTGCCTGCGGTTCACCACCATGCTCCAAGACATCGGCGGCTGCATGACCGGGCTGGAAGAACGCCGCCAGCAGATGAACCACGCCGACAAGGTCATGGACGCCCCCGAACTGTCCGAACCCGATGCCTCCACACCGATAAACGCCCCTGGTGATGTTCGTTTCGAGGACGTCACCTTCAGCTACGATCCGGACACCCCGGTTCTTTGTGATATTTCCTTCCATGTCCCGCAAGGCGGCATGTGTGCCCTGGTTGGTCCATCTGGGTGCGGAAAGACGACGATCGCCCGGTTGGTTGCACGTTTCTGGGATGTGCAGTCCGGCAGCGTGCGCGTTGGCGAAGTGGACGTGCGCGAGCAAACCATCGAAGACCTGATGCGCCAGGTGTCTCTCGTCTTCCAAGACGTCTACTTATTCAACGACACTCTCGAAGCCAACATTCGCCTTGGTAACCCAGAAGCTACCGATGAAGAAATCAGGTGGGCCGCTGACCTGTCGGGGGTGACGGAAATCGTCAACCGGCTCCCAGACGGCTGGAATTCATTGGCGGGTGCTGGCGGGCGTGCACTGTCAGGTGGGGAACGCCAACGAGTGTCCATCGCTCGCGCCTTGGTGAAGAAAGCTCCGATTGTGCTGTTCGATGAGGCCACCAGCGCGTTGGACGCGGAAAATGAAGCCAACATTGTTGCGGCGATGAATGAGCTACGCAAACACTCCACACTGATTGTCATCGCCCACAAACTGGAAACCATTCGGTCAGCTGACCAAATCATTGTGCTCTCCCACGGTGGGCGTATCGCCCAGCGCGGGTGCCACGACGAGCTGGTCAACCAGCCAGGTCAATACCGCGATTTCTGGCAAGAACGCATCAACGCCGCCGGATGGCAACTCGTCTAAAACACAGCACGTATAAGCACATGAAAGGAAAAACTATGTCCACACCCACATCCTCGCGCCTCAACACGCGCGACTTCATCAACATTGGCGTCTTCACCGCCTTGATGTTCGTCATCGTGTTTGCATTCGGAATGCTCGGGTTCATCCCCGCCGCCATGTATGCCGGCTTCTTGCTTTCTATCCTCGTTAACGGCATCGTCTTTGCGCTGTTCACAGCACGCACTCCGAAAATGGGGGCATTGACAATCATGCTGATTATCATCGAAATCCTCTTCTTCGTGACAGGCCACTGGGTAGGAGGAATCGCGGTGGCCGCTGTATTCGGCCTGCTCGCCGACCTAGTCATCACCAAGGGGCCGAAGAGCGTGAAGGTTCGCGTTCCGCTGGCATACGCACTGTTTATTCTGCCGATCTATGTTTCCCCGTGGATGCCGCTATTTATGAACCAAGACGCATATATGTCGCAGATCGCCGAAAAAATGGGTGCCGAGTATGCCGCCAAGATGGCGCAGGTTGTCACGATCCCGATTCTGCTGGGCTTCTTCGTTGTGATGCTCATCGTTGGCTGGCTTGCTGGTCTGTTGGGAACCAGGGTCGCGCGCAAACACTTTGAACGGGCCGGTCTTGTCTAAACTTCCCGACCCGCGCACGATTATCGTAGCGCTCGTCATCGTCTCCACCACGATCTACAGTGCCTACTCGCCGTGGTTCGTGTGTGCTCTGGGCGGATTCGCCGCCGTGATGCTGGCGAGCGCTGCGATCAACCCCAACACGCTCGTGCGCCCCAGCTGGGTGGCCGTCTACCTCGCCACGTTTGCGGTCCTCGGCACACTCGTTTATGTGATACCCCTGGTCTGGAAATCAACAGCCAGCGCGTTCCTCGTGCTGTTTTTGCAGTGGATGTGGCGATTCAGCGTCAGCGCAGGAATGGGAGCCTACGCGATCGGCGTGATCCGACCCGCCACCTTGCAAAAAGCACTCGCCAGCTCATGGATCCCGACCTGTTTCACGATCCCAATCTCGGTTGCCTTACGCGTGCTGCCCGTGATCGGCCACGAGGTTAAAGCGATCTCAGATGCCATGAAACTACGCGGCATGTCCGCGCTTTCCCTGCGTGCGGCCCAGTACTTCACAATCCCTCTGCTATCGACCGTGGTACGCAGCGGGGACGAACTGGCATCGGCTGCCCTCGTGCGCGGACTGGGCGGAACCGCAAAGCCCACCTCAGTCACGGTCGTGAAATTCCGTGTGATCGACGCAGTCATTCTGCTCATCGTTATCGGCTTCGCGATATGGAGAATCGTCCTATGACAATAGCCCAAGCAACTGGGGTCACCTTCACCTATCGAGGAGCAGACCACCCCTCAATCAATGACGCCAACCTCACTATTTCTCCAGGAACTGTCACCTTGCTGTGTGGCGCATCCGGGTCGGGGAAAACCACCGCGCTACGGCTGTTTAACGGGCTGATCCCACACTTCCACGACGGCGACCTCACCGGAACCGTCACGGTTGACGGTATTGACGTGGCACGAGTAGATCTATCAGAGCTTGCCCACCACTGTTCGACAGTGTTTCAAAACCCGCGCACCCAGTTCTACACCACTCACGTGCGCCAAGAACTCGCCTTCAGTCCAGAAAATCTCGGCCGCGACCCGCAGGAGATCTGTGCCCGCATTGACGAGGTTGCAGCCGAGTTAGGTATCGTCGACCTGTTGGAATCCCGCGTCACACAACTGTCGGGTGGGCAGATGCAGCGCGTGGCCTGCGCCGTCGCCATGTGCAACAACACGTCGCTGATCGTCTTTGACGAGCCAACCGCGAACTTGTCCGCTGACGTTATCGACCAACTCTCCACACTCATCGCCAGGCTCAAAGCCGATGGACACACCATCATCATTGCTGAACACCGGCTAAGTTTCCTTGCTGGGATCGTCGACCGCGTTTACTGCTTCGACAAAGGCAAGATCGCCCTCACCGCAACCGGCGAAGAGTTCTACGCTACCTCGGATGAGGAGCGCAAACAGCTTGGACTGCGATCCCTAGTGCCCGTATCCATGCCGAGCCTGCCCGAACCAGAAGGTGAAGGGCTCACGATCGACAACCTCGCCTTTGCCTACCGCCACGGAAACACAGTCCTCAATATTAACCACGTGTTGTTTCCGGCAGGGAAAATCACGGCACTCCTTGGCCCGTGCGGTTCAGGGAAATCAACTCTGGCACGCATTGTTTGCGGACTAGAAAAAGCCAAACATGCATCCATCACACTCGGCGGACAAAAATTCACCAGCCGCGACGCCTACCTTGTGATGCAAGACCCTACCCGACAGTTGTTCTCAGATACCGTCATCGACGAAGTCACGCTCGGCACGACCAAAGCCGAAAAGCAACACATCGATGCCCACGCGATCCTTGAAGAACTCGACCTTGCCGACCACGAGGCTGATCATCCCCAAGCACTCTCTGGCGGGCAACGTCAACGTCTGGTTATTGCTACAGCACTGGCTGCGAACAAGAAAGTTTACATCTTCGACGAGCCCACATCCGGTGTTGGCTACAAGCACCTTGTCGCGATTTCCCGAGTAATGCGTAAACTCGCTGACACCGGTGCCGTCGTCATCGTCATCACCCACGATGCCGAACTCGTTACCGAGGTCGCCGATCATAGCGTCCGCCTCGATCAAATCAACGCCTGCTAACGCAAACGCTCGCTCAACCGAAAGGGAGGAAAGCGTTTCGAGGATTAACTCTGTGAGTGTTTCGTACTCTTGAGCAGTAGACGGACTTGCTTCAAGTTCGTGTTGGACAGTCCTGAAGTGCTTGATCGGTGTGGACTCATTTCGCGGGCGCAGCAAACTTCCAGCCCAAGAACCTTCGTTCTTACAGATGTAGATTGGAGCGCACTCATCGACCACGCCATCGTAGGCGAGGACGGGATCCGGTTCATTTTCAGAACCGGGAAAGAAATCACGGTCAAGCTTTGAAAAGAACGCAGGGCGCTAACATTGAATGCAAAATTGCACTCTAAAAACTTAGAATTCTTTACCTGCCATGATCTTTCGACTTATCCATAGGGATACTGCGGTCAGTACGATCGTCACGGTCAGTAGTATTCCTGCGCTGGTGAGCGGAGGCAGGGTTAAGGCTTTTGCTACCCATTCGAAGATTGCTTGTTTGTTGGAACCAACAAAGGATGATCCAGCGAATACCACGATGAATACGGCGACCAGAAAAAGCTTGGCTTTTTCCGGACCAAATTTGTAAAACAGCGGTAGCTGAATAATGGTCAACAGCAGAGTAACCGCAAAGGCAAAGCTGGCCACCAAAACAGTATTTTTCCAAGGCATCTCAACCATTAAATAGGCAAGAACACCTGTAACTGCGAAAGCCACTACCCCAAGAGCGATTGTAATCAGAAAATTTAGATTAACGAGCTCGTTTCTACTGATAGGCCCGGCAAGAATCGTTCGGTGCACCTTGGACTCAGTATCACGAGCAAAGGTGGCCGTAAAATAAAGCATCCCAATCATGCCAAAAATAAACGGAAAGATAATCAACTGGTTTGCATAAACCCCCACAGCACTGATCGCAACGAGCACCAAACCTAAAACAGCTATATATGTACGATTGGCAATAAGATCTTTATAAAATGCAGATCTCACTGATCTTCTCCTTTAATCGTGTAGACCATGATGTCCTCAATCGTCGGTCTACCAGCTTGCACACCAGCAGGAACTGCCCCGGTGCGGACGATTACTTCTTGACCAAAATCATGACGGCGACGACCTAACACTTGCGTGGAATCAAGCTGGTTTGCCTGCTCATTGGTCAACGCTACGATTCGCCAAGAATCTAAGAGCTCATCTTTTTGTTCCATGAACTTCAACTTGCCCTCACGGATGAAAGCCACGTAGTCAGCGGCTTTTTCAATATCGGAAACGATGTGAGACGAAAACAGAATCGAGTGAGTCGGATCTTCGATAAATTCGAGCATAATATCAAGCACCTCATCACGAATCACCGGATCCAAACCACTGGTAGCCTCATCAAAAATCAGCAAATCCGCTGCATGGGAAAGCGCCATCGCTAGCCCCAGCTTCATCCGCATACCTCGAGAGAGCTCACCAACTCGCTTAGACGAAGCAAGACGAAAACGCTGCTGATAACTAACGTATGTTTGCCCATCCCAACTCTTGTACAGGCGCTTGCCGAACTCGCCAGCATTCCTAACAGTAAAACTATCTGGCAGGCTAATATCGTCAAAAACTACCCCCACTCGTTCATGCGCTTGTGGGTGATCTGCACCTGCAGGCTGCCCCAAAAGGTTTACTGTCCCGGCATCGGGGTGAGCAAGACCTAAAATCAAACGCAGCGTTGTAGATTTACCAGCACCGTTCTCACCCACGAAACCCACAATTGCCCCCTGAGGAACTTCAAGGTTAAGCGGACCGAGCGTGAATCCCGGATACTTTTTCACGAGTCCGTTGATTTCAATCACATTCATCGGATCCTCCTAATAAATCAATCAGCTCTTTCAGATCACAAACAGACAAGCCAGCAACCCGAGCCGAGGCGAGGGCGGATTTCAAATAGTCTTCGACTTTTTTACGCTGCTCTTCCTTGAGCAATTCAGTGTTTTTAGAAGCGACAAAGCTACCTCGCCCCTGTACGGAATCAATGAAACCCTCTAGCTCTAGCTCGTCATAGGCACGCTTGGTAGTAATCACCGACACGCGAAGCTGTGATGCCAAACGCCGGATTGACGGCAGCTTGTGGCCAGGCGCTACCTGATCGTTGATTATTGCCGCCTTGAGCTGATTCTTAATCTGAGCGTAAATCGGATCAGAACTTGCATTACTAACGATGATATCCACGAACACCTCCTAGTGTTTATAGTGTACATGAACACTAGGATGAATTAGGTAGAACACTCCACAGTCAGAGAAACATTTCAAACGCCATTGCGCTCAACAGGAAAAAGGCAGGGTCAGTAGTGTTTCCGCAGGTCAGGGAAAACGCGCTATACACTCGCTAACGTTTTGACCCCCTTGGGGTGTACTCGCTAACGCAAACGCCTACTTATCATTTTCGACGTCATAGTGGAGCGGGTGACGGGAATCGAACCCGCCTTTACAGCTTGGGAAGCTGTCGTTCTACCGATGAACTACACCCGCATCGGCTAGCGCCGACTTGTAGCATAGCAAAACAGAAGCCCACTCACCAAAACGGAAACAAAATGAATAACCAGAAACACAAAACCCCCACTCGCACAGTCGTCGCCGCAGCAATCGTCAACGACCCGCAAAACCCAACCAAAATACTCGCCGCCGCCCGAGCATACCCGCCCCAACTAGCCGGAAAATACGAATTCCCCGGCGGAAAAATCGAACCCGGCGAATCGGCCCAGCAAGCCCTGACGCGTGAACTACAAGAAGAACTTCAAATAGACGTAAAAATAGGCCCCGAAATCCGCCCACAAACTGACCAACATGCGAGCCGGGAACAGTACTGGCCAATACTGGCAAACATGCAAATGCGGGTCTTCCTCGCCGCCCTCGCCCCATCCGGGCAAGTGCCCGCCCCAACCGGCTCCCACAAGGCTCTGAACTGGGTGAACAAGGCTCAAACCTTCGCCCTCGACTGGTTAGAACCAGACCTTCCAATCGCCAAAGCCGTATGGCAAAAAATTGAGACGTGGGCGACTTCTCCCAACAAATTTTTCTGAATCAGGTGTCATTTACGTCTAAAAATGGCACAATGTAAAAGTGCCCAAAATTATCGGATCTACCCTGGCAGAACACCGCCAGCGCACACGCAACCGACTCTTCGAAGCCCTCGCCGAACTACTCTCAGAACGAGCCTTCGAAACCGTCACTATGGCCGAAATCGCGAAAACCGCTGGGGTGGGGCGCACAGCCGTATACAACCACTTTCCAGATAAAGAAGCGCTACTGTTAGCCTTCATCGCGCACGAAACCGAAGAATATTCCAAAAAACTGGAAACCTCCCTAACCCATGTGGTCGATCCAGTACACGGGCTGCGCGTGTACATTCGCAGCCAGCTCGAACTCGGCGCCGCATATTCGCTGGCCCCCGGCCGTGACTTGCGGCGCGTAGTGTCGCGCGAAACGGAACAAAAACTGCACAATCACGGCGACAAAGTTGCCGCAATATTGGAACGGCTGCTCCGCCAGCTCATGGACAGCGAACAGATCCCAGAACAAGACATCCCCATTCTAGTGTCCCTAATCAATGCGACCCTGGCTGGGCGCACACTCCCCAAAGAGCCCATGGCACGCGAATACTTGATCCTGTCGGTACAATCGTTCATTCTGCGGGCGGTAGGCGTCACAGCAGAATTCATCAACGTCCCCGGCATGGCGGTATTTGAACAACTGCGCAAGTCCGGTTCGCTTGAACACGTAGTCGACGAGTTCGGGGCCAGCGCCTGCCCCGTCCACCATTAGTAGGTGCGCCAACAGTGCCGGCAAAAGCTTGGCAATAGCGCTGTTTCTTAGGGCAATTGGGTGCTTTCACTAGCTTTCATACATAAATGGCTGTACGCTCCATACTGTGGGTGAACCAGAACCAAAAGAAAATAACCGGCTAGAAGGTGCCGGTTTTACCTCCCGCGCCCACAACTCACCGAGCCCTAATTCATCTGCAGGTAGCTCCGGGGTAAACAAATCCAGGTCCGGAAACGACGGTTTCTTTGCCACAGTCACCCGAACCAAAGATGGGATAGTAGCCGGTGGAGCCTCCGCAATCAGCGGCGCCCTCGCCAAAAATCCGCAGCCCGCCCACGGGCATACTGAAACCAAAAAGCCCCCAAAGAGCCCCAAAATTACGGCCGTAACCGCCGTAATACTACTAGTGGCAGGGCTGGGCGTGGGCGGGGCCGCCCTAGCAATGATCGACTCCCACCGCACCCTGCCGCACTCGGTATCAAAAACTGAAACCCCCACGCACGGAACTACACCGCCGCGAAGCCACCCCACGCCCTCTAACCCCACCAGCAAAAACACACAGCAAAAAGAAACTAAATCCGCCCGCCCAACCCCCACGACCTCGGCAGAACCACGTGTAACCGAAAAAACATACAGGGAAGAAACGTGGATCCCTGACGGGCAGGGTGTCGAAACCGAACGGGAAAGCCACAAGCCCAAAGACACCTCCACGCCGGAAAAGCACACCAAAAAGCCCGAAAGTGAAGAACCAACCCCCGACGTCAGCCCCATACCGCACGACGCACTGGAAAATCTTCCGGGCTTCACCACCGGCAATGGCAATGTGTCGTGCCAAATCAGTTCCGAGGGCGTCACCTGTTTAGTGTACAAACATGAAGAATTTGGCGGCGAACAAGACCAGCCTCTGCGCGGGGTAATGGATGCCTCCGGCCAAGTGCTGAGCGTGACAAACGCCGGCGCGCAAGAGGAAAGGCCCCACTATCAGGTGTTAGAGGCCGGGCAAACGGCCGCCTCAGGCTCCCTGGCATGCACCAACATTGGCGAATCGGTGCGATGCTGGAGCGCCAAAACGGGGAGCGGCTTCAAGATTGGCCCCGCTGGAGTCACCCTGCTCTAAACGCAGGCAAACAATCGCCCCACGCGAGTCAGGCAAGGCCGGGGTGGCACCCGCTCTAGGCTCCCCCGGCCCGAACCCTTTATTCGGAGGCAGCAGCCTCGGCCTCGGCGCGCACCTTTTCCATGTCCAAGTCGCGAATCTGCTGTACCACAGACTCGAGCTCCGTAGCGGAAATTACGCCGGCCGTACGGAAAACCCCAATGCCATCGCGGAAGGCCATGATGGTTGGAATGGACTGTACCTGCGCCATCCCCGCCAGCTCCTGCTGCGCGTCAGTATCCACCTTTCCAAAAACGATGTCCGGGTGATTTTCGGAAACCTTCTCGTAAATTGGCGAAAACTGTTTGCACGGGCCGCACCAGCTGGCCCAAAAGTCGATGAAGACAATTCCCTTCTCGACTACCTGCGGGAAATTCTGGACGGTTAGTTCTTGGGTTGCCATGTCTGTCCTTAAAGTAGAGGGCAAAGATTTGGGAGCAGCCGGGCGGCCGCCGCCCCTATTTCAGAGCTGCAGAAACCACTTCTTGAGCGGCCTGCTGCACTTGCTTTAGGTGATCTTCACCAACGAAAGATTCCGCGTAAATCTTGTACACGTCCTCGGTACCCGACGGACGAGCCGCAAACCAGGCGTTCTTGGTACTGACTTTGAGCCCGCCAATCGGTTCGTTATTTCCAGGGGCGTTAACTAGTTTGCCAGTGATTGCCTCGCCCGCAAGTTCTGAGGCCGTTACAGCGTCGGGCGACAGGGCCTTTAGCTTGGCCTTCTCTTCCTTGGTGGCCGGGGCGTCAATGCGGGCGTAGGCGGGCTTGCCGAAGCGAGACACCTGCTCTTCGTGCAGTTGCGAGGGCGTCTTGCCTGTAACAGCCAATATTTCAGATGCGAGCAGAGCAAGGATGATGCCATCTTTGTCGGTGGACCATACCTGTCCGTTGCGGCGCAGGAACGAAGCCCCCGCCGATTCTTCGCCGCCAAAACCGATCGAACCGTTTAGGAGGCCCGGAACAAAATACTTGAACCCGACCGGAACCTCTACCAGTTCGCGCCCCAAGTCGGCAGCAACAGCGTCGATCAACCTCGAGGACACCAAGGTCTTGCCCACCGCACACTTGGAATCCCATTGGGGCCGGTGCGTGTACAAGTATTCGATGGCCACAGCCAGGTAGTGGTTGGGGTTCATCAGCCCGTCGGCAGTAACAATGCCGTGCCTGTCGGAATCGGCATCGTTGCCGGTGGCAATGTCGTAGGGGGTGTTGCCATCCGAATCCGGGGTCATTTTTTCTAGTAGGGAAGCCATTGCCGAGGGCGAAGAACAATCCATGCGGATCTTGCCGTCCCAATCCAGGGTCATGAAAGACCAGGTGGGGTCGACAGTAGGGTTCACGACTGTAAGGTCGAGGGCATATTTTTCGGCAATTGCCGCCCAGTAGTCGACGGAGGCGCCGCCCAGGGGATCGGCCCCAATGCGCACCCCGGCGTCGCGGATCGCGTCCATGTCGATTACCGAAGCCAAATCGTCGACGTAGGAGCCCAAATAGTCGTAGCGTTCTACATGCTTGTCGGAATGGATTTGGTCTGCGGGAATCCGCGGGATGGACTGCCAATCCTTCAGCAGTTCGTTTGCCCTAGCCGCAATGGGTTCGGTAGCGTTCGTGTCGGCCGGCCCTCCGGTGGGCGGGTTGTACTTGAAACCGCCGTCGCGTGGGGGATTGTGCGAGGGCGTAACCACAATTCCGTCTGCCAGTCCCTCGCCCTCTTGCCGCACCCCGTGGTGGGTGTTGGCCCCGTTGGCCCGCAATATTGCGTGAGAAACAGCGGGGGTGGGAGTGTAGGAATCGCGCGAGTCGATGCGCACGGTTACGCCTGCGGCTGCCAATACTTGAATTGCCGTGCGCCAGGCCGGCTCGGAGAGAGCATGTGTGTCGCGGCCGATAAATAGGGGGCCGTCGATGCCGCGGTCTTTTCGGTATTCCACAATGGCTGCGGTGGTGGCAACGATGTGGGCTTCGTTGAAAGCGCCGTCAAGGGAGGACCCACGGTGGCCCGAGGTGCCGAAAACAACCTGCTGGTTCGGGTTGGTTGGATCGGGTTCTATGTCGTAGTAGGCGGATAGGACTTCGTCGACGTTGATGAGGTCTGCGGATGTTGCTTTGATTCCAGCTCTTTCGTGCATACTTCTATTGTGCACGCCAAAGCCGGCAAAAGCCTGCGCTGCAACTGTGCATTTCATTAACCGGAATGGGCGTCTCAAAAGTTAGAGGCGGGCCCAGTGGACCCGCCTCCTAATATTTCCCCTGTATTTTGGGGATTTTGTTAGCGCAACGAAACCTGCCTGGAAACGATCCCGGCTTTGGCTCGCCGCTCAGCATCGGTCAGGGGGGTGGTCTCTTTCAGTGCAGCTTGCAGCCCCTCGGTCAGTTGGGCAAGTGGTTCAGCAAGATCTGCGCTCAGATGCTCGATTTCGGCCTCGTCGGAAAGTTGGAAGACGGGGGCAACCAGGCCACAGGCGCGGAACGCCCCAATAAAGTCGCTGCCCTCGCCCACGTTCAATTTGCCGGCTGCGCGCAGGCGGGCCAGGGCATTTAGTACGTCCTCTTCGTCTTCAGAGAGGACCCACCGCAAGAACGGGTGGGTCATGTCGGCCCAATAGGCGCCACGGTGGCCAGCAACTTCGCCCATCTGCACAATCGAGTCGGCAGATTCTTCGATGGCGCGTTCCACCTCGGGGGTGCGCTCGGTGGCTTCGTCCAGCCAAAATTCGAAATTGTTGTGCAAGGTAAAGGTGCCCATTTCGGCGGGATCTAAAAGTTCGGTAAGGGCTGGCGCCTCGGTACGCGGGTCTAGACCTTCGATGGTAGTTCCCGGTTTGGCCTTTAGGGCCCTATCCAGCACTAGGGCGAGGTCGTGGGCAGGGTCGCCAGAGCGATTGCGCGTGTTGAGGGCAACCTTTATGGTGCCGTCGTCGTGGATGAGGGCCTGGGCGTTGCGTGGCAGCATAGTGCACAAGGTGACGGGCTTGCCGGAGACGGTTACTTGCAGCGTTGCCGCTGGCAGGATCTCGCGCATCGCCACGAGTTCAATCTCGCGGGCAAAGCCTGCAAAGGGACGTTCGTTGAATTCGACCGTGAAAGTTTCCTTCTTGGGGGCCTTCTTTTCGTTTTCTGCTACCAGGGCGTCGATCTGTGCCCTGCGGGCTGCATACTTGGCCTTGCGGCGTGACTTTTTACTCATGGTCATTACAGTACCTGGCTGTGGCGATATTCCCTATCTTTGTCCTGGCTAAGCTGTGGTTTCTTTGCAATTTTTATGTAAAATATCTACGTAGATTTTATGCCGTTTGGGCACTCCTTCGGCTGTGGGTCTACACTTAAAAACGCCCATTCGCGCAGATAAAAAGGCCAGGAGATCGAGTGTCAGACTCACAAACTCGCAAGGTTGCGGTTGTAATCCCAGCTAAAGATGAACAGGACCGTATAGCTGGCACCGTGCGAGCATGTAAGGCCATCCCGGGGGTGGACTTGATCGTGGTGGTTGACGACGGTTCTACCGACGGAACTCAGCGCGCTGCCCGCCACGCCGGGGCAGCTACCGTGCGGCACACCGTCAATCGGGGAAAGGCGTCGGCCATGGAAACCGGCGCGAATATTGTGGCTATGCACGACGCCGAGGGCGCAAGCCCCCACCTTTTGCTTTTCTTGGATGCTGACCTGGGCGAATCGGCTGCCGAAACTACTCCTCTTGTCGAGGCCGTTTCGGCGGGCAGGGCGGACATGGCCATTGCCGCTTTGCCGCCGCAGCCGGGCGCGGGCGGGCGCGGTTTCGTAACGGGTCTGGCCCGCAATTCTATTGAATGCGCGGTGGGGTGGCGGCCCACCCAACCGCTATCAGGGCAGCGGTGTATTACCCGCGAAGCGTTCGACGCCGCCCAACCTTTGGCCTCGGGATGGGGCGTGGAAACCGCGCTCACTATTGCAGTACTAGGAGCCGGTTACACCGCCCTCGAGGTTCCCTGCGACATTGCCCACCGCCCAACCGGCAACGACTTGCGGGGCCAAATGCACCGCATCCACCAGTACAAGGACGTGCGCATCGCTACGGTGCGGCTGCGTTTAGAAGGGCATTTTCTGAAGCCCGAAATGTACGCTGCCTCCCAGCGCAATCAACGCGATTTTCAGCCCTACCACGTCTACTCGCGTTAGGGGCGGCTCCGCAGCGAATCAATTATGGTGTCTGCCGCCAGCGGCAATGCCATTATGGCAGCCACTCCGGGTAGCACAATTCCCGAATCGTTCAGGCCGAATGCCAGTATCTGGGTAACCAGCAGTGCCCAGGCACAGGGGCGGAACCAGGCGGGCAGAGGCAAAAGATGGACTTTCCCACCAGTTACTTTGGGGTGCTTGCCCAACCAGTTGCGGAACTTTTTATAGGCGGGCCTTAGCATTCGCAGCAACGGAGCGGGGAGGGCAGGTGCCCTGCCCCGCAAACGCGGATACGACAGGCAGAACCACACCACCAAAGCCACGAGTGCGGCTAACACTACCCACCTAAGCGTAGAAATTCCCAGCAGCCGCAGGTTAGTTTGCAATTTGCCCACGACGATCGGCATCAGATCGCCATCAAGAGCAGATTGGACGAAGCGCCCAAGATGCGTACGCGAACTGGGGGGACGCAGCCAGTCCAGTAGTGCCACGAAGCTTGCCCCAAACGCCATAACAAACCCTATGGGCAAAATCCAACGCAACTTTAGCTGGTAGCCGGCCAGCAAAATAACGAGCACGCAGATGCCAGGAATAAAAGCTAAGATGCCGCCAAAATCCGCTCCCAACGAGGGCGCCGCATCAATTAGCAGGAACGGAAGAGACGTGGCAACCACAGCTAAGGCCTTGGCCCAGCGGCGGGTAAACAGCGTGCCCACCCAACCGGAGAGCAGGAGCGCCCCAACGCTTAGCAGCGAAAACGTTTCGTTGCCCACCCCATAGAAGCGAGCGGCGGCTAGGGAATTGAACCCGAAGGGCGAATCTATAAGTGCGTTGGTGCCGGTGGCTACGTCTGCCGCAATGGCAACGGCGGTAGCGACGGCTATGGACAAAGCCGGGCGCCCGCCCTCGCGCCAGGGGCCCGCCAGGCAGGCTGCAGCGAGTAGGCCAGCTAGGGCCATAGTGCCCCCATTTAGGGCGCCGTGCGTGTCTTGAAAGTGCCACCACTTGAAGGCCGGCAGGGCCAAGGTGGCAAGGGGGATAGAAGCCAGTGTGAGGGCGCAAAAACGGGCCAGCAAACGGGCGGAAGGGGCTATGTGTACCCCGTAGGCCATTGCCACCGACAGGGCGGCCAAAATTAAAATGACGGCTACCGCGTAGGTGACCACCATGGCGTAGAACCCTGCGCGCACGTCTCGCATAGCGAAGGCCCGGTCGGCCTGGTCGGTCAGGTAATCGTGGCGGTCGGCAAGGGAGGAGTGGTGTAAACCAATCTGGTTGGTTATGGCACTGCCCGAGCCGGGCATGTCGAAGCCCAGCCACTGCCCTAAGGTTGCGGCCACGTCGGGAAGCTGAATTATGCCGTCTTGGCGCACCGAGGATGAGCGGGCGAGGCCTGCCGTACCAACTCCAGGGCCTGCAGCTAGCGCGGTCTGCATGTAGGAGCGCACCCCAAAGTCGGCCGAGGATACCACCAGTAGGCGCGCGTTGGGGGGTACCGCTCGCACGGCTGCTTCGAGGCGTGCCAGTTGACGTTCGCTCTGGCTGGCAACCAGTTGGGCGCGTTGGGTATTGGTTGCCGATTCCTGGTTTGTTTTTATGGAGAAGGAAGCCTCTGGCAGGTCGGGGGCGTCTTCGGAGTCTGCGTTCAGGTTTGCCTTTACTTCGGGGTTGGCTAGCGAGCGCAGCTGGGGGCGAACCTGTACTTCCGTCGGGGGGTTGCCGGTTTTGTCGGTGGCGTCGCGGATTGCCCTGCGCGTAGCCGCGGCGGCCCGGTCGGGATTTTGAACAGTGCTGATCGCGTTGGCGTCCACCAAAGTCAGATCGTATTTGTGCAGGTCTGTGGCCAGCTTGCGGGCCAGTTCGCCATTATTAGAAGGGGCCTTTTGCAAGGTTCCCTGGGGGATGCCCCGGGCGTTGGCGAGGGCGGCGGCAGCCCCGGGCCCTATGGCACGCACGCGCACTTTGTTTCGCTCTACGGCTTCTCCTAGAGCCCCGAGGGTGGGGTGGTTAGTCATTTGGGCCATAGCCTTCGAATAGTAGTCCCACCGTTTTAGAGCGGGGCGGGGCTGGCCTTGGGACACTTCTGGCATTTTCTGTAAGGACGTACAGATTTCGTATCCGCCCAGGGAATTGCGCCACGCCCTCTGGCCGGCATTTATTGCGAGCCACGAATCTATGGGGCAGGTGGGGCCTGAGAGGGAGAGGGGTACCAGGTTGGCGGCTGCGCCTTGGCTTGCCCTCCGGTACAGGGTGGGGGCATTTTGGGGGGTGACCTTTTCCCAACGGATTCCCTCGGTGAAGATGGCCACCACAGGGGTCTTGGCTGCTTGGATGTGGTGGGTTTTAGAGTCGGTGGGACTCGTAGTAGTGGCAGCTAGAGCTATGCCAGCAAGAATGGTGCAGGCGGTGGCGGCGGCAAAATATGTGGGCCACTGGCGGCGGGCGGGGGCCCGGCTTAGAGCTATTTTTCCCGAGGGCGACCAGGCGGATTTATGGAATAGCCCACCACAGATCAGGCTGCCTTCCAGCAGCAATCCTATGGTCAAGATGAGCATCCCTGAGTCGTTTATCAAAGAGGCGCTCACCAGCAAGATTATTGTTGAGAGCAAAACATTTCGGTGGAAGGGCAGCACCCGCGTCTTGTACCTGGGCGAATAGAGCACGTAGGCGATCGCGCCTATAGCCACCAAGAAGACTGCGGCGGCGACTAGGGTTCCGGCAGATCCCCCGACGGTCAACCAGGCTGCCTCGGCTTTGCGGGCAATTATGGGCCAGGCGTTGCCCTCGACGAGGGAGGCTACAAAGCGGCCCAGGTGGGTGCGGGCTTGGGGAGCCTGCAGGTAGTCGACCACCCCGAAGAAAGCAGTGCCAATAGCGGCGGCGAAAAGCGCCGCTGCCACGTGCCGCAGTCGCACCTTTTTACCGCGCACCCATGTAGCAAGGAGCACCGTCGTGAACAAAATGGCGGGCGGGCCCCCGAAGTCTGCACCCATGGTGGGGAAGCCGTCGATGACAGCCAGCGCCAGCCCCATAATGGTGGTGACCCAGGCGTTTGCGCTCCAGGCTGCGAGCACAACAAAGCAGACCGCCATAAGCGTGAATTCGGTGTTCCCGGAACCGAAGAAACGGTTGCCGGCGATGGTGGTGGTGCCGGTTGGTGAGTCCAGTTGCAACGGGGCGCGTACGGCGATCACCCAGGCAAAAACCGTTAGGGTGAGGGCCGCTAGCACAATGGGGGCATTAAGAGGGCGGGTGAAACTGGCTGGCACGTGCGGGCGTAGCCAGTGGGCTATCCCGTGTGCGGTGAGTACTAAGAATCCGGCTGTGGCAAGTATCGCGGTTAGGAATACCAGCACAGCTGTAGGGGTAGAGGCGGTGGAAAAACGCCAGGTGGGAATCAAATTGGCCAGCAGCGCGGCCAACGGCATTGCCCCTGCCAACTGGGCTAAAACTTTGGGCACCTTTTCTATGGCGGTTCCCTTGCGCCCGCGTACTGAAAGTAGCATCCCCGCCACGATGGTCACTCCGCAAAGGGTGAACCACAAGATGAAGAAGGCCGGCTGGCACACTCGTGCCCGGTCGGTTTTAGCGGAGCGGTCAAGTAGCGAATCGAGCCGGTCTGTAAAAGACATTTTGCCCGTGCGCCCAGCTGTCCACACCTGTGCCCCGGGGGCATTCTCGGCTGGTTCCAAGCCCACTGTCTGCAAAATGGTTTGGGTTATGTCGGCGGTTTGCACCAGCCCGTCCCGGCGCAGCGAACCGGATTTGGCGAGGCCCACAGAGGAGGCGTCCGTTTGCATGGCGAACAGCTGCAGGTGGGGTACCGCGTTGCCCTCCCCAAAGGAAGCGAGCAAAACTTGGGTGTTCTTCGGCAGGGCTTCCAAAATCTGCGAAATTTGGCGGACTTTCGCCTGGGCAAGTTTCGTCTTAGAAGGCTCCGAATCCAAGGTGGGGTATCCGTTTTGCGGTGTGGGGTTGAGTCCGTAACCCACCTGCGGGGCGTGAGCCGGATCCACAGCCCCCGCATCCACAATGGTCACTTCGTTTTCACTTGCGGCAGAGGCCACGGTGGCCGCCAAATCACCCCCGTTGTCTAAGGGGGGCGCATCCAAATGCCCTCGCTTGTCGGCCAGAGCAAGTCCCGCCCCTGGGCCCACTGCCGCCACCGACTTGCCCGCCTGCTTTAGAGACGAGCGCAAAAACCCCAAACCTACCTGCCCGGCCGGAATTACCCCGTCCGTTAGGGGGCCCCACCCAGCCACCGTCTTCGAGCTAAGCCGCGGAAAATAACATTTTCCCCCCGCCCGCGAAAGCGTGGCCCGCTGGCCCACCCCAAGCGAAAGCCACCCGTCCGCCGGGCACGACACTGCTGCTGTAGAACGCGCAACCAGGTTGGCGAGTGTGCCCTCTTCAGCGAATTTAGCGAACCGGGCTGCGCGCGGGTCAGAAAAATCTACGTCCTGCCAGCGCAACCCGGAAGTGCCGATCACTACCAGGTGCCCGCTCTGCCGTTGCAAGGGGGAACTATCTGCGAACGCGCGCAGGGGAAGCAAAACCAACAGTGCCGCGATAACTACTAGCAGCACGCGTTTGGTCCTGGTTTCTACAGGCGGGCAAGAAATCATGGTTTAACTTTAGTCGAGTATCTTTGTAGGGCACTTATACGAAAAGGAGTAACCATGGCTAACCTGGCTTCCACAGCTGCTGAAACTACCTGGGCATTCCTGGGGCCGTTTGGCACTTTTTGTGAGCAGGCACTCAGCCAGGTACTTCCTGAAGGGGCCACGGCGTTGCCCTGCACGGGCGAGAAGGCCGCTCTGGATGCGGTGCGCGAGGGGGTGGCCAAGCGCGCGGTAGTACCCATCGAAAATTCTGTCGAGGGTGGGGTAAACGCCACTATTGACGCCCTGGGGCACGGCTCTGCCCTGGTGATTGTGGGCGAAATCTACGTGCCAGTAGGTTTCACGTTGTGCGTGCGCCCGGGCACTGCGCCTACGCAAATCAAACGAGTCGGCACCCACCCCCACGCCTGGGCCCAATGCCGCAATTGGCTCACCACCCACTTTGAGGGCGTGCGCCACGTTCCCGCTACTTCCACTGCGGCCGGGGCGAAACTGCTTGCCGAGGGCGAAGCAGGCTACGACGCCGCCCTCTGCAGTGCCGTATCAGCCACCCGCTATGGGCTAAAAGTGGTAGAGGAAAACGTGGCCGACAACAAGGGAGGGCGCACCCGCTTTGTAGTAGTTTCGCTGCCGGAGGTGCCAGGCCAGCCCACGGGAGCGGACAAGACTACGTTGCAGATAGAGCTTCGCTCGAATGAGGCCGGCGCGCTGTTGTCTATGCTGGAGCAGATGAAGGCCAGGGGGGTGAACCTCTCTCGCATTGAATCGCGTCCGGTGGCGGCCAGGCCCGGCAGCTACTCGTTTTCTATTGACATTGAAGGGCACGTGCGCGAAGAGCGAGTGCAGGCCGTCCTAAACGGTTTGCACAGGCACTGTTCGCAGGTGCGTTTTATTGGCTCCTACCCGAGGGCGGACCACCAGGTGGTGCAGGTTCCGGAAGGATCGCGCGATCAAGACTTTGTGGCTGCGCGTGCCTGGGTCGAAGACGTGCTGTTGGGGCGTGGCGTATAGCGCTGTGCGAGTCGGCGGCGCTGCCACATACAATCGGAGCTATGAGTCAGTTTCCGAAACGCTACGTGAAAGTGGCGGTGGCAAAAGTTGGGGCGGCAGCCAGGGATTTGTCCGCCTCTTTAGGTAGTGTGCCAAAAACCGCTCGCCGCAGTGGTTTCCACCCTAGGGATTTGCTAGCTATAGCCGCCGGGCAAGGGGCTTCGTGGGCGTCGCGCACTTTGGGGCGCGGCAGCGGCGGCATGATAGGCGGCACTGTGGCGGCGCGCATGAGCCCACATCTTTTAGCAGACTTGGCTAGGCCGATGCGCACGGTGATCGTCACTGGCACCAACGGCAAATCCACCACCACCCGCATGCTTTCTGAAGCCTGCGCGGCTGCCGGTTTAGAGGTGGCCACCAATCGCGGCGGGGACAACATGTCCGAGGGCGTGCTGGCAGCTTTGATGGAAACGCCCACCGCTGACGTGGCAGTGTTGGAAGTTGACGAGATGCACGTGCGGGCAGTGGCCCGCCAGGTGCGCCCCGATGTGTTGGTGTTCTTGAATCTTTCGCGCGACCAGCTCGATCGTGTCGGAGAAATTGCCACCATAGAGCGGCGATTGCGCGCAACCGTCAAAGAACAGCCGCAGGCCTACGTGGTGGCAAACGTAGACGACCCACTGATGACTTCCGCAGCCTGGGACAGTGCCAAACCGGTGTGGGTGGCAGCCGGCAAAGGCTGGTCGGGCGATTCACTCACCGCTCCCCGCACCGGGGGCGCAATCCTCTACACCTCCAAACAGGCTGCCCATTCCGGAAACGATACTAAGGTCTACTGGCATTCGGTGCCCCTAGACGAACTAAAACTCGCGGGGGGAACTACCACAGCCGCCCCCAACGAGGCTGGCGAGGCCGTAGCCGGACTCGATGCGGCAAACCCCCAAGATTTTTACCGCCCCGAACCTACGTGGACCTGGCAGGGCAGCGATTACACCCCAGGGCAAACCATGCGCGTATCCAGCCCCACGGGCACCCTCGACGTGCAAATAAACCTGCCCGGGCGGGCTAACCGGGGCAACGCCACCCAGGCGCTCGCGGGGGCGGTCGCCCTCGGGGTGGATCCGCGCAAGGGGGCCTTGGGGATAGCTCGAGTAGAGGCTGTGGCGGGCCGTTACGCCCGCTTTGACGTGGGCGGAAAGTCGGTGCGGTTGCTGCTGGCAAAAAACCCGGCTGGGTGGCAGGAATCGCTGACGATGCTCGATCCAAAAGCCGCTCTGATCGTAGGAGTAAATGGCCAACGTGCCGACGGTACGGACCTGTCTTGGCTGTGGGACGTGGACTTTGACAAGCTGGCTCGGGCGCGCGTTTGGGCAACCGGCGAGCGAGGCGCCGACTTGCAGGTGCGGCTGCGCTATGCGGGCGTGGACGCCCGGTATGCAAGCACGCCTTTGCAGGGCCTGCAACAGGTGCCCGCTGGGCGTGTGGATATGCTGCTGAACTACACTTCGTTCCGCGATACGCGTGCAGAATTGCTCAGGAAGGGGCTGTTAAAATGACCGATGCGCTTCGAATCGGAGTGCTAATGCCCGAGGTGCTGGGCACCTACGGCGATTCCGGCAATGCGGTAATTTTGGCTCAAAGGGCGCGCTGGCGCGGTTATGAAGCGCAGATCGTTCACGTTGGGGTATCCGAGGCTATCCCTGCCGAGTTGGACATATACACTCTTGGAGGCGGCGAAGATATTGCCCAGACGATAGCTTCCAGGCACCTGGCTGGCGACACTGGGCTGAAGCGGGCAGTCGAGGCCGGCAAACCCGTTCTAGGGGTGTGCGCTGCCCTGCAGGTGTTGGGCAACTGGTATTCGGATGCTCAGGGCAACCGAACTCCGGGTGCTGGGCTGTTAGACGTGGTCACCATGCCGCAAGGAGCTCGGGCTATTGGCGAGCTCGCCACCACTCCCGCCTTGGACGGGCTCACCGAGGTGCTTTTGGGTTTTGAAAATCACGGGGGAGCCACCATGCTGGGCCAGCAGGTTCGCCCTCTGGGGTATGTGCAGGCGGGCATCGGCAACGGGCTTCCCGGGGTGGCGCCTAAGATTGACCAGGGCATTTCCCAGGAGGCGGGCGCCAAGGCAGGGGTGGTTCTCGATACCGAGGTTCCTGACGGCTATCGCGCTCGCATTGACGGGAAGGCTGTCGAGGGCGCAGTTTGCGGTTCTATAGTTGCCACCTACATGCACGGGCCGGTGTTGGCTCGCAACCCCCAGTTGGCTGACTATCTGTTAGCTGGCGTATTGGGCGATTTGGAACCACTTCAGGTCGAGGGCGTAGACCGGCTGCGTGCAGAACGCTTGCAGGCTTGCGAAATTCAGCAGAAGGCACGGAGAGCGACGGAAGGTTAGATATCATTCACTCATGGCTGTTTTAGCTCTTGTACTTGCTGTGGTGGCGTTGCTGCTTGCCGGCTTGGCCCTGTTTTTGGCGTCCGCCGCGCACACTAGGGCCACCCAGCTTGAAACCCGTCTGAGCGCCGCCTCCCGGGCCCGAGGCACGAGCGGACGGGCACTTTCTAAGAAGCCGTGGGTGATCGTGAATCCTGCCCGGGTCGAGAACATGGGCGAGTTCAAAGAGGTGATCGAGGGCTGCGCCTTCGATGCCGGCTGGGAGGCGCCCCACTTCGTGTATACCGAGGTCGAAACCTCTCCGGCGGTGCAAGCCCGCCAGGGGGTCGAAGCTGGGGCCGGGGTGGTGTTGGTTGCTGGCGGCGACGGCACGGTTAGGGCAGTGGCGGCCGGGTTGGCTCACACGGACGTGCCCATGGCGATTTTGCCGGCGGGTACGGGCAACTTGATGGCTCGCAATATGGAAGTGCCCTTAGATTCGCTGCGGGAGGCAGCCTCGATAGGGTTTACGGGCCGCACTCACTCGATAGATCTGGGCTGGCTGCGTACCGAACACCATCCCACTCCTGTTACCGGAGGGGTAAAGAACAAGCGCGTGCCTACCGCGGCGGCCGAGGTGCCGGATCCCGAGGGTCAGGTGCTTGCTCCTTTGGGCCAGCAAAAGTGGGCGCCCGGGCAAGATGAGTATGCTTTCTTGGTTATGGCTGGGGTGGGCTTCGACGCGGACGTCATGGCTACCACCAAGTCCGAGATGAAAGAGAAGATTGGCTGGTTCGCCTACGTCCTTTCGGGTTTGCGCCACGCTGCCAAGCCCACGATGAAGGTGGAATTAACCCTGGGAAAGCACGGGCGGGCGAAACAGGTTTCAGCCACAACGGTGTTGTTTGCCAACTGTGGGGTGCTCACCGCTAACGTGGTGTTGTTGCCCGATGCGCGCCCGGATGACGGGTGGCTGGATGTGGCGCGTTTGGATGCGCGCATGGGCCCGCTGGGCTGGCTTGAGCTGGGGTGGCGATTGCTGTTGCAGGGGCTGGGAATTCGCCCCAAGCTTCCCTCCCTGAATGCCGATTTGGACGCCCGCCGGGCACGCCAGGCCGAGTTGCGCGTGCAAGAGCCACGCTACGTCGAGGTCGACGGCGACGCCATTGGCATGGCCACCCACATTTGGGTGCGCACCGACCGCGGCGCGGTAAAGATTCGCGCCCTCTAAAATTTCTGCCTTTGCACCAAAGGGTGGTGCCTAGGGGGGTGGCTTGAGGGCGCCAAAGTGGGTTAGCTGAGCTTTGGCAACGAAAGTGGCAGACGCGGGCCCAGGTCCGTACGTATTCCTGAGGCGGTAACCGCCCCCTGGCGTACAGCCTGCTCGAAGCTTGTGATTCCGGTGGCCAGGGCTAGCCAGGTGGTCTCGTCGCATTCGACCACAGCCGGTGGGGTGCCGCGCCTGTGCACGGTGCCTGCTATGGCCTGTACGGCGGCAGCGGGGGGAACCCGAATCTCTACGGAGCGCCCCGGGTACACTTCCGCGAATTCTTCTAGCGACCAGCGCACCGCCGCCCTGCGCACCTTGCGGTCAAGGGTTTTGGTGGCTGCAACTAGTTCCGTGCTTTGGCCTGAGGCGCGGGCTGTGGCGGTAACCTTCCACCACTGCCGTAGCGCCCCTAGGCCCTCTTCGTCACTGATTCTGCGTTGCACCTAATGCCTCGTTAAAAATAGCTAGAGCCCTCTCGCGTGCGTCTACCGCGCTGAAAGCTCCGGTGTAGGGGCCGTACATGTCGCCGGGATCTTTCCCGATCACCGCGATGGCTGCCCTCTTGCAAGTGTCCAAGTTTAGTTGCGAAATGTAAGAACCGACAGTTTTTATTGCCGAGGGCGCCATAGACAATCCGTGTACGCCCATGCCGGTTAGCACTGAGGCCAGGACCGGATCGGCCGCGGCCTCCCCGCACACGCAGGCTTGCTTGGAATGGCGGGCGGCGGCCCGGGCAACGTGTGCGATTAGGGTCAAGATTGCCGGCTGCCACGCGTCCAGGTAGCTAGCTAAATACGGGTTCGTGCGGTCGGCGGCCATCAAATATTGGGTTAGGTCGTTGGTGCCGAGGGAGGTGAAATCCACGATTTCGTAGAGCGGGTCAGCTAAGAACGCCAGGGCGGGCACCTCGATCATGATGCCGGGGCTCATGCCGCGTTCGCGCACCAGCTCGGAAAACATTTGCGCCTCGTCCAGTGTGGAAACCATGGGAGCCATTACGCGCAGGGGCTCCTTGCGGTCTTGCGATACCGCCGCTAGGGCATCCAGCTGGTGTTCGAGGACGTCTTTGCGCCGTAAAATAGTGCGCAGTCCGCGCACGCCGAGGGCGGGGTTTTCCTCGGGCTGGGTGCCCGCCCACACCACCGGCTTGTCTGAGCCTGCGTCGAGCGTGCGGGCAATAAAACGTTTGTCCGGAAACACGTCGATGACCGATTTGTAGGCGCGGATCTGTGCATCCAGGGTGGGCTCGTTGTGCGTGCCCAAAAAGGTCAGCTCGGTGCGCAGTAACCCCACCCCGTCGGCGCCGACCTTGCGGGCCTGCAATGCTTGCATGCGATCTTGCACGTTGCCGTACAGGTAGATTCGGATCCCATCTTTAGTGCAAGCCGGCCCCTCCCACGTGTCTTCGGCCTGGTGGCGGGCTTCGTCGAGGGCGATTATCGACCTGGCGTGCCCGGCATCCGGGTTGATAGTGATATTGCCTTTGGCGCCATCCACCAGCGCCAACGAACCGTCTTCAACCTGGTCTATGCCCTTGGCCGAAATGATGCAGGGGATGCCGAGTTGGCGGGCGACTATAACAAAGTGCGAGGTGGGTCCGCCCCCGCGGCAAACCAGAGCCTTCACGTACTTCGGGTCTAGCGCGCCGGCATCGGCAGGAGCCAGATCGTCACAGAACAATATGGCCGGTTCGCTAAGCTGCGGGAGAGCGCCCTCGGGCATGCCGTGGATTTGTGCAACCACCCGGTCGCGCACGTCGATCAGGTCGGTCACCCGCTCGGCAAGCGCGTCGCCAGCCGCCACGAAACGGCGGGCAATGTCGGCAATAGTTTGGGTGGCCGCCGCGTCGGCGGGGGTGCCAGCCCTGATCAGTTTGTGGGTTGCCTCGCGCCAAGCCGGATCGGTGGCCATGGCCGCGGCCACCCGCAAAAGATCTGAGGAGGAACCGATAGACTTTTCGGCCCTCGAAAGTAGGCGGGAGGCTACAGTGTCTGCCGCGGCGGTGAAGCGCTCGACCTCGCGCTCACGCTTGGATTCAGGGACAGCAGCAGAATCTAACGAGACGGTTTTAGGGCGCACAACCCACCGGACGGGAGCGAAAGCAGCGCCCGTAACAACGGGGATGCCGCGCGCGTTAAGACGGCCATCCATGTGTCCTCCTAGGCCTCTGGATAACCCCATAATGCCGCGTAAATTCGCTCCCTAGGGGAAAAATAGCTGTGACGCGTCCCACCAATTGCACTAAACAGGGCAGAAATTCGTAAAAAATCCCGAAATAACGGCAAAAGTCCCAAAATATGCTATTTTGGCCGCGACATTGGACACAAAGATTTCCCCAACCGTGGTCAGTGTGTACCCTATTTACGGCGCCAGAAATTCTGGCTAGCAGTAAGGAGATAGCTTGTTCAGTAAGACCGTCAAAGTTGGTTCCTCTGTAGGACTACACGCTCGCCCGGCTGCCAAAGTAGCGCAGGCTGCTGCAGATTTTGCCGAGCCGGTAACTATTCGCTCTGAAAAGGGCGAACCAGTAGACGCCTCCTCTGTAATGTTGCTAATGACCTTGGCGGCAGGGCAAGGCGACACCCTGATCGTGGAATCCGAAAACGAGGACGCAGTGCGCGCCGTATCCTACGTGCTAGGCAAAGACCTAGACGTATAGCACTATCCCCAAACGCCCACCCAGAGCCTCCGGCTGTAGGGTGCTAGGCCGATTTTGCCGCCTAACTGTGGTTCAGGCGGCATTTTGCTAGCCTTTTCCCGCGCGCCCACGGGTATTACATGAGACCCTGATTACATGACGCGTAGGAGGCAAATCTACCCCGTAGCACCGGGTGTGTTAGTGCCGGTGCTCGAACTAATTCGGAAAAACAACCACGTGCCCACCGATTTTCCGGAACGGGCGAAAACAGAAGCTAAACAGGCGGCAGCCAACTGGCAAAAGTGGGCGGACAAGCTGAAACTAGCGGACCGCTCCGGCGGCCAGCCCTGGCTAGTAGAGGAGCTGGGCTTCGAGGTGGGCGGGGAAGGCTACCCACCCAACTATCCGCGTTTAGATGCCACCGCAATTCCGTTGGTAACGATCGATCCACCCGAATCAAAAGACCTGGACCAGGCTATTGCAATCGCCAAAGTAGCCGATTTGCCTGCCCAGGCTCTGTCAGGGCAGATCCGAGTCCCAGAACACGTGCTGCAGACCCGCCCAGGCCCCTCACCTAAGCCAGCCAAATACCTACTTGCGTACTCGATCGCGGCACTATCCTGCTTCGTAACGGCCGGCTCCGCTTTAGATCGCGAAGTACACGCGCGCGGAAACACACTCTATTTTCCCGACGGATCCGTGCCGCTACACCCGCGCGAACTGTCTGCGGGGGCGGCCTCTTTGCTGCCAGGGCAGGCCACGCCCTCGTTCTTGTGGCGCATCTGCCTAGACGAGGACGGGTATGTAGTCTCCTGGCGCGTAGACTTAGCCGTCGTAAGATCGCGCGCCCAACTCGACTACGAGCAAGTCCAAGCAGTAGTAGACGGAAAGGGTACACTCCCCGCCCAGGCCGACCAACAACTGCCCTCGCTGCTGCGCGAACTAGGCCAGCTGCGCATCGAACGCGAACAAGACCGCGGCGGAGTGTCACTGCCTCTCCCCGAACAAGAGGTCGAAAAAGAAAACGGCGGTTACAAGCTTCGTTTCAGGGCCTCCCTGCCCGTAGAAAATTGGAACGCACACATGTCACTGCTCACCGGCATGTGCGCAGCAGCTGGAATGCGACGTCTAGGAGTTGGAGTAGTGCGCACCCTGCCGCCCGCGTCAAACGAGGACGTCGCTCGCCTGCGCAGGGCTGCCCGCGCGTTGGGAGTCAAATGGCCGCTGCAAATGTCATACCCGCAGCTCGTCCCCACACTGGACGAATCAGACCCGGCCCATAGTGCCTTCATGGACAGAGCGGCCTCGCTGTTCCGCGGTTCAGGCTACCTGGTCTACGGCCCTGCTATCGAGGGGCGCGAAGAAATTGGGCAGATGCACCCGCCAGGCGACCGCAGGGTGGTTCACTCGGCCATCGCCGCCGAGTACGCCCACTCCACGGCACCGCTGCGGCGCCTAGTCGACAGGTTTTCCTTGGAGCTAGCCTGGGCCGACACTAAACGCGAAGACGCAGGCGGCGGCCAGGTAGGTGAGTTTGTTCCCGCGTGGGTGCTAGAGGCCCTGCCCGAGTTGCCCTCCGAAATGGGGCGGGCACGCCAGGCCGGAGCAAAAAACGAAAAAGAAGTCATTGCGGCAATGGAAGCACTCACGCTTTCGGGCCACGAAGGTGAAACCTACTCGGGCGTCATATTGGATGCCAAAGAACACAGCGGGCACATTATGCTTTCCGACCCAGCAATTATGGCTCCCGTCGAGGGCGAGGATCTGCCCGTGGGCGAGCGTGTAGAAGTCGACCTTACCAAGGCCGATCTAGAACAGCGCAAAGTGGTGTTTGCCCTGGCTAAGGCTGCTTGAAGGGAAAAGTAAACTTCGGCGCGAAGCGGCGACCCCACCTTTGCGCTTCGCGCAAATGTCGTATCCGTTGAGCTTAGTGAGTAGGGTGCGCTCCCGCCCTTGCGCTTCGCGCATATGGCCGCCTGCGCACTTGGGTAAGCAGGGTGCTCTCCTGCCATTGCGCTTCGCGCAAATGTCGTATCCGTTGAGCTTGGTGAATGGGGTGCGCTCCCGCCCTTGCGCTTCGCGCAAATGCCCGTCCGCGCCCAGAGCGCACCCCATTCACCAAGCTCTTGACCAATAATGCCCGTCCGCACCCGGAACACACCCTACCTACCCAAGCACGACAATAATGCCGGGTCGCGCCCGTGAGCGTACTACGTACGTGTACTAACTGCCACCCCGCGCTAAGCGGTGAACGCGCCCTCATGCAGCAAGAAGGCCCACCAATTGGTGGGCCTTCTTGAAAGGGATTATGCCAACCTTACTTGGTGGCTGAACGCAGGAACCAAGCCTGCTGCTCCAACCCGGAAACTACGGTGATCAGCAAGTCCCCAGTAATCGGATCGGCATCGTCAGCCTCCGACAGGTTTTCGCGAATCTTGTCGCAAACTGCCTGGACCTTCTGAGCCATTACTTCGTAAGTCTTGTCAACCGGCAGATCCCCGCTCTCGAGCTCATCGAGGCTGGAAGTCTTCGCAACGGTGGCCTCGCGGCCGTCGGGGTTGCCACCGATAGTGGCTAGACGCTCCGCAACTTCGTCAAGATCGTTACGTACTAGAGAGACGACCTCATCAAGTGCCAGGTGGAGGGCGCGGAAGTTGGGGCCCTTAATGTTCCAGTGGGCCTGCTTAGCCTGCAGTTCAAGAGCGATCAGATCGACCAGCGTCTGCTGCAGAGTGTCGCCAACAATTCCTTCAACCTTGACCATGTTGATTCCTTTCTGGCCCAAAGGGCCTAACTGCTTGCCCGCCACAGTGGGCAGCGCCAAAGACATAACTAAGCCTAGCACATAATCTGGAATCAATCCAGAAAAGGTCTACAAAGCGCATTATTCAGCGGATGAATAAAATGTGTATGGCTAGTGAATGGGTGGTGAAAAGTGGGCGCGTGCGGCAGAATGAACCCATGGGCGACTTCAGCGAGCACGCAATAATTTGGCACCTCTACCCGCTCGGGGCACTCGGTGCGCCCAAAGTAAATCCGGCCTTCTCCGGCGAGGGCGACACCACCCCCGGCCGCACCTTGGCCGACCTGGTACCGTGGCTCGACCACGCGCGCAAACTGGGCGCAAATGTTTTACAGCTAGGGCCTATATTCGAGGCGTACTCGCACGGCTACGACACCCTCAACTACTTCAAAATAGACCCGCGCCTGGGTGACATCGATGACTTTCACACCCTTATAGACGCCGCCCACCAGCGCGGATTTTCCGTTATAGGCGACGGCGTGTTCAACCACGTCTCGCCCGCCTGCCCGCAGATGCAGGACTTGGCCAAGCGGGGCCAACAATCCGCCTACGCCAACGCGTTCCGCATAGATTGGCGCGGCTGGCAGCCCGGCCACCTACCCAACTACAAAACGTTCGAAGGGCACGCCGGCCTAGCGGCGTTGAACCATTCAGACCCCACGGTCCTCGCCCTCGTCAAAAACGTAATGGACTACTGGTTAGGCAAAGGGCTGGACGGGTGGCGCCTGGACGCGGCCTACGCGATCGACCCGGCCCTGTGGGCGCAAGTGCTGCCGCCGCTACGCAAAAAATATCCGCACCTGTGGGTAAGCGGTGAGGTCATCCACGGCAACTACACGCAGCTCCTAGAGGCGGCAGGCTGGGATAGCCTAACCCAATACGAACTGTGGAAATCCATCTGGTCTTCCCTAGAACAGAAAAACTTTTACGAACTGCAGTGGAACCTGCGTCGGCACCTGGAATTTTGTGAACATTTTTGGCCCCAAACCTTCCTGGGTAACCACGACGTAACGCGCATTGCCTCCCGGCTCAGCCCCGCCCAAGTGGGCCAGGCCGCAGCCATCTTGTTCACGCTTCCCGGCATCCCCTCCATCTACTACGGCGACGAATGTGGGGCGCGCGGTGTAAAAGAGGAACGCCTAGGCGGCGACGATGCGATACGGCCCCCTCTGCCTGCCTTCCAAGGCCCCCAAAACCGGGGCGAAAAACAATTTTGGCACTACTATGCTTCCCTAATAGCTCTGCGCCGCCGCCACTCGTGGCTGGCCCACGCTAACGTAGAAATAACTCACCTCGAAAACGAAGTAATCGCCTACAGGGCCTTCGCGCGCGAGGGGGACGGGCAGCTGCTAGTTGTGTTGAACAACTCCGAAAAACCGCTTCCTACCAGCCACAGCGCCTTGGCGGGCGCCGGGGAGCAGCTATTAGCTGACGCGTTTCACAATGGGGAACTGGCTGCGGGGGCATTTGGCATCTTTGCGCTGAACCATGAAACAATGGGGCCGTGATACGCGGCGACGGCCAACTGAGCCACACTTTGGATCTAAACGACGACCCTGCACCGCAAGATCAGTGCGGTGTTTTTGGCGTTTGGGCCCCCGATGAAGACGTTTCCCGACTAACCTACTTTGGCATCTACGCTCTCCAACACCGCGGCCAACAGTCCGCCGGCATCGCCACCTCGAATGGCGAGAAGATCCTGGTTTACAAAGACTTGGGGCTAGTCAGCCAAGTGTTCAACGATCAGGCACTGGAAGGGCTAAAGGGGCACGCGGCAATTGGCCATGCCCGCTACGCCACCACGGGGGCCGACGTATGGGAAAACGCCCAGCCCACACTTGGCCCATCCGGCACGGGCACGTTGGCGCTCGCCCACAACGGGAATCTAACTAACACCAAACAGCTGCGGCAGGTAGTCACCCAAAAATTGGGTTCGCGCGGCGAGGTCGCCCGGGGTGCTTCCACCGACACCGCCCTGATTAACGCCCTGCTAGGCTCAGGCGAAAAACTTGCCGAAATTGGTTGGGATCTGCCCGAGGGCGGCATCGAGGCAGCCCGCAATAAAGGCCCGGCAGACGCCCTCGACAACGAACCGCCAGCCCCCCTAATCGAAGCGTCACTACGCGTGTTACCCCACCTAAAAGGCGCCTTCTCGCTGGTGTACATGGACGAACAGCACCTGTACGCGGCCCGCGACCCCCACGGGGTACGCCCCTTCGTGCTGGGCCGCCTACCCCAAGGGTGGGCACTCGCTTCTGAAACCGCCGCCCTCGACATTGTGGGCGCTACGGTGGTACGCGAAATTGAGCCCGGCGAACTACTTTCCATCGACCACTCGGGGATACGCTCATACAGGTTCGCCCCCGCAACCCCCAACGTGTGCGCGTTCGAATACGTCTACCTGGCCCGCCCAGACACGCGCATCGGCGGCAGATCAATAATCCAGTCCCGCCGCGAAATGGGTGCCGCCCTGGCCAGGGAACACCCAGTGGAAGCGGACCTAGTCATGGCCACCCCGGACTCCGGAACCCCCGCCGCCATAGGCTACGCCGAAGAAAGCGGGATCCCCTTCCAACAGGGCCTAGTCAAGAACGCCTACGTGGGCCGCACATTCATTCAGCCCACCCAAATAATGCGCCAGCGCGGCATCAGACTGAAACTAAATCCGATCCGCGAAATTATCCAGGGCAAACGGCTGATTGTAGTAGACGATTCCATTGTGCGCGGCAATACGCAACGCCAAGTCGTAGCCATGCTCCGCGAGGCAGGAGCAGCCGAAGTACACGTGCGCATTTCCTCCCCTCCCGTACTGTGGCCCTGCTTCTTCGGCATCGACTTTGCTACGCGCGCCGAACTAATCGCCGCCTCCATGGACACGGACGAAATCTGCCAATCCATCCACGCCGACTCGCTAGGCTACCTGAGCATCGACGGGATGGTGGCCGCCTCCGGGCAAAACCCATCCACCCTGTGCATGGCCTGCTTCAATGGGGACTACCCAATTTCCATTCCCGCAGGCACCCCCGTACCTGGCGGCAAAGGTGCGGTAACCAGCCAAACTGTTAGTGCCGACTAGCTCACGAAAGGGCACACATGTCTAACGAAATAACCTACGCCTCCGCTGGCGTCGACACCGCTGCCGGGGACCAGGCCGTAGAACTCATGAAAGAGGCCGTCTCGCGCACCTTCACCCCGCAGGTGGTGGGAGGCATCGGCGGTTTCGCGGGGATGGTAGACGCCTCCGCGCTTGCCGGCATGAAAAAGCCATACCTGACCACCTCCACGGACGGGGTTGGCACCAAAATTGCCATCGCGCAGGCGCTAGACATCCACCACACCATCGGCCAAGACCTAGTGGGCATGGTAGTCGACGACATTGCGGTAGTGGGGGCCCGCCCTCTGCTAATGACCGACTACATTGCCTGCGGGCACGTCGAACCACAGCGCATCGCCAACATTGTGCGCGGAGTAGCAGAAGCCTGTGCAGCCGTAGACACCCCCCTGTTAGGTGGGGAAACCGCAGAGCACCCCGGCCTGATGGGTGCTAACGACTACGACATAGCCGGGGCAGCCACCGGCGTAGTCGAGGCCGACCAAATGCTCGGGGCAGACCGTGTGCGCGAGGGTGACGTGCTAGTGGGCCTAGCCGCCTCCGGACTGCACTCCAACGGATATTCACTGGTTCGGCGCGTTTTGGAGGTATCCAAGGCCGATCTGAATGCTCAGGTAGCGGAATTTGGGCGCACGCTAGGCGAAGAACTCCTAGAACCAACCCGGCTGTATTCGCGCATGTGCCTACAAATCAAAGACAAAGTTGGCGTTGAAGGACTACACGCCCTCTCACACGTAACCGGCGGCGGCCTGGCAGCAAACCTGGCCCGCGTTCTGCCCGTAGAACTAGGCGCTGTCATCGACCGTGGCTCCTGGCAGGTGCCCGCCGTCTTCGACTGGGTGCGCACCCAAGGCAACGTTTCGTGGGACGACCTGGAAATGACCTTGAACCTGGGCATAGGCATGGTAGCCGTCTGCGCCGAAAACAGCGTCGACGCCGTACGCGAGAGCGCCAAACAGGCCGGGTGCGAATCGGCAATCCTAGGGCAAGTCGAGGCAGATCCCACCGCCACTGGGCGCGTCGTCTCGGAAGCCAAAGGCGTAAAGGGTGGCAAGGTAGTGCTGACCGGCAACTACACCCTCGCCTAAAAGCCCCCGTTCAACGGGCCGCAACCTAACCCGCGCTTTACGCAACGGCTTGTTCCGCGCACGCTTAGGTGAGTAGGGTGCGCTCCCGCCCTTGCGCTTCGCGCAAATGCCCTTCCGCGCACGCTTGGGTGAGTAGGGTGCGCTCCTGCCCTTGCGCTTCGCGCAAATGCCCGTCCGCGCCCAGAGCGCACCCTACTCACCCAAGCGCACCATGCAAATGCCCTTCCGCATCCAGAGCGCACCCCATTCACCAAGCTCTTGACCAACAATGCCCGTCCGCGCCCAGAGCGCACCCTACTCACCCCAGCGCACCCTACTAACCCAAGCGTGACAGCGATGCCCGCCCTCACCTTATTTTTGATACCTGGCCCAGCATTTAGCCGTTTTTGCAGGTGGGAGCTGTAGGTTTACGATACCTCTTAGAAAAATGGGCAAAGCTGAAAGATAAAAGCCATGCACGCAAGCGATCCACTCAGGCAAAAGCGTCCCTTCCGCACAGAGATTCAGGGGCTTCGGGCTATTTGCGCACTGCTGATAATTGTTTTTCATGCCTGGCAGGTTGGCTCGCCCATTGGCGTCGACGTGTTCATAATGATTTCGGCCTACCTGCTGACTGAATCATATGTGCGCGGGTGCGCAAGCGGGAAGATTCCGTCGGTGCTGAAACGGTGGGTGCGCACCTTCCGGCGCCTACTTCCGCCGCTGGTGGTAACCATACTTTTTGCGGTGGTCTTGACGTTGAAATACCTGCCCAAGACCAGGTGGGGCGAAATCATCAACCAGTCGTGGGCGAGCTTGTTCTACTACCAGAACTGGTATTTACAAACTGAACTCGTCGACTACTTTGCAGCAGACCATTCCCTGTCCTCGCCGCTAATGCACATGTGGTGCATCGCAGTCAGGTGTTCTTACTCTTCCCGGTGGTACTCGCCCTCGTAGCAGCAGTGTCGCGACGGCTTGGCTGGCAGGTGGAAAAAGTAGGCATAGCCGTATTTGCGCTTATAGCAGTCGCCTCCTTCGCCTGGCTCAGCCTCAAATACTTCCAAGGCAGCAGCCAAAACTTCTACTTCGACACCCGCATCCGCATGTGGGAGTTCGCCATCGGAGCCATCGCCGCCCTCGTGCGCCCCAAAAAAGTTCTTCCCCACTGGCTCCGAGACCTGCTGGGGTGGGGAGCACTAGTTGTAGTCGTGACGTTCGGACTGGTGAAAGTGGGCGTGTACCCGGGGCCGATTTGTTTGCTGCCCATCGCGGCAACCGCGGTACTTTTGCTACTGGTACGCACTGACGTGTATTCAGGGAAATTTTTGGCGCTCAAACCACTGGTGTTTCTTGGCAACAATTCCTACGCGCTATACCTGGTGCACTGGCCGCTGTTTGCCGTGTACTTAGGCGTGCGTAAGCAGGCTAATTTCTCCATTGTCGAGGGCGTAATCCTGCTAATTTTGTCTCTGGGGTTGGCCCTGCTGCTCACCGCGGCCGTAGACGATCCGGTGCGCAAGTGGCGGTGGGCGAACAACCGGTGGTGGGCCCAAGCCATCTTGGTGCTCACCTGTTTTGCCGTGGGAGCGGGCGGCATTCATGTGGCAGGAGCCCGAGCCGATTCGCAGCTAGTGCGCGTTGGCACAGCCGGCACGAACAAATTCCCCGGTGCCGCTGTACTGGCCATGAACCAGGAGCCAGCCTATGCTGCAAAGCCAATCCCAGGGCCAGCGGATTTGCCGAAACAGTGGGCAGGATTTCCCAACCCGTGCGTGGGCGCCTTTGCCGGGGCGCCAGATTTCGGGCAGGTGGCCAAGCACGCCAACTCGTGCAGGCAGATGCGCGAGGGCGGGGGCTCCGGCCCCAACGTGTTAGTTTTTGGTGATTCACACGCGGAACAGTACCTGCCCGCAATCGAATATGCTGCGAAAAAGCGAAAGTGGAACCTGGCCGCACTCCTAATGGGCGGGTGCAAGCTTTCCCTCACCTACCAGGGCAATGACGACACGTGTAAAAAGTGGGTGGAAGCTGGCGTGCGGTGGACGGTGAACAAGGTGCGCCCTGATGCGGTGATCGTAGTGTCTACCCTGGCGAGCCCGAAGCACCCCGACGAAGTAGTGCCAGGGCACTCTGAGGTAGTGCGCGCCTTCTTAGACCATGGCATCAAAGTTATTGGGATGCGCGACAACCCGATCTTTGCGACAAACAAGTACGAGTGTGCGGTAACAGCCACCGATCCAAACGAGCAATGTGCAGAACCGTACCGACGCGTGTACGCCACCGACCTGCCCGGCCTCACAGAATCGAAAAACTACCACTTCGTGGACCTGAGCGAACAGATCTGCCCAAACGGGAAGTGCCCCCCGATAGTGGGCAACATCTACGTCTACCAAGACCACGAACACCTGTCGAAAGACTATTCGGGAACGCTAGGCCCCTACTTCGAACAGGCCACAAAAGATATTCGCCTGTAAGGGTTAAACATTTTGGCGGCCTGGTTAGTGCCCAGGCCGCCAAAAAATACTAGTCAGCGGTGTGCTGATGCCCAGTCTTCCCAGTCATCAGCATCGTCGTCAGCATACATGTCCGCGTATTTATCTGCGTACTTTGCATACGGATCGTCGTCGTACGACGCCTGGTCGTCCGAGTCAACCGTCTCGCCTCGTTGAGCCGCAAGTTCGCGCTGCAATGCCGCGTAATCGGTATCGGCGCTGAAGTACTTGAGCTTGCGTGCAACCTTACGCTGTTTCGCCTTCTGACGGCCGCGCCCCATGGGGTCGACCCCCTCTATTCTTCTCGTCGGGAAGGCACAAAGGTGCGTCCCGGATGTTCAACTTAAATGTTTCGTGTCTATAGGGTACAACTTCGTTGCGCCCTTTCGCTAACCATAAGCTTTTGGCGAACCCATGTCGCCGTAAAGAAATAGTTAGTTTCGCTTAGCGAAGTAGGCAATGCCAAGGGCAGTAATTAGCGCCCCAGCTGCGCCAGCAACCGTGCCAATGGCCTTCTTGTCGCCAGCTTGAACCTGAGCGAAAAGTGATTGAGCTTTCACTTTCGTCTCTTCAGCTTTAACCTTGGCCGTGTCTTTAAATTCTTGGACCTTCACCTTGGGATCGAGCTGGGCTGCCAGCTGATCCACGGTGTCCTGCATTTCCCTGCGCGCGCGCCGGAGTTCCTCTTCAATTTGTTCGGGAGTGCGGTTTTCGCTCACTTGCCCAATCCCTTCTGTGCGCCAGTCTTAGCTGCTTCGATAGATTCTTTGAAACCTTTTTGTGGTTCGGGCTTATCTTTTGTGCCCTTCTTCAGCATAGAGGAACCGATCAACGCCAAGATCAAAATGATCAACAGCAGTACGCCGGCAACGATCAAGCAAGAGGCCCACATGGGCAATGCCACGGCAATGCCATAAACGGCCGCCCACAGCAGCAGCCCCAACATGTACAGGGCCAACACCCCTGCCACAGCCAGCAACGCACCACCGGTGCCACACTTCTTGGCCATCTGGCCGGCCTTGGCTTTAGCCAGATCAATCTCGCCTTGAACTAGGGTGTGTACCTGGTCAGATAACTTCGAAAACAATTCCCCCAGGGAAGATCCGCTCTGAGTGCGGACAGGTGTTGGGCTCGATATGGGGGCGGCGGCGGTGCTGCCTGCATGCGCCTTTGGATCTACGGAAGGACTAGTCACATTGGCCTCCTGGGCTTACGGTACGTACTGGCCTTATTTTGCCACTATTTCGAAAACTTCTCGCCTTTTGCGTTAAATTTCCCTCGAGCCAAACGGCCTCCGCGGGGTCTCACTCGTCAGAAATCGCCTCCAAAATGGGTTTGCGCGAAGCATTGAAGGCCGGGATGATTGCCGCAATAATCCCAACAGCGACAGAGCCAATCGCCAAAACAATAATCACATTCCACGGGATAGAAACAGTGTTTATTCCCGAGGACCCCAGGTACTTAAGCAGCGCCCATCCTAAATAGCAGCCTGTCAAAATGCCAGCCAGGGCGCCAAAAATTGTGATCAACACCGATTCGACAGTGATGGTTCCGGCAATTCCCAAACGGGACATGCCCACCGCCCTCATCAAACCGATCTCGCGTGTCCGCTCGGATACGGAAAGCGACAGCGTATTTACAATGCCCAAAATAGCAATGATTATCGACAGCCCCAACAGGCCATAAAGGATGCCCATAACCTGGTTGATCCCAGTTTGTACAGAACTATCCAACTCAGAGGGCGTAAGCACTTCGAACGTGTAGGTGTCCTTCAAAATGTTTTGCACCCGTTTTTGCACTTTTTCCACCTGCTGGTGGTCGGTGGGATTCGCCAAACGCAAGAATGCCCCACCGGAAACTGTCTGGGAAAGGCCCACGCGGTCGGCCTCGTCCGGCAAAACTAAAGCCGTAGCCTGAATTACAGCAGACTTATACCGGGCAACGACGGTGAAGGGGACGGGCGTGCCCGAACTGCCAATTACGTTGACCTTGGAACCCACCTTCAAATCCTCGCTGGCACCTTCGGAAACAGCGATCTTTTGCGATCCCAAATCGGCGATCTTGCCGGCTTCTACCTGCAGTTTCAAATCCTTCGCCATTTGGTCGGGGGAAAAGCGGCCCACCAAAATGGGTTTTGCCTGGCGCGGGCTAGCCGAAGCGCCGTAGGCGGCGGCAACGCCTACCTGCAACGAATCGTTGATAGAAGTGACGCCGTCAACTGCCAAGATTTTATCCTTTAGCGGCTTCGACAGCGGCGTTGGCTTAGTGCCCTGAATAGTGTTGATCACCAGGGGAGCTTTCAGCTCGTTCTTCATCTGGTCCGCAGTGGATTCGCGCACCGAAGCAGCCAGGGTGGAGCCTGCAGAAACGAGCGCCATCCCGATAAGGAGGGCGCCGGCGGTGGAACCGATGCGGCGTGGGGAACGCAGCACGTTGCGCAGCCCGATTCGCCCCTGCGGCCTAAAGATTCGCAGTGGCCAGGCAAGCAGCCACGCGATTGGTTTAGCTAGGGTGGGAAGCAGCGCAATAAGGCCAAATAGGAGGGCGGCCGCCCCGATTCCCAGCAGCAACCCCGGAGAGGAAAAACGGACGGTTTTGGTGGCTACCGCAAACGTGAGGAATAAGCCGGCTGCGACGAGTACGCCACCAATAATGTTGCGCACGGTGAGCGGCTTTTCGTTCGCCCCCTGGGCGGTGCGCATGGCTTCGACGGGTGCGGTGGAGGCCGCTTCGCGCGCCGGCAGGAGCGCCCCTAACACGGTCACTAAAATGCCCACTATCAGCGCGATCCCCGCCACGGACAAAGGCATCGCGTGCTTGATCTCTAAAGGCAATCCGAGGTGGGTGACGAGGGCGGCCATTAGCGATAGCAGCCCCGTCCCAACGGCCACCCCTACCACAGAGCCGATAAGACCTATCACAAAGGATTCGAGGGCAACAGAGGTGAAGATTTGCCCCGACGAGACCCCAACGGCGCGCATCAAAGCGAACTCCTTGGTGCGGGCCTTCACCGACATCTGGAACGTGTTAGCAATAATGAAAGTGCCAATGAACAGGGCTAACAGTACAAACACCAGTAAGAAAGTGTTCACAAACCCCAGGACCTGGTCGATGGTCTTATTGTCCTCGTCAGCTAGCTGGCTGGCAGTTAGAGCCTGGTTCCCGCCCTCTAAAACCTTGTCAATATTCTTTGCCACCTGCGAGGCCGAAGCGCCCTTGTCCGTTGCAACCGAAAGGTACATGGCCTTGCCGGAGGCACCGATTAATTCTTGGGCCTGCTCTGGGTTCAAGTAGATGATCTGGTAGGCCTTCACCTCTTGAGGCAGCTTGTAAAAGCCGCTCACGGTGAAGTCCATGGGGGTGCCTTCCGCAACCAGCTTCACCTTGTCGCCCGGATGTAGCCCAAACTTCTTGCCATCTTGAACCGGCAGGGCTAACTGGTTTTGCTGGGGCGGCTTGCCCTGGGTTAGCTTGGGGCCGCCCTCGCCGGGTTCGACCACCTGCGATATGGCCGTTGCCGCAGAGCGCAAAGGCGTGCCGTCGGATTTCATGAGCACGGAAGTGGCCACGTAGTAGGGCAGCACCTTCGACACCCCGTCGACCTGGCTGACCTTATTCTGCAAATCGATAGACACCTGGTCGCGCATAGTAAGGGGCGAGGACGAATTGGAAATCTTCGGGCCCACCACGTACACGTCGGCGGTACGAGCCGAAGCGGTAAGAGACTTGAAATTGTCGTCCAGTACCTGCCGCAGTGACAGGGTGCCCGAGAGGAAGGCAATGCCTAGGGCCACCGCGATCATAGTCAGCAGGAAACGCCCCAGGTGAGCGCGAATTCCGCGAAGAGTAACTTTCAGCATCACTTGTTCTTCCGCTGCGCACGTGGGGGGAAGGCCAATGGAATTTCGCCCGTGGGCGGGGTTGGGTGCGGCGGAGCGTCTACTTCCCTAGTGGCAACGTGGGAGCCGCCGCGCGTAACCGGCTCGTCAGTTCCCTGGGCGCCCTCGCCCCCGTGGTTTTGCTCTGGCTGCGCTTTGGTGCTGGGAGGCTGGGAGTCTGTGCCAGGCAGCTCGGTGTCGGTGGCAGGCAGCTCGGTGTCGGTGGTGGGCGGCTGGGCCGCGGCCTCGGCAGAATTGAGTTCGCGCAAGGCATCTAAAACCGAATCCGGATTCGGATCCTCTAGCTGGGCGACCACCTTGCCATCTACCAAAAACAGGACGCGGTCGGCGTAGGCGGCTGCATCGGGTTCGTGGGTAACCATAACCACGGTCTGGCCGAACGAATCGACGGCTCCGCGCAGGCGGTCTAACACCTGCCGAGTCGAGGTCGAATCCAAGTTCCCGGTAGGTTCGTCGGCAAAAACAACGGCAGGATCGCCAACCAGGGCGCGAGCGCAAGCAACCCTTTGTTGCTGCCCGCCAGAAAGCTCGGCGGGACGGTGGGAGAGGCGCTCGCGCAGGCCCATCTGGTCGACCACCGTGTTGAAACGCTCCGGGTCGAGTTTGCGGTGGGCGACATCGGCCGGCAGCGTAATATTTTCGGCGGCGCTCAGCGTGGGAATTAGGTTGAAAGACTGGAAAATGAAGCCAATGCGGTCGCGCCGAAGCTTGGTGAGCCTAGCTTGGGTCAAGCGAGTTACCTCAATATCGTCGAGCATTATTTTGCCGCCTGAAGCACGGTCGAGGCCGGCGAGGCAGTGCATCAACGTGGACTTACCTGAACCGGATGGGCCCATTATGGCGGTAAAGCGCCCCCGCTCAATCTGCACATCGACATGGTCTAGGGCCACCACCTGGTTGGAACCTCGCCCATAAACCTTAGTTAGGTCGCTGGCTTTTATCACCGCGTCCTGGACCGGTTGAATTGGCTGCAAAATAGAGGTGGAAGTAGAAGGTTCGACGGTGGTTTTTCCCATAAGAAAAACTTATCAAGAATGGGCGATGGGCGCCTTGCCGAAGCGCCGGCAGCGCAGCCCCTACCTCTGAGCGCCCGTCCCTTGGCTTCGTCCCCTGGCCTCGCCCGCTGAAGGCCCCTAAAGTCCGTGGGGCCAAAACCGGGGGAAATTATGCCTGGCTTTGCAGCGCCTGCTCGATTGCGCCCTCGAAAGAAGCGGGCTTAGTGGTGGGAGCGTACCGGTGAATTACCCGCCCGTCGCGCCCAACTAAGAATTTGGTGAAATTCCACTTTATTGCGGCAAATATTCCACCCGTTTCAGACTTCAAATATTCGAATAGTGGCTCGGTGTTGCGCCCATTTACCTCTATTTTTGCTAGCACGGGGAAGGTGACGCCGTAGTTGAGTTTGCAAAAGCTCTGAATTTCGTCGTTAGATCCGGGATCCTGATTTGCGAACTGGTTGCAGGGAAAACCGAGAATGACCAGGCCCTTGTCGGCATATTTTTCGTGCAGGCGCTGCAGCTCTTCCAGCTGCGGGGTGAAACCACACTTAGAAGCAGTATTTACAATCAGCAAGACTTTTCCCTGGTGCTGAGAAAGGTCGTAGTCACTTCCGTTGGCGGCTTTTACGGTGAAATCAAAAACTGACATCTTCCAATCTCCGATCCGGGGCACTCTTATACGCCCCTCACCCTAGCCCCCAAAGATTAGAACGCAGTCAATATGCCCCTTACCTGCTAAAACGTCTAGAAATACCCATTTCTTTTGGAAAGGTGTGAGGGCGGCAAAATGCCTGGGGGCCGCTTCTAGAGGTTTACTTTTGGGGGCATATGGGTGAGCCTCGCCCCGGGCAATGGCTCTATTTGCCCAGGGCAAAGCTCAACACGGCTTGCACAGTTGGCTCTGCGCTGTCTTTGCACACGAGCACCCAGTTCCCTTCCCGCATCCGTGCGGGTGTAACGGGAGATGAGAGAATCTCAAGTACATTAAGAAATTATCAGATTCACTGTGATAATCGAAATTATTTTATTTTTTGCCGCATGTTTTCGCCCGTCCTAGGCCTGGCCAGGCCACCCCTAGCGTCCTACGGTGCCTGCGTTCCAGCAGTAGGGGTGCCAATGCCGGCGCGAATCTACCCCCTGGTCGAGGCCGAATGCGCCCTCGGTAATCCAGGCCACAACGTGGGGGCTTCCGATTGCAATAGTGTTGTTGCAACCCGGGCAGACGTATTCCTTTTCGGCTGCGGGCAGGCGTTGGACTTGGTAGGTGTTGCCGGCGCGCACCTGGGTGCGCGGCATTGATGCCAGGCGACGCATTTGCAGAGGGCGAGCCGGCGCTGCCCACTTGTTAGTCCGTCGTTTCCGTCCCATTGCTCAACTTCCAATATTTCGCCGTGGCGCCCTGCACCTCCAGGCTGATGCCCGCGGTGGGGTCTAGGCGCTGCGTGTGCGGAACCCTGCCGACCCGCGCCGGGTAGAACTCTACCAGGGAGGCGTCAACTAGGATTCGGTCGCCCGCCTCGACGTCTAGTTCGATTCGTTTGCCCACGGTTATGCTGCCCCCGGACGTGAACTCGGCCTCCCAGGCGGGCAAAGCCTGCACCTGCTCTAGGCTTACTTCCTCTTGGCGCAGTTTCTTCAGGCCTTCGAAGGGGGCGAAGTAGGGGGCAGCTCCGTTCGGGCCCTCGGCGATGCTAATTGTTCTTGGGAAAGTCAGGGCTCCGGCTTGGCCGTCTTTGGCGACCTCGCCAAGAGGGCGGACCTTCGATTCGGGGGCCCACGCAAACATGGTGGGGGTGCCGTCCAACGTGGCGATCTTGGGGGCGAAGAAGTCTGGGCCGTCGTCTACGCGCCCTGCCTTAGTGGCGTGGAAGTGGGGGACTTCGCCCTCGAAATTGATGGTGCCTAAAGCCCAGCCGACACTATCTTTGAATGTGTCGCGTTGGCGCAGTGAGGCGATGAATAGCCAGCGCCCACCCTGGTTCACCAGTTGAGGGAATTCCCAGTTGGGGGCCGAGAGGGCTCCGGGGGCTTCGCTGGCCCTAAAGAACACCCCTAGTTCGTGCCAGGATTCTAGGTCGTTGGCATCGTAGATTACTACGCCGCCCTCGTCGCCAACTTGCCCACCCTGGATGGCATAGCGGAAGCCGTCGTGTACGAACACGCAGGGCGCACCCAGTTTGGCGGCTTCGGCCTGCCGGCCCTCGACCTGGACGGGGGATTTGTCTGTGAACACTTTGGTGTCGGGGCTGCCCGTAGCCACAATGGGTTGGCATACCCCGTTTGATACGCCGCTGACGCCCGCGTACACCAGCTTGACGGTGTCGCCCTCGGCGAGGGCGGTGCCACCCCAGCAACCGTTGTCGTCGACGCCTTCTAGCTCGGGCCGCAGGGCTTCGGGAAGGTTGGTCCAGTTCAGCATGTCTTTGGAGGCGGCGTGCCCCCAGTGCACCTGCTCGCGGATTGTCGAGTTGGGGTTGTGCTGGAAGAAAATGTGGGTTACGCCGGCAGAACGGTATAACCCTGCCGGGTTCGACAGCCAACCTTTTTCGGGGCGAACGTGGAAACGGGGGTGATGAGCGCTAAAATTCACTCTTTATGACTAACACAATTGTTTGTGTAGAGCGAGCCCACCGGCCGCGGTGCTCCGGCAGGCTCGCCTTTTGCACGCCAACTATGTGAAGGGGGGCGTTTACTTGTTGAAGAGGGCGTTTACTTGCTTGTTTGCCTCCTTTAGGGATTCGGTGGGTTTGGACCCGCCTACTACCGCATCCATTGCCGGTTGCATGATGGTTTGGAGTTGATCCCACCGGGCGGTTACGGGGGAAGGGACCGCGCGTCCATTGTCCTTCAGGTAGGTGGAGTAGGCGTTTGCGTCGTAGCCCAACTTTGAGACCGCTTCGATTGCTTTTTGGCTGGATTCTTTGAGGGAGGGGAAGACGACTGCTTGTTTGGCTACTAGGTTTTGGCATTTGGGGGTGCCCATGAATTTGACCCATTGCCAGGCTTCGTTGGGGTGTTTGGTGCCGGCGAATATGGAGTCGCCTACGCCATTCATTACGGAGGCGCGGTAGCCGTGCGGCCCGATTGGGGCGGGGGCTACGTTTACGCCCCATTTTTCCATCTTGGGTTTGATGTTGGCGTTTTGCCAGGCCCCTTCGATCAGGGTGGCGTATTTGCCTCCAGACAGCGATTCGATGGTGCCTACCCCGGAGGTGGCGGCTGCTAGAGGAGGCATGTACCCCTTGGCGATTAGTCCTTTCCACCAGTTGATGGTTTCGGCCAATTGGGGCGAGTCGTAGTTCCATTTGGTGATCCACTTGCCGGCCTCTGCCTCGTCGGCGTTGTAACGCCACCCGTTTGCCAGGGCGAAGGTAGACCATTGCACCTGCCCGTAGCCTGCCCCGGATTCGTTGTAGCCGAGCCCGTAGACGTCTACGTGTTTGGGGTCGAAGCCTTCTTCGTCTCCGCGGACGCCATTTTTGTCTACGCTCATGTGGGCCAGGAATTTTTCAAAGGTACCCCCGTCTTTGGGGTTCCAGGTCAGGTTCCACAGGTCGGCGGGGGTGTAACCGGCGTCTTTTAGGTAGGTTTCGTTGTAGAAGAGGCCTTCGGTGTCCCAGTCTTTGGGCAGGCCGTAGAGGCCTTTGCCTTCTTTGCCTTTGAAGAGGTCGACTAGCCCATTTTGGTAGGCGCTCAGGTTTACGCCGTCTTTTTTGACGCGTTCGGATACGTCCAATATTTGCCCTAGCTGCTGGTATTTGGGCATTTGTTGGGTGTGGTTTACGAACACGTCGGGGGCGGTTTCTGCCACCATAGAGGCGGTTATTTGAGTCCAGTAATCGTCCCATCCGTATTGGTTGATGCGCACGTCTATGGTCGGGTTTTCTTTTTCGAAGGCCTTTTCGCAGGCGGTGTAGCCGGGCAGTTGGGCACTGTCCCAAAGCCAGTAGTTGATGGTGGTCTTTCCGCGTTCGCCCACGTTGGCGCCGGCACACCCAGCAAGCAGAAGGGCGCTTATAGTCCCAAGGGCGAGGGCGAGGACCCCTTTGCGTTGTTTGTTCATTTTGCGTTCCTTGTTACTTCAGGCCTGAAAATCCGATGGAATTGACTATTCGTTTCCCTAGGAGGGCGAAGAGAATCATGATTGGTACCGCCGCGAGTAGGGTGGCTGCCATGAGGGCAGACCAGTCGGGGGCTCCTTGCGGGGTTTGGGAGCGGAAGATGCCTAGGGCTACGGTCAGTACGCGCACTTTTTCGTTTTGTCCCACTAGTAGTGGCCACAGGTAGTCGTTCCACTGGGTGATGAAGGTCAGCACGAATAGTGTGGTGATTGGTGCCTTTGCCATGGGGATGATCACGCGGAAGAAGGTGCCTATGCGCGAGGCGCCGTCTAACAGTGCGGCCTCTTCTATTTCGCGTGGAATGCCAAGGAAGAATTGGCGCAAAAAGAAGATGGCGAACGGGGTCATCAAGAGGGTGGGCAGTACGATTCCGGCGTAGGTGTTTAGGAGCCCCATTTCTTTTATGAGTACGAAGTTGGGGATGGCCGTAAATATTGAGGGGATCATTAGTGCCGATAGGAAGAACGTGAATACTACGTTGCGGCCGGGCCATTTTAGGCGCGAGAAGGCGTAGGCTGCCATGGCGGAAAATAGGGTCTGCCCTACGGCCACCACGGTCGATACTATGGCCGAGTTACGCATGTATACCCAGAAGTTTATTTGGGCTCCCGCCCCGCCTTGGGCCAGGTTTTCGTCCAGGCTGGTAAGGCCTAACACGCGCCTGTATGCGTCGAGGGTGGGGTGGGCGGGAATCACGTTGGATAGCGAACCGGTGATCTCGGAGTTGGGGGTTAGGGAGGTGCGCAGCATCCACAGGAACGGCACCACGGTGATTGCCAGGATTACCAGTAGGCTAGCCCAGGCTAGGTAGTGGCCGAGCCCGCGCCTTACTTTGGTACCTTTGCGCCCAGTTAGTTTGGCGTTTTTCTGTTTTTGTTCTGCTGTTGCAAAAGCGGTTGCGGTAGTCATTTTCGCCCTCACAATTCGTCGGATTCGCTAGCTCGCATTAGCTTCATTTGGATCAGCGCTACCGCTAGCAGCAGCACGAATAGTGCTACGGCGAGGGCGGAGGCGTACCCGAAGTCGAGCTGGCCGAAGGCTAGGTCGTAGATGTAGAAGTAGAGGACTCGGGTGGCGTTTACCGGCCCACCCTTGGTGGTGACCGAGATGGTGTCGAAGATTTGGAACGAGCCGATCATGGTCACCACTAACACCATGGCCATTACGGGGCGCAGCAGCGGCAGGGTGATCGAGAAGAACTTGCGTACCTCGCTTGCCCCGTCAATGGAGGCGGCTTCGTAAACTTGCGGGTTTATGGTTTGCAGGCCCGCAAACACGAGGAGGGCGGTGTAGCCCATGTGCCGCCACACGTTGATAGCGGCCACGGTTGGGATGGCCCATTTTTCGTCCCCGAAGAAGGCCACCGGGTCGATCCCCACCCACTGCAGCAGCGAGTTCACGATGCCGATGTTGTAATCCATCATGAAATACCACAGCAGGGCCACAATTACGTTTGCGACGAAGTAGGGCAGCAGCGCGGTGCCGCGGATGAACGTAGATTTGGTTAGTTTGTGCAACAAAACGGCTAGCACCACCGCGATGATGGTTTGAAAACCAATGTTCAACACCACGTAGTAGAAGGTCACCCACAGGGCGTTCCAGAACAGGGGGTCGCTGAACATGCGGGCGTAGTTGGCCCCTCCCACAAACTTGGGTGGGGTGAGCACGTGGTATTCCGTAAACGACCAGTACAGGCCCCTAATTGCGGGGAGCAGGTAGAAGACGATTAGCCCTATCGAGGCGGGCCCCAAAAAGAGGGCGACGGTGCCCCACAGGCCCAATTTTGATTTGCGCCGGGCGGGCGCTTTGGTTGCGGACATGGCGTTCCTATTTCTTCTTTGAAACTTTCAGCAGTAGTGCCGATTCGGGCAGCAGGGTGGGGATCGGCACTCCCACTTCGCTAAGTACGGCCGCGGGCACGGACACAGTTTGCCCCCACTGGGGCCACCAGGCCGGGGCGCTGCGCGGATCGAATATTTGTTGGGCCGGCCCTTCCAGCGAAACTTCGTATTCGCCCTCGGCATCTAAACCGGGCAGACGAATCGGCGCAAAGGGGGCGTTTTGCGAGGTCGAAAGGCAGGTGAGTTCGAAAACGCCCTCGCCACCTTTTACCACCCCACGGCAGGAAAGAGCCGAATCAGGGCTGTCTAGGCGCACGGTAGTGCCAGAATGCAACAGAGGGCGCAGCTTTTTGTAAACCTTTATCCAGGCGGACAGCCGCTCGAGTTCGGTGGGTGTGGCCGCCCGCAAATCCCATTCGATGCCAAAATGCTGGAATAGCGCGGTGATTGCACGGTAGTCAATCGAATGTGAGCGCCCCGTAGTGTGCGAAACCGTAGAGGCCACATGGGAACCAATGAGCTCCGGAGGTAGCAGTAATAGTTCGCCCTTGTGAATGGCCTGCCGCTCTAGCGGATCAATACAGTCTGACCCCCAAACGCGCTGGCAACGCGACATGATCCCCAAGTCGATGCGGCCCCCGCCAGAAGAACACGACTCGATCTCCAGATAGGGGAAAGTCGCCCGCAACTTGTCTATTAGCCGGTACAGTGCCTGCACGTGCGAGCGGTAGGCCGCCCTACCCTCCCCACGCGCTCCGCCCTCTAAAATGTCGCGGTTGTAATCCCACTTCACATACGAAATCTGGTATTGCGACAGCACCTTGCTCACAGCCGTGAACACGTAGTCAAAACACCCTTCGTCAGCCAGGTTCAACACCTGCTGGTGGCGCGCCTCAACGGGGTAGCGCTCGCGGGAGGGAGCTAGGATCCACTCGGGGTGAGCGCGGGCCAAATCCGAATCCAGGTTCACCATTTCTGGTTCAAACCACAGCCCAAATTGCATGCCCTTACCGGTGACCGCGTCCACGAGCGGGCCGAGGCCGTTCGGCCAGGCTTCTTGGGAAACCTGCCAATCTCCCAGGCCTTTGGTGTCGTCGCGGCGGGCGCCGAACCAACCGTCGTCTAGCACGAAGCGTTCTACCCCGATTTCGGCTGCCTTGTCGACCAGGTCAAGAAGGGGTTGTAAGGAGTGGTCGAAGTAGACCGCCTCCCAGGCGTTCAGAGTGACAGGCCGGGGTGAGCTCGGGTGCGAATCGAGGCCGCGTACGTAACCGTGGAAACGCGCTGCCACCTGGTTTAATCCTTCCCCCCACGAGCCGAACAGGGTGGGGGAAGTGTAAGAGCGGCCGGGAGGTAAAATCACTTCCCCGGGGTACAGGTATTCGCCGCCGGCAAGGTAGGTTATGCCCGAGCTGGTCTTCTCGGCCCACGTTTGCACAGAACCGGAATAGCCCACGTGAATGAGGTGGGCACTGCCCGTCTCGAATGCTGCCCCCGGTGTGCACGTGCCGTGCAAGGTGGAGCCTGCAAAGTCGCGGCTCACCAGGTTTTGGCGCAGGTGGGTGCCCACTGTGAAGGCGTGGGTTTGCAAGTGGCGCTCGCGCAGGTGGCGCGAGGCGAGGTCGAGTATTTGGTTTTCTTTGGCCGGGGTGGGCAGGGCGAGGGCGAGGCGGGAAAGCTCGTAGTTGTCCCGCCCGGTATTTGTGAGTTGGGCAGAAAGCGCCAGCAGGCCAGAATCTGTAATTTTTACGTTTATTTTTAGCTCGAGGGCGGCCTCGCGTGCTTCGTAGCAGAGTTCGGCTGTGGTTTTGGTGGCGGCGACGTCTGTGAGGGCGAATTTGGGGGCGAAGTCTTTGCCGTGGCGCGAACCTTGTAGCCCAATGGTGCCTAACCAGCCATTTGATTGTTGCGGAATCAAACTAAGTGTTGCGGGGGTGTCCGTTGCACTGGGGGCTAATCCCGGCGTAAAGAATTTCCTATCCAAGGGCGCAGCGTCGCCTTCGGGTAGTGAAATTTCCTTACCCCAATAAATTGGACCTGCGGTTTCGGTAGATTTTATGTCTAGAATTAGGCAGGTGCCGCCATTGGATAGGGGAAGTATCTGCGTCTTTGCCATGGGGAACCTTTCGACGGTGAAAAGCGATGCAACCACTGTACTTTGTTTTACGGTAAAATAAAAGCCGTATTTTAGCCGCGACCATCTTGAAGAAGGTGACAATGGGGTCTTCAGCCGTGCAACTGGCACACCAGATTGTCCGCACCGCGCCGGTGGGACGGCGCGTGCTGGCCTCCGCCCTCGACCTGTCCCCAGCCTCGGCCACCAGGTTGGTGAAACAGCTAATTCAAGCCGGCATCGTCGAAGAGGGCGAGGGCGCCGAACCCACGGTGGGGCGCCCGGCAATTGCTGTCCAACCGTCCTCAAAACTGTTGTTTTCTGGAATTACCTTTCACACCCGCGGGGCCACCGCAGTGCTCATGGATGGAAGCGGCACCGTACTGGAGTCTTTAGAAGCTGAACTATCCGACCACTCCACTCAAGCGGTTGCCGCCCTCGGCAACGAACTGCTTGGCGAATTAGCCAAGATTGCCCCCCGGCGCATCACCGCTTCCGGGATTTCCCTGGGTGGGGCCGTAACCGAAAAAGGTTGGGTTAGCCGCGCACCGTTTTACGGTTGGCGCGACAGCGATCTGGGGGCTGCCTGGGGCAGCAAAAAACCCACCGTATTTGTGAACGACGCGGACGCGTTTGCGCTGGCAGAACTGTGGTTTGGGGTGGGCAGAAAATGCGCTGATTTTGCCATCTTGACCATAGGCATGGGGGTCGGTCACGCCGTAGTGCGCGGCGGCAAACTACTGGAAAGCCCCTATTCTGGCATAGGCCTGATTGGGCACGTGCCCATCGCCGGCGAAGAAGTAGTGTGCGAGTTGGGCCACCACGGTTGCGCCTGCGCGGTGCTGGCAATGCCCGCCCTCTACAACAACCTGCGCGCGGCCGGGGTGCAGGTGGCCCCAATCGACGATGCGGACGCCTTTGTGCGCTCGCTGCAGCAAATTCTTCGCCAGGGCGAGGGCGCAGGGTTGGCAGTGACGGAAAACTATGCGCGCGCCCTGCGGCGGGCGCTGAGCATAGTTGGTAACGTCTCGCTAGTTTCGCACGTGGTAGTGGGCGGTGAACTTGCCCCGCTGGCGGCTTGCGAACAGCTGCACGTAGGTGAAGGGCTGGCCAAAATGCATGACCCGGACGAACCCGGACTCACTTTGCACGTGCGCGACGGAGCCTTCACCGACTGGGCACGCGGGGCCGCGGCCGCAGCCTACCGCTCCTGGATAGCGGACAGACTAGCACAGTGAAGGTGGGCTACAAATCCTTTGGGGGCTGATAGGTGAAAGTCTTGTCAGCTTCGGTGAGCGGCCGCAATATGCGTGCGGGAACGCCGCCCACTACAACGCGCGGGGGCACGTTCGCACTAACCACCGCACCTGCGGCAACCACTGCGCCCTCGCCAATTGTTACCCCCGGCAAAACCGTTACGTTAGCGCCCAACCACACTTTGTCCTTCAACGTGATCTTTGAAGAAAACTGCGCGTAAGTGGCCCTCAGCTCGGGATCTAGCGGATGCCCCGCGGTAGCCAGCGTGCAATGTGGGCCAAGCAAAACATGGTTGCCGATCTGGATTTCAGAATCGTCAATGAGCGTAAGACCAAAATTGGCGTACACGTGATCGCCAAAAAAAGTGTGGCAACCGTAGGCTACGTGCAGGGGAGGCTCCACCCACGGCTCTTGGCCAACCCTGGCAAAAATCCGCTGTAGCAGGCGGGTGCGCCCAGCACCGTCGCGGGCCGAAGTGCGGTTGTACTTGTCGGCCAATTCCTTACCGCGAATACGCGCCTCTTCGAGTGCTTCCAGGCCGGGGCCAAAATCAAGATAGAGTTCATTTTCACGCATGCGCCGGCGCACTTCGCGTTCGCGGGGATCCATGTTGCCTCCATGCAGAAACGGGATCAGTGCCTCTATCCTACGCGCGCATCCGGCTGCCAAGCGCAGTTTTAGACCTGCAATTTGGCAGAAAAACCGGCCGGGCTCGCGTTGCGAAATTCCCGGCCGGAAAATAGAAGCTATTTATTCAGGTATCTTCATGAATACTGGCTCGTCAGTGAAGCCGGCCTGAATACGGATCAGGCCTTTAGCCTCTGTGGGAACTGACATGTACATATCACCGGTAACACTTGCCCCCTTGTACATCTCCTCGTCCAGGAGGGGGTCCTTATCAACATATGGAGTGAAGCTGAAGGTGTTGCCCTTCGTGTTTACAAAGGCAAATTTAATGGAACTAGGGCGCCCCACGTCCTCGCCGTTGTACGTGAGAGTCGCATTCACCAGACCATAGTTTTGACCCCGCATCGGCTCCTTGTAGTAGTGAACCCTATCCCTCACCTTTTCGTTGGCGTTAGGCTCGAAGGAATTGACCTTTACGGTCCACTCTTTGTTCTTGATCTCGGTGCCAAAATCGTAAGGGTTGTTGCGTGAACCTTTCCTGTTCGGGTCCGGTTCTTCGCTGGGCGAAGCAGACTCGTCCTCGTCAAAATCGTACGAATCAGAGGAGGAATAATCAGAGTCATAATCACTGGAGTGCTTGTCCATGCCACCCAGGGCAGTTGCCAACACTCGGACGCTAGTTATGGAAAGCAAGATAACAAGCAGGATCGAGAGGATGGTTGCCACCCCAGAGCTCTTCTTTTCCTTTCCGCGCATAAAGAACGAAACAACGGTCAAAATGACCGCGGCAAAGAACAATATCCAACCGAAGATAAAGGTGGATTTGAAAAACCCTAAGACTAGCCCCAATACGGCTACCCCAACGCCCACTAGGCCCACTATGTTCAACGAGTTTCCCTCGCTTGTAGGCGCCTGCCGGTTTTGAGCGGGCGCGCCGGGGTAGGCGTGATTTGCCCCGGTCGTGGGCGACCAAGCCTGGTTGGCCGGCGCCGACTGCTGGCCGCGATTTTGCCACGGGGAGCCCTGGGGGTTCGGCTGGGTAAAGTTCTGGTTGCCAGGTTGCCTAAAATCCTGGCCCGGCTGCGTTGGGGGCTGCTGGTTGCCCGCGTGGTTGCCCGCACCCGCAGGCGAGGCCGGGGTGGAACCGGTTGCGGGGCGTTCGGTGTTGGCGCGCGAACTAGGGCTTTGGAAGGGGGCCGCGCCCTCGCCCTCGGTGGCGTTCGGGTGGCCGCCAACGTGGCTGCCAGTGTGGCTGTCAGCGTGGCTCTGGGAAGCATTCTGTTCTTCGGTACTGCCGTCTTTGCGGTTCCTGTTCGGATCCGAATCCGGCGTGAATGGGCTCGACATCAGTCTCTCTCTTCTGCGGAATACGAGTAGAATACAGGTCTAATTTACGTGTGTATTATTTGTATTTGCAACTATTAAAAGGGTCTAATGTGGCTCTGCGGCGCCATTTAAACGGTCGCTCCAGCAATCCGTTGCCCGCCGACGTAGGTGGCTACGATTTCTACGTCGGCCAACTCCTCGGGGCTTAGCTGCAGCGGGTCAGCAGCAAAAATGGTCAGATCCGCAAGCTCTCCCACAGCGATCCGGCCACCTGTGCTGCCATTGGAGCCCGCCACCCCGCGCGTGTAACACTGCAGGGCTTGCCTATTTGTGAGGGCCTGTTCAGGGGTTATTGGGCGGGAAGCGGGATCCTTCGTGTGCCTGCGGCTGATGGCGTCGGCCATGATCTCGCGCGGATCAAAATTCGCGATCGGCCAGTCCGATCCCAGCGCCAAATGCTGGGCAGCCTCGAACACGTCGCGCAGGCGAAAGGCTCGCTTAGCCCGTTCCCGGCCAAGACGCCTAGACCAGGCGTCGGCCCCATCCGGATCCAAAAAGTGGGTGCAGTGGGTGGGCTGCATAGAGGCCGACACCCTAGTGCTGGCCAGCGCGTCAACTGCCCGATCCGTGATCTCTTCTATGTGCTCTATGCGATGGTAGACCGAAGTGTGCCCGAGCGAGGCAATCGCCTCGATCACAAACTCAATCCCGCGATCGCCAATTGCGTGGGTAGAAGTTGGTACTCCCGCAGCGTCAAAAGCGCGCAAACACTCTAAGTACTCATCCGTGTTTGCGTAGGCCGAATGGGTTCCCTCGCCCATAGCATCCGGTTCGGCAAGCCAACCACTGCCGTTGTCAATAGTCCCGTCGATCATCATTTTTGCCCCGCGCACGCAATACCTCCGCCCGCCTATACCCTGCATGTCGATGATCTGTTGAACCCGGCCTTTAGGATGCCCGGAAAGTACCCAAGGGGCTACTCGTAGTCGCAGCGGCAGCTCGCCCTCGGCCTCGATCTGGGCAAGCACTTGCAAAGACTGCGGGTCGTCAAAATCTAACATCTCGCCACCCGTGAGCCCATTTTTTGCCATCGCCCGCAAAGTAGCAAGCGTATTTTTTACTTTTTGCTCAAAAGTTAGCGGCGGAGCGGCCTCCTTCAACCTGTTTATAGCGCTCGCCTCACGCAAAAAACCGGTGGGCTTTCCCGCCTCGTCTACGATTATTTGGCCGGCCCCGGCAAGAGGTTCGGCACCCTCGATGTGGGCCTGCTCTAAAGCCTTAGCGTTGGCCAGGGCCGCATGGCCGTCGAAAAGCATCACAAAGACAGGATTGTGTGGGAAAGTCTCAGTGAAATCGGCCCCCGAAGGGGTGTCTGCCCCAAAAGCGGATTGTTCCAAACCCCACGCAAAAATCCACTCCCCAGGAGCCACCTCACCTACCTGCTGTGACAAGAATTCGGCTGCGTGCTTGCTGCCGGTTACTTTACCAAGGTAGGTGCCGCGGGCAATCTGCTGGCCCCAGATAGGATGGACGTGGGCATCAACTAGCCCCGGGGTTATAGTGGCGTCCAGGTAGTCCGCACGGCTTGCGGCCTGCCACAATTCAGCTTGGGCGCGGGTGCCTACCCTTTCGATCCTGCCCCCGGTTATGCCAAGGGCGGATATCGCGTTCGTTCCTGCCGGGGCGGGGGTAAGGGTGTGAATGTTGCGGGCGGTAATGATTAGGTCCATTTGAACTCCATTCGTCATTTAGGCGCTGGGCGCAAAGTCAATAGAAGGACTTACTTGTACGGTGCTAAAGCTCTTGCGATGCTGGGTGAGGGAGGGCGAAAGTTCCTCCGCGGCAGCTACTTCGGGGTTGCTCCCAGTGTTGCCACTGCGGTTAACCGTCTAACTGCAGGGGTGGGGGTGGTTTGGTAAAGCCTTTGGTTTGCCAGGCCAGGATGCCGACGCCTACGACCACCCAGGCGGCCCCTACGAGGTAAGAGAACCATTCCAGGGAACTCCACAGGTAGGAGATGAATGCAAACCCGGCCAAGGGGGCTAAAAGGTATGAGAAGAGGGCGCGCATTCCCCTTTTTTTCTGGTCCACCCAAAAATACTTGAAGGCTGCTAGGTTGACGGCAGCAAAGGCCACTAAAGCGCCGAAGTTGATCATGTAAACAGCCTGCTCAAGTGTTAGCAGAAGGGATACAAGCGAAAGCCCAGAGACGAGCAACGAAGCAACGTAGGGGGTCTTAAAGCGCGGGTGTAGGCGCGACAAAACCATTGGCAGCACCCGATCCCTGCCCATGGTGAAAAGCACGCGCGAGACCGACATTTGCGCTGCCGTACCGCACAGTGTCGTACCAAAAATGTAGATCGCCAAAAAGACTGTGGCCAGCATGGGCCCGCCAATCTTTCGCATCATTTCTGTGCCCGCTGCATCCAGATTAGTCAGGTCGCGCCAATTTGGGTACAACTGCGAGCCGGCCCACGCAACCAGAAAAAACAAAATGCCAATAATGAGTGTAGAAAGCATTATCGCCCTCGGAATATTTTGGCGTGGCTTTTTGGTTTCTTCAGCAAGGTTAGACACTCCGTCGAAACCTAAAAAGGCGAAGGAAAGAACGGCGGCGGCCGCCATTACTGTGCCGAGCGAACCCGACTGGGGAGCGATAGGAGCGATTAAAGTTTCGGCGCTGAGATGGTCGGCGTGAATAAAGGCGAGTACAGAAAAAATCGCAACTATGCCGCTACCTGCTACGGCCAGGGCGATGTTTAGTTTCCCCACCCAGGTGACGCCAACCATGGCCAAAATGCCAACTAGAATTATTGACGCCAAAGTGAATATCCACGGCGGGATAGAAGTGAATAGGGTGTTCAAATACAAGCCGGTCAGAAGAAAGTTCACCATGGGCAGGAATATGTATCCAAGCAACATTGTCCAGCCGACGAAGAAGCCCGCATAGGGGCCAAAGGAAAGACGCGCATACATGTATGCCGAACCTGACTTCGGTACGGCCCAGGCCATGCGCGCGTAGGAGTGGGCGGTGAGGAGCATTGCGGTTAGGGCGATTATGTAGGCAGCGGGAAGGTGCCCATCCGAGAGCTTCACCCCGGTGCCGTAGATGGTGAATACGGCTAGCAACCCCATCGAAGCTAGGCCGTAGGCTACCACCGAGGGTAGTCCTAGAACCCTATTCATGGCTTCGGTTTGGCCTGCAATTTTATCTTTTGTTGTGAGCGGTGGGCTAGAGCGAGCTGCCATACGTACCCCCTTGTACGTTGTGGTGTGGTACGCAACATACCAGCTATCTGGGACTTAAGTCTTGGGTTGTTCCATTATTTGGACCCCTTATTGACGAGGGCGGGGCGGTGGCAGTGCGGGCAAGGGCCAGTTGGGTGCGCTCGGTAGGGGTGCTAGTTAGACTCGAGGGGTGAAAAACGCAATTGTATTTACGGCTGGGTTTCTTGCCCTCGACTTTGTGCTGTACTGGGTGGTGCTTTCGCTGGCAACCGGGCAGGGCTTTTTCGCACTCAAAGCAAGCGTGCTGATTGGGGCACTCATGGCGGCTACCGCCACCACCGCCTTCTGCGTCTACAAGTTCGGCAAAGATAAGGGTGCCCCGCGCGGGCCGCAAACCTCCCAATCTGAAAGCCCGTACGAAGAACGCCGGTAGTCCGGGCGGGCTTTTCGGCGAAAAGTAGATGCCAGTTGTTAGGGCGGCAAGGCCCTGCCGGCTAGCCGGAATAGGCTCGGGCAAGCCGGCTGAAGCAAGGCCCCGCTAGGGCAGGTCGCTGCGGCACACGGCAGGGTTGGCCTTCGGCTAATCGGTGCGGCTAGTCGAAGGGAGTAGCCAAGGCGGCGAAATCTACGCGCGAACCCAAAGTGCGATGCGACCACCAGGTGAGCACTCCTGCCAGGGGGATGCCCACGGCGGCTGCCCCAACTAGCACTGCCAGCGCGGGGCCAGATGAGGCGGCCTGGTTGACGGTCAGGTTGTAGGCCTCGTTGACCGTGGACGGCAACAGCACAGGGTAGGCGGCAACGTAAACCCACACGGTAGCTAGTACCAGGGGAGAGGTGGCCAAAGCAACGTGCAGGGCGAGGATGCGCCCTCGGAAAACGAATTGGGCCGCCACGGCCACCACCAGTAGGGCGATCACCGCCCAGCCAGCTTTATTGCGCCCGTAAGCGATCTGCCCCCAGAACGCCCAAGCCAGAAGGAGGATACCTGCAACTGGCGAGAGATTGGTGCGCAGGGTGTAAGCGCGCTCTTGGGGTTCGCATTCGAAGTTGATGCGCTGTAGGGCCCACACCGCGCCCACGTACGCCAAGTAGATTAGCAGCGCTAAGGCTCCTACCAGTGCGAAGGGGTTGAGGGCGGATAGGGGGGATCCGGTTACCGAATGCGCGTAGGCCGCCAGGTCGGGGTTTACGGGCCCATTTGGGTCTATTAGGGAGGGGTCTGCTATGGCCCCGCCGCGAGTGTTAATAACCTCGACGGGTAGGCCGCGCAGTTGGGTGGCAAAGATGATTGCGAAGCAGAAAGTGATCACTACCGTGCAGGCGATGTGTGCCCAGTCGAGGGCGGCCCCCACCTTAGCTGAGACTTGCTCGCGCCATTCGATGGTTACCACGCGCACTACGAGGGCGAAGATTAGCAGTAGGAAGTAGGTTTGCAGCCCGGAAAGTAGGGAGGCGTACCATTCGGGGAATGCTGCGAATAGTGAGGACACGAACGCGATGAGCCATACTTCGTGGCCTCCCCAATGTGGGGCAATAGTGCGTCCGAGCAGGGCTCGTTCGTCTGCGCCTTTGCCTATGAGCGGGAGGGTGAGGCCGGTCCCCAAATCTAACCCGACTAGCGCTAGCGTGGTGGCCATCAGGGCGCAGGCCAAAAAGTACCAAATGAATTGCAGTGTGGTGATCATTGGAAGGACAGCTCCCTAGCGTGGCTTTGACGTTTGCGCGCCTTGGGTAACCCGGCACGCACCTTTTTGGCAACTAGGACCGCCCATACTACGGCTAGCAGCAGGTACAGCAGGGTGGATAGGGTCAGCGAGAGCGCCAGTTGGGTGGGGGAGACTCCCACCTGTGACAGGCCCTGGTTGGTTAGCAGGTACAAGTCGGTTTTGCCGCCCTCGAAATTGGGGTGAACGATCCACGGTTGGCGGCCGACTTCGGTGTAGACCCACCCCGCCACTGCGGCAAGGGACGGCAGCGGCAGCAAAGCTAGCCCCCACAGGCGGCCCTTGCGGGGCGTTCTGCCCGAGCGCGTAGCTATAAGAGCCCCTATGGCAAAAAGGGGCACTAGCAGCTGCAACAGTATCATCAGGCGGAAAGACCAGAAGGTGAGCATAAACGGCGGGTGGTAGCTGTCAGTGCGGCCGCGCTCAGAGCCGGCCTTGCCGAAATAATCCTGGTAGGAACGTTCAATCTCGGGTACCGACAGTACCTTGCCCGTAAAGGAACCGGTGGCTAAGAACGAAAGGCCGCCGGGGATAGCGCCATAGGTTTTGATGTTGGAACAATCTGACCCGAAAGCAATGAGCGCCAGCGGGGCTCCCCCTTCAACGGGTTTGCAGTAGGCCTCGCCCGCAGCCAGCTTCATGGGCTGCTCGGTGGCCATCTGAATCCCCTGCAAGTGTCCCGTTATTAGGGTTAGCACAGAAGAAGCCAGTATGGCCCACGCGCTAAAGCGCACCAGGGGCCGCCAAGTTCGCGAAGCACTACCTGCCGCTGCGCTACCTGCCGCCGGGGCCGGGCTAGCCTCGGGCGAGGCCGGAGTGGGGGATGGGCGGGCGGCATTGGCGTGGGTGCGGCGCGTCTTCACCATCCACCACCAGGAAATGCCGCCTACTAGGGCGCCCGCCACGATCCACGAGGACACGCACACGTGCAAGATGGCGGTCCAGAGTGTCCAGTTGGTAATGATCGCAACAAATCCGGCCCACCCGTCGAGGGCGGCGCGGCCGGTGGCCGGGTCGAATACGGCCCCGACCGGATGTTGCATCCAGGAGTTTGCCCCAATGATGAAGCAGGCGGAAAGATGGGCCGCCAGGGTGAGACCCCAGATGGTGGCCGTGTGCAGGCGCGGAGAGAGCGCGCCGTAGCCGAAAACCCACAGCCCTAAAAGGACTGATTCGGTGAAGAAGGCGAACAGTGATTCTAAAGCCAACGGGGTGCCGAACACGTCGCCCACAAACCGGGAGTATTCTGACCAGTTCATGCCGAATTGGAATTCTTGAACTAGGCCGGTGGCCACGCCCACCGCGAACGTGACCACGAAGATGGGGCCGAAAAAGCGCACGGCCGACCACCAGTGGCGTTCTTTGGTGCGCAACCACATGGTTTGGCAGATCGCCAAGAATAGGGAAAGCCCTATGGAAATCGGCACGATTATGTAGTGGTAGATGGTGGTGATGGTGAACTGCCAGCGGGCTAGAGCTAGTGGATCTAGCCCGCCTTTGTCGGGGGCCACCCCATCGCCTGCGGCCTGTAAAAGCCCGTGCGCAAACCCCTCTTGAAGCAGGTAGGGAACCATGTCACCGGCCTTCCGTTGCGTCGGGGTCGACCCAGCCGTTGGGTTTGCACCCACCCAACTCGTAGGTTTGTGATTGCATGACGTTTGCTACTTCGCCTTGCCCGGGGCAGTCGGCAGCCTTCTTTCCGGTGGCTAGGCCAATGAAGTAATTCAGCAGGTAGGCCCGGTATTCGTCGGCGCTGCCGCCGGCGTCGTGCCAGGCGTCGGCTGAGTTGAACCAGCGGTCGGAATTTAGCATTACCGTGTTGCCAACCAGGCAGGAGGCAAACCCGTCGTCAACGGTACCCGCGCAACGTTTCTTGATAGTGCCGGGGGTGACCAGCTGCAGGTTTACTTGCGGCTGGTAGTCGGTGCGGGAAAAGCGCATTCCCTGGGCCGGCCAGGAACGCGAATCGTTCAGCGTGTTGTGCACCGATTCGGCGAAGGCGGCCGAGTCAATGGGCATGCCTTCTTCGTATGAGAGGTTGTAGGCCACCTGTTTGCCCTCGCCTTCGGGGGCGGGCTTTTGGCCTGGGATCGCAATCAATCTGCCTGTAGCGGTAGGAGCATCGTAGCTGCCTTTTAGCCCCGAGGGCACTTCTGTGGTGCGCACGGTAGGTACCGGGGAGGGCTCTGTCGAGGGCGTGGGGGAGGCCGTTGGGGAGGCGGAAGTTTTCTTGTCCGAGGGCAGCACCTGGCTTTCGGTATCGGGCCGCTGCAGTTTGAAGAACCCGAAAATGGCCCCAGCAATTAGGGCGAGCAGGCAAATAACTATTGCGGCCCCTAGCCACCAGCGCGATTCTTGGCGTTTCAATTCCGAGGAAGAGCCGGATTCGGTTTCCTCTAGGTTGGCCTCGCGGGCGTTTTTGTGGGCGGTCTCTTCTGCAGGGGCGCTAGCTAGCGCGGCCGTGCTTGTATCCGCCCTCGCGGGAACGTGGGCGCTGGCGATGGGGGCGGCTTCGCCCTGGCTGCCCCTAGCGGGATTCCCCTTGGCCGGCGAGGCGGCACTTTGGGAACCGGTGGGGCCCGGGGGTGTAGTTTGCGCTCCCGAGGCAGAGCGGGCGGCGGACTTGCCAACGATTGGGGTCGAACCTGTAACAGGCTTGATTGCGGGCAGGTGCGTCAAAGTTGTCGAGGGCGAGGTGGCGTCGTGGGCGTCGTCGTAGTCGCGCATAGACAGGCGCGGGTTGTGGATGCGGCCCTTTTGTGATTGGTCTAAGGAAGCCACTCGCGGATCCATGGTGGAATACCAGCGTGGGGAGGTTTTCCGGCTGGCTGCCTGCGTGGGGCGCAGGGCGGGGCGCGAAAGCGAGGAGGCGCGTGTGCGCAGTGACTTGCGTGGTTTTAGGGTTTCGGATTTAGCCGCCGTATTGGAGCGTTTGAAGGAGCGGCCTGCCCCGCGCCTGCGCGCCTTAGGGGGAACCGACTTTTCAGGTGCGGGCGGCTCCGGCACGCTGCCACCTGCCGCCGCGGGTGCGGATGAGTGGGTGCGGCGATGTGAGCCACGTGCTGCGCGGCGGCGCGAGGAACGCGAGGGAAACTCGTGGGGTACACTACCACCCTGGCCGGCCGAAGGCGTTGCGCCTTCACGGGACGGTTTCTGGTTCATAGTCAAAGGCTCCCTGGACCTGTGGGAAACATTTTTAGGCAGGGCTATTAGTCGCTGTCAGCAACCCCGCTGAGATCGGCGACCACAGACCGCGATCACCCATAAATGCTACAACATGGCAGCAACTGGCGGTGTTTACCGGCAAAAATGTGATACGCGGACAAAATTAATTGGGTACACACGTGTGCATAAAAAGGCTTTTTGGGTGGCACGCTATGGTATGGGTGGCTCGTTTTGCCCAGGGCTTGCCTAGCACGAGGGCGGCGCTACAGTATCGCGTTCTACTAAGGTGGGGGCGAATCTAATGAGCTCGTGCCCGCCGGCGTCACCGGATTCGATGCGCTCGAGCAGCATTTTTGCGGCGCGTTGGCCTTGCCGGTAGGGGTGCTGGTCAATGGTGGTCAGGCCGGCGCGGGCGGCGGTTTCGGTGCCATCAAAGCCGATGATCGAAATGTCTTCCGGAACGCGCAGGCCCCTGCCCCGAACTATGTCCAAAACTTTCAGTGCGATCAGATCGTTGCCGCAGAAGAAGGCGCTAGGGCAGTTAGGCGAATTCAAAAGCTCTCCGATAGTGTTGGCGCCGCTGCCGTTTTCAAAATCTGCGTCCACTACTTGCGGCGTTAGGCCTGCCGCCTCCATGGCGCGGTAGTAGGAGACCTGCCTATCTTCGTAGGGGATGTGGGAGGGCAGACGCACGTGGGCAATGCGTTTGTGGCCCTTGCCCAGCAGGTAGTGCGTTGCCAGGCGGCCGCCCTCGGTGTCGTGTGAACAGACTGAATCTATGCCCTCTTTTTCAATGTCGCGCGTAACCGACACGAAGGGAATAGATCTTGATGCAGCCAGAAGCGATTTGGTAGATCCAGAATAGCCGGCAAGCACAATTGCGTCTGGCCGGAAAGAAACCAGCGAACGCAAGTTGGCATCTTCCTTATCTGGGGATACCCCGCCCTCCATTACTAATATTTGGTGCCCGAGCGGCGACAGTACCGAGGCCAACCCGTTCCAAATCTGCACAAAGATGGGGTTCACCAGGGAGCTAACTAGTAGGCCTACGAGCTTGTGGGCCCTGTTGCCGGCGAGCGAGGTGGCAATGTCTGAGGCTATGTACCCCATTTCTTGGGCAGTTTGCAGTATGAGCTTGCGCTTTTCGTTGCTAACTCGCCTAGACCCGTGCAGTACCTGGGATACCAGCGGCCTGGACACGCCGGCGCGGCGGGCTATGTCGGCCTGCGTGACGTAGTGGCGCCCCTTTCCAGTCATGACAACAGCCTACACAGAGGCGCCTTGCCGTTAGGGAAGGGGCGCACGCTAGTCATTTGATTGGCCGCCTACTTGACCGCAACCGGTTTGCCGGTTTCAGCTGATTCGAGTGCGGCGGCAATTACCTTCATGGTGGGAATTGCCTCCGAGAACGGGTTCGAAACCTGTTCTCCCTTCACCAGGGCGCGCACGAACTCCTGAATTTCTGCCATGAAGGCTTCGCCGTAGCCGGTGCCAACGCCGCGGCCGGGCATTGCGGCGGTGTATTCGAAGTAGGGCATGGCGGGGCCGGCAGAAATGACGCGCGGGCCGTCGAAGCCGTCCTCGTTTTGGCCTTCCTCGTAGACGATGAGCTGGTCCATGGCAAGGGACGAGAACTTGGCGTGCCCCTTGGTTCCGTACACTTCGATCGCTAAATCGTTCGGGGTGCCCTTTGTGATGCGCGAGAGGGTGACGTTGCCGATTGCGCCGTTCTTCAGTTTCAGGTTCAGCAGTGCGTTATCGTCGTTCGTTACTTCGCCGACCTCAGTTTCGGAGGCCTTCTGCGAGTGTCCGATGCCGCCTGCCGGCATGGGCCGCTCCTTGATTACAGTTTCGAGGAGGGCGGAGGAGACCTCTGTGACGTCGTCGATTATGTAGCGGACGGTGTCGAGGGTGTGGGCGCCAATGTCGGCTAGAGCGCCACCGCCGGACTGTTCTGCCACGTAGCGCCAGGTGCGGGGTTGCTTGGGGTCGGCCGCGTAGTCTGCGTAGTACATTGCCCGGAAGAAGTGGATGTCGCCTAGGCGGCCGTCCTTTACCAGGTCGTGTAGTGCGGCGAGGGCGGGGATGCGGCGGAACGAGAAGCCTACCGCGTTTAGGGTGCCCGCCTGCTGGGCGGCGTCTACCATTGTTTGGGCTTCTTTGCCGTCGAGGCCGAGGGGCTTTTCGCAGAAGATTGCCTTTCCTGCGGCCAGAATTTCGGGGACGATTTTTACGTAGAGGCGGTTGGGTAGCGCAATAGAAAAGGCGTCGATGTCGGGGCGCTCTTCTAGGACCTTCTTGTAGTCGGTGGCTACGTTTTCGAAGCCGTATTTGTCTGCAACTGTGCGGGCGAGTTCCTCGTTGCCGTCGATGACGGTGTCCAGAATTATTTTGGTTCCTGCTACCTCGGGGTCCATTGCGGCATTCCTGTAGCCGAAGGCGTGGGATTGGCCTGCATAGCCGGCGCCGAGTAGTGCGATTTTAATAGTTTTGTTTGCCATGATGAATCTCCTCTTTGAGCGATTGGCCCCCCATTGGGTCAAAAAGTGCGACGAAAAAGGTTTCCGACCTGGGCCTTGACACTATTTGTGAGTTCCTTTATCGTCGAACTACGCACAACGCTATCACGTGATAACATGGCGGTCAACGACGAAGTTCAGATTGCAAAAGTCATCAAAGGAGATGCTTAAATGTCTGCAACAAAGCCCGCTTGGAAACTCGGGGACGAGGCTCCAGGCATACAAAACATAGACTTCAATAGCCCAGCTCATAGGCAGCATGCGCGCCGGAAAATCAATATCGTAACTCTAGCTATCACCATGGGCGCGCTTGCCTTCGGCTACGACACGGGCGTTATTTCTGGGGCACTCCCATTTCTTACTAATCCGATTTCTAAAGGCGGGCTGGGGCTGACCCCGTTTACGGAAGGGCTAGTAACCGCTTCCTTGCTGCTTGGAGCTGCCTTCGGGGCAATTCTTACGGGACGCTTTTCTGACGCTTACGGGCGAAGACGTTCAACCCAGGTACTGGCCCTGGTCTTCTTTGTGGGGGCTCTGGGAACGGCGCTGGCGCCGAACGTGGTGGTGATGGTCGTTTTTCGAATTATTTTGGGATTCGGCGTCGGAGGTGCTTCGGCTACTATCCCAATGTTCATAGCTGAGCTTGCGCCCTCGCACGTGCGCGGGCAATTGGTGTCGCGAAATGAACTCATGATCGTTACCGGCCAATTGTTGGCCTACACCTCGAATGCCGCGATCGGGCAGTGGGGCAACGAAGCCAACGCGTGGAGGTGGATGCTGGCACTATGCGCTATTCCGGCCGCACTACTATTTATCGGCGTTCTATTTGTACCCGAATCGCCGCGCTGGCTGATAAGAAATGGGCGACTCCAAGATGCCTGGCACGTACTTGCGGATCTGCGCACTGAAGATCCCCAAGCAGAAATAAAAGAAATAGATGCGCTAGTACAGCGTGATGCCCGCGAAAAGGGGACCATAAAAGATTTGGCCACCCCGTGGATACGCCGCATCACCCTAATCGGGATCGGCTTCGGCATTGTTATTCAGCTGACTGGCGTGAACGCCATCATGTACTTTGCGCCCACAGTGCTCATATCGACGGGGCTAGGAACGCAGGCCTCTTTGGTGGCAACCATTGCCAACGGCGCGGTGTCAGTAGCGTCAGTGGCGTTCGGGCTCTGGCTGCTGGGATACATGAACCGCCGGAAAATGTTGATGATCGGCATGAGCGGGATCGTTATTTCGCAGATCCTACTCGGAACCGCATTCTTGGTTTTGCCACAAAGCTGGGCGCGCTCCATCATAATTTTGGTGCTGATGCTAGCCTTCCTATTCTTCATGCAAGCATTCTGCGCGGTCTGCTTCTGGCTGATGATGGCGGAAATCTTCCCACTGAAGGTGCGCGGCATAGCAATGGGGGTTGCCGTCTTCTGCCAGTGGATATCGAACATGATCGTAACCTTCATGTTCCCAATTCTTCTGGACGCCCTCGGCGGAAAAACCTTCTACATTTTCGCCGCCATAAACGTATTGTCTTTGCTGTTCCAATGGAAATACTTACCTGAAACGCGGGACAAAACCCTGGAGGAACTAGAACGGGAATTTGCCGCCGGAAAATCCGGCAAAGAACCGGCTCCAGCAAAACCCACCAAAACTCTACCTGCTGCGGAGGGATAACACACTAAAAAAATACGCCCAACCGGGTTGAACAATCGGCCTCAACGCGAATACACCTATTCGCTTCTTCCACTAAAACTTGCAAATCCATTCAACAAAACAAGGAGTAACAATGACGTTCGCAAACTCTGAAAAGTACCCCAAGCTGACCCTAGGCATCGCGCCGGATTCGTGGGGCGTATGGTTCCCAGAAGATGACAAGCAAATAGCCCCTCTAGACACCCTGGACCAGATGGCAGAAGCTGGGTTTTCGGTGCTGGAAACAGGCCCGTTCGGCTACTTCCCGAGCACTGCCGAACAGCTAAAGGAAGAAACTGAAAAGCGTGGCCTAAAGGTTGTTGCCGCCACCACCCAGTCGGGCGCCCTCTACGACAAGGGCACGTGGGAGGAAACCGAAAAGGTTATGCGGGCCAATGCCGAACTGCATGCCGCTCTGGGAGCTGAACACGTAGTGTTCCTTCCGCCCTCGTTCATCGACTACAAGACTTGGCAGCCTACCGAAGATCACGACCTAAATGACGAGCAGTGGCACACATACATGGACGGTCTAAACCACATGGGCAAGATTCTGAAGGAGGACTACAACCTGACGTTGCAGCTCCATTCGCACGGGGACACCCACATTGAAACGCGGGCGGACATTGACAGGATGATGGCCGACACCAACCCCGAATACGTTTCCTTCTGCTTAGATACGGGCCATGTGGTCTACGGTGGGGAAGACCCGCTGAACATTATTCGCGACTACCCAGAGCGGATCGGGTACGTCCACATCAAGGCCATGGACGTGGACATTTTGAAGGAAGCCCGCAAGAACGGCTGGCCTTTCGGTGAGGCAGTAGCGCACGGGGTTTCCGTAACCCCGCCAAAGGGCGAACCCGAAATGCACGACCTGGTCAAGGCTTTGGCTGATCTGGACAAGGAACTGTACGTGATCATCGAACAGGACCTATACCCTGTCGATCCCAAGTTCCCACTTCCGAACGCAATTGCTACCCGCAAGTTCCTGGCCGACTGCGGGCTCGGCAAGTTCGAGGAGTAGGAAGCCGAACCTGCGCTGATGTGAGGTGCTGCGGCCGGTCTGCGATGTTGTCACTCCGGCGTGTGGCAGCAGAGCCGGCAGGTAGATTGCGGCGCCCATATCAGGTGGAAATGTCGCAGGTAGGCATCTTATAGGTGAAGTAGACGCTTCGGCGTCAGGGGGAGTCCAGTATGGGTGGGCTCCCCCTTTCTTCTGCCCGCAGCGCAGTGGGGGTGTGCGTGGGGTTTTGGTGAGGGCGTGTGGTGTGGTGGGTTGGTTTGGTGTGTTGGTGTGGGTGTTAGTGGCCTTGTTCTTTTTCGGCGTCGTTGGTTAGGACGGTGGTGGTGTTGGTGACTTCGAAGGGGGTGGATTGGGAGGTGGTTTGTAGGTTTTGGTCTAGTTTTGCGCTGGGTAGGCCGGGGGCTTGGTAGTAGATTTCCCAGGTGGTGGTGAGGGTGATTTGGCGTTTTTTGGCGGGGGCGTATTCGTGGGTGATGGTTTGGTTGGGGTAGGCGGCGCCGGGGGTGTGGGTTTGGGTGGTGGTGTTGTCTCCCCAGGCCCAAGT